>NZ_WIEU01000001.1:0-707928 GCF_012276115.1 Rhizobium leguminosarum bv. viciae | reverse complement strand
GGCTGATCCTGTTGTTCGACGGTCGGCCGATCGCCTTGTGCCGGATCGACGCCGCGCCGGTCGTCCTGATCCGCTCCAACAGCCGGCGCACCTGGCGCTCGCTCAAGCCCAGAACACGCGCCGCCGAGACCAGCGTCGCCCGGCCGTCAACGACCTTCGACAAAACCTCGATCCGCTGCAGATCACGCTCGCTCATCGCTATCAGTCCCATCGGCAATCTCCCCGGCGCCAATCAAACGCGGGGAGTGTGACATTCCAACTTTGCAGAAACAGGACACTTCAACTTTGCGGCTACAGCATTGTATCGCATAATCTATCTTATGGAACTGCGATCCAAGGGGACAAACGTGGCGAGAGCAAAACTTTCTTCCCCACGTACAACATCCTAAACCGGCCGAAGCTGTGACAATCCTCGGTTCCAATCACCTCTGCTTGCCGAAGCCGAATGTTTTCCGCAGGCTGCTATCCACTGCAAAGGCTGGCATGAACCTTCGCAGTTGACAATCCATTGGAAAACCGGAGAGGATGTTTTGCGCATGAGGTGCCCTATTCGGCGGCCATTGGCCTGGCGATTTGCGGCTCATCGATGATCGCTTCCCGGTAGCTCTCTTGCTTCGGAGGCTTGATCCGGAACCACACAGCGTACAGGGCCGGAAGGAAGAGCAGGATCATCACGGTGCCAGCAGCTGTTCCGCCAATCAGCGTATAGGCCATCGACCCCCAGAAAACCGAATGCGTTAAAGGGATGAAGGCCAGGACGGCTGCGAGCGCGGTCAGGATGACAGGGCGTGTCCTCTGCACGGTCGCTTCGATGACCGCATGATAATCATCAAGACCTGCCGCCTGATTTTCCTTGATCTGCTCTGTCAGGATCAGCGTGTTGCGCATCAGGATACCTGCCAATCCTATCAATCCGAGAATGGCGTTGAAGCCGAACGGCTGATTGAAGAGGAGCAGTGTCGGGACAACACCGGCAAGGCCAAGCGGTGCGGTCAGCATCACCATCGTCATCGTCGACAGACTGCGAACCTGCAGAATGATGACGATCAACGTGGCCGCGATCATCAGCGGGAAGACCTGAACAAGGGCGACATTGGCCTTGAGAGACTCTTCGATATTGCCGCCCATCTCGATGCGGTATCCCACGGGGAGCGATGCGATCAGCGGCTGAAGCGCTTTCATGACCTGTTGCGAAACCTCGGGAGGTTGCGTCGCCTCGTTGATGTCGGAGCGTATCGTGATCACCGGCATCCGATCGCGACGTTTCAGGATCGGTTCCTCGAAGCGGATCTCGGAATGCCCGATCTGATCGAGTGGAACTTGGCGGCCATTCCGGCTCATCAGCGAAAAATCTGCAAGACGTGATGGGTCAAGGCGGTTTTCGCCAGCACTTCGTGCGACGACAGGCACGTTTCGGATATTGTCGCGCACCTGGGTGACAGGGATGCCGCTCAGCAGCAACTGCATCTGCTGTGCCGCCTCAGAAGGTGAAAGACCGATCAGATTGAGCCGCTCCTGATCGGGGACAAAGCGCAGGACAGGGGTTCGGTTGCCCCAATCGCGGTTGGCCTGACGGACATCGGGCACAGTTTTCATAATTGCAAGGGCTTGCTCGGAAATCTTATAGAGTTCCTCCTGATCCGGTCCCATGATCCGAAACTCGACCGGGAACGGCGTGTAGGGCCCAAAGACAAGCTGCGTTACACGGACGGATGCTTCAGGAACAAGCCCTTCCGAAATGGCGGCGCGAAGGCGATGCTTTAGCTCTTCTCGTGCATGCGCATCCGGCGTCAGCACAACAACCTTGGCGAAGGCGGGGTCGGGCAGTTCGGGTGCCATGGCAAAGAAGAACCGGGGCGCGCCCTGCCCTACATAGCTGGTGACGATTTTAGTTTCCGGCTGGGCTTGCAGCCAGTCTTCGACTTTCTTCACTGCGGTCGTCGTGGTTTCGATGCTCGTGCCCTCAGGCATGCGAACTTCAACCAGAACCTCGGGTCGATCCGATGTTGGGAAGAACTGCTGCTTTACGCCGCCAATTCCGACGACCGAAACAGCCATGGTGATGCCGACGACTGCGCAGGTCATGAATTTATGACGAACCGCAAACGCGATGAGCGATCGCAGGCGACGGTAGTTCGGCGTATCATAGATGGCGTGATGTCCACCCTCGACCGGTTTGATGTCAGGCAACAACTTCACTCCCATATATGGCGTAAAGATCACTGCAACAAACCACGAGACGATCAAGGCGAAACCTACGACCCAGAAGATGTTGCCGGCATATTCGCCTGCAGTCGACTTGGCGAAACCAACGGGCATCAGTCCGATGATTGTGACGAGTGTGCCGGACAGCATCGGCGCCGCGGTGTGGCTCCAGGCATAGGCGGCCGCCTTGATGCGGTCCATGCCCTCTTCCATCTTCACCACCATGACCTCGATCGCGATGATGGCGTCGTCCACGAGAAGGCCCAGCGCAAGGATGAGCGCGCCGAGCGTGATGCGGTCGAAGAACCGGCCGGTTTCCAGCATGATGAGAAAGACGACGGCGAGCGTCAGCGGAACTGCGAGCGCGACAACAATGCCGACGCGCCAGCCGAGTGCGACAAGGCTCACGAACAGGACGACGCCAAGCGCCATGGCGAACTTCAGCATGAATTCACCGACCGCCTCGTCGATGTTGACGGCCTGATCGCTGACTTTGGTGAGCGTCATACCCAGCGGCAATGTCTGCGCGATCGCAGCCGATCGCGCTTCAAGCGCCTTGCCAAGTTCAAGACCGTTCCAACCCGATTGCATCACCGCACCTAGCATGATTGTAGGCTCGCCCTCATGGCGGATGATGTAGGTCGCGGGATCCTCGTAGCCGCGCCGCACATCCGCCAGATCGGAAAGCTTCAGCGTCCGTCCGGCGGCCACGATTGGCGTGTCAGCAATTGCCTGCACGCTGTTATAGGCTCCGTCGAAACGGATGAAGACCTGTGGCCCGCGCGTGTCGATCGAGCCTGCGGGCGTCACCGTGTTCTGTCTCTGCAAGGCTGCGGCAATATCCTGGGCCGATATTCCAAGTGTCGCCAGCTTGGCATAGGAAAATTCGACGAAGATCTGTTCGGGACGCTCCCCGAGGATGTTGATTTTTTTGACACCGGGAACATGCAGGAGATCCTGACGAATGATCTCCGCCTGCCGAACGAGATCGCGCATCGGCATCCCCTTCGCCTTCAATGCGTAAAGGCCGAAGCTCACGTCGGAATATTCATCATTGACAAAGGGACCCATGACGCCGGGCGGAAGATTTCGAGCCTCGTCGCCAAGCTTTTTGCGAGCCTGATAGAACTCTTCTGCGACGGCGCTTGCCGGAGTATTATCTTTGAGTGTGACCGTGAGGAAGGCGTAGCCAGGCCGCGTCGTTGTTTCGACACGGTCGTACCAGGTGAGTTCCTGAATGCGCTTCTCAAGAGGCTCGGCAACGAGATCCTGCATTTCACGCGCGGTGGCGCCTGGCCAGACTGACGTGACCGTCAGTGTCTTGATAGTAAAGGACGGATCCTCGGCACGCCCCAGTTTGACGAAGGCGTAGACCCCTGCGGCGGCCAACAGAACAATAAAAAATAATGTAACGGCGCGTTCACGAACCGCGATGGCGGACAGATTGAAGCTCATTATTTTGTCACCTCTTGCTGCACGCCAGTCCGGACAGTTGCGCCATTTTCAAGGAGATGCGCGCCCAGAGCGACAACCTGCTGACCAACGCCGATTCCGGTGACAAACGCGGTCTCCTCGCCGATCCGTTTGATCTCGACTGGGAAAAAGTTCACGGTCGACGTGGCGCCGTTGACAACCCACACGCCTGTCCGGGTACCGTCGTCCAGGATAGCGCCGACCGGTACGGAGACCTCCGACTGCCGGTCAACATCCAGGATCGTGATCGTCACCGTCGAGCCGAGCGGAGCGGATGCGGCCGGGCCTTCAAGAACATAACGTGCGTCGTAGGTGCGGGTTTGCGGATCGGCGGCATCGGAGATCTGTCGCAAACGAGCTTTTCCACTGAGACCGTCGCCACCGTAGACGCTGGCTTTGGCTTCGGACCCTATGTCGGGCCGCAACGTCTCAGGCAGCCAGACAACAGCTTCACGCGGCCCAGACTGCGCGAGTTGAACCACTGTTTGGCCAGCAGCCACGACTTGTCCGGGATCTCCGAGAGTATCGACGACCGTACCATCCGAATCTGCAAGAAGAACGGTATAGGTGGCCGCGTTTTCGGCGACCTTGGCATCGGCTTCAGCCGCGGCAAGCTGTGCAGAGGCCGTGTCCAGCGCCGCCTTTGCTTGTTCGTAACGCTGTTGAGTGGCAGCCAATCCATTTTTCACCAGCGTCGCATATCGTTTCTCATCTGCCTGTGCCTGGGTCAGGACGGCACGCGCTGCGGTAACCGTATTGCGCTTTGCTGTCAGCGCGAGCTGGAGATCGGTTTCATCAATGCGCATCAGGGCCTGGCCTTGTCTCACCTGCTGGCCTACATCGACCATCCGCTGGACGATCTTGCCCGGAACCCGAAACCCGAGATTGCTCTGTACTCGCGAAGCGACCGTGCCGGTAAACGAGCGCTTCGCCGTTTCAGTGGTCGTTGCTTCTGCCACCTTTACAAGTGGCGAAGCAGTTCTTGGGTCTGCAGCCACGGCTTCCTGTTTCGGCGATTCGAAAACCAGGAAAAAGGCAGTCGCCCCCGCCGCCATCACGAGGCCCACGAAAGTCAGGACGTGTTTGCGTTTCATTTTAAGTTCTCTTCTTGACCCGCGATCTGGATGATTTAGATTGCGATCTAACTCTATTTACGATATAGATGTCAAATGAAATCTAATTGGAGATCGATATGAGAGTGAGCCGCGCGCAGGCCGAGGAAAATCGGGAAACGGTGATCAATGTCGCCAGCCGTCTGTTTCGAGAGCACGGCTTCGATGGGATCGGACTCAAGGATCTGATGAAAGGCGCCGGGCTTACGCAAGGTGGATTCTACAAGCAGTTCACGTCGAAGGACGACTTGGCCGCACTTGCATCGAGGCGGGCAATGGAAAGCGCCACACGGCGATGGTCGGCAGCGGCTGCGGACAGCTCCGATCCCCTCGAAGCCGTCATGTCGTTCTATCTGTCCTCGGATCATAGGGGAGAAAAGGCTGACGGCTGCCCTTTGGTGGCCTTGGGATCGGACGCGGCGCGGCAGAGTGAAGAGGTCAGGCGTCCATTTGAAGATGGGATCCGAGCTCACTTCGAGGTCCTGGATGAGCTGATGGACGACGCCAAGAGTTCCAATCCCAGCGATAAGGCGATGGCGATACTGTCTCTCATGGTAGGCGCCGTCACGCTTTCCCGCATCATGGAGGACGAGAACCTATCGCAGGGCATCCTCGACGCGGCGGCTGGCGAAGTCAGGCGTATTGCGCGCGGCGATGGGGTTGCTTGAAGGCGATAGCCGGGCGTTAAAGCGCTCACTGTCTCGAGATATTTGTTTGAACGAAGTGGTTTTCCGCCTGGGGGATTTTGCCCAAATACGCTTTGGTCTGTCCTATTGCTCGATCAATCAGGCCGAATCTCTCACCACAAGCTTGCCTTTGAAGTTAACCGTCTCCCTCGGCGCTCTTTCCAGAATCATGTCTATTACCGCTTTGACCATCTGGTCGGTGGGTTGCTCGTAGGTTGTAAGGCCGTATGCTGGTGACGCTGCTGGGGCAGCGTTGTCGAAGCCCACAATGGCGAGATCGCCCGGAACACGTAACCCGAACTCGCTTCGGGCAACATCCATCGCTCCGAACGCGAGGGCATCGTTTTCGCACATCAGGACATCGATCCGGTCTTCCGGCGCGACTTTGGACAGATAGTCCCGGGCGGCCTGCGCGCCGGCTTCTGCGCTGTAGCGCTCGGCAGACATCTCGACGAGCTCGACGCCGAGAGCGGTTCGCCAGAACTCCTTAAAGTTTCTCCGCCTGCCAAGCGCTGTAGACAATGTACGCGCCCCGGCCATAAATCCCGGTCTCCGATATCCCCTTTTTAATAGGTGCTCGCCGATCTCGGCAATCGCCACGACCGCATCGCAGGAGATGGCGGGAACACCTTCGATCTGGCTATCTCGAGCGAGAACAAACATCGGAGGCCCAGCGCGTCCCAGCTTATGATCTGTCAACATCTCGTCCCGAAACGCCGTACCAAAGAGCACGATCGCATCAACCTGCCGCTGGTCGGCATTCAATATGGCGTGCACGTGATTGTAGTGTTGATTGATATTGATCAACATGGTCACGAGCCCCTCCGCCTGCAGGCTAGCGGTCAGCTTTTCAAGAAACGGAAGCTTATGCGGGTTTGCGAAGTCATCAACGAGAACCGCGACCTGATGGGTAGAATTGGTGGCAAGACTCCTGGCCAACAGGTTAGGCCGATAATTGAGCCGCTCTGCCGCCTCCAGCACTTTGGCTTTGCTTGCGTCCGTGATCGATGCACCCGGCGTAAATGCGCGGATGACCGTCCACTTTGAAACGCCGGCCTCCATCGCCACGTTCTGCGCCGTCGCTCGCTTCATAGTCGAACCTCTCCCCTTCGAAACGTTTATTCCATTTCTGCCGGAGCGCGAAATGAATGGTTGATTTCTCTTAGCAAGAATCTTATAGCTATGCACGTTTGCTACCGGTAGCAAAAAATGTGCACCCGGTAGCAAATGGAGGACGCGCCGTCTGAGGCGTTTTTGGTGGTTCTCGCGCTAGGAGGCGCGGGACACCCTTTGGGAGGAGTTTTTATGAAATCGTTTCTTCGTAAAATTGTGCTGGGCGTTGCCGTGGTTGGCGCACTTGGCGCTGCATCTGGCGTTGCCATCGCACAGGATATCAACATCATCGCCGTAACGCACGGCCAGGCCAACGACCCCTTCTGGTCTGTTGTCAAGAACGGGGTGAGCGCCGGCGCCAAGGATGCCGGTGTCAGCATCGACTATCGTGCGCCGGAAACCTTCGACATGGTGGCCATGAGCCAGTTGATCGACGCCGCCGTCAACCAGAAACCAGCCGGTCTGATCGTCTCGATCCCGGATTCGTCCGCATTAGGCCCGTCGATCCAGAAGGCTGTCGCCGCCGGCATTCCGGTCATTTCCATCAATTCCGGTTCCGACGTTTCAAAGTCACTCGGAGCGCTTCTCCATGTCGGCCAGGACGAATACAGCGCCGGCAAGGCAGCGGGTGAAAAGCTCAAGGAAATGGGCGGCAAGGTTGCCATCTGCGTCAACCAGGAAGTCGGCAACGTCTCCCTCGATCAGCGTTGCCAGGGCTTCTCCGACGGCTTTGCAGGCAGCGTTACGGTCCTGCCCGTCTCCAACGATCCGGCGGACGTTCGGGCCAAGGTGAAGGCTGCACTGAGCTCGAACGCCGCAATCGACACGATCATGGCACTCGGCGCAAGCACGGCCGGCGAACCGTCTCTGGCTGCCGTCGCCGATGCAGGCATGGCTGGCAAGATCAAAGTCGCCACTTTCGACCTTTCTGCAGACTTCCTGAAGGCTGTCGCTGCTGGCGATGCCGCTTTCGCCATCGATCAGCAGCAGTTCCTCCAGGGTTATCTGCCGGCGGTCTTCCTCGCGAACTATGCCAAATACGGCCTGATCCCCGGCGGCAACGTGCCTTCCGGTCCAAACCTGATCACCAAGGAAAAGGCCGCTCAGGTCGTCGAACTATCGGCAAAGGGCATCCGTTAATCCGCGACTGCCGAAAGGCGTGATTGTCGAACACCCTCCCCGCTTTCGAAGAAGGGTGTTCGACAGACGATGTGCGTCGTGAGGGATGCCCTCGACGCTTCGGCGAATTGCATCCATTGGGAGGTAGGTATCATGGCTCCGATTGAGCAAAAAATAGGAGATGCGTCAAACTCCGACGAGCGCATCAAACAGGTGGGCTTTCTTACACATATGATGCGTCGGCCCGAGCTCGGCGCGGTTGCTGGCCTCGTCCTGGTGGTGACGTTCTTCTTTCTTACCGCAGACCGTTCGATGTTTTCGCTTTCAGGTGTGATGACGATCCTGGCTCCAGCCTCACAGCTGGGAATTCTCGCCATTGCGGCAGCTCTGCTGATGATTGGTGGCGAGTTCGATCTTTCGATCGGCTCGATGGTCGCCTTCGCGGGCCTGATCTTCGGTGCGGCCCTGACCAATTTCGGCCAACCGCTCTGGATTTCCATTATCATCACGATGCTGCTTGCAGCCGCCATGGGCGCGGTGAACGGACAGATTGTGATCAGGACGCGGCTGCCGTCGTTCATCGTCACGCTTGCCTTCCTCTTTATTCTGCGGGGGTTAACCCTTGTTGGCCTGAAATGGGCGACAGGCGGCTCAACGCAGCTTCGCGGTATAGGTGAGGTCGTCGGCGACGGTCCCTTGAAGCGCTTGTTCTCAGGCGTCGCCTTCCAGGATCTTTTCAGCTGGCTTGCAGCCCATGGCCTGATCGAGAAGTTCGACAACGGCGTTCCGAAAGTCACGGGCGTGCCGGTGTCCGTGGTCTGGTTCATCGCCATTGCCGGGCTCGCCACCTGGGTTCTTCTGCGCACCCGGAGCGGAAACTGGGTCTTTGCCGCCGGCGGCGATCCCAATGCGGCAAGAAACTCCGGCGTACCGGTCGATCGCGTGAAGACGGGGCTCTTCGCGCTCACGGCCTGCGCCGCGGCGCTTGTGGCCATCATCACGGTTCTGGACGCCGGCTCGACGGACGCGCGCCGCGGCTTCCAGAAGGAATTCGAGGCGATCATCGCTGCCGTGATTGGCGGATGCCTGCTGACCGGCGGTTATGGTTCGGCGATCGGCGCCTTCTTCGGTGCCATCATTTTCGGCCTCGTCTCGATCGGCCTGACCTACACGAAGTTCGACTCGGATTGGTTCCAGGTGTTCCTCGGCTCCATGCTGCTTCTGGCCGTTCTCTTCAACAATTTCATCCGCCGCAAAGTGACAGGGGAGCGCTGATCATGACTGATAGCCAATCACAAAGCGCTCCGCCGGTCATTGAAGTCAAAAATATCGTCAAGCACTACGGCTCCGTCATCGCGCTCTCGGGCGTTTCGATGAAGGTATCGCAGGGCGAAGTGCTCTGCCTGCTTGGCGACAACGGGGCCGGGAAATCCACACTCATCAAGACGCTGTCGGGTGTGGTCCGTCCTTCGGGCGGCGATTTCCTGGTCGAGGGAAAGCCGGTCGCGTTCACCAGTCCGCGCGATGCGCTCGATGCCGGCATCGCGACCGTCTATCAGGATCTGGCGATGATCCCGCTGATGTCGATCACGCGAAACTTCTTCATGGGACGGGAACCCGTAAAGGGCATTCCGCCGTTCCGGCGTGTCGATTTCAAGTATTGCAGCGAGGTGACCCGCGAGGAGATGCACAAGATCGGCATCGATATACGCGATCCCAACCAGGCGGTCGGCACCCTTTCCGGCGGCGAGCGGCAATGTGTGGCGATCGCGCGGGCCGTTTATTTCGGAGCCAAGGTGCTCATCCTCGATGAGCCGACGTCGGCATTGGGTGTTGCCCAAACCTCGATGGTGCTGAAGTACATCCACCAGGTCCAACAAAAGGGCCTCGGCGTAATTTTTATTACCCACAATGTCCGCCACGCCTTTGCAGTCGGGAACCGCTTCACGGTTCTCAATCGTGGAAAGACGCTCGGCACCTTCGACAAAAGCGAGATTTCTCTCGAGGAACTGCAGAACCTCATGGCCGGCGGCAAGGAACTGCAGGTGATTTCTCACGAGCTCGGTGGGACGATCTGAGCAATACAAGCATTGGGAAACACAAATGACCACGATCCTAAAAACCTCGCCTTTCATGCTCGCAGTCTGCGCTGAAATGGTGTTTCGCTCCCTGCCCGTTCTTGATCGGCTGAAACGGATCACAGAACTCGGCTTCCAGGCGGAAATCTGGGACTGGACGAAACATGACATCAAGGCGATCGCAAAGTCCGGCACCACGTTCTCGTCGATGACGGGCTATATCACCGGCACGCTGGCAGACGATGACGGCGCGGAGGAGTTGCTACGCACCGCACGCCAGTCGATCCCGGTGGCAAAGGAACTGAATTGCCCACGCCTCAACTTGCATGGGACGGGGCTCGATGGACAGGGCCTGCCCGTCGTCAAGTCCGAGGTCGTCACCGGCGCCATGTGGCTGAAGGCGGCCGATACGCTAAACCGCATCGCTGATCTCGGCGAGGAGGAAGGCGTTATCTTCGTCCTCGAAAACCTGAACGAGGCTGTTGACCATCCAAAGACGCCGTTTGCCAAGTCGGCCGACACAATCGCATTGGTGGCGGCCGTCAACCGGCCTTCACTGAAGCTCAACCTCGATCTCTACCACGCACAGATCGGCGAGGGGAACTTGATCGAGCTTTGCCGCACCGCTCTTCCACATATCGGTGAAATCCAGGTCGCCGACGTTCCCGGCCGCAAGGAGCCGGGCACTGGTGAAATCAACTATCCGGCGATCGCACGCGCCCTGAATGAGATGGGCTACCGGGGCACGATCGGCATGGAAGCCTGGTCATCCGGCGATGACGAGCTGGCGCTTTCCCGCTTTCGCGACGCGTTTTCCCTCTGATCCGACAACAGCATTTTCAGGAGCTTTCCATGCCCGCCCACCGTCCCGTCAATCTCGCGCTCATCGGTGCCGGCCGCATCGGTTCGTTCCACGCCGAAAGCGTCGCCCGGCGTCTGGTCGATGCCAGTCTCGTGGCCGTCGCCGATCCGGCGCCGGGCGCTGCCGAAAAACTCGCGGCGGCGCTTGATGCGCCCGAAGCCTATACCAGCGTGACGGAACTTCTCGCCAATCCCGAGATCGATGGCGTCATTATCGCAACGCCGGCGCGCTTCCACACGAGCGTCGTCGTGGAAGCCGCGCGGGCTGGAAAAGCGGTCTTCTGCGAAAAGCCGATGGCGCTGACGCTTGAGGAGGCCGACGAAGCGATTGCTGCCACAAGATCTGCCAAGGTACCGCTCCAGGTTGGCTTCAATCGCCGCTGGGACCAGGCTTTTTACGAGGGCCGCGCGGCGATCGACGCCGGCAAAGTTGGTTCCGTCCAGCTTCTTCGCTCGTTGACGAGAGACCCGGGTCCCTACGGCGGCAACCCGGAAAAGACGCCGCTGTGGACGATCTTCTACGAGACGCTGATCCACGACTTCGACACCCTGCTGTGGCTGAACCCGACAGCAACCCCGATCGAGGTGACGGCGATTGCCGATGCGCTCGTGGTACCGGACTTTGCCAGAAAGGGTTTTCACGACACCGCCGTCGTCACCATCCGCTTCGACAACGGTTCGATCGCCGTGGCGGAGGCGAATTTCTGCGCCATGTACGGCTACGACATCCGCGGCGAGGTCTTTGGCTCCGGAGGCATGGTGACGATGGGCGATGTACGCCGTTCCTCGATGACGCTCTACGACAAGAACGGAGTTTCGAACGATACCTGGCGGCGTGACACGGATCACTTTGTCCACGGTTACACCGCCCAGCTCGCCTCCTTCGTCGAGGCCATAAGGACAGGCACCGTCACTGGCCCGACCGGTGAAGATGCCCGCAATGCGCTTGCCATCGCGCTCGCCTGCATCACGTCGGTTACCGAGCACAGGACGATCCAGCTTTCCGGCCTCTAGGCCGGTTCGTAAAAGACGGAGTGTGCCAAGAAATGCCGCAGCATATCCGCAGTCTGAGCAGCCCGCCGGCAAGTTTCGAAGAGCTGAAATCGGCCATCGCCTGCCGCCACGTCACCTTCCCTCTTCGCGTCGAGAATGTGGCGAAGAGGGTCCTGGCCAAACCGGAACTCATGGCCTTTGGCAGCACGACCTCCATCGCGAATGACTGTGGCGTCTCCGTCTCTACGGTCATGCGCTTTGTTGCGCATATCGGCTTCCACGAAATCGCGCAGGCACGCGCAATTTTCAGAAATGAGTTGCGCCGCCGCCTGGCTGTGTTGTTACCCGAGTCGGGTACGAAAAACGGGAGCGATGGGTAGATGGCCGTCGCCACAGTCGGCCATTCGAGCCTCCATACTGCGCACAAGTTAAACTGAAATTGGCAAAGTTTGTCAAACTAGCTCCTCAATCTGTATCGGCGAAAAGCGACGCACCTGGTCTGGACCAAAGGAGATCGTTGGGAGGCTTGATGTGAGATAGCCCCACGAACCGCGCTACCCGAGGAAGGCAGCAAGTTCGGCTTGAAACACGTTACATGCAGGCCTCGTCCGGCACGAGCACATGGTTCTTGCTCTCAAGCGGTACGAAGCTCGCGTTCGGAATCGCGGCGGCAAGCTTGCAACCTTGATCAAGCGGCACGCGCACGTTACCGCGGCTCGGCAAATCGCGCCGGTCCCCAAGATCACATTCTCCGACGCATTCCCTCAGAAACAAGTTTCGATCTTGGGCCCTGTGAGATAGACATCCCAGGTCCATACGCGCGTGTTTTGCGTCGACGCGTCAATCCCCGGAGTTGCATCATGAAAATCGATGCCGGATTTGCAGGTTGCGATGGGCGTCAATAAGTCCGAGCTTGGGTTGACGCTGATAGGGGCTGCGATCGGCGCCTTGATTTCGTTGACTTTATCTTCGCCTTTGATCGCCCGGCTCGGCGCGCGTACGACGGCATTCATTACTGTTCTCGGCACGTCTGCGCTGCTGTCGCTGGTGCCGTGGATCGGTGCGGCGCCGGTCGTGTTCTGTGTGCTCTTCGTCGAGGGGCTGCTCGCCGGCGCGCTGGAGATCAATCTCAATGTCGAGATCGACCGCATCGAAGCGCAGCTGGGACGCGGCGTGATGAACAGGGCGCATGGTTTCTGGAGCCTCGGCTTCTTCGTCACGGCGCTTGTCTCCTCCGTCGTCCGCCAAGCCGGCATTTCGATGGAACTCCATCTCGCCGCGACCTTTGTCGCGGTTCTTGTCATCGGCATCTGGGCGATTTCCGGCATGCGGAATGCGCCTGCGCGGATCGCGTTGCATGAAGGCAAGGCACCGCTGGTAGCGCTTCCCACCTGGGGCTTAATGCCGCTCTGCGTGATCGGCATCGCGGCCTTTCTCGTCGAAGGCGCCGGGATCGACTGGTCGGCGATCTATATGCGCGACGTGTTTTCGGTCGAGCCCTTCATTGGCGGACTGGGATTGACGCTCTTTACCTTCTGCATGGCGCTGGCGCGCCTGTTCGTCGATCCGCTGGTCGATCGGTTCGGCGCGCGGGGCGTCGCCACGATGTTGCTTGTTCTTTCGGCTATCGGCATCTGCGCCGTGTCGGGGGCGCCGCATCCCTATGTCGCGCTGGCGGGCTTTGCGTTGATGGGCGCCGGCTGCAGCGCGGTCTATCCTCTCGCCGTTTCGGCGGCGGCCCAACGCACAGATCGCGCGGCGTATCTCAACGTCGCCGCCCTCGGCCAGATGAGCTTTGTCGTCTTCTTCCTGGCGCCGCCGCTGCTCGGTTTCATTGCCGAGCATGCTGGCATCCGTATATCCTATCTCGTCTGCCTTCCGCTGATCATTTACGCGCTCTTTTCGGCGAAGGCGCTTGCCACGCGCCGGGCTGCCGGCGGCGGTAGCGCTGCTGCTGTTCGCAGCGTCAACGGGTGACGGATTGCTCTGCCGGTTTCCAGCCGCGCGATTGGTTCCGCGTAAAGCCCAAACGAGCACGTCGTAGCGGCGTGCATGGTGCTTTCCCTAAGCCTTGCGAGATTGAAGGTCAGTTCCGCGTTCTGGTCGGGGGAGATCGCCATCGTGGGCCATTGATCACGTGTAAACCAGCCTGGCGGTGGCTCTTTGTCGAATTTGCAGACGAACGACGGCCTTGAGCGGGATCGAACCGGCGTTGGCTAATCGTGAAGCACCTGATAGGTCATTGATCGCTGTGTATGAGGTCTTGGCACCATCCTCAGAGACAACCCTCGGACCGCACTGGAGAGCTTTTGATGGGCTGGAAAACACCGAAGATCGAATACGTGAATGGCTATAAGATCGTTGAAGTCGAAGGGCCTGCCTTCAAAGTCTACGATGGCGACCGTCAGCTCGGGGACGATTTCCCCTATCCCGGCGAAGCTGCTGCTTACGCAACCTCGTTGCCAAAACGGAATCATCCACGCAGCTAGGCGAAACGCCGCGGAAGATCATTCAAAAACCCTTTGTGGCAGCTTTACCGAAGGTGGAACAAGATTTGACCAGCTCTCAACTTACTTCGCCGCTGGAACTGCTTGGGTGGTCTGAATTCTTCGCGGACCAGGTCCAGCCCAGCGAAGCGGATTTGATCCCCAGACGCATCGCTTCAGTTCACCGGGCACGCATCGAGGCGATCGATGTCACCGGGCCGGTCGGACTGGAATTCCCATCCAATACCAATACTGGTGACTACGCAGTGGGCGACTGGGTTCTTGCCGATGCACGGACTGACATGCTCATCAGACGTCTCGACCGAAAAAGCGTCTTTCAGCGACGCCCGGAAGGCGGACGTGGCCAGCAACTTGTTGCCGCCAACATCGACACTCTGTTGATCGTGACCTCGTGCAATGCCGATTTTAATCTTGCTCGGCTGGAACGTTACCTGATCATGGCCAACCAGGCCGGGAGCAACCCGGTGATTGTGCTGACGAAGGCTGACACCGCGGAAGATGCAGGCATGTTCCAGGCGCAAGCCGAGGCTTTGCAGCGCGATCTGCCTGTCATCGCCTTGAATGGGCGCTCCGCGGACGCCGTTTCCCTGTTGACGCCCTGGTGCGGCGTTGGCCAGACGGTTGCGCTCGTGGGATCTTCAGGTGTCGGAAAATCAACGCTGGTGAACACCATGACCGGGCCTGGCTCCGACACAAAGCAAAAGACAGGCACCATCCGCGAATATGACGCGCAGGGCCGCCACACAACCACGGCGCGATCCCTGCATGCGATTTCAGGCGGCGGCTGGGTCATCGATACGCCGGGAATAAGAACGCTTTACGTGAGTGATGTTGCCGACGGTATAGACACCCTCTTTGCTGAAATAACCGAACTGGCGCCGCTTTGCCGCTTTCGCGATTGCACCCATGCCCATGAACCTGGGTGCGCGGTCCAGGCAGCTGTCGCAAGCGGCGCCCTGGTCGCTGATCGCGTGGAACGCTGGCGGAACCTGCTTGCGGAAAACCACGACCGAACACCGGTCGTGAGCGGACCCCGCGGCAACAAGATCGTTCGCAAGAAGAAATATTGAAGTGTAGAACCCTTGCGACGGTGCTCATCGGCGTCAGCCATGATCCGCCACCTGAATTGGTTGGGCTGTCGGATAAGGTCAGCGCTCAATGATTGCGTTTGCGGTCAAGAAGACCCTGCAAGCGGCCGCTCCCGCTTGCGAGGGATATGTCTTTGAACAACCGCGATATGAGGCGCGGTTGCAATCCATGCCTCTCATCGATGAGGAGGAATGACATCCTCTTTATCTCGATCGTGATCACGCCTGCATTGTCATGGCGACGATAGTTCCCGGAATCCATCGCATGGAATCCATTTTCAACCGCCCAGGCGGCTATCATATCCGCGTTCATCAAGGTCCTGCTATAGGAGATGCGGACGCGCTTTCTCTAGCTGTCCCGCTCGCGCAAATCGCTTCGCAGTCTTACGGATACCGTAACTGAATCGCTCTAATCCAGCCAAATCCGTCCAAGATTACAGTTCCCGCTCAGGTGTTGCGAGAAAGACTCGAAGCCAATCGTTGTAAATCGGTACGGCTCAGCCGAGGTCCCGCCCGTTTAGCGCTCTTGAAGGGATGTGAACCGGCGACACCTTACTCAGGATAAGTCGCTGATTTGTAACCATTATTTAGGGAAATGGAGGTAGTGGGCTCTTTTTAGCGTGCTCATCCTGTCTCGGAGCCGCCATGTCCAACCCGCAGAGTCGAGGTGGAAGCAAAACCCTCGAAAATCTACAGACAGTAGCGCCTGCGCCGAAGGTTGGGGTGTTATCGCGGGTGCTGAACCGCCACAGCCGGTTTAAAGTGCAGCGCCTAGCGCGCAATCGTGGTCACAGTCAACATTGGTGCGGGCCGAACCACGCATCTCGGTTCATTGGCAGTTCCGCATCGATGTGGCTGGGCGGCAAGCTTGGCTGACCGATCCCGAAGAACGCGCGCGCGGTCAAGCAAGCGTCATCCCCTGGGACGCAGGCGCGGCAGACGTCAGGCCGAAGATCGTACACTTGACAGGATGTCTCTGAACCGACGCGACCGACCAACGCGGAGCAGCGCGCACCGTCGCAACGCATTCCTTGCTGGTTCGCGGCTACGAAATGCGCCGGCAGCAAATCGAGAGCAGCGTCTGTTTCGGTGGAAAATCTGGGCGGTGAAATTCCACCTCAAGATAAACTAAGGGTCAGTGGCCGGGATATCGTATGTGGGTGGTAGAACAGCTGCAGCCTGGTCGGCGGCCCGCAACCCGCTTTCCCATGCGCCATGCGCAGTCGAAAAGTCGGATTGATGCGTCGCCTCGCCGGCGAAAAACAGCCGGTCGCCGACCGGGCGCGCCAGGACTGCGCGTGCGCCCGCATGGCCGGGCAGTGCATGGCTGTAGGAGCCGCCTATCCAATCGGTACGACACCAGGAAGAGGCTGCCAGCGGCCGCAGGTGGCGGCGGATGTTGCTGCCGAGCAGTGATGACAGCTGGTCGAGTGCGAAGGCAAATGCCTCCACCAAACCCGCGCGTTCGATGACGACAGCGCCGTTTCCGCCAAAGAAGCCTTCGACGACCGGCCGGCCGAGCGGCCGAATATAATAGCTGCCGGTCTCGGCATTTTGCGGGTCGCCGAGCAGATGGGTTTCCGGCTCGAGACCATGATTGCCATGGAGTTCCAGAAACAGCTTGTCTGCGAGGCCAAGCGGCAGCTGACTTGCGGCGTGGAGGTGATCGTCGGCCTTAGGGCCGCAGTCAATGGCTCCGCGGGCCAGAACGGTGGTCGATGATGTGATGATTGCGGCAGCTGCTTTGACCGGACCGCGGTCGGTCTCCAGCTGAACGCCGCTCCCTCTCAATGCCACGCGTCGAACGGGAGACGCGAGGCGCAAGGCGACGGTCGGAAAGACCGCGCTGATCAGGCTTCCATAGCCTTCGTGCACCCGCCAATTGGCGTCGGTCGCCGCATTGTCATAGGCAAGAAAATCAGCGACCGACAGCCGATCCAGCGATGCGCCGTTCAGATATCCGCTGAGCGACTGGCAATAGGCGTTCCATTTGCCGTCAGGCTCCAGCGCGTCCGACGCCCTGTCGCTGGCGGGGGGACGGACCTGCATCCGCTCTCCAAGCGCCCTCCAGGCTGCCGCCGCAGCTGCGCGCTCATCCGGTGTGAAGCCGAGATCGTGCCACTGGCTCTGCCACGCCGTCGGCCCGCGTTCGATATTGAATCCGGCGGCCCGGCCAATGGCGACGAGAGGATTGCGCCCGGCAGAGTGCAACCAGCCGCAGCCCATATCCAGCGGCATTCCGGCCATTTCGATTGTCCAAGCCCGCCCGCCAACGCGGGTGCCGGCCTCCAGGATGATGACCGAGCGTCCGGCATCGGCCAGGCTTTTTGCCGCTGCAATCCCGGCTGCGCCAGCGCCGACAATCGCAACCTCGTAGTCCATCGTCGCCCTCATCAGCTTGATACGACACAAGCTTTACATCGGGGCTGCACCCGCTTCAATGCGCTCGAAAGCCTGCTAGTATGCTGAAATGACGTTCTTCGAAACACTCGTTGCATTGCTGGCGGTTGCCATCCTGCTGCTGCAGGTCACACGTCGCATGCGCCTTCCCTACCCCGGCATTCTGGCTGCCGCCGGCGTCGCCGTGGCGATGTTGCCCGGCGCGCCCACGATCCCCATCGATCCGCCGACGGCGCTCGCTCTGTTCATCGCGCCGGTCCTTGTCGATTCGGCCTATGATTTCCCGGTGGGCGCGGCGCGGCGCATGCTGCTGCCGTTGTTCTTCTATGCTGTTGTTGCCGTTCTCGTCACGACAGGCGTGGTGGTGTCGATTAGCATGCTGACGGTCGGGCTTCCGATTGCGGTTGCGGTCACACTCGGCGCAATCGTTGCGCCGCCCGATGCCGCAGCCGCCACGGCAGTCCTTTCCAATTTGCCCGTCGCCCGCCGTGTGGATGCCCTGCTCAAGGGAGAAAGCCTGTTCAACGATGCGACCGCGCTGCTGCTTTTCGGGGCTGCGCTCACTGTCCAGGCGCGGGGTGGGCTGGATGCCGGGACGGCGCTTCAGGTGGGGTTCGCCGCACCTGGAGGGATCCTGTTCGGCATCGTCTTCGGCTATTTCGTCTCGCGGCTTCGGCCGATAACCGAAAATACGGTTGGTGGGACCCTGCTTCAGTTCGTCTACGCTTTTTCGACCTGGCTGATCGCCGAACATCTGCACCTGTCGGCCGTCCTTGCCACCGTGGCGAGCGCAATGACGATCGCCACCCTCTCTTCGGTCAAGGATTCGCCGCGGATGCGGGTGCATTCCTTCGCGGTCTGGACGACTGTCGTCTTCCTGTTGAACGTGGTGGCTTTCCTGCTGATGGGGCTGCAGGCGCGCCGCATCATCGAGACGATGTCGACTGAAGAGCTTCAGCGGGCGATGGGATTTGCCGCCATCGTGGTGGTCGGCGTCATCCTAGCGCGCATGGCGATGGCGTTCCTGCTTCACGCCGTCGTCGCGTCTCGCCACCGAAGCGGCCATGAATTGGCGCCTTTCACATCAGGGGAAACCTTGCTGGTGGGTTGGGCCGGTATGCGCGGCCTCGTTACGCTGGCGACGGCCTTCGCGCTCCCTGCCGATTTTCCGGAACGAGACCTGGTCGTGCTCACGGCCTTCACGGTGGTGCTCGCAACCCTGGTCATTCAAGGGGCGACCTTGGCTCCGATGATCCATCTCCTGAAACTCGGTCGGCAGGCAGAAGTCCGCGATGAACTCAAGGCGGCCCGAAGATCGCTCGCCGAAGCCGCCTTTCAGCGGCTTGAGAAGGAAGACGGCACTGAGGCCGAAGCGATCCGGACGATCTGCAAGGAACATTGGGCCGCATCAAGCGATGCAATCAAGACCTCGCCGCTCGATCGCCGCCGCGACCTGACGATCGCCGCCGTCCTCGCTGAGCGCCAGCGCCTTGAGGAATTGCGCGACACGGATCAGATCGGCGCGACGCAATATCTCGAGCTGCAGGAGGACCTGGACTGGAAGCAGCTCTCCGTCGGCTCCGATGAAGATCGCCGCATCACAGAAAGCTAGGTCCGATAAGGCAGTTGTCGATGCCACACGATCGGCATCAAAGAGTCTGTTCTTCGTCGGCCCAGCGTGTCTCCGACGAGGCAGGACGCTACTCGATATCCTTCAGTGCATCGAGTGGGCCGGTCAGCGCCGTTCGTGGGGGCACGAGGGTCGGCCGCACCAGATGCGTGATTGGCGGGCCGCGGTCTGCATCGAGGATCGCAAACCCCTTGGTGATCATCGCCTCGCTGTCCTGCCGGATCATGAAAACGGGGAAAGGCAGGAAGGAGCCGAATGGGTCGTAGTCGTAGCAGCCGACGATGATATCGGCGAAGGTCTCGTGCGGATGCAGGGCGAGAAAGCGCATCAGCCCTTCGAGGTTGATCGAGGAATTGACGAAAAATGCGCGCGGCAGTTTTCCGTGGCCTTCGTAGAAGGCTTCGAACGCACGCGCCGTCATGGCGGGGGAATAGCCGGTCGGCTGGATGCAGACGTCGGGATCGGCGCCCAGCGATGCGCGCTTTACGTCGCGGAAACCGCGAATTCGCTCATGGCTGGCATGGTCGTTGCGGCCGCCGAACAAGTACAGATCGTCAGGTGAAAGCGGTCCATCCTCCTGCGCGCGCTCGATGATCGCCTGCGTCAGCATGCGCGCACCTTCATAATTGTCGCTGATGATCGACGGTGCCAGCATGCCCGGCAGATCGATGTTGACGTGTTTCAGCCCTGCCTTTTCGCAAACCTTGTGCACGCCATCCGGATCGGTTGCGCCGGCGATAAAAAGCTCGTCGATCGAATAGGAGATCAGCGTCTCGACGACCTTGCGCTCCTCCTCCGGATCGCGACAGGCACTGACGACGAGAGGGCACTGGCCGCGGCTTCTGACCTGCGCCTCGAAAGACTGCGCCATGGAGGAGAAATAGCGGTTGTCGTGCACCGGCAGCAGAAGACCGACGAGACCGGAGCGGGACGAACGCAGGCCACGAGCCTGCAGGTTTGCCGTATAGCCGTGCTCGTTTGCCAGGTTCTGAATGAGCTGCGCCGTCGCCTCCTTGATACGCCGCTTCCGCCAGCTCCCGTTCAGCACGGCGCTCACGGTCGAAGGCGACGCACCCGATAGCATCGAGAGATCGTAGATCGTCGCCTTCTTCTTGCCGATGTCGGTCATATCTCGCCTTTCCTTTGTCGCTTCCCTTAGGAACAAACCCCTCTTGACGAAACCCCCGCCTTGATCGATAGTCATTGCACCATCGATTGTGCAAAAAAGAAAGATCGATTGTGCAAAAGATGGTTCGCCGGAGGAGGCGGAATGGGAGGCAAGGGTATTCCCTCGCCGAGAAGCAACAGGAACAACCTGCCGCAAGCCGGCCGGTGGTCGTCGTTCGTATGAGCGACCTTTGAGGAGGAGTGAGGATGAGGAGCCTTATCGTAGCGGCACTTGCCGCATCGCTGTCGCTTGCCGGGGCGGTGGTCGCGTTTGCGCAGGACGCGCCGAAGGTCGGCGTTGTCGTCAAGATCGGCGGCATTCCCTGGTTCAACGCGATGGAAGCCGGGATCAAGGAACAGGGCCAGAAACTGGGGGTCGATGCCTTCATGATCGGCCCGACCAGCGCCGACCCGGCACTGCAGGTGCGCGCCATCGAAGATCTGATCGCCCAGGGCGTCAAGGTCATCGGCGTGGTGCCCAACGATGCCAAGGTGCTCGAGCCCGTGCTCACCAAGGCGCAGGCCGCCGGCATCAAGGTCATCACCCATGAGTCGCCCTCGCAGAAGGGCGCCGACTGGAATTTCGAACTCGCATCGGCCACCGGCTTCGGTGAAGCGCATGGCAAGCTGCTCGCTGAGAAAATGGGCGGCAAAGGCGAATATGCCGTCTTCGTCGGTTCGCTGACCGTGCCGCTCCACAATGCCTGGGCGGACGCTGCAATCGCCTATATCAAGGCAAACTACCCAGACATGAAGCTCGTCGGCGAGCGCTACGGCGTGGCGGAAGACGTCGACAAGAGCCGCTCGACGGCGCTCGATCTCATCGCTGCCCATCCGGATCTGACCGGCTTCCTCGCCTTCGGCAGCCAGGGTCCGATTGGCGCCGGGCGCGCTATCGAGGAACGCCGCAAGACGGGCAAGATCTTCGTGCTCGGCCCGTTCTCGCCAGGCCAAGGCCTGAAGCTGATCAAATCAGGTGCGATATCGGGCGGCTTCATGTGGAATCCGAAACAGGCCGGCGAAGTCTTCGTCACGCTCGCCGATCGCCTGATCAAGGGCGAGAGCGTCAAGGAAGGTGATGACATTCCGGGTCTCGGGGTGATCAAGCCTGTTGGTAACGACATCATCGTCGATCAACTGCTGCCGATCAACAAGGATACGGTCGACGACCTGGCCGCAATGGGCCTCTGAAGAGGCCCCCTCCCCGGGTGTCGGGCCGGTCGACATGGACCGGCCCGACGTTCGGGAAAAAGAGCGGTATCCGGCCATGGCTGGACCATAGACCTTTCATGGCATTCGACTGGACAGGCAACCGGCATGAGCATGGCAACGGATGATGGTGCGAAGGCCCAGCCGCTTCTTTCGCTTCGCGGCATCAACATGACATTCGGTGGTGTCAAGGCACTCAAAAACGTCTCCTTCGAAGTCTTGCCCGGCGAAGTGCACTGTCTGGCCGGCGAGAATGGATCCGGCAAGAGCACGTTGATCAAGGTGATCTCCGGCGTCTATCGGCCTGCAGACGGCGCCGAGATCGTCTTCGACGGTGAGACGATATCCCACATGACGCCTGCCATGGCCCAGTCCCGCGGCATTCAGATCATCTGGCAAGACCTCGCGCTCTTTCCGGAAATGAGCGTGGCTGAGAATATCGCCTTCCAAACCCTTTCCGGTTCGCGACCGCGCTTCGTCAATTATGCCGCGATCCGCGGAATAGCCGAGGACGCGCTCGCCCGGCTCGGCGTCACCCTCGATGTCGACAGACCCCTCAAGGACTTCGCCATCGCCCAGCGCCAGATCGTCGCCATTGCCCGCGCGCTGGTCGGAGAGGCCCGGATCGTCTTCATGGACGAGCCGACCGCCTCGCTCACCCAGTCGGAGACCGATCATCTGCTGGCGATCGTGCGCACGCTGTCGGCTTCGGGCGTTGCCGTGGTCTTCGTCAGCCATCGTCTTGCGGAAGTGCTGGACATCTCCTCGCGCATCACGGTGCTGCGCGATGGCGCGCTGGTCGGGGTCTATCCGGTGGAAGGCATGACCCAGTCTGACATCACCGAGCTGATGACCGGACGCACCTTCGACCAGAACGTTCGCGCCCGCGACGTATCGCAGAACCCCGTCCTGCTTTCCGTCAGCAAGCTGTCCAGGCCCGGCGAGTTCGAGGACATCTCCTTTGATCTGCGCCGTGGCGAGACGCTCGGGATCACCGGCCTGCTCGGCTCCGGGCGCACCGAACTTGCGCTGACGCTGTTCGGCATGCGCCGGCCCGCCGCCGGTACGATCGTGCTGGAGGGAAGAGCGGTGCGCTTTGCCTCCAACCGCGAGGCGATCACATCAGGCGTCGCCTATCTCTCCGAAGACCGCCTTTCGCTCGGTCTCAACCAGCCGCAATCGATAGCCGACAATCTGGTCATGGCCTCGCTCAACCGCATCCTGAGTGGCCGGCTCATTTCGCCGGAAAAGAAGAGCTCGCTGGTCTCGCGCTGGATCGCCGATCTCGGCGTCAGGATCGGCAGGCAGGACGACGCGATCTCGACGCTTTCGGGCGGCAACCAGCAGCGCGTCGCGATCGCCAAATGGCTCGCTACCGATCCAAAGGTGCTGATCCTCGATGCGCCCACGGTCGGCGTCGATGTGGGCGCGCGCGCCGGCATCTTCGAAATCGTCGCCCGCCTCGCCGAGGCGGGTCTTGCGATCATCCTCATCTCGGACGAGGTGCCGGAGGTCTATTTCAACGCCGATCGGATCATCCATATGGAAAAGGGCCGAATCGCCGGCTGGCATGATCCGCGCGCGACCACACTGAAGGACCTGGAGGCGGCGGTCTATGCGTAAGCTGTTCCTGGCCTATACGACGGAATTCGTGCTGTTTGCCGTCATCATCGCGATGAGCACTGTCCTGGCTTTTACGACCGACCGTTTCTTCACACTCGGCAATGCGTTCGACCTGCTCAATATCAGCGCGGTCAATATCATCTTTGCCGTCGGCCTGCTGGTGGTGCTGATATCAGGTGGGATCGACATCTCCTTCGCCGTCGCCGCCTCGATCGTTCAATATGTTACTGCACTTGCGCTCGAGCGGATCGGCGGCGGCGGCTGGGTGTCCGGTCTGCTGATCGCGGCCGGTATCGGCATGGTGCTCGGGATGATCAACGCCTTCCTGATCCACCGCTTCCGGATCATCTCGATCGTCGCGACGATCGCGACCTTCAACGTCTATTTCGGCCTGCTGATGTTCTTCACCAAGGGCGTGTCGATTTACAATCTGCCCGACTGGCTGACGAGCCGCGTCATCATCTACGAGCGCGAAATGGCCGATGGGAGCTGGGCTGAGATCACCTTGCCGGTTGTCGTTATGGCCGTCTGCACGCTCGCCACCTGGTTCTTCATTACCCGCACGACGACCGGCCGGCAGCTCTATGCCTTCGGCGACAATCCGGAAGGCGCGCGCCGCTTCGGCATTAATATCGGCGCCATGCAATTCATCGCCTTCGGCTGGCTTGGATTGATGGCTGGCATCGCCGGTCTCATGCAGGCGCATTATGCGCAGGAGGTCGTGCCGAACGCACTCTATGGCCGCGAGCTCGATGTCCTGGCCGCCGTGGTGCTCGGCGGCGCGCGGCTGGGCGGCGGCAAGGGCTCGGTGCTCGGTTGCGTGCTGGGCGTGCTGCTCGTCTCGATCACCCAGAACGGCCTCAACCTGATGGGCGTCTCGCCCTTCGCCTTCAAGATGATCGTCGGCGCGATCATCCTCGTTGCGATCACCTTGTCGAGCGCCCGCATCGGCAATCTGGTGCCGGTGTTTGCGACCCGCAAATCGACCGGCGACAGGCCTGCAGACAGGGGAGAGAGCCGATGAACACGCTCGCCGCCCGCTTCAACGCCATCTTCGGGGCAGACATGGCCGGTCCCCTCGCCGCACTGGCGGCCGTGCTGATCGTCTTCGGTGTCGCCTCGCCGCATTTTCTGACAGGCGCGACCTTCGGATCGGTCGCCTTTCAGCTTCCCGAGCTTGGCATCCTGACGCTTGCCATGCTGATGCCGATCCTCACCGGCGGCCTCAACCTTGCGATCACCTTCACCGCCAACACCGCCGGCCTGACGCTCGCCTGGACGCTGCAGGCCAATGGCGGCATCGATGCCGGCCCGAGCGCCTTCCTGCTCGGTTCGGCTCTGGCGCTCGCCGTCGGCGCGGTAAGCGGCCTGGTCATGGGCCTGGTCATCGCCTTTACCCGCGCCCATCCGATTCTCGTTTCGCTCTCGATGATGATCTTCCTGCGCGGCCTCGGCGAGTTCCTGACACGCGGCGGCGATATTTCCGGCTTCCCCGCCTTCATCGCTCCGATCGGGCATGGCAGCATCCTCGGCATCCCCGTCCCGTTGCTGATCCTGATCGCCTGTGTGATCGCCAGCCACATCCTGCTCTCGCGCTCCAAGCTCGGCTTTTCCACCTATATGATCGGCTCCAATATCGAGTCTGCCCGCTATTCCGGCATCAACACCCGCAAGGTCCTGGTGCTGGTCTACGTGCTCTCCGGCGTGATGGCGGCGGTTGCCGGCATCATCATGCTTGCCCGCTTCAATTCGGTGCGCGTCGGCCACGGCGAATCCTATCTACTGATCACCGTGCTCGCCTGCTTCCTCGGCGGCATCAATCCCTTCGGCGGCTTCGGCCGCGTCCTGCCCGTCTTCGTGGCGCTCATCGTGCTGCAGCTTCTCTCTTCGGGGCTCAACCTGCTCGGCGCCAACCAGCATCTCACCACTGCCGTCTGGGGCATCCTGCTCATCGTCGTGATGGTGCTGCGGTGGCTCTCGGCCAAGATCATCAGAATTGTGAAATAGGAGATATGACCATGGAAGGTTTCGGCGTTCACACCAGCATGTGGACCATGAACTGGGACCGCGCAGGCGCCGAGAAGGCGATTGCCGGAGCCGTGCACTACAAGATGGACTTCATCGAGATCGCGCTGCTCAATGCGCCGGCCGTCGATGCCAAACACACCCGCGACCTGCTTGAAAAGCACAAGCTGCGCGCCGTCTGCTCGCTCGGCCTGCCGGAACATGCCTGGGCATCCGTTCGCCCGGATGCGGCGATCGAACACCTGAAGGTCGCGATCGAAAAGACCGCGGAAATGAACGCGGAAGCTCTGTCCGGCGTCATCTTCGGCGGCATCGGCGAACGCACCGGCCTGCCGCCGACGCAAGGCGAATACGACAACATCGCCAAGGTGCTCGACGCGGCGGCAAAACACGCTAGGAAGTACGGCATCCAGCTCGGCGTCGAGGCCGTGAACCGCTATGAGAACCACCTGATCAATTCGGCACAGCAGGCCGTCGACATGGTGGAGCGAGTCGGCGCCGACAACATCTTCGTCCACCTCGACACCTACCACATGAATATCGAGGAGAAGGGTGCGGCAAACGGCATCCTGATCGCCCGCGATCACCTAAGGTACATCCATCTTTCCGAAAGCGACCGCGGCACGCCGGGCTACGGCAATATTCCTTGGGATGCGATCTATGCCGCGCTCGCCGCAATCGGCTTCAAGGGCGGACTCGCGATGGAAAGCTTCATCAACATGCCGGTTGAGGTGGCCTATGGCCTGGCCGTCTGGCGCCCCGTTGCACGCGATATGGAAGAGGTCATGGGCAAAGGCCTGCCGTT
The DNA here is from genome assembly GCF_012276115.1 of Rhizobium leguminosarum bv. viciae. Classification (GTDB taxonomy): domain Bacteria; phylum Pseudomonadota; class Alphaproteobacteria; order Rhizobiales; family Rhizobiaceae; genus Rhizobium; species Rhizobium leguminosarum_T. The sequence goes on along the minus strand of NZ_WIEU01000001.1, from coordinate 681,834 downwards.
CCTGCGCAATAAGGCGGAACAATACGGTCTGATCTGACCCGGTTTCCGGATGTTGCCCATTCGGCTGCATCAACCTTAAATCGAGGCTGATGTCGCCTCTGCCATTGGCCAGAAGCCACAACCGCGCGGCCACATGGGTGCCTAGCTCAAGAGATCTCGCCATCGCCGGCAAGGACCGTGACGGCGGCCCGTCTCTTTAGCGCATGCCTGAATTTCATTCGGCTGGGGCAGGCGAAATGTCTCTCGAGAAATATCATGCCCGTTGTGATATTGTTATTGCTGCTTGTTACATTCCTCCTCCTATGCCATTTTGCCTATTAAAATAAGACGCTTGAACGGCTCACGCCTGGGCTCTAGTTTCGCAGAGATGGCGGCGTTTCGATCGACCATCGACATGGGGGAATCTTGGATGGCACGCATTACGCTGAGGCAACTGCTCGACCATGCTGCGGAGGAAGGCTACGGCGTTCCCGCTTTCAACATCAACAATATGGAGCAGGCGCTCGCCATCATGGAAGCCGCCGACGCGTGTCATGCGCCGGTTATCATGCAGGCGTCGCGCGGAGCCCGCGCCTATGCCCATGACATCATGTTGAAGCACATGATGGATGCCGTCGTCGAAATCTATCCGCATATTCCGGTCTGCGTGCATCTCGATCACGGCAACGATCCCTCCAATTGCATGACGGCGATCCAGGCGGGCTTCACCTCGGTGATGATGGATGGTTCGCTGAAGGCGGACGCCAAGACGCCCGCCGATTGGGCCTATAATGTCGGCGTCACCAAGATGGTGGCCGATATGGCGCATTTCGGCGGCATCTCGGTGGAAGGCGAACTCGGCGTTCTCGGTTCCCTGGAGACCGGCATGGGCGAGGCCGAGGACGGCCACGGCGCCGAGGGCAAGCTTTCGCACGACCAGCTGCTGACCGACCCGGACGAAGCCGTGAAGTTCGTGCGCGAAACCAAGGTCGATGCGCTCGCTATAGCGATGGGCACATCGCATGGCGCTTACAAGTTCACCCGCAAGCCGGACGGTTCGGTGCTGGCGATGAACGTCATCGAAGAAATTCACCGCAAGCTCCCGAACACGCATCTCGTCATGCATGGCTCGTCCTCGGTCCCGATCGAGCTGCAGGAGATCATCAACAAATATGGCGGTCAGATGAAGCCGACATGGGGAGTGCCGGTCGAGGAAATTCAGCGCGGCATCAAGAACGGCGTGCGCAAGGTCAACATCGATACCGATGGCAGAATGGCGATGACCGGTCAGATCCGCCGCGTGCTGCAGGAGGACCCGAGCGAGTTCGACCCGCGCAAATATCTGAAGCCGGCAATGACGGCGCTGACCAAGCTCTGCAAGGAGCGCTTCGAACAGTTCGGCACGGCCGGTATGGCGGGCCGCATCACGCCCCTTCCCGTTGCGGAAATGGCGAAGCGTTACAAGTCCGGTTCACTCGATCCGGCTTTCTCCTGAAATTGGGCTAGCCCGAGGCCGGGCGGGGTGCCTTTTCCGGCTCGGCGGCGACAGGTCCGCCCGTCAGTGCTTGGCCGTGGAAGCGGCTCAGCTGGCTAACAACATCCTCGATTTCGCTTGCCGTTCGTTCGGCATTCCAATCGAGCGCCGCCCCGACAACGCCGGCGATTTCCCGCAGGCCTGCGAGCGTCAACCGGCCCTCGATCGCAAGCGTCGTGCGGCGCATCATGATGTCCGACAGGTGGACGGCGAGTTCGTTCCGGGCGATCCAGTCGATCTCCCGGAAACTGTAACGCGGCGCACCGGTCAGGCGCTGTTCGTCGGAATAGCTTGAAGGGGAGGAAAGCAGGGCCACAGCCGTCGTGCCGTAGCGGCCGAGCAGTTCGTCGGCTCGCTCGGCAGCAACGCCGCTGCGTGACGCCATATCCCTGATCCAGGCGTGACGCTGCTCAGCATCAGCCGGAAAGGCCTTGCCGCCGCCGATCGCGAGATAGCGCGTCGACTGGCTGCGGCGGCGCTGCAGCCGGGAGAGAATGGTGTCGGCGACCTCTTCCGCAAAGCCGCGGAATGTCGTCCACTTGCCTCCCACCAGCGAAATGATCGGAAAAGGTCTGCCGTCCTCTGGCTCCTTCACCGGCGCGGAGTGATCGCGGCTGATCAGCCCCGGTACGGTCGCATCCGATGCCGGCAGCGGGCGGATGCCGCTATAGCTGTAAACGATCTGGTTGCGGTCGAAGCGCAGCGTCGGCAGCAGCGAGCGGAGGCTTTCGAGGAAATACTCCGTTTCGGGCTCTTCGCAGGAGACGTTGTCCGGATCATCCGCGGGAATGTCGGTCGAGCCGACCAGCGCCAGCCCGAGATAGTCGTAGACCAGGCAGATGCGGCCGTCGTCGGCCTCGAAATAGATCATGTGGCCGTTGAGGCTTCGCACCAATTCGGGATGGTCAAGGAGGATATGGGAACCCTTCGTGCCGCCGATCAGGTGCGATGGAGCGCCGAGCAAAGTGTTGACGTGATCGATCCAAGGACCTGCGGCATTGACGACCAGCTTGGGAGCGACGGTGAGCTCGCGACCATCGGGCTGACGGAAGGTCAAACGCCCTTGTGAAACAGCAGCCAGCGTCGTGAAATTTGCCGCGAGGCTCCTCGCATTCGCATCGAGACCATCACGCACGAGTTCATAGACGAGCCGCTCCGGCCTGCTGATCTTGGCATCGTAATAGATGCCGCCGGCGACGATGGCGGGGGTAATATGCGGCATCTCCCTGCGCGCCTGTTTCTTCAGGATCAGCCGGTGGCGCGGCATGACTTGGTCGCGCGAACCGAAGAAGTCGTAGAGCCGAAGCCCGATCTTGATGAGAACCGCGCCACGGCTGCGTGGCGCCGTCTTCGAGCCAAAGAGCGTCCGGATCGCTGCCCAGATGCCGCGCGTCCAGGAAAAGACCGGAATGAAAGTCGGCAGCGGCTCGACGCAATGCGGCGCGTTCTTGAGCAGGAGGTTGCGCTCAAGCGTCGACTGCGCAACCAGTCCGAACTCACCCGTTTCCAGATATTTCAGGCCGCCGTGAATGAGCCGCGATGGTGCGGCGCTCGTGCCGGAGCCAAAGTCGGCCTTGTCGACGATCAGGCAATTGACACCCTGTAGCGAGAGGTCGCGGAACAGGCCGGCACCGTTGATGCCCGCCCCGATGATCAAAACGTCGATATCGTTCTCGCCGAGGTTCGAGAAGCGCTGCTGCAAATCGGGGGTCATGCTCATCGTCCTAAATCGCCCGCCGCAGCAAGCATTTGTCTTTTCAGTTTGCCGATTGCCCCGGCGCAAGCGCGGCAATCCTAGGCCAAAGGGGGATCATCGCGTCGGCAATATCGCGGAACACCTGGTAACGCTTTTCATAATCCGCGCTGCGCACTGCATCGGGCCGGCAAGTTTTCGCGATGGAAGCCGTGTCGCGCGGATCGCTCTGCGGATCGGCAAAGATACCGGCGCCCGAGCCGGCACAAAGCGCAGCGCCCCAGGCGGCCGCCTCATCCGTCTCGGTGACAGTGACCGGCATGCCAAGCACATCGGCAAACATCTGCACGACGGCAGGATTGCGCGAGACGCCCCCGGCGAGCCGCACCTGATCGAAGGCAAAGCCGTCGCGAAGCGCGTCGACATGGATGCGATGATTGAAGGCGATGCCTTCAAGCACGGCGCGCAGCATGTCGCCGCGGTCGTGCCATCCACCGAGCCCGAAGAAGCCGGCGCTCGCCGCCGCGCCATAAGGCGAGCCGAACAGATAGGGATGGAAGAGCGCCGTCGAAGGGCGTTCGAAGGCGGCGTCGATCTCGGGCGCCAGCAGGGCGTGGATCGAGTTGCCTTGCACCTCGCCATTCGTTCGCTCGGCAGCGCAGAGCGTGTCCAGAAACCAGTCGTAATTGGCTGTCGATGCCGGGGAGATCGACATGCTGTTCCAGATGCCGGGCGCAATCCCGTTGCGGCAGAACCAGCGTCGGTCGACACGCGGTTCCGACGAAAGCGTCTCGTTGATCGAATAGGTCCCGGCAATGACCGCGACAACGCCCTTGGCATAGCCCCCTGCCCCGAGCGCCGAGGCCGTGACGTCGTGCAGACCGGCAACGACAGGCGTCCCTTCGGCAAGGCCCGTCAGCTGCGCGGCTTCACGGGTCACGCGCCCGACGATCTGGTCGGAGCGCGAGGCTGGCGGCAGGGCGTGGACGAGATCCTGCAACCCAAATAGCTGCAGGGCATCCTCACTGTAGTTCTGCGTTTTGACATTGGTGAAGGAGGTGCTGGCTTCGGTGCGGTCCGTACCGATGATCCCGGTCAGGCAGAACCGCAGCCAGTCCTTGCAGCTGCAGAAATGGCCGATGCGCTTGTAGCGCTCAGGCTCCATTTCGCGGATCCAGGCAAGCAATGCCGATGGCGCGGAGACGTGCGGGATCTGCCCCGTCAGTTCGATTGCCAGGTCGGCGACATCGCTCTGCGTCCACCGGTCGACGATTGCCCCTGCCCGGCTGTCCAGCGAGAGAATGGCCCGGCCGAGCGGCTTCCGGGCGTGATCGAGCAGGTAGATGCCGTCTCCATGTGCGGTAGCGGCAATGCCCTCTATGTCGCTTGCCGGTCGCCCGCTGAGCGAAATCGCCTCGCCGATGGCATCGGCCGTCGCGTTCCACAATTCATCCATGTCGCGCTCGATATGACGGGCCTTCGGAATGAACTGCGTGACGCGGCGCCGGGCGGCTGCAAGCGGCGTGCCGTCGATATCGAAGATGACCGCCTTGGTGACTGTCAAACCACTATCGATCCCAAGCAGTGTCGGCATTCAGGTTTACCTCATGAGGAGCAACAGGCCCGCGCCGTCAGGAGCGCCCTCCGGCGCCCTTGGCGATGACCACGTTGATATCTCTGGACCGCATGCGGTCGATGTGCACCGGCTGGGTCTTGTCGTCGACGATAACGACGTCGAACTCATCCAGTGCTGCGAAACTGTGGAGCGCACGCCGTTCGAACTTGGTATGATCGGCAAGCAGGATGCGTTTTACGGAACAATCGAACATGGCGCGCTTGGTATCGACTGTTTCAGGAGACTGGTGCAGCACCGTGCCATCGCTGATCGCCGACATCGAGATGAACGCGACATCGGCCCGGAGAGCCTTGATCTCGTTGATGGTCATGCGACCCATGAAGGCATTGCACCAATTGTAATATTGGCCGCCGAGGGCGAGCAGCGTCACGTCGTGCAGGCCCGTCAGCGCATTCATCAGGGTCAGGGAATTGGTGATTGCCGTGACCGGCGCCTTCGAAGGCAGATGTGCCGCCATTTGAAGAACCGTGGTCGAGTCGTCGAAAAAAATCGCCTGCCCCGGTTCGACGAATTGCATTGCCGCCTCGGCGATTAGCTTCTTTTCGGCCGACTGGCGGTTCGAGCGGTAGACGTCGCTGGATTCGATGAGATTGGTCGCCGCCGCCGTGACGATGCCGCGCGTCTTCCTGAAGAGGCCGCGGCTGACGAGTTCATCGACGTCGCGATGAGCCGTCATCAGGCTGATCCCAAAGCGGTCGGTCAGGTCTTCAATCCGCATCGAGCCTTCACCCATCACGGCCTCTGCAATCATGCGGCGGCGCGCGATCTGGCGCGTCTGCCGGCTGTCGCTGGTGAGCTGGTCCAACAGATCGTCGTCCCGACTGGTCTTCTGTGTCACGGGTCACCCCTGTCGCTGAATTATGGATCCCAGCTTCGTACAGTGATTGCCGCGCCAAGGCAAAAAGGCGAAGCGCAACCGGCGGTTGGATCGTCGGCCATCGCTTCCAGCATGAAAATGAGGGCGCTCTTGCGAGCGCCCTCTTCCGTTTACTGGGCCAGAACGAACGGGCCAGTGTACTTGTCGATGTTGTCCTTGGTGATCAACAGGCAATCGAAGAGCTGCTTCTCGCTCTTGGCGCCGGTGTTACCTGTCTTGATCAGATTGTCGGCCTGCTTGACGGCTTCTTCGGAGAAGACGGCAACCGGTTGGAGGACGGTGTATTGGAGTTCGCCCGCCTTGATGGCAGCAACGGCATCCGGCGAACCGTCGAAGCCGCCGACCTTTACATTGGCGAGTTTGCCGGCTTCCTTGAGCGCGGCGATCGCACCGAGCGCCATTTCGTCATTGCCCGAGATGACGCCGACGATATCCGGGTTGGCCTGCAGCATGGACTGCATCTTGTTGTGGCCCTGGGTGCGGTCCCAGTTGGCAACTTCCTTGGCGGCCTTCTTCAGATCCGGATACTGCGAGAGGACAGTCTCGTAGCCGTTCGACCGCGTTGCCGCGTTGTTGTCGGACGGAGCGCCGAAGAGCTCGGCATAGCTGCCCTTGTCGCCGATCGCTTCGACCCATTGCTGTGCGCCGAGGGCGGCACCCTGTGCGTTATTGGAAACAAGCTGCGCCTTCGCCAGGCCTTCCTGGTTGATTTCGGCGTTGACGAGGATGACCGGGATGCCGGCAGCAACGGCCTTCTTCACCGCACCGACGGAACCGTCGGCGTTTGCCGGGTCGAGGATGATCGCCACCGACTTGTTGGTGATCGCGGTATCGATCAGGTTGCTTTCGGTGTTGGTGTCACCCTTGTGGGCGTTGACCGAGGCGGTGTAGCCCAGCTTTTCGGCAGTAGCCTTGGCGACATTGCCTTCCGTCAACCAATAGGGATTCGACGGATCGTTGACGATGATCGTCATCATGCCCGCTGCCCAAGCCGAACTTGCCAGAAGCGGTGCTACGGCCGCGGCGGCCAGAAGTATGCGCATGCCTTTCTTAAACATAGTCTCTCTCCCATTCGTGAGCTCAGTTATTGCCGGTGATCCGGCGTTGCTTTCCCCAATCGGCGTTCCTGGACTCCAGCCTGCCGTCGTGGATAAGTTTCGGTCTCAGCCGTCAGGACGATTTGACCCGGCGGCCGTATTGGATGCTGTTCATGAGGACGGCGAGAACGATCACAGCGCCGGTGAACACGGTCTGCCAGTAGGCCGAGACGCCGATGATCACGAGGCCGTCCGAAAGGAAGCCGATGACGAAGGCGCCGAGCATGGTGCCGCGAACCGTACCGCGGCCGCCGGTCAGCGCCGCCCCGCCGATGACCACGGCTGCGATCGCCGTCAGCTCATAGGTTGTGCCTGCCGTCGGGCCGGCGGAGGTCAGCTGCGAGGAGAGGACCAGGCCGGCAATCGCAGCACAGACGCCCGAAAGCACATAGACGATGATCTTCACGCGCTTGACCGGGACGCCGGAGAGGTCGGCGGCCCGCTCGTTACCGCCTGAGGCATAGAGCCAGCGGCCGAAGGCGGTGCGGCTCAGCACGATGCCGCAAATGATGGCGAGAACCGCAAGCACGATGACACCGATCGGAATGCCTGCGAGCCGGTTGAAGCCGAGCCAGTCGAAACCGGTATTGCCGAGTTCCGGACGGCCACCGAGATTGTTGTAGGTCAGGCCGTTGGTCATCAAGAGCGCGATACCGCGGGCGACGTAGAGCACGCCGAGCGAGGCGACGAAGGCCGGCACCTTGAGATAGGCGATCAGCACGCCGTTGACCGCACCGACCAGCGCACCGAGCGCACATGTGATGACGACGACGGCCCAGACCGGCGGATAGAGGATGACGCCGAAATAGGTGAGCGTGACGCCGTGCATCAGGAAACCGGCGATGCAGCCTGCAAGCCCCAGTGTCGAGCCGACCGACAGATCGATACCGCCATTGAGGATAACGAGCAGCATGCCGATCGCCAGAATGCCGAAGATCGCGACGTGCGACGCCATGATCAGGAAGTTGTTCAGCGTGAAGTAATAGGGTGACAGGAACGAGAAGACCGCAATGATGACGATCAGCGCGAAGAAGGCCCGGCCCTCCAGGATGAGACGCACGATATTGGTATTGCGCTTCGGCCCGCTGGAAACTGATTTCTTTTCGGTGACGTTCGTGACTGACATAATCAGTGCTCCATAATCCAGGCTAGTGCGCGATCACGGCTTCGCCGGAGGCGGCCATGATCTTTTCCTTGGTGACATCCGAGCCGAACTCGGCCGATATCCTGCCGCGGTGCATGACGATGATGCGGTGTGCGATACTCAGGCATTCATTGACTTCGGACGTCGAATAGATGACCGCCAATCCCTGCTTGGCGCGCTCCGCGAGCAATTTGAAAACTTCCGCCTTGGCGCCGATGTCGATGCCGCGGCTTGGCTCATCAAGCAGGATGACCTTTGGCTGGGTTGCCAGCATCTTGCCGATGACGACCTTCTGCTGGTTGCCGCCGGAGAGCGAGCCGATCGACGCAGCACCGCCATCGGTTTTCACATGCACCCGCCGGATCGCGTCATTGACGAGATCGCGCTCCCGATGGCCGGAGGTGAAAAGCCCTTTGGTGAAGGCGCGGATACTCGCAAGCGACAGATTGGAGCCGACCGTCATCGTCTGGACGAGGCCGTCGCGCTGGCGATCTTCGGGCACGAGCACGAGACCGCTGGCAATGCGCCCGGCGATGCTGAGCCCGCTGACGTCTTGTCCTTCGAGCAGAACCTGTCCGCCACTTGCGCGCAGACGTCCGGCAATGCACTCGAGCAGTTCCGTGCGCCCCGCGCCCATCAGCCCGTAGATGCAGACGATTTCGCCGGCACGCACCTTGAGCGACAGACGATCGACTGCATTATAGGCAGCGCCGGAGGGGCCGGGGACACTGAGGTTTTCGATGGAAAGCGAGAGGTTTCCGAACGGGTGACCTTGCGGCGGGCTGCCAAGGTCGAAATTCTCGCCGACCATGTTGCGGACGATCCATTCGAGATCGATGTCCTTGCGCTCGGCATAGGCCGTCATGTTTCCGTCGCGCAGAACGACGGCGTGATGGGTGATCTGCAGCGCCTCTTCCAGATGATGCGAGATGTAGACGATCGACACGCCACGGCTCGTCAGGTCGTGGATGACCTTGAAGAGCACTTCCACCTCCGTCGCGCTCAGCGCCGAGGTCGGCTCGTCCATGATCAGGATGCGCGAATTGACGGAGAGTGCCCGGGCAATTTCGACAATCTGCTGCTGGCCGAGGCGAAGATCCTCGACCCGCGTCAGCGGATCGATGTCTTCCTCGAGCTCTTCCATCAGCGCCCGGGTCTGACGCTCCTCTTCAGCGAAATCGACGACACCGCCCTTGATGATCTCGCGGCCCATGAAAATATTGTCGCGCACACTGAGATTGGGGGCCAGGCTGAGCTCCTGATGGATGATGGAGATCCCGCACTCGCGCGCATGGGTCGACGAGGTAAAGCTGATCGGCGAGCCGTCGAGAATGATCTCGCCGGAGCTTGCCTGCGCCACACCCGAAAGGATTTTCATCAAGGTCGACTTGCCTGCGCCGTTCTCCCCGAACAGGGTTGTGACCTGGCCGCGATGGATGTCGAAGTTCACTCCCTTGAGGGCGTGAACGCTGCCGTAGGACTTTGCGATGTTGCGGGCTGCGAGGACGACCTCGCCTTTCGCCCCGTTGCTGCGTTGCGGCTGGCTCATTTGAGCTCGACCTTCACCGGCGTGACCAGCCAGTTCTTCGGGTTGATGAGCTTGAAGACGCCGACGACGGTCGCCTGCTTTCCATCCAGGGCATCAGCATCCAGGCCCGCGAAAACCGCCTTCTTCATCTCGTTATTGATGGCCGAGCCGGCATCCTGATACTGGATCTGGTTGGTAAACTGGCCGAATTCGATGCTGCCGGTTGCATCGCGGAGGTCCGTGCCGTTGACCGCAGGGCCGGTCTGGACACGGACCACCGTCTCGGGAGGCAATCCATCGATCTTCATTTCGTTGGTGTTCGACTTGCGAGCGCCGAAAACGCCGGTCAGCGTGACGGGGATGACCGGTCCGGTGCTCGTCGCGGTATCATATTTCTCGGCCGCCGCCTTCTTGTCGGCGGCAATGGCGGCCGCGAGATCGGCGGCCGCAACGGCCCGCTCCTCGACATTCGCCTTGATCTTCGGGAACTGGTCGGCGCCGAAGGTTTCCGGAGAGAATGCCTGCTGGCGGACATCGTTTTCGGAGCCGATCCTGACGACCGTCGTATCGAACGCGATCGCTGCAACGATGATGGCCGCCAACGCCGCGCTGACAAGGAGCCCGCGATTGCTGCTGCTCGGCTTTGATGCTGGATGATCGGGCGAGGTACTCATGTCCGTTCGGCCTTTGGGCTTGGAATAGCGAGGTGGAGAGGGCTAGCGCGATGATGACCGCAGACGGGCTGAAGCATTGCGTCGCACCGGAACGGAAGCCGGCGGGCCGCCCGCAAGAGCGCAACTCTGGACGAAAATTCGCATTGAAAGCCTCCTCAACAAGACCAGCGGCTGTCTCCTCCAACCGCTTAGGCCTGCAAATTCTCCATCAGGAAGCGCACTTCCGTGATAGAAGTATGTTAGTTATGCCGTAAATGATGTTATATATTTTATAAGCTGTCAACGGCACTTTCGCGGCAACTCGACTGAAATGCACGACCTCACATCTTGTTCATCACGCTGCGGCGCAGCAAAAAGCGACGGCAAATGCAGGCATTTTGACATTTGTCATTCAGCCGCCCAATGGCACCATCTATCTGTTTTTAATGCAATATGTAACAGATAGAGCATTGCGCGCGCTGCCGCTTTTGATGCCGCCCACCGCTGGCGCGGCGGCGCGGAAGCAAACTCCTTACTCTTTTATTTTAGCTGAAAAAAATTACATCGCTAGAAAAATCTTACTGGCATTGTGGTATCTTTATGTTATCTTTTCGAGCGAGCTTAGGGAGGTTTCGGCTGCGCGCCATCTGGGATTTGTCAAAGGCGGCGCGCTTGCCGTTGCCCGTGGAAGGGCCGAAGTTGGCAGCCGGATGCATCATCCCAGAGTGTTTAGGGATCGGGAGGACTTCAGATGAATTTGATGCGCATATTGCCCGCCGCGGCGCTTGCGGTGGTGGCGAGATAGGCCTGCGATGACATCGATCCAGAAGATCATCATTGGCATAGATGCCGGCACCTCGGTCATCAAGGCCGTTGCCTTCGATCTGTCCGGACGCCAGATTGCCACGGCCTCCGTTCGCAACCGATACATGACTGGAGACGAAGGCTCGGCAACGCAGTCGCTGGATCAGACCTGGCTCGATTGCGCTAGCGCGTTGCGTGGCCTCGGCGAAAAGGTCCCTGATCTTGCATCCCGCACAGCAGCCATCGCCGTCACCGGACAGGGCGACGGCACTTGGCTCGTCGGCCGCGGCAATAGGCCGGTCGCCGATGCCTGGCTATGGCTCGACGCGCGCGCCGCGCCGACGGTTACGGCACTCGCCGGCGGAACCCAGAACCGTGCCCGCTTCGAGGCGACGGGCACCGGCCTCAATACTTGCCAGCAGGGCGCGCAACTCGCCCATATGGACCGCTTCACGCCGGATCTTCTCGATCGGGCGGAGACGGCGCTGCACTGCAAGGACTGGCTCTATCTCAACCTCACAGGCGTGCGGGCGACCGATCCATCGGAGGCGAGTTTCACCTTCGGCAATTTCAGAACGCGCCAGTATGATGCAGTGGTGATCGACGCGCTCGGCCTTGACCACAGACGCAGGCTCCTGCCCGAAATCATCGACGGCAGCGAGATCAGCCACCCGCTGACATCGGAGGCGGCGAAGGCCTGCGGGCTTCTTGCCGGAACGCCGGTCTGCCTCGGTTATGTCGACATGGTGATGACGGCGCTTGGTGCAGGCGTGCGCAGCGGCGCTCGCAACGCCGCCTGCTCGACGATCGGCTCGACCGGCGTGCACTTGCGCGCCAAGTCCGTTGCCGACGTTCAGCTCAATCGTGAGGGCACCGGCTATGTGATCGCCCTGCCCATCCCCGGCATCGTCACCCAGGTCCAGACGAATATGGGCGCGACGATCAACATCGACTGGATCCTCGATGTCGCCGCCTATCTCATGGCCGAGGCAGGCAAGCCTGCTTCGCATGCAGATCTCATTGCGCGCATCGACGGCTGGTTTGCAGAAAGCCGACCGGGGTCGGTGCTTTATCATCCCTACATTTCCGAAGCGGGCGAACGTGGGCCTTTCGTCAACGCCAATGCGCGCGCGGGCTTCACCGGGCTTTCGATGCGTCACGGCTTCCCCGACCTGCTGCGCAGCGTGATCGAGGGGTTGGGTCTTGCCACCCGCGACTGCTACGCGGCGATGGGTGCGATGCCCGAAGAACTGCGGGTCACGGGCGGCGCAATACGCTCCGTCGCCCTTCGCCGTTCACTCTCGGCCGCCGTCAACGCACCGATCCGCCAGTCGCGCCGCGAGGAGACGGGGGCGGCCGGCGTGGCGATGATGGCCGCGGTGGCTGTCGGCGTCTATTCCAGCATGGACGATTGCATTGCCGACTGGGTGACGCCGCTGCTCGGCGATCCGGAAACACCGGATGCCAGCGAGGCCCACCGATTCGACCGGCTTTTTTCTGCCTACACCGATGTACGCCAGGCAATGGCGCCCGCCTGGGACAAGCTCGCCGAAGCCGCAACGACATCGCCGGTGGGCGAGTAATCAAGTTCTGATGCAGCACGCATCGAAGGAGTACGACATGACTGAACCCGAACTCCTGGATCTCTTCGTCATCGGCGGAGGCATCAACGGCGCGGGGATAGCACGCGATGCCGCGGGCCGCGGCTTGAAGGTCGTGCTGTGCGAAAAGGACGATCTGGCACAGGGAACGTCGTCGCGTTCGGGCAAGCTGGTGCATGGCGGTTTGCGTTACCTCGAATATTACGAATTCCGCTTGGTGCGTGAGGCGCTGATCGAGCGTGAAGTGCTGCTCAATGCCGCGCCGCATATCATCTGGCCGATGCGCTTCGTCCTGCCGCATAGCCCAGAGGATCGCCCCGCATGGCTCGTGCGGCTCGGCCTCTTCCTCTATGATCATCTCGGCGGCCGCAAGAAGCTGCCCGGGACGCGCACGCTCAACCTGCTCCGCGACCCGGAAGGCACGCCGATCCTCGATCAATACACACGCGGTTTTGAATATTCCGATTGCTGGGTCGACGACGCCCGCCTCGTGACCTTGAATGCGGTCAGCGCAGCGGAAAACGGCGCCCTGGTGCTGACCCGCTCGCCCGCCGTGTCGGCCCGCCGCGAGAATGGCGGTTGGACCGTGGTCACCAAAAGCAACGCCACGGGAGAGACGCGAACCTTCCGTGCCAAATGTCTGGTGAACTGCGCCGGCCCCTGGGTAATGGACATCATCAATCGCGTCGCCGGATCGAATTCCGGCCGCAACGTCCGCCTCGTCAAGGGCAGCCACATCATCGTGCCGAAGTTCTGGGCCGGCGCCAATGCCTATCTTGTGCAGAACCACGACAAACGCGTCATTTTCATCAATCCCTATGAGGGCGACAAGGCGCTGATCGGGACAACCGATATCGCGTACGAAGGCCAGGCTGAGGATGTTGCCGCCGACGAGACGGAGATCGAGTATCTGCTCCAGGCGGTCAATCGCTACTTCAAGGAAAAGCTGCGTCGCCACGATGTGCTGCACAGCTTCTCCGGCGTGCGCCCGCTGTTTGACGACGGCAAGGGCAATCCGTCCGCCGTTACCCGCGACTATGTCTTCGATCTCGACGAGACAGGCGGCGCTCCGCTGCTCAACGTCTTCGGCGGCAAGATCACCACATTCCGCGAGCTCGCTGAACGCGGCATGCAGCGCCTGAAGCACATCTTCCCGAACATGGGAGGCGACTGGACGGGGAAAGCGCCGCTGCCGGGCGGCGAAATTCCGAATGCCGACTACGAGAGCTTCGCCAACAGCCTGCGCGATATCTATCCCTGGATGCCGCGTAAGCTCGTGCATCACTACGGCCGTCTCTATGGCGCCCGCGCCAGGAATGTGGTTGCCGGCGCGACTGGCATGGAAGGGCTTGGGCGGCATTTCGGCGGACAGCTCTACGAGGCCGAGGCCCGCTATCTCGTTGCCACGGAATGGGCCGAAACGGCCGACGACATCCTCTATCGCCGCACCAAACACTACCTCCATCTGAACGAAGCGGAGCGCGCGGCCTTTGGCGAGTGGTTTGCTTCAACCCGCCTTGCCGCCGCCTGAAGGACGCCGCCATGCCGCTGACCCTTTCGCTCAATACCAATCCGCTGGTGAACCGCTTCGCCGACCCAGACGACCTCATCGACACGGTTGCGCATGATTTGCGGATCCGCGACCTCCAGCTGACCCACGAGTTCATCAATCCGAGCTGGCAGGCGCCGGTGATTAGCCGTCTGACGCGCACGATGAGCGCTGCGCTGAAGCGCACCGGCGTACGGGTCACCTCGGGCATGACGGGCCCCTATGGGCGCCTCAATCATTTCGGACATCCGGATGCCGATGTCCGCCGCTACTACGTCGACTGGTTCAAGACCTTTGCCGACATTACCGCCGATCTCGGCGGCCATTCGGTCGGAACCCAATTTGCGATCTTCACCTACAAGGACTTCGACGATCCGGCCAGACGCGAGGAACTGATCAAGATCGCCATCGATTGTTGGGCTGATGTCGCCGAGCACGCGCGCGCTGCAGGCCTCTCCTACATGTTCTGGGAGCCGATGAGCATCGGCCGCGAGTTCGGCGAGACGATCGGCGCTTGCCTGTCGCTGCAGGAGCGGTTGACATCAGCCGGAATGGCCATTCCGATGTGGATGATGGCGGATATCGATCATGGCGACATCACCTCCGCCGATCCCGATGACTACGACCCCTATGCCTGGGCGCGCGCTGTCCCGCCGGTATCGCCGATCATCCACATCAAACAGAGCCTGATGGACAAGGGTGGGCACCGGCCCTTTACCGCCGAATTCAACGCCAAGGGCCGCATCCAGCCGGCACCGCTGCTCCAGGCGCTGGCCGAAGGTGGAGCAAAAGACAATGAAATCTGCCTGGAACTCTCCTTCAAGGAACGCGAGCCGAACGATCGCCAGGTCATCCCGCAGATCGCCGAAAGCGTCGCCTTCTGGGCGCCGCATGTCGACACCGGCGTCGCTGACTTGAACATCTGAGGCGGAGATCTTTAAAAGGCAGCACTGCGATACGGCGGAATCGCCGCATGCCATTCGAAAGGGAGCCGTGATGACGGACGCCGATGATACGCTTGCCGTGCGTGCTGCCTGGCTTCACTATGCCGGTGGCCTGACGCAGTCCGACGTTGCGCGCCGCCTCGGCGTGCCGTCGGTAAAGGCCCATCGCCTGATCGCCAGAGCGGTCGCCGATGGCGTCGTCAAAGTCACCATCGACGGGGATATCGTCGAATGCGTCGAGCTGGAGATGCGGCTTTCGGAACGGTTCGGGCTTCAATATTGCGAGGTCGCACCCGATCTCGGCGAGGAAGGCTTGCCGCTGCGTGCGCTCGGCCATGCCGGTGCCGGCTATCTCAAGCGCGAGATCGAGCGCGGCGACAATACGGTCATCGGCCTTGGTCATGGCCGCACGCTTTCCGCCGCCGTCCAATATATGCCGAGGGTGAGCGCGAAGAACCTGCGCTTTGTCTCGTTGCTTGGCGGGCTCACACGAAACTACGGCGCCAATCCCTATGACGTGATGCATCGCATCGCCGAAAAGACCGGTGCCCATGCCTATGTCATGCCGGTTCCCTTTTTCGCCAATACCGGCGAGGACCGCGAAGTGCTGAAGGCGCAGCGTGCCGTCAAGGAGGTCTTCGATCTTGCCAACAATGCCGATCTGAAGCTCGTCGGCCTTGGAACTGTCGATGCCGAGGCGCAGCTCGTTTTGTCCGGCATGGTCGAGCCCGGTGAAATCGACGACATCGCTGCCGCAGGCGGCGTCGGCGAAATCCTCGGTCATTTTTTCGACGCCGACGGCCATATCCTCGACACCGCGCTGACGGCGCGCACGCTCTCCGCGTCTTTTCCCAAGACCAAGAAAGAGCGGCTCGTGGCGCTGGCGGGCGGACAGTCGAAAGTGCCGGCCATCCGGGCAATTCTGAATAGCCGCCGTCTTTTCGGGCTGATCACCGACGAGCGAACCGCCCAGGCACTGCTGAAGTAACGATCGAAAGCAACAACATTTGATCGCAAAATAACATGATAAATGTTGATTATCACGCATATTCCGTTATCTTACATCAAACGAGGGTGGAGATCGGGGATGAGGCGGGAAGAGCGGCAGCAGTTGATCGTCAACCTGCTCGTCGAAAACAAGACCGTCGATCTCGACGACCTTGCCGATCGCTTCAGCGTGTCAAAGATGACGATCCATCGCGATCTCGACGATCTCGAGCAGGCGGGCGTCCTGCGTAAGGTTCGCGGCGGCGCGACCATTGATGCCGGAACGCAGTTCGAAAGCGACTTCCGCATTCGCGAGCGCCAGGGCAACGAGGCCAAGCTGGCAATGGCTGAGACCGCGCTGGAGCTGGTCGAGCCGGGGATGACGGTGATGGTAAACGACGGCTCGATGGCGGCCGTGCTCGGCGAAATGCTGCTGCAGAAGCGGCCGCTGACCTTGATCACCAACAATGCGGCGATCATGGAGCGGCTGAAAGGCGAAACCGGCATCACGCTGATCGCGCTTGGCGGCATCTACTCGGCGAAATTCAACGCCTATCTCGGCGTTGTCACCGAGGAGGCGCTGTCGCGGCTGAGAGCCGACATCGCCTTCATTTCGACACCCGCCGTCAGCGGCGGGCGCGCCTATCACATGGACGATAACGTCGTGCGCGCCAAGCGGGCTATGATCGCGTCGTCGACCAGGACGTGCCTTCTGGTCAATCATCAGCGCATCGGCCACACCGCCCTGCATGTCATGGCGGATCTGGCCGATTTCGACGCGATTATCACTGACAGCGCACCGGATGCTGCTGTCCTGGAGGAATTCGAGCAGGCGGGCATTACGCTCACCATCGCATCAACGCAGGATCCGACATGACCGAAAAGCCGCGCTTCTGGATTGGCACCAGCTGGAAGATGAACAAGACGCTTGCTGAAGCCGAGCAATTCGCGCACGGTCTCGAAGCCGCCGATGGCGCGCGTGACCCACGCATCCAGCGCTTCGTGATTCCATCTTTCACGGCCGTGCGCGAGGTCAAGGCGATGCTTGCCAAGACCTCGGTGAAGGTCGGCGCGCAGAACATGCATTGGGCCGACCAGGGCGCGTGGACCGGCGAAGTCTCGCCGGTCATGCTGAAAGACTGCAATCTCGATCTCGTCGAGCTCGGTCATTCCGAGCGGCGCGAACATTTTGGAGAGACCGACGAGACTGTGGGGCTGAAGACCGAAGCAGCCGTTCGCCACGGCCTCATTCCACTGATCTGCATTGGCGAGACGCTTTCCGACCGCGAAAGCGGAAAGGCCGCCGACATCCTCGCAAGCCAGGTGCGCGGCGCGCTTTCGAAACTTTCGGGCGCCCAGAAAAGCGCCGAAATCCTCCTGGCCTACGAGCCAGTCTGGGCGATCGGCGAGAAGGGTATTCCGGCGACCGCGGATTATGCAGATGCGCGCCAGTCTGAAATCATCGCCGTTGCCGAAGCTGTGCTGGGCCGGAAGATCCCCTGCCTTTATGGGGGGTCGGTCAACCCGCAGAACTGCGAAGAACTGATCTCGAGCCCGCATATCGACGGGCTCTTCATCGGCCGTTCGGCCTGGGATGTCGAAGGTTACCTCGACATCCTGGCCAGATGCGCCGCCAAACTCTGAGGAGAAAGACAATGAAGCTTGCCATTGCAGGAGACAGCGCCGGCGAAGGCCTTGCCAAGGTTCTGGCCGACCATTTGAAGGACCGCTTCGACGTGTATGAAGTCTCGCGGACGAGCGCCGGTGCCGATCCTTTCTACGCCAACCTCTCGGACCGCGTCGCCTCAGGCGTCATCGACGGCACCTACGACAAGGCGATCCTCGTTTGCGGCACCGGCATCGGCGTCTGCATCTCGGCCAACAAGGTTCCGGGCATCCGCGCCGCCCTGACGCACGACACCTATTCTGCCGAGCGTGCAGCACTTTCCAACAATGCGCAGATCATCACCATGGGAGCCCGCGTCATCGGAACCGAGCTTGCAAAGTCGATCGCTGATGCATTTCTTGCCCAGACCTTCGACGAGAACGGCCGGTCTGCCGGTAACGTCAAGGCCATGGATGATCTCGACGCAAAGTACAGCGCCCGTTGAAAAATGCTGGCGGTGATGTCGGGCCGCGTTAGGTCTTTGAATTGAGATTCGTTTCGACTCGGAACAATCGGCCGGGTGATTCGGTTGAGTCGCGTTGTTGCCATCGACGCGAAGAAGAAGCAGATGAAAAAGCCGAGCAGGGCAAAGCCCAAGACCAGGGAAAAGCAAGAGCCGGCAGCGGGCAATGTCATCAGAATCATGAGTGCTCGGCGCAAGCCGGTCGAAGTGGAAAACCGCTCGGGGAGGCGTCAGACTTAATCATGAAGCGCCCGCGCCGCCCATTGCCCTTGCTCGATGAATCTCACTCAACGCTGCAGTCTCGTCCGATCCGCAAGCGCGATCCTGACCAGCCCAGTCTGCCCTTCGATCCTATGCCGTCGCGCGTCGAGCCCTGCCTCACACTGCTGAAGCCGACTGTGCCCGTGGGGCCGGATTGGCTCTATGAGGTGAAGCTGGATGGCTATCGATTGGCAATCCACATCGAGCCGAAGGGCGTGCGGGTCATCACCCGCGGCGGCCATGACTGGACCCACCGCTTCCCCACCATCGCCGCCGCAGCGAAAGAGCTTGGCGTAACGACCGCCATTCTCGATGGCGAGGCCGTTGTACTCGATGATCACGGCCGCTCGGATTTCGGCGCCCTGCAGCGTTCGCTCGGCGGGCGGGGCGGCAACCGCGTATCGGCCGAGTCGATCCTCGTCGCCTTCGACCTTCTCTATCTCGATGGACACGATCTGACCGGCACCGAGCTTGAGGTACGCCGGCACCTGCTTGAAGACCTGATACCGGACGGCGACGATCAGGCGATCCGCCTCTCCGAGGAGATAGAGCTGCCGGCCGAAGAACTCCTCGAGTACGCCTGCCATCGTCATCTGGAAGGCATCATCGCCAAGCATCGCGACCGGCCCTACGGCAGTGGCCGCACGGGCGACTGGCTGAAGATCAAATGCGTCCAGAGCGAGAGCTTCATGATCGTCGGTTACGAGCAGTCCGCATCCGCCCGCGGCGGCATCGGCAGGCTGCTGCTGGCCGGCAGACGAGGGCTCGACTGGATTTACGTTGGCTCCGTCGGAACCGGTTTCCGTGCCAGCGATGCTGAATACCTGAAAAAGACGCTGGACCGGTTGAAGACGAGCCGGCCGGTTGTTCCGCTGAAGGGCAAGCGTCTCGTCCTCGTGCAGCCGACGCTGATCGCCGAGATCGAGTTTCGCGGCTGGACGGATGACGGCAATCTCCGCCATGCCTCGTACAAGGGACTGCGCGAGGTTCAGGACAACGCCGCGGTCTTCGATATGACCTAAAATCATCCTGTTCTAAGGTCAAAACACCGATCAGAGACTCTCCAGAAGCAGCCCAAAACTGGGCCGCCATTCGAATATGTCGACGCTCGCGTAAACGCCGGAGCGGACGAAGGGGTCTCCTGCGCTGAACGCCTCGAACTCGACGAGCGTTTCGATTTCTGCGATCACGATTGCGGTGGAACCCTTGCCCTCCGCCGGCGGCGCGGAAGGCCCGGACAGCAGGATGCGGATCGCCGCGCCATGCAGATAGGCCTTGTGCTCCTCGAGCAATCTTGAGCGTTCGGCAGCCTTGCCGGGGTCGGATACCGCATAGCGGGCTACGATCATTGTCTATTCTCCGCGTCTATTCTCCACTGGCGTCAGCACGAAATCGAAATCGGAGCGCCAGATCGTCGGACGATCGACACGCTCGAAAGGCGCGACCAGGCTGTTTTTGACACCAAACACCGTATCGGATTCCAGATAGGGATCGTCGCCGACAAACGTGTGAGTTACGAGCTTCTGATAAGCTGAAGCGGTGATCAGGTAATGGGTATGGGCAGGACGGTAGGGATGGCGGCCGAGGGACGTCAACATCTGGCCGACCGGGCCGTCATCCGGGATCGGATAGGAAACCGGCTTTATGCCGACGAAGCTATAGGCGCCATCTGCGCCGGTGACGAAAATGCCCCGGTTGTTCCACTTTGGCTGGATATCCGGCTGCTGGACGTCGTAGAAGCCATCGGAATTATCCGACCATACGTCAATCCGGGCTCCCTCGATCGGATTGCCGTCAAGGTCCAGCACCCGCCCGATGAAGAGACAGCTCTCGCCCTTGCCGTCGAGCGAGATGTTTTCACCCATCTGCCGTACCGGCGCCCCTTCGACATGGAATGGTCCAAACACCGTATTTTCCGTGGCGCCTGGCGGGCGCCGGTTGTTGATCGCATCCACCAGCATTGACAAACCCAGCGTATCGCTGAGCAGGATGAACTCCTGCCGCTCATCATGGCAGAGATGGCCGGTACGGGTCAGGAAGCCGATGGCCAGCTCCCATTCCTCCTGGGTCAGGCTGATATCCTTGGCAAAGGCATGCAGGTGTTTGACAAGCGACGCCATGACTTCGGCCAGGCGCGGATCAACGTCCTGCCCCATCCGCGAGTTGACGGCTTCCACGGATCTCTCTTCGGTGAAATATTCAGGCACGTGGCCATCCTCCTAAGGCATTAACGCGGCCGCGCGCCCTCCCAGGCGCTTTGCAACAAAGCCCGGATCGCTTTCCGTTCGATCGGGCGCGGGTTCCAGTAGGGGTTCCGGGCGGCGAGTTCCGCCGCATGATCCAGATCGGCTTCCTTCATACCCAGATCCCGCAGCGCCAGGGGGGCGCCGATCGAAGCGGCAAAATCATAAAGACCGCTGCCCAGCGAGCCGCCAAAAAGATCGGCGGCGGGCTTCAGCGCATCCGCTGCGGCTGCGGCGTTGTAGGCAGCAGAATGGGGAAGAATGACCGCGTGAGTTTCCGCATGCGGCAGGTCGAAGCTACCGCCCAGCGTATGGCAAAGCTTGTGATGCAGGGCCATGCCAACCGCTCCGAGCACCGTGCCGCACAGCCAGGAGCCGTAAAGCGCTTCGCTTCGCGGCTCGATGTCCCCAGGTGCATTGACGATTTGAGGCAAAGCCTGCTTCAGCGCGCGCAAGCCCTCGACCGCCATCATGGACGAAATTGGGTTGCGATCCTGCGCGTAGAGACCTTCGACCGCATGCGCCATCGCATTGAGCCCGCTGCTGACGCTGATGTTGACTGGCAATCCCAATGTCAATTCAGGGTCGTAGATCACCACTTCGGGCAGGATGCCGGACCCACGGACCGTCGTCTTCTGCCCGTTCTCTGTCTGGCCGAGGATCGGTGTAACCTCCGACCCGGCATAGGTCGTCGCCACCACGATTTGTGGCGCGTCGTTGCGATAGGCGATCGCCTTGCCGAGACCGATCGTCGATCCGCCGCCGATCGCGACGACGCAATCGGCGCCGGCTGCGTTGTATGCCGCCATCGCGCGCTCGGTCACATCGACCGGCGTATGCATCGTCGCATCGTGGAATAGTCCCGCCGCAAGCGAGCCGAGGGAAGCGGCGATCCGTTCAGCCTCCGCTTTCTGGTGCGGGGTCGAAAGGATCAGGGCGCGTTTGCCGCCCTGCCCTGCAATCGCCTCGGCGAGACGGTTCAAAGAACCGCTCCCGAATATCACCTGGGCCGCGCTGACCGTGTATCTGAAAGGTGCAACCATGCTATCGATCGAGTTTGAAGAGTGAAACCGCGTTGGTGCGACCGATCTTCAGCCGGTCGGCTTCGGAGATGGTCGTGCTGTCGAACCAGTTTGCAGCATGGTCGATGTTCTCGAATGGCCAGTCTGTCGAGAACAGAATTCGGTCCGCGCCGATTTCCAGCATAGCATCGATCAACGATTGCGTGCGGAAGTTCCCCGACGTCGTGATGTAGAAATTCTCGTTGAAATAATCGGCAATCGGGCGTTTGGCCGGATAGCTCTTTTCCACCTTGACCCACGCATTCCGGTTGTCGATGCGCCACATCATATATGGCAGCCCCTCGCCCATGTGACCAACGATGATCCGCAAAGCCGGATGGTCGTCAAACAGGCCGGATCCCATCAAGCGCAGCGCATGAACAGCGGTCTCCTGCGCGAACGCCCATGTCGGACCCATCAGCCAGGAATGGCCGGCATAGATCCGGCTATCCTGCGGCAGCGGGTTGCGCGGATGCAGATAGAAGGGAACGTTGAGTTTTTCGACTTCGGCCCAGAACGGACGGTATTGCGGCAGGTCGTAGTAGAGCGGCGTCGTTCCGTCGCCTTCCTGCGAGAAGCCATTGACCAGTGCGCCGACGAAACCCATCGTCGTCACGCAGCGCTGCAATTCCTGTGTTGCGGCATCCGGATCCTGCAGCGGCAAAGCTGCAAATCCGAGGAAACGGTTCGGGTTCTTGACGCATTGCTCCGCCAGAAAGTCGTTGGCGCGTCGGGAAATCTCCAGGGCCTTTGCCTTATCCGGGATCGCCTGCACGGCCGGAGCGTTCAGCGACAGGATCATCTTCTCGATGCCGTGGGCATCCATCAGCCGCAAACGCTTTTCCTGGATATCCAGAAGACGGGCGGACAGTTCGGTCCAGTAGTCGCCCGGCACGAATCCAGCCGAATCCTGCAGCGTCTCGGGAATGGCGAAATGTTCTTCAAGCGCGATCTTGCCTTGCACGATATGTTCTCTTTCCTGTCTTGAATCGAAATGCTGAGGATGGCGGATCAGAATTGTCCCTTGGGCGGAAGACCGAGCAGTTGCTGGCCGGCCATGGTGCCGACGGCATCCCAGTTCATGGAAATGTGGCGCCCGACGGCATTTGCATCGCGCCACGCCCGCTGGACGGGGTTGGACATCTGGAGGCCGAGGCCGCCTGTCGATGCATTGAGTGCTTCTACCGCCCGAAGGGCCAGGCTGACCGCAAAGGACTGGCTGCGGCGGGCAAGAATCCGATCTTCCTCGGTGATCTCGCCGGTGCCATCCTCGCGGGCCTGGGCTAGTTGCTGCGCCCGGGCAATATCGCGCAGAATGATTTCGCGGGCAGCATCCACGGATGCGGAGGCTTCCGCCACGCGAAGCTGGATCGTCGGAAACTCCGCGATCTTGTTGTTGCCACCGGCCACTGCACCACGTGTCACACGGGTCCCGATCTGGTCGATATAGCTATCCAGTGCGCCCTTGGCCGCACCGACGGCCGCGCTGCCGAGGCAGAACGGAACCCCCATGAGCAGCGGAATGTTGAAAAGCCCGATACCCTTGTAGCCACGTCCGCCCGGCGTTCTGCCGGAGGTCGCATCCGGAAAGCTCAGCATGCGGTAATCCGGAACGAAGACATCCTTGAGGATCAGGCTTTTTGAGCCGGTGCCCGCGAGGCCGACCACATCCCAGGTCTCGGCGATGGTATAGTCGTTGGCGGGAACCAGAAGGAACGCCGGCACAGGACGCTCCCCCTCGCCGTTCGGCGGAATGATCGCCGCACAGAGCGCCCATTGGGCATTTTCGCATCCGCTCGCAAAGGCCCAATCGCCGGATAGCCGGAAACCACCCTCGACACGTTCCGCCATACGGACCGGCGCATAGGAACCGCAGAGCAGCGCATCCGGATCGCTGCCCCACACCTCCTGCTGAACCCTTTCATCGAACATGGCAAGGAGCCATTGATGCGCGGAAAGGAGGCCGGCAACCCAGCCGGTGGAGGCGCAGGCCGACGATAGCTCGATATTTGCATCGACAAGCTCGGCAAAGGATCCTTCGTCGCCGCCGAAACGGGCCGGCTTGACGATATCGAAATAGCCGGCGGAGCGCAGCAGATCGATAGCGCGCGCCGGCACACGGCCGGATTTTTCGGTATCGCGCGCGCCGGCACGGATTTCGTCCAGCACCGGGGCGATGCGATCTGCAAGACATGCGGTCTTGACCCGCGCCGAGGCGGGAAACAGGGCGGCTGTATTGTTCATGGAACTACCTTCAGTTCTGGGATGCAGGAAGCGCGTGCTGTGGCGCGCAATATTTCGAATTCTCGTACATCAGCGCGATCGTGTTTTCGGAATGGCGTGTATCCACCACCTGCCCGATGAAGATCGTGTGCGTTCCATAGGGAACTGCGCCCATGCGGCGGCAGACAACCGAGGCATGAGCGGAATTCAGCACCATCATGCCGCGCTCATGGCGAACCCAATCGGCAGCGTCGAACCGACGCTCAGGCGCAATCTTGCCGCTGAAACCTTCCGATACGGCTGCCTGCCTGTCAGTCAGAATGCTGACTGCGAATTCCGGCACCTCGAGCAGCATGTCATGCAGGTAGGTGCGATTGTTCAGGCAGATGATGAGAGATGGCGGATCCATCGAAAGTGATGTGACGGCAGTTGCCGTCATTCCATGATCCGCACCGTTGCGACAGGCAGAAATGACTGTCACCGTCGCCGGGAAACGGCGCATGGTCAATCGAAACGCATCGCTGATCGGTGCAGGGGCCGGCGCTATGCCAAGGGCAGCAGTGGCAGACATGATTTCCTCCCGTGTCTCCTCAGCATCTAGATTATTGCATTTGCAACTATTGTCAATGCAAGTTTATAAATTGAGCGGGAAAATGCTTGCCTTACTCAGCCTTTCTCGACGGCTGAAAGCCAATCGTGTTGTCATTCCGGTCATTTAGGTGCATGTCGGAGAGAGCCCTCAGCAAGCAAAATCCCGCCAGCAGACAGAGACATGTACAAACTTACCGATTCCGTTCCTTATCTTCTCAATCGCGCCGGCGTGCGGATAGCCGAGGTATTCGCGCAGAGAATCGCCGAAGACAATCTCAGCGTGGCGATGTACCGGGTTCTGGCCATGCTCAAGGAGCGCCGGGAAAGCACCCTTGGAGATCTCGCCGACGTTGTCTCTGTCGAGATTTCGACGCTTTCGCGCCTCGTCGGCACACTGGCCAAGCGCAAGCTGGTGTCGAGAACACGTCCGGAAGATAATGGCCGTATCGTCATCGTAAGGCTGACCCCGCAGGGAGAGGCGCTGACGGAAAGGCTCATGCCGCTTGCCGTCGAGCTTGAACGCACCGCGGTTCAGGACATGTCGGACGAGGAGGTCGCAGCACTGAAGAAGGCGCTGCGCCGCATGCACAGCAACCTGCCTGCAATGTCCGGAAAGGGAAAAGTTGCGGGCTGAAAAGTTTGCAGTTGCAAATATTTTATTCGCAAGTATTTAATAGCGTGTCATCGTTGTCTTGACATAGCCCGTTTGCGGGTGAGTCTGGCGCTGGGAGGAACCACGCCGGCAACGATCCAGGAGGATTTGTACACGGATCGACGCGGACCTGCCGCTGGCAGGAGCGTACTTCCTGTACGCAAATGTATGGGGAGGGAACATTGGCCATACAAGATCTCGCTATTATCAACGAACGTGTTCGCAGCCCGAATATCATCATCGCCCTTTGCGGTCTGCTGATCCTGTTCGACGGCTATGACCTGATCGTTTACGGCGCAGTCGCGCCGGCGTTGCTCGGTGAAGCCAGCTGGGGCCTGACGCCGGGCATGGTCGGGCGCGCTGCCTCCATCACCCTGTTCGGTATGCTGCTGGGCGCGCTCATTGCCGGAACACTTGCTGACAGGATAGGTCGTCGCAAGGTCATCATCGGCAGTCTGCTGAGCTTTTCCGTGATGATGATCGGCAGCGGTCTTGCGCCGAACTTTCTCGCTTTCGAGGGAACACGCTTTCTCGCGGGCCTCGGCCTTGGCGCTCTTTTTCCGACGGTAACCGCTCTAATCATCGAGTTTTCTCCGCCGAAACGGAAGGCAATGGCCTATTCGATTGCTCTTCTCGGTTATCTGGCCGGCGGCATCATCTCGGGTATCCTCGGAATGCTGCTGATACAGAAATACGGATGGCGTCCACTGATGATCATCGGCGGTGCACCGATCCTGCTTCTGCCTTTCTTCATCCGCCTCATCCCCGAGTCCCCCGAATGGCTGGCAACGAAGAACCGCCAGACCGAAGCCAACCAAATCGCAAACCAGTACGGGCTGCCCAATCCCGTAGCCAGGCCCGTTGCGTCACGCCAGGTGGGCATCCGGTCGCTGTTTTCCGAAGGTCGCCTGCTGCCGACATTGAACGCATGGGGCATTCACTTCTGTTCGCTTCTGCTCACATTCGGCATGGTCAACTGGCTTCCGACCATCATGAACAAGATGGGCTATGACCTCGGTTCTGCCCTCCTCTTCTCCGTAACGCTCAATCTCGGAGCGGCCGTCGGCCTCCTGATCGGCGCAAGGATTGCCGACCGCGGAAATGTCAAAATAGTCGTGGCAGGAATGTTTCTTCTCGGTGCCTGCTCGATCTGGTTGCTGACGCAGGTGGATCAAGGCCTCCAGGTTTATGGTCTCGTCGCACTTGCCGGTACGGGAACGATCGGTACGCAGATCCTCGCCAACATTCTCGTTGGAAACCTCTATCCGGTCGAGATCCGTGGAACTGGCCTTGGCTTCTCGCTCGGCATCGGCCGTATCGGAGGCATGATAGGACCGGCGATCGGCGGTGCGGTTCTGGGTGCAGGCCTGGCTCCGCAGTGGAACTTCTACATCTTTGCATCCGTCGGAGTCTTGGGATGCGTCCTCGCGCTCATGACGTTGCTGTATCGCAAAAAGGCTGATTGACGACCAGATTGCCGGCAGGGCTGACATCCAGAACCTGCCGGCAATGGCTCCCGCACGCCGGCGGTCGAGCAGGTCGGCTAGATTGCCCTGATGAAACGAGCTAAATAGTCGACGAAGCAGCCGAGATCCCGTATGCCGCTCATATGTCGATCCGACAGGCAATAGAAAGTCATAACGATGGCAAGCTCGCCCCGCAGACCTGTCAATCCAATGGATGCTGCCGAAGCATTGTTCAAACCCGCGAAGAAGAAGCCGGAGCAAGCTGTTGAGCGGCCGGCGCTGCCGAATACAAAGGAGCTCGTTTCGCTCAAGATCGACAGTGATGTGCTTGCCTATTTCCAGGAAGATGGCCCTGGCTGGCAGGATCGGATCAACGATATATTGCGCGCCGCGATGAAGAACAGGCTCTGACCCTGTTGCACCGTCTTGTCCGCCACGGGTGGTCGTTGTGATGCCGAATGCACTGCACCGGCTTCTCCGCAGCGGCGTTGTCCATGTTCTCTTCGCCACTTTGGCAATGGGCAGCTGGGCGGTCTTCGCCAATCGCGCGCACGCCATGCCATTGCCGCTCTATGCCGGGCTTGTGCAGGGTACGATATCCGCCTGCCTGACGCTTTTCCTGAAATCTGTGATCGACTGGCTTTCCAAGCGTTTCGTCGGATCTGCGCGATTTTGGGCGCCGCCTTTCATTGCTTGTCTCGGCTCAGCCAGCATTCTCGTGGCAATCCATGCGGCGACCGGCACACCGGAAATACTCAAGACCATCGCATTTCCGCTGCTCGTATCGACGGGCTACGCGGCAATTTACAATTATTCGATCTCGGCAAGACGAGGTTTCGATACATGATGGGAAGGCACCCGATCTCATTTTGCGGACACTCCTCCTGCACACGATAACAAGCAGTCGCAACTGCTGCAGGAAGCAGGGGCGTGTCCGCGGAAGGCTGTCACTCCTTTACCGCGCCGGTCATCGATGAGACGTAGTAGTCGACGAAGAACGAGTAGAGGATGACCACCGGGAGCGAGCCGAACAGCGCGCCCGCCATCAGTGCCCCCCATTCGAAGACGTCGCCGCGCACCAGTTCGGTCAGCACGCCGACCGGGATGGTTTTGTTTTCCGAGGACTGGATGAAAGTCAGCGCATAGATGAATTCGTTCCAGGACAGCGTGAAGGCGAAAATGCCAGCTGAAATCAGCCCCGGCACGGCGAGCGGCAGAATGATCTTGGTGAGAATCTGCCATCTATTGGCGCCGTCCACCAGTGCGCTTTCTTCCAGCTCGAATGGGATCGAGCGGAAATAGCCCATCAGCAGCCAGGTGCAGAAGGGAATGAGGAAGGTCGGATAGGTGAAGATCAGTGCCAGCCGCGAGTCATAGATCCCGAGCTTGAAGACGATGAAGGCAAGCGGAATGAAGAGGATCGACGGCGGCACGAGATAGGCGAGGAAGATGACGAGGCCGACCGAACGGGAGCCTGTGAAGCGGACGCGCTCGATCGCATAGGCGCCGAAGACCGAGGCTACCAGCGAGAGAAAGGTGGAGCAAACCGCCACCAGCATCGTGTTCCACAGCCAGCCCGGGTAGGATGTCTCAAGGAACAGATATTTGATGTGCGCGAGCGTCGGTCCCACCACCCAGAAGGGGCTGTAATTGCTGTAGTCGGTCAGCTGCTCGTTCGGCTTCACCGCGGTGATTGCCATCCAGTAGAACGGGAAGAGCAGCACGACGACGAAGACGGCCATCGGCAGGTAGAGCATCACGATCCGCCGCGGCAGACGGTTCAGATAGCTCATGCCTTCGGCATTGTCGGTCACGACCTGATCGGCGGCGTTTGAATTTATCGACATCATCACTCTCCCTAACCCCAATTTGGCTCTAACCCTGGCCTTAATCCTGGCCGCCCTGTTGCCATTTGCGCCGTTGCAGGCCGAAGAAGCTGAACATGATGGCGCCGAGCAGGAAGGGCACCATGGCGACCGCGATTGCCGCACCCTCGCCGAGCTGACCGCCTGGAATGCCGCGCTGGAACGATAGCGTCGCCATCAGATGCGTCGCGTTGACAGGTCCCCCCTTGGTCAGCACGTAGATGAGCTGGAAATCGGTGAAGGTGAAGAGCACCGAAAACGTCATCACCACGGCGATGATCGGCGTCAGCATCGGCAGTGTCACATAGCGGAAACGCTGCCAGCTCGTGGCGCCGTCGAGCGAGGCGGCCTCCTGCAGCGATGCCGGAATGGTCTGCAGCCCCGCAAGCAGCGAGATCGCCACGAAGGGAATGCCGCGCCAGACATTGGCGATGATGACGGATATGCGCGCATTGATCGGGTCGCCGAGGAAGTTGATCGGTCCGCTGATCAGCCCCAGCTGCATCAGCGACCAGGAGATGATCGAAAATTGGGAATCGTAGATCCACCAGAAGGCCAGCGCCGAAAGCACCGTCGGCACGACCCAGGGAAGCAGCACGATGGCCCGGAAGAAGGATTTGAACGGCAGGTGCTGGTTGAGCAGCATCGCCAGCCAGAGGCCGAGCGCGAATTTTAGCACCGAGGCAACGGAGGTATAGAGAATGGTGTTGAAGACCGACAGCCAGAAGACGCTGTCGTCCATCAGGAACTGGTAGTTCTCCAGCCCGATGAAGATGCCGTCGCGGCCGATCCTCGTATCGGTGAAACCGAGCCAGACGCCGAGCCCCAGCGGATAGGTGAGAAAGCAGACGAGGAACACCGCCGCCGGCAACATGAACAGGAAGCCGAGCACATTGTTGTTCTGCAGGAGCGAAGAGATCGGCCCGCGTCTATCCTCCGAATTCACCATCGACATTGCTATCTCCCAGATTGCACTTGAACTCCCAGAGGATTTTGCGGCATGCCGAAGCCGGCATGCCGCTTGTTTTGAAGCGCGGCTCAGACGCGATAGTAGCGGTTTGCCCGCCGTTCAGCTTCCTTCATCGCATCTTCGGGCGACATCTGGCCGGTGACGGCGGCCGCATACATGTCGACCAGAACGTAGTCGGCCATGGTCGCTGCCGAGGCATAACCGAGTGGGCCGCCATAGCCGTTCGGGCGCAATTTTTCCGAGGCGCGCGCATAAGGCGCGTGGATCGGGTCGGAGGTCCAGATCGGGTTCTGGGCGAAAGCCTTGAGCGGCTGGCAGCAATAGGCGCTGGAGCCCTGGATCCAGGCATTCATCTGGTCGGCTTCCATCATGAACTTGATGTAGGCCTTCGCCGCTTCCGGATATTTGGTGTGCTTGAAGAGAAGCAGTGAGCTCGTCTGGAAAAGCTCGACGCTCTGGCCAACTGGGCCGACCGGGAAATTCGTCGTGCGGATGTCCTTGGCGATCTCGGCGAGCTTCGGGTCGTTCTTGGCCGTGTAATAGACCGAGACGCCGTTGGCGATCAGCGAAACCTGGCCGGCGAGGAAGGCCCGGTTGTTGTTGACGTCCTGCCAGCTTTCCGTGCCTGGAATGAAGGTCGCATAGAGCTCCTTGGCATAGTTGATCGACGCCAGCGTTTCCGGGCTGTTGATCGTCACCTTGCCGCCTTCGTCGACCATCTTGCCGCCGTGGCTCCAAAGCAGCCAATGGGCGTAGTTGTTGCCGTCGCCAACGGCCTTGCCGTGCGGGAAGCCTGCCGGCGTGCCCTTGGCTTTCATCGCCTTGCAAAGCTCAAGCAAGCCTGCCGTGTCTTTCGGGAATTCGCTGAAGCCGGCCGCCTTCACGTGAGTGTCGCGATAGACCACCGCATTGCCGATTGCGGCCAGCGGCATGGCGATGAATGTGTCGCCGCGCGCCGCATAGCCCTTCACACCGTCATACCAGCCGCCATATTTGTTGCCGAGATAGTTAGCGAGCTCGGTCAGGTCGACCAACTTGTCAGGATACTGGTGCGCGTCGTCGAACCAGCACATGATGAGGTCCGGGCCGGAACCGACATTGGCCGCGACGGCAGCCTTTGGGCGGATATCTTCCCAGCTTTCCTTGTCGATGCGCACCTCTACGCCGGTCGCGTCTGTGAATTTCTTGGTGTTTGCAATCCAGGCCTCCTCGTCGCCCTTGACGAAGGGTGTCCAGCGCAACAGCCGCAGGCTGGCGCCGCTTTCCGGTGTATAGGTCGGTTCGGCCTGCGCGAAGGTCGGCCGGATGCCGAGGCCGGCGGCGCCGGCAACGGCAGCCGAGGCGGCAAGAAAGTCACGTCTCTTAAAACTCATGATATTCCTCCTCTTCAAAAAAGCGGGTGCGAACTCCCCGACGTTCACCTCCCGCATTGTGAACGACGGTCCTTGCATCCCTGAAGCGGGGTGCTGCCGGCCTGCGGGCGACGGGGGCTCCTCCGCCCCGCGCAGCCGCCGGACGGCGTCAGTCGGTCAATCTCCAGCCGCTCTCGGCATCGAAGAGATGAACATGCGCGGCGTCGATCGCAACGCGCAGGGTCTCGCCCGGCCGCGCGCTGACGCGTTCGCGGAAGACGCAGCTGAGGTCGCTGCCGCCGAGCCTGAGGATAAGATGCGTCTCGTAGCCGGTCGGCTCGATCACCACGATTTCACCGGGCAGGCCATTGGCATCGAGCAGGATGTATTCCGGGCGAAGCCCGTAGACGAGGTCGCGGCCCAGGGCGTCGGCAGGCGGGTTGGAAACCGGGAGCGCCGTGCCATCAGGCGCCTTGAAACTTGTCGGGTTCTCGGGGTCGAGCCTGCCCTTGATCATGTTCATCGCCGGCGAGCCGATGAACCCGCCAACGAAGAGATTGGCCGGCTTGTCGTAAAGCTCGAGCGGCGTGCCGATCTGCTCGACGACGCCGTCATGCATGACGACGATCTTGTCGGCCATGGTCATGGCCTCGATCTGGTCGTGGGTGACGTAGACCGTCGTCGTTTTCAGCCGCTGGTGCAGTTCCTTGATTTCGGCGCGCATGGCGACGCGCAGCTTCGCATCGAGGTTGGAGAGCGGTTCGTCGAACAGGAAGACTTCCGGATCGCGGACGATCGCCCGCCCCATGGCGACACGCTGGCGCTGGCCGCCGGAAAGCTGGCGCGGATAACGGTCGAGCAATTTGTCGAGACCGAGGATGCCGGCGGCATATTTCACCCGCTTCTCGGCTTCCGCCTTCGGCGCCTTGTTCAGCATCAGCGAGAAACCCATGTTCTCCTGTACCGTCATATGCGGATAGAGCGCATAGTTCTGGAACACCATGGCGATGTCGCGGTCCTTGGGCGGCAGCGTGTTGACCACGCGCCCGCCGATCTTGATCTCACCGCCGGAAATATTCTCAAGTCCCGCCAGCATCCGCAGAAGAGTGGACTTTCCACAACCCGACGGGCCGACCAGGATCACGAACTCCCCGTCGGCAATGTCGATATCCACGCCTTTGATCACCGGAAACGACCCGAATGATTTCCGCACATCCGCGAATTGAACGCCTGCCATACCCACTCCTCCCAGAAATCGAGCGCTACATGCTATGTCTTCGTATTTTCGTATATCTTGCCGGCGGCCTTATCTTCTCAAGTCCTTCTGCCGTTGCAATCCCGCATATGCGGGTGTGCCCTGGCGGTACTCTCCTCCTATGGCGCGGTTTTAGCCCAGCCCAATCTCATCCGGACGCACCCGGAGCGTCTTCGGCGAGATAGACCTCGATCAGCTCGTCCACCGTGGTTTCGGCGGAAAAACCCAGTTGCGTCGCGCGTTCGGGCGTAAAGGACTTCGGCCATCCGGCGACGATCCCTTCAATGACCTCGTCGCGGCGATGATCGATCAAGTCCGCCGCCTCGGGACCGGCAGCACGGCGCAAGGCGGCAATCTGGTCGGCAACGGTGGCGGCGACGCCTGGCATGGTGAGCGTGCGCCGAACACCCAGCGCCGCCGTGTCGAGCGTCGCAGCATGGATCAGGAAGTTGATGGCGGATCGCGGGCTTGCCAGCCAGTGCTTGACCGTTTCTTCGACCGGAAGAACAGCCCGCTGGCCTGCGAGCGGTTCACGCAGGATTCCGGAAAAGAAGCCCGATGCGGCGGCGTTCGGCGCACCCGGCCGGATCACGATGGTCGGCAACCGAATTCCGACGCCGTCGATAAAGCCGCGCCGCGAATAGTCGGCAAGTAGAAGCTCGGATATCGCCTTCTGGACTCCGTAGCTGGTCAGAGGCGCCAGCACGTAATCGTCGGGAATGGGATCGGGAAACGGCGAGCCATAGACCGCGATCGATGAGGAGAATACGAAGCGGGGAACATAGGCCTGGCGGCTTCCTTCCCGGCGGATCGCTTCCAACAGCGATCGCGTGCCGTCGAGATTGACCCGGTAGCCGAGTTCGAAATTGCGCTCGGCTTCGCCGGAAACGATCGCGGCGAGATGGAAGATAACGTCGGCCCGGCGAGCCGCCAGGGCTTCCGCTGCGGCGCTTTCGGAAATATCGGCAGCCAGTGCTTCGACCGGCACGGAGGCGCCGGCCGGCACTAGCGGAGCCGCGACATCCGCGAGCGTCATGCGCGTGATTGCATGATCGCCGAGGGAACCGCTGCGCCCCAGTGTGGCGGCGAGCTTCCCGCCGATCATTCCTCCCGCCCCGATAATGAGAATATGCATCGTGTTTCGCCTCCCTGCGAACTACGAGAAGAGCAGTTTGGTGGTCGTATAAATGCGGGTTTCGTGTATCGCGAAGGCCGCGCATGCGGCGTCCGGATCCCGCGTCTCCAAACCGGCGAGGATCATCCGGTGGTCGGCGACGCTCGTTGCGATACTCCCGGGCTGCGATACGACGCGCCTTCGGTGGCTGAGAAGATAGGAATAGAGGTCGGCGGCCATATCAGCCAGCACCGCGTTGCCGCCGGAACGATAGATAACGGTGTGAAATTCCCGGTCACATATCAAAAAACGAACAGGATCGTCACAGGCGGCCTCCTGCGCTGCGATCGACTTGCGGAGATAATCAAAAGTTGAAGGTTCCATCTTGAGCGCGGCAGCCCTGACGACCTGTGCTTCGATAAGAAGCCGAGCCTCATGAACATTGTCGAGACTGTAGGCCGCGATGTCGCGATACCGCGCAGCCTGAACGGCCAATTCGCCGACGTCCTCTGATGCCACCACCGTGCGCGTTCCTTGCACAACCGAGAGAATCCCATGCGTGGAAAGGATAAGGATCGCCCCACGGACGGTCTCGCGGCTGACCGAGAGTGCGGAGGCGAGTTCACGTTCGCTTGGCAGCGGATCGCCCACCTTGAGAATGCCGGTGGCAATGAAGGTCGCAATCTTCTGGACGACGAAGTCTTTCATCGACTTCTTCGGCGCTCCACCGAGCGCCGCAACCTCGTCTTCGAGCATCGCTCGAACGTCCATTGCTTTTCCCCTCCCCGCGCTCAGGTCTACTGGTCCGGTAAGTGGACCAGTAGACCTGAGCAAAAGAGGATTGTCAACGCATGATGGCACGCGATTTACCAAACCGTTATTTGGAGCAGTTTTGTGAATGGCAATATCAGCACGCCGCGAAAACCAGCTGATCACAGCGCCGGACGGACGGACCCCTCCTCCACAAAAGAGGAAACGATCACGGAACACACCAACCACGTACGCTTGACGACATCAGAACTTACGCCTGCCGTCCTCGAAGGTGCCGCCATCTATGGAGCCGACGATCACAAGGTCGGCAAGGTCGATCATATCCATGGCGCGGGCGCCGGCGGCTCCGCGGTCATCGACGTCGGAGGCTTGCGGCGCGAAGCCTGGTTGCAGTCCGGTCTCGGATCTTGAGTTCATGCGCGATGAAGACGGCGACGTTCATGCCGTTACGAGCTGGACCAAGGACGAGTTCAAACAGATGCCCGAGTACCGCGACTGGGCGTAATCACATGATGCCTTCCGTCCTGCGTAGTCGTTGACGCTGCAGAGCGGAAGGCCCATCTACTCGTACATGGCAAAACCCAAAACCACCGACGATGCGGAGCTGATCAAGGAGTGGCCCCTATCGACCGCAGCCACGCTCGGATCATCCGTTCGCGCGAAGGGGATTCTGCTGGAGATTCGCGCACGTCTGCCTTTGGCGGTGAGAAAGTCGCTCGAAATCGAGGCGGGTGCTCTGACACTGGCGATGGCTGAAACGGCTAAGAGTGCGTTCCGTGCTGCTTCGTCAGTCGTTTCCAACGCGCTCGAAGACATCGAAAGCCTGCCTGTGATCCCCCGTGAAATCCAGGATATCCTGACGATCTCTACTACCGAGAGACATCGCTGGCTCAGCGACGGGCGCTTGCCCAGTGCAGGAACCCGCACGGTGAAGCTGCGTGGGCGGGCGAGGAAAATTACCTTCCACGTATTCGACCCGCGCGTGGTGGAGGACATCCTCGACCGAGACATGGTGACAGTCTGGCGCGAAGAGGATGCTGAAGCGACGGCCGAGAAACGACGACGGGCAGCCTTGAAAGCGAAGTTGACGCGTTCGTTGAAGACCAAGGCCAAGACCCCTTCGAAACTTGATGCCGACCCCGACGATGTGTCACGTTCGAAACCTCTCGGCTGGGAAGAGTTCTGTCGCGATGGGTTGCTCCGCTGAGGCGGCGGCACCTCTGCAACGCAGTCTTCGATCCCTTCCTGTCTAACGGTGTCGATCCGCTGATCACTTCTCGCAAAGCTTGGCCACGTTCCTCTCCAGACTTCGCCGGAGGGCGCCAGAGATTTCAGTCTCAAGTCCTTTGACGATGTCGCCGAACCGGCCACCGGTCTTCACGATCTCGATGGAGGTCTCGGTCATCTTGCAGGTCGTAAGGTCGACCTTCAGCCGAACCTCAGCGGTCGCTGAAAACCCTCCTTGTACCAGCGCTTCGTCCGAGGTCTTGCAAGCAAGCGTGCCGCGGGCGCTCGCCTCCGCGGTGTTGCCATTGACCGACAATTGCAGGTTTTCGATCTTCACCGAATCGAGCTTGTCGACGCCTACCTCCACACTGATACCGAAGCTCGATACCTTGGTCTTCAACGACCTGCATGGCTGCGCATCTCCGATGGCCCTCTCCAGGGCATTCGGTGCCTGTGCGTTGGCGAAGGAGCATGGCTGGAGGAGAAAGACTCCTGCCGCTAACAGGCCTAAACAATTCTGCATCGCTCTCCCATCTCCCTGGATTTCATGCAGGCGCCTCTGAATGATAGGGCGGGATCGGTCTGCGGGAAAGGCAATGGCGGTTGCCCGACCATGACCGTCGCATAATGAACTTAGACGTCAAATATTGTTTTACGACCGATGGAAACCACGTCGTTTGCAGTACGAGCTCGTGGCCGCGGCAAATGGCGAGCCACATCCCTCGCATTCCGATCCGATTACCTGCCCTGAAAGATCCTGTGTCGTCTTTCGAGCCGCTCGTCGATCTTCCCGCGACATGTTTCGGAAACTGTAAGCACAGGAGACCGCAGCTCCGCGTATTGCTCTTAGAACACTGATCTGTTCGAAAGAAAGTGATGATTCTTCAGATCGATATTGGCTTCATGAGCGGCGACTGTGTTCAGGAACCGGTCGAGCATCGAGTTGAAGCTCTCCGGCTTTTCCCAGAAAGGCGCGTGACCAGCACCTTCCATTACATGCGCTTTGCCTTCGAAGAGCAACTGGATGTTCAGGCCCGAAAAATAGCTGAGTTTGACAAAGGGGTCATGGAATCCATTCACAAAAGCAATGGGTATATCAGCCTGTTCGACGGTGCGGCGCTGATCCACCCCCTCCCCCCGCAACATTGCGCGAGAAAAAACGCTCCTTAGTCTCCCGTCTGCGCGCGCTATAGCATCGCGAAAGGAGGGGTTGCTCGTGTCTCCAAAGCAAAGAGACTGAAACCGCTCCACGTCACGCGATGTAAAGTTCTCTTTTGATGCCAGAAGAATATCAAATGATGGATGGAATCCCCGCAGCATTCCGAGGAGACCGCTGGGGACCGGTGGCGTGCCGCACAACATCAGGCCCGAAATGCCGTTGCCGCTGCCCGCCATCTCAATCGCGACGTGACCGCCAAGCGACCATCCCAGCACGGGAAAGCGACGAAGCCCCAGGCGCGCTGCCACCTCTCCTATGCAGTCGGCAAGACCGGTGACAGTGTAAGTTGACTGTGGATCTCGAGCGTCGCTCGATTCACCGTGTCCCGGAAGATCGAGCGCAATCAGACGCCAATTCCGGGACAAATGGCTGTGTAGTTGCCGTGAAAAGACCGTCCGTGAGCTGCCGGAACCGTGTATCATAAGCAGTGGTGCAGCGCCATCGATAGTGTCACTGATGCGCACAGCGCCGTGGCTGGTGTCGATTGTACAGTGAAATACGTCCATAAGCTGCGACCCCTAAAGCGCAGCCAAAATCTTGCACAAAAATATCTACGGCAGGTGCATAATCATCGTAAACCAGATCTAAACCAGGCCGTGCAATCACGACACGTTTCGATGCGGTTACGTATCATACATCAATCATTTGCCTTGGCGTTTTATACGGGTTAGGTCTGTCGCAGCAGCAATTGTAACCAACCTTTCAAGCTGGGTATCGAGATGCAATTTCTTCTGGACTTCATTATTTCGATCACCAGCCTGACTATCGTCGGGTCCTACGCGTGGTCGTTGCGAGGCCACTTCAACTCACCGAAGATGGAAGCCGGAGCAAAGCTGATCACCATCGGCGTCATCGCGACGACGGCGTTTTTCCTGTACCTGGTTTGGTCCGGGACCCAGATGCTATGGGGACAGGTAGTAGGACTGGGATTTGAAATCGGGTCGGCGGGCTTGTTCTGGTGGGCGGTGTCGGCCTCGCGACAGGCCAGGTTGCGCTTCGTGTTCACTCTCGATCATCCAGATAGTCTTGTCACCGACGGTCCCTATCGCTACCTGCGGCACCCTTTTTACACGTCCTACCTGCTCTTCTGGTCGGGGTGGGCGCTGGCATCTTGGTCGATATGGTCGATCCTGCCGGTCTTATTTTTTACGGTTGTCTACGTGATTGCAGCCCGCAATGAGGAGAGGAAGTTCTCCCTATCACCGCTGGCATCCGAATATGAAGCCTATCGGCGCAAGACGGGCCTGCTGACACCGTGGTTCGATTGGCGGTAAACCTGCTTCCTAGAGCCTTTCCGGGTTAGATTGAAGCATTCTGTTGGCTCAAACGGAGTCGGATGGTCGACCGGCCGGCGCGCGTCGTAGCCAAGCTCTACGGCCAAGCCGGCCGGTCGATCAGGCGGCCCGTTTCAGCCAACCCGAAGGGCCGGGCATCTTTCCGCCAGGACAAAGGCGATCGGCTCGCACGTACCTTGGGGTATGCCCTTCGCCAATCGCCTTTGCCCTGACGAAAACCTGCTCCGGCAGAATGCTTCAATCTAACCCGGAAAGGCTCTAGGGAGGGTACGCATGGCGGAATCGCGTCAGACGCGATGAAGCTGTACCACGAGGCAGCGGCTCGATAGGCGACTGACCTCTCGACGATGCGATAAAGCAATCAGCGTCGAAAGCCTCCGACCGATGGACTTTTCGGACTGCTCCACGGAAACTGTCGATCGTGGCCAGGCGAGTGTCGTTGCCTGCAACAAATCCAACTTGAA
The DNA here is from genome assembly GCF_012276115.1 of Rhizobium leguminosarum bv. viciae. Lineage (GTDB taxonomy): Bacteria > Pseudomonadota > Alphaproteobacteria > Rhizobiales > Rhizobiaceae > Rhizobium > Rhizobium leguminosarum_T. Next base: position 643,650 of record NZ_WIEU01000001.1, on the reverse strand, counting down.
CACATGGCATTAATCCGACGCCTGGCCCGGCTGTCGCCACGGTGGATCGCCGGGCGCGAACTCCCAAAGCAATTGCGGTTCGCGCTAACCATCACCTCGAACCCGGTCCGCGGTAAGCCCCTCAATCAAGCCGCGACCCGCGCCTTGGCGAGGCGCTTGATCGCCTGTTCCAGTGGCCGTTGGCCGTCGCAATAGTCTTCCCAGGCCGACGATTTCGCCAGAAGAGCAGGAACGGTGCGGATGGTGAAGCGCTTGGGGTCCAGGTCCGACTTGACCTGGGTCCAGGTCAGTGGCATCGAGACGGTGGCGCCCGGCCGGGCGCGCGGTGACAAAGGCGCCACCGCCGTCGCCATCCGGTCGTTGCGCAGATAGTCGAGGAAGATCCGGCCGTTCCTCAGGCTCTTCGTCATTTTGATCAGATAGAGATCGGGATTGTCGCGCGCCATCTGCTGGCAGACGTCGTGCGCAAATCCCTTCGCTTCGGTCCACGAAAGCGGCTTGCGCTTGTTGACCGCAAGCGGAGTGACAACGTGCAGACCCTTGCCGCCAGTCGTCTTGCAAAAGCTGATCAGACCCAGCGCGTCGAGACGGTCGCGCATTTCGCGGGCTGCCGAAACGACCGCGGAGAACGGCACGTCCGGACCTGGATCAAGGTCGAAGACGAGGCGCCCGGGCACCTCGGGCTGATGCGGTTCGCAATTCCAGGGGTGCAGCTCGACCGCGCCGATTTGCGCGACCGCGGCCAAGCCTTCGACCCGGTCGATTTGCAGATAGGGCTTTTTATCGCCGAAGACCTTGACCAGTTCGAGAAGCTTCGAAGTGCCGGGCATCGCATGGCGCTGGAAAAACTGCTCACCGCCGATCCCGTCGGGTGCGCGGATGACCGAACATGGGCGTCCCTTGATGTGCTCGATCAGCCAGGAACCGACGGCTTCGTAGTAGCGGGCCAGCTCTTCCTTGGTGACCGGTCCGCCGTCATTCGCATCCGGCCATAGCGGCTTGTCCGGGTTGGAGATCAGCACCCCCATGACCTCGGCCTTGGCGCTTTTTCGGCGGACGGGTCTGGCCTTCGCCTCCACCGCCGGCTGCGGCACGTCAATTTGTGCGGGCTTTGCCGGCCGTTCGGCCTTGACCTCTTTGGCCGGCTTGTCTTCCCGCAGTCCCTTGAAGGCCGCCTGCCGGACAATGCCGTCGGCGGTCCAGCCTGCAAATTCGATTTCCGCCACGAGCTCGGGCTTCAGCCAGGTGACCTCGGCCTCCTTCTTCGGCGCGCCGATGCCGGTGAACGGCGATTTCGCCGTTTCGAGCGCTTTCAACTTCGGCAGCAGCGTTTCCACTTTCTTCGCGCCATATCCCGTGCCGACGCGGCCGACATAGACGAAGTGGTCGCCGTGATAGACGCCGACCAGCAGGGATCGGAATTTCCCGTTGGTCTTGGCATAGGCGCCGATCACCACCTCGTGGCCGGAGCGGCATTTCGACTTCGCCCAGCTTTCGGTGCGGCCGGATTGATAGGGTGCATCCGCTTCTTTCGAGACGATGCCTTCCAGTGAGAGCTTGCAGGCAGACCGGAGAACTGCATCACCGCCGGTGTCGAAATGCTCGACGAAACGGATGCGCGGATCGCTGCCGGCGTCGGACAGAAGGCTTTGAAGCCGCGCCTTGCGCTCGACGAGCGGCAGAGATCGCACGTCCTCGCCTCCCTCATAGAGAAGATCGAAGGCGAAATAGACAAGCTCGCCGGTCTTGCCTTCCGAAAGGGCTGCCTGCAGGGCCGCGAAATCCGGAGCGCCATGATCGTCGAGGGCGCAGATCTCGCCGTCGATGATCGCATCGGGCAGTGTCGATGCCGCCTCGGCGATCTCGGGATATTTTGCCGTCCAGTCGAGCCCTTTCCTGGTCTTCAGCGTCGCCTCACCATCCAGCACTCGCATCTGGATCCGGTAACCGTCGTACTTGATCTCGTGAATCCAGCCGGTGCCGGCCGGAGGGCGTTCCAGGGTCTGGCAGAGTTGCGGCGCAATGAAATCCGGCAGATCGACCTTTGTGGCCGGTTTCGATTTCCGACCGCCTCCGGCGTCCTCTTTTCGCACTTCGGCAGCCAGTCCGTGATTGCTGTCCCAGACGGCATCAGCCTGAACGTCGCCATCCTCGACCATGAAAGGCCTGGGCTTTCGTCCCTTGCCGGCGGCAATCATCTCCATGGTTCGGCCGGAGGCGACAGAGGTGTCGTTCTCCTCGAGGATCGCTTCGCCATTGTTTTCGACGGAGAACTCATCATGGTGTTTGATAAGCAGCCAATTTGTCCGGTTGCCGCCGTTGCGATCATTGCGCATGCGCACCAGCACGAAGCTGCCGTGCAGGCGTTTGCCCTGTAGCGTAAACTTGAAATCGCCTTTCGCCAGCGCCTGCTCCGGGCTCTTCTTCCCTTCAGGTTCCCAATAGCCCCGATCCCAGAGCATGACAGTGCCGCCGCCATACTGGCCTTTCGGAATGGTGCCTTCGAAATCACCATAGTCCAGCGGGTGCTCCTCCACCTCGACGGCCAGCCGCTTGTCGTGCGGATCGAGGGACGGCCCTTTCGTGACAGCCCAGGACTTGAAGACGCCATCCAGCTCGAGTCTCAGATCGTAATGCAGCCGGGTGGCATCATGTTTCTGGATGACGAAGCGACGGCGGTTGCTGCGCGCCAGGCGCTTTTCACCGCTCGGCTCGGCCGTTTTTTGAAAGTCGCGCTTCGATCGATAAGTCGATAGTTTGTCGCTGGCCATGGTCGTTCCCCAAAGCAACCCCGACAGCGAAATGCCGGCCGGCGGCTGGAAGTTCCATCATGGCGTTCGTTCAGCCAATCATCGGGAAAAGCGCGCTTATGCCGGGCCTCGCCTCATCGCTGATACCTTGGATGCCGGCGCCGGCATCGGCACGCATTTATCGTCTCACCTCGCCGGAAAAGTCAGCAGATGGAACGTCGGATCGACGAGAAAAAATTTCTCGCTCTTTCGCATCGTTATCTCGCTTCAAGCGTTAGTTGCTACCACCAGGATGCAACCATGCGCGCGGATCAATGGCTATCTCTTCTTATCATTGCGCTGATGATGGGCGCCTTCCTATGGGGTCGTTATCGATACGATATCGTCGCCGTAACCGCACTTCTCTCCGCCATCGCCGTGGGGGTCGTCCCGACCAAAAATGCCTTTTCCGGCTTTGCCGATGACATTGTTATCATCGTGGGCAGTGCGCTCATCGTCAGTGCGGCAATATCCAGATCGGGGATCATGGATGTCGCCTTGCGCAGATTTTCTCCCGAAAGACGCGGGCCGCGGATGCAGCTGATCATTTTGGTCGCCATTGTCGCAACGCTGTCGGCCTTTATCAAAAACATCGGTGCGCTGGCGATCATGATTCCGGTGGCTGTGCAAATGGCCCGAAAATCAAGCGTATCACCGTCCATGTTCTTGATGCCGATGTCTTTCGCCTCCCTGCTTGGAGGGCTGATGACGCAGATCGGCACGTCGCCGAACATCATCGTGTCCAGGGTGCGAGAAGAGATCACCGGGCAGCCATTCACGATGTTCGATTATACACCCGTCGGTCTGGCGCTCGCAGTCGCGGGCGTTGTTTTTCTGGCGCTCTTCTACAGGCTGCTGCCTGAAAGATCGCGTGTAGAGACGTCGATGGACGAGGCGGTAGCGATCAAAAACTATACCACCGAAGCCAAGGTCGCTGCGCCGTCCGGCGCGATCGGGCAGTCGATCAGTTGGCTGCAGAAGCCTGCTGGCGGCGATGCGATGGTCACCGCAATTATCGGAGGCGGCGGCCAAAAGCGCACGCCACTTCCCGACACCGTCCTCAAGGAGGGCGACCTTCTTATTATCGAGGGCGAGCAGAGCGCGCTCGACAAGATCGTCAGCGAAGCCAAGCTTCAACTGTCCGATCGTAAGCACGAGCCCGAGGTACGCCGCGACATAGGTTCCGTTGAAGCCATTGTCGGCGAACATTCCCGATTGATCGGCGTTAGCGCAAAAGACATCTCACTCTTCGACAACACCGGCCTCAACCTTCTTGCCGTCAGCCGCCGCGACAAACGCTTCACCGAGCGTCTGGGGGAGATCAAGATCCGCAACGGCGACGTCCTGGTCTTGCAGGGCAATCTGCAGAAGTTACCGGATCTTTTGCGCGAATGGGGATGCCTGCCGCTCGTCGAACGAAATTTGAAACTCGGCAGCGCCCGGAATGGCCTGGTCCCCGTCATTATCCTCGTGGCAACGATGGCGGCGTCAGCCTTTGGTGGGATCCCCGTTGCAGCAGCGTTTTTCGCGGCCGCTTTTATGATGGTGGTCACCCGATCCATTCCCTTGCGGGAAGTTTATCAGCATCTCGATGCGCCCATTCTGATCATGCTGGCCGCTCTCATTCCGATCAGCGACTCGCTCAGGACCACAGGAACCACCGACATCATCGCGGACCTCCTCTCGCGAGCCGCCGAAATGCTCCCGCCCTTCGGGGCTTTGGCTCTCATCCTGGTTGCGGCCATGGCCGTAACCCCGTTTTTGAACAACGCAGCGACGGTTCTGGTCATGGCGCCGATCGCTGCGACCTTTGCCGAGAAGCTGGGCTTCAGACCCGATGCTTTTCTGATGGCGGTGGCGATTGGAGCCGGCTGCGACTTCCTCACGCCCATCGGACACCAGTGCAACACGCTCGTGATGGGACCGGGCGGATATCGATTTGGTGACTACGCCCGACTGGGTCTGCCGCTCTCGCTCATTGTGGTGGTCGTCAGTGTGCCGATCCTGTTGTTGGTCTGGCCGATCTGATTGCACCTGACACCGGCCATTGCGGTGACCGATAGGAGTTTCGAAGCCGAGATGTTTTCCTCACGCGGCGACGTCGGGAATAGGCAGGCCCAGGATCTCGGCATGTTTACAAAGCTTCTGCCAAGCTGCATCGCCGACCGGCACGCCCTCTTCCAACGCCGAGCGGCGCCTTTGCGCTGCGCTGTCGCCCGGCATGCGGACAGGACCATTGTTCCAGGGCGCCGGAGGATTGCTGCGGCATGCAGAGGCGAGAAAATCGGATTGCGTCGTAAAGGCATCCAGCCCGGCAAAAAAGGCGGGGTCTATGATCTGGACGAAGGCGCTTTGCGAGAAGACGCCAGAAGGCGCGTTCGCCCGTCCCTTGCCGGAAAGCCCCTGCCCCAGCAATTCGACGATCAGCCCGAGCCCAAAACCCTTGTGCCCCTTCAACTGGCCGCCAAGTGGCATCATGGTCCCGCCCCGTTCGGTCACCTCGCGCGGATCATCGGTCGGCTCGCCTGAGGCGGTGAAAGCCCAGGCCTCCGGAAATTTCTTGCCGGCCTTGGCCAGGTTTTGCGTCATGGTCGTGGTGGTGATCGAGGCAGAGACGTCGATCAGGATCGGATCCTTGGACGTCGGAAAGCCGGCCGCCATCGGGTTGGGTGTCAGAAGCGGCTTCGTGCCGCCATAGGGCGCAACGCGGCTCGCCGCGGGATGCGAGACCGACAGCTGCACGATCAGACCGCGGTCAGTGACGTGCCGCATGAAGGCTGAAAGAGCGCAGGTATGGTGGCAGTTGCGGATCGCGGCGGTGACGACGCCATGATCGCCGACCCGTTCGCAGGCCTGCTCGATCGCCTTCGTCAGCAGCCATGCGCCCGGCAGGGATTTGCCATCCCAAACAAAGGCTGCGCCGCGGTCATTGACGACCTCATAACTGCCGGACTTAGCCAGGGAACCGTCCTCCAACGCCTCGACATACCAGTTCAAAAGGCTGACGCCATGGGTTTCGTGGCCGATCATGTCGCCTTCCACCAGCACCGCGGCAGTCGTTTCGGCCTTGTCGGGCTCCATGCCGGCGCGGGTCAATATCTGCTCGGCGAATTGGGTCAGGGCAATGCGGTCAATCAGCGGCATGAGCATTCCTCCCTCACGTCATGGAAAGCACGGGCCTCTATTTGCGGGCGGCCCGTGCTTAAGTGCGGCATACCGGCTTACTTGAAGCGGATCTGCGACAGCTGCAGTTCGGAATTCGTCGCGATCGTCGGCTTGAAGTCGAGACGCGGCGAGACGCGGGTGAAACCGACCATGTGAAACATCGGGATGTCGGCGATGATTTCGGTGTTCACCTTGGCGAACAGCTCCTTCCAGAGTTTTGTGCGCTCGTCGCCGGTGGCAGATGTCGCCTTGGCGATCAGCGCGTCGACGGCGGGATCGCGAACCATGGAGTGCGAGCCGTCGGTCGCGTATTTCACGAATGCGGTGAACACGGGATCGCCGGTCGCATTGTCGTGCTGCGACTGGGTCAGCGTCGGACCGGAGTCGGCGACGAAGGGTGCAACGAAGTAGCCGTTCCACACGGAAACGTCATACATGTCGAGCTTTACGTTCAAGCCGGCTTCCTGAAGCATCGCCATCATCGCTTCCATCGCTTCGGTGGCATTGGGATATTGCCCATTGCGACCGATGATGCGGATCTCGCGATCGACCGGCACGCCGTCGGCTTTCGCCGCTGCGACGAGTTCCTTTGCTTTTTCGGGATCATAGGGCCAGGCGGGGATATCGGCATTGTAGCCGATCGTGGTCGGCACGACGAGCTGTGTCGCGATCTTCGCCTGTTCGGGGAACAGCGTTCCGAGCATCGCCTGACGATCGATGGCGAGGTTCATCGCTTCACGGATACGCCGGTCGCTAAGGGGTGCTGCGCGCGTATCGATGCGCAGCGATGTCGTTTCCGAATTCGGATAGGCGAAATCGGTTTCCTTGTTGGTGGCATCCTGCACGGAGACGGCCGGGACGATATCGGCTTCGCCGGCATCGACCATCGCGGCAGCAACGGCGCTGTCGGAGCGGAACAGATAGGTCGCCTGTTCCACCTGCGGCTTTTCCCCCCAATATTCCGGATTGCGTTTCAGCACGATCGACTGGCCGATTTCCCATTTGTCGAACGTATAGGGGCCGGTACCAATCGGCTTGCGGGTGAATTCGTCTGCTGGCGTCGTCTCGGCCGATTCCACCGCCATCACGGTCATCAGAAGCGGAAGAATCGGTTGCGCCGGTTTTGTCGTAATCCGGATCGTGTTGGCATCCGGGGTTTCGAAGCTGAACTCGGTGCCGCCGAAATATTTGCCGCCGGTCTCACAGCTGAGCTTCTTGTTCTTGTTGCGCTCGATGGTAAACTGGACATCTTTGGCGGTGAACGGCTTGCCATCATGCCATTTGACATTCGGGCGCAGCTTGAACTCCCAGGTGTCATCGTCGATCTTCGACCATTCCGTCGCCAGGCGGGGCTTGAGGCCGCCATTGACGTAGTCGAATTCCACCAGCATCTCGTTGACGTTTTCAGAAATGACCCGGCCGACGTCCTGGCGCGCTGCCATGCAGGGTTCGACGACATCGACGGTTTCGGCGAGCACAATAGTGACGTTGCTCTTGGCATCCTGCGCCTGAGCCGAGCCGAAGCTCAGCGCGAGCACCGTTGTTGAAAAGCAGGCTGCTAACAAATGCAGTTTCATTTCGTTCTCCTCCCATGCGCCATTGGCGCTCCTCACAGTAGATCTGCGTCCCGTTTCCGGTGCTCCAGCATCTATTTTCTCAATAGCTGGGTGAAAGCACAAGTGCACTAATATACTAGTTTTAGCTAAGCTTCAACTCTGGCACTCCAAAGTCCGGAGCCTTCAATCTTGTCTGGGGTCCGAAATTTTACTTGGCCGAAGCAATCAGTTCGCGCATCATTTCGACTTCCTCGTCGGTAAGATCCGTCAGCGGCGCCCGCACCGGACCGGCATCAAAGCCGCGCAAACGCACGCCTGCCTTGACCGCGGATACCGCATAACCGGCCTTGCGATCGCGGATGCGGGCAAAGGGATAGTAGAAATCGCGCAGCATCTGCTCACAGGCCGCGTCGTCACCGGCGAGGAATGCCTTGTGGAATTTCAGTGCCGTTTCAGGCACGAAATTGAAGACCGCCGAGGAATAGGTCGGCATGCCGGCTCCGCGATAGGCCTGGGCAAACAGTTCGTGTGTCGGCATGCCGCCGATATAGGAAAGGCGGTCGCCGAGCGCGATCGTGACACGGCGCACCGTATCGATGTCGCCGGTTCCATCCTTGAAGCCGATCAGATTTGGGCATTCGTCCGCAAGCTGAGCAAGCTGCTCGGCCGACACCCGCGCCTGGCCACGATTATAAACGATGACGCCCATATTGGTGGCCTTGCAAACGGCCCGTACACGCGCGGCAATGCCATCTGCCGGCGCCTCGGTCAGGTAATGCGGCAGCAGAAGAATGCCGTCGCCGCCCGCCGCCTCGATCTCGCGCGCCATGTCGCAGGCAATCCGCGTGCCGTAGCCGCATCCGGCAATAACGGGTGCGTCGCCGGACACGGCGCGGGCGGCCTTTACCACCTCAACCACCTCACCCGGCGTCAGCGAAAACAGTTCGCCGGTGCCGCCGGCAACGATCAGGCCGGCAACTGGGTAGGATGACAGCCATTCCAGATGCGCTGAAAATGGCTTGGCGGCAAACCGGTCTTCGGCATCAAAAGGGGTGACGGGAAAGGACAGCAGGCCGTTGCGAATGATCTCGCGAAGTTCAGTCGGGGCAATCAATTTGGCACTCCTTCAATTGCGCAGGTCTTGGGGCAACAGGTCCGCGGGGAAATTCTGGTAGGCAACGGGTCGCAGAAATCTGCGGATCGACATGGTCCCGACGCTGGTTGCGCCGAAGTTGGTCGAGGCCGGGTAGGGTCCGCCATGCACCATGGAATCGACAACCTCGACACCGGTAGGGAAGCCATTGACCAGCAATCTGCCCGCCTTTCGTTCGAGGATCGGCAGCAGGTCGCGGGCAAGGCGAAGGTCGGCGTCGTCCATATGGATCGTCGCGGTCAACTGTCCCTGGAAGCTTTCGGCAAGGGCGAGCATCTTTTCAGGCGAGCCGACGCGCACGACGAGGCCGAGAGGACCGAATACTTCTTCGCTGAGCGAGTGATCGGCAAGCCAGGCCGAGCCGTTGGTCTCGAACAGGTTCGGCGCTGCGTCGCGGCCGGCACGCTCTGCAGCGAGAACCGGCGCGACGGCATTGCTTGCCCGCAGGCGCTCCACACCGTCGTGATAGGCTGTGGCGATGCCTTTGGTCAGCATCGTCTGCGTCGCCACCTTTTCAAGAGCCGCCTTGGCGGCACTGGTGAACTTGTCCGCCTCCGGCCCGTCGACGACGACGGCGATGCCGGGCTTGGTGCAGAACTGGCCGGCACCGAGCGTCAGTGAACCGGCCCAGCCTGAACCGATTGCCTCCGCCCGGGCAGCGGTAGCGGCCGGCAGCAGGAACATCGGATTAACGCTGCCCAATTCCCCGAAAAACGGGATCGGCTCAGGGCGCTGGGCGCAAAGGTCGAAGAGCGCCCGTCCGCCGGCAAGCGAGCCGGTAAAGCCAACGGCTTTGATGGCCGGATGGGTCACCAGCGCCGTTCCGACATCACGGCGGCCGCCCTGGATCAGGCTGAAGACGCCGGCCGGCATTCCAGTGCGCTCGATAGCGGCTGCAATCGCCTCGGCAATAATCTCACCTGTGCCGGGATGGGCTGAATGTCCCTTCACCACGACCGGGCAGCCCGCGGCAAGTGCTGCTGCCGTATCGCCGCCGGCCGTCGAGAATGCCAGCGGAAAATTCGAAGCGCCGAAGACGGCGACGGGGCCGATCGGCCGCTGCACCAGGCGAATCTCGGGCCGCGGCGCCGGTTGCCGGTCCGGTTGCGCCGCATCGATGCGAGCGTCGAGGTGCGCGCCCTTGCGGATATGGTCGGCAAACAGTCTGAGTTGGCCGGTGGTACGAGCACTTTCGCCGTTGAGCCGGCCTTCCGGAAGTCCGGTTTCCTGCGTTCCGATGAGGGTGACGGCCTCGCCGCGCTTGTCGATCTCCTCGGCGATTGTCTCGAGGAAAATGCCGCGCTCCTCGCGTGTCGTTGCCGAAAACGCTGCAAAAGCAGCTTCGGCAGCGCGGCAGGCGCGGTCGACCAGTTCCGTTGTGCCGACAGCAAAGTCATGAGCCTGCCCATGCGCCGGCTCGGACCGAAATGTCGTCGTTCCGGCAATCCACTCGCCGGCGATGAAATGCCTGCCTGAAGGGGTCCAGTTCATTGCGATTCTCCTCGGCGGAGCCTTGCTCCGTCCTGGTTCCGTTGTTCAAGATGCGCCGCCTTAGCGGCCATTCACCTTCCGCCATTCGGTAAAGAGCGTCAGATTGCTTTCGTCGGTGGCCGGGTAGAGGCCAATGATCGTATGACCTTGCTTGACGCGCTCGGTGACGAAATCCTCGTAAGCGGTCATCTCTATCGCTTCATCGGCGATCTCGTCGGCGATCTCGGCTGGGATGACAATCACGCTGTCGTCGTCGCCGACCATGATGTCGCCTGGGAAGACCGCCACATCGCCACAGCCTATCGGCACATTGATGTCGATCGCCTCGTGCAACGTCAGGTTCGTCGGGCTGGAGGGACGGTGGTGATAGGCGGGGATATCGAGGCCGCCGATCGTCATGGCGTCCCGGAAACCGCCATCGGTGACGACGCCGGCGCCGCCGCGCATCATCAGGCGGGTAATCAGGATGTCGCCGGCAGAGGCTGCGCGCGGATCCTTGCGGCTGTCCATCACCAGAACAGCGCCGTCCGGGCAAGTCTCGATCGCAAGCCGTTGCGGATGTTTCGGGTTGCGAAAGACGTTCATCGCGTTGCGGTCCTCGCGCGCCGGCATGTAGCGCAGCGTGAAGGCCGGTCCGACCATATTGCGGCCCTTCGGCTGGACCGGCCGAACATCCTGGATCGTCTGGTTTCTCAAGCCGCGCTTGAATAGGGCCGAGCAGAGCGTCGCAACGGAGACACCCATCAGCTTTTCACGGGTTGCGGGGTTCATATTTCCTCCTCCTCGTTCTCGTTCAGGCGCCGAAGCTGCGGGCTTCCACAGTCCAGTCGCGGGCTTTGCCCGTCAGGCTGCAGCCGAGCCCCGGACGTGCCGGCACGATCATCCGGCCGTCCTTGATGTCGAGTTCTTCGTTAAACAGTGGCGCCAGCCAATCGAAATGCTCGACCCACGGCTCGTGCGCATAGGCGGCGGCCAGATGCAGATGGATTTCCATGGCGAAATGCGGGGCCAGGCGCATGCGTTTCACCTCGGCGTGCGTGCAGATGCGCAGAAAGGGGGTGATGCCGCCGACACGCGGCGCATCCGGCTGAATGAAGTCGACCGCATCGGCCCGGATCAGCGCCATGTGTTCGTCGGCGCTTGCCAGCATTTCGCCGGTGGCGATCGGCGTGGCAAGTTCCCGCGCCAGGGCCGCATGGCCCTCGGCGTCATAGGCATCGAGCGGCTCTTCGATCCATTCGAGGTTGAGCGGTTCGACCAGCCGGCCGAAGCGCAAGGCCGTCGTGCGGTCCCATTGCTGGTTTGCATCGACCATCAGCGGGACACGGCCATCGATATGGCTGGTCACCGCATCAAGCCGGCGAAGGTCGATCATCGGGTCTGGCTGTCCAACCTTGATCTTGATGCCACCGATACCGGAAGCGATCGAGTGGTCGATGGCATCGCGGATTTCCTCGACGCTCGACGACAGGAAGCCGCCGGAGGTGTTGTAGCAGGCGACACTGTCGCGATGGGCGCCAAGCAGTTTTGCGAGCGGCAGGCCGGCGCGTTTCGCCTTCAGGTCCCAGAGGCAGATGTCGATGGCGGCGATTGCCTGCGTTGCAATGCCGGAGCGGCCGACCGAAGCCCCGGCCCAGCAGAGCTTGTCCCAGATGCGCGCGGTATCGTTGGGATCTTCGCCGATCAGGTTGTCGGCAAGCTCGCAGGCGTGTGCATAAAGGGCAGGCCCGCCTGCCCGCTTCGAGTAACTGAAACCGAGACCGCTATGGCCGGCCTCGGAGACGATCTCGCAAAACAGAAAAGCCACCTGGGTCAGCGGCTTCTGCCGGCCCGTCAACACCTTGGCATCGCTGATCGGCCGCGCCAAAGGCAGGTAAACGAGCGACAGGGTGACCGATCGGATGGCGTCCAGCTTGGACGGACCGGCAGCAAAGCCAGCCTTGGGAGGCTGTGCGGGAATCGTACGTCGATCGGGATCAAACATCGTGGTGCCTCAGTTGATAGCCGGTTCCGGCGTCTTGCCACCGAATTCCGTGGTCAGGAAATCAAAGTCGCAGCCTTTGTCGGCCTGCTCGATATGGCCGGAGAACATAAAGCCGTAACCGCGCTCGTAATGCCGCGTCGGCGCCACCCAGGCGGCCCGCCGCGCTGTGATCTCTTCTTCGGAAACCAGCATATTGAGGCTGCGTGCCGGAATATCAAGCTCGACCATGTCCCCCGTTCTCAGCAGCGCCAAAGGCCCGCCAACATAAGATTCCGGTGCGACATGCAGCACGCAGGCACCGAAACTGGTTCCGGACATGCGGGCGTCCGAGATCCGCACCATGTCGCGCAGGCCGAGCTTCAACAGCGCCTTCGGCATCGGGATCATCCCCCATTCCGGCATGCCCGGTCCGCCCTGGGGGCCGGCATTGCGGAGAACGAGAACCGTGTCCGGCGTCAGCGGATAGTCTGGATCATCGATGATCTTCTTCATCTCCGCATAGCAGTCGGTGACCAGCGCCGGGCCGCAATGGCGATGGAATTTCGGGTCGCAGGCCGCCGGTTTGATGACCGCGCCGTCGGGACACAGGTTCCCCTTGAGCACGGCCAGCGAACCTTCGTGATAGACCGGGTTCGACAATGGCCGGATAACGTCGTCATTGTAGATCTTCACCTGGTCCAGACCATCCACCAAGGGTTTGCCCGTCACGGTGATCGCGGTGGGATCCAGCTTGTCGCCGAGCTGCTTCATCAGAGCGCGCAGGCCACCCGCATAAAAGAAATCCTCCATCAGGTAGGTCGAACCGGAAGGCCGGATGTTGGCGAGAACCGGCGTCGTGCGACCGATGCGATCGAGATCATCGAGCTCCAGCGGGACGCCGCCGCGCCGCGCCATGGCGATCAGGTGAATGATGGCATTGGTGGAGCAGCCGGTCGCCATGGCGACGGTGACCGCATTGTTGACGGCCGCGGGCGTGATGATCTGGTCCGGCGTCAGATCCTCCCACACCATATCGACGATGCGGCGGCCGCAGGCCGCCGACATGCGCTGGTGGTTGGCGTCGGCTGCGGGGATCGAGGATGCGCCCGGCAGCGTCAATCCCATAGCCTCGGCGATCGCCGTCATCGTCGACGCCGTGCCCATGGTCATGCAATGGCCGTAGCTGCGGGCGATTCCGCCTTCGATGCCCTGCCACTCCTCCTGGGTGATCGTGCCGGCGCGGCGCTCGTCCCAGTATTTGAAGCCGTCGGTACCGGAGCCCAGCGTCTTGCCGGCATAGTTACCGCGAAGCATCGGGCCGGCCGGCAGATAAATGAAGGGAATGCCCATGCTGACTGCGCCCATGACAAGGCCGGGTGTCGTCTTGTCGCAGCCACCCATCAGAACGGCGCCATCGACAGGATGGCTCCGCAACAGTTCCTCGGTCTCCATCGCCAGCATATTGCGATAGAGCATCGTGGTCGGCTTGACGAAGTTTTCGGAAAGGGAAAGAGCGGGTAGTTCCATGGGGAACCCACCCGACTGAAGAATTCCCCGCTTCACCCATTCGGCGCGTTCACGGAAATGCATGTGGCACGGCTGCGCATCGGACCAGGTGTTGATCACGGCAATGATCGGCTTTCCCTGCCAATCCTCCGGCGCGTAACCCATCTGCATGGTCCGCGACCGGTGGCCGAACGAGCGCTGATCATCCGGCAGCATCCATCGGGCGGACCGCAATTGCTCGTAGGTTTTCCTCGCGGTCACGGCTTTCTCCCACCTTTTCGCTTGTTTAATCAGCGTTGCACCAACTGATATTTTAGTTTGACATATATATCAATGGAAAGTTTGCGTTCTTGTGCATTAGGTCGTGCAAAGCTATGAATGGAGTCGAAAAGGACACCTCACATGAATTCCCAGTTCGCCTCTACATTCGGCCTGACTGCACCCGGCTTTCCGGTCGTTGCCGGCAGTACCGTCCAGCGGGTCTATGATGATCTGCGAAAGCGCATCATCACCATTCAGCTGCCGCCGGACACCACGCTGTCGCGCACCGAACTCACTGAGACTTATGAAGTCAGCCAGACTCCCATCCGTGACGCATTGCAGCTTCTCAAACAGGAGGGTCTGGTTCGCATTTATCCGCAGTCCCGCACTGTGGTGACCAGGATTGACGTCCTGCAGATTTACGAGGCGCATTTCCTCCGCGTTGCACTGGAAACGGAGGTTTGCCGCCGCCTCGCAACCGATCCGGATCCGGATCCGAGCGTCATTACCCGCGCCCGATCGATCATCAAGATGCAGGCGGCAGTCGCCGACGACGCCGATCAGATCGCGATCTTCCAGGAGCTCGATGAGCTCTTTCACCAGACATTGTTCGCAGGCGCCAAGCGCAGCAGCCTCCACCAATTGATACGCGAGCGCTCCGGCCATCTCGAGCGTATTCGTCGCCTGCATCTGCCCGAGAAGGGCAAGATCGTCAGCATTCTCGATGGGCATCACGCAATCATCGATGCGATTGCCGCTCGCGACGAACAGGGTGCCGTCGACGCGATCCGTGAGCATCTCAGCCGCACCGTCGCAAAAGTGGAAGACCTGCGGAAGGAGTTCCCGGACTACTTCGTCTGATCCGCCGCGCCGCGGGTTTTGCCGGAGTCAATTGACCGGCGTCAGCAGCGGCCTGCCTGCGAAGAAGGCTGCAAGGTTGTCGACCGTCAATTGCGCCATCCTGTCGCGCGTTTCCTCGGTACCGCTGGCATGGTGGGGATAGAGCACAACGTTGTCGAGCGCTGCGAAGCGCGGATCGGGATTGGGTTCGTTGAGGTAGACATCGATGCCGGCCGAGGCGATCCGCCTTTCCTGCAAGGCTTTGATCAAGGCCGGCTCGTCGACCACGGTGCCGCGGGCAATGTTGATGAAGCTGCCGGTCGGTCCGAGCGCATTCAGTACGTCCGCCGAAATCAATCCTTCGGTGGCGGGGCCGCCAGGCGTCGCGACGATCAGGATATCGGCCCAGTCCGCCAGTTTTACCGGCGTGTCGAAATAGGCAAAATCGTTGCCGGCTTTCTTCGTCCTGCCGTAATAGCCGACCGTCAGCCCGACAGCTTCGCATCGCCTGGCAATGGCCATCCCTATGCGGCCGAGGCCGACGATCCCGGCCTTCTTGCCCGACGTCGATGTCGTCAGCGGCATCATGCCTTTCTGACCCCAATCGCCGGAGCGCACATAGCGATCGCCTTCCGGCAGGCGCCGGCGTGCCGCCAGCATCAGAAGCAGTGCCATATCGGCAACGTCATCGCACAGCACTTCGGATGTGTTGGTGAGCTTGATGCCGCGCCGTGTCATCGCCTCGACGTCCATCTGGTCGTAGCCAGCCGAGGAACAGGCGGCAAGTTTTAGTGCCGGCAATTTCGAAAGCAGGGCTTCGTCGATCGTCACGTGGCCGTTGCAGACCAGCGCGGAAGAGATCGGGCCGGCTTGCTGCAAGAGAGCATCCCGCTCTTCGCCTTTGACAAGATCGAGCCGGTGCAGCGTGTAGGTCTCCTCCAGCATTGCCATCTGATGGGGCCGGAGCGGATAGGCGACGATGACATCGGGCTTCATGCGGAAACGAGTCCTTCCTGTAGCTGGCGGGCGGCGCGTCGGGTGGCCTGGATCTCCGGATCGGGATCGAGGCTCGCGGCAAGAAGCGCCTGCGTGTAGGGGTGGGAGGGCGCGTTGAAGATCTGTTCCACCGGACCCTCCTCGACAATTTCGCCGGCCTTCATGACGATGACGCGATCGGCGAAATCGCGAACCACCGGCAGATCGTGTGCGATGAAGAGGTAAGACAGGCCGAATTCGCGACGCAGGCCCTCAAGCAAGGCGATCACCTGCGCCTGGATCGACACGTCGAGTGCCGAAACCGCCTCGTCGCAGATGATCAGTTTCGGCTCCATCGCCAGCGCCCGGGCAATCGCGATGCGCTGGCGCTGGCCGCCGGAAAACTGATGTGGATACCGGTCGGCCATATCCGGTTTCAGGCCAACCTTGACCAGCAACTCGGCCACTCTCTCCTTCCATCTCGCTTTCGGCAGGATGTCCGGGTGAATGACCCAGGCCTCCGAAATCAACCGGAACACGCTCATCCGCGGGTTCAGTGACTGGGTCGGGTCTTGAAAGACCATCTGCAAATCGCGACGCAGCCCGAATATTTCCCTCGGGGTCATCGCAAGCAGATCGTTGCCGCGGTAGAGAACCTGGCCCTCCTGCGGATCATCGAGGCGAACGATTGCCCGGGCAAGGGTTGACTTGCCGGAACCGCTCTCACCGACAACGGCAACCGTTTCGCCGGGCATAATGACGAAATCCACGCCCTTCAGCGCCTGGAATGCGCCAAAACTCTTTTTCAAGCCGATGGCGCGCAGCAGCGGTTCGCCCTGCCGGTCACGCTCTTGCGCCATCGCACCCTTCCCCGGTGCGGCGGCTATCAGCTTCTTCGTGTAGGCGTTCTGCGGGTTGCGATAGACTTCGGCCGCATTGCCGGTTTCGACCACGCAGCCGGAATTCATCACCACGACCCGGTCGGCGATCTCGGCAACGACCCCCAAATCGTGGGTGATGAGCAACAGGCCCATGCCGGTTTCCTGCTGCAACTCCTGCAGAAGTTCCAGCACCTGCGCCTGCACCGTCACATCAAGCGCGGTGGTAGGTTCATCCGCAATCAGGATATCGGGCTTGCAGGCGATTGCCATGGCGATCATCAGGCGCTGCCGTTGGCCGCCGGAGAACTGAAACGGATACTTTCGCATCGCCGCCTGCGGATCGGTTATGCCGACGCGCCCGATCAATTCGAGCGCCCTCGCGCCGGCGCGCTCCGCCGACTGGCCATGCGTCGTCATCATCTCGGTGATTTGCCAGCCGACCGGATAGACCGGATTGAGGTGGGCGAGCGGGTCCTGAAAGATCATGGCGATCTTGGCGCCGTTGATCGAGCGCCGCTCCTCGGGCGTCATTTTTAGCATGTCGCGACCGTTGAGGAGAACGGTGCCGCTGGTGATCTTACCGGGCGGCATGTCGATCAGATTCATGATCGCCGAGGCCGACACGGATTTGCCTGAACCGCTTTCCCCAAGGATCGCCAACGTCTCGCCGCGATCGAGATGCCAGCCGACATCCTGCACCGCCTTGACGGTCCCGCTGGCGGTGTGAAACTCGACCGAGAGGTCACGCACTTCCAAAAGATGTTCAGCCATTTTTCCTGCCCCTCATTTCAAGGCGCCAGCGTTGCGTCGGATCGAGCGCGATGCGCAGCCAATTCGACAGAAGGTTCAGCGACAGCGTCGTCAGGATGATTGCAAGGCCCGGCCAGAAGGAAAGCCACCAGGCATTGGTGAGATAGGGTCGTCCTTGAGCAACCATGAGACCCCAGGTGATCTCTGGCGCCTGAATGCCGATGCCCAGGAACGACAGGGAGGACTCCGCCAGCATGACGAAAGCGAAATCCAGCGTCGCGATAGTCACCAGCGTTGGGAAGATCACCGGCAGGATGTGATGGAAGACAATGCGCCAATATGATGCTCCCATGACCTTCGCCGCTTGCACGAACATCCGCTCACGCACTTCCAGCACCTCGGCGCGCGTGGTGCGCAGATAGATGGGAATGCGGGTGATCGCCAGGACGAGGACGATATTCGTGACCGAGGGCTCGAGCATGTAGAGCACGATCACCGCCAGAAGCAGCGACGGAAAGGACATGATGACGTCGCCGAGGCGCATGATCCATTGAGCCGCGGAGGAGCGGCTGTAACCTGCCACCAGACCGAGCGCCGTACCGACGACGGATGATGCCAGCACGGCTGCCGCGGCCACCAGGATGGTGTTTTGCGCCGCCACGATGACGCGGGCAAGAAGCGGTCTGCCGAGCGCATCGGCGCCGAGGACATAAAGCAATCCGCGGGTGATATCGAACGGCGGTGCGTTGCGGCCCCGCAGGTTCTGCTTGGTGGCGATGGCCTCCAGCAGGAACGGGCCAAACAGCGCACAGAGCAGAACGATCAAGAGGAACAGAGCCGCGAAAAAAGCGAGCTTGTCCGCCCACAGCATCGTCAGCCAGCGTCCGATCGGGCCGCTTGGTTTTTTCTCGGCGAGGATTTGTGTGTCGGCCATCGTCATCGCTCAATACCGGATGCGCGGATCGAGCAGCGCGTAGGCAATGTCGATCAACAGGTTCATGATGAAGATCGCCAGTGCCGAGACCATGATAACGGCCAGCACGACGGCGAAATCGCGAAGCAAAATGGAATCGATCATCAGCTTGCCGATACCCGGAAAGCCAAACACCGTCTCGACGACGACGGCACCGTTCAGGATGGCGGCCGCCTGGTCGCCGATGACTGTGATCACCGGCAGCATGGCGTTGCGCAGTCCGTGAATGAAGATGATTGAGTTCGAACGGACCCCCTTGGCGCGGGCCGTCTTCACATAGGCGGAAGACAGAACGCTGATCATCGAGCCGCGGACCACCTGAAGGATCAGGCCGAAAGGCCGGATGAACAGCACGCTGACCGGCAGGACCCAGTGCCAGAAAGTTCCCGTTCCCGATGTCGGCAGGACATGCAGTTTGACGGCGAAAATGACGATCGCCACAATGGCCAGCCAGAAATCCGGCGCCGCAGCGCCGATCAGCGAGAAGAAAGTGGCGAGACGGTCGAAGACGCCGCCGACGCGAAACGCCGCAAGCGAACCGATGACGATCGCGGCGACCGTGACCAGCGCCATGGTGATGACGGCCAGCCAGAAGGTCCAGACGAAAGCCTCCAGCACGACATCCATGGCCGGACGGGCCTGTCGCAGTGACTGACCGAAATTGCCCTGGGCGAGATCCGAAACATAACGGCCGAACTGGATGATCAACGGATCGTTGAAACCGTTCATCTCACGGAATTGCTGGCGCATTTCGGTGGTCGCATCGATCGGCAGATAGAGGTCGGTCGGATCGCCCGTCAGCCGGGACAGGAAGAACACGATGACGATAAGCACCACGAGCGACACGCCACTGGCGATCGCGCGTTTGCCGATGAAACTCTTCATGCCACTCCTCCCGAGTGAACCCCATGGGGTTCGTGATGTCCGGTTTCGTCTTCGTCTGTGCTGCCTGTAATACCCCTCCGGCAACAGGCACGGCTCGACGACCGGCGTTATAACTGAAATATTAGTGCATCTAAAATTTTTGTGAACCCCAAAAATGATCAGGGCTTATCGCGGCGGTTTGCGTCGCCATGTCATGCCGCGGGTTCCGACAATGGCAGCGCCGATGATCACCGCCGCGCCGATCCACGTCTGTGCGGCCGGAACTTCCGAGAAAAATGAGAAGGCCATAAGGGCCACGACGGGCAGCCGGAGAAAGTCGAGCGGTGCCAGGACGCTTGCGGCCGCCATGCCGAAGGCGCGCGTGATCAGCGTCATGTTGAGAGCGCCGAGTGCCCCTTGCAGGGCAAGCAGTGCGAGTTGGTTCCAGGTCGGCATTGACCAGACCGGCAGCATGACGATCAGGCCTAGCGGCACCGTCGCTATCAGATTCCATGCAACCAGCCGGTCGGCACTATCCCTCAATGCCATCCGCCGCAGCATCAATTGGCTGGCCGCCGTCAAGACCGCTCCTGCCAGTGCAAAAAGCAGCCATTGGTCGAAACCGGACGCTCCGGGGCGAATGATGATCATGACGCCGATAAAACCTGCGACAATGCCGGCCACGCTGGAGATGCCGACATGTTCCTTGAGTACCAGCCACGCACCGAGAACGAGAAACATCGGCATGGTGAAATTGATCGCCGTCGCATCGGCGAGTGGCGCGTGCGCAAAGGCGACGAACAAAGCAACCAGTGAGGCAAGCTTCAGACCCGCACGCACGACATGCAGAACACGATAGGGAGAGGATTTCAGGTCGACCCGTGACACGATCCAGGGCGTGACGACAAGAAGCCCGAAAAACGATCGGAAAAAGCCGATCATCAATGGATGCACGTCGCCGGCCAGCAAACGCACGATGACCGCGTCGAGACTATTTAAAAAAGCGGCAGCCACCATCAAGCAGACAGCAAGGCCTGTGCGACCAGGCTGCATTACGCTTCTCCTGACCGAACAAAGGTGAACCCTGCTATATCGGCCACTCGACACGGTAGCGCATTGAACCGGCAATCCATTGGAAATAAAGCCTTCCTGGCGTTTCTGCTAATCTCCCGCTCCCGCGGTTTGCCGCAGCGGAGACTACTCGTTCTCACCAGGGGCCGGCGGCATCCGCTATCCCCGGTGCGGATCAACGGCTTTATCTCAATCCTTCAGCCGCCGTCCACACTGACAGAGCGCATTGCTGACGGGCGCGCCCTCGTTCACTGTTAGTGGATCACTCCGTTCGTCTTCGCCCGGTTCGAGAACTGGTGGACGAGCATGATGCCCTGCTCAAGGAGCAACTCGACCGCCTGCAGATCGCGGGGCGTGAGATCGCCGGATAGTCCGCGAATCGTATTGGCGACGCAGATGGAGTTGGCGACAAAGCGGGTGTCGCCCTCACCTTCCGCCTCCTCGGCCGTTGCTTCCAAGGCATCGGCGACGGTGTCGAGCAGGCTCGAGCGTTCGACAAGCGTCATGTCGTTCAGGGTTTTGGAAATGACATTCATGATTGTCTCCTCGCGCGTGCTCAAGGCGCATCGCAGCTCGATTTCAGTCATATGGCGGTGACTGTCAGATAGGATGGCTGTCTTCAGAAGCAACTCATGGCTGCCGCGCACCTCATGCATGGGTGCAGCGAAATGGCGCGGCTCAATCAATAATTCGGGCCTATCATTCCAGATGCGTCAGGAGGTCGGCAAGCATCGGTCGCTGCCCTTTCAACAGCTTTGTGGCCGCTTCGCGTAGGGAAAACCAACCCGCGCGATCGACCTCTGGAAAGCTCTTTAGCCGGCCTGACCGTGGTGGCCATTCTATTTCAAATTTGGAACTCCGTATCGCGTTCACGTCCAGTACCGGATCGGCTTCGATCGACCACGCGACGACTATCTTACCGCCGGGTTGTCGGTATTCGCCCAACGGTGTGAACCTGCCATCGACTGCGACACCCAGCTCCTCGGCAGTCTCTCTGATTGCGGCCGCGAGCTCATCTTCGCCGGTCTCGATCAGCCCCTTGGGGATCGACCATGCAGCCTCATCTTTCCTAGCCCAGAAAGGACCGCCCGGATGGACGAGAAGGACTTCGTAGTCCTTGGAAATGCGCCGGTGGATGAGAAGTCCGGCGCTGCGAATGACCATCGCGTTGTGCCCTTCTTGTATCGATCACGAGGCCAGGCACTCCTCACAGATGCCGCACCCGTCGTCGTCCATCCACTGACGCCGCCGCTTGCAGCAAAGGCAAGCACGACTATCCGGCTGCTCTTTTGCGTCTTCCGGAGGAATGATCTCGATCGTCGAGTCGAATGGAGTATCAGCCTCAAGTTCCGCCATCTCGTTGCTCCATTAGCCTGTTCTAAATAAAGATAGGTACGGCTATCGATACCGGCAAGCTCTCGACGACGGCAGGCGGCTCAATGAAAGGGTCAGCTTCGACGCCGGTCGGAGCGGCAAATGGCTTGCCGAATCACATTCGGCGATCTTAGCAGCGAACGCTGGGCCTCCTTGCGACAAGTGATATAGTTGAATTTCGGTCGTCCACCTGGACCATACGACAAAGGAATTACTCCATGGGAGACCAGAATCGCCCGCTGCAACCAGGAGAAACCGCCCCCGCCTTCGCACTCGCCACCGCCAACTTCGACGGAACGGTCTCATTCGCCGATTTGAGCGGTCGCCCGTTCCTGATCGGGTTCTTTCGCGGGCTGCACTGCCCGTTCTGTCGGCGCCAGGTAGAACAGCTTGCTGGCATACAGCCCACCCTGCGCGCCTCCGGAGTGGAGACCGTGGCCGTTATCAACACACCGGTAGAACGCGCTCGCCTGTATTTCCGCCACCGTCCGACGCCAGTAACGCTGCTATGCGATCCCGACTGCCATACACATCGGGCCTATGGTGTGCCCCATGCGGAGTTCCTGCCCGATGGGAGCAGCAAGCAGCCCGAATGGCCTTATAGCGCGACGATGGCGCAGTTCCAGGCGGCGCGCATCAACCCCACGGGCGAGTTGCCGGAATTGCTACAGCCGATGGAAGCCAATACTATACTCAACGCCAAGGACCACTTCGAGCTTGATGAAGCCGATATGGCGATCTTCGCGAACCACGCCACCCAGCTCGTCGGGCACTTCCTGGTCAATGCGAACGGCACCATCGCCTGGTCGCAAATTGAGGCGCTGGACGGACCGAACAGTCTTTGCATCTTCCCGACTGCGGCGGAGATAATCGCCGCCGCCGGCAGCCTTGAACGCTGACTTTCAGCCAACCATTGGCCAGCGTTGGCGAACTCGTCTCCGACCTGTCATTAGTTTGACCTCCACGTTCCGCCAGTCCGAAAAAATAGTCATGTTAGACAGACTTCAACCGTTGTTCGGTTTTTGCGTCGAACAGATGCAGTTTGCTGAGGTCTGGGCTAATGACGATTTGGTCGCCGGCGCGGAGATCAAGGCGCTCTCTTACCGTCGCAACGAGGTGATCCGCACCAAACTTCGTGGTCACCTGGATCTCAGCACCGGTAGGCTCGACGAGAACGACCTCAGCGGCAACGGGACCTTGTCCGATTGCAAGATGCTCAGGGCGAATGCCGTAGATAAGCTGTGCGCCGCGTTCCAATGGCGCTGCTTCGGGCAGCGGCAGCCTACCTCCGCCGTCCGCGATCAACTCCAGCGGCCCTGAAGTGCTGACCTGGCCTCGAATAAGGTTCATTGCCGGCGAACCGATGAAGCCCGCCACGAAAAGGTTTGCCGGCCGGTCGTAGAGATCGAGCGGCGAGCCTATCTGCTCGACGAAGCCGTCCCGCATCACAACAATCCGATCGGCCATCGTCATGGCCTCGATCTGATCGTGGGTAACGTAAATGGTTGTTGTCTTCAGTCGCTGATGCAGTTGTTTGATTTCCGAACGCATCTGGACACGCAGCTTCGCGTCCAGGTTCGACAATGGTTCGTCAAACAGGAAGACCTGCGGATTTCTGACGATGGCACGGCCCATCGCCACACGTTGGCGTTGGCCACCCGACAGGTTTTTCGGATATCTGTCGAGCAGATGCGCGAGCCCGAGAATTTCAGCGGCCTCTCGAACACGTTGCCTGGTCTGTTGCTTGGGTGCTTTCGCCAGCTTGAGCGAAAAACCCATATTCGCCTCGACGGTCAGATGGGGGTAGAGCGCGTAGGACTGGAAAACCATCGCGATATCGCGTTCTTTTGGCGCGACATTGTTTACGACCTTGCTGCCGATCGATATCCGGCCAGCTGAAATCTCTTCGAGGCCGGCGATCATTCGCAACAATGTCGACTTCCCGCACCCGGAGGGACCGACCAGGATCACGAATTCGCCGTCCTGGATATCAATATCCACCCCATGCAGAACTTCGAAGTGACCGTAGCTCTTGCGGGCATTCGCCACACTTACTGACGCCATAACTTTCTCCGGCTGAATGTTGGTATCTTCGGGACGCAGCCGCTCGTTGGACACGGCTGTCGATTGCTCATCGGATTGCCGTGGCGGCTGAATAAGGCGCCAGTACCGCGTCGATCGCAGCAAGGCAGAGTTCGCGGGCCTTCGGAGCGACCCGCTTTGACACCACGTCGGAATAGAGTCGGCCGAGATATTGGCTGATCAGAGTTTCGGGAATTTCATTGGGGAGCCGGCTGAACAATTCGCCGACCGCGGCGGATGCGCGAGGATCCGGCCAGTAATAGCGAATTCGATCACTATAGCTGAAATGTCGTTGCAGTCGCTCCTCATCGGGACTGCCGCCATAGTGGCCTGCCCAGCTTGCCGGTTGCTCAACCATGATCTTTTCCATGGTCGCCACCAGTCCGGTTCGCGGCGTCCTCCCTGTAAGCACGTCAGCGATCGCATCGAGACCGTACAGCGCTTCGCGCAGCGCGAAAGTCAGCCCCGGTCCGACCTTGAGGATTGCAAAGCCGCCGTCGACGAGAGCAGACAAGGCTTCGGCCGGCTGGTAGTCGGTGGAATGTGCTTCGAAAACCAAGCCCGGCATGTCGTCCAGCGAACGAATGAGGCTCTTGGCCCGTTCAGGCCTGTAGAGCGCCACGTCCGTGTTGCCAAATTCCACGCCCGGCTGAACCACGATCCCAATGACCCGCTCCATTGCCGGCGTCAAACCTGCTTCGGCAAACGACGCCCGGTGAACCGCCAGCGTTTTCATCGCCGCATCGGCCCGGGTAATTTCGATTTCTTCGAGTGCGTGCGTTGCACCACCCGGAGGCGGCACCTCGGTTCCGATGATATAGACCGGCGGACGGCGGCCTGAACGAAGAGCGGCCTCCTCAGCGGCCTTTGCCAATCGAGCGGCCCGCGCCGCGGTCAATTCATCATCGAGCGCCGTTGGTTCACCGGCACAGCCCATCGACGTGTCCAGGTGAATCTTTTCAAACCCTGCCTCGACATAGGCCGTCACCATAGCCGCGGCGCGCAGCATTGCCTCCTCGGCCGCCAATTTTCTCCATGGGTTGGGGCCGAGGTGATCGCCTCCCAGCATGATGCGTTCGGCTGGAAAGTCAGTCGCTGCGGCGATGTCCTCGATGAACCGGCGAAAGTCCGCCGGCGTCATCGCGGTATAGCCGCCCTCCTGATTGACCTGATTACAGGTGGCTTCGATGAGGACCGCCCGGTGCTCCATGCCGGCACGCCGCAGGGCTGCCTCGATAACCAGCGGATGCGCCGAGCAGACCGAAGTGACGCCATGGGAAAAAGGCAGGTTTCGGGCGCCGAAAAGCTTTCGCAGCGCGCTCTGCCGGTTTTCTTCGATCGACGTCATGCGAGCGTTACAACCTTCGTCAGGTGACGAGGAGAGACCGTGTCGATTTGCCGGACCTGCGCGGCGCGTTCGCCGAGGATCTGCAGCGCCGGAAGGACAACGAGACCCGCAAGCGATAGATCGACATCGACGGGGAGTTCCAGATCGCCTGGACCACCCACACCGATGACGACCGCGCCTTTTTCTCTCAGTTCTCCCACCAGTTTCGTTTCCGCCTCCCTCTGGTCGGAGCTGTACAGCATGACCGCAACCGTCTTTGCGTCAACGAGGCTGATCGGCCCATGCCGGTATTCCAGCGGGTGGAAGGCCTGGGTCATGATCTGGCTCATTTCCATGAGCTTGAGCGCTCCTTCCAGGGCGATGCCGAAGAGCGGCCCGCCACCGAGAAAGACGAAATGCGACCGGTCGGCGATAATTCCAGGAAGCGCCGCATCGAGAGCGCTCGCGAGCTGCCGGGCGGAATTCACGACAGAGGCAGGAACCTTCTGCCCGATCATCTGCAAACCGAGAAGGACCATGAGGCTAGCCGAGACCGTCATGACGATACCTTCGTCGGGATGAGTTTCGGCAGCGACCATCCGATCGCAATTTTTCGCGAGAGAGCTTTCCGGTTCGACGGTTATCGCCGTCACGAAGGCGCCGGCGGCGCGGCTTGCCTTTGCTGCGGCGACTGTTTCTGTCGTCTCGCCGCTGCGGGAAAGTGCAACGACGTGCGTGTTGCGCCACTCCGGCCAGAAGGCCGAGGGTCGGGTTTGCCATTCGGCGCCGGGGACCGCGATTGCCTTGCGTCCGGCCATATTGGCATAGGATGCTAACGCAAGCGCCAGATTGAAGGACGTGCCGCAGCCGACGAAGACCAACAGCTCCGCGCCATCGATAGCTGAATTCGAGCCGATCGCCTTCTCCCAGTAGGGAAATTGCTCGAAAATGACTTTTTCGGTCGTGTTCATGAAGTCTCCGATTATTTGACCGAACCAGCCAACAGGCCGCTGACGAGGTAACGGTTGAGGAAAATGACGACGAGGGCGGGGATGACGATGGCGATCGAGCCGCTCGCGGTGATGAGCCCGTAGTCGATGAAGTTCTTCGTTACGAATTCCGGGATCAAAACCGTTAGCGGCTTCGTTGCCTGCGGCGAAAAAATGAGCGGCACGAGATACTGTCCCCAGGCACCCAGAAACGTAAGGATTGCCGCTGCCGTCAGACCCGGCCCGGCCAGCGGCAGGACGATATTGAAGAAGATGTAGAGCCTGCCCGCTCCGTCGAGTTGCGCCGCCTCTTCCAGTGCGATCGGAAGAGCTTCGAACACGCTCCGCAGCAGCCATAGCGACAGTGGCAGGAACGCCGAGACATAGATCAGCGAGACGCCCAGATAGGTATCGACGAGATGCAGCTTGATCATGATCTGATAGAGCGGGATCAAGACTGCGTAGGCAGGAATAGCCAGGGTCGCGACAACAGCGACAAAAAGCACTTTGCGGCCGGGAAACTGAAGCCTGGTGAACGCGTAAGCCCCAAGAGAGGATATCGCGACGCAAAGCAGGGTGGCAGCGATTGATGTCACCACGCTGTTGAGCAATGCGGCCCGGAACTGTTTGAATACCTCCACACCTCCGATCCGCGCAATATTGATGCCGAGCAGCCGCGAGTAGTGATCGAGCGTAAAGTGCTGCGGGAAGAAGTTGATCGGACGGGTCGAAAAGTCTTCGCTTGGAGTAACCGAACTGGCGATGGTCCAGTAGATCGGCCCTAAAGACCAGATCAACAGGACGACGACGCCGGCCCAAATCATCATTCGATAGGCAATAGTGGATTTCATCAGTCGAACCGTGTGTTGCGGTAGACACGAAGGACGTAGACCAGCGAAATCAGTAGAGACACGAGAGTGATCACGACCGATAGCGCCATGCCATACGAGAAGCGGAGATTCTGGAAGGTTTCGAGGTAGATCTGGACGAGCACCGGTCGGGTCTCGAGGCTGGCACCCGCGAGAACCCAGGCCTCGTCGAAGAGATTGAAAGCGTTCACGGTTGCGTTGGTCATGGCGACAGCGATCGCACTGCGAACCAGCGGCAGGGTGACCCATCCGAACATCTGAATGCGCGTGGCCCCATCGATCCGCGCAGCCTCATAGAGATGCGCAGGGATACTCTGCATCGCGGCAAGGACGATGACGATCGTCAAAGGCATCATGCGCCAGACGTGGACCACCGTTACGGCGACGATGGCGCTGGTGCGATCGTTGAACCAGACGTGATTTTCGAAGGGAAGCCCGAGCGCCGAAAGGATGCCGTTCAACAGGCCCGCGCCCGGTTGATAAATCCAAAGCCAAATGACCGAATTCACAACGCCGGGCAGCGCCCAGGGCAAGATCACTGCTGCGAGCACCCACTGCCGCCCGACCTTGATCTGATTGATGAGAGCGGCGGCAAGAACGCCGAACACGGTTTCGGCGACGACGGCCAGAACAACGTATGTGAGCGTGTTGCTCCAGGTCGTCGCGAGCTGGCCATCCGACAGCATTCGGCTGTAGTTTTCCAGGCCGACGAATGGCGTGCCGGCCTGCATGGGGTTGACCCTGTGCAGGCTGTCCCAGACGGTT
Organism: Rhizobium leguminosarum bv. viciae; assembly: GCF_012276115.1. GTDB lineage: Bacteria > Pseudomonadota > Alphaproteobacteria > Rhizobiales > Rhizobiaceae > Rhizobium > Rhizobium leguminosarum_T. The sequence goes on along the minus strand of NZ_WIEU01000001.1, from coordinate 616,006 downwards.
CTTCCCATCGGGTAGAAGACCAAAGCTGCCATCGTGAGAACGATGGGCGACACCAACAGCAAGCCGAGCGTGGCGTCGGCGTTGAAGCCGAGCCCACGCTTGCTCGTGGCCCCTTCGGACGCCAAAGCTGTCATTGCGCCATCGCCTGCTTGGCGGCGGAAGCGATGGCCTCCATCGCCTGGTCGACGCTCATCTGTCCCTTGGCAGCGCTGTTGATCGCGGTGTTTACGCCGCTGGAAAATTGCGGGTACCAAGGCGGCGTGCCTTGCGGGAACAGCGGCTCGACCGTCTTCGACTGCGCCACCAGAGCGTCGCCGCTGTTCAGCTTTCCGGACTCGCTGAGTTCGGAAAGCGCCGAGGTGCGTGTCGGCAGGAAGCCGTTCACGGCATTCTTCTTCTGGAAGTCCTTGCTGGTGAACCATTTGACGAAGGCGATTGCCGCCTCCTTGTTGGCAGAGACATTTGGAATGGCCAGCGCTTCCGGAAGGCCGAAACTGCGCGTTTCACCGCTTGCCGTCGGCACGAGGATCGCCTCTACCTGGCCGGCGACTTTCGACTGCTTGGGATCGTTCATCTGGCCAAGACGACCAGGCTCGCCGGAGATCATGATGCTGGTGATGCCCTGCGCGAACATGCTCTCATTGATTTGGCTGTCCTTCAGGCCGGTAGACGCCGGATCGACCAGCCCGTCCTTGAGAAGCATCAATTCGAAAGCAAGCGCCTTGTAACCAGCCGAATCCGGCGAGGTGAAGAGCGGATTGAAGTCCTTGTCGAAGAGTTCGCCACCGAAGGCCTTGGTCAGCAGGTACCAGCTCGTTGATGCGCCTTCCGTTGCTGAAACTGGCAGGCCGATCGGATACTCGACAATGCCTTTTTCCTTGATCTTCTTGGCTGCGGCGACCAGGGCGTCCAATGTTTTCGGCATCTCGGTGATGCCTGCATCCGTGAAATGCTTCTTGTTGACGAGCATCACCCGGAAGTCGTTGGTGTAGGGAATTCCCAATAATTTGCCGTCGACCGTGAAGATCTTGGCAACGCCGATATCTTTCACCGCATCGGCGTCGATCACGTCGTTGAGCGGCATATACCAACCGGCCGCGCTGAACTGACCGGTCCAGGACCAATCGAATTCGGTCACATCCGCTGGCGCTGTACCGGCAACCAAGGCTGTCACCAGCTTCGGGCGGATGTCGTCCCACGACAGGGTCTGCAGGTCGACGTGAATGCCGGTTTCGGCCTCGAAGTCAGCGGCGATGTTCGGTCCCTGCGGCGATGGCATGAGCACCGTGATCGACTGACCGGCAAGCGGCTTGGCGTCCTGGCCAAGAGCCGGTGCGGCGATTGCCAAGGCCGCCGATGCAAGTAGAGGCAAGATCAATTTATGCATGTTCCCATCCTTCATTATTCTTGAGCTCAATTACTGGGATGCGCAGTCACCGCCTTCGGCCGTGGCCACGATTTGCCCGAACCAGCCGTCGTCTAACGGCCAGTCGAGAAGTTGGGCGGCAGCCAGGAGCGCGCCGCCAATCGGGGGAAGTTTCGGCAAAGCCGGAGGCCTGCCAATTCGCCGTTCAAGCGCCTCCAAAAGAAGTCGGCTCGAAAAAGTACCGCCGGCATAGGTCCAGTCGGCATCCGGATCACAATGGCCGGCAATTGTCGCATGATGCTTCGCGAGTTCATCGGCCGCCTGCTCGATCAACCCGACCGCCCCTTTATCGCTGCCAAGTGCGACCTGATCGACGAGGGTCGAAATTGCTGCAATGTCCGCCCGTGGGTTCGCCAGGGAGCTGGCCCAATCGCCGAGCCCATTCATTGGATTGCTCAAGTCGATGCGAAGGTGATCAAACAGGGCCATTGCAAGAGCCGTTGCCGGAGCACGCCCGTCCAAGCTTTGGCTGACGAGATTGAGCGCCCTCTGCCCGATCCAATGGCTGCTGCCCTCGTCACCGATGAGATCTCCCCAGCCGCCAGTGCGCGCCGACCGGCCTGAGGAATTACGCGCCCATGCCATCGAACCCGTGCCGGAAAGAATGAGGATACCCGGCTTGCCCGCAAAAGCACCGAGGTGCGCCGCGTCGACGTCGTTGAGGACGCGCCGGGGGACGTTCGGGAACAGGCGCTCGATCGCATCGCGCTGTAGAGCCGACAGGCGCTCAACCTCGCCGTAGGCGGGCAGCGCTGCGGCGACGGCCGCCAGATTGCCTTCATCGCGAAAGGGAAGGAGATGCTGCTCCAGCTCGTGGAGCCAATTCGGATTGTCCATGGGATTGACGCCATGGCCGCGGGAACGCCGCAATATCCGGCCACGCTTGTCCGCGAGGGCAACCAGCACCTTGCTTCCGCCACCGTCGATGCCGAGGATCAGCGCGTCGCTCACTCTTTCGCCCTCAGATCCGCGATTGTTGCGTCGACGCCGAAGTTGACGAGCTCGTCACGCCAATGCCGCGAAAGCCCGGAATCGGTAATGACTTTCGCGGTGTCCAGCGGCGCGACTTTGTAGGTCGCCGTGGTTCCGAATTTCGAGGAATCGGCCAGGACGAAACGATTGGCCGACCGGGCCAGCATGCGCCGGTTGAGGCTCGCTTCCGCACTGTCCACGCTGTAGATCGCACCGTCAGAGCTGATGGCGCTGGCGCCAAGAAAGAGCTGGTCGAACCATAAAGTTTCCAGCATTGCCTCCGCCTGAGGTCCGACGAGCGACGCATTTTCGCTGCGCAGCTGACCGCCGAGAAGCACCACCTCCAAATTCGGAATATTCAGGAATTCCTGCGCTACCGTCAGGCCGTTGGTGAATATCCTGAGCGGCATGGGGTTGATGCGAACGAGGCGCGCAAGCTGCAGGACGGTGGTTCCCGCGTCGAGAAAGATTGCCGTACGCGGATGAAGCAGGTCGTAGGCCGCGGTGGCAATTGCCCGTTTGGCCGATAGATGGCGTTTTTCGCGCTCCTGAAATGCAACCTCAACCGACGATCCTTCGGCAATGCGCGCTCCACCATGCACGCGATCAATGGCGCCCTCCTGCTCAAGGATCTGCAGGTCTCTACGAACCGTGGCAAGCGATGCTCCGATCGCATCGGCAAGCGCCTGAATGGTCGAAAAGCCGTTCGCGTAGAGGTGGCTGCGAATGGCATCCAGTCGATCGACCTTCACTCCAACTGCCTGGCTCAACGAAAACCTCCCTCACGGCCGATCCCAATTTCGATCATGGTTTCATTTCAAATGATCAGTGTCAATCAATTTGCTGACGTTTTTTGATTTATTGGCTGAAATCCGGATATGAAAAAAGACGCGCCGTGAATTCACGGCGCGTCTAAAACGAATGAACTGCCATCCGCGCCAGTGCTTGTGGCTGGCTTACCCGCGGGATCTCACTGATATCTCGGCAACAAATCGCCGTGCGCGTCGATCAGATCGTCGACAAGGTTCCAGATTTGGTCTGGCGACAATTCCGCGGACGTATGCGGATCGAGCAGAGCGGCCTGGTAGATGCGCTCGCGGTTTCTTGTAAGAGCCGCCTCGACCGTCAACTGCTGAACGGAAACGCTCAAGTTCATGACGGCGGAAAGCTGAGAGGGGATCCGACCGACCCGGACCGGCTGAATTCCGTTTCTGTCGACATGGCAAGGCACTTCCACGATGCATTCATCGGGCAGATTCTCGATCAGGCCGTTGTTTGGGACATTGCCGTATATCAGCGCCGGGCTGCCAGAGACCGCGGCATGAATGATGCCGGCCGCATATTCATTGCTGCGGCACACCTCGATCGGCTTGTCGCCTTCCAGTTCCTTGCGCAGGGCATGCCACTCCTTGATCTGCACCTCGCAGCGCCGGATGTATTCGTCCAACGGAATATTCAGCTGATCGATCAGATCCCCTCGTCCCTCCTTGATGTACCAGGAGGTATACTCGGAGAAATGCTCGCTGGATTCGGTGACGAAGTGGCCGAGCCGTTTGAGAACATCGAACCGCACCCGATCGTCGGGTGGAACGCGGCCATCGGCGGCGAGAGCGTTCAGTCTCGGATAAAGGTCTTCCCGCCGCCCGTCGCTATGAATTTTCTCATATTTCAGGAAGAAGGCGACGTGGTTGATCCCAGCCGAAACATAGTTCACGTCGGCAATGTCCTCGCCGAGGCATTGCGCGAGATGCCCGGCTGTGTGCTGCACACTGTGACACAAGCCGACGGTGCGGATTTCCGGAGCCAGATCCTTGATCGCCCAGCAGTTGATGGCCATCGGGTTGACGTACTGCATCAGAAGAGCCTGCGGGCAGACCTCCTGCATGTCTCGGCAGATCGCCTCAAGGACTGGTATCGTCCGCAAACCGCGGAAAATGCCGCCGATGCCAAGGGTGTCGGCGATCGTCTGACGCAAGCCATATTTTTTGGGAATGTCGAAGTCCGTGACGGTCGCCGGTTTGTAGCCACCGACCTGCATCATGAGGATGACGAAATCGGAACCGCGCAGCGCTTCCCGCCGGTCGAGCGTGGCGTCTATCCTGATGTTTGAAAGCTTAAGCGACTCGCAGATTCGGCGAGCAACGATCTCTGAGGTCTTCAGTCGCTCGGGATCGATATCGAAGAGGCTGATGACGTAGTCGCCGCCTCTCTGCGAGGACAGGACGTCTCCCAGAATGTTCTGTGCAAAAACGGTGCTACCAGCACCTACTAGGCAAATCTTCGGCATTGCAATCTCCCCATCGGTTGTGATTGCTTATTGCTCCTTCTAGATCAGAACTTCTTCCCGGTATCGGCGTAATAATTCCGGAATTCGAGTCTCAGACACATGAAACATACCCAAAGCCGCGGCGAATGGATTGGATCCCGAGGGGAGTTCCTGATTGAGCGTCACATCGCTGATGCGATGGCCGCGCCGCATTGGCACGACCACGTTGAATTAAACCTGCTGATGGCAGGCCAGATGACCTACCTTTTTAATGGAAGGCGGGAACAGGTTGAGGCCGGCCGCCTCGTTCTATTCTGGGCCGCGATTCCCCATCAGACGATCGCTGTTGCCGAAAACGCGCCGCTGGTGTGCCTCTATCTCCCCCTTGTCGATTTTCTGGGTCTGCCGGTGGACAGAAAGGCAAGGCAGTCGATCATGCAGGGGAGATTTCTGGCGCAGGGAAATCAAGAAACGATGGATGCTTTGACCGTCCCACGATGGGAAAAGGAGTGGCAGTGCGGCAGTGCGGCCAGACGGAAATTGGTCGTGGAGGAGGTTCGACTGCGAATTCGACGTCTGATCCTGGACAATGCTGAAAGCGACAATTCGCCAACCCATGTCTCTCCGACATCGTTGGCCGGCCAGGCGGTGCGACACGTTGAGCTGCTGATCGACCTCATCAATTCCCGCTACGCAGATCCAGTAGGCGTACCCGATCTCGCAAAACTCGCAGGCATGCATCCAAGCACAGCCAACAGCGCCTTCCGAAAGGTTCTGGGAATATCAGTCAACGAATACCTGACCCGACATCGGATTGCCCGGGCGATGCAGCTACTGACGGACACGGACGATCCGGTCCTCCAGATCGGTTTTGACTGCGGATTTGGTTCCAGCAGTCGCTTTTATGAGATTTTCAAGGAGCGAACGGGCACGACCCCCCGTCATTTCCGGGAAGCGGTGAACTCCAAGAACACTCCAGCGCCCTAACAGATGCTCTGGGTGCTTACCTATCTCGGCTCATTGCCCGAGCAGATGCATGCCGCTTGCGCGTCGACCTCACGCGGATCAAGCGTCGCCGTTTGGTCCCGGTGACAGATCTCGGCGGAAATCACCGCCAGGCACCGATCAAAATCGGAGGGGCGTATGAGGATCGCGCCACCAACGATGATCGCGGAACGCAAGATCGCCCCCGCCAACAGAAATCACTTCTGACCATGTTCCCCCAGTGCGACCGCGGTACGGCTTTAGTGGAGCGTGCCGCTGATCACCATTTTTGAAACGAATGCGGAAAGAAGCTGGCTATCGAAATGGCCCGGCGAATTCATCATCATGTTGATCGCCTCTGCTTGCGAGAAGGCGCGCTTATACGGCCTGATCGTGGTCAGCGCTTCGTAAACGTCACAAATCGCCGCAAGCCGGGCGACGTAAGGGATCTTCTTTCCGGCGAGCCGGCCAGGATAGCCCGAGCCATCGAATTTTTCGTGGTGGTAGCGACAAATGTCGAGCACCGGCTTCGGGATATGCGCGACATGGGAAACCAGCTCATATCCCCGCTGAGGATGCCCGCGGACAAGATCCATTTCCTCGGCCGTCAGCTTGCCGGGTTTCGTCAAGATGTCGTCCGGCAGCGCCATTTTTCCAAGATCGTGAACCAGTCCACCCAGTCCCAATACCCGCACCTCCTCTTCTCCATGACCGAGGCTGCGCCCTAGGGTGATCATCAATGCACTAACCGCCAGCGAGTGGAGGAACGTCAGCTCATCCTTTTCCTTCAGCTTTGCGACTGCGATCAGCGCACCGGCATTGTCGAAGGCTGCCGACATGATCCGCTCGACAGCTGCGCTTGCCGCATCACTGGCGAAAGAGGCTTTGATCCTGGCGTGGGCAAGCATTTGACGGATCTGCGGTCTTGTATCCTCGACGCATTCCCTCGCCTGCTTGATATCCTTTGCCGAAAACACGGCGCGAAGCTGGGCCTCAAACGCAGTCCGGTCGATGTCCTGTGCCCCGCCCGGGTCGACATCCGCGCCTTTTCCGACGTCGATAACAACAGTCATCAGGCGGTTTGCCATCAAACTCTCGACCTGACCGGCGGCCGAGATCAGGAAAGGCTTGAACCGGCGTGTCCTGTCTTCTCCCTCGATTTCGACGTCCTCGACATACATTCCGACCCGCAGCTGGCTGACATGTATCCGTTTTCGCATCTCTGATCCGTTCAAAATGATCTTGGTACTCAAGCGTTGTCTCAGATATCCGGGGCTGGCCCGAGCGCGAAAACCTCGCTCAGGCTATAGGGCTCCGGCACGGGTCTTGTCTTGGTTGAGCCGTTGTCCATGCTGCTCTAAAATGGCCGCAGCAACCGTTCGATCGACTGCTTTCGAAAACAGATAGCCCTGTCCGAGCTTGCAGCCGAGCTGGCTCAATTGAACAGCTTGGGGTTCTGTTTCAATCCCCTCCGCGACGACCCGGATTCCCAGCTTGTGAGCTATTCCGATCAGGCCCTCGACGATGAAGGTCCCAGCGTCGCCCGGCACCATGCGGTCGATGAAGGACTTGTCGATCTTGATGATGTCGACCGGCACCGTCAGCAGATGGGTCAAAGACGCGTAGCCCGTGCCGAAGTCGTCGAGGGCAACCCGCAAGCCCTTGGACCGAAGAGCCTTTATCTCGTCCGCTACGACGTAGTCCCGTTGTCCGAGATAAACCGATTCCGTCACTTCGAGGATGATGTGCTTGAGAGGAACCTCCGCCTCCGCGAAAATTCGGCACAGCCTGTCTTGCAGATTGCCGCCACGAAAATCTGCGGCGGACAGGTTAATGCCGACATGCTGGAGAGGAAGGCCCCGGGCGAGCCAGCTCCGGATGTCCCTTGCAACCCTGACCAACATGCGTTGAGTGAGCTCAGCAGCAATATGCGCGTCTTTCGTCGCCTCATGGAAATGCGCTGCAGCTATGGTTTCGCCGGAAGGCGTGGTCATTCGACACAAGGCTTCGAAACCGACGATTTCCCGCGTATCCAGGCGCAAGATCGGTTGGTAGTGCGCGTCGATCCGATCGTCTTCCAGGGCGACGCCCACGTCCCGAACCGCCCTGAAGCGTCTGGTCAGGGCGGTGCCCAGGCCGGGATAGTGTTGCACGTAGCGGCCGCGATTGTGTTCTTTCGCATGATAGAGCGCCACATCGGCGTTCTGACGGGTCTGGTCAGGGTTTGTTTCCGTCTCCGCCAACGCGCCGCCAATCGTGGCGGCGGGAAAGACGACATGACCGTCGCACGTTGAAGGAGAAGACAGTGCTTTGAGGATGTCGGATGCTCTCGCATTCAGATCAAGGTCTTTAGCGTCCGACACAATGACAGCAAACTCATCTCCACCGAGCCTAAAGGTGTTTTTGAAGCCTGCCGTCGTAGCGACCCGGTCTGCAACCACTTGGATCAATGCGTCGCCGGCTGCGTGCCCGAACGTGTCGTTCACGAGTTTCAAGTTGTCGATGTCAACAAGCAAGATGCCCCAGGCGCGCCGGGATCGAGGCAGCTCTTCGGTGACAAGCTGGTTGAAACGAGCGCGATTCGACAGTCCCGTCATGGCGTCGCTGTATGTCAGCCGCTGACGTTCCATCACCCGCTCTTCGCGATCGATGGCGATTGTGCAGAGATGGACACAAGCCTCGACGAGGTCTCGTTCGAGGGCCTTTGGACCGCGGTGGTCTCGATAGTAGAAGGCGAAGCTACCGATCACCCGCTCGCCACGCTTGATCGGGCTGGACCAGCAAGCCTTAAACCCCAGCGGAAGGACCAGGGACTTGAAGTCCTGCCAACGAGGATCGGTCTCGATATCGGTGACAACGACCGCTTCTCCGAAATAGGCAGCAGCGCCACAGGAGCCCGCAAGAGGACCGGCTTCAAGATTGTCGACGGCCGCTGAATAATCAGGCGGAAGGGAGGGTGCAGCAAGTGTGTGAAGACGGCTGCCGTCGAACGTCAGCACCGAAGCGATGATCCCAGGAACGGCGGCCTCAACCTTGAGGCAAAGTTGCTCGATCGTTGCTGCCAGCGGTTCCCCTTTGGCAATCATTTCCAGAATGGCATTCTGCAACTCAAGGATCATGACGTCACTTCCCGGAAGGAGACTCTCCGTACCAAACCGACTTTCAAATCAGGTTACGCCGTTGATTAGATTTTGATCGAATGAACGCACCTCGCGAGCCATCAGCGACCGAGCCTCGAAGCGGAGTTAGAAAGTCCAGACCCGAGGCAGGGTCGATCGGCACGCAGGCCTTGAATAATCGATCGTGGGACTCATCTCCTTTTGCTCGTGGAACAGCCGTTCCGGGCTGTGAACGGGTGTGATGCCCGGATTGGCGCCTGCCCGGCGCATAACCGCCTCGGTTTGGCAGGGCTTGGAGCCCTGTTCCACGATGCCATGCCGTTTGAGGCGGACGTCCTCGCCTGTCGGCCTGCCTCATTCACATTCACGGGGAGCAGAACATGACGAAAGTTCCAACTATCGCCCGTATCTGGCGCGGTCGTACGAAGCCGGAATTTGCTGATGAATATGAAGCTTACAATCGCGCTGAGGGAATTCCGCCGCTGCTAAAGACGGCGATCGGCGTCCAATTGCTGCGCGAAGATCGAAAGGATGAAACATGGTTCACGACGATCTCCTACTGGGCCGACATGGAATCGATGACGGCGTTTACGAAAGGTGATCCGGAGCAGGTTCATCATCTGGCGCGAGATGCAGAACTGCTGTGCGAACTTCCGGAGCGTATCCAGATACACAAGATAGTGGTCCCTCCCAATCTGCGTTGAGCGTTCTCAGCTGTCTCCTGCAGCTCCCGCGCTTTTACCCAGCCAGAGGGAATCGCAGGATTTCCAAAACGTTTTGGCTTGACTCCCAAAACGTTTTGGAGAATCCTTTTCTCACTTTCGGGAGGAAGATCTTTGGCCAATCTCAAACAGCTCGCGCAATCGCTGGGACTGTCGATCACCACGGTGTCGCGTGCGCTCGACGGTTATGCCGATGTGTCGGCTGCCACGCGCGAGCGGGTTCGCGAGGCCGCCGACAAGGTCGGCTACCGGCCGAATGCTTCGGCCCGCCGCCTGCGCAGACAACGCGCCGAGCTCGTCGCCGTCACGCTGCCGAGCGATCCCGGCCATATCGGCCCTCCGCATTTCCTCGATATGTTGTCCGGCTGCGCCGAACATCTTGCTGCTGCTGGCCTCAATCTGGTGATTGCGCCGGTACCGCGCGGCGAGAGCGAACTCGACATCTGCCGGCGCTTCGTCGATGGCCGCCGCGTCGATGCCATGCTTCTCGTCCGCACCAAGCGGAAGGACGAGCGCGTCGAATTCCTGCAGTCGCGCGGCATCCCCTTCGTCACCAACGGCCGCACGGAAAGCCTGCTGCCCCATCCCTATATCGACGGCGACGGTTTTGCCGGCTTCCGGGCTGCGACGCTGCGCTTCCATGCCGTCGGCCACCGGCGCATCGGCCATGTCGCCGGCCCGCAGGAATATTACTTCGCACATGACCGCTGCCGCGGCTGGCGGGCGGCGATGGAGGAATGCGGCCTTGCGACCGACCTCTGCGCCGAAGGCGCACCGCTGGAACAGGGCGGTTATCTCGCAGCACTCGAACTTCTGCGCCAACCGTCGCGTCCGACCGCACTCGTCTGCTCCACCGACGAAATGGCGATCGGGGCACTCCGCGCGCTGCGCGAGGTCGATGGCGGCAACCAGATCAGCATTGTCGGCCACGACGACCTGCCGATGGGCGCCTTCACCAGCCCGCCGCTCTCGACCATGCGCATGACCGGTGAAAACCTCGGCGCGAGCTTCGCCTCGCTGCTGCTGCGCGCCATTGCCGGCGAACCTGCCGAAGAACTTCAGGAACTTCACGCGATCGAATTCGTCGATCGCGACAGCCATCGCCGTCCGCTTAGAGCGGCATAGACAGCAGTGCATCTCAAACAAAGAACAATGAAGGAGGAGAAGATGAAACATATCATGTCATTTGGAATTCTGGCTTCCACCGTGCTGGCCTTCGCCTCGCCGGTGCTTGCCCAGACCGTTTTCGTATCCACCCAGCTTCGTCCGATCGAGGAGGCGACCGTCGTTCGCGAGGAACTCCTGAAGGACGTCGGCCCGGTTGACTACGTAGTCGAGGAGCCGCCACAGTTTGCCGTGCGCATGGAGGCCGAACGCCAGGCCGGCAAACACACCGTCAGCCTGGTCGGTGCGCTGCATGGCGAACTCTCGCCGCTTGCCGACAAGGACACGCTCGAACCGCTCGACGATCTTGCCAAGAAGCTGGCAGCGAGCGGCATGCCGCAGTCGCTGCTCGACCTCGGTAAGCTCGGCAAATCAACCCAGCAGTACATTCCGTGGATGCAGGCAACCTATGTGATGGCTGCCAAGAAGGAAGCCCTGCAATACCTGCCTGATGGCGCGGACGTGAACGCGCTGAGCTACGATCAACTGATCGAGTGGGGCAAGAATATGCAGGAGGCGACGGGCCAGCCGCAGATCGGTTTCCCGGCCGGCCCGAAGGGGCTGATGGCGCGTTACTTCCAGGGCTATTTCTACCCCTCCTTCACGGGCGGTGTCGTGCGCACCTTCCAGAGTGCCGACGCTGCCGCCGGCTGGGAGAAACTGAAGGCGCTGTGGGCCCATGTGACACCGAATTCGACCAGCTACGACTTCATGCAGGAGCCGCTCGCCGCCGGCGAAGTCATGGTCGCCTGGGACCATATCGCCCGCCTGAAGAATGCCATTTCTGCCGCACCGGATGATTATGTCGTCTTCCCCGCCCCCGCCGGTCCCAAGGGTCGCGGCTACATGCCAGTCGTTGCCGGTCTCGCCATTCCGAAGGGCGCGCCCGACAAGGCCGGCGCAGAAAAGATCATCGAGCACTTGTCCACGCCGGACACGCAGCTCTTGACCGCCTCAAAGGTCGGCTTCTTCCCGACGCTGAATGTCAAGCTGCCGCCGGATCTCGATGCCGGCGTCGCCCTGCTTGCCGGTGCGGTCACCGCCACCCAGGCTTCCAAGGACGCGATCATTTCGCTGCTCCCGGTCGGTCTCGGCGACAAGGGCGGCGAGTTCAACAAGGTCTACATGGACAGTTTTCAGCGTATCGTGCTGCAGAACGAGCCCGTTGCAGACGTGCTGAAGGCGCAGGGCGCCACGATGGCCAAGCTGATGGCCGACACGAAGGCTGCCTGCTGGGCGCCCGATGCCAAGAGCGATGGCCCCTGCCCGGTTCAATAAATCCACGTAGCAAGCGTCCGGGCGGAATGCCCGGGCGCTCTTTCACCATTCTGCTCGTCGAGGCGGGAGCCGATGACCAATAGCCGACCCTGGATCCCCTATCTGCTGATCCTGCCATCCGTCGCCTTTCTGGCGCTGCTGTTCGTCGTGCCGCTGGTGCAGACGGTCTGGCTGGCGGTGTCGGACAATGGCGCGCCATCGCTCGCCAATGCCGAGCGCATGGTCACCGACATCAATTTCACCCGTTCGGTGAAGAATACCTTCCTGCTGACGATCGCCGTCGTGCCGGTGCAGATCGCCATTGCGCTGGCCATGGGCACGATGGTCGCCAAGATCGGCCGCGGGCGGGAGACGATCCTGTGGATCTGGACAATCCCGCTCGGCATTTCCGATCTCGCCGCCGGTCTCGTCTGGCTGTCGATCCTGCAGAATACCGGCTATCTGAATTCGCTGCTCTTCGGCCTCGGCATCATCGGCAGGCAGGCAAGCTGGCTCTCCTACCAGACGCCGGTCGCGCTCTTCCTCGCGATTGCGGTTGCCGAAATCTGGCGCGGCACGGCCATCGTCATGGTCATCATCGTCGCCGGTCTCAACCAGGTGCCGAAGGAATTCAAGGAAGCCGCCGAAATCTTCGGCGCCGGTCCGTGGACGCGCTTCTGGCGCATCACCCTGCCGCTGATCCGCCCCGCCCTGCAATCGGCGCTCATCCTGCGCACCGTGCTCGCCTTCGAGGTCTTCGCGGTGGTTTATGCGCTCGGCGGACGCAATTTCCCGGTTCTCGTCGGCGAGGCCTATAACTGGCAGAACCAGAACCAGAACTACAGCGTCGCCGCCGCCTACGCGGTGCTGATCATGATCATCTCGCTTGCCGCCACGCTCATCTATCTCAAAGCCTTGAAGGTCGATCCGGAGCGCCTGCCATGACCACGGATATCGTCAACACGGCCGCGGACACCCGCCACGCCGCTGGCTTCGTCTCCTCGCGGCGCTGGCTGCTCTGGAGCGGCATCGCCGCCCTCTGCGCCTGGGTGCTGGTGCCGATCTATCTGGTGGCGCTCGGCGCACTCGGCGGCCGCCAGGGTGTTTATGTCTGGCCGAAGACGGGATTGCCGACTGGTCTGTCGCTGGAGCCCTTCATTCTCTTCCTGAAGACCGAAGGCGTCGTGCAATCCTTCCTCAATTCGCTGGGGGCAGCCGGCATTACGGTCGCGCTTTCGATCCTGCTCGGCGCGCCGGCCGGCTATGCGCTCGCCCGCTACGATTTCCACGGCAAGGACAGCTACCGGCTTCTGGTGCTGCTGACCCGCGCCTTTCCGCTGGCAATCCTGGCGCTGCCACTGACGGTCTCCTTCATCCGGCTCGGCCTCTACGATACGATCCTCGGCGTCGGCCTGATCCATACGGTTCTGGCGCTGCCTTTCGCGGCACTCGTCACCCAGGGGATTTTCCTCGGTGTGCCCAGGGAATTGGAGGAAGCCGCCTGGGTATTCGGCTGCACCCGCATCCAGGCCTTCTTCAAGGTGGTGGCACCGCTGGCGCTTCCCGGCATCGTCGCAACCGCGGTCTTTGCCTTCGTCATCTCCTGGAACGAGGTTTTTGCCGCTTCGGTGCTGACGGTGCGCAATCGCACGCTGACCGCCTACTTGCTGACCGTGCTGTCGGAAAGCCCGATGCATTATCGTTTTGCCGGGGGCCTGATGCTCATCCTTCCCTCGGTTGTCTTCATCTTCGCGGTCAGGCGCTACCTCTTCGCGATCTGGGGCATTTCCTCCAAGTAACGGGACCAGAGATATGGCCAATATTGTCATCGACCGCATCCGCAAGAGCTTCGGAGCCTTCCAGGCGCTGAAAGAGGTCTCGCTGACGATCAACGACGGCGAATTCGTCTCGCTGCTCGGTCCGTCCGGCTGTGGCAAGACCACGCTGCTGCGCATCATCGCCGGCCTCGAGACGGCAACATCGGGAGATGTCCGTATCGGCGACAAGTCGGTGATCGGCTTGCCTCCCAAGGATCGCGGCCTTGCGATGGTCTTCCAGAACTATGCGGTCTTTCCGCATATGACGGTCTATGAGAACGTCGCCTTCGGGCTGCGGATGCAGAAGGCCGATGACGCACGCGTGAAGGCGCAGGTCGAGAAGGCGGCCGGCCTCTTGCATATCGAGCAATATCTCGACCGCTACCCGAACAAGCTTTCCGGCGGCCAGCGCCAGCGCGTGGCGGTCGCTCGCGCCCTTGCCGTCGAACCGAAGGTTCTGTTGATGGACGAGCCGCTTTCCAATCTCGACGCGCTGCTCCGTCTCGAAATGCGCACCGAACTCAAGACCGTGCTGCAATCGGCAGGCACGACGACAATCTATGTCACCCACGACCAGACGGAAGCGATGGGCCTTTCCGACCGCATCGCCGTCATGCATGGCGGCGTGGTCGAGCAGGTCGGTCATCCGGTCGAGATTTACAATCACCCTGCGACACGGTTCGTCGGCGGCTTCATCGGCAATCCGCCGATGAACTTCATCCAGGTGCCGGTTTCGAACGGCCAGGTGGCGGCAGGCGCGGAACGGCTCGTGGCGCCGCAGGAATCCGGCGATCAAATCATCCTCGGCCTGCGCGGCGAGGCCGTCGAACTCGCGCCGCTGCCGCAGGGTCTCGAAATGCGGGTTCGCGTTGCCGAGCCGATGGGCTCGCATCTGCTGTTGACTGGGTCGATCCATGACCAGCCGGTCCGCGTCATCCTGCCGGCTTCGGAGACCGTGAAGAGCGGCGAGACGATCGGCCTAAAGCTCGACCAAAAGCGCATCACCTGGCTTTCGCCCGAAAGCGGCAAGTCCTTTCCGGCCGTCTTGGCCTAAGAATACCGGAGCATCCAGAATGAACACGCATATCGACCAGGCGAAGCGCATCCTCGCCGTGAACGATCGCGGCGGCTATACCGTGCCGACCGACCGGCTCTATCCCTTCCAGTGGAACTGGGATTCCGCCTTCGTCGCCATGGGCTTCGCGCTCTACGATATCGATCGCGCCTATCGCGAGCTGGAACGGCTGGTCGAGGGCCAGTGGGCGGATGGAATGATCCCGCATATCGTCTTCCACGCGCCAAGCGAAACCTATTTCCCGGGACCGAACGTCTGGCGCACGCAGCACACGATCCCGACCTCCGGCATAACCCAACCGCCGGTCTTCGCGATCGCACTGCGCAAGCTGCATGAGGTCGCCGGCAAGGAGGACGAGACGCGCACCCTGCCCCTTTACGAGGCGGCGCTGAAATGGCACCGCTGGTGGTATTCCGCCCGCGACCCTGAAGGCACGGGGCTCGTAGCACTCCTGCATCCCTGGGAAAGCGGCAGCGACAATTCTCCCGCCTGGGACATCGCGCTTGCCCGCGTGCCCGTCACAACCGACACGCCTGTCGTGCGCAAGGACACCGGCCATGTCGATGCCGGCATGCGCCCGCGCGACGAGGATTACCGCCGCTTCATCCATCTCGTCGATACCTATGCCGCTTGCGGCTGGGAGCCGGCGCGGCAATGGGAAAAGGCGCCCTTTAAGGTCGCCGAAATCCAGACGAGCGCGATCCTGCTCAAGGCGGGCGAAGATCTGGAACACCTCGCCCGCCTCTTCGGGCGGACGGAGGACGCGATCGAGATTGCTGCCTTCAACAACCGTACCCGCAAGGCGATAAGGGCCCAATGGCGGCCGGAGCTTGCCCGCTTCGTCTCGCGCGACCTGATCTCCGGCGAAGATGTCGAAGCCGCCACGCAAGCCGGCTTCATCCCCCTCCTCTCGCTGGACCTCGACCAGCAGGTTGCGAACGCCCTGGTCTCGGAAATGAATGCCTGGTCCAAGGATCTCAAAGTTGCCTTCCCCACGACCAAACCCGGCATCGCCAGCTGGGAGCCGAAGCGCTACTGGCGCGGCCCCGCCTGGGCGATCATCAACTGGCTGCTGATCGACGGACTGAGGCGCAATGGCCATGCGGATGCGGCCGAAGAGCTGCGGAAATCCACCATCGCGGCGATCGAGACGGAAGGTTTCGCCGAATATTTCGATCCGGTCACCGGCGAAGGTTGCGGCGGCCTCGGCTTTTCCTGGACGGCTGCAGCCTATCTTTGGCTTGAGCGTAGCAGAGTGCTTGCCTGAGCATCGATCCTCATCAATCCGGCTGCCATGGCTGCATGGTGAGCACATTGCCGCCCAGCTTGGCGAAGGCGCGTTGGCGGCAGGAGAAGACCAGGATCTGCTGGTCGCGCGATTGGCGGTGCAGCGCATCGAACATCCGTTCAATCCGGTCGTCGTCGGAATAAACAAGCGCATCGTCGAGGATGACAGGCGCCGGCCGGCCGTCGCGGGCGAGCAGCCTTGCGAATGCGAGGCGGGTCAGTACCGAGAGCTGCTCCCGCATACCGCCGCTCAGCCGGTCGACATCCTCGTCGAGGCCGTTGCGGTGCACGATCTGCGGCAGCAAGGTGTCGCCGTCGAAGGTGATCGAGATATCGTCGAACAGCAGGCCGACCAGCGGGGCGAGTTCGTTCATGACAGGCTTGAGATAGAGGTCGCGCGCGGCTGCTCGCGTCGCCGTCAGCGCCTTGCGTAGGCGATCCAGTACGGCGACCTCCGCCTCGAAACGCTTCACCTGTTCCTGCGCAGCGTCGAGCAAACCGCGAGTTTCCAACCAGGTTTCTTCCACGGCACTGTCTGAGCGGGTGCGGATCTGACCGCCGATGTCGGCAAGCTCCTCGCGTAACCTGGCAATTTCGCGTGCCGCGGCGTCGGCGACCGAACGTGCCCTGGCAAGGGCGGCTTCCGCGCCGGCGAGGTCCCGCCCGGCCCTGCGCACAGGCCCGGCCCGGAGCTCAACCGTGTCGCATTGTTCTTTGGCGCTGGAGAGCCTTGCCGCAAGGTCCCTTTGCAATTCCGTTCGGCCGGCTTCTGGACCGATGATCGCCGCGATGGCCTCGAGCTCCTGGCCAAGTTTGGCGTGCTCCGTCTGCGCTCGCAATATTGCCTCGCCGGCCTCCATGCGCATCACTGACGCTTCCCGCGCCCGGTTTCGCGCCAGGTCGATACGCTGCGTCGCATCCGCGAGACGGGCGCGCACCTCTTCTGGGTCGGCGTCGAGTTCGACTGGACCCTGGCTGAGTTCCGCAAAGCGTGCGGCATCGAGGTGAAGCTGGTCGATGCCATTCGGAGCCACGTCGGCGAACCGCTGGCGTGCCCGCCCCAGTTCCTCCTGCTTGTTCCGGGCGGCAATATCGCGCTGTCGCGCCGCCCGCAAACTGTCGACACCGAGCCTGGCAAGCAATGTTTGGCGCGCGGCTTCCGCGGTTTCGAGCGCCCCGTCCTGTTCTGCCTGCCGGCTGGAATGGATCGTCAGGGTACCGACGCCTGCTATGTCGAGTTTCGCCACCCCGGCAAAGCTCTTGTCCTCGCCCCCCGGCAAAGGCTGGCGGTCCATGCTCACCGATCCGGAGGCGTCTTTCAGGTAGTCGATCCTGAGCCTGGGAAGAACGACCTCGGCTGCTGCACGCAAGCCAACGATCTTGAGGTCCAACGCTTCGAGCCGTTCGATCGCATCGGCTGGAATGGCGAGCAATGCATGCGCAGCCTCCCCGTCCTCGATCTGCCGCCGCGCCGCTTCCGCCTGTTCGAGATGCAGACGGACCTCCGCCAGCCGCTCTGCGGCGTGACGCGAACGGAGTGCTGCCTCCAGCCGCGCCAGCAATTCGCGGTTTACCCGCTCATCCTCTTCGGCTGCCTGAACCTCCGCCGTTGCGGCCTCGCTTTCGGCCAGCGATGCCGCGCGTCGCTCAGCTGCATTTGAAAGCTCTTTTTCCGTCACGGCGAAACGCCGCGCGAGTTCGTCACTGCGGTTCAATGCCGCGTGGAAGCGGTCGAATGCCTGCTGCGCCTCATCGCGACGGCTGGCGGCAAGAGCAGCTTCGGCATCGAGTGCCTTGAGTTCCCTGTCGTGCAGTTTAGCGGCCTCGAGCACAGACTCGGCATTGGCAATCGCCGCCTTCCGGCCGGCCTCTTCGTCCGAATTTTCCAGTTCGCTGAGTCTCGCCTGCACTGAGCGGCGGCGGTCGAGCGCGCCGTGCAGCATCTCCACCTCCTTGGCCAGCCGCGCCTCCTCCGCCTGCAGCCGGTCACGATCGTCGAGCGCGGCGGCAAAGCGGCCTCCGGCCTTTGGCCGGAGCGTCGCTGTGACCAGGCGATTGAGTTCTTCCTCGCAGGCTTCGAGCACTGCCGACATGCGCCGTCCGCCCGTCAGGGCCTCCACCTCGCCCTGCACCGAAGACAGCAGGCTTTCGCGCACCCGCTTGTCGTTTTCTTCCTCGCTCTTGCTGCGATTTTCGATGCCGGTGACGCCCTGGCGCACCCAGAGCAGGCCTGCCGGGCCGGCAGTTCCGCCGGAAATGAGATCGCCGATGAAAGCCTCGGCCTCGTCGGCCTGGGCGACGAGCCGGCCGCTGCCGAGATCGGTGACGCTGGCGCGCCGTCCGCCATAGAACTGCTTGGTCAAGCGGTAGCGGCCGGCTTCGATCGTGATATCGGCCTCGACGATCGGATTGCCGCCGCTATAGGGGCGTAGCATCTGCACGCTCTTTGGCGTGCCGCCGTGCGGCTGGAAGAACAGCGCATGCAGCGCCTCGAAACAGGTTGATTTGCCGTGTTCGTTGGCAGCGCTCAGCACATTGACGCCGTCGGCGATTCCTTCGACGGATATGCCGCGGCCGGCGAAGCGTTTGACGTTGTGAAGGCGAAGAGCGTTGAGTTTCATCGATCGATCGCCTCGCAATAGGAAAACAGGCGGATCAACGCCTCACGCGCCACACCCCTGTCATCGCCCGAGCGGGATTGGTCGAGGCTTTCGGCAAGCAGCAAATCCGCAGTATCGCGCAGCGCACCGGCTCGGTCGATGATCTCGAGATCGTCGCTCTCGCAATCGGTCCCCAGCAGTTCCGTATCGATCTCCAGATGCGCAAATTCCGGCGCGACCTGCTGCAGCAGGCTGGTCATTGCCGTGCGCCCGTTCAATCGGGCACGGCCGGACAGCGCGACGCGCAACAGGGTTTGTCGCCGCGCGAACGGTTCCGGCAGTGCGGCCTTCAGCGCTTCAACGCCGTCTTCCGACGCCAGCAGCGGAAGCTGCAATGTCTGCCAGGAAAAGCTGGCGGTCGCGACAGCCGTCGTCGTCGGCATCGCCCCCTGCCCGGCAATGGAAACGACCATCGCCTGCCCCGGCCGGTCATGCTTGAAACGGTCCGGCTCGGGCGCGCCGCTGTAATATGTTCTGGCATCCACCGCCACCGATCCGTGCCAATCGCCGAGCGCCATGTAATCGAGGCCGGCCAACGCCGCACGGTTCGGCGCAATCACATTGGTGGCTGTGGCATCCTCCGAAAATTCCTGGATCGGCCCATGGGCGAGGCCGATGCGGATAGCGCCGTCCGGTGTGGCAGCACCCGTCATCCATTCTGTGAGGTCACGGCCCGGCCGCCTGGTCGTGCAAGGCGCCGGCAGCAGGACGACATCCGGTCCAAGCGAAAGAGGCGCCGGCTCCGTCGCCAGGATGACATTGTCTGGCAGCACGCCGCGCGCCGCACTCCAGAGCTGGTCCGCCAGCAGCGAATCGTGGTTGCCCGGAAGCAGAACCCAGCGCAGCGGCGTATTCCGGGCCATCTCGCCAAGCGCTTGGCGAAGCACGGCAGGCGTCGGCGTCTCGGTATCGAACGTGTCGCCCGCGAGCAGGATGACATCAGCCCCATGCTCTCGTGCCGCACCGGCAAGCCTGGCGATCACGCCATGCCGCGCCTCGCGCAGGCGCCCTCTCAAATCCTCGGGAAGATTGCCAAATCGCTTGCCAATATGAAGGTCCGAACTGTGCAGGAAGGAAAACATCAACCAGCCATGTTTGCGATGCGCCACGAGCTTTCGAGCATGGCCAAAGACCTCTCGTCCGCAGTTTTGTGATTCCGTTGTTCCGAGGCAGACCATGCCTCCCGGCTATGGGCGAGGCAAGTCCATCCTGGCCGAGCAAGCGGTTATCCAATGTTTGTCTGATTTTGAGCGGTGCACGACACCCATCCCGTCGTCGTACGAGGATTATGCAGACGCGGTGACCGACCACGTCGGCGAAGGTATCATCTATTATCCAAGAGTTTTACCTGCCGATGGAAATCGAACAGTTGATCCCATCATCGCTGCCCCTAAGTCACCTGGTTGAGCACCACCATCTTGTCGTCGGCCATCTCTTCCATCGTCCAGGGAATGCCGCCGACCCCGTATCCTGACTGCCTGCGTCCGGCGAAAGGCATCCAATCGGTACGGAACGCGGTGTGGTCGTTGACGAGAACGGCCGATGCATCCAAATGTTTTGCCGCCTTGAGAGCAACCGCTATGTCGGCGGAAAAGACGCTCGCTTGGAAGGCATAGGGCAGCGAGTTGGCAATGCGGATCGCTTCGTCGAGGTCGCGGTAGCCGTAGACGCAGGTCAGCGGTCCAAAGACCTCGAGCATGGATACTTTAGCCTCAGCAGGCGGGTCCAGCAAAACCGACGGCAGAAGTGTCGTCTCCGACATCCGACCGCCGCCGATCTGCCTGGTTCCGGCGTCCGTCGCCTCCTTGATCCAGGCCGTGACGCGGTCTGCCTCGCGTGGCAGGATGAGCGGCCCTACCTCGGTTTGCATAAGCGTGGGATCGCCGACATGCAGGGCTGCCACCCTTGCAGCGAGAGCCTCGGTGAAGGAAGCCAGAATATCTTCATGCACGAAGAGACGCTGGGCAGACACGCAGACCTGCCCGGCGTGATAATAGCCGCCTTTGACGATGGTACCGACAATCGCATCGACATTGGCGCTGCGGTCGACGATGACGGGTGCTGCTCCACCGTGCTCAAGCGCGCATCGGGTGCCCGGCGGCAGCTTGGCCTTGAGGTACCAGCCGACCTTTGCCGAGCCGATGAAGCTCAGAAACGCGACACGACGATCGGTTGCGAAGGCTTCGGCAAGCGCATTGTCCTCGGTGATGAGGGTCTGGCACCAGCGTTCGTCGAGACCGGCCTCTCAGAATAGCTTGACGATCTCGATGCAGGAAATCGGGGTCGGCGCTGCCGGCTTGATGATCACCGGGCAACCCACGGCGATCGCCGGCGCGATCTGGTGGATGATGAGATTGAGCGGATGGTTGAAGGCCGATATCGCCGCCACGACGCCGATCGGCTCCTTGGTGGTGAAGGCCCATCGGTTCGCGCTGGCCGCAGTCAGCCCCATGGAGATTTCCTTGCCGCCGAAGTTGCGCAGCTCGTCCGCCGCATTGAGGAGGCCGTCGATCCCGCGCGTCACCTCGATGATCGCATCCGTCAGCGGCTTGCCGCCTTCACGGGCGATCATCATCGCAAAACGATCGCGGTTCTCCTGCAGAAGTGCCGACGCCTTTCTGAGGATTGCCAACCGCTGATGCGCGGGCAGCCAGCCGTCGCGATCGGCGAAGGCTTTGGCGGCGAACTGAAGCTTGCGCTCGAGCGCGGCCGCGTCGTCTGCCGGCAGCTCTGCAATCGGCTCGCGGTCGAACGCCTGGTAGACCTTCATGGCGCGCGGCATCTCAGGCCTCCAATATCGCGGGGAGCCGTTCGCGAAGCTCCTTCACCAGCACGCGTTCATTTTCAGAGTAGTCCACCGGCACATTCAGCAGATGCACACCGCCGCCGGAGAAAGCCTCTTCGAGCACCTGTTTGAACCGGCTGATATCGTCGACCCTGGTTCCCTTGGCGCCGTAGGATTCGGCATATTTCACGAAGTCGGGATTGCCGAAGGTCATCCCGAAATCCGGGAATTCGTCCACCGCCTGCTTCCAGCGGATCATGCCGTAGGCATTGTCCTCGATGACGAGGACGACGAGGTTGAGTTTCAGCCGGACGGCGGTTTCGAGTTCCTGCGAGTTCATCATGAAGCCACCGTCACCACAAATCGCCATGACACGCCGCTCGGGATAGAGCATCGAGGCAACCATCGCCGATGGCAGCCCGGCTCCCATCGTTGCAAGGGCATTGTCGAGCAGTAGCGTGTTCGCCATCCGCGTCCGGTAGTTCCGGGCAAACCAGATCTTGTACATGCCGTTATCGAGCGCCAGGATGCCATCATGCGGCATCACCTCTCTTATGTCGTGGACCAGCCGCTGTGGCGTGAAGCGATCTTCTGTTGCCCGCGCGGCGATGCGCTCGAGAATGCGCTCGCGGAGATGAAGAAGCGCCTGCGCGTTTGGCAGCTTGCCCTCGAGGCGATCCGCCAGCGCCTTCAGCGAAGGGCCGATGTCGCCGATGACCTCGGACTGCGGGAAATAGACCTGCTCGACGGTCGCCGGCTGATATCCGACATGAACGACCTTCGGGCCGCCCTTGCCCATGATGAAGGGTGGTTTCTCGATCGTGTCGTGCCCGATCGTGATGATAAGGTCTGCCTGTTCAATGGCCTCGTGGACATAATCCCGCTCCGACAGCGCGGCGGTGCCCATATAAAGTTCGGTTCCGCCGGGCACCGTTCCCTTCCCCATCTGGGTGGTAAAGAACGGAATGCGCGTACGGATCACAAACTGCGCAATATCCGATGTCGAGCGGGGACGCGAGGCGGCGGCCCCGAACATCAGAAGCGGACGTTTGGCTGCGGCGATGAGGGCGGCAGCGCGATCGAGGGCCGCATCGCTTGCCGTCGGCAGTTCGAGTTGATGCGGCGCAATCAGCGCCACCTCCTGGCATTCTTCGGCCGCAATATCTTCCGGAAGCTCCAGATGCACCGGCCCCGGCCTTTCCTCCTGGGCGATGCGGAACGCCTCCCTGACCGTCGTCGGGATCATCTGCGGCGACACGATCTGCCTTGCGAGCTTGGTCAGCGGCTTCATCGACGCGACGACATCGACCACCTGGAAACGCGCCTGGCGGGACGAGAGGATCCCCTTCTGACCGGTTATCATCACCATCGGCATCGCGCCGAGCAAGGCATAGGCGGCACCTGTCGAGAGGTTCAGAGCGCCAGGCCCGAGCGTTGTCAGGCAGACGCCGGGCTTTCCAGTCAGGCGGCCATAGGTCGCGGCCATGAACGCCGCCGCCTGCTCGTGCCGGGTGAGGACGAGCTCAATCGAAGACTTGCGGATAGCTTCGACGACGTCGAGATTCTCTTCGCCGGGAATGCCGAAGATGCGCTCGACACCTTCGTTCTCAAGCGCTGCCACTAGAAGATCGGAGCCTTTGGTCATTGATGTTTGCCCGTGCTGTTTGGTTCGAGGCCTCCAGAAAGGAAGGCCCCTTTGAAGATATGTTCTTTTCCAGGCCTGTCCATGCGTTCGCCGGCATCGGCGGTTGTCCTCAATCCCGCCGAGAATTTCTACATAGGATTTGCCGCGGGATAAAAAGGCTCTCCGCGATTCTGCTGGCAAACAGCTTTGACTGATGATGTGAGATGTTGCGGTTCAGGCCGGCGCCTCCCGCCCGCAGCGCGCAGAGCCCTGTTTTGGTGTATCGAGGATATCAATGGCTTGGCGGCAACGCGGCTACAAGAGCCCCTTGGCCTTGAAGTCGGCGGCGAAGGTGGCAAGCGGCATAACGAGGGGGAGCGGTTTCCCTTGCAGCGGTTCGGCGCCATAGCTGGCATACCAATGGGCGGCGCGTTCGCTCTTGGCATCAATGATGAGCAGTATCCCGCCGCCCTCGCTGGCGAGCCGCAGGCAACGGAGCGCTGCAGCAGCGATGAGCTGGCCGCCTAAACCCTTTCCCGCCACCTTTATGTCGGTTGCCAAGCGCGCAAGCTTGAAGCCTGCGACTTCATGGCGTGCGAGGCCTCTGGTCAGCTTTGGAGGCACGGCCTCATGTGTAACGGCCGAAGGCGCGACTGTGTAGAATCCGAGGATGCGATGAGGTTGGGCCTTGTCGATAGCGCAGAAGGTCTTCGCCGCATTCTGCTCATGGCTCTGCCGAGCGAAGCGCCGAATGAACTCGTTCATTGCCGCATCACCGCAATCGAATGCGGCCCGATCGTGCGACTTAGCGATCGGCTCTTCATGCCAGACGGGGAGGGTCACAAGGCATCCGGTAGAGCAGAGATCGCGGCGCGTAGTTTCGCGTTCGGTTTGGGCGGGTGTTCAAGCAGATCGAGGATGCGGATGAAATCGCGGCTCGACACGGTCTCAACTTCAGCAGCCTGGATGACGGCTTCGGCTTCAGGTACGATCGCAGCATTCATGGCCGAAATCACACGGCGGCTCACACTCAAAGGTGGTGACGCTCAAATCGTCGATGTTCAGACAAGCTCCAACCTGATCCTGGATGTGACTGGTACTTGCGACGTCATTGAGCGCAATTGGCAGATTTCGACGTGCCCAAGCGGTCCGTGAGGATGAAGTTCGCGGGAACATTGCGGGGATTTGTTGCGGCTAGCCAGCGATCAGCCGAAAAATACGTCTTGGTCCTCACCTGCGAACTTGAAGTCGCCTTAAGACCAAGAACAAAATTGAAGATATTTGCGCCGCCTGCTTCGCGCGTGAAGCTGAGATAGGAGCCGAATCGTTCGTATTCGACATTTCGAAGGTTTTGGATTGAGGCAAGAGTATCTTCGAAATCACGCCAGCACGCCTGCTTCACGATGATCTCGAAAATGCGCAGGACGGCCGGGGCGAGACGTCCCTGGGCGTCGGTCGTCGGCCCAATGATCTTGGCGCGGATCTCAAGAATATCGCCCATTTCATCTCCACGAACCTTAACGAAGGTCGAGCTGAGTGGACGTACCTCGTCCCGTTCGTAGATGCGCTGAAAATAACATTCATAGCTGCGATTGCGCATCGATGCGGCTTTCCATTCGCTCATCTCGATGCCGGCTTCTCGAAGAGCACCGCAAAAGCTCGACCCCGAGACGCGCCAGATCCGCAGAAACTGACTTGCCAACTCCAGCTTCGGGGCCTCGATCAGCTGCAACGGTATCGACGTCGGCGGGAGGGGAGAAGGAACCGCCGGATCAGGGCGGGCGGCTATGCGAGATGATCGGGCAGCCTTATTGAGAGCTCGATTTTCGAAGGGGCCGACCGGATCTTCGAGGTGATGGATTTCACGGTAAAAAACGACGGTGCCTGCAAGAAGCAAAATTGATATCAAGAGCCCTGGCCAAAGCAGGGACCAGCGGTTGCTCGGCATTGGGAAATTCCGGTGCCAAGGCGGGCTGTCGCGAGGAGGATCGACTGCTGATGGCACTTTATCCACGGCGCAACCTCACAAGCAAATAGGAGCGGCTGCGAGTTCGAACTCAATCAATCTCGATCCTATTTGCGATCAACCGGTGTCGGTCGGCGCATGGACCAATCAACCCTGCTGACAACTCCCTCTGAGATGAGCAACGGATGCGAAAACGGTTCAGTCTGTCCGACTCACCTTCGACAATGTAAGTGTGAAGTTGCGTGTGTCGAGCGTCAAGCAGCTACCCCAGTGGATAGCGCTCGTCCCCTAATATTCCCGTGGCGGCTTTGCAATGTCGGCAGCATCGGCGAGCGTTTCAAAAGAACGAACGCACGGGTTAATCTGCGAGCAGACGACAGCCTTAGACAATACTTCGAAGCAATGGTGTCATGCCGTCATATGACGCGCTTGACGCCAGGCCTCATAACGTTCGAGGGTCTCCTTGTTGGGCGGGTATACCCCCAAGGTCGATTTGCCTGACTCGATTTCCAGCTTGAGAAACTCTTCCTGCTCCTCCATCGCAACAGCTTCCTCGGCAATGTCATCGACATATTCCCGCGGAATAACGATCACCGCTTCGCTGTCGCCAAAGATGATGTCATCGGGATAAACGGCGACGCCGCCGCAGGCGATTGGCTGGTTCATATCTGAGGCATGGTGGGCAACCAGGTTCGCCGGCGCTGCCGGTCCCATGCAGTAGGTCGGGAGTCCCAGCTGTGCGATATCGGCCGTATCGCGGACGCCGCCGTCGAGCACGAGGCCGGCGGCGCCACGATAGACAAGACGACGGGCAAGCATGGCGCCAATGCCGGCGACTTCCGCCAAGGAGCGGCAATCGAAGACGAGAACATGGCCGTCGGGGATCGTATCGATGGCCTTGCGCTGTTGATTGGATGGATCCGAACTGTAAGTCGAACCGTCGATATCTTCCCGTGCGGGGATGTAGCGTACGGTGACGGCCGGGCCGATCATCGGCCCGCCGGCGCTGGCCAGCGGCCGCACGCCGCGAACCGCGGTGTTCTTCAGGCCACGCTTCAGCAACAGAGTGCTGAGACTTGCAGAATTCGTCCGCAAAAGCTTTGCATAAACTGATGGGTCCAACGCCGTCATGAGATCCTCCATTGTCCGGTGGAAGCTCTACCACAACGAGAAGATAGTTCAATAAAGAATTTGATGTTTCTTATTTGGACAAAGGTTGCTTGCCATTAATCGCCTTTGTCAAGATGGCGGCACCCTCCACGACCTCGCGCTTAATTGCCCGTGCCCTGTCCGGCGTCGCTTCACCAATAAACGGGACGCTGATCGTCGCGACGAGTCGACCTTCGGAATCGAAGACGGGCGCGGCAAAGGCCCGGAGGCCGAGGTTGGATTCCTGATTGTCCTCGGCGCATCCATTGCGTCGAATTTCAACGAGTGCTTCCTTCAGCGCCTCCGGATCGGTAATCGTATATGGCGTCTTCGACTCCAGTCCGCCGCTGCAATAGGCCTCTATGTCACCGTAGTCCGAATAGGCAAGAGCGAGCTTGCCGGCAGCGCCGACATGTTTACGCGAGCGGCTGCCGACCTTGATGAAAAGCGAATAATCGCCGGGACTGGAGGCTGCAAATATCGTCATCATCTCGTTGCCTTCGGGGGCAGCCAGCCTGAAGGATTCGAAAATGCGGTCAGCCGCAGCCGTCAGGATCGGCCTTGCCGCCTCGATCACCGTTGCCCTGTCGGCGCCGGGCGAGATGCGCCGCGCAAGCTCGACGAATTTTGGCCCCAGCTCGTAGGACGCTCCACCATTCACCCGCGCCACAAGCCCATGCGCGGCCAATGAATTGAGGATCCGGTAGACGGTCGAACGCGGAACTCCAAGCTGCTCAACCAGCGCGGCCAAGGAAATTCCCGTCTTCGCATCGGCAACGGCCTCAAGCAGGTGGGCGGTCTTTTCGACGACAGGTGATCCATGTTTTGGTTCAATCATGAACTATAAATTCCATATGAGAATTATAATATTGACTTCGCAGGACTGAGCGAGCATGCTCAGTGGTGTGAGTGTCACATTTGACACTACGCGCTTGGCGGAGGAAGTAAAGCCATTTGGATACCCGCTGCGGCGGTGCGCAACCGGATGGTTTTCACGAGACGGCACTGCGATGGACGGGATGCCGCTCGTTTGGATCTGGAGGAGGGATTTCATGAAGAAGATGAAGGGAATTGGTGCGCTGAGCATCGGACTGGCATTTCTGCTGGCTCCGGGCAGCGCAATTCGCGCCGACGCTGCCTCGGATAAGCTGACGGTGGTGGTGACCGACGAACCGAAGTCGCTCGATCCCTGTGACACCGACCTTTCGGGCAACTCTCGCATTCTACACAACAACATCACGGAAGCGCTGGTCAATCTGAGCCCGGCCGACGGATCGGTCGTCCCGAGCCTTGCCACCAGCTGGCGGCAAGTGGACGAGTTGACCTGGGAATTCAAGCTCCGCGACGACGTCACCTTCCACGACGGCAGGGCGTTCGATGCCAGTGCAGTCGTTGCCGCTCTCAAGCGGGCGCAGGATCCGGCACTGGCCTGCGAAGTCGGACTTGCGACGTTGAAGGGCGTCAAGTTCAATGCAGAAGCGGTGAACCCGACGACCCTCCTCATCAAAACTGATATCGTCGAGCCGATCCTGCCGAACAAGATGTCCGCCGTGGACATCGGTTCGCCGGCGACCCCGAACGACGGCAAGTCGCGCTCCCCGGCCGGAACGGGACCCTACAAGCTTGCAGCGTGGACGCCAGGGCAATCGGTCGACCTCGTGGCCTTTGACGGCTATTGGGGCGACAAGCCGGCGATCAAGAACGCAACCATCATCTGGCGGGCCGAATCCGCTGTTCGCGCGGCGATGGTCGCCACTGGGGAAGCGCAGATCGCATATGAAATAGCGCCCCAGGACGGCACCACGGAACAGGATCATGCCTTCCCAAACGCCGAAACCTCGCTGCTGAGGATCGACGCGGAAATTCCGCCGCTCAACGACAAACGCGTGCGTGAAGCCCTTAATCTTGCGATCGACCGGGACGGCCTAGTCGGCACCATCTTCCACCAGGATGCCCAAAAGGCGATGCAGGCGGTGCCGCCGTCCGTCTTCGGCTTCAATCCCGACATCCCCGTCTGGACGTATGATCCCGAAAAAGCGAAATCCCTGCTCGACGCGGCCAAAGCCGATGGCGTGCCGGTCGACAAGGAAATCGTCATCTACGGCCGCATCGGCATCTATCCCAATTCGTCCGAAAGCCTGGAAGCCATTCAGGCGATGCTCGCGGATGCCGGCTTCAATGCCCGGCTCGAAATGCTTGAGACAAGCCCGTGGCTGAAGAGGCTGCTGAAACCTTGGGACAAGGACCGTCAGCCGTCGGTCCTGCAGACGCAGATCGACAACACCGAGGGCGACGCCGTATTCACGCTGCCGAACCGTTTTACCACCGACGGCAATCAGTCGACCATCGCCGATACCAGGCTCGACACGTTGATTGGCGACGCGTCGAAGGCAACCGGCGACGAACGCAAGAAACTGTTCGAGGAAGCGTTCAGCTACATCGCCGTCGATGCGGTCAATATCGTCCCGCTGTTCCACATGGTCACGATTGCCCGCGTCGCCGAGACCGTCACCTATACGCCCGATGTGCAGGCCGGCAACGAGATCAAGCTTAAATCGATCAGCTACCGCTGACCGCCAGACTGGTCGCCGAACGTCCCTTGAGGAGAGCGGATGTCCTTCACCTACTTCCTTAAACGTGCGGCCTTTGCGGCACTCGCACTTGCCGCATTGATGACATCTGCCTTCTTCCTGGTGCGATTGACGGGCGATCCCGTCAATCTCTACCTGCCCGTCGATGCCTCGGATGCGGCCCGCGAAGCCATGCGCGTCCGCCTCGGCCTCGATCGTTCCCTCCCGTGGCAATTCCTCGATTGGGCCGGGGACATGCTGAGCCTCGATTTCGGCACGTCGCTTTGGCACAACCGCCCGGCCATGGACGTTGTTCTGGAGGCGTTGCCGAATACGCTGGCGCTCGGTGCCATTGCCTTGACCCTGGCCTTCATCGCTGCCGTCATCATTGGATCGATTGCCGCTGTGAACGCCGGCGGCTGGATCGACCGGGCTATCAACGTGCTGTCGCAGGCAGCGGCCAGCGTGCCGGATTTCTGGCTCGGGCTGATGGGCGTCCTGCTGTTTGCCGTCACCTTGCGCATTCTGCCGACATCGGGTTTCGGCGGTCCGATCTATTGGATCCTGCCGGTTGCCTGTCTTTTTGCCAGACCGTTCGGGACGCTGGTGCAGATCGTCCGCGGCTCGATGATCGAAGCACTGAACGCGACATTTGTCCGGACTGCGCGGGCCAAAGGCGCGCGCGGCGGCCGGGTTACCTTCGTGCATGCGCTGCGCAATGCCCTCCTGCCCGCGGTGACCGTGACCGGTGACCTCGCCGCCCAGTTCGCCGGCGGCGGTGGCGTCGTCGAGGTTGTTTTCGGGTTTCCCGGCATCGGCAAGCTGCTGATCGACGGCATCCTGAAGCGCGATTTCGCGATCGTCCAGGCATCGATCTTCGCGGTCGCCGTCGTCATTTTCTTCATCAATATCCTGGTCGACATGCTCTATGCATCGATCGATCCGCGCGTGAGGGTCGAATGATCAACACGTCCGCCGACTTCCTCCCCGCCCGCGAGCGCCGAAGCCGCCGCATCTTGTGGTTCATGCGCGCGCTCGCAGGCGACCCGATGGCGGTCGCTGCGACAATCTGGCTGCTGATCGTCGTCCTTGCCATTTTTGCGGATGCATCGTCGCTGCTGGGAGAAAATCGCATTTCGCTGAAGGCGCGCAACCTGCCGCCCTTCGACTTCGGCCAGTCCTGGACGTTGTGGCTGGGCGCCGACGCCCTCGGGCGCCCGCTCCTCGTTCGCCTCATCCAGGCGGCATCGACGACGATCGGCATAGCGCTTGTGACTGTTCTGACGAGCCTGATCGGCGGAACGCTGCTCGGCGTGATCGCCGGTTACTTCGGTGGCATCATCGGCAACCTGGTCATGCGGATCTGCGACATCATCCTGGGTTTCCCGACGCTGCTGGTGGCGCTCTTCGGGCTCTACCTGTTTGGCCCGAGCGTCGGCAACCTCATCATCGTGCTCGCCGTTACCCGCATGCCTGCCTATATCCGCGTCGCAAGAGCCGAAACTCTGGAGGTCCGGGAGAGGCTTTTCGTTGATGCGGCGCGCGTCTTCGGCGGCGGGCCTGTCTGGATATTGCGCAATCACATTCTCCCGAGCGTCGCTCCCACGATGCTGACGCTCGCCTCGGTCAATCTCGCCATGGTGATGCTGTTCGAATCCGGGCTGAGCTATCTCGGTCTCGGCATCCAGCCACCTGCCGTGAGCTGGGGTCTGATGGTGGCGCAGGGCCAGGGATATCTGTCATCGGCCTGGTGGCTGGGCTTTTTCCCCGGCCTGGCTGTGATGCTCACGACCATGTCCTTCAATCTCCTCGCCAACTGGTTCCGGATCGTCAATGACCCGTCGCAGCACTGGCGTCTTGTCAGCCGGAGGCGCTGATGGCTCTTCTCGAAGTCAAGGACTTGCAGGTCAGTTTCGATACGGCCGCCGGCCGCATCCTGGCGCTCAACGGCGTTTCCTTCTCGCTCGAGCGTGGAGAGGTCCTGGCGCTTCTCGGCGAAAGCGGCTCCGGCAAGTCGGTGACCGCATCGGCCATCATGGATCTCGTTCCCAACCCGCCGGGCGAAATCAATCAAGGATCGATCCGTTTCGACGGTGTCGAGCTGTTGCAGCTCTCGCGAAACGAGCGGCGCGATCTCTGCGGCGATCGGATCGCCCTGATCTTTCAGGATGCGCTCGCAGCGCTCAACCCGGTCTATTCGGTGGGTTGGCAGATCGCCGAAATGTTCCGCATCCACGGCCGTACTCCGGAAGGCGGTGTCGAAAAAGCCGTGATCGACCTTCTTACGGCCATCGGCATTCCCGACCCTGAAAGCCGTGCGAGGCAATATCCGCATGAGTTTTCGGGCGGTATGCGCCAACGCATCATGATCGCCATGGCCGTGGCGTTGGAACCGGATGTCATCATTGCGGACGAGCCGACGACAGCGCTCGACGTCACGATCCAGGCGCAGGTGGTCGATCTTCTGGAGACGATCCGCAAACGCAGCGATGCCAGCATGATCTTCATCACCCATGATCTCTGCGTCGTCGCCGAACTCGCCGATCGGGTTGCCGTCATGTATGCCGGCCGCGTCGTCGAGACCGCAAGCGTCTTCGAACTGTTCGAAGATGCCCGCCATCCCTACAGCGTCGGATTGCTTGCCTCGCAGCCGCGCATGGACACGGATGAAGACGAATTGGTGCCGATCCCCGGCTCCGCCCCCAATCCTGTCGCCCTGCCCTCCGGCTGCGCCTTCAGAACCCGCTGTCCACGCGCCGAAGGGCTCTGTGCCGAGATCGTCCCCTCTCTTGAAACCGTAGGGCCGGGCCGCCAGGCCGCCTGCCACTTCCCGGTATCACCAGTATGATCGAACCTCTGCTCAAGGTCCAAAACCTTTCCCGGCACTTCGGCAGCGCCTCGGCACCGGTGCGTGCCGTCGACGATGTGAGCTTCGAGATTGCCAAGGGAGAGACGCTCGGCCTCGTCGGCGAAAGCGGTTGCGGCAAAACCTCGCTGGTTCGGACGCTCTTGAAGCTTGGGCCGGCGACAAGCGGCAGCGCTTTGCTTGACGGCGTGGACATTACGACAGCCAGCGGCCGGCGGCTGCATGAATTGCGCCGCAAGATGCAGGTCGTTTTCCAGGATCCCTACCAGTCGCTCAATCCCCGCATGCGGGTCGACCGGCTGATTTCAGAACCCTGGGCGTTGCACCCGGGGCTCGTGCCCAAGAGCAGCTGGCGTGAAGAGACGGTCAAGCTGCTCGAATCCGTCGGGCTGCGCGCCGAACATGCGGACCGTTATCCCTCGGAATTTTCAGGCGGCCAGCGGCAGCGCCTTGGCATTGCCCGCGCTCTCGCGCTCAATCCGACACTTCTTGTCTGCGACGAGCCTGTTTCGGCCCTCGACGTCTCGGTCCAGGCGCAAGTGATCAACCTGCTCGCCGGACTGAGGCGCGAGCGCAACCTGGCGATGCTGTTTGTCGCGCATGATCTCGCCGTTGTTCGGCATGTCTCGGACCGTGTCATGGTCATGTATCTCGGCAGGATCATCGAAACGGGGCCGAAGCAATCGATCTTCAGCGCGGCGGCCCATCCCTACACGCAGGCGCTGATGTCGGCGGTCCCGACACCGGATCCGAGGCGTCGCGCGCAGCGCAAGCGCATCGTTCTGCAGGGCGATCTGCCGAGTCCCGCAAATCCGCCTAGCGGATGCCGTTTTCGAACGCGTTGCTGGAAAGCAACGTCGATCTGCGCAGAACAGGAGCCTACGCTGACCACGCGAACGGCGGCCCCTGGTCTTCTGACCGCCTGTCATCACGCCAATCCGGAAATCGCCACCGAGATCCCTCGTCTTTGAAAGGACCTGAACCCAGGCCCATTATGCCAAGGTGATCGCAAAGCTGCGCATACTGTCACGCCGGTCAGCTATGACTATTTTCCGTTCGTGTTTCCCGTTTGTTTTATAGCTGCCTTGAGCACGCCTTCCTGCAGATCCGCCTGGTCTGCAAGAATGGCGGCGGCCTCGTCCAGCAAGACGTCTTTTGCATTCTTGCGGGCATTCTCGATGGCAATATCGGCACTCAGGCTGCGCTCGCCTGCCTCCAGGCCATCATCTCCAAGATCCTCGCCATCCCCTTCATTCGCTCGATCCTTGAACCGTTTCTCGCGAGCCGTCGCTTCTTTGCGCCGTTCGGCTTCATTGAGGGAAACAACCCCTTTTTCGCGCTGCGCCTTGAGGTCGGCAATGTCTTTTATCAGTCGTTGGAAGTCCGGATCGCTCTCAACCCGCGCATCATGGCGGCTTTGCAATGTCGGCAGCAACGTCGTGACCGTGTCGACAGCCGTGTACTTCGCAGGTTTGATCTGCGCCCACGGCAGGGCATTGTCATAACTGGTCTCGCCGAAGCTCGCCGGATCGAAGAGTCCTGGCAAGCTGATATCGGGCGTCACGCCGTGCAGCTGCGTCGTACCGCCGTTGACCCGGAAAAACTGGGCAATCGTCACCTTTAGCTCCCCGAACTCGGGTTTGCTGTTGCGGACGATCCGGTCAAGATCGACGACGGTCTGAACGGTGCCCTTGCCGAAACTGGGTTCGCCGACGATCACGCCTCGGCCGTAATCCTGGATTGCCGCGGCAAAAATCTCCGAAGCCGACGCCGACCCGCGATTGATCAGGACACCCACCGGGCCTGTCCAGACAGGCGCTGCAAGCTCCGAGCTCTTGACCTCGACCTTGCCATCGCTGCCGCGTTGCTGAACGACCGGACCATCGCCGATGAACAGGCCAGTCAAATCGATCGCCTCGTCCAATGAACCGCCGCCGTTGTTGCGCAGGTCGATGAGAACGCTGTCGACCTTTTCTTGGCTCAGCTCGCCGAGAAGCTTGGCGACATCGCGGCTTGCACTCTTGTAATCCTTGTCTCCTTTGCGCTTGGCTTCAAAATCCTCATAGAATACCGGCAGGGTAATGATCCCGATTTTACGCGCGACGTCGCCCGCTTTTACGGACAACACAGCCTTTCTGGCGGCTTGCTTGTCGAGACTGATCTTATCGCGCACCAGGTTGATGACGCGATGCGTGGCATCAGCTCCGGCATCTGCCGGCAGGATGTCCAAACGCACGACGGAACCCTTTTTCCCGCGTATCATCTGCACGACTTCATCAAGGCGCGTGCCCACCACGTCTTTGATCGCGCCGTCCTTGCCTTGACCAACGCCGGTAATCCGGTCTCCGACCGAGAGCTTGCCGGACAGCTGTGCCGGTCCGCCAGGAACGAGCTCGCGGATCGTCGTGTAGTCGTCGCGCTCCTGCAGGACCGCACCGATACCAAACAGCGAAAGCTTCATCGAGACATTGAAGTCGGCTGAAGCGGCCGTACCGAAATAGTCCGTGTGCGGATCAATCGACGTTGCGTAGGCATCCATGAACGACTGGAAAACGTCGTCGCTTTTGAACTTGTAAGCGCGCTCGAGCGTGTTTTCATAACGTTTGTCGAGTGTTTCTCGAATGGCCGCGTCGTTTTGGCCGCCCAGTTTCAACCGCAACCAGTCGCTCTTGACGCGCTTGCGCCAAAGGTCATTGCTCTCGGCCTCCGACTGCGGCCACGGCGCTTTATCGCGCAGCACCGAATAATCTTCCTGCGCGCTGAAATCGAAGCCTTGCTTAAGCAGGTTGCGCGCATAGTTCATGCGGTCGACAACGCGCTGCTGATACGCTTTGAACATCGCAAACGGGATCTTCAAGTCCTTCCGCTCGATGGCATCATCGATTTCGCTGCGGTCAGACATGAATCCGTCGATGTCGGCTTGCAGGAAGAGCATGCGATCCGGATCAAGTGACTTGATGAACCCATCCATGACCCTGGCCGACAAGGCGTCGTCGAGTGGAACGGGCTTGTAGCTATACCGCGAAAGAAATTGTGCGCTCAACTCGGCGGCTTGCGCCTGTCGCTTGAGAGGCGCCAGAGCAGGCGGTGATGCAACTTCAGCATATGCGGACTGTGCAATTGCAAGAAATGCACCAAGGAAAAAGTAGGCTATGCGCATTCAGCGTTGATCCAATTGTTAATGCCGAGTGTCGATGTGCGATCTATGTGACGCAATCATGGTTTTTTGGCAACCAAATGGCAAACGACATGGTTTGCAAAGCTGCGGACATATCCGGCGCCTGGTTGGCGTCTCAGCAGCCGGCGCTCAATCCGCCTGCACGTCTTGCCAGGAGTCGAATGTCGCAGCCTGACCGCGACGGCATCCGCTGCGGTCGACAAGATCCCAGACGATGGCTTTTTCGATATAGAAACGCCGCCCTGACTTGGCGATGCGAAGTCCGCGGTAGTCGGCGATAAAGCCATTCGCCGCCACGGCGTTCAACAGCCTCTCACGTTCGGCGCGATCGGGCGCCTCCGCCGAAAGACGCGATGGCAAAGTGATAAACTCGTCCCATGAATATTCGAAGCAGGCCTGGGCAGCGCGGTTCGCGTAGATAAAGCGCGGATCGGCGTCGGTATTGTGAGCAAGGACGACAGCCGGCGACTGGTCGTAAAGCCATTCGGCACCCTGGCCTTCCGACGTCAGGCTGCGTCCCACCCTTCGTTCGAAGCTTTCCGCCATCAATGCGTAAAATTCGGGATCGTAAGACAAGTCGAGGCCGGCGTTATAGTTGGCAATCATGCTTCGCATCCTGGATAGCAGCGAGAAATGTCGAAAGTGATGTTCTCGCTTGAAAGGCTAGCTCCAAATGCGACGCGGTCAAGCTGGGCGATCGGAACTTCAGGCGTCATCCTGGAGGTAGCGTTCCGCGAGCCTTGCCCACATGGCTGCGCCAACCGTCAAGCTGGCATCGGCGAAATCATATTTGGGGCTATGCAGGATGGCGGAATTCATGCCATTGCCGAGACGCAGGAAGCTACCCGGCTTGTGCTCGAGAAAGTGCGAGAAATCCTCGCTGCCGGGAATGAGCGGGCACGTCGCGACCTTGTCTTCGCCGACCAGTTCCGCCGCGACGATCCGGGCAAAATCCGTCTCATCAGGCGAATTGACGACGACAGGATTGCCGCGATCGTAGTCGATCTCGATGGAAGCATTGTGCCCTTCTGCCACCGAGCGGGCCAGCTTGGTGATGCGTTCCTGCAGGAGGTCGCGAATGCCAGGCTCGAAGGAGCGCACGCTCAATGCGAGCTTGGCATATTCCGGAATGACGTTGACTGCATCGCCGGCATGGATGGTGCCGACGGTAATGACCGCCGTCTGGGTCGGGTCGAGGTTGCGCGAGATGATGGTTTGCAGCGAGACGACAAGGTTGCACGCCACGACGACGGGATCGACGGTCAGATGCGGCCGCGAGGCGTGGCCGCCTTTGCCCTTGATGGTAATCTCGACGGTGTCCGACGCCGCCATCATCGGGCCGGATCGCAGCAGGATGGTGCCTTCGGGAGCGCCGGGGTGGTTATGGAGGCCAAAGATCGCGTCGAACGGAAAGCGTTCGAACAGGCCGTCGGCGATCATTGCCTGGGCGCCGCTATTCTTGCTTGCCTCTTCCGCCGGCTGGAAGATCAGCGTCGCCGTGCCGTTGAAGCGTCGGGTGCGGGCGAGATATTCGGCTGCGCCGAGCAGCACGGTCGTGTGGCCGTCATGGCCGCAGGCATGCATCTTGCCGGGCGTGCCGCTGGCATAGGCAAGTCCGGTTTCCTCGACGATTGGCAGCGCATCCATATCGGCGCGGATGGCGATGCCCTTGCTGCCCTTGCCGGCGCTGAGGCGGGCGACAACGCCGTGACCGCCGACATTGCGGGTCACGTCATAACCCCAGCCTTCCAGCTTTTCCGCGACATAACGCGCTGTTTCCGCTTCTTCGAAGGAGAGTTCCGGATGGGCGTGCAGGTACTGGCGGGTCGCCTTCAGCTCCGCCTCCATGGCTTCGAAATCGGAAAGGCGGGCATAGGCATTGTCGAGCGTGGGCATGAAAACATCCAGTATTGGTCGAAAAGGACGATTGCTCCGGCCCGAGGGTCGAAGCAGAAGCTGACACCAGTCAGAGAAAACGGGCGAGAAAAGCCTGGGTCCGGGGATGTTGCGGATTGCCGATGACATCCTCGGGCTTGCCCATCTCGACGACATTGCCGCCGTCCATGAACACGACCCGATCGGCCGCTTCACGGGCGAAACCGATCTCGTGGGTCACGACGATCATCGTCAGGCCCTGTTTGGCGAGATCGCGCATGGTGGAGAGAACTTCGCCCACCAGTTCCGGGTCAAGCGCCGAGGTGGGCTCGTCGAACAGCATCAGCTTCGGCTTGATCGCCAGGGCGCGGGCGATGGCGACGCGCTGCTGCTGACCGCCGGAGAGCTGGCGGGGATAGCTGCCAGCCTTTTCCGACAGACCCACCCGCTCCAAAAGCCGCAGGGCGTTCTCGGTTGCGGCCGTGCGGCTTTCTCCGTGCACGCCGATCGGAGCCTCGACGATGTTCTGCAGCACCGTCATATGCGGATAGAGATTGAACTGCTGGAACACCATGCCGATCTTGCGCCGCTGGCTGGCGATTCCGTTGCTCGACAGCTTTTCCAGCCGGTCTTTGCGAAGGCGATAGCCGATCTGTTCGCCATCGACTTCGATGAACCCCTTGTTGATCGCCTCGAGATGGTTGATGCAGCGCAGGAAGGTCGACTTTCCCGACCCGGACGGGCCGAGCACCACGACGACTTCACCCGGCATGACGTCGAGATCGATCCCCTTCAGCACTTCGAGCTGGTCGAAGGACTTGTGGACGTTGCGGGCTCTGACGAGAGGCTTTGCAATTTCGGCACCGGTCAATGGCTTACCTCCTCGGCAAGGGTCTCGGATTTGGCGGCAGCGGCATTGTTGCGCCGTTCGCTGCGGCCGTAATAGGCCTCGATATAGCTCTGGCCGAGATTGAGGATGGAGGTGATAAGCAAGTACCAGAGGACCGCGACCAGCAACATCGGCACGATCTCGAAGGTGCGATTGTAGATCGACTGGACGGAATAGAGCAGATCGGCCATGGCGATGACGCTGACGAGCGAGGTTGCCTTGATCATGCTGATCAGCTGGTTGCCCGTTGGCGGCACGATCGAGCGCATCGCCTGCGGAATGATGATCCGCCACAGCGCCCTCGCCTTGGTCATGCCGAAGGCTTCCGCCGTCTCGAACTGGCCGCGGTCGACCGAGAGCAGACCGCCGCGAATGATCTCGGCCATGTAGGCAGCTTCGTTCAAGGCCAGGCCGACGATTGCCGCCGTCATCGGCGTAATCACCGAATTGGTCTCCCAACTGGCGAGCGTCGGGCCGAACGGAATGGTGATCGAAAGTTCGGGAAAGAGGGTCGAGAGATTGTACCAGAAGATCAGCTGTACCAGGAGCGGCGTGCCGCGAAAGAACCAGATGAACAGCGACGCCAGCGAACGTGCGAGCCGGTCATTCGACAGCCGGGCGATCGCCAGTCCGAGGCCGAGAACGATGCCGATGGCCATCGCGACCACTGTGAGGCCCAAGCTGACGTAAAGGCCGTTGACAACAGTCGGATCGAAGAAATAAGCCGCGACGACAGGCCAGCCGAAATTCTCATTATGGGCGACGATCCACAGGAAGTTTGCGGCAATCAGGAGCACGACCACCCACAGGACGAGCCGGCCGGTTTGAAAGGGCTTGTGGGCATGTGCAACATCCCGGAAGTCCGCACCGCCCAAAGGCGGTGCGGCAGTCGTGCGGTCATTGCTCATTTCGGCAGGGCTCCACCAAGATTGAGGCCGGGCTGCTTGATCATGTTGTTCTCAAGACCCCATTTCTTCATGATGGCGGCATAGGCGCCGTTATCCATCAACACCTTGATCGAGTCGAGCAGAACGGGGCCGAGCGGCGAGCCCTTCGGCACGACGGCGCCCTGATAGAGATCCTCGAACCCGTTTTTCTGGCCGACGCCGCTCAATTCCAGCTGGCCGTTTGCCTGGGACACGAAATAGGTCAGCGGCGCCTGCGAGGAGAAGAAGGCATCGGCGCGTTTGGAGCGGACCGCCAGGATCGAGCTCGGCTGGTCGGTGTAGGACTGCACTTCGGGCGCGGGCTTGCCGGCCGTCTTGCACTTTTCGACCTGGGCCTGGATCACCTTTTCGGCGGAGCCGCCGGCCATGACGGCGATGCGATTGCCGCAGGCGCTGTCGAGGGAGGTGATGGCCTTCGGATTGCCCTTCTGGACGGAGAAGACCACGTATTCCTGAACCCAGTCGACGAAATCATTGGCCTCTTCACGGGTCTTGAAGTCACCGATCGGGCCGAAGGCGAACTGGTATCGGCCGGAGTTGATGCCGGCGAGCAAGGCGCTCAACCCGCTGACGGTTTCGTGCTCGATCTCGACGCCAAGCATTTGGCCGATCGCATCGGTCAGATCGGCGCTGGCGCCGGTCAATTTCGTACCGGTGACGATCTCATAGGGAGGAAAGGAACCGTTGTTGACGGAGATCATCTTGCCGTCCGTGCGGATCTTCTCCGGCAGGCGGGCGCGAAGAGCGTCGTTGACTGTCTGTTTTGGCACGGCCGCCTCCTCAGCGAAGACCGACGTCGTCATCATCAGACCCAGCAGGGCGGCGGAAGCGATCAGTTTCGAATGCATGTCATTCCCCTTTTTTGGTTTGCGAAAGTGGGTGGTTCAACGATGAGGCCTGCGAAGGGCTTCCCAGGCCTTGTTCATCGGGCTTTGGCGTGCCACGGAAACAGATCGGCTGGCGTCAAAAGGCGCGGCATGATCTTCTGCTCGTAGAGTTCCTCGGCAAAGTCGGCGATCATTGCCTCGTTCTCAGCAAGCCCGCTGGCTCTCCAGGTCGGCGGCAGGTCGGCTGCGCAGCGGCGCAGTTCGTCGATCATCCAGGGCGTGGTGTCGGCGTATTTCTCACGCTTTTCCAGCCAGATACGCTGGGACTCGTCGATCAGTTCGCTGAGTTCAGCCATGATCCAGGGGTGCTCCCGGACGATATCAGCCTTGAAGCCGATCAGATGCATGCCCGGGACATAGCCGACCTCGTTGAGGTAAGCGACTTCAGCGGCACGGAAATCATCCAGCACCTGGCGGAGCGGCGATTCCTGATCGAAGAAGCCCTTCGGCATGAAAGGGGTGAACACGGCATCGAGCCCGCCATCCATCAGAAGATCGACCATCGGGCGCTCGCCGGGAGCAGCCTCGATGCGGCCAGGCCGTCCAAAACCATCGAGCCGGTCGACGATCGGATGAGCCTCCGTCAGGCGCCCGGCATACCACATCGCATCCTCGACGCCGACGCCTTCCCGGCGCAATGCGGCGCGGGTCCAGGTATTTCCGGAATCGCGCCAGCCGGTCACGCCGATCTTCTTGCCGGCCAGATCGGAGAGCTTGCGGATCGGACTATTCTTGGTGGTGATGATGCAGCGATGGCGGAAGCCGCGCATGATGAAGTTCGGCATGCCCAGAACCCGATCATCGCCGTCATGGCGCATCTGCGAATAGCGGCTGAAGGACATTTCCGCGGCATCATGCGCGGCATCATCGGCGAGGCTGGAGACCAGCGTGCCCACACGATCCACTTTGATATCGAGACGGGAGGAACTGACGTCACCGAGCACGAGCGGTGTCATGTAATCCCAGTCCCGGAGGGCGATGCGAAGCGTCACAGGCATGCAAAACTCACAAAATTGCTCGACGAGTGGCAAATTAAATGTTCAAAATAGAGAGTACAAATGTTATTACGTTATTGAACATTTAAAGTGAGAGAAAAATGGGCGACACGGTCGAAGCCTCCTGGTTTGCCGAAAAAATAGCCGACCGCAGCATCAGAGGGATCGCTCTCGAAACCAGCGCGCTGATCCGTGCCGGTGTCCTGCCCATTGGGACGCGCCTGCCGGCGATCCGCGATATCGCTTACGAATTGCATGTCAGTCCGGCGACGATCTCCGAAGCCTGGAGCGAATTGCGGCGGCAGAAGATCATCAGCGGCCGGGGGCGCAACGGCACCTGGGTCAGCGGCGACCGCTTTGTCGCCAAGCCGGAACGTCTTGCCAGTTCGGGAAATTATGCGGCAGGTGTGCTCGACCTCACCTTAGCCGGACCGGATGCAGCACTTCTTCCTCGTCTCGCCGAAGCAATGGCCTATGGCGCGTCCGTCGATGACCTCAACAGCTATGAGCGCAGCCGGATCGTCCCTGAGTTGAAGGACGCCGTTTCAGAGCGATGGCCCTGTGAGGCGGAAGCCTTTCTGGCCACCAATGGCGGTTACAACGCCGTCTATACGATATTGCATGCTCTGGTTTCCTCGGGTTCGTCGGTCGCGATCGAACATCCGACCGCGATGCGGCTGCTCGATATTCTGGAAGATCTCGGCGTGAAAATCATCCCTGTCGCCTGCGACGGCGAAGGCCCCTTGCCGGATTCGCTGCGCGAAGCATTGCAGCAACGTCCGGCGGCTTTTCTATTCCAGCCACGGCTGCATTCCGTGACCGGCGTTGCGGTCAGTTCATCCCGCCTCGGTCAGCTCGGAGATGTGCTGGAAGACAGCGATACGCTTATTATCGAGGATGACGGCGTCGGCGACGTGTCGGCGGCACCTCCGCAGTCGCTGGGCGGCCGATTTGCGGAGCGGACGATCCATATCCTCTCACTCTCGAAAAGCCTCGGCCCGGATCTGCGTCTCGCGGTTCTGTCGAGTTCCGCGCCGATCGTCGACCAGATCCAGTCTTACCGCTCCTTCAGCGCCGGCTGGACCAGCCGTATCCTGCAAGGTGCCGCCGCCTGGCTATTGCGCGATCCGGCAACCTGGCGGCTCATCGCCGAGGCGCGTGAGATCTATCAGCAGAGGCGAGACGCTCTTGCCGATGCGCTGAGCGAACGGGGGATAGCGATCCCTGCAGGCCAGGGCCTGTGCCTCTGGGTGCCCGTCGTTTCCGAACCATTCGCGATGGTGACGCTCGCCGCACGCAATATCGCCGTCAATCCAGGCAGCAAATTCTCCGTCTTGCCAAGCAGTCATATTCGAGTGGCCACAAGCACGCTCCGTGATCGCTGCGAGGAAGCCGCCGATGCGATCGCGCTGGCGCATGCGCCGTGAAGGCAGAGCCGCAGTCACCTCTCTGATCCCCGGTCATTCCTCGTAAGTCCGGAAACTACTACTTTCCCTCAAGCCACTCCTGCAGCTCTGCCTCGGCCCGCTCCAGAGCGCTATAGTTCAGGAGTTTGCGCAGGAAAGCGACGGTGACGGCGCGGGCGCGCAGATTGAAGCGGCCGTCCTCGTGGTCGTCGCCGGCGCTCTGGTAGACGTCGAGCTTGTCGTAGAGCTGTTGCAAGCGGTTCTGCACGCTGCGCAGCGAAAGGCCCCGACGTTTGGCGATGGCCCGGTCGGTGAGGCCGAGCGCGATATCGACGAGGATCTCGTATTCGGAATCGGTAAAGCCGTTCGTCTGGCCGAGGCTCTTCTGCTGCAGGCCCCGCACCTCGCGGTCGATGACGCACTGGCTCTCGATGAAGATCGAGCGTAGCGCAAGCTTCAGCCGCTCGTCGGAAGCGGATTTCAGCACATAACCATAGGCGGCGCCATCCGGCACGATGCGGGAGACGCCGCGCACATAGGCCTCGTCCGAGTAATTCGACCAGAACAGGATGCGGGTCTCCGGCCGCTCCTTCCAGATGGTGCGCGCCGCCTCGATGCCGTTGCGGTTGGCCATCTGCAGGTCCATGACGATATGCGCCGACTTGTGGTCGCGGGCGAGCTTCTCGCCGACGGTTCCGTTCTCCGCCTCGATCACCGTGTCGCATTCCGGCAGAGCCGCGTTAACAGCCTCGTGCAGATAGGACCGGTGCAGCGGGTCGTCCTCGACGATCAGAACCTTCATCATGCCCTTCTCCTCAGTTTGGCCCGCTCGACGGGTCGTTCGGTACGAGCGGTAGCACGACGCGCACCGCAGTCCCGCGATTGTTGTGGCCGGGGCCGGTCGTGAACCGCGCCGAAATCAGCCGCGCACGGGTCTTCATATTGTCGATGCCGCCGCCGATCCGTCCCCGCGCCTTGGCAAGCCCGGTTCCGTCGTCGGAGATTTCGATCGATAGCCGGTCGTCATCGGCCTCGAGCCGCACCGTGACGGCCAGTGGCGCGGCATGGCGCACCGCATTGTTGATCGCCTCCTGGGCGATCCGGAACAGCGCGACGCTGACGGTCGGTTCCAGTCGCTCCAATGCGCCGTGCGTCTCGTCGACAAGGCCCCACTCGATCCCCGATCCCGTGTCGCGGGTCGATCGGTCCAGATGATGCTCGATTGCCTGGGCGAGGCCGAAGAGCTGGAGCACGGAGGGTTTTGCCTGCTCGATGATCTGCCGGAGATCCTGCATGCAATGCTGCAGGGAACGGGAGATCGGCTCCAGCGCCTCGGGCGCCACCTCGCCGTTGCGCGACAGCCGGTCGATCCGGCGGGCGAGCCGCGTCAGGTCGGCGAGCGTCTGGTCGTGCAGATCCATGCCGATGCGCTGGCGTTCCTGCTCCAGCGCTTCGGTAAGCTTCAGCGCACCTTGCCGCAAACCCTCCTCGCGGGCGCGGGCCTCTGCCTCGACAATGGCCGAGCGTTGCGCCTGCTCGGCCGCCTGCAGCGCGAAGAAATAGGGCGTCAGCAGGTCGGCGATGATGCGGGCGCGCTCGATATCCTCCATCGTATAGACGCCCGCCCTGTGCGACGAACAGGAGAGTGCTGCGATGATCGTGCCCTGCACCTTCATCGGCACATGCAAGCGGCTCCTCAGCGACTGTTCGACGATCGGCCGCTTGAAGGCGCCCTCGAAGTGGAAACGCGGGTCGGTCATGGCGTCGTCCGCCAGCAGAAAATCCACCTCGCCCCAGAGCAGCGAGCGGATGGGACTGTTGACGACAGGCGCGCCGGCAAGGCCGCCCCAGGCGGTCTCGATGCCCGTCTCATAGGCCGTGTGGTAGTTGCCGCCCTCAAGCAGCACGCAGACATCGAGATGGTCGTGCGGGATGATATGGGCGACTTCGGCCGCGACGGAACGGATAGCCGAGCGGAAGTCGAGCTGGCCCGCGAGCAGCCGGGAAATGCCGAGATAATGGTCGAACATGGCTGCGGGTACGAGATGCAGCATCGTCAGTTCCTCCCCGAGGCGGCAGCAGGCTCCTCAACCCGCCGCGACCCTTCGCAGTAAGCGCCCGCGGAAGCGCCGCCGTCTTGCGTAAACCCGCAGCTTGTTGCGCAAATCCCGCAAACGGATTGCCGCCTTGCCCCTGTACAGGCCGGTCGATCTCCCGCATCCT
Source organism: Rhizobium leguminosarum bv. viciae (assembly GCF_012276115.1). GTDB lineage: Bacteria > Pseudomonadota > Alphaproteobacteria > Rhizobiales > Rhizobiaceae > Rhizobium > Rhizobium leguminosarum_T. The sequence continues at coordinate 571,897 of NZ_WIEU01000001.1, read as the reverse complement.
GCCCTTACTGAGAGGAGGAAGCTCAGTGCAAGAACAATTTTCACTCGGACCCAATTGGGCCGGCAGGAGTGAAGCGATCCGCCGACCAGCGCGATCATCAGGGAGGAAGACATGACAATCCGTAAGATGCTTCTGGCATCGGCCGCTATTGCTTGCGCCGCGATGCCCGTTTCCGCCTTTGCCGACACGTCGGCCAAGAAGATCGCTCTTTCCAACAACTATGCCGGCAATTCGTGGCGCCAGGCCATGCTGACGAGCTGGGGCAAGGTGACGGGTGAAGCCGTGAAGGCCGGCACCGTTGCCGCAGCCGACCCTTTCACCACCGCCGAGAACCAGGCGACGGAGCAGGCCGCGCAGATCCAGAACATGATCCTGCAGGGTTATGACGCCATCGTGCTGAACGCTGCCTCGCCGACGGCGCTGAACGGTGCGGTCAAGGAAGCCTGCGACGCCGGCATCACCGTCGTGTCCTTCGACGGTATCGTCACCGAACCCTGCGCCTGGCGCATCGCCGTCAACTTCAAGGAAATGGGCCGCAGTGAGGTCGAGTACTTGTCGAAAAAACTTCCGGACGGCGGCAACCTGCTCGAGATCCGCGGCCTTGCCGGTGTCTTCGTCGACGACGAAATCTCGGCGGGCATCCACGAGGGCGTCAAGCAGTTCCCGCAGTTCAAGATTGTCGGCTCCGTTCACGGCGACTGGGCGCAGGACGTGGCGCAGAAGGCTGTTGCCGGTATCCTGCCGAGCCTGCCTGACATCGCTGGCGTGGTAACGCAGGGCGGCGACGGCTATGGCGCCGCACAGGCGATTGCAGCGACCGACCGGAAGATGCCGATCATTATCATGGGCAACCGCGAAGACGAACTGAAGTGGTGGAAGGAGCAGAAGGACGCGAAGGGCTACGAGACCATGTCCGTGTCCATCGCGCCCGGCGTCTCCACGCTCGCCTTCTGGGTGGCGCAACAGATCCTCGACGGCAAGGAAGTCAAGAAGGACCTCGTCGTGCCCTTCCTGCGCATCGACCAGGACAATCTCGAAACCAACCTCGCCAATACCCAGGCCGGCGGCGTCGCCAACGTGGAATACACGCAGGCAGACGCAATCAAGGTCATCGAGTCGGCAAAGTAATTCTCCCGGCGACTGCCGCGCGGCCGCAGAAGGTCGCGCGGCATTTTTTGCAAGCAGGCATGGCGGGCAGCATGGATGACGTTTTGAAGGCGGTGATCGCCGTCGATGGCGCCAAGGTGAGCTTCGGCGCGGTCAGGGCACTCGATGGCGTGACCCTCCACGTCATGCCGGGCGAATGCGTCGGGCTTGTCGGACACAATGGCGCCGGCAAGTCCACTATCGTCAGCGTGATCAACGGCGGTCTCGCGCCGCATGAAGGAAGTGTGGCGAGCGACGGCGAGCGGCTGGAGCGCTACGGCATCAACGCTGCGCGTGCCCGCGGCGTGCGCTGCGTCTTCCAGGAGCTTTCGCTCTGCCCCAACCTTTCGATCATCGAGAACACGCGCATCATGCATCGCCATCTCGGAGGCTTCGGCTGGCGAAGGCGCGCCGCAAAAATCATTGAGACGAGCCTCGACGCCGTCTTTCCCGGCCACGGCATCGACAGCAGCCGGACGGTGGGAGATCTTTCGATCGCCGAGCGGCAGATGGTCGAGATATCAATGGCCTTTTCCGACTCCGGCATTGCACCCAGGCTGGTGATCCTCGACGAACCGACCTCGTCGCTCGATGCAAGCCTTGCCCGCCAGATGCTCGACCATGTCCGCCGCTTCATTGCCGCGGGCGGGTCCGTCATCTTCATCTCGCATATCCTGCACGAGATCCTTGAAACCGCCGACCGCATTGTCGTCATGAAGGACGGTCGCGTCGTCGCCGAGCGCCCGGCGCGGGGCTTTGACCACCACGGCCTCGTCGAAGCCATGGGCACCGTTGCGAAGGAGGAGACCGGGCAGCGCTCAGTGCGCGAACTGTCCGCCGCTCCGCTCATTCTGTCCCATCAGGCGAAGGGCCTTTCCTTTGCGGCGCGCAAGGGCGAGATCATCGGACTGGCGGGTCTGGCGGGCCATGGGCAGACTGAGCTCCTGCTCGCCCTGCATGCGGCCCAGTCCGGTAACTGGCTGCCTGAGCGCGATCCGCTCGTCACCTTCGTCGCCGGCGACCGCCGCCTGAACGGCGTCTTCGAACTCTGGAGCATCCTGCGCAACTTCTCCATCGCCTCCCTCGGTGACCTCTCCCGGCGCGGCCTCATCCTGGCGGACGAAGAGGAGACGAAAGCCGCCGACTGGAAGCGGCGGATCGAGATCCGCACGCCCGATATGGACAACCGCATCCTGTCACTTTCGGGCGGCAACCAGCAGAAGGTGCTCTTTGCCCGCGCGCTTGCGACGCGCGCGCCTGTTGTGCTGATGGACGATCCGATGCGCGGTGTCGACGTCGGCACCAAGCAGGAAGTCTACGCGATCATCCGCGAGGAGGCGGCGCGCGGCCGCACCTTCATCTGGTACTCGACGGAGATGGACGAGGTCCGCCTCTGCGACCGCGTCTACGTCTTCCGCGAAGGCCGCATCACCACCGAACTTGCCGGTGATGCCGTCAACGAGACGAGTATCATCGCCGCCTCCTTCGAGGGGGCCACTGCATGACGTTCCGGCTGTCGTCCGACGCCCTGCGTCTTGCCATTCCCGCCTTGTCGCTGACGCTGCTGCTCGCCGCCGTCTTCTGGCTGCAGCCGCGCGCCATGAGCTATGTCGGGCTCAACCTGCTGTTCAACCTGGCTGTGCCGATCGCGCTTGCGACGATCGCCCAGATGATCGTGATGGCAGTGAACGATCTCGATCTCTCGATGGGCGCCTTCGTCAGCTTCGTCGCCTGCGTCACCGCGACCTTTCTGCGGGATGCCCCGTTGATCGGTGTCCTGATCCTGGCCGGCGCGATCGCAACCTATGCGGGCCTCGGCGTCATCATCTATCTGCGCAACCTGCCGTCCATCGTCGTGACTCTCGGCATGAGCTTCGTCTGGGGCGGCCTCGCCGTCCTGCTGCTGCCGGCACCGGGCGGGCAGGCGCCGGACTGGGTGCGCTGGTTGATGACCGTCAAGCCGCCGCTCGCGCCGATGGCGATCGTCGCCAGCATCGTCATCGCCTTGGTCGCTCATCTTCTCGTCATGCGGTCGTCGCTCGGCGTGCTGATGCGCGGCATCGGCGGCAACCAACGCTCGGTCGAGCGCGCCGGCTGGTCGATTGTCGGGGCGCGCGCGAGCGCCTATGGTCTTGCCGGTCTCTTCGCGGTGCTCGCCGGCATCGCCCTCGTCGGCCTGACGACCTCGGCCGATGCCAATATCGCGCTGCGCTACACGCTGCTGTCGATCGCTGGCGTGATCCTCGGCGGCGGCGAGTTCATCGGCGGCCGTGTCTCCCCGATCGGTGCCGTCATCGGTGCGCTGACGCTGACGCTTGCCGGCTCGTTCCTGTCCTTCCTGCGCATCTCGCCGGACTGGCAGATCGGGGCTCAGGGCGCGATCCTGATCATCGTGCTGGCACTTCGGCTGATGCTGAACCGCCTGGAGAAGCGGGAGAAACGCCGATGACCCCGCTCCTTCGCCTCTTCCGCAAACCCTGGATCTGGTCGTGGCTTGCCGCCTTCGTCGTCTGGTTCCTGACGATCATGGTGACGCTCGGCGCCAGCGCGCTCGGCCTGTCGCAGGCAGCCCTCACCTTCGCGGCCTTCTCGGTCATCGTCGGCATCGGCCAGATGTTCGTCATCACGCTCGGTCCCGGCAATATCGATCTCTCGGTTCCCGCCACCATGACGCTTGCCGGCACGGTGGCGCTGAAGCTGATGAATGTCGAAAACGGCATGATCCTGCCCGGCCTTCTCGTTGCCATCGTCATCGGCCTTGTCGTCGGCCTCGGCAACTATGCGCTCATCAAGGCGCTGCGCATTCCGCCGATCATCGCCACGCTGTCCATGAGCTTCATCGTCCAGTCCGCCGCGATCTGGACGAATCGGGGCTTGCGCATCAAGCCGCCGAGCGTGCTGGCGGAATTCACCACGTCGAGCACGCTCGGCGTGCCGAATGTGGCGATCGTGGCACTCCTCATCTCGCTGCTTGCCTGGTTCCTGCTCGAGAAGACGATCTACGGACGCTGGATCTCGGCGATCGGCCAGAGCATGCCGGCTGCGCGCATGGCCGGCATACCGGTCGACGGCACGCGTTTCGTCACCTACCTCTTCTGCGCGGTGCTCGCATCGGTCGCAGGCTACCTGCTCGCCTGCTTCTCCGGCGGCGCGGCGCTCAACATGGGCTCGGAATATCTCCTGATGTCGATCGCTGTCGTCGTGATCGGCGGCACGGCGGTCGCCGGCGGCGATTCCAACGTGCCGGGCATCTGGGGCGCATCGCTCTTCATGTTCCTGGTCGTCTCCATGCTCAACACTTACGGGCTCGGCGCGGGCATCCGCCTGATCATGACCGGCCTCATCATCATCAGCGTCATCATGCTCGCCGGCGGTCGCCGGGCCGGCATGCGATAAACGGAAAGATCCCCATGGCCGAGGCCAGTATCTACGAAATCCACGACCCGCGCTTCCGGCAGATGATCGTAACGAGCGCCGGTCTCGACGAGCTCTATTCCGGCTGCCGCTGGGCGGAAGGTCCCGTCTGGTTCAACGACGCGAACCAGTTGCTCTGGAGCGACATTCCCAACCAGCGCATGCTGCGATGGACGCCCGAGAGCGGCGTCTCCGTCTATCGGCAACCCTCCAACTTCACCAACGGCCATACGCGCGACCGGCAGGGACGGCTGATCTCCTGCGAACATGGGACGCGCCGCGTCACCCGCACCGAGACCGACGGCTCGATCACCGTGCTCGCCGACCGTTTCGAGGGCGCCAGGCTCAATTCGCCGAACGATGTGGTGGTGAAGTCCGACGGCACGATCTGGTTCACCGATCCGACCTACGGCATCATGTCGGACTATGAAGGTTTTCGCGCCGAGCCGGAGCAACCGACCCGCAACGTCTATCGGCTCGATCCGACGACCGGCGCGCTTGCGGCTGTCGTCACGGATTTCACCCAGCCGAACGGCCTCGCCTTCTCGCCCGACGAGACCATCCTCTATGTGGCGGATTCGGCCGCTAGCCATGACGAAAGCCTGCCACGCCACATCCGCGCTTTCGACGTGATCGACGGCAATAGGCTGGCCAACGGCCGTGTCTTCTGCCTCATCGACAACGGCATCCCGGATGGCATCCGCACAGACGTGAACGGAAACCTTTGGTCGAGTGCGGCCGATGGCGTGCATTGCTTCGACCCGACGGGCAAACTGATCGGCAAGATCCGCGTACCGCAGACCGTCGCCAACCTCACCTTCGGCGGCCCCCAACGCAACCGGCTGTTCATTGCGGCGACGCGGTCGGTTTATTCGGTGTACGTTGCGGTGAGCGGGGCTCAGGTGCCGTGAGGTTGTGAGGTTTGGGTTGAGGGGATTCGAATACGGGGCACATAGTTTCGTTTGCTGCGAGCGGATTTCACCGGTCTTCACCTTCCGACTTTTCGTCGATGACGTAGCAGGTATTGGAAAAGGGTCGTGCGTGGGCGGCTGCCGAAATGCTGCTCGACTAATTTTCTTGGCTGGTCGTCGGTGGCAAAGACGAACTTCTTGGCGGCGCCGGCAACCAATTTATTCAGGTTCAGGACCCACTCTTCTGCCGGCTGCGCCTCGATACGCCGCTGGGTCTCCAAATTATTAACGGCCACAAAAGCTCGTTTTGGACCAATCGGGACGAAAATGTAAGTGTCAGGTTCTGCAAAATCGTACCACGTGATCAAGGGTCGATCACTTGTCAGGAACTGTGCATCCCCGCTGATCTCTCGGATGAACCACCGCATGTTGTTGAGCAGGGCGCCGATATTCTGATGATCGATCAGCGTTCTCAATAGAGAAGATGCCCAACTTGAAAACCTATTTGGGCTTTGCGCAAGATACTCTTGAAATGTAGGTGGCCAATCGTCTTGTCTGTCGGCCGCATATACCAACTCTAACTCGGGAATGGCTCTAGCCCATTCCTCGACCAGACTAATCTTTAGAGTGTCGATGTCGTCCGGCATGCGCATCATCAATGACATCAAGAAGCGAGACCATGCACTGCGGAATTTCGGATCGCGGTTGATTTTGGTGTCACCCGTCTCGATCATCGCCAGCGCTTGGCTCGCAAGAGAGTCCAAAGGCGACATGAATTCCGACTCTAAGACCTGAGCCTTGTCTGGTATGGCCTCGGGATCTGAGTAGAGGTTGTTTTCGCCACCGGACTGGGTAGGAAAAACCCATTTCGCCACGATCTGATCGCGAGGCCTAGAAAATCGTCGCAGTCGCCCATCATCCGACGCCCAACGAGATTGGTAGAACGAAGGCAAGTAATGATGGTACTTCGGCAGGTTCTCCATTGGCAAACCTAGATCGTACGTTCCATGGGAATGCCCGCGTCAAACGCCATAGCCTGTCGGGCCATCCCCGAGTCTTCTACTTTGAACCCATATTTTTGGAAGGTCGTCACGAGACGCCTATTTGCGGCAGTGAGAGTTATCTGTTCAGCTTGAACTTCTTTAGCCACCCTTTCGGCGTTCGCGATCAATACTCCGAACAATCGTAAGCTTTCGTGGGATTGATCGTCGTTAAGTTGAGAATTTTTCTTGGGCTTTCTAGGATCAAGGAGTTGCACATCTGCGATGTGTAGACGGTTAGGAAAAAGATGAGCAACGAGCACTTGCATTTTTGGCTCCATTGTCGCTGCGCCTGGGACCGTCGCATATCGGTAGCTGATGTCGAAGACGACTTTTCTGTTCAATGCTCGGCTCACATACTTCAGAAGGTTTGGTTCCCCGCGATCAACTAAATCTCCCAAACTATTTGGTGAAACCTCGAATTGCCCGGAAATCATGGCGGCGTGCCAGGTAGTCAGCCCCATTTCGAACATCGTCATTCCCTTAAGGCGAATGATCTCGGGCAGATCCTTGACCCCCAAAACAGAAACCTGTGCATCGGGCAGCTTCTCGGAAATCTCAGCGGCCGGAAAAATTTCATCAAGTATGCTCATATTTATGCCCTCGAAAACTTCGATCTCGCCAGAACTCAACTACTACTATCACGTCAATTCAGGTATTCCCATTTTCGTGAAGGTTGGCGACAAGGAAAACGCATGCCTAGGCAGTGCATCATCTGCGACCAAGTTGCTGGTTCGCGCGAACATGTATTCCCCGCCGCTTTGGGTGGACGTCGGACGAACAAACAAATTTATTGTGGTCCTCATAACAATGGCTTCGGCCCGCTTGCGGGCGTAATTGCGCAGCAGCTTAAGCCAATAAACGCACTACTAGCAGTGCGGCCGGATCGGGCCGACAAGGCTGAGCCATTTTTCTACCAGACGGACACGGGTGAGCGACTACGCCTGTATGCGGGATCAGTGCAGCGAACGGATAGTGTCGCAGACCCAAAAGAGACGATGAGGGTCCAACTGTCGCTTGGAGGATCCGAGGGCCTCCGTGCCATCGCTTATATTGGTTTGACCTTCTTTGCCCATCATTTCCAGGAATTCGCTCGCCTCGATGAACTTCTTCCCTTCAAAGAGTTTGTCCTGGGAAAAGCGCCCAACGATTTCGTATGGTGGGAGTCCACCGAGATAGCGGAAAGCCTTCCGGCGAATCCCTTCAAATTCGGCCACACAATCCAGCTGATCACAAACGGCGAGACGCAGGAGGCATGGGTAATCGTCAGCCTGTTTCAAGCGCTGACATTCGGCGTAACGCTTGGGAAACTCGTAGACATGCCATCCAGAATTGTAACGGTATTTATTGATCCCCATGCGGACCACCCTCCAGACGACATTCGCGTAGAGACCGCAAACGAGGTCAAGAGCAACCTCAAGAAGCCGGAGCCTCTTCAGGCCCATCTCCAGCAAACCATCTATGGCGGAGAGGGTCAGGTAGCTCTCAGCGCGCTGTTTCAGAAGATCGAGCGATGGAAGTTCGACCTGGATATGGAGCCAATCAAGCAGCGTATCGCTTCCGTGATCTCGGATCGGAATAAGCTCACTATCGAAATTGAGAAGATTGTCGGTGAAGAAGCCGGGCGTGTGCTGCGACTGGCTCGTTATGTTGTGGACGGTCTCAACGCGCGCGCGGGCGACGGCCCCCACATGAAACCGATTATCGCGATCCTCGCCGCGCAGATCGCCGAAGACCCAAGCCGGCCCTCGGGTCTATCCGCATTTGCGGAAAGCGCCATCGGTCTGGCCGCTATCGAAATGGCCCTAGCACTCCTGGAGGAACTGAAAACAACATCCGTGGACCTCGACCTCCTTTGGAAATACTTCAGTTCCGGTCACGGGGCTTGGGTTGTTGGGCAGGCACTGTTCCGACCCATATCGGAAGCAATGCAAATGGCGGAGTGATGTTCGTGGGCCGCTGCATAAAGCTGATCCCTTGTTACAGCATCGGCCCTGTTGGGAGCCGGATAATTTTTAGTTGGCGCGACGGCATGACATTTATGTCCTAGCTAGGACTGTCGTCAGGCCCCCCCGGATTCGATGTTTCACAAAGAGATCAATAATTTTCTCTATTTCTGTAAGCCAAGTCCGACTTCAGCGGGATCTCACGGTCTTCGCTGGCGCGAACAATGACGGCAAGAGCACAACGCGATCGACGCATTGCGCCTTTTGACGGTGCCTCTAGGTGGGCGCCGTACCGGGATATCGGTCAAAAGAAGCTCTCGAGCAGACGCGGCGGCCGTGCCCTTGCCCACGCCGCGCAACATGGCGTCGATCATCATGTGGTATTCGCGGCCAGACTTCGCGACGCGGGCGCGTGTGCGCCATTAGGATACCGCTGCTGACGAGGTGCGTTGGCGGGTTTCGGTGATGAGGTCGACCAGTCCAGGTTGCCGGCGAGGACAAGTAGGTGGCGGTGGAAGGCAAGATTTGCCTGACAGAGTTCCAGCATCCTGCGCGCTGCTCCAGATCAATCTGCTTCAGCTATGTTCCCGGCAACAGAACGCCCGGCAGAATATCCTGCCGGACAAGGTCCGTCACATCGCGCGTGTCGGCAGCCTCCTGCGTCGCTCACCGCCCGCCCTGCTACTGCGCCGGCTCCAGCATCGCGCAATCTTCCCCGCCGGTGCACTCCCCCGAGAGGGTACGCTGACCGAGGGCAATGATAAGGACAGTCGCTGCACCGGCGGCTGCAGACACCCAGAATCCGCTCTGGGGACCGTAGCTGTCGACGACCCAGCCCGAGACGAAGGCGCCGAGCGCCATACCGATGCCGATGCCGGTCATCACCCAGGTGACGCCCTCCGTCAGCACAGATTCCGGCACGCGACGCTCAATCAGTCCAAAGGCCGTTATAAAGGTCGGCGAGATCGCGATGCCGCTGACGAAGACGGCGATAGCAAGCAAGGTTACCGAGCTGCCGGCGACGAGCAGCGGCAGCGAGGTCAGTGCGAGGATCGCAACAGCGATCAGCAGCTGACGGTGCAAGGGGATGCGCAGATTAAGCGCGCCGAGGGTCAAGCCCACTAGGAAGGAACCGAGGGCATAGACACCGATGACCAGGCTTGCCGCATTCGGCTGACCAAGCTCCTTGGTGATGGCGACAACAGTCACTTCAGCGGTTGCGAAGATCGCGCCGACGAAGATCAGCGCGAGCGTGATGAGCTGCACCGGGCGTTGGCGGATGGCGGAGCCAACCGAAGCCGCGCCGGCGACATGACGCACCTTCGGCTCGGTGCCGCGCTGCACGATGAAGGCGGTCGTCCCGAGCGCCAGAAAAGCTGTGCTGACCATCATGCCGGCTTCGGGGAATAGGGCCACGGCCAGCCCGACCGACAGCGAGGCGCCGGCGATATAGACCAGTTCGTCCGCGGCACTTTCGAACGCGAAGGCGGTGTTGAGCTCGGGCTGGTTGCGAAAGAGTTCCGTCCAGCGCGCCCGCATCAGCGCCGGAATGCTTGGCATAGCCGCCGCGAGGAAGGCTGAGGCGAATAGCGTCCATACCGGCCAGTTCTGGTTGGCCGCGGTGATCAGCGCGATGAACGCCAGCACGGATACGATGGTTGTGGGAACGACGACTGCCGTCTGGCCCAGTCGGTCGACCGCTCGCGAAATCTGCGGCGAGATCACCGCATTGGTGAGCGCATAGGTCGCCGACACGGCGCCTGCCAGCCAATATTCGCCATGTGCCTGGGAGAGCATGGCAACGATGCCGATCGGCGCCATGGCGATGGGAAGGCGTGCGAAAAAGCCGGCTGCGGAGAAGCCCTTGGCTCCAGGTGCCGCGAATATTTGCTTATACGGATTTGACATGGGACGATCCTTCCAACTATCGGACAGAACACTTATATACGGAGCGTATGTGTTTAGATAATGCATACGCCTCGTATGTCAATGAAAAAGATACGCGGCGTATGCCAATTGGAGTAGCCATGCGCAAACCGCGCCAGGAGATGATCGCAGAGACCCGCGGCAAACTTATCGCAGCCGGGCGGCGTGCCTTTGGCACGATCGGCTATGCGGAAGCCTCGATGGACGATTTTACCGGCGAAGCGGGACTGACGCGCGGGGCCCTCTATCACCACTTCGGTGACAAGAGGGGCCTGCTCCAGGCCGTCATCATCGAAATCGATGCGGAAATGACCGAACGGCTGAACGAGGTCTCGGCCGCCGCTCCGACGCGCTGGCAGGGTTTTGTCGACGAGTGCTCCGCTTATATCGAAATGGCGCTGGAGCCCGAAATCCAGCGTATCATGTTTCGCGATGGCCCGGCTGTACTCGGCGACATCTCGCAATGGCAGAACACCCCCGGCTGTATCGCCGCCCTCTCCCGCAGCCTCGACCGTCTCAAGGCCGATGGCGAGGTCATCGACATCGATACCGAAACCGCCGCTCGCCTCATCAATGGCGCCAGCAGCCATATGGCGCTGTGGATCGCCAATGCCGAGAACCCGGAGGCGGTTTCGAAGCGGGCGGTTGCGGGATTCAAGGCTATGCTGGGCAGCCTCCGCAGGCAGGAATAGGTGTTTGATTTCCTATTCTGGCGCTGACGATCGCGTTCCATGTGTGTGTAGCCGCCACTCACTTTGATACGTTTTTGGCATTTCTTGAAACATGCCAGATACGCAGACCCGTCAGAGATCACTCCGTCACGAAATGTCGCCCCGGGCGACAAGAACATGGAGTGCCTCATGAAGAAGTTTGACAATATTCTCGCCTGGCGCCGGCTTGCCCGCGGAGCAATGGTGATGGCGGTTGGGCCGATGTTGCTGTTCCCAGCCGGTTACCTTGTGCCAGCGAGTGCCGCCGACGTCACATCTGACGGGCCGGCGACGCCGATCGAGGCCGACGAAACGATCCGCCCGTTCCAGATCCACGTTCCGCAGTCACAGCTTGACGATCTGCGCAAGCGCATTGCCGAAACGCGTTGGCCAGACAAGGAGACCGTGAGCGACACCTCGCAAGGCATTCAACTTTCGCGCGTCCAGGATCTGGTCCGTTACTGGGGCACTGAATACGATTGGCGCAAGGCCGAGGCTGAGCTCAATGCACTTCCGGAATTCATCACGACGATCGACGGGGTCGATATCCAGTTCATTCATGTGCGGTCCCGTCATCCCAACGCGCTTCCGGTCATTCTGACCCATGGTTGGCCGGGTTCGACCTTCGAGTTCATCAAGGCGATCGGCCCTCTTACAGATCCGACTGCTTATGGCGGTAAAGCGGAGGACGCATTTGATGTCGTCATCCCTTCCATCCCCGGTTACGGCTTTTCGGGCAAACCGACGGAGCTTGGCTGGGGGCCTGACCGCGTTGCGCGAGCATGGGACATCCTGATGAAGCGGCTCGGCTACGCGCACTACGTTTCCCAGGGCGGCGACCACGGCTCCGTTATCTCCGACGCGCTGGCGCGCCAGGCACCGAAGGGCTTGCTTGGTATCCATCTCAATATGCCGGCGACGGTTCCGGGCAATCTCACCAAGGCGATCAACAGTGGAGACCCGGCTCCTGAGGGGCTCTCGGCGCCCGAGCGGGAAGCCTATGACTCGTTAAGCACCTTTTTCGGCCGGAATGCGGCGTATGGGGCCATGATGGTGACGCGTCCGCAGACGATCGGCTACTCGCTTTCCGACTCGCCGTCGGGTCTGGCTGCCTGGATCTACGAAAAATTTGCTCAATGGAGCGACAGCGAGGGCATTCCCGAGCGTGTTTTTTCCAAGGACGAAATGCTGAATGACATCACATTGTACTGGCTGACCAACACTGGGGCATCCTCGTCGCGGTTCTATTGGGAAAACAACAACAACAACTTCAGCTCCGACGCCCAGAAGACCAAAGAGATCAAGATCCCGGTGGCAATCAGCGTATTCCCAAAGGAGATCTACCAGGCGCCGGAGAGTTGGAGCAAGGAGGCCTACCCCACGCTGCATTATTACCACCGTGTCGATATGGGCGGTCACTTCGCAGCCTGGGAACAGCCCCAGCTTTTCGCTGAGGAACTGCGAGAGGCATTCAGGTCGGTGCGTTGATGACATCGGCTGCAAGATGACGGCTTGGCATATCCGCGGCTGAGAGTGGCGAATTCAAAGCCGCGGAGAATCCAGCTCGAACCGTTGCGTCAAATCATCCTCATCTCACTGTATTTTCCGCGGGTCAGTTCAACGCGCCACCGGCCGCCAATATCTCGTCCGGCGTGTCAACGTCGAGCAAGGCCGCGTCGCCAACATCGACATCAAGCACGGGCAGGCCTGATGTGGCGATGATATCGCGCGCGCCGACATCGCCTTCAAGCCTGAGGACTGCCTGAGTGAGAGAACGGGGCAAGATGACAGGATTGCCCGGCTTGCCCTGTGAAACAGCGCGCACGACAGCCTCGCCGCCCGCATTGCGAAAGGCGGAAATTAGGGCATCGAGATGCGTCGTGGAAATGCCGGGCATATCGGCCAGCATGACGAGAATGCCGTCGGCGCCGTCAGCGTCCCCCGATGAGAATCCTGCTATGAGCGAGCTTGCCATGCCGCTGGTGTAATCGGGGTTGTCGACGAAAGTCAGATCGAGCCCATCGAGCGCGGCCTCGATCTCGCTCCTGCGATGCCCCGTGACGACAATAACGGAGGCTGCATCCGCAGCGAGCGCGGTCAATGCCGACCGCCGCACAAGCGGCACGCCGTCGAACGCGGCCAGCAGCTTGTGCTTCCCGCCCTCACCCATCCGGCTTGCCTTGCCGGCAGCGAGAATGACGATCGCGACTGACGCCTTACGCATAAGCCACCAGTCTTGCCGCGGCGACATCAGCCAGAACAGACAGGGCGAGCGAGGTTGCATCCCGAGTCGGGCCGAACATCCCGATGGGCGCCTTGATACGACCGATGTCGTCGCGTCTGAAACCCATGGCTGTCAATCGCTCGACCCGTCGACGGTGCGTCCGAGTGCTGCCGAGCGCGCCGATATAGAACGCCGGCGAGTGAAGCGCGGTCTCGAGAATGGCGGCTTCGGCGTCGATGTCATGATGCAGGAGCACGACGGCGGTGAAAGGATCGATGGTATCGGCAACCGGCCGCTCCGGCGCCACGGCAATCACATCATAGCCGGAAGCCTCGGCCAATCGTGCGACGGCCTGCGCTTCAAGCGTCTGTCCGGAAAGGACGACACGAGTGCGAGGACGATAGACGGTCAGGAAATCACCCTCGGTCCAGCACGTCCGCAGCGGCGGGTCGACCGATATAAGCGTCTGCCGCTCCGGCGAGTAGACAAGACCGGCTGCCTGCCTTTGTCCGAGACGATCCAGAACATGCTGCAGAGCGCCGACATCTTTCAGAACATGGATAGCGATGGAGATTCCTCCGCCGCAAGGAAGAACGATGTCGAAGAAGGGCGAGCCGTCGCCGAATTTCACCATACGGTCCCGTCCTTGCGCCATTGCCAGGAGCGCTTCGGAAGCGACGGCGGCTTCGACGCATCCGCCGGAGACATAGCCGCAGAACCGTCCGTCTGCGGCAACCGCCATATGAGCGCCGAGCGCCCGCGCGGCCCCGCCTCGGATTTCGACGAGGGTGGCAAGTGCCGCCACGCCAAGACCATGGGCGTCTATCGCGAAGCGAAGCAGTTCCGCCGGATCGTCGGTGGACGAGGCTCTGACGGGAGTTGGCGCTGTGATGGGCGCAAGTGTCTGATGCATGGGAAATCCTACAGGAATTAACGGCGGTCCGGCTTTCGGACCGCCGTCGACGTGATCAGGCCACGTCCGGCAAGCCGCCGATGAGCTTGTCAAGCGTCAGCGGATAGTGCCGAACCCTGACGCCGGTCGCGTTGTATACGGCGTTGGCGATTGCTGCCGCGACGCCGCAAAGGCCGAGCTCACCGACGCCCTTGGCCTTCATCGGCGAGGACATCGGATCGGTCTCGTCCATGAAGATCACCTCCTGGTGCGGAATGTCGGCATGCACCGCCACTTCGTAGCTGGCGAGATCGTGATTGACGAAGAAGCCGCGACGGGTGTCGACCGCCAGTTCCTCGGACAGTGCGCCGCCGGCCCCCATCGTCATCGCGCCGATCACCTGGCTGCGGGCCGTGATCGGGTTGAGGATCCGACCTGCCGCGCAGACTGCGAGCATTCTGCGAATACGGCTTTCTCCCGTGGCAATGTCGACGCCAACCTCCACGAAGTGCGCGCCGAATGTCGATTGCTGATGCGTCTCGGTGAGCTCGCCCCACTTGATGGTGTCCTCGCCGACAAGACCATCCGGACCGGCGGCCTCGGCAAGAGGCACCGAACGATTGCCCGAGCGGACCTCGCCATTCTCGAAGACGATGTCTTCGGAGTTGAAGCCGAGCTTCTTGGCGATGGCTTCACGCAGCTTGACACAGGCTGCATAGACGCCAGACGTGGAAGAGTTTGCACCGAACTGTCCGCCGGAACCTGCAGAAACCGGAAAACGCGAGTCGCCGAGTTGGACGGCGACCTTGTCGATCGTCACTCCCATCATCTCGGCGGCGGTCTGGGCGATGATCGTGTAGCTGCCCGTCCCGATGTCGGTCATGTCGGTTTCGACCGTTACGACGCCTTCCCGGTCGAGTTTTACCCGGGCTCCGGAGGGAAGGACGAGGTTGTTGCGAAAGGCAGCGGCGACGCCCATGCCGACCAGCCAGCTGCCGTCCCGCCTGGAACCCGGCCTTCCCCTTTCACCCCAGCCAAACCGCTCGGCACCGAGCGTCAGGCAGCCGACGAGATTGCGCTGGGAAAAAGGCCGCTGCGGCTTTTCCGGATCGACCTGCGTGTCGTTGACGATCCGAAACTGCACAGGATCGATCCCAACTTTTTCGGCAATCTCGTCGATGGCGATTTCGAGCGCCATCAGTCCGGGGGCTTCGCCCGGAGCGCGCATGGCATTGCCCTCCGGGAGATGAAGCGTCGCAAGACGCATCGCGGTCATCCGGTTTGCACCGGCATAGAGGAGCCGCGTCTGGTTGACGGCGGTCTCCAGTCCTCCGCCCGGAAGGTCGCCGGACCAGCTTTCGTGCGCAATGGCGGTGATCTTGCCGTCACGCTCGGTTCCGATGCGGATCCGCTGGATCGTCGCCGGCCGGTGGGTCGTGTTGTTCATCATGAACGGTCGCGGCAAAGCAACCTTGACGGGGCGCCCAATCGCACGCGCGCCGACAACGGCCAGCACGGCATCCGCCCGCAGGAACAGCTTGCCGCCGAATCCGCCGCCGATGAAGGGCGACATGAGGTGGATCTTCTCCTTGTCGATGTCGAGCGTCGTTGCAAGGTCGGAGCGCCACCAGTCGATCATCTGGCTGGAGGTCCAGACGGTCACCTCGTCGCCGTTCCAGGCCGCGATCGATGCGTGCGGCTCCATCATCGCATGCGACTGGTCGGGCGTCGTATAAGACGCGTCAACAGTGACGGGAGCTGACCCGAAGGCAGCCTCGAAGTCGCCGACCGCTGTATCGGGCTGCTGCGATTCATCCGGCTTGACGGCCGAATCCTTTGCCTGGCCGAGATCGAACACACCCTTTTCTTCGGCATAGTCGACCTTGACCAGGGAGGCTGCGGCGCGTGCCTGCTCGAAGGTCTCGGCGACGACGACCGCGATTGCCTGGTGATAGTGCTGAACCTCGTCGCCACCGAAAAGCTTGGCGGTGTTGAACCTGCCCTTCTTCCGCTCGCCGATGTCGAGCGTCGTCACGACGGCAAGCACACCCGGAGCCTTTTTGGCGGCGGAAACGTCCATGGACGTGATGCGGCCCTTGGCGATGGCCGCGCCGACGGGATAGCCGTAGGCATAGCGCATATTCGGATCGTGCCACTCATAGGCGTACATCGCGCGGCCGGTCGTCTTGAGCTGACCGTCGATGCGGTGGATCGGCTGACCGACGACCTTCAGATTGTCGATCGGGTTGGTTGTCGCTGGCGTATCGAACTGCATGGCTCAACCCCTTGCTTCGGCAATGACGGCGCCGAGCGTGCGCTCGACAAGATCGATCTTGAAACGGTTCTGTTCGGTCGGACGGGCGCCGGCAAGAAGCACGCCTGCCACCGCTCGCGCGCCTTTCGGCAGCTCGGCTTCGGCTGCCTCGATGCGCCACGGTTTGTGGGCGACGCCGCCGACGGCGACCCGTCCTGTGCCGTCCGGCTGGATCACCGCTCCGACCGAGACCAGCGCGAAGGCATAGGAGGCGCGGTCTCGCACCTTGCGATAGATGTGCTTGCCGCCGACCGGGGGTGGCAGCAGGACCGCCGTGATGAACTCGCCGCGCTCAAGAACGGTTTCGATATCAGGCGTGTCGCCGGGCAACCGATGAAAGTCGGCGATCGCAATCGCGCGGCGACTGCCGTCGGCCTTGACAGTTTCCACAACAGCATCGAGCACCCGCATGGCGATGGCCATGTCACTCGGATGCGTGGCGATGCAAGCTTCGCTGGTGCCGACCACCGCATGCTGGCGGCTGAAGCCGCCGATGGCGGAACAGCCGCTGCCCGGCTGCCGCTTGTTGCACGGCTGGTTCGGGTCATAGAAATAAGGACAGCGCGTGCGCTGCAGGAGGTTGCCGGCCGTGGTTGCCTTGTTGCGCAGTTGCCCGGAGGCACCCGCGACAAGCGCCCTGGAGATCAGGCCGTAATCGCGGCGAATGGTTTCATGAGCTGCAAGATCGGTATTGCGGACCAAGGCGCCGATGCGCAGCCCGCCCTCCGGCGTGGGTTCGATCTTGTCGAGGCCGACGCCGTTGACATCGATCAGATGCGCCGGTGTCTCGATCTCGAGCTTCATCAGGTCGAGGAGGTTGGTGCCGCCGGCGATGAACTTGGTTTCAGGATTTAAGGCTGCTTTGGCTGCGGCCTCGACGGATGAGGCACGTTCATAGGTGAAGGCTCTCATGCTTTAATCCCCGCGACTTCCGAAATGGCATCGATAATGTTGGAATAGGCGCCGCATCGACAGATATTGCCGCTCATGCGCTCGCGAATCTCGACCGCAGTGACGGCCGCCTCTGCCGTAAGATCGCCGGTGACGTGGCTCGGTATATTCGCCTTGATCTCCTCGAGCACCGCCACGGAGGAACAGATCTGTCCCGGCGTGCAGTAGCCGCACTGAAAGCCGTCATGCTTGACGAAGGCCGCCTGCATCGGATGAAGGTTTTCAGGCTGGCCGAGGCCCTCGATCGTGGTGATTTGATCGCCTTCGTGCATGACCGCCAGTGTCAGGCAGGAATTGATGCGGTGGCCGTCGACCATGATGGTGCATGCGCCGCATTGGCCGTGATCGCATCCCTTTTTCGTGCCGGTGAGATGCAGGTGCTCGCGCAGTGCGTCGAGCAGCGACGTTCTGTTGTCGACCTCGAGATCGCGGTTCTCACCGTTCACCGCGAAGGAAACTTTCGATGTATAGGCCATGTCATTTCCTGGGGACTGTGCCGCCGCGGGCGCGACGGCTCCGGTGACCGCAATCGTTGCGGCCGACGAGATAAGTAGATCTCGACGGGAAAGTTCCAGTTGTGTCTGGCTTGGCATGAACTGTTCCACCTTGCTTGTTGGACATGGGCGCGTCAACGCCGTCTGCTGAGGTAGTGCAACTCCGCCTCCTGATTAGACCCCTTCCGTTGCATACGGTTATCGATCTGGCTCATGAATTCTCCGAGCCGCGGTCATAAGATGCCCCGAGCCACAACTTCAATGAGGTTGCCTTGGACGCGGAAGCGCCAGCGGAGCAACGCCCGCCGATGCGCGCGAAAAAAAGCAGCGCCATGCGCAAAAAATGATGCTTTTCGGGCTCATCATTATTCCCTACTCCCTATCGAAGCAGGTGACGAAAGGGGAAGACCGCATGCCCACGCCGTTTTACTGGAACGAGCTCAATACATATGATTTTGCCGGCCTCTCCCCCGAGACCACGATTGCCGTTCTGCCCATCGCCTCGACGGAACAGCACGGCCCGCATCTGCCGATCGCAACGGATGTCGCCATCGCGACCGGCATGCTGGCGGAGTTGAAGAGACAGCGGCCGGAGGATCTGGACATGCTGGTCCTTCCGACACAGGAGATCGGCAAGGCCAACGAACACATCTACGGCCCCGGCACGCTGTCGCTCGGTGCCGAGCTGCTCATCCCCGTATGGACGGCGATCGGCGCAAAGGTTGCCGAAGCCGGGCTGCGGAAGATGGTGATCGTCAATTCCCACGGGGGCAATGTCGACATCATGAGCATCGTCGCGCGCGAACTGCGCGTGCGTTATCAAATGGCGGTGGTCTCCACGCAATGGGGCCGTTTCGGCCATCCGGAAGGCATGGTCAGCGATCACGAGAGCAAATACGGCATCCACGGCGGCGATGTCGAGACGTCGTTGATGCTGCACTTTCGCCCCGAGCTGGTGCGGATGGACAAGGCGCAGAATTTCTCCTCGAAGGCCGAAGGGATGCGGGAGCAATCCAAATTTCTTCAGCCTCTGCCGCCGCATTCGCTGGCCTGGATCGCGCATGACCTCAATCCCTTCGGTGTGGTCGGCGATGCCTCGGTTGCCACTGCCGAAAAGGGCGAGGCGATCTGCCGCCATCAAGTCAACGGGTTCGTCGGGCTGCTCCGGGACCTCAAGGCCTATCCGCTTTCGAATCTCTATGTGAAATAGGTTCAGCCGCGGGTTTCACATCTGGTGGGATATGACCCTTGGCCTGCAATTCCTGCACCAGGCCGAGCAGTTCGGCGAGCAGATATTCGACGAAAAGGCTGGTGGCCGCGTCGAGCGGCGCACGGGCACGGGCAAACAGCTTCATCTGCTGGTAACGCGCATGCGGCTCGGCGATCGGCCGGAAGACGAGTTCACCGCGCCGGCATTCGGTGATGACGTCGAGCGGATTGAGCAGCGTCAGCCCGGTGCCGCATTTGACCAGCTGTTTCAGCATCTCCGATGCATTGGTTTCCAGCACCGGCTCGACCGAAATGGGCAGGCGCGCAAAAGCAAGGTTGATCACCTCGCGCAGGCTGGTGCCCGGCTGCGCCAGAACCAGTTTTTCCTGGGTGACATCGGCGAGGTTGATCGGCCCGGGACCGATCAGGTGATGCCCCGGCGGCAGCACGACGCCGATCGGGATATCGAAATTTCCAAGCGTGCGGATGCCGGGCATGGCGGGGATATTGAAGCCAAGACCGATATCCACCTCGCCTGATACAACGGGGTTGGCCGTCGTGCCGCCAGTGTCGTTGCGCAGCTGGACGAAGACGCGCGGATGCTCGGAAAGAAAGCGCGCGATGATTTCGGGCAGCGGCCCGGCGGCTAGCCCAACGGTCGTCACCATGCGCACCTTGCCTGCCTGCTGCATCTTGAGGCTGCGGATGCGTCCCTCCAGGCGCTCGTAATTCTTCAGCACATCGCGAATATGCTCGATGCAGAGCTCGCCGGCAGCCGTCAGCCGCAGGCCACGCGGCAGCCGCTCGAAAAGCGGCGCCCCGATCTCCTCCTCCAGCGCCAAAATCTGCCTGTTGACCGCCGACGACGCCACGTTAAGGCGCGCGGCCGCCTTGCGGATCGAACCGCAACGGGCGATCTCGTTGATGTAAAGAAGGCGTCTGGAGTGCAGCATGGTCTCTCCGATGCATAAATTTTGCGCAGGCCGCACAAATTATCTTCAGCTTTCCGACAGATGCCGAAAAGGCATCAATGCGCACGAATTTTGATGCTTTTCAAAGCGCATGGCAATGGCTCAAATTCTCTCAAAAGGGAGCCGGATAAGGCTTCCCTCTGCCACAAAAGGGGAACTGCCGACCATGTTGAAAGCACAGACGAACAGACAATTCCTGAGCTGCCTTGGCCTCGCCTCGATGCTTGCCGCCGCCTCGCCGGCGCTTGCCCTCGATAAGGTGAGCTACGGGACCAACTGGCTTGCCCAAGCCGAACATGGCGGCTTCTATCAGGCCGTCGCCGACGGCA
This sequence comes from Rhizobium leguminosarum bv. viciae, assembly GCF_012276115.1. Lineage (GTDB taxonomy): Bacteria > Pseudomonadota > Alphaproteobacteria > Rhizobiales > Rhizobiaceae > Rhizobium > Rhizobium leguminosarum_T. Next base: position 551,420 of record NZ_WIEU01000001.1, on the reverse strand, counting down.
CCTATGCAAAATACGGCCTCGATGTCACCATCGTCCAGGGCGGCCCGAATGCTGCAGGCAGCGCGCTGCTGATCTCCGGCAAGCTCGATTTCTACATGGGTGGTCCTCAGGGAGAGATATCCGCCGTCGAGCAGGGCATTCCGCTGGTCGATGTCGCCGCGATCTTCCAAAAGGATCCGCAGGTGTTGATCGCTCATCCGGACAACGGCGTCGACAAGTTCGAGGATCTCGCCAAGCTGAAAACGCTGTTCCTCAGCAAAGACGGCTACCTCACCTATTTCGAATGGATGAAGGCCAACTTCAAAGGCTTCAAGGACGAGCAGTACAAGCCCTATAACTTCAGTCCCGCCCCCTTCCTCGCAGACAAGGAGTCTGCGCAGCAGGGGTACCTGACCTCCGAACCCTACGAGATCCAGAAGCAGGCAGGCTTCGAACCGAAGGTCTTCCTGCTCGCCGACAACGGCTATTCACCCTATTCGACGATGATCACGACGACGCAGGCGATGATCGACGGCAAGTCCGACGTCGTGCAGCGCTTCGTCGATGCCTCGATCGAGGGCTGGTACAACTACCTTTACGGCGACAACGCCAAGGCGAACGCGCTGATCAAGAAGGACAATCCTGAAATAACGGACGGCCAGATCGCCTATTCGATCACCAAGATGAAGGAATACGGCATCATCGAATCCGGCGACAGCCTCGACAAGGGCATCGGCTGCATTACCGACGCCCATTACAAGAAGTTCTTCGACGAGATGACCGCCATCAAGGTGTTCAAGGCCGATACCGATTACACCAAGGCCTTCACGACGAAGTTCGTCTGCAAGGGCGCCGGAATGGCGCTGAAGAAATAAGCCTCCCAGGCCAGGTCCGCCGCTTCTCTGGCGGCGGACCGCATCCCCTTCGATAGATGAGCGAGAAAATGTCCCTAGCCGAAACCAAGCCGGCGCCTTCGAAGGAAGCGAGAAAGCGGCCACTGGTCGTCATGCAGGCGGTCTCGAAGGTCTTTTCCAGCGGCACTGTCGCCCTTTCGAACATGTCGCTCACGGTCGAAAGCGGCGAGTTCGTCAGCCTGCTCGGCCCTTCCGGCTGCGGCAAGTCGACGGCACTGCGCATCATCGCCGGTCTCGGCGATGTCACCTCGGGAACGATCGACTGGCCCAGTTCGCGCATCAATTCCAGAGGTCTGCCGGAGGGCGATATCGGCTTTGTCTTCCAGGAGCCGACGTTGATGCCCTGGAAGAACGTGTTCGACAATGTCCATCTGCCGCTGAGGTTGAGGCGCGTTTCGAAGACCGCCGCGCATGACCAGATCATGCAAGTGCTGACCACCGTCGGCCTTCAGGATTTTGCCAAGGCTTATCCGCGCGAACTTTCCGGCGGCATGAAGATGCGCGTCTCGATCGCCCGTGCGCTGGTGACGAAGCCGAAGCTGCTGCTGATGGACGAGCCTTTCGCCGCACTCGATGAGATCACCCGCCAGAAGCTCAACGACGACGTGCTGCGGCTGTGGAAGGCGACCGGCATTACGGTGATTTTCGTGACGCATTCGGTCTTCGAGTCGGCCTATCTCTCGAACCGCATCGTCGTGATGAAGGCAAGGCCGGGGCGCGTGCATGCCGACGTCCCGCTGATCACCAGCCTCGAACGCGACGCGCACTACCGCACTTCGGAAGAATACCGCAGGGCCTGCGAAACGGTATCGCATTCGCTGATCGGGGCGATCAATTCGGCAGGGGATCATTGATGAGTGACGAAACAGACACATCGCCGCTGCTGGTTAAGGGTACCGCAAGCGCAAGGCGCCGCGATCTTGCGCTGCGCATCGCCATCCCCTTCCTCGTCATCGCCCTGTTGATCCTCGTCTGGTACGCCTATGTGAAACTGTCCGGCGTGCCACCCTATATCCTGCCAGGACCGGCCGCTGTGGCAAACGCCTTCGTGACGGATTGGGGTACGCTTGCGCCTGCCCTCTGGGTCACCACCAAGATCACCTTCATGTCGCTGATGCTGGCGCTTGTCGGCGGCGTCGGCTTTGCGATCTTTCTCGTGCAGTCACGCTGGGTCGAGCTTGCCTTCTATCCCCTTGCCGTCATCCTGCAGGTAACGCCAATCGTCGCCATCTCGCCGCTTATCCTGATCTATGCGCCGTCGACGCAGGTAGCGCTGCTGATCTGCGCCTTCCTCGTCGCCTTTTTCCCGATCCTTTCGAATATGGTCCAGGGACTGAAGAGCGTCGACCACAATCTGATCAACCTCTTTGAGCTCTATGGCGCCTCGCGCTGGCAGACGCTGCTCTTTCTCAAACTGCCTGCCGCCCAACCCTATTTCATGACCGGCCTCAGGATCGGCGGTGGCCTTGCGCTGATCGCCGCTGTCGTCGCGGAATTTGCGGCAGGTTCGGCAGGCGCGGGATCCGGCCTCGCCTTCCGGCTTCTCGAAGCACAGTATCGGCTGAATATCCCGCGTCTCTTTGCAGCCTTGCTGATGCTCTCCCTGCTCGGTGTAGCGATCTTCGCTATCACCTCTTTCATTTCCTGGCTGAGCCTGCACCGTTGGCATGAGAGCAGCCTGAAACGGGAAAACTGATGACCTATTCCTTCATCTCCCCGCCCAATGCCGGCCGCTTCGTGCTGAGCAATGCAACGCTGCCCGCCGTTGCCGTTGTGGGATTTGACGCGCCCGCCGTCGAGGGGCTCGTCAAGGCCGATATCGTCATTACCGATGGCGTCATTGCCGCCATCCGGCCGGCCGGCGCCGCACCCGCCGATTATGCCAGGACCGATCTTAAGGACGGCATGGTCTGGCCGTGCTTCGCCGATATCCATACCCATCTCGACAAAGGCCATATCTGGCCGCGCCAGGCCAATCCCGACGGCAGCTTCATGGGGGCGCTCGATGCGGTCAGGGCCGACCGGGAAGCCAACTGGTCGGCGGCAGACGTCAAACGGCGCATGGAATTCTCGCTCCGCTCCGCCTATGCCCATGGCACCAGCCTGATCCGCACGCACCTGGATTCGCTTGCGCCCCAGCATCGCATCTCCTTCGAGGTCTTTTCCGAAATCCGGGATGCCTGGAAGGAGAGGATTGCACTGCAGGCGGTCGCCCTCTTCCCGCTGGATGCCATGGCAGACAGCATCTTCTTTGCCGATCTCGTCACAACAATCCGACAGGCCGGCGGCCTGCTTGGCGGTGTCACCAGGATGGTGCCGGAGCTTGTCTGGCAGCTCGACACGCTCTTCAGGACTGCCGCGGAGCATGGCCTGGATATCGATCTGCATGTCGACGAGACGGATGATCGCGGCGCCGAGACGCTGAAGGCAATTGCCGAGGCCGTGTTGCGCAACGGGTTCGAGGGCAAGGTGACCGCCGGTCATTGCTGCTCGCTCGCCCGCCAAGACGAAGACACTGCCGCGCGCACCGTCGAGTTGGTCGCCAAGGCAGGTATCGCGGTCATCGCGCTGCCGATGTGCAACATGTATCTGCAGGACCGCTATCCCGGCCGCACCCCGCGCTGGCGCGGCGTCACCCTGTTCAAGGAGTTGGCCGCCGCCGGTGTCGCGACCGCGGTCGCCTCCGACAATACCCGCGACCCCTTCTATGCCTATGGCGATCTCGATCCGGTGGAGGTCTTCCGCGAGGCCGTCCGGATTCTGCATCTCGACCACCCCCTCGATACCGCCGCCCGTGTCGTCACCACCTCGCCCGCCGCCATCGTCGGACGGCCGGACAAGGGCCGCATCGCCGCCGGCGATCCGGCCGATCTCGTGCTCTTCAGCGCGCGGCGCTGGAGTGAATTCCTGTCCCGTCCGCAGTCTGACCGCGTCGTGCTTCGCCGCGGCAAGGTGATCGACCGCAGCCTGCCGGATTACCGTGAACTCGATAGCGTCGTTGGAGCCTGACATGGCCGATTATCAGAAGATCAAAAAGGAACTCGAAGGCATCGCCGTCGAGGACAATCCGGCGCTGGTGCGCCAGAAGAGCCGGGATTTCTATTGGTACTCGCCGATCCTGAAGGCGCAACTCGACAATGTTTCCGCCGATCTCGTCGTCACACCGAAGACCGAGGAAGAGGTCATAAGGACGCTGAAGGTCGCCTATGCCCATGGCGTGCCGGTCACGCCGCGCGGCGCCGGCACCGGCAATTACGGCCAGGCCATGCCGCTTTCCGGCGGCATCGTGCTCAACCTCGCCGCCATGGACAAGATCAAGGAGATCCATCCCGGCCGCGTCATCTGCGAACCGGGCATCGTGCTTGCCCAGCTCGACAAGCAGACAAAGGCCCATTCCGGCCAGGAGCTGCGCTTCCACCCCTCCACCGCGCAGACGGCGACGGTCGGCGGCTTCATCGCCGGCGGCTCGGGCGGCGTTGGCTCGATCACCTGGGGCGGCTTGCGCGACCTCGGAAACATCCTGCGCCTGCGCGTCATCACCATGGAAGCCGAACCGCGCGTGCTCGACCTCACCGGCTGGGATCTCCAGAAGGTGAGCCACGCTTACGGCACCAACGGTATCATCACCGAGATCGAGATGCCGCTTGCGCCTGCCTATGACTGGGTCGACGTGCTGGTCGGCTATGACGATTTCATGGAAGCGGTGCGCTTTTCCGACGCGCTGGCGAAATGCAACGGCATTCTCGTCAAGGAAATTGCCCCGATCGCCGCTCCCATCCCTCACGACTATTTCACCCGCCACAAACCCTACATCCGTCAGGGCCAGTCGATCGTCGTGCTGATGATCGCGCCGCACTCCATGGATGCCTTTCTGGCCTTTACGGCGGCGCAGAAGGGCGAGATCATGTTCCGCTCCGACAAGGTGGAAAGCATGCGTGGCATCCCGCATGCCTACGAGCTTGCCTGGAACCACACGACATTGCGCGCGCTGAAGGTCGACCCGAGCTTCACCTATCTGCAGGTGCAATATCCGGGACCGGATCATGTCGCCAAGGTTCGGAAGATGGTCGAAATCTTTGGTGACGAAGTGCCGGGTCATCTCGAATTCATCAAATTTGACGGCCAGATCCAGTGCTCCGGCCTGCCGCTGGTGCGCTACACCACCGAGGAGCGGCTGGAGGAGATCATCAAGATCCATCAGGACAATGGATGCCCGATCTTCAACCCGCACCGCTATACGCTCGAAGAAGGCGGCATGAAGCGCACCGACGCTGTGCAACTCGCTTTCAAGCAGGAAACCGATCCGAAGGGCCTGCTCAATCCCGGCAAGATGATCGCCTGGGAAAATCCCGATTTCGACTTCAACGCCGGTAAGAACTATCTCTTCCCCGGCCTGGCGGCCCTGATGGAGGCCTCATGAGGGTTCTCGTCCTCCACTCTCACCCGGTCGAGGAAAGTTACGGCAAGGCGCTTTACCGGCAGACCGTCGAGAGTCTGCAGAAGGCCGGGCATACGGTGGATGGCTGCGACCTCTATGAAGAGCAGTTCGATCCGGTGCTCTCGCGCCGCGACCGGCTCGTCTATCACGACTATCCGGAAAATCTGAAGCTGGTGGGATCGCATGTCGAAAGGTTGAAGGCGGCCGAGGGGCTGGTGATCTGCACCCCGATCTGGAATTTCGGCTTTCCGGCGATCCTGAAGGGATATTTCGACCGCGTGTGGCTGCCGGGCGTTTCCTTCGAGCTGGTCAACGGCAAGGTGGAATCGCGGCTGCGCCACATCCGCAAGCTCGCAGCCGTCCTGACTTATGGCGCAACGCCCTTCCGCGCCTTCGCCGCCGGCAACCCGCCGAAGAAAATCGTCAAGCGCGTGCTGAGGGCGCAGATCAATCCGGTGAGGCCGGTGACGTTCCTCGCCCATTACGACATGAACAATTGCACGCCGGAGACGCGGGCAAAATTCCTCGCCCGCGTCGGAGACGCGATGGAGCGCTTTTAGAAAATTTTCGCGGCCGTCACTTCCACTTCGACCAGGAACTCAGGGCGCGTAAAGCCGCCGATGACAAGCAAGGTGGAAACCGGCTTCGGATCGAGCGTATAGCGATCCCGCACGGCCATATAGGCCGGGAAATCCTCGCGGCGGGTGACGAAGCCCGAAATACGGATGACGTCGGCAAAACTCATCTCCGCCTCCTGCAGGATCGCCTTGATCGCCTCGAAGCAGAGCTCCGCCTGCGCGGTGATGTCGCTCGGAACAGCATCGTCGAGACCGATGCCGAGCTGGCCCGATGTGACCAGGAGCGATGCGCCGGGCGGCACCAGCAGGCCGTGATTGTAATTTCCAAAAGGCCGACGCACCGAGGCCGGATTGAAAGTTTTCTTCATCGATCTAAAATTCCTGAGGGCTGCAGATATCGAGCCTACAGGATGCGGCGGGATATGAGAATATCGCTGTGTCCATAATGCTTTGCCACAAAAAGCAGGACGACCGCCTTGAACGGAATCGAACCGCCGGGCACGAGCAAATGCGGCGAACGATAAGCGCTTTTTGTAGCGGCCACATGCTTCAGCGCAGTGACTCGGCAGGTGTCAGCTAGGCGACGCAGATGACGGTCGACCGGCTATTCAAAGAGAATAACGCTTGCCGGAGTTGGTGGCATCGATTTGACCGTGACGCCGACAAGGCCGGCAAGTCTTGCCATCTCGGTCAACTCACTTTGCGTATAAGCCTGGCCAGCCGGCGTGCTGGCGAGCATCTCCCAGGAGAACGCTGCGGGAAAAGGCGGCGACACGCCATCTTCGTTCGGCACGAAATCGACCGCGACGATCCGACCATGCTCTGCAAGGCTGGCGATGATCTTTCGTAACAGTTGGGCACATGTCGGCAAATCGAAGTGGTGCAGAAAATTCGGAAGCAGGACAAGGTCATAACCCGTGCCCCACTCAAGATCGAAAGCACTGCCGGCTATCGTCTGGTACCGGTCAGCCACGCCGGCTTTTTCCGCATTCTGCCTCGACAGCGCTAATACTGCGACCCAGTCGACGGCGACGATCTCCGCCGTTGGAAAGGCCTTCGCAATTTCGATCCCGAAAACGCCTGGACCTGCAGCGATGTCCAACACCTTTTTGGGAGGCCTCGGCCAGCCGGAGATTTCGCCAGCCAGCATTTTGGCGCTGAGCCCGGTAAAGGAGCCCATGCCGTGCGCAAACTTCAACCAGACGGGGTTGTCTGCCGACACGTTCGCAAGCCCGGCCGAACCGCCGTTTCGCACGACGGCGGCCGGATCGCGCAGAAAATTATCCAGTATTTCGGGTGCGGCCGTGAACTCGACGGCCGCGCCCATATAGGCCGGCGAATTGCGATCGAGGAACATTCTGGTCGAGGGCGTCATTCGGTACTGTCCGCTCTCCTTTGTCAGAAAACCATGTACCACAAGGTAGTCGCACAGGATGCGCACCCCACGCTCCGAGGCGCTTGTTGCCGACGCCAGCGATGCTGCCGTCTCGCCCTCGTTTATATGAGTAAAGAGATCAAGCTCGATGGCCGCCCTTATCGCCGCCGTCTTTCGGCACGCAAACAGTGCATCGACTACGAGTTCGGGCGACACTACGTCAACACGGGCGTCCTCGACGATTGTTTCCATGGGATCTCCAGAGCCCTCGATCAATCTTGCCTAGCAGCGGCAGCCGCGGAAATTATGCGCATATCCGCATATTCTACAATACTTAACACGCTAACCCTATCGGGTGCCCGCCTCAAATGGCCGAGCTGTCCTGCCGGCCCCCGCCGACACTATGGCACGCGTTGCAGACCGGCGAGCCTGAGGTTCAATGCGGCAGGAGTCAAAGAGCTGTCGACTTGCTTCGGTATTGTGTGTCCCGGAATCGCAGAGAGTGGGAAATGAAATCTAGATCGCTCATTTTTGCTCTATCCGCGCTGCTTGCGACGGCTGTGAATGCCGCGGAGGACGAAGCCCGCCACCTCACTTCGCGCCACTTATAGCGGGACAGGGAGGCGAGATCGAAGGATGCTACACGGCAATCCTGGCACGCGATGGATTGGACTCCATTGGATCGTGTCCCGGGAGGTGGTGTAGGTCGCGTGCTACTTCGACCTAAAATGACGAATACCCATGCTGCGAATCGCAAACGGGCCTATCTGGTGAGCGGATATCCGTGCCGGAAAGCTTGCTCCACTCTTTCCTGAATGGTCGCTGCCGGTGGGCGGCATTTACGCTATGTTTCCGCCAGCCCGTTTCCGGCCAACCAAGGTGAGGATGTTTCTTGACTCTGCTTCTCGCGGCGGAACGAAACCGCCGGGAAACGATCGGGTTACAAGGAGGGTCGAAGAGCGGTTCGGCCTAACCTGCCAGTATCGATGCAACTGTCTCCCCGACCATCGCTCCGATGATGGGCGGCAGGACGTGGAACTCAGGCGAGATAGGCCTTGTGCAGAATGTCGGGATTTTGCCGCAGTATCTCCGGCGCCCCGCTGAAAGAAAACCGGCCGCGCGACAGGACATGCGCGTCGTGTGCCTCTTTAAGCGCGAGAGCAGTAAACTGCTCGATCAGCAGGATACCGGTTCCCTGGGCCGCGAGACGGGACAGCACGGCCATCAGCCGTTTGACGACCAGCGGCGCGAGCCCAAGCGACATCTCGTCGGCAAGGATGAATTTCGGGCGGGCAACGAGGCCCTGGCCCAGAGCTAGCATCTGCTGCTGACCGCCGGACATGGAGCCGGCACGCTGCTTCTTGCGCTCTGCCAGTTCCGGGAAGATGGCATAGACCTCGTCCACCGCCTTTGCGGCGTCTGCTGCCGATTGCTGAAAGCCTGCGGCCTGCAGGTTGTCCTCGACATTGAGGCCTGAAAGCACGCGGTGGCCTTCCGGTACCGCTGCAATGCCCGCGGCCCGCACAACCTCCGGCGATTGCCCGGAAACGACCCGTCCATCGACCGCCACCGTACCCGAGGCGACCGGCTGCGCACCGGCAATCGCCAGCACCAGCGAACTCTTGCCGGCGCCATTGGGGCCGAGAAGGGCGGTGATGCGACCGCTTTGCAATGTGAAGCTCAGATCATCGATGACCCGCTTGCCGCCGCGCTCGACTGACAAATTGCTGACCGTAAACGTGCTCATGCAGCCACATCCTCCACGCCGAGATAGACTGCGCGGACCTTCGGATCCGTCAGCACAGCCGCAGTCGCGCCAACGGCAATCAGCGACCCGAAATCGAGCACCATCGTGTCCTGGCAGACAGCCTGAATGAGATCGACGTCGTGGTCGATCAGCAGCGTCGTTGCGCTGTTGAACGCCCTGATGCCGTCGATGATCTGGCGAAGCCTGTCAACTTCGCCCTGTGAAAACCCGGCGCCGGGTTCATCGAGGAGGATCAGCCTCGGCTTGCCGACAACGCAGCGGGCAATCTCGACCATCCGGCGTTCGAAGGCGTTGAGGCCAGCGGCGTTCAGACCACGAACGGCGGAAAGGCCCACGAACTCCAGAGCGGCCATCAGCGCACGTTCGCGATCGTTTCCCGACATTGGAAGGGGGTCGAGTACGACGCGAACATTGTCCTCGACCGACAGTTCATCGACCACCTGCTCCTTCTGGAAGGAACGGCGCAGCCCCCAGCGTGCCCGCTGATGCGGTGCGAGCCGGAGAATATCTGCTCCATCCATAGTGATCTGGCCGGACTGGGGTGTGACGAAGCCGGACAGGACATTGAGGAAGGTGGTCTTGCCGGCTCCGTTCGGGCCGATGATGCCGAAGACCGGCTTATCGAGGATGACGGTCAGGCAGTTGAGCGCGGTGACACCGCCGAAGGTGACGGTGACGTCGTCGATCGAGATCATCGCTTCTCCTCCCGTGAGCGCAAAACTCTGACCGCATCGGTCAACTGACCGGCGAGGCCTTTCGGCGCGGTGATCAGGGCGTGGATCAGGGCAAGGCCGAAGATCACATAGGCGGTATCGCCATTGATACCGAGGTCGTTGAGGTAGGCCGGTACCAGCCGGTAGAGCAGGGCGGCAATCACCGCGCCATACCAGTGCCATGCACCGCCAACGATGGTCAGCGCGAAGATCATCACCGATTCTGCTGGCGGAAAGGAACGGGCGTCGAGAAGCTGGAGATTGCCCGCCAGAAGAGCGCCGGCGATTCCGGCCAGAAAGCCGGACAGGGCAAAACCCCAGACCTTGTAGCGTGTAACGTCCACCCCCGCTGCCATGGCTGAGGCCTCGCTCTTGCGGATCAGCGCCCAGCCCCGGCCGGCGCGGCTGCGCTCGTGCCAGTCGATCAGCAGGAACCCAAACGCCACGACCACCATGCAATAGCGGAAATAGGCGCTGTCCGACGCCGCCAGGTATGGACGCGGCATGTAGGTGACGGCCTGGACGGCAAAACCGGTCAGGCCGCCGCCGCCGTTGGGGAACTGCAAGACGTTGATGAGGATGCCGAAACCGCCAGCGGCCATTAGGGTGATCAGCGCCAGATAGAGACCGCGCATGCGCAGCGCCGGATAGGCGAGGACCATGCCGATCACTCCGGCAAACAAGCCGCCGGACAGGAGGTTCAGTTCGAACGGCAGGCCGAGGCCATGGGCAAGGCGTAGCGCGATCCAGCCGCCGCAGCCCATCAGCGCCACCTGCGCAAGGGATACCAGCCCCAGCCGGCGATACAACAATGCGATGCTGGCGGCGGTCAGCGTATAAATTGCCGTGCCGGTCAACACCTTCACCCAGAGCGCATTGGCGGCGAGGGGCACGATGACGGCCATCGCAGTGAAAAACATCTGTGGCGCGTATCTCTGCAATAGTGGTCTCAAGGCCGTAGGGGGTGTGGAGATTTTAGCGGCGAGCGGTTCGATGACGGTTTGCATGGCGTCAATCCTGTCCGGCGAATGTCAGTTTGCGGCCGCGCTGCATCCACATCATCGCAATAATCGCGACAATGAAGGGGGTGGCAACGCGGAAGGGCGCCAACGGTTTGTAGAGGGTCAGCAGGCTTTCGAACATGCCGATGATGAGCCCGGCGGCGAAGGTCGCGGGGATTGAGGCAAGTCGGCCGATGATGGTCGTGGCAATGATCGGGATCACAAGAAAGGTCAGCACCGCCGGATCGAGCCGGACGAGGGTGGCAAACAACAGACCGGTGAAGCCGGCAAGAACGCCGGATATGCCCCAGGCGAAAGTTTCGACGCGCCTGACCGGTGTTCCGAGGATGGCCGCAATTTCGCGGTTGTCGGCAAGCGAACGCATCATCAGGCCCATGCGCGTGCGGGCGAGGAACAATCCCATGCCGAGTGTCACGCCGATGCCAGCAGCCAGTGCGATCAACCGCGTCGCGGTCACGCGCAAACCGACGACCGACAGTGAGAGGCTGTCGGGTGTCAACGAAAGCTTGCGCGGCGTGACGGTCCAGATCAGGTTCATAACGCCGAGCAGTGCAAGCGCTAACCCGAGGGTCGCCACCGCCTTGACCACCGGTTCACGATGGGCAAGTCCCGGGGCGATCAGCCGGCCGAACGCCAGAGACAGGACCAGCGCGATGCCGATACAGGCGAGCCAGGCAATGGGTTCCGGCCAGTTCCACTGCAACAGTTGCCAGGCGGTCATGGCACCTGCGGCGCCCATGGCGCCGTAGGCAAAATTCAGCACGCCCGTGGCGCGGTTGAGAAGCACCAGCCCGACGCCGCCGAGGGCATAAAGCGCCCCAACGGCAAGGCCGGAAACCAGGAACAGGCCGAGAGCGTTCATCGCGTATCCAATCAGTTGGTGATGCCGAGTTCTTTTTCAGCGGCGCGGATCGGATCGAGATAGGCGCTGTCGACGTCCGCGCATTTGCTGATGACCTTGAAGCCGTTGCCTGAGATCTGCACCATCATGTTGGCATGGTTCGGCATATGCCGGTCCGCCTTGCCGACATAGTATGGTCCACACAACAGGTCGGAGTTCTCGTTCTTGATCTGCTGAATGGCTTCGGTCACCGAGGCCCGATCGATCTTGGCCGGATCGAGCTTCAACAGGGCATCGACGAAGAAACGTGCCGAGAGATAGCCGGACTGGCTGAAGGTGTCGCGGGGATCCTCTGGCTGGGCATGCTTCTGCATGACCTCCCGCCAGTTGGCGGCGTCAGGTTCTGTGCCGTCGATCGGGGTCAACTCGATGTTGACGTTCATCACGCCGTCCCAATAGGCACCAAGCATGCCGGGGACGTCGGCATCATAGAGCGGGGTCGAGGAGATCCACTTGAAATTGTCGCGAAGATTCTGTTCCTCGACCGCTTTGAGGTAGGCGGCCGCCATGCCGGCGGGCAGATTCACGAGGACCGTGTCGGCACCGCTGGCGACCGTTTCCAGCACAGAAGCATTCATGTCGGCGGCGGCGGGGTCAAGCAGGATGCTTGTTCCTGCCAGCCCCTTTGCCTGCATGTATTTTTCCGTCCAGCCGCAGGAATAGGGGCCGACCGACGGAATGGTGAGGCCAATGCACACGACATTCGTCGCGCCGAGATTGCCGACGGCCCATTGCGCCGCACCGACGCTGGAGGGCAAAGGCCCTTCATTGGTGGAAACGATGTTCGAGGATTCGAAGCACTCCGCCACGGCACACGCCGAGGCCATCGCCATGACGCCTTCGTCGGCATAGAGTTTGGCGTTGACGCCCATTTCGACGAACGACCCGTTGCCGACAAGGGCTACGACCTGCTCGTCCTTTACCAGCTTGGTCGCGACCTGACTGGCGACTTCCGGATTCCACTGGTCGTCTTCAACCAAATACTCGATCGGTCGGCCATTGATGCCGCCGTTTTCGTTGACGCAATTGAAATAGGCTCGCGCCGCGTCGGCGGACGACGAGAAGTCATCGGGGCCTGTCTGGCCGACCACGGCGCCCACCTTTATCGGTTCACCGGCCGCTTTCTGGCCGTTGCTGAGCCCGCAGGCGGGGGCTGCGAAGGCCGAGCCGCCGCTGAAGATGATCGCGGCGGTCGATGCAGCAAGAAACAGAGTTGTCTTGGTCATGTGTTCTCCTCCCAAAGAAACGTTGCATGAAAGTCAAAAAGGGCGCCGCTTTCGCTTATGCGGCGGCCTCCTTGCCGAGAATGAAGCGGGATGCGCGCTCGCCGATCATGATGCAGGGCGCATTGGTGTTGCCGGACACGAGCGTCGGCATGATGGAGGCATCGGCGACCCGAAGTCCCTCGACGCCGCGCACTTTCAGATCCTCTCCTACGACCGCCATGCGATCTTCGGCGGGGCCCATCTTGGCGGTGCCCGCCGGATGGAAAACGGTTTTGGAGATGCTCCGGATATAGTTGCGCAGGGAAGTCGGATCTTTCTCGATGCCAGGTTCCGGCAGAACCCGCCGCTTGACGATCCGCGCAAGGGACGGAGCCTCGGTGATCCGGATCGCCCATTCGACACCGCGCACAAGCGTTTCCAGATCAGCCGGATTGGAGAAGGAATTTGCGTGAAACAGGGCTCTGTCCTTCGGATCGGCCGAGCGCAACTTTACCGTGCCACGGGATTGGGGCCGCAGGAAGCAGGGGCCGATCGAAATGCCGTGGCCGAGGACGGCGGCGCGTTCGCCAAATCCGACGAAGCTTGGCAGCACATGGAACTGGACATCGGGCTGTCCGGCGCCGGCCGTATCGACGAAACCACCGGATTCCACGACGCTCGAGGTCAGCAAGCCGGTTTTGGTCAGCAGGTATTGCAGCATGTGGCCAGCGGCCCTGAGCCCTTTGTCCTGCCCGAACATGGAGATCGGATCCTTGACCTCGACCTGAACGGTGGCCTCGAGATGGTCCTGGTAGTTCTCGCCGACGCCGGGCAGATCGGAAACGACGCCGATGCCATGGCTCTGCAGATGGGCGGCGTCGCCGATCCCGGACAGCTGCAGGATTTTAGGCGTAGCGAGTGCGCCGGACGTCAGAACGACCTCGCTGCGGGCTTTGTACGTTGTGCCTGTCTCCGTCAGGACGCCGACGGCCTTCTTGCCCTCGAAAAGCACCTTGTGAACGCGCGTACTGGTCAGGATCGTTAGATTGGGACGCTTTTCGGCGTCGCGCAGGAAGGATTGCGCGGAACTCCAGCGCCGGCCGTTATGGGTCGTCGTCTGATAGAAGCCGACGCCCTCCTGGACCTTGCCGTTGAAATCCTCGTTATAGGGGATGCCTGCTTCCTGCGCAGCGCGGATGAACGCCCAAGACAGGGCGTGGCCGAAGCGACGGTCGGAAACCTTAAGTTCGCCCTCTGCGCCATGGAATTCGCCGGAGAGACGCTGATTGCCCTCGACAGCCCGGAATGCCGGCAGCACCTTGTCGTAGGACCAGTTGCGGCAGCCCATCTGGGCCCAGGTGTCATAATCTTCCCGCTGGCCACGAATGTAGATCATCGCATTGATCGAACTGCCGCCGCCGATGACATGGCCCTGCGGCACGACGTTCGGCTTGCCGTTCAGGCCCTTGTCCGGTTCCGAGACATAGAATTGGACGTCCTTGCCCCTTTCGATGACTTTGAAAAATGTCGCCGGAATATGGATGAACTTGTCGGCATCCCGCGTGCCGCTCTCGATGAGCAGCACTTTGTTGCCGGGGTTCTCGGAGAGACGCGCGGCAACGACGCAACCAGACGAGCCGCCGCCCACGATAATGTAGTCAAATTCGTTCATGATAGGCTCCATCGCGGCAGCGCAGGAAAAACAGCGCGTGCCGGGTGTTTCACGTCAGCAGAAGACGGTCTGGATAGTGGTGAATTCCTTCAATCCGTCGGCACCGAATTCGACGCCGATACCGGATTGCTTTACCCCGCCGAACGGAGCATTCGGCTGGATTGCACCATGCTTGTTGATCCAGACCGAACCGCATTCGAGACGGCTTGCGACCTCTTTCGCCCTGGCGAGATCCGCCCCCCATACCGAGCCGCCGAGACCGGCCGGATTGTCGTTGGCCTTTCTGATCGCCTCTTCTACATAGCTGTAGCGGATGATCGGAAGGGCCGGGCCGAACTGCTCAAGATCGACGAGCTTGGCACCATGATCGATGTCGGCGACCAGCGTCACCGGATAGAAATAGCCGGGGCCGCCGTTGGGATTGCCACCGGTCAGAATGCGCCCACCTCTGGCTCTCGCCTCCTCGACAAAGGAGGCGACGATCT
Organism: Rhizobium leguminosarum bv. viciae; assembly: GCF_012276115.1. Classification (GTDB taxonomy): domain Bacteria; phylum Pseudomonadota; class Alphaproteobacteria; order Rhizobiales; family Rhizobiaceae; genus Rhizobium; species Rhizobium leguminosarum_T. The sequence goes on along the minus strand of NZ_WIEU01000001.1, from coordinate 536,370 downwards.
CGTACTGCATGCTGTTCTGCACCGGACCCAGCACCGAACTTTCCTCCATGCCGTCGCCGACCGGGATGTTGGCGGCGTAGGCGGCGAGATGCTCGCAGACGGCGTCGTAGATGCTGTCATGAACGTAGAGGCGCTTCAGGCAGGCACAGGTCTGGCCGTTGTTGATGAAGGCACCCCAGAACAGCCCCTCGGCGATTGCTTTCGGGTCGGCATCGGGCAGGACGATCCCGGCGTCATTTCCACCGAGTTCCAGGGTCAAACGCTTCAGCGTATCGACGGCGCTGGCCATGACCTTCTTGCCGGTAGCAGTGGAGCCGGTGAAGGTAACCTTGGCGATGCCGGGATGGGCGGTCAGTGCGGCGGCGATCTCGTTTTCGCCCGTAACGACGTTGACAACACCGGGCGGCAGAACCTCGTTCATCAACTCCACGAGTCGGATCGTCGATAGCGGCGTCAGCGGTGATGGTTTGATGATGACGGTGTTGCCGGTGCGGATCGCCGGTATGATGTGCCAGCAGGCGATCATCACCGGCCAGTTCCATGGCGTGATCGAGGCGACGACGCCGATTGGCTTGCGATGCAGTTCGACGCGGCCCTCCGGCGCATCCTGAAGCACCTCGATGGGAAGTTCGATTTCCGCGGTATGGCGGGTCCAGGCGAGCGCGCCGCCGATTTCAAAACGCGAACCGAGACCGTTGAGCGGCTTGCCCTGCTCGAGGGTCAGCAATTGCGCGAGTTCCTCGGCATGGGCTTCGATTTTGGCAGCAACGGCCCGGCACGCGTCGGCAAGCTCGGTGCTGGATTTCAGCTTCCACGTCGCGAATGCCAGGCCGGCTGCTTCCACTGCGGCATTAAGGTCGGCCTGGGTCGCCATCGGCATGGCACCGACGATGTCGCCGGTGGATGGGTTGCGAATGTCTACGTGATGTGCGGTTTCCACCGCGGTACCGCCGATGAGCAGCGTATAGCGCTTCATGTCGAACTCCTCCCAAAGCAATGTTTCGAGAGGCATTCAATTCCATGTGCGCCGCGCTGTCTTGGGCTCCGGCGCGGTCTGAATAGGACAAAAACGCGACTCTAGTGCTGCAGGATGTCTTTCGGCGAGCAGTCGAAGGCTTTGCGGAAGCAGCGGTTGAAATAGGAGATGTCGTTGAAGCCGGCGGAATAGGCAACTTCGGCGATAGTTGGCGCGGACGGTCCGTTCTTCATCTGGAGCAGCTGTTCGTGAACCAGGTGCAGGCGCCGCAGGCGGATAAGAGATGTCGCCGTGGTTCCGAGTGCCGAGAAGTCATCCTGCAGCGTGCGCAACGAGATGCCAACCTTGTCGGCCAGCCACTGAGGCGTCAGGTGTTCGTCGGTGAGGTGCCGGTCGATCAGAATCTGGACGATTTCCAGTCGCCCGCCTGGACTATCAACCGGAAAAGACTGATCCGGGTCCTCATCCATTGCAAAGGCCTGACGCGTGGCGCTGAACAGCAACTCTCTCAAATTCTGTGCCCGCTTGTCCTGTGCATCGGTGCGGATCAGCTTGGCGACCAGCGCCCGCAACATCGCCGACATGGGGTCTTCGGCTTCGAGCCGCCGCGAGATCTCCACCTGTGCGGCCTTGCCGGCGACGATCAACTGGCGCGGCAGGTGGACGGACAGATGGTTGGAAAAATGACCGCCGAAATGAAAGATGGAGGGTGCCGAGCTGTCCACCAGAATGCAGTCGCCCGGCGCGATGATTGATTGGCGACCCCGCTGCTCGATGCCGCAGGTTCCCTCCAGTTGCAACAACAGGAACAGGTTCTCGCCGTAGTCACGCTTGATGTCGATGAAGTCGCGATGGATGATGTCGAGATCGTTGGCCACCTGTGCCAGTTCCAGACCGCCAGCGTCCATGATCGTAGCGCTGCCGGTGACGACCTTGCATTCGACGCGGCGCGAATTGAAGCTCCCGCAGATTGATTTCAGTTGATCAGTCCAGTCGTCCACGGGAGTTACTGGCCATTGCTTGGGGATCAGGGCCCCCAATTCCACCATTTGCTGCATGTTAGCCTCCTCCCAAAGACTAAATGAAAAATCGCGGGCTCCGCCGAGATAGTTTCTATGTTAAGGAAATACTCTTCGCGGCATTTGTCAACTTAATTGCGGTTCGATCCAGCAGGATCTGCGAATGCCCGCGATTGCACAAGCGCCGAAACACCGGATAGAAAGAACCAGCATGAAGAATGAACCGATCGACGATAGAGAAAGTGGCATGGGTTCTGCCGGCCCCGCTTCCCGCGAGCGGCGCTCGCTTGCGATTGGGCTCCTGCGCGCCCGTGAAGCGGTGATGAGCCACTTTCGGCCAATCCTTGCGGCCCATAACGTGACCGAGCAGCAGTGGCGGGTGATCCGCGCGCTGGCTGAGGCAGGAACGCTGGATGCCACCGAAGTCGCGGAAAAGGCTTTCATTCTGGCCCCAAGCCTCACCCGCATGATCCGCTCGCTCGAGGAGCGTGATTTCATCACCAAGCACAAGGACAAGGCGGATGGGCGGCGGGTGCTTCTAAAGCTTGCGCCGCCCGGCAAAGCCATCATTGACGAGGTGATGCCGGACAGCCGTCGGGTCTATGCGGACATCGATGCCCGCTTCGGTGCAAGCCGTGTCGAAGAATTGCTCAACATGCTTGACGACCTTGCCGCCCTGAAACTTGACGGCAAGCCAAGCGGCGAAGACGTTTAGCTCAGTAGGTGTTTGCAGTCGCCACCGCCTTGGCCGTCGTGGCAACCCGAAAATCGGAAAGCAGCTTTGTCGTGGCATTGGCGAGCAGCGTCACATCGTTGCCGATAGCAACGAAGGTCGCGCCCAGTTCAAGATAACGCTTGGCAAGATTAAGGTCGCCAGTGAGAATGCCCGCAGCCTTGCCATGGCTCTGGATTCGCAAAAGCGCGCGTTCGACCTCGGCCTGGACCTCCGATGCGCCTGGCTTACCGAGATAGCCCATATCGGCAGCGAGATCGGCGGGCCCGATGAACACGCCGTCCACGCCTTCGGTGGAAGTGATAGCGTCCAGCGCCGCGAGACCCGCCCGGCTTTCGATCTGCAATAGCAGGCAGATCTCGTCATTGGCGGTTTGCAGATAGTCGGGAATACGGTTGAACGCAGAGGCCCGCGCCAGGGCAGCGCCAACGCCGCGCACGCCGTGCGGCGGATAGCGCACGGCCTTCACCATGGCGTCTGCAAGTTCCTTGCTGTCGACCATCGGCACAAGCAGGGTTTGCGCGCCGATATCGAGCAACTGCTTGATGATATGAGTCTCACCGATCGGCGGGCGGATGATCGCATGACTGTCGCTTCCCTTCATCGCCTGCAACTGGGACACCAGAAGCGGGATGTCATTGGGCGCGTGCTCGGCGTCGAGCAGAAGCCAGTCATAGCCGGCTCCAGCGGAGATTTCGACCGTGTAGGGATTGGCCAGCGCCTGCCAGAGACCGATCTGGGGCCGGCCTTCCCGCAGTGCTTGTTTGAAAGTGTTCTTGGGGGCAGGCATGATGGCGATCCTTATTCGAAGAACAGGCTGACGGTGCCGTAGGGTCCGAAGTCGCCGACAATGGTGTCGCCATGCCGGGCTTCGATCGGCCGGATGAAGGAGCCGGCGAGCACGATCTGTCCCGCTTCGATGCCGTCGCCGTATTGCGCCAGCCGGTTGGCAAGCCAGGCGATGCCGCGCGCTGGTTGGTTGAGCACGCCAGCACCAAGTCCAGTTTCCTCGACCTCGGCGTTGCGGCTGACGATCGCACCCATCCAGCGCATGTCGATCTGGTCCGGGCGCACCGCGCGCCCGCCGGTAACAATGCCCGCATTGGCGGCATTGTCGGAAATCGTGTCATGGACCGTGCGGGCCTTTTTCGTTTCCGGGTCGATGCGCAGGATGCGGGTATCGAGAATTTCGAGCGCCGGTGTCACATAGTCGGTGGCGTTCAGCACGTCGAAGACGGTGACGCCCGGCCCCTTCAGCGGCGCCTTCATCACAAAGGCGATTTCGGCCTCGATGCGGGGCTGGATGAAACGGTCTTCGGAAACGGTCGCGCCATCCTCGAAAACCATGTCATCGAAGAGCACACCGGAATCCGGGATATTGATATTCAGTGCATATTGCATGGCCTTGGAGGTCAGTCCAATCTTCCAGCCGATCACCTTGCGGCCCGCGGCGATCTTCCTTTGCACCCAGGTGCCCTGGATCGCATAGGCATCGTCCATAACGATCTGCGGGTATTGCAGGGACAGGAGCCCGGTCTGCACGCGGGTGCGCTCGGCCTCGTCGAGACGGGTTGCGGCTTCCTCGATCTGGTCTTTCGTCAGCATGCTCAAACCTCGTCGGCGATCGTGTTGCGTAAGATGCCGATGCCGTCGGCTTCGACTTCCACGACATCACCGGGCTTCAGCCAGATTGGGGGATCGAAACGCGCGCCGGCGCCGGTCGGAGTACCCGTGACGATTACATCGCCCGGCACCAGCGTGGTGAAGGTCGAGATGTAGTTAATGATCTTGCGGAAGGAGAAGATCATGCGGCTTGTACGATCCGACTGGCGAACCTCGCCATTGACGCGGGTTTTTAGCTCGATGTCAGCCAGTTGGTTTTCGTCGACGTAGGGCACGAGCCAAGGGCCGATCGAGCCGGTGCGGTCAAAATTCTTGCCCTGTGTCACGTTGAACTTGGCATGGCGGACCCAGTCGCGGATCGTGCCTTCATTGCAGAGAGAAAGTGCTGCAACGTGATCGAGCGCCTGCGCTTCGGGAATGCGCCGGCCGCCCTTGCCGATAACGATGACGATCTCACCTTCGTAGTCGAGCTGCGGGCTTTCCGGTGGACGGATCAACGGTTGGTCATGGCCGGTGAAGGACCGCGGAAAGCGAATGAACAAGGACGGATTGGCGGGCGCCGACTGGCCGTCCCTGTATTCCTCGTTGCGGTCCGGGAAGTTCACGCCGACGCAGATCAGCTTTTCCGGCTGGGGAATCGGGATTTCGTAAGTGACCTCGGACAGCGGGAAATCGGCAGGAAGGCTCTTTGCGTCTTCGGCCAGCAAGGTGAGTGCGCCTGCTTCGATAACTTCCCGCAAGGTCGGACATTTCGATCCATGACGAGCGGAGAGATCGACAACTCCTGTCTCGATCAGAAGGCCATAACCGGTGCTGCCATTGCGGGAAAAGCTGACGAACTTGGGATGAGACATGGTTTCTCCTTGCCTCCTCAGGCGATGCCGCCGAGGCAAACATATTTGATTTCGATGAAGTCCTCGATACCGTATTTCGACCCCTCGCGTCCGAGGCCGGAAAGCTTCACGCCGCCAAAAGGCGCCTCGGCGGTCGAGATCAGACCGGTATTGACGCCGACCATGCCGTATTCGAGTGCCTCGGCGACGCGGAAGACGCGGGCGAGGTCCTTTGCATAGAAATAGGACGCCAGGCCGAATTCGGTGTCATTGGCCTGCGCGATGACATCATTCTCGTCCTTGAACCGGAAGAGAGGCGCAAGCGGTCCAAAAGTCTCTTCATGCGCCACCACCATGTCTGGCGTGACATCGGCGAGCACCGTCGCTTCGAAGAAGGTGCCGCCCAGTTCGTGTCGCCTGCCGCCCTGGATCAGGCGCGCGCCTTTGGCCAGCGCGTCGGAGACATGCTCCTCGACCTTAGCCACGGCAGCTTCATCGATCAGCGGCCCGAGGATAACGCCTTCATCCAGGCCGCTGCCGGTTTTCAGCTTGCCGACGGCCGTTGCCAGTTTCTCGGCAAAGGCGTCATAGACACCCTCCTGGACATAGAGCCGGTTGGCGCAGACGCAGGTCTGGCCGTTGTTGCGAAACTTGGCGATCAGGGCGCCTTCGACGGCAGCATCGAGGTCGGCATCGTCAAAGACGATGAAGGGCGCGTTGCCGCCGAGCTCCAGGCCCAGCTTCTTGATGGTCGGCGCGCACTGGCGATAGAGTTCGGCTCCGATCTCAGTCGAACCGGTAAATGTCAGCTTGCGGACGATCGAGCTCTCTGTCAGTGCGCCGCCGATCTCGCGGGCTGAACCGGTGAGCACGCTGAACAGACCGAGAGGCAGGCCGGCGCGTTCGGCAAGGACGGCCAGAGCAATGGCAGAAAAAGGGGTCTGAGACGCCGGTTTCAGAACCACGGCACAGCCTGCGGCCAGTGCCGGGCCAGTCTTGCGGGTAACCATGGCATTGGGGAAATTCCAGGGTGTGATAGCGGCCACCACGCCGATGGGCTGCTTGAGCACTAGGATTCGCTTGTCAATCTGGTGTCCGGGAATGATGTCGCCGTAGACGCGACGCGCTTCCTCCGCGAACCACTCGATGAAGCTTGCGCCATAGGCAATTTCACCCTTGGCCTCGGCCAGCGGTTTGCCCTGCTCAAGCGTCAGGATGCAACTGAGGTCATCCTGGTTCGCCATCATCAGCTCGAACCATTTGCGCAGGATGGCCGAGCGCTCCTTGGCGGTGCGTGCAGCCCATTCTTTTTGCGCGCGTTCGGCCACGACGATAGCGTCACGAGTCTCCGTCGCGCCGAGCTTCGGCACGCGGCCGATGATTTGGCCTGTTGCCGGATTCGTAACCTCAATGGCATTGTCCGGATCGGCCTCGATCCATTGGGTCCCGACCAGTGCGGCCTGTCGAAAGAGCGTCGGATCCTTGAGCTGCATGGTCGCTTCTCGCTTGCTGTGCAAAAAATGGCAGACCCGAAGGTCCGCCAGGTGGGGAGGTGTGGGAAGTTTAAGGAGCGATGATCGGCTGGGCTTTGAGGTCGGAATCGCGTACCGGCGTATCGGCAAAAACGCTGCCATGCTCGAACCAGGATTTTGGCGCGGGCGCTCCCCAGAGCGTCTGGCGCTGCGGATCCTTAAGGTCCCACTTGATCGGCTCGAGGTCCGGATCGACCGTCTGGTAGTCCGAGCAGTAAATCTCGATACGATGACCATCCGGATCGAGAATGTAGAGAAAAAAGGCGTTCGAAATACCGTGGCGGCCAGGGCCACGCTCGATATTGGCAACCCAACCGGTCGTCGCCATCAGGTCGAGCAGGTCGATAATGTTGAGGGGCGTCGGAACCCAGAAGGCGGTGTGATGCATGCGCGGGCCGGTGCCGTTGGTAAAGGCGATGTCATGCACGCCGCCCTTTCGGTGGGTCCAGGCAGCCCAAAGGCGGCCTGTTTCCTCGTCCACCGTGTATTCCGTCACCCGGAAGCCGATCTCGTTGTAGAAGGCGACCGACTCGTCCACATTGGGCGAGAAGCAGTTGAAGTGATCAATCCGCAGCGGCTTCACGCCCCTGTAGAGTGCGTATTTCTGATGGATCGGCGGCAGGCGGTCCATCCTGGAATAGAATTCGAGCGGAATTCCGTGCGGGTCGCGGGTGCGGAAGGTGCGCGACTGGTAGGGACGCTCGACCCATTCCACCGGCAAGCCCTTGCCTTTGAAGAAATGCGCTGCCTTGTCGAGTTCTGCCTCGTCATAGACCTTGAAGCCCAGGTCGCGCGCTTCCGACTTATCGGATTTCTTCAACACGATGCAGTGATGCCCGCGCTCTTCCATCGCCCGCAGATAAATCGTGTCGGCGGTCTCGTCCGTCACCTGCAGGCCGAGCGTATCGACATAGAAGGCGCGCGACTTTTCGAGATCCTTGACGCCGAATTCGACATGGCTGAGGCGCACGATGTTGAAGGGCGGGTAGAGATTGGGTGCAGGCAGTGCCATTGAGTCCTCCTCCGGCCTGTCTCACTCCATGAAACAGGCACTCGTGTTCGTTGGTTTTCTGAAAATCAGCCACCCAGCTTCTGGATGGCGTGGGGCTTCGTGGCGAAGGCGACGTTCTTCGTTTCCATGTAGAAATCAAAGGACCAGTCGCCGCCGTCGCGGCCGATGCCGGAATTCTTGACGCCGCCGAAGGGCGTGGGCAGATGTCGCACATTTTCCGAATTCACCCAGATCATGCCCGCCTCAAGATGGTCAGTGAAGCGGAAGGCGCGGGTGAGATCCGACGTCCATAGGTAGCCCGTCAGGCCGTATTGGACGTCGTTGGCAAGCGCGAGGGCCTCGGCTTCATCCCTGAACGGTATCGCTGTGAGCACCGGTCCAAAAATCTCTTCCTGCGCGATGCGCATCTGGTTGTGGGCACCGGTGAAAAGCGTCGGCGAGACATAGCAGCCACCGCCCGGTCCATCGAATTTCGCCCCGCCAGCTGCAACGGTTGCGCCTTCGGCCTTGCCGACGCCGATATATTCGAGAACCTTCGTCTCATGCACCGGATGGATCAGCGGGCCGATCACCGTTTCCGGATCGAGCGGATGGCCGACCTTGATGCGCGTGGCTTTCTCGGCGACCATCGTGGTGAACGTGTCATAGACGCTCGCTTCGACCAGCAGTCGCGAGGACGAGGTGCAGCGTTCGCCGTTCAGCGAGTAGATCATGAATACGGCCGCATCGGCAGCGCGTTCGAGATCGGCGTCGGCAAAGACGATGACGGGATTTTTTCCGCCGAGTTCGAAATGGACCCGTTTCAAGGTGTCGGCGCCCTGTTTCATGATCATGGAGCCGGTGCGGCTTTCGCCGACGAAGCCGATGGCCTTGATCAGCGGATGTTCGGTCAAAGCCTTGCCAGCATCTTCACCCAACCCGTTGACGAGGTTCCATACACCCTTGGGCAGCCCGGCATCTTCTGCGATTTCGACCAGCAGGCGAGCAGTCAGCGGCGAAAATTCGGCCGGCTTATGGACGATCGTGCAACCGCTCGCGAGCGCCGGCGCGATCTTCCAGGTGGACAGCATGAACGGTGTATTCCACGGTGTTATGACGCCTACCGGACCGATCGGGTTGCGCGTTGTGATGTTCACCTGGCCATCGGCGCGCAAGGATTTGCCGTCACGAGCTTCCGGCGCACGGTCGGCAAAGAAACGGAAATTCTCAGCGCCGCGCAAGGCAGCCTTGGCCATGAACTTCAACGATTGTCCGGTGTCCATGCACTCGACAAAGGCAATTTCCTCAGCCCGCGCCACGATGGCATCGGCGATTTTGTGCAGCAGCTTCTTGCGGGCTGTGCCATCCATGGCCGCCCAGGCCGGGAACGCAGCCTTGGCGGCCTTCGCCGCGCGGTCTATATCTTCCGCCTTGCCACGAGCGATGTTGGCAAGCGGCTTCAGATCGACCGGCGAAATCGTTTCAAACGTCGAACCGTCGGCTGCAGCGACGTCCTCGCCTCCAATGCGATTCAAGACGCCGTTGTCCCTGAACCGGGCGAGATAGGCTTGCGCCTTGGTGATGTTTTCCTCAAGTATGGACATGGAATGATCCTTGGCTCAACCGCTCGCGATACCAGCGGCAGTCTGGGTTATTTGCCGCGCAGGCGCGGATGGATGGCGTTATTCTTCCAGCTCAACTCCGCGTCGATCTCCCGGATTTCCAGCGACAGCGCGAAGTGGGGGGTGTCAAAGAGCTGAGCCAGGGCGGCGCTTGCCGCGGCAAACAAAGCGTCGCCCGTACGCTTCTTCTCTTCTGCGCTGCGGCCCGCGCCGACACGGAAATTGAGGTCGATGAAGCTGTTTTCGGCAAGTCGGTCGGCGACGGCGTAGTGATCAGCTTTCAGCGCCCGCACACGGACGGCTCCGATTTCAAACAGGCCCGTTTCCAGAACCGTTTCAAGCAAGGTGCCGCAAAGGGCTCCCATATCGGCGCGACCTTCCAGGTTGGCCGAATATTCGACGGTCAAATGTGGCATGTGTCCTCCCAGACGCCGATATCTTTAACATGTTAACTATTTAGTCGCATGTCAAGGGAGATTTTGAAATCCCTTTGAAGGTTCCCGACATGAGCGGCTGCCTGGAATCAACCGCCGAAGCTGCCGGTCTGTGTCGGCACATGCACATAGTTACGGTCGAAATACAGAAGCGCGTGCCCGTCCTTGCGCGAGCGGATTTCGACGACCTCTCCGATCAGAATGTTGTGCGTCCCGACCGGCCGCGCCTCGATCAGGCGGCAGTCGAAGGAGACGATCGAGTTGGCGAGAGCCTGGTTCCCGGACAACAGGTTGATCCAGTCGGCGGCTGCATAGCGCGCATCCATGTCGCTTTGCTGTCCGGCAAAATAGCTGGCCAGATCCTTGTGTTCCGGCGTCAGGACGTTGACGCAGAACCGACGGTTTTCAACAAAGATACCCGTCTGGGCTGACCGGCTGTTCATGCAGACAAGCAAGGTTGGGGGCTCGTCCGTGACCGAGCACATGGCTGTCGCCGTGAACCCGCCGCGGCCGGCGGATCCGTTGGTGGTGATGACATTGACGGGAGCGCATACCCTCGCCATCGCATTGCGAAATTCGGTCTTCGAGACAGAAGCGGCCATCACACCACCCTCACTCGGCCGCATCGCGCAGTGGACGGATATCGTTGAGCGGCGGCAGCCAGGTGTCGCCGGTCCAGCCGTTTTCGTCATAATCTGACATACACTGATCGACCAGCGCTTCCATCTCCTTCAAGCGGCCGCCACGTTCGGCGCCTTTGAGGACCTGCAAGCGAACCTCTTCCGGCGCCCCGGCGTAGTTCAGCTCGTAAAGAGCATGGCGCCCACCGAATTCCGTTCCCGTCGCATCCCAGAGCAGTTTCATGATCTTGATGCGCTCAATATGAGACATATCGTTGGAACCGCGGACATACTGCGCGAGATAACGATTGATCTCCGGGTTCTGGAAATCCTTTGCCGAGGACGGCAGGTAGATGAGGCCGGACGCCACAGTACGCCGGACGATGTCGATGACCTTGGGATAGGCTTCGGACATGAAGGTCCGGTAGCAGAGCGCGGCCTCCAGGTTCGGCAGCACGGCGCCGTTCGCCCAAGGAATGGGATTGTGCGCCATTGCATCGGAAAAAGCCCAGAACTGGTGGCGGATGGCGATCACTTCGCCCAGCATGGCCTGGTTGCCGCGGAAGGCATCGCCGCCTGTCGCGCGGAGCGCCTTGGCGAGGAGACCTGCGAGAAAGTCCATTTTCACGGCAAGACGCGTGCAGCCCTGGAAGCAGTAGCCGTGCATGAAGCCTGAGGCCGGATGGAAGGACAGGATCTTCGCCGCATCCCGGATCACCAGAACGTCCTCCCACGGCACGAACACATTGTCGAGCACCAGGATGGCGTCGTTCTCGTCGAAGCGCGAGGAGAGCGGATAATCGAAGGGTTGGCCTTCCGCATTGGCCGTCTGTTCGTAGGAGACGCGACAGAACATCTTGATGCCGGGCGCATTCATCGGAACGATGAACATGACGGACAGCGAAGGGTCCTCGGTTATGGTTGCCGAGCTCTGGGCGAGGAAGTTGTAGTGCGTCAGGGCCGAAGAGGTCGCGACGACCTTGGCGCCAGACACATAGATGCCGGCGTCGGTTTCCTTGGTGATGTGGACGAACACGTCCTTCACCGCATCGGCCGGCTTGTGTCTGTCGATCGGCGGGTTGACGATCGCGTGGTTCATGAACAATGCTGCTTCCTGCGCGCGCTTGTGCCATGCGAGCGCATTGTCCTTGAACGGGCCATACCAGTCGGCATTGGCGCCGAGCGTGTTCATTAATGCGGCCTTGTAATCGGCCGTGCGGCCCATCCAGCCATAGGACATGCGCGCCCAGTCGGCGATCGCTCCCTGCTGTGCGACAAGGTCTTCGGACGATTTGGCGACGCGGAAGAACTTGTGGGTGTATCCGCCGGATCCGGTATCCGTCGGTGACGTCAGGCGCGCTTTGGTCTTCTCGTCGTGAAGCGCGTCGTACATGCGGGCAATCGAGCGGGCAGAGTTGCGCATCGACGGGTGCGTGGTGACGTCGGCGATACGTTCGCCATTGATATAGACCTCGCGGCCGTCGCGCAGGCTCGCCAGATATTCGGCGCCGGTGAACGGGCGGGTCTTGTCTGCCCGGTGATCTTCAGGTCGCATCCCGTGTTCCTCCCTTGAGATTGTGACAGGAAGGTAAGACCGCGCGTGATTTCGAGCCATGGACAAAGCAGGCAATTCGCTGGTACTTTTTCCGGTACGATGGCAAAAAACGATATTCCCTCATTCTTCGTCTATGGCGAGCCGAGCCGTTCACTCGATGTTGGGTTCCTCCATGTTGAGACCGTTATGGCGCGCAGAAGCGTGCATTTCGGCCATGTTGCGCCGCATAAGCATTCCTCCATGGGGCAAATCACCTATTGGTTTCGAGGCGGCGGCGTCTATCGCATCGACGACCAGACTTGGAATTTTTCGGCTCCAACGATCAGCTTCGTGCCGAGCAACGTGGTTCATGCTTTCGATGTCGGCGAGCAATCCGATGCGATCGTTGTGTCGGTATCTGACGATTTACTGGGTGCGATAGATCCACAGGTGGCACTCGATCTTGACACACCAATACTGCTCATTGGCGAGGCGCACGATCCGGGCTGGTCACGGCTCGGGGCGACGCTTGAAATGATTGCCGACGAATATCGGGGCAGCGGCGGTAAGGAGGACAAGGTTGTCGTCGGTCTTGTCTCGGTCGCTCTGTCGATGTTGGCCCGTCTTGCTGGGGCGAGAGATGTCCAGATGACATCACCAGCGGGCGCTCTCGGCATTGCTCTTCGGCGAGCCATCGACAATCATTACAAAGAGGACTGGCCTGTCAGCCGCTATGTCGATTATCTGGCGACCACACCCCATCTGCTTGACAAGGCCGCGCGCGAGGTATTCGGCCAATCGGTCAAGGATCTGCTGCTCGATCGACGCCTACTGGAGGCCAAGCGATTGCTGAAGTTTACAATCCGCTCTGTCGAGGATGTCGGCCGGGAAATTGGATTCGAGGATCCGGCTTATTTTTCCCGATTTTTCCGCAACCGTGCAGGAGAGGCACCTGCGGCTTGGCGCCGGCGGCAGGTCGGCGGGGAGCCATAACACCGCAGCGTGGCGCTGCATTTCCTTTGTGCCGCCGGGACGGACGGAACGGCAGGCCGCCACTCTGGAGAAAGCGGTCGCAGCATGCCGTGCCATGTCGAGCAAAGCACGATTATAAACAATCCTCCCGCGTCGCCTTCACCGATGACAGCAGTCTTCATGATGCGCTGCACGTCCGCCGTGCTTTTCTCGTCGTCCAATTGAAACTGATTGACCAGATCCCGCAGAGGGCCCGCCTCGGAGGACAATGAGGCAACGGCAGCTGTCGACTGCTCGACCATCGCTGCATTTTGCTGGGTCGCCTGGTCCATTTGATTGACGGCCGTGTTGATCTCGGCAAGTCCAGTCGACTGCTCGCGCGCCGATGTGGCAATCGCATCCATCAGTTGGTTGATCTGGACAACGTACTCACCGATCGACTTGAGCGATGTTCCGGTTTCAAGAACCAGTTTCACGCCATTTTCCACATCAGCTGATGACTCGGTTGATGCAAGATCTCGCACCGGATTCAATAATTTAGTATTAACTAAACAATGTTCCCGCTTCACTCTCGAAGATCTTCTGAGTTGACCAATACTTCCGCGATCGATTAAACGCGTTACGACCCAGAGTTCTTGAAAATTCAGGAAGATAGCAGCCACGGCGAGCAAAAATGCACCAACCTGAAGACCAAGCCGCCGGCATTGAAATCGCGCTCTGGCAGTATTCTAAGAACGAAGGCGACCGAAACCGCTGGATGCAGTCGCTTTCACCGGATGAACGGGAGCGCGCCGCGACCTACTATTTTGACCGGGATCGGGCCTCCTTCGTTGCCGGCCGGTATCTCCTGCGGCGGCTGTTGAGCGTGCATACCGGGATATCGCCGAGCAAGCTCCTGTTGTCCCCGGACAACCGCGGCAAGCTGAGGCTTGAGGGGCGTGAGAGGCCGCAATTCAGCCTCGCAAATACCGACGGGCTTGTGGCGGTCGCTGTCGCTTCAGCATGTGACCACCTGGGAATAGACTGCGAGCGCGCCGATACCGAGATCGAAGCGGCGGCAGTGGATAGCTATTGCAGTGCAGACGAACGGCGCTGGCTCGCGGAATTGCCTGCGTCCGAACGCGGGCGCGCGGCGGCCGCACTCTGGACGCTCAAGGAGAGCCATCTGAAGGCACTCGGCGTCGGGCTGCGCGAGGATCCCCGCAACGTCGCCTTTTCCTGGAAGGATGGCATCCCAGTCATGGTCGATGGCGGCGATCGTGACCGGCGCTGGCATCACCGTCTGGTCGAAAGCGGCAGCCAGCACGTCGTTGCGCTGGCTGTTTGCTCTCAATCCGGGTTCCCCGGCATTTCGACACGCCTGTTTCAGGACGACAGCATGCCGTCCGAATAGCCGGTCCGGAGCTGATGAGGCATTGCGGAAGCGGTCTCCGTCGCCCAGGCGAGTTGCCCGTTGTCGGGTTCCGCATCGAAGTGCTGCCGGCCGAGAAGCGTATTGACGATGGTTGCGCTGCGCCAGGCCATCAGGCTGAGCTGAGAGTCGGCGATGCCATGCGAGTATCGCCCCGCATTCTGCGCAAACAGCCGGTTGGCCCTCGGACCCGTCCACTGCATCGTGTAGTCGTCATTGAGAAGCGGATAGCCGTTTCTGTCGAGCGTTATCCTGTCGCCCAGCGAGCCGAGAGCATCCGGCAATCGGAACCGGTAGCCGGTTGCCAGAACCACCGCATCCGCATGAAGCACCTCGATCCCGCCGTCGAATTGGTTCCTGACGATCAGCCGATAGGCATTGCCGTCCCGCTCCATCTGGATCACATCGCGATTTGGCGCCAAAGATGCATTGAGCGTGCTCGGTTCGAGATAACGCAACGCATAAAGGCGGCGATAGATCGAATGAATCGTCGAAATCGACAAGCCGTCGCTGGTCAGGATCGAGTTCCTCAACGCGGCCTGCTTCTGCTCGCCGCTAAGTTTCAGATAGGCCTGCACGTATTCCGGTGAGAAGACCTGGTTTGAAAACGGTGTATCGTTGATCGGCTCAAAATTGTGACGCCGGCTGATCCATGTCAGCTCCTTCATGGAACTGGGATCGGTAAGCAAGGCTTCGACGACCTCGCCGCCGCTTTGGCCGCCGCCGACCACGACGATGCGGGCAGCGCCGAGATCGCTGAGACGCGACTTGGCCTCGCTGTTATGAAAGCAATCGGCACCCAGGAACGGTTTTGCCCAGTCGGGCACGAAGGGCGACGACCCCGTGCCGATCACCAGGTTTCGCGCCTCCTCCTGCCCGTTGTCGAAACGCAGCAAGAAGCGGTCGTCGCGATGCTCGACGTCGCGGATCTCCGTGCCAAAGCGCAGGCCGTCCACGCCGTTGGCGACCCAGGCTAGATAGCGCGCGAACTCCTGCCGGGGAACCGCGTCATAATTGGCGTTCAGGAAAGCGTAGAGCCTTTTATGGGCAACCAGATAGGAGACGAATGACCAGCGGCTGGTCGGCAGGACCGGGGTGACGAGGTCCTTCAGAAAGGACGATTGCAGTTCGACGCCGGGCATCATCATGCCGGGATGCCAGTCGAACGACGGGCGCCGCTCGAAGAAACGGCTCCTGATCTCGGGCACCGACTCGAACAGGCACGCGAGGCTCAGATTGGAGGGACCGATGCCGATGCCGGCAATATCCAGCGGCTCGGTATCCCTGCGGGCAAAAGCGACGGTCATGCGATATCCTTCTCTGTTTCCTTGAGACGCAGGGCGAGCCTTGAGTGGAAGGCGGGAGACCCGATCATGTGCAGATGGTTGGTGCCGGTGATGATTTCGGCCGCACGCGCCCGCGGCGACAGGCGGCGCCAGTCGATCAGGTTGAGGCCGCGATTGAGGCTGTCGTCGGCAGCCCAGGGATAGATCGGCACATCGTGAGGAACGAGCCGATGTTTGCGGAAGATCAGGGCATTGTCGATCAGCACCCAGAACGTATGCTCGCGACTGCTGATATCGGGCCCGTCGGTCGGAAGCGGGTCCTTCTCGTCGCCGACGAAACGCAGGAATTGATCGTAGGTATCCGCGTCCATCGTCGACAGCAGCCGGTCCCATTCGGGGCGCATCGCCGTTCTTCCAAGCCATGCCTCTACGTCTCGATGGAGCGCATCGCGCTCGCCCGGCCGGAACCTCGGCTTTGCGCCGATCGCGAATTCCGATCCGAGATCGCAAACGTCGACCATCGCCATCATCCTGACGTCAACTTCGTTGCCCAGGGTGCGGGCAGCCTCATAGGCCAGAAGACCGCCCCACGACCAGCCGAGGAAATAGCAGGGCACGTCTTTGCTATGCGTCCTGATATAATCGACATAGCTCTCGATGATCTCTTCGACCGGAGCACCGACTGCCTTTTTCTCGGAAAGCGAGTGGCAGATGAAGCCGGTTGCCGGCTGGTCGGCTCCGAGATAGTCGACGAGCTTGACATATTCACGGGTGCTGACGAGAAGGCCCGGGAAGCAATAGAGTCGCGGCTTGGCGCCGGATGCGCGCAACACGATCACCTCCGACAGATCCCGCTCGTCCCCCTGCTCCATCACGCCGGCAAAGGAGCGTATGGTCGGGTTGTTGAAGATGTCCGCGACGATCAGCGGGATTTTCGGCCGGCGCTGCCGCAGCAGCGAAAGGATGCGGATCGCGCCGAGCGAATTGCCGCCGATCGCGAAGAAATTATCCTCTACGCTGATTGCTTCCAGCTTGAGAACCTGGCGCCAGACATCCAGCACCTCTTCTTCAAGCGCGGTCGCCGGCTCGACGATTGTGCGTTTGACCGGTTGTGGCGCTGGTAGCGCAAATCGATCGAGCTTGCTGTTCGGATTGGTCGGCATTTTCTCCAGTTCGACCACGGCAGACGGCACCATGTAGGATGGCAGGCTGCGCTCGAGGCCGGCGCGGATCGTCTCGACGTCCAACCTCTCGTCTTTCTTGGGAACGACGTAGGCGACGAGCGCCTTGTCGCCGCCGGCATCGTCATCGCGCAGGATCACTAGGGCTTCGCCGACATCAGGTTGCTGGAGCAGAGCCGCTTCGATCTCGCCGAGCTCGATCCGGTAACCGCGAAGCTTCACCTGGTGGTCGACACGACCGACGAATTCGACGGTTCCGTCATCACGCCAACGCGTCAGATCGCCGGAGCGATAAAGTCGGCCGCCATCCTTGGAGAACGGGTCGGGGATGAAGCGGTCCGCCGTCGTGTCCGGCTTGCCGAGATAGCCGCGTGCGATACCCTCGCCGCCGATATAGAGCTCGCCCGTCACGCCGATCGGGCACGGATTGAGATCGGGGTCGAGCACATAGACGCGCCTTAACCCGACAGCGCGACCGAGCGGAGCATAGACCCCCTGGAATTTCGTGCCGGCCCTCACCTTCCAGACCATCGGCGTCATGATGGTTTCGGTCGGCCCGTAGCCGTTGATCAGCCATTCCGATTTCAGCGCCCGCGACAGAAGATCGAAGGTCGGTTGCGCCAGCCCCTCGCCGCCGAAGGAATAAAGCCGCATCGGCGGCGCGCCGTCGGTAATGTCAGCCCATTCCGCCAGTTGCTGCAGATAGGTTGTGGGAATGCTGGCATTGTTGGCGCCGTGCTTGCGCATGGCCGTCAATGTTTCTTCCGGGGTCCACAGCGGCTGATCGGGAAGAATGATACTGCCGCCCTCCATCAGCGGGTTCATCCATCGCTCGTGCCCGCCATCCGAGCTGAAAGGCAGGAACGGCAGCTCCCGCGACGCCGAGCTCATGCCGTAGACACGCGAGGTGTTCTGCAGATGGTGCGTCAGCGGGCCGTGCTCGACGGCCACGCCCTTCGGCAACCCCGTTGATCCAGAGGTGTACATGACATAGGCGAGCTGATCCTTGTGAGTGGGAATATCAAGCGGCGTATCCGGCTCGCCGTCGAGGTCGATCTTGTCGAGTTCGAGGATAATCGTGTCGAGCTCTTCCGGCAGCCGATGGCGAAGCCAGCTATGGGTCAGAACGATCTTGACACCACCGTCGCGCAGAATGTGATGGTTGCGGACCGGCGGATGATCCGGCTCGACCGGGATATAGGCACCGCCCGCCTTCAGCGTCGCGAGGATCCCGACGATTGCCTCCGGCGATCGCTTGATGAAGATGGCAACCGTCACCTCGGCGCGAACACCTAGACGACGCAGCCGATGTGCAAGTCGGTTGGTGCTTGCCTCCAGCCAGCCGTGGCTCCACTCCTCGTCGCCGTAGACGATCGCCGTCTTCTCGGGCGTCTGGCGCGAATGGGCTGAGATCAGCTCGTGGACCGGCCTGTCATCGTTGACGACCTCGTCTTCGTAGGGCGCCGACAACTGGTCGAGTTCGTCGCTCCCCACGAGTTCGATGTCCTTGATCCGCACATTCGGCTGTGCGACGAATTGTTCGAGCACAAGGGTGAAATGCCGGGAGACACGGGCAATCAGCGCGCTGTCATAGAGATCCTGGGCATAATCGATCAGCCCGGATGCGGCCCCATCCAGGCCCGCCTCGATCACCAGGGATAACTCGCTGTCGGCGCGCGCCCCCAGCGGCTCCAGATTGGTTGCGTGCCTGGGGACCGGATACGGCTCGCGGAATTCGAACAACGCCTTGACCACGGCTTCCTGGGCAGCCGCTTCGTCGACGACCAGCTCCTGGATGATGCGCTCCAGCGGAACGAGCCGGGCAAGCCCCTCCTCCGTTGCCGTTGAGATCGCTGCGATGACATCGTCGAGAGAGCTTTTTGATGTCAGCGACAGGATGAGGGGAAGGACCTGTTCGGCACGGCCGCGGTTCGCAAGGTGTTGCTTCTCCGGCCGCGCGATCAGGAGCCCGGTCAATAAAGCGTAGTTGCCGCTGTAGCGTGCTAGCAGCGCACAAAAGCCGGCATGCAGTACGCGCTCGATCTCATATCCCCCATGCTTCGCATGTCGCCCGAGCTTTTCCCAGAGATCGGGCTCGATCGAAAATCGATGCTGAGCGCGCGCCACACCTGCCAGCCCGCCGCTGTTGAAGCGGGTGGGAAAGGTCGAGGCCGCATAGTCGAGGCCGATGGTGTCGCGCCAATAGGCAAGTGCTTCCCGCGTCTCATCCGTCTCCAGCCAATCGGCCTCCCGTGTCCCGGCCGAGATTTCTAGCGGATGCATGTCGCCGACGAGTTTGCCATCGAGAATTCGCGCCAGCGACCCGGCAAGAACGGATTTTTCGCGGTCGTCGCAGATGATCGGATGCAGCACGATCGCCAGAAGCGATTGCCCGTCGGAAAGCAGGACGATCTGGATGCGTGCACCGGGGCCCTCCAGCAGATCAAAGCGCCTGTCGCGGAAGGCTTTCTGGGCGGTCAACGCATCGGCCTCCGCAACAGCAGCGCCTTCACCGACAATCTCGATCGGTACCGCGTTCAATGCGCCGCTGTATTGCTCGACGCGGCCGCCCGCCAGCCGGCGGAAGCGAGTGGCAAGCGACGGATGTTGCGCCACGAGCGTCCGGCAGGCGCCGGTAATAGTCTTGACGTCGACCGCCGGGCTTAATCGCAGCGAAATGACCTGGTCTGGAAACACCGTGTCATTGCCGATCTGCTCCAGCGACCAGATACGCTTCTGCGCGATCGTCAGCGGGAAGCTCTCGAAGACCGCGTCCGTTGCGACATCGGTCGGGTAGGCATCTGCAAAGTTTGTGATCTGTTTGTTCATCCGTGCCATCCAGCCGTTTTCAGAGACGCGCATCGCCGGCGATTGCCGAGCGCAAGGAGAGGGGGCGCGGATCCGCCCAGACGTCAGCGATATGCGCTAGGCATTGCTGGCGCGAACCGGCAAAGCCCGCCGGCTCCCAGCCCAGGGGAATCCGCTTGTCCTGCGGCCAGACCGAGTAGCGACGCTCGGTGTCGATGACGGCGATCCAGAGATCGTCGTGAGGTTCAAGATTGTCCATTCGCAGCTCCTGCGGTGATGAAGGTCATGCGCAAGTGACGGATCCGGCAGGCTGCAGTTTAGAAAATTGATGAGAATTTTTTTCTTCACTTACCCCTAAACTCAGCGGGAGATGGATCGTCATTCTACTAAATCGGCGCGAGAGCACGCTTCATGCTCGCAGCGCCAAAAGCCCGACCGGTCCTCGACCGGCCAAGGAGAACATTATGGATTTCGACGCCGGCAAACAAAGGCGCGTGCTGCAGTCGCGCAGCTACGTCAGCCTCGCCCCCAATCTCATCCACCTCAAGACCGCTTACGGCCACCACGAAGCCGCATTCGAGGTCGATGCCGGCATCGCGTCGGTCACCTTCTACCATGGCGATCCGGTGCAATCGGCAGAGCTTCTGATGGCAGCCGCCGAAGCCGTGACGGCAGAAGATCGCTCGATCACCTCAGTCGTCTTCGAAGGGCATCAGACAAGCCTTCCCAGACGCATTGCGGATGCAGGCGGAAGGCTCGATTCGGCGATCCTATGGCAATGGCCCTCGCTCTGGCTGCCGCAGCTGTCCTATCCGCTGCCGCCCGTGCAGGAGATGACCGCGGGCCGCTATCATCCGCGCCGGCCCGCAAAGCCGAAGGGTACGGTCTACCGGCGTTTCATCCCCTGGCTGGAACGGGAAATCGCCTTCACGGTGGCCGATCCCGAGACCGATCTTGCAGCATTTCATCGCTGGATGAACGACGAACAGGTCAACACGATCTGGGAGGATGCGGGTTCGATCGACAAACATCGCGAGATCCTGGAAGAAAGGATCGCAGATCCGCATGTCCTGCCGCTGATCGGCAGTTTCGCGGACATTCCCTTCGGCTATTTCGAAGTCTATTGGGCGAAAGAGAACCGGCTCGGCCCTTTTTACGACGCCGACGACTATGATCGCGGATGGCATGTGGCGATCGGCGAGCCCGGCTATCGCGGCAAGAAATGGATCAGCGCATGGCTTCCCTCGCTGATGCATTTCATCTTCCTCGACGATCCCCGCACGCAGCGCATCGTCGGTGAGCCACGCGCCAGCCACGAGCAGCAGATTCGCAATCTCGACCGCTCCGGTTTTGCCAAGGTCAAGCATTTCGATTTTCCGCACAAGCGGGCGCTCCTGGTAATGCTCGGCCGCGAACGTTTCTTCGGCGATCGTCTCTGGGTGCCTGCGTCATGAACGATATGAGCGACGTAAGCGGCAGCTTCCGGAAACGGCAGCGCCTCGCCCCGGAAGACCTTGCCAGTCCGGAGCTTCTCAGGCTGCTGCTTCGGCTAGGATTGCCGGCCATGTTCGGCCTGTCGATCAACGCCGCCCATCATACGATCAACATGATCTTCGTCGGGATGATCGGTGAAAACCAGATCGCGGCGATCATGATTGTCCTGCCGGTCCTCATGCTCGTCGCCGCCTTCGGCGAGGGGATCGGCGTCGGTGTCGCAACGGAGGTCGGACGCACGCTCGGAGCCGGCAACCGATCCCGGGCCGGCGCCATTGCCTCGATCAGTCTTGCTGCCGGCGTTGTTTTCGGCGCGGCAAGTGCCGTCGCAATCATCGCATTTCCAGATTTGCTGCTGTTCGGCGCCACACCTGCCCTTCAGCCGCTTGCGCAACATTATCTGATGATCATTGCGGTCTCGGTGCCGCTGACGATGGCGCAGATCATTCTCGATTTCCTGGCGATCGCAGAGGGCAATGCCCGCTTCAGCATGTGGACGCTGGTCGTCTGCTTTGCGCTGAACATGATCCTCGACCCGATCGTGATCTTCGGCTTCGGTCTCGGCCTGCAGGGCGTTGCAATCGCAACCATCCTGTCCCAACTGGTCGCGCTTTGCATCTACGGCGCCTACCACGCCAGGCGACTTGGGACGGTCCGGCTGACGTTTGGCTGGCGGTGGGGAGATATCGGCTATCTCAAACCTGTCCTTGCTGTGGGAGCACCGACGACGCTGACCAGTCTCGCAACCGCGGGCGCGATTGCGGCAATGGTGTCGCTCGCCGGCACCTATCACGGAGAAGCCGGCATCGCCGGCGTCGGAATTGCCTTGCGGCTGCTCGCGGTCGGAACATTGCCCGTCATCGGCATTTCACTTGGGGCCCAGTCGATCCTGAGCTTTGCCTGGGGTCGAGGCGATACGGCCCGGATGTTGTCGGCAGCCCGCATCCTCACAGTGGTCACCAGTGCGGTGAGTGGCGCCTATGGATTGGCCGCGCTCGTCTTCTCCGAAGAGCTTGCCTCGTTTTTCACCGACGATGCGATGGTGATCGGGATCGCGGGACAAGCGATCGTCGCAACCCACCTTCCCCTTCTGCTGTTCGGCCTGCGGCAGACGGTGCTGATCCTCTTCCAGGCCCAGGGCAGACCGAAAGCGGCGGTTGCCATCGGTCTGGCGCAGAATGGATATCTTCTTTTTCCGCTGCTGGCTCTACTGCCGCCGTTCTTTGGCTTTTCAGGCTTGCTGGCAGCCATGTTCCTGGCCTCGGCCCTCACCGGCTTGTTATCGGCCGTCTGCCTGATGTGGGCACTTCGCGTGCTGCGGCAGCGCTCCGCCGACCGTCTGACTTCCATCCGTCCATATCCCAGCTTTTGTCCATGAGAGGATGACCATGAACCAGTCGATCAACCCGCACGACCTTGGCGCCCATGCGGTCGCTGACGATCTCTTTACGCCTGTCGATCCGGCGGCATTCAACGCCGTGTCTCCGCCGATTTTCCAGACATCGCTCTTCACCTACGACAGTTACGAGGCGATGGAGGATGTTTTCGCCGGCCGCACGCGCAACTACATCTATTCGCGCGGCGACAATCCGACGGTTCGCGAATTCGAACTCCTGGTCGCCCGCCTCGAGGGCGCAGAGGATGGACGTGCTTTCTCCAGCGGAACGGCCGCCATTACATCGACAATTCTCAGTCTTGTTGAGGCGGGAGACCGGGTCGTTGCGGTCCGCCATCTCTACAACGATGTCTACCGCCTTCTGGTGAAGCTGCTCGCCAGGCTCGGTGTCGCAGTGGATTTCGTCGATCCCGCCGACCACGACGAGGTCCGCAAGGCGTTGTCGGGTGCCAAGCTGCTCTACCTTGAAAACCCCACATCCTTCGTCTTCGAGCTGCAGGACATTGCGGCGCTGTCGGCCATGGCAAAGGAGGCCGGCGTTACTACAATCATCGACAATTCCTGGGCAACGCCGCTCTTTCAGAAACCGATCCAGCATGGCGTCGATATCGTCATTCACGCCGCCTCGAAATATCTCGGCGGTCACAGCGATACGGTCGCCGGCGTCGTCGTCGGCTCGAAAGAGGCCATCGCCAGGATCAATTCAACGTCTTACCCCTATGTCGGTGCCAAACTGTCACCGTTCGAGGCCTGGCTGCTGCTGCGCGGCATGCGCACGCTGCGTGTCCGTCTCAAGGAGCATGAGCGCAGCGGGCTTTTGCTGGCCGGGCGGCTGAAGGAGCATTCTGCGATCGGACGCGTTCGTCACCCGGCATTCGAGGAGCATCCCGGAAAGGCGACGCTGACGGGTTATGCCGGGCTGTTTGCCTTCGACCTCAACCCCGATATCGATGTCGCACGCTTTGTAAATAGCCTTCGCGACATCCGTCTCGGTGTCAGCTGGGGGGGACCAGAAACGCTGGTGGTCCCCGCTAAGGTCGCGCTGCAGATCCCCGACCGGATGACCTCCTTCATCCGGTTCGGCGTGAGCGAGCAGACGGTTCGTTTCGCCGTAGGCCTGGAAGAGCCGGAACTGCTGTGGAGCGATTTGCAGCAGGCGCTGCACGCGGCGAAACGATAGGCTCCCGTCGGTGTGCATGATCGGGGCGGAAGGCAGGTTCGGCGATCGCCAGATGGCAATGCTCCTCTGCCGCTTTGATCATGAAGTTGACGAGCGTCCTTGAGACGCCGAGTTCGGCTGCAATATCCTTCTGCGGCACGCCGTTGAGGCGATGGCGAATGAAGGCATCGTTGGTTCGCTTCGGTAACGCTTCGAGCGAGGCAAGCACATTGCGCAGGGTCTCGGCAGCGACGAGCTGGTCGAGCACGGTGGGGACGGGAGCCGTGATCTCCTGAATCTGGTCTATCGACCTATGGTTGTTCATCTTCTGGCGTCGCCGGCGGCTCTCGTCGAGTGCGAGATTGTAGACCATCCGGAAGGCGTAGCCGATCGGGCAACGAATGTCGTCGGTTTTGACCCCATAGGCTTTAATGACTCCATCTTGAAAGATATCCTCGGAATATGACTTTGATTTGACAACGCTTTCAATCGTTTTAAGGAGCTTTTCCTTGTTTTCGATCATGGCGTTGACCACGGCATTTCCGTTCACATCACGATGCAATGCTTGCATAGTCCTGTACCCTTTTTACAAATGGAAAATCAGGCTCTGTCGTTGCTGGCCGGTTCGGTCTCGGGCTCCTTTGCTGAGCTGAAGTACACGATGTGATTGCAGTGTCTATTTTAAGGTGATAACAAGAGTCAAGTTTAAATCGACCGAGCGGAGGCGAGAAAAAATGGGAAGAACAATTGAGATCCTGACCGGCAAGGCAGAGCTCTGCCGATCGATCATGGGGGCTTTGCCGGACTGGTTTTCAGAACCCGAGGTCATCGAAGCGAGCGCCCAGGCGATCGAAGACCTGCCGGTGTTCGGCTATGTCGAAGCGGATGTGGTGACCGCGTTGATGGCCTTGAAGCCGCACCCGCCCGGCGCCATCGAGATCGCGTTGATTGCGACACGACCGGAACATCACGGTCGCGGCGCCGGACGCCATCTCATCAATGCGGCCGAACGTTTCGGACATGAATCGGGTGCGCGGCTGCTGACGGTCAAGACGCTCGCCCCGCGCGGCCTCGACGAACCGCAATTCGAGGCGACGCGGCGCTTCTATGACCGGAACGGGTTTGTGCGGGCAGAGGTCTTTGCAAAGCTCTGGCACGAGGACCATCCATGCCTGTTCATGGTCAAGCCACTCGCTGGTGTCCAGGCAGGTGAGACTGCGCTTTGACGACGAGACTTCTGGTTGGCGGGCATTGGCAATAACTGGTGCGCAGGGCACCCGTCTCTGCACGCGGGGACGATAGGAGCTAGTGGCGCCCCTCCGGCAGCGGGCAGGCTTCGCCGCAGCCGCCGACGCCCGGCAGGTTATAGCGCAGGCAGCAGACTTTCCGGCGGACGAATTCGAGCCCGCATTGCTGGCGCGCAATGCGGATCATGCCGAACATCGGGTTGCGCCCGCCGCCCGGCCATTGAGCTTCGTCCAGAAGCGCCAGGCCGCCTTCGACGAGGGCGGGCTCGTGGCGATGAGCGATCTCTTTCAGAATCCAGGAGAGATATGCCGCAACATTGTTCCAGAGAAGCTTCGGCGCAACGCCGGCGTTGACGGCGATCGCCGCGATGACAGGCTCGGCGTGGCCGCGCATCAGCCGGTGAAGCTCGCCGGCCGGGTCACTCGTCGCCTCGGGCCTGCCGGACATCACGAATGCTTCCGGCTCGCCCGTCTGCTCGTTGCAGACGAGCGAAAGTCGATCGATCTCCAACGACAGCCCTATCCGGTGCACGAACATGTGGACGCTGGGGGCAATCGTCAGCATGCTGAAATAATAGAGCGTCCACATGGAGACGATCGCACGACGGTCGCTGCCCGGAAATTTTTGCGCATATCGGCCAATGATCTCGTCGAAGATCGCTCGGTCGCAAAGATCCCTGCAGGAAACGACGATGCCCGTCTGCGGGAGAGCGCTGAGCAGCTTGCCGCGGCAATAGGAGAACGGGCCGTCGCCCACCAGACCGTCGAGGTCGACGGCCTGGTGGGCGACGGGATGATCAGCGATCAAGGTCGGGCGCTGGAAGACCCCGTTTGTCTCCATTGCCGTGCCTTACCACCGGTATTTCAGGGTTCCGGTCATGTTGCGGCCCTGGCCGAGATAGCAGAAGCCTTCGTTGCAGACAGTGTCGCGTTCGTCGGCAATGTTGCGGATGTTGAAGGCGGCCGTCAGGCCCTCATACTTCTTGTCGACCGCGCCGAAATCATAAGCGGCGGATGCATCGATGTAGAAGCTCGAGGGATTCTTCGACGTATTGGCTGTATCTGTCCAATTCTCGCCGACATAACGGACACCCGCGCCGACCGACAGCCCGTTGAACGGGTTGGTTTCCTGGAACGTATAGTTGGCCCAGAGACTTGCGACATGGGAGGGCGTCACAGCCGGCGTGTTGCCCTCGTTTTCACCACCCCCGGTCACCTCGGAATGATTGTAGGTGTAGGCTGCGATGAGATCCAGGCCATCGGCCACAGCCGCGCGGGCTTCAAGCTCAATGCCCTTTCCCGTCACCTCGCCGAGCGAGTCATACGCAAGGGTAACCGGATTAACCAGCACCGGCTTATTCTTTTCGACGATGTGATAGGCGACCGCCGACAGCAGGATATCTGTGCCAGGCGGCTGATATTTCACGCCGAGTTCGTATTGTTCACCCTCTGTCGGCTCGAGGATCTTGCCGGATGTCGACCGGTTGGTCACCGGATCAAACGAAGTTGCGTAAGAGACGAAGGGCGCGATGCCGTTGTCGAAGAGGTAAAGCGCGCCGGTCTGCCAGGAGAAGGCATTCTTGTTGACGTCTTCCGACTCGTTCAACCCAAAGGAGGGGTAGGTCGTGTCACGCGTCTGGTTCACCCAGGTCTGGCGGCCGCCGAGATTGAAGCGCCAGTTGCCGGCCTCGATCTGGTCCATGGCGTAAACGCCGACCTGGCGCATATCGGCATCGGCAACGATGAAGTTATAGTCCGGCGTAGCGCCCGACACCCCATAGGTCGGGTTGGCGATATCGAAATCGAAGGCCGAGTTCACCGCCCCGATGCCGTAGCCCCAGTTCGACTGGAGATTGGTGTAATCGAGCCCGAACAGCATCGTATGGGCAAGCGGGCCGGTATCGAACTTCGCCTCGAGCTGGTTGTCGACCTGGAAGACGTTCATCTCGTCCCGGATCGAACTTGCGTTGCGATGTGCGACGGTCCCGGTCCAGCTGGAAACGCCGAGGTAGCGAGCCCTGAGATCGAGATGCGAATAACGCAGGTTCTGCCGGAACGTCAGGCCATTGTCGAATTCATGCTCGAACTGATAGCCGATCTGCTGCTGCTTGACCTTCTGGTAGTCGTAATCGGGATCGCTCTGCCTGATGTCGAGGATTCTGCCGTCCAGGGTCGTGATCGCGCCGACATTGGAGTCGGTCTCGTCGGCCTGTGCCAGACCGTACAGCGTGAAGGTCGTGCTTTCGTCAGGCTTCCAGGTAAAGGAGGGCGCCAGAAAATAGCGGTCGTCGGCAATATCGAAATTGGTATCGCCGTGGCGGGCAAGGCCGACGATGCGATAGAGAAAATCGTCGTTGCCTTCGCTGATCGGCCCGCCGAAATCGAACATCGCCTGAGCCCGATCCTTGGTGCTGTAGGAGAGACCCACCTCGCGGATCGGCTCTTCGGTCGGAAGCTTCGATATCTTGTTGACGAGACCGCCAGGCGATCCCGAGCCGTAGAGAACGGATACCGGCCCCTTGATCACCTCGACACGCTGCAACTGATAAGGATCGGTGCGGAACATGCCGTAATTGATGTAGGGCTGGCGCAAGCTGTCACGATAGTCGCCGACCGTCGTAACGTTGAAGCCGCGAATGTAGATCTGGTCGAAGCGCGGATCGAAGCCGTTCGGTCCCGTCGTCACGCCGGCCGAATAACGCACGGCCTCGATGATGCTCTGGGCGCCACGCTGCTCGATTTCCTTCTCGGTGGTCACCGAGACCGAACGCGGCGTCTCGACCAGCGGCGTGTTGATCTTGGTCGCGGCCGAGCTGTTCTTGGCAGCAACGGACGTCCGGTCGGTCTTGCTATCAGAGGCTGCACCTTGAATAACGATCGGTTCCAACGTCGTCGCGCTTGCATCTGTGGATGCACTCTGGGCCGAAGCCGGCGATGATGCGATGCCGATCAGTACGATCGCGGTAGTGACGGATAGGCTATCCCTATACGATCGTGATAGAATATTAGAAACATTCAAAAAAATACGCGCCATTGCTTGGTCCCTACGTCACGAATGCGGGCGGAACCTATGGAGCGAAATTGGCCCTGTCAACATAAGATGATTATTTTAGTCATCTTTTAATCGATAAAATTGCTGCCTTCGACGCTCCCGAAAAGGTTGCGCCGAGCATCGAGGCCCACAGCGTTCTACATGAGTAAATTCCCAAGGGAGGCGATTCTGTCGTGCGAGCGACCAAGTGCGGGCCGGGGCGGCTGTCAATCTGCCGGTCTTGATGGGGCGAGCTGGCGATGCGGCTGGGCAATCATTGACGCTTTGTCGCCGCTATGTTCTTGCGAACCACGGGTTGATAACGTTAAGTCCTGCGGCTTCGAAAGGGCTAGTGTCGCGGGTGGCGACAATAAATCCGTTCGCCGCGGCAGTTGCGGCGATATAAGCATCTGCTCTACCGACTGCCCGACCTGCTACGCGTGCTCGCGCCATTAGTTCCGAATAGCTCTGTGACGCAGCCATGTCGAAGGATAGAACGCGTCCTGAAAATAGAGGCAGAACTTCCTGTTCTAGTCGATCGGAGAGGATGGTCTTTCGTCTTCCGCTAGGCATCGCGGCAATGCCGAACCGTAGCTCAGCGACTGTAATCGCCGAAACGAACAGCGTTTCCACTGCTTGAGCATCGATCCACGCTAGCACGTGATTATCGGGTGTGGGCTTCCATGGCTCCGAGATGACGTTGGTATCGATCAGGATCATTCGAAACTCATGGGTTCCGCAGCTGCTTTGTCTCGGACGAGCTGCAGACTATCCACGTCGTTGTTGGAAAGCCCTGCCTCGCGGCCGATCGATGCTAGCAACGAGCCCAACATGACGCGCTCAGCTGGCCGTACCGCTGTTTCTAGAATGTCACGGATTTCTGCTTCTGTACTGCGGCCGTGATGAGCTGCCCTCACTCTCAAGGCACGATGTGTCTCCTCAGACAAATTGCGTATTGTAACTGCTGCCATGATTGCACTCCTTAGCACTGATGGTAATGCTATCAATATATGGAATTCGATATCACCTGGCAACTCCTCGAGTTGGTTTAGGAGCGACTGGCTTGAGGGGTGGCTGGGTGATAACGCCACACAATGCCTTCTATTCCGATCATGCAGCCATCGAGATGCGCCACAACGCAGCGCAGACGGTCAAGATCCTGCTCGACGAGGGCCGGCTGCGAAATCAGGTCACGGTGTGAGCGGCCGTCATTCGGAAACGAGACGTCAAGTCGAGCGCTTGCTATCCCGCTCTGACCGGAGGGCAAATCACGCGTCGGTCGACCGACTGAAAGGTGATCGCGGTGACAGGAGTCAAATCCTGAATTCGGCCTGTCACGTGTGAGACTTTGGCCCGATATGACACGGTAACGACATGCTGTCGTCCCCCGGTGCAAAATCATTAGGGCAAGCATATCGTCTTTGGGGCGGAATTCGCGGCTTGTCTTGTCTCCGACCGTCTGCTCCCTAGATCCGACACATGGATACCGAGCGAACCACAGCTCCTATCAAACCGGTAAGGGCGTCTTCGCGGAAACTTCTCCAGAGGTTGAGCCCGGCCATTGTAGAGCAAGTCGAGCGCCTGCTCGGTGGACGCACGCGTGATATCCGCCTCAATGGCGAGCTGGCTAGGCTTTTTGGCGAACGCTCCTGGCCGCGGACTGCCAAGATCATCCGCGCGTGGATGGTTTGGGTTATCGTGCTCGACGTCCTGACGTTGGGCCTCAATGCGATCTTGCTTCCGACCGAAACCGTGATGTCGATGCTTTGGCCGGCTTCCATCCTTCCCCCCGCAGCTCTTGTCGCCGCGATAGCTTTCCTGCGGCCGCATGCTTTGTGGGTGCAGGGAGTTTTCCTTCTCTCTGCTGTTTTTCTCATCCTCCTGTCGGTCGCCTTGGTGGGCGTCAACACCGGTGGCGAGTTTTACGAGCGGCATTTAACCATCATGCTTTTTGTGGCCGTCACTGCCATTATCATATTTCCGATTCCACTCGGATGGGCGATGGCGATCGGTGCTGCTGCCCTCGGTATCTACCTTGTGTTTCAGCTACGCAATCCAGACATTGAAGCGGGAAGCGCTCTGGCCGGGACGCTGTTTTTCGCAAGCGGTGTGGCTGCAACCGTGGTTGCTCGACGCACCGCCACCATCTTCGCTCAGAAGACCTTCTTGCTCGAGTTACGAGATCGAAGTCGCCTCGCGGAGCTTACCGACGCCAACTCGCAGCTGGAATTGCTGGCACGAACCGACCCGCTGACGGGTGTCGCCAACCGGCGTTCGATGATGGAAACGCTAAGTCATTTCTGGAACGAGGAGCTGAAACGAACGAGCGGCGCGGCGATGCTGATGTGCGATATCGACGACTTCAAACATCTCAACGATAATCTCGGACATGCCGAAGGCGACCGCTGCCTGGTGAAGGTTGCTGGCATCATTCAGAGCAGCATGAGAGACGAGCGGGACCATGTCGCCCGGTACGGAGGCGAAGAATTTCTCGTCTTTCTCCCAGGCTCCGACCAACAGGAGGCCGGGGTGATCGCTGAGAGAATTCGCAGCCGAGTAGAAGCTGCGTCTCTTCCAAATCCTACCTCCCGCGTCGGTCCCTGGGTCACTGTCAGCATCGGACTAGCGATATCGATGCAAAACGGTGAACTCGTGTCAGCAGAGCACATGCAG
The DNA here is from genome assembly GCF_012276115.1 of Rhizobium leguminosarum bv. viciae. Lineage (GTDB taxonomy): Bacteria > Pseudomonadota > Alphaproteobacteria > Rhizobiales > Rhizobiaceae > Rhizobium > Rhizobium leguminosarum_T. The sequence goes on along the minus strand of NZ_WIEU01000001.1, from coordinate 505,795 downwards.
CGACAAGCGGATGCGGCCCTCTATTTTGCCAAAAAGACCGGCCGCAACCGGGTGGTGGTCCATTCTCCAGAGGTCGATCAAAGTCTCCAATGAAGTAATTCCAGCAAAAGCGCGCCGTTCCTGTTGTCCTTCTGGCGCCCAAGAACGACCGCCTCAAACGGCTTCGAGCAGGTTTGGGGGCAGCCGTTTAAACTTGCCCATTTGACAGATATTCTACAAGTCGATATGTAACATGCATCTTATCGGCGATGCGGGAAAGTGACCGGGCATGACATTGAAATCGATGAAGCCGCTGACGCGCGCGCCGCTGTTGCATGTCTCCGTGCAGGAAAGTCTTCGCGCCTATATCGACGACAATGGCCTTGCGCCCGGCACCCTGCTTCCGGCTGAAGGAGAGCTCGCCACCCAGCTCGGCGTCAGCCGCAATTCGCTGAGGGAAGGCATCAAGGCGTTGGAATCGCTCGGCGTGCTGGAGACGCGGCGCGGCGTCGGCATCTTCGTGAAGGCCTTTTCCTTCGAGCCGCTTCTCGACAACCTCGCTTATGGCCTCGGCGGCGCCTTGCGGCAGATCGAGGAGGTCCTCGAAATCCGGCGCACGCTGGAAGTGGGATTGATCGGCAAAACGATCGACGTGATCGGCGAGGAGGACATCGCCGAGCTGCGCGCCACCGTCAATCGGATGCGCGCCCATGCCGAGCGGGGCGAAACCTTTGCGGAAGACGACCAGCTGTTCCACCGACTGCTGTTTCGCTGCCAGGACAATGAAACGCTGGTGCGGCTGATCGATGTCTTCTGGCTCGCCTTCTACAAGGCGTCGGATTTCGTCAACCTTGAAAATGCCGATCCGATGGCGACGTGGCGCGACCATGCCGCCATCGTCGATGCGATCGAGGCAAAAGATCTGGAGGAGGCGCGCAGACGCCTGGATCGTCACTACGAAGGCATTGCCCGGGTGATTGCCAACAACAAGACGAGTTCAAACGTGGGAGGAACACATGAAAAGACTGTCTAGACTATCCGTTATTGCGCTTGGCGCCCTGCTGTCGACGGCTGCCGTTCCGGCTCTTGTCGTTTCCGGCGTTGCAGCTGAGGCTCAGGCAGCCACGCTGTCGGGCGGTTTCGATGTCGGCCCCGGAGGCTTCCAGGGCAACTTCAATCCGCTCGCCGCGACCGCCGGCTTCACCTGGCTCAGCGTCTACTACGAACCGCTGATCACCTATGACGAGAAGTTGCAGAAGGTCGTCGGCGCGCTGGCAAGCTCCTACGAGGTCAGCTCCGACCAGATGACCTACACGTTCAAGCTGGCGGACGCCAAATGGCATGACGGCAAACCGTTCACCGCCAAGGACACGAAGTTCACCATGGGCCTTGCGATGGATGCGAAAACCGGCTCGGTGCTCGCTGCCCGGCTGAAGGGCATATCGTCGGTCGAGACGCCGGACGATCACACGGTCGTTATCAAGCTCAGCGCGCCGAGCAGCAGTTTTCCCGACACGATGACCAAGGTGATGATGCTGCCCGAGCATGCGCTCTCCTCGATCCCGGCCGACCAGCTGGCGAAGAACGCGTGGTGGTCCACGGCTCCGATCGGCACCGGTCCGTTCAAATTCACCAAATACGTCTCGGATCAATATGTCGAACTTGCCGCAAACACCGATTATCGCGGTGGCAAACCCGCACTGGAACGCGTCATCAATCGCTATTTCGCCAACCCGGCCGCAGCAATCGCTGCGCTGAGATCCGGCGAAATTCAGTTCACCTATGTCGATTCCAACGACGTGCCGACCTTCAAGGACAACAAGGACTTCAAGGTCATCGAAGGCAACTCTTTCGTCGTCAACTATCTCGGCTTCAACCACGATTCGCCGCTCTGGAAGGACGTGCGCGTCCGCCAGGCGGTGATGTACGCGATCAATCGCGATGCCATCATCCAGAGCCTTTATGGCGGTGCGGCCAAGCCTGCCAATTGCGCCTATGTCGCCGAACAGCTGATACCGCAAGGCATCGACAGCTATACCTATGATCCCGAGAAGGCCAAGCAACTGCTGACGGATGCCGGCTGGGACCAGATCAATGGCGGCAAGCCGATCACCCTTCTGACCTATTACACCACGCCGCTGGCGACCAATGTGCTTGCCGCAGTCCAGGCGATGCTTGCCCAGGTCGGCATCAACATCGTCCCGCGCGCCGTCGATGCGCCGACCTATAACAGCATCGTGCTCAATGCGACGCCGGATATTGCCCAGTTCCAGTTGGTTTATGCCGGGCTGCAGAATGGACCGGATGCCGGAAGCATCAATGTCGGCCTCAACGAGAAGCAGATCCCTCCCGCCGGACCGAACGTCGCCAGGGTTCGCATGCCTGACCTCACCAAGGCGCTCGATAGCGCGTTGGCCGAGCCTGATAGCACCAAACGGGATGCCGCCTACCAGGACGTCTGCAAGGTGATGAACACGAACCTGCCCTGGGCGACGCTCTGGGTGGCAAACCGCTACGGCATCGTCTCGACCAAGGTGAAGGATTTCGTCTGGACGCCTGCGCCGGGCGGCGGCCCCTACCAGGCCAACCCGCAGAAATGGTCGATCGCCGAATAGGCGTTTTCCGGGAAAGCCTCGAGGGTGGCCTCGGCCACCCTCACAAGACGGCCTGACAAGACGGCCCGATAAGACGGATTGCCGATGCTCCAATACAGTCTCAGACGCCTGATCATAGGAATAGGCATGCTCGTCGCCCTGAGCATGCTGATCTTCCTGCTGCTGCGCCTGACGCCCGGCGATCCGATCGATGCCTATATCGATCCGAACCTGCCGATGTCGCCGTCAGACCTTGCCGATCTGCGCCGAAGCCTCGGGCTCGATCAGCCCTTGCCCGTGCAGTATCTCGGCTGGCTGCAGCAGGCGCTGACCGGCAATCTCGGCTATTCGATCAAGCGTCTCGATCAGCCGGTTCTGGGTTTAGTGCTGTCACGGATCGGTCCGACAGTGCTCTTGATGGGCACCGCACTTGCCTTTGCCGTCGTCGCGGGCATCACCTGCGGGGTGATCGGCGCCGTCCGCCGCAATTCGCTTGCCGACCTCTCCTTGTCGGTGATTGCGCTTGCCGGGATTTCCAGCCCGGCCTTCCTCAGCGCGCTGATCGGCCTTTATATTTTCTCCGTCCGCCTGCACTGGATGCCATCAGGCGGCATGCTGACGCCGGGTGAGGAATTCTCGGTGGGCGATCTCCTCCACCATTTGATCTTGCCGGCGGCACTTCTGTCTGTCGCGCAAGCCGCCTTGATCATGCGTTACATGCGCGCTTCGCTGCTCGAGGTCCTGAACCAGGATTACGTGCGCACGGCCCGCGCCAAGGGCGTTCGCGAGTTCTGGGTCATCACCAAGCATGCCTTGCGCAATGCGCTTCTTCCGATCGTGACGCTGATCGGCTCCACCATCGGGCTTGCAATCGGCGGTGCCATCTTCATCGAGAGCGTCTTCAACTGGCCGGGCATGGGTCTGTTGCTTGTCGATGCCGTGCAGACCCGCGACTACCCCGTCATCATGGGCGCGACGCTCATCATCGGTACCTGCGTTATCGTCGTCAACCTTCTGACCGACATCACCTATGCGGTCGTCGACCCGCGCATCAAGGTGAGTTGATCATGCTGGCACGCTCTTCCGAACGCCGGAGCCCCGGACCACTTGCCCGCGCCTTCAGTCGGTTTCTGCTCAATCGCGCAGCCGTTGCCGGCGTCTGCATTGCCGTTCCAATGCTGCTGTTGATCCTCTCCTATCCGCTATGGTGGGCTTTCCGGCCGAACGACATCGATCTTCTGGCGATGAATAGCGGCCCGACGGCAAAGCACTGGTTCGGAGCCGACGGCGTCGGCCGGGACGTCTTCGCGCGCGTGCTCGAAGGCGGCCGGATTTCGCTGCTGGTCGCCGTTGCATCGACCGCGCTTTCGGCAGTCATCGGTTTTCTCTTCGGGGCAATTTCGGCGCTTGCAGGCCGCTGGACGGACGCCGTCTCGATGCGCTTCGTCGATCTGGTGATGACCCTTCCGCCCGTCATCTTCCTGCTTGTGCTCGCCTCGATCGCCGGCACCGGCATCTGGCCGACGGTGCTGGTCATCTCGCTGCTCTCCTGGCCGTTGCTGGCGCGCATGATCCGTTCGCGGCTACTGGAATTGCGTGAACGCGACTTCGTCATGGCTGCCCGCGGCATGGGCGCCGGCATCGGACATCTGCTCTTTCGCCACGGCCTGCCGAACTCGATCGATATCCTGGTGGTCTATGCAACGCTGCAGATTGCCAATGCCATACTGCTCGAGGCGGGGCTGTCCTTCCTCGGTCTCGGCATCGCTCCGCCCGCGGCAAGCTGGGGCAACATGCTGAACGCGGCCCGCTCGACCGCCGTGCTCGAACAATATCCGTGGCAATGGCTCTTCCCCGGCGCCGCGCTGATCCTTGCCGTGCTGGCAATCAACTTCATTGGCGATGGCCTCAGAGATGCCTTCGACCCGCGTGCCGAACTGAACTGACAATCGAAAGAAGCGAAAATGACCAAATTCAAGGGTGTCGTCCCTCCCGTCGTAACACCGCTCAATCCGGATCTCACCGTCGACTACCCATCCTATACGCGCGTGCTCGAGCATCTGATCGATGCCGGTTGCCATGGCGTATTCGTGCTCGGCTCGACGAGCGAGGTGATCTTCCACGATGAGAAGACCCGGCGGGAAATCATCGAACATTCGGCCAAGGTGGTGAATGGCCGGGTGCCGCTGATCGTCGGCGTCATCGATCCGACCACGGATCGCGTCATCGCCCATGCGAAGGTCGCAAAGGCGGCCGGCGCCGACGCGATCGTGGTGACGGCGCCATTTTATACGGTCACCAGCCAGTCCGAGATCCTCGACCACTTCCGTTATATCCGCGACGCGGTGGATGTTCCCCTGGTCGCCTACGACATTCCCGTCTGCGTTCACGTCAAGCTGCAGCGCCAGACCGTGGTCACGCTCGCCAGGGAAGGCGCGATTATCGGTCTCAAGGATTCCAGCGGCGACGACGGCAACTTCCGCTATGCGCTCCTCGATCTTGCCGAGCACAAGGACGTCTTCCTGATGACCGGCTCCGAGATCGTCGTCGACACCGCCCTGCTGATGGGCGCCCATGGCGTTGTCCCCGGTATCGCCAATGTCGATCCGCACGGCTATGTCCGCCTTTGGAATGCTGCCCAGCGCGGCGACTGGGCGGCCGCGAAGAAGGAACAGGAGCGCCTCTGCCGCCTGTTCGAAATCGTTTGGGTCGCGCAGGGCCGCGTCAGTGGCGGCGCATCGGGTATCGGCGCCTTCAAGACAGCCATGCGTAGCCTCGGCATCATTGATTCCGCCGTCATGCCGCGGCCGCGTGCCTCCCTCAACGATGCCGAAACGGCGCGGATCGACGAGATCCTGCGTGCAACCGGCCTGCTGAACTGAGCCGGCTGATGAAACAGACCGCCGAACCCGTGCTCGATATCAGAGGATTGCGAACGATCTTCCGCATCCGCGGCGGCGAGATCACGGCGGTCAACAATATCGACCTGACCGTTGCCGCCGGCGAGACGCTTGCGCTCGTCGGCGAATCCGGCTCCGGCAAGTCGGTCACCAGCCTGTCGGTCATGCGGCTGCTCACCCGCAACATCGGCGTGATCGCCGCAGGCAGCATCCGCCTTGCGACGGGGGACGGCGTGGTCCGCGATCTCGTCTCCCTCGACGAAGAGAGCATGCGCAGGATCAGGGGCGACGACATCGGCATGATATTCCAGGAGCCGATGTCGAGCCTCAATCCCGTCTTCACCATCGGCGATCAGATCGCCGAGCCGATCCGCATCCATCGCGGTAGCGACCGCAAAGCGGCGACGAACGCAGCCGTCGCGCTGCTTGAAAGCGTCGGCATACCGGACGCCCGACGCCGCGCCGGCCAATATCCGCACGAACTCTCGGGCGGCATGCGCCAGCGTGCCACGATCGCCATGGCGCTCGCCTGCGATCCGGCGCTGCTGATCGCCGACGAGCCGACAACGGCGCTCGACGTGACGATCCAGGCGCAGATTCTCGACCTGCTCCTCAAACTGCAGCGCGAGCGCGGCATGGCCATGCTCTTTGTCACCCACAATCTCGGCGTCGTCGCCGAAATCGCCCATCGCGTCGCTGTGATGTATGCTGGCCGGATCGTCGAAGAAGGGCCGGTCGGCGAGGTTTTCCGCAATCCCAGGCACCCCTACACGATGGGCCTCCTCGCCTCCATGCCGCGCCTTGGCGATGCGGCACGGATGAAACAGGCCGGCGAAAAGCTCGCCGCCATTCCCGGCATGGTCCCGAGCCTGATGAACATGCCGAGTGGCTGCGCCTTTTCCCCGCGTTGCAAATTCGCGATCGAAGCCTGTCGCATCGCGGTTCCCGCGCTCGAACAGGTCAATCCGCAGCACCGCAGCCGCTGCATCAGATGGCAGGAGATCTAGATGAGCGCACCGCTGCTCTCCGTCCGCGACCTTTCGAAACACTATACTTCCCGCGGCACGCGGCTGAACATTCTTCAGGACATCTCCTTTGATATCGGCAAGGGTGAAGTCGTCGGGCTTGTCGGCGAATCCGGCAGCGGAAAGACCACGATCGGGCGTTCCGTCCTTCGCCTCGTCGAGCCGTCGTCAGGCAGCGTCCGTTTCGACGGGACGGAACTCACAGCACTTTCCGCCTCGGCGCTGAGACGGCAACGGCCGCGCATGCAGTATATTTTCCAGGACCCCTTCGCCAGCCTGTCGCCGCGTATGACGATCGGCGAGATCCTGACGGAAGGCCTGAAGATCCAGGGGATCGGCACCGCCCGCGACAGGCTTGAACGGGCGCGGTCGGCCTTGGCGGAGGTCGACCTGCCCGCCGATGCGATCAATCGGTACGCCCATGAATTTTCAGGTGGCCAGCGCCAGCGCATCGGCATTGCCCGTGCGTTGACATTATCGCCAGAATTCATCGTCGCCGACGAGCCGGTCTCGGCGCTGGACGTATCGATCCAGGCGCAGGTGATCAACCTGCTGCGCGACCTGCAGCAGCAGCTTGGCTTGACCATGCTGTTCATCTCGCATGACCTTGCCGTCGTCGAATATATCTGCGACCGGGTGATCGTGCTCTATCTCGGCCGCATCATGGAAATTGCGCCGAGTGCCGATCTCTATGCGAGGCCGCAGCATCCCTATACGCGCGCACTGCTCTCGGCGATTCCGTCGCCCGACCCGGATGCCCGCCGTAACAGGCAGATCCTGAAAGGCGATATTCCAAGTCCGGCCAGTCCGCCGAGCGGATGTGTTTTTCGCACGCGCTGTCCGAGCGCTCTCGATGCCTGTGCCGGCGCCGTTCCGCAATTGCGGGAAATTGCTTCCGGACACTTCAAGGCCTGCATCCGCGACGACCTCAACTGATCCGTCATCCATCGGAGAAACACGAGATGAACGCAAAGACGCCGCGCCCCGCCATCGGCGGAAATTGGGCGAGCCTGCTTTTGCCGATCGCAGCCGACAACAGCATCGAATTCGACAAGCTCGGTGAAGAGGTCGACATCCTCATCGATGCCGGCGTCGACGGTATTTACTCAAATGGCACGGCCGGCGAATTCCACAATCAGACGGAGGCAGAGTTCGACAGTATCCAGGCAATGCTGGCCGAACGCTGCAAGGTTTCCTCTATGCCGTTCGTCATCGGCGCCTGCCAGCCCGACCCGCTGATCATGCTCAATCGCGTCCGCCGCGCCGCCGCGCTCGATCCCCGCGCCATTCAGGTCATATTGCCGGACTGGTGGCCGCTCAACGATGCCGAAGCGGTCGACTTCCTGAAACGAGCGGCCGAGGCTGCCGACGGCATTCCGCTCATCCTCTACAATCCGCCGCATGCAAAACGGGTGCTGGCGCCAAAGGACCTCGGCATGGTCTGCGCAGCAGTGCCTGAAGTGATCGGCATCAAGCTCGCCGATGGCGACGCCTCCTGGTATGCCGAGGCACGCCGGCATCTGTCCGGGCTTTCGCTCTTCGTCCCCGGCCATCATCTCGCAACCGGCACCAAGGAAGGTGTGGCAGCAGGCTCTTTTTCCAACGTGGCCTGCCTTAGTCCCCGCGGTGCTCAGACCTGGACGGTCTCGATGCGAAACGATATCGACGCCGCACTCGATCTGGAGCGACGCATCTGCACGTTTATGGACGCGCATATCGTCCCCTTTCGCCAGGAATTTGGCTATTCGAACGCCGCTCTCGACAAACTTTTGAGTGCGATCGGCAATTGGGGACCCGTAAGCACCCGTTTGCGGTTTCCCTATCGCTCGATAGACATGGCAGAAGCGGTCAGATTGCGACGCATCGCACGCGCCGAACTCCCCGATCTTTTCCCCTGAGTTTGCTGAGAGCAATCTGCGCCTGGGCTTGGTTACGAAATCAACTTCGTTGGCTAGCAGAAACGAGAATTATCCCGAGATGGAGCAATCTCCCAGGCCAGTCGCAACACATTGGGGCTCTCGGCGTTCTCCCAAGATATGCGGCAAAAGATAAGGTCGCGACAGCTCTCGGCTTCCCGTCGAAAGCCGTGCGGTTTGGGCGGCCCCTCCCGGAGCGATTTGGCGTGAGATTGAGGTGCAAACGAACGCGACGCGCCGATCGCAGTCGATTTTGATGGGCTAATTGCTGAGCCCGCGCAAGGAGGATGCGATGGCGGATGATAGCAATGGTGCAAAGCAAATCCTGCAGTGCATGACAACAGAGCATTTCGTGCTGCAGACTGCCCGCGCAGCCACGATTCAGGAGGCCAATCAGCGCGCCAATCTGTTCCTGACATCGGTTTCGAGCGGCACGATCGCTCTGGCCTTCGTCGCGCAAGTCACTCAGATGGGCACGCCTTTCGTGCTGTTCAGCCTGATCCTGCTGCCCTGCCTCTTCTTCATCGGTCTTGTCACTTTCGTGCGCACTGTGCAGGTCGCCATCGAAGACATGGTGTACGCCCGTGGCATGGCCCGGATCCGGCATTATTATGCCGAGTTAGCGCCCGCCATGCGGAAGTACCTCATTCATTCCACCCACGATGATCGCTCGGCCGTGCTCGTCGACAAGGGACTGAGGCCGTCGCCGTGGCAGTTCTTCGTAACGACGGCCGGAATGGTAAGCACGATCGATGGCGCAATCGCAGGCGTCTTCACAGGCATAGCGGTCACATCGCTCATCCATGCAGGGGTGGCTCCCGGCGTGGTTTCCGGAGTTTCTGTCTTCGCTCTAAGCGTCTTGCTTCTGCGGCGCTATCACGTTCGAGCTTGGGCAGCGGCCGAGCACAGATTGAAGACGCTGTTCCCGGGGGAAGCCGGGGAATGACATCCTAGCGGCCGTCCGGACGAAGGAATTGCGGGAACTTTGAACAGCAATCGGCGTTCGTGACGAAACACATGCGCCCATCCGCCGATCCATCAAAGAGAGGGTCTCTTGGTCAGTTCACACGCATGGAGTGCGCAATGGCTTCAGCAGAATTCGAGTTCAGAGCGCTTTTGGACAGTCGAGTCGAGGCATGCCGGACAAAGGACATCGATCGGCTCATGTCGCTCTATTCCCCCGAGATTGTTTATTTCGATGTCGTGCCACCTCTCCGCTTTATCGGATCTGAGGCGGTCCGGAGTAATTTTGTGCGGTGGTTCAATGAATACGAAGGCCCGATCGGCTTGGAAACCCGCGATTTGAACATCGCCATAAACGCCGATGTCGCCTTTGCGCATATGCTTCACCAGGACAAGGGCAACACCAACTTGTCGGGACCGCAGGAATTTTGGCTGCGTTCGACCGTCTGCTGCCAACGCGCAAACAGCAAATGGCTGATCACGCACGAACATATCTCTTTGCCCGTCGATTTCAGGAGCGGAACCGTGCTCATGGACCTTACCCCCTGACATCTTCGATCGAGAAGACGACGCTATACGATGCTGCCATCTTTCTGCTGCCAGGGTATGATGCCGAAACTGTGCGCGGTTTCGGACGACATCATGCTCCCACTATTTAAATCAGAGCAGGATTCAGACTTTAGGCCGAACAGTCCTGAATCATCCTGTTCTAATGTGCATGGGCGCCGCCCGGGCGGGAAACTTTTTTCAACCCGGCCCCGCTTCAAGAAGGAGGAACGCCTTCGGTGTCGCAGCTGGCTCCTTTCCAATGTCGCCTGCCTTAGTCCCCGCGGCGCTCAGACCTGGACGGCCTTAATGCAAAACGATATCAACGCTGAATTCGATCTGGAGCGAGGCATCTGCACATTCATGACGCGCAGATCTTGATGAGAATCGAACCGAAGACCTCGTGACAAGATCCGATATGGCATGCCGAAAAGCCGCTACCATCCCAGCCGGGCCGATATCTTGCTGGAGGCCTCCTTCAGCAGAACGATGAAGCGGTCGACATCGCTTTTTTGCGTGCGAAAGGCCGGGGCGCCGACATTCACCGCGGCGATCACGGATCCGTCGAATGCCAGAACCGGCACCGAGACGGAGACGAGTTGATCGCTGACTTCACCGTAACTCACACAAAATCCCTGGCGGCGGATTTTATCCAATTCAGCAACCAGCTTGCCACGATCCGTGATCGTGCGCTTGGTCAGCCGCGGTAAAGTCTCGGGGATCATTTGCAACTGCACCTGGGGGTGGAGATAGGCGAGAAGCACCTTGTACGAGCCGGCCGTGAGCGGCCGTCTTCGACCGATCATCGCCTGCACCCGCAAGTCGCGCATCGGTTCGAACTTCGCAATACACAGGGATTCCCCATTGTCGATGATCCTGAGCTGGGTCGTTTCGTTCGCCTTCTGGCCGACTTCTTCAAGAATAGGATTGGTTATGCGCACCAGATCAACCTGTGTCGAGGCAGCGGTCCCGAGAATGATCGCAGTCGTCCCCAGCCGGTAAGTGCCCGTATCGCTCTTCCGCACCAGGCCGCGCCGTTCCAGTGTGCGTAACATGCGCAAAATTCTTGGCTTGGTTTCCCCGAGGTTCTGCGCCACCTCTGTCAGTCTGATGTCCGGGTTTTTGGCGACATTCAGCAATACCTCGATGCAGACATCAACAGACTGCACGATATCGCTTTTTGACGGATTTCTTTTGTCCATGGGGCCAGAATTTTCTCCGCGACCAAGGCTGAAGGAGTGGCATAATTTCAAGTTACGCCTATCGTAACGCGCTTGTTTTCCGTTTGACAGCCCCCTTGAGGCCCCCTTACCAATTTGTGTCAAGAGTGGATGGGAACCTGCTCGCACCGACTAAGCAAGGTCGGCCCAAAAACGCTAAACCGGGATTGAAGAAATGGCCGCAAAAACATTGACGCGGGCAGCGATCGGGCTGCTTGGTACGATTGCTATTCCTGCGATTGTCGCCGCACAGGAAACCCCGCTGACGATCGGGATGTCGACGACGCCGACGACGCTAGATCCTCATGAAGATAGTTCGGCGCCAAACAATGCGACCTCACGCCATATCTGGGACAGCCTCATAAACCTCACGGGAACGTCGGCAAATGCGCCGGAACTCGCCACCGAATGGAAGGTCATCGACCCGACCCATTGGGAATTCAAGCTGCGGAAGGGCGTGAAATTCCATGACGGCAGCGAGTTCAACGCCGATGACGTCATTGCTTCGCTTCTGCGTGCCCGCGACAAGCCCAGCCAGAGCTTTGCTTCCTACACCCGCAATATTGTCAATGTCACGGCCACGGATCCCTATACCATCGTCGTCGAGACGAAGGTTCCGGATCCGATCCTGCTGAATTCCGTCAGCCGAATTCGCATTATCAGCGCCGATTGCAAGGAGGCGCCAGTCCAGGATTTCGACAACGGCAAGTGTGCAATCGGAACCGGGGCCTATTCCTTCGTCTTCTATTCGCCAGGCAGCAACCTGACCTTGAAGCGCAATGACGGCTATTTCGCGGGCCCCTCGCACTGGTCGAACGTCACGCTGCGCTTCCTGCCCGATGACGGCGCCCGTCTGGCATCGCTTCTCTCCAACGAGATCGACATTGTCGAAACCCTTCCTGCCGATGGAATGGCACGCGTGGAAGCGAGCGATAATCTGCAAGTCATCAACGGCCTGTCTTCCCGCTTCGTTTATCTTGGCCTCGATGTCAGCCGCGATGTTTCGCCTTTCGTGAAGGCTGCGGATGGTTCCGATCTCGACAAGAACCCGCTCAAGGATGAACGGGTGCGTCGGGCAATGCTGATGTCGATCAACCGGCCGGCAATCGTCGACCGCGTCATGCAGAAGAATGGCACGGTGGCCGACCAATTCGTCGTCCAAGGCTATGCGGGCTATTCCGAAAAAGTCGAGAAGGTGGGCTATGATCCTGCTGCAGCCAAGGCGCTTCTGGCTGAGGCCGGTTATCCGGATGGCTTCAGCCTGACCCTGCATGGCCCCTCTGGCCGTTACGTCAAGGATGCCGAAGTTCTGCAGGCGGTCGGCCAGATGTTCACGCGCATCGGCATCAAATCGAAAGTCGAGGTCCTGCCCTGGTCGATGTATTCGGAAGCCTATTCAAAGGGCACCTACAGCACCTATTTCGGCTCCTGGGGTGTGAACACCGGCGAAACCACCAATCCGACTGTTGCACTCGTCGCCACGCGCGACGAGAAAAAGGGGACCGGCAGATATAACGGCGGCGGCGTGTCCGATCCGAAGATCGACGAGGTGCTGGCCAAGGCGAGTTCGACACTCGATGAAGCTGCACGCGCGCCCCTTCTCAAGGAGCTGTCGACCGAGACCTTCAACAACCTCTGGCTCCTCCCAATGCATTACGAAAACGTCGTGCTGGGCGCAAAGAAGACCGTGTCCTACACCCCGCGCGGCGACAAATATACGCTCGCTTACGACGTGAAGCCGGCGGACTGATGCATGGCGCCCAAAAAGCGCGCAGCTGTTTTGGGCGACACGCATCCAATAAAGACTTGAAGTGCGTCGCATGGATCCATTCGATGCGACGCGGTTTAAGAACAGCAGCATTGGGGCCGCCCCGAGGGCGCCCCTTTCTTCATCTCCCAGGAGACATTCATGCAGGAACTTGGAACGGGCGAAGCCGTCGCCCGGGCGAAGGCCATCTATGACTATGGCCAGACGGCCATCTTCGCCTCTCAGGCCGATCCCCGCCTCCATATGGTGCTTTATGTGCCGCCGACGGCGGCAGACGGCCGCAAGCTCGACCTCCTAGTCGCGGTCCATGGCACCGGGCGCACGTCGGCCATCGACTTCCGCGACGGTTTTGCCGAATTCGGACTCTACAACGACTGCGCCATCCTTTGCCCGATCTTCCCGGTTGGCGTTCTCGGCGATGGTGCGCGTTCCGGCTACAAGTTTCTTAAGGAAGGCGACATCCGCTACGATGAGGTCGTCCTCGCCATGGTCGCGGAGATGGCCGACAAATACCGCCAGGACTGGTCCAAATTTGCCATGTTCGGCTTCTCCGGTGGCGGGCATTTCGTGCACCGTTTCACCATCCTGCATCCGGAAAAGCTCTGGGCGGCATCGATTGGCGCACCTGGTTCCGTCACCCTTCTGGATCCGACACGGGACTGGTGGGTCGGCATTCGGGATCTGGAGGCGCGCTTCGCCAAGTCCTTCCGGCCCGAGGATCTCGCCAAGGTGCCGGTGCACATGATCGTCGGTGACGCCGATCTGGAGACCTGGGAAATCACCCACAAGCCGGGCGGCAAATATTATATGGATGGCGCAAACGACGCCGGCAAAACCCGGCCAGAGCGCCTTGCCGCCCTGGCGAGCTCATTCCGCAAAGCGGGTGTCGATGTGACATTCGATCGTGTTCCGGGCGTCTCTCACGACCGGATGAAGGTTCTCGGTCACGTCAAGACCTTCCTGGCAAAGGTACTGGAGGGCCGTCGCGCGAAATGAGAAATGCAACGATCGTGGCGCCTCAGCCGGAGGCAGTCGAAGCCGGCGCGGAAGTTCTCGAACACGGCGGCAATGCCATCGACGCAGCACTTGCCTGTGCTTTCGTCCAGGGCGTGGTCGACCCGCAGATGGCCGGCATCGGCGGCTTCGGCTCCATGCATGTCTACATGCCGAAAAAGGGCGTGCACGAGATCCTCGAATTTTATGCGCGCGCGCCGTTGAAGGCTGCGCCGGACATGTGGCTCGACAAGATCAAGCACCAGAGCCGCGACGGCTTCGGCTACGTGCTTGAAGGCAATATTTCCGATATCGGCTACCTTGCCGTCTGCACCCCTGGCTCGCTCAAGGGCTATGAAACCGCGTTGCGCGACTACGGAACCTTCGATTGGGCCGATCTCATCAAGCCGGCCATCCGCCTTGCCCGTAACGGTTTCATGATCCGAAACCACATGCACTGGTATTGGGCCAAGGACCAGTCGAATGACGGTTTTGCCAACACGCTCGACAAGCTGCGCTTTTCTGCAACGGGCCGGCAAACCTATTTCCACGCCGACGGCACGCTCAAGAATGTCGGCGACCTGCTCGTCAACAAGGACATGGCAGAGACCCTCGAACGCATCGCGCGAAGCGGCGGGTCGGACATCTTCTATCACGGCGAACTGGCCGAACAGATCGCCGGCGATTTCAAGGCAAATGGCGGCTTGATTGATCGGGAGGATCTGGCGCGTTACGAATTGTCGAAGGTAGAGCCGGTTTGGGGCGACTACCGCGACAACCGCATCGCCACCTCGCCTCCACCAGGCTCGGGCTTCCCGATGCTGGAACTCCTGCACATCATGGAGCAGTTCGATGTCGGCTCGCTGCAGCATGGCAGCGCCGAACATGTCTGCATCCTGTTCGAAGCCATGAAGCGGATGACGATCGACAAGGACGCGCATATGGGCGATCCCGTCTATGTCGACGTGCCCTATGAAAAGCTGCTGTCGAAAGAGCATGCAAAGGCGCATGCCGGCGCGATCAAGGCGGGTGAGATCGCCAGCGTATCGCGTCTTGATCAGTCGCAACGCGACACCACCCACATCTCGGTGATCGACAAGGATGGCAATGCCGTCGCGATGACCCACACCCTCGGCAGTCCCTCGGGCGCGATCACCGATGGCCTCGGCTTCATGTACAACGGCACGATGAGCCGCTTTAATCCGCTTCCGGGCAAACCCGGCTCCATCGCACCCGGCAAGCGGCGTCCCAGCTCGGCGGCACCGACGATCGTCTTCAAGGGTGACGAGCCGAGCATCGTCATCGGAGCGCCAGGCGGCAGCTATATCGCGCCGGCTGTTGCGCAATGCCTGATGAACATGATCGATTTCGACATGTCCGTGCTCGAGGCCGTCTCGGCGCCAAGGATCGTAGGGGTGTCAAACACGATCGACATCTGCAATCGCATTCGACACTCTGTCGAAGACGAGCTGCGGGCGCAGGGCTACCAGGTGGCGCGGTCGCCGCAGACATATGCGTTCGCCGCCGTCCACGCGATCAAGATCGACGGCGGCATCTCGAAAGGCGCGGCCGATCCGCAGCGCGACGGGATGGCGATCTCCGTCGCCTAAAGCATGTCGCGCAAAAGTGTGCAGCGGTTTTGCGACAACGACGTGCGGCACTGTAGGGAGAGGTTCAATGGTCACATCCATCATCAGGCGGTTGATACAGGCGCTGTTCGTCATTGTCGCGATGACGATCATTGTCTTCATCGGCGTCAATGTGATCGGCAATCCGGTCGACATCCTTATCAACCCGGACGCCAATCAGGCGGAGCGGGCACTCGTCATCGCCCATTACGGTCTGGATCAGCCGCTATGGAAACAGTATCTGCTGTTTCTCCAAGGACTTCTGCACGGGGATTTGGGCAACAGTTTCGTTTACGGGCGCCCGGCGCTGGGCCTGATCCTCGAACGTCTCCCGGCAACGCTCGAACTGGCGATCACGGCTCTCGGCATTGCGCTACTGTTCGGCTTGCCGCTAGGGCTGTATGCAGGGCTCTACCCCAACCGAATTTCCTCCAAGCTGATCATGAGTGGCTCGATTCTGGGCTTTTCGCTTCCGACCTTCTGGGTCGGTCTTATGCTGATCATGGTGTTTTCCGTCGAGCTTGGCTGGTTGCCGACGAATGGCCGCGGCCCGACGCAACAACTGCTCGGCGCACAATGGTCGTTTCTGACCGGGGACGGCATCCGGCACCTTTTATTGCCAGCCTTCAACCTGGCTCTGTTCAAGACGTCGCTCATTCTTCGGCTGACCCGCGCCGGTGTGCAGGAGGTCCTTCCCCAGGACTATGTGAAGTTTGCCCGCGCCAAGGGCTTGCGAGAGCGGCGGATCATTTCCGTGCACGTTCTCAAGAACCTGATGATCCCGGTGGTGACGATCATCGGCCTCGAGTTCGGGTCGCTGATCGCCTTTTCGGTCGTCACCGAAAGCATCTTTGCGTGGCCTGGTATGGGCAAGCTCATCATCGACTCGATCAATCTTCTCGATCGCCCTGTCATCGTCGCCTACCTGATGATGATGGTGCTGCTCTTCGTCGTCCTCAACTTCATCATCGATATCTGTTACACCCTTCTGGATCCGCGGGTCCGGCTGGAAGGAAAGGCTTGACCCCATGGCCGAACCAAACACGCAAGATACAAGTGCTCCAGCGCCCGAACCCAGTCGTCTGTCGAAAGGGATCGCGGATTTCTTCAGCTCTCCCGCAGCCGCGATCGCCCTCCTCACGCTGGTGATCATCTGTTGGCTAGCGCTGCTCGCGCCATGGATCTCTCCGCAAAATCCATATGATTTGATGCAGCTCGACATCATGGATGGACGGCTGCCGCCGGGGTCCGAATCCATGACCGGGCTTGTCTATCACCTCGGCACCGACAGCCAGGGCCGCGATATTCTGTCCGGCATCCTCTATGGGCTGCGCACCTCGTTACTGGTGGGCGTTCTATCGGCTTTCGCGGCTGCCATCATCGGAACATCGGCCGGATTGTTCGCCGCTTACATGGGAGGGCGCACGGAAACCGCGATGATGCGGCTCGTCGACCTGCAGCTCTCGTTTCCCACCATATTGATGGCGCTGATGATGCTTGCCGTCCTGGGCAAGGGCGTGCCCAATGTCGTGATCGCACTGATCATCGCCGAGTGGGCCACCTATGCCCGCACGGTGCGCGGCACCGCTCTGGTCGAGCGCGAGAAGGAATATATCGAGGCAGCTCGGATGCTGCGCCTGCCCGGGTGGCGCATCCTCTTCAGGCATCTGCTGCCGAACTGTCTTGCGCCGGTCATCGTCATCGCCACCATGCAGATCGCCCGGGCAATCGGGCTCGAGGCGACCTTGTCCTTCCTCGGTCTCGGTGCATCGGTGACCGAACCCTCGCTCGGCATGCTGATCTCGACGGGCTACCAGTATCTTCTGACGGGCCTTTACTGGATCAGCTTCTTCCCCGGCATTGCCCTTCTGGTCACGATCGCGGCGATCAATCTCGTCGGCGACCGGCTGCGCGATGTCCTCAACCCGAGGAACATGTCATGACCCCATTGCTGCAAGTGAGCAATCTCGTCACAGAATTCGGCAGCGGCAGGGGCCGCCCCAGCCTTTGCGCCGTCAATGATGTGTCGTTCACGGTGGAGCGCGGCAAGGTCCTTGGTCTTGTGGGAGAATCCGGATCCGGAAAGTCGGTGACCGGCTTCTCGATCATGCGGCTCCTCGATAAGCCCGGCCGGGTTGCCGGCGGCCGGGTCATCTTCGACGGCGCCGACATCGCGAAATATTCGGACGAAGAGATGCGGCAGCTGCGCGGCAAGCGGATCGCCATGGTATTCCAGGATCCGATGATGACGCTCAACCCGGTCCTGACGGTCGGCACGCAGATGGTGGAAGCCGTCCAAGCACACGAGCGGGTCTCGAAGGATACCGCCCGGCAGCGGGCGCGGGATGCTTTGGCACTGGTCGGAATACCAAGCCCTGAAGAAAGGCTTGCCGCCTACCCACATCAGTTTTCCGGCGGAATGCGCCAGCGCGTGGCAATTGCCATCGCGCTTCTTCACAAGCCGGACCTCATCATCGCCGATGAACCGACAACGGCGCTTGATGTGACGATCCAGAGCCAGATCATTTCCGAATTTCAGAAACTCACCGAAGAGGGAAATACGGCGGTGATCTGGATCACCCACGATCTGGCGATCGTTTCAAGATTGGCCGACGAGATCGCCGTCATGTATGCCGGCCGCCTTGTCGAGACCGGACCGGTGGGCAAGGTTCTGACCGATCCCCACCATCCCTACACCGCCGGTCTGATCGCGTCGGTGCCTTCGCAAAACAGACGCGGAGAGCCCCTTCACCAGATCCGCGGCATGACGCCGGCGATCAACCGCCTCCCACAGGGATGCAGTTTTCGTACGCGCTGTGATAGGGCAACCGACGGCTGTCTGGTCATGCCGGCGCTCATGCCGGAAGGCGATCGCTCCTTCCGCTGCATTCATCCCGTAACGAAAGAGGTAGCATGATGACGGCGACCGCCGCGCCCCTGATCGAAGCGAGGAACGTGTCGCAGCGCTTCGGAGCCAAGCCCGATCTCGCCGCTAAGATCGCGCTCAAGCTCAAACTGGCCAAACCGGCGCCTGTCGTTCACGCGCTTGATAATGTCAGCCTCAGCATCCGGCCCGGAGAGGTTGTCGGCCTTGTCGGCGAAAGCGGCTGCGGGAAGTCGACGCTCGGCCGCGCTATTGCAGGGATCACTTCGCCGAGCCAGGGCCAAATTCTCTGGAAAGGGATGGACCGAAGCGCCATGTCGAAAGGCGAGCAGCATCAGTTCGGTCTCGCCAGCCAGATGATTTTCCAGAATCCGATGGCGGCTCTCAATCCGCGCATGACCGTCGAGGAGCTTATCTGGGAGGCGCCTCGAACCCACGGGCTTGCCCGCTCGACGGAACGCGACGTCTATGTCGACAGATACTTGATGCTGGCCGGTTTCGACCCGGCCATGAAAAAGCGATATCCGCACCAGTTTTCCGGTGGCCAGCGGCAGCGCGTCAATATTGCGCGCGCGCTCGCCGTGCAGCCGAAATTCCTCGTCTGTGACGAAAGCGTCGCGGCACTCGACGTTTCCATCCAGGCCCAGGTGATCAACCTGTTCATGGAACTTCGTGACAAGCTCGACCTGACCTATTTGTTCGTAAGCCATGATCTCGGCGTCGTGGAACATATTTCCGACCGCGTTGCGATCATGTATCTCGGCCGCATCGTCGAAGAGGCGCCCGTCGAGGAGGTTTTCAGGCGGCCCAACCATCCTTACACGAAAGCGCTCTTGGCCGAGGTGCCGCGCATCGAACCCGGCAAGCGACAGTTCAAGCCCGTCGATGGCGAACTCCCCAGCCCGATAAACCCGCCAAAAGGCTGTCACTTCCATCCGCGATGCCCGTTTGCGATGGACCGCTGTCATGTGGAAGTGCCGGTGAAAAAGGAAATTGCACCGGGGCACCTGTCAGCTTGCCACCTCAACGATGAATGATCTCAAACGATAGGATGCTGTTTGCTTCAGGCCTAAAATCATCCTCCTCTAATGTGCATGAGCGCCGCCCGGTCGGGAAACTTTTTTCAACCCGGCTCCCGCCGCAGCGGTGTCCGCCAGGGACGCATCGCCGAGTGAAATGACGCCGGTAAGGCGTTTGTCACGATTGACGACGGGAAGGCGGCGGACCTGGACCTGCCCCATATTGCGGGTCACGTCGTCGACATCTTCGTCTTCGAAACAATATTTGACATCGCGCGTCATAACTTCGCGCACCTTTGCATCGCCCCCTAATCCGTCGGCAAGCCCGCGCACGACGAGATCGCGGTCGGTGATCGTTCCGACGAGCCGGTCGTTGTCGCCGACCGGCAGAAAGCCGATCTGCCTGTCGGCCATGCATCTCGCGATTTCGGCTATCGTCTGATTAGGGTTGGCGATTTCTACATCGCGCGACATGATCTCTGACACTTTCATGGTCTTTCCTCCTGCCTTTTGCGGTTAGTGGACGTCGAATGTTCCGGCGAGAGTCGTTTCCGAAACGATGTGGTTGCGGCTCCTGCCACTCTCTTGAGGCCCTAATGGCGCATATCCGGATCCGGCCAGAGCGCCTGGACTTCTGCCGGCAGTCCGTGGCGCACTTTCCGCACCTCGCCCGGATCGATGTAGTGGGAAAGCACACGGAAAACCGACCGCACGGCCTCCTTCGCGTCTACCGGATGCGTCGATGAAAGCTCGTGGTTCACCTGCTCCAGGAACTCATCCAGGGAACGGGAGCGGACGGGTTGTTTGGAAGGATCGTAGCGGTCGTAATAGGCGCCGCGCACGAGGAGCGGCAGCTGGGCCGACAGATGCGCAGCCAGATCGATCGGCAGACGATCTCTCAACGTATGAAGAACCGCGCCAAGCACGTGCCAGGCGAGCTGCCGATCAGGTCCCTGGTCGGCCATCAGATCGTCGAGCCATATATTTGTGGTTTGCAGCGTCTTATCGAAGACGGCGACACCCGAAGCGCTCATGGCTTCACCTCCATGATGATGGTTCGAATCTGTTGAACCAATCAGGGAGATGAAAGTTCCGGAAGCCATCGTTAAATGCACCGGCCGCTTCGTCAGGAATCCGACGTGCCCTCCTCCTCCACGAATATTCCCCAAGCGGCGATGAAGAGAGCGGCTATCAACGGCCCGATCACGAAACCATTGACGCCTACGAGAGAAATGCCGCCAATGGTAGAGATGAGGACGACATAGTCAGGAAGCTTGGTCTCCCTGCCGACCAGGGATGGCCTCAGAAGATTATCGACAAGACCGATGACGAGGGCGCCGACCGCAACCAGCACAATCGCCTTCACCCAAAAGCCGGCCAGGGCCAGGTAAATGGCCGTGGGCACCCAGATCAATGCGGCGCCGACCGCAGGTAGCAGCGACAGGAAGCTCATCAATACGCCCCACAGCAGGGCTGGCTCGACGCCGAGGGCCCAAAAGGCGATGCCGCCGATCAAACCCTGGATGATGGCGATGATAATATTGCCTCGCACGGTCGCGTGAATGACCGAGGTGAATTTGGAGGTGAAGCGCAGGGTATGGGCGTCGCTGAGAGGCAGCGCTCTTCTGATGACACTGGCAAGGACACGCCCATCCCGGAATATGAAGAACAGGAGATAGAGCATCACGCCGAAGGTCACGAAGAACCGCACGGTGTTCTGGCCGAGGCTCAAGGCACGCCCGGCAAAGAAGCCGCCGCCCTGCATCAATGCCGAGGAAACGCGATCCTGAAACGTATCGACGCCATTCAGCTCGATCCTCCGGAGCCAGTCGCGGAGGAACAAGGGCATCGCTTCTTGCAGTTTCTGGACAAAGCTCCGGACATCGATCTCGCCGCTGTCCATGCGTTGGTAGAGAAGATTGCCCTGCTGGACGAGTGAACTGAGGACGATCAACCCCGGAATGATCACGACGCAAAGGCAGACCAGCACGGAGAGCGCTGCAGCAAGGTTTGCCCGCCCACGCAGCTGGGCCTCCATACGGGCGTGAAGCGGGAAGAAGATGATAGCGAGGACGACTGCCCAGAATATTGCCGAATAGAACGGCAGGACGACGGCGACGAACGCAATGGTCACGAGGACCAGAAGCACATAGAAACTGACACGCTGAAGGAGCATTCGATCTTTCCGCTTCGAGACCGCGATGATGGTAGCACAGATAAGGCGGCAGCGCTGTGCCTCCCCCGCATCCTACTTTGGCGGCTCGATGCCGCAGGCGTCGTCTCGCAGCCGACTGGAACTTCTTCTTCCGATTTTCGTTATGCGGCTCATGTTAATGAAACCATCAGCCCGGCCGACGCTCGGAACAACAATTAACATTGAAGATCAGGATGTTCACATCCTTGACGGTGGCAACCCACATGGCATTCCAGTCCTCCTCCTGCATGGCTGCGGCAGCCTTGCGCAGGAAATTTTCCTTCCCTTCGACAACAGCGACTTCCGGATCATTGCGCCCGACCGCCCTGGCTATGGACTGAGCACGGCGCTTGCACCGGCGGAGCGTGGACCTGAGGGACAGTCCTTCTGGCTTGAACGCCTTCTCGCATCTCTTGACCTGCCGCAGGTGAGGATCGTTGCGCACTCGATCGGCAGCGCAGCGGCGTTATACCTTGCTGCAAGAAGACCAGACCTCGTCAGGGGACTTTTTCTCATTTCTCCATGTTGCGCGCCTGTGCCATCGAAGCCGTTGATTGTGCTTAGATCGGCGGTCGCCCCGGTGGTCGGGCCGTTGATCCGCCAGCACGTCATCGGCCGGTGGCCCGCGTTTTTTCTCGATCGGGGCCTGAGGTCGTCTTCTTTTCCCAATCCCCTGCCTTCTCATCTCTCGGACCTGCCGGCCTCTCACGTGGTCAATCCCATTACCATCCGCACGATGGCCGACGAGTTGCGCGCCTTCAACCGAGACATGGAGCGCCTTCCAGATCTGCCTGGCGATCTTCCCCTGCACGTTCTCTTCGGGATGGAGGACCGCGTGATTTCACCGAACTGGCATATTGATTGGCTTTGGAGGAAGCATCCGGGGCCGATCGTCAGATTGCTGGAAGGTGTCGGGCATTTGCCCCATCATGTGGTCCCTGGCGTTGCGCGAGAGATGCTCTATGATCTTGTGGAGGCATTCGCACAAGAAACGGAACTGCCGCATGTGAAGAGCATCGGCTCGCAGGCGGTTGCGGAAGCGTCATCTCGCAAAGAATGCGTGCCGATCTTGAGGGGAGGTGAATCCCCGGCCCTCTAATTCGAAGCGCGGCCGGACGGATCCAGAAATCTCGGCGTTCGGACACCCTTGTCGAAGACGTTGACGCCCTCGACGTTGCGACGACGTACCCGAAGCCGCCCATCTTGTGTTGGGTGCAACGCTATTCTCCCAGAGTAACGATAGGGCAATACCAGACCAGAAGGCCGCAAGCCGATCTCTGCCTTTAGTGTGGAGATGATTTTTCTGTTGTCGCAAATGAAAAATCTGATTTAGTGATGCTTTCGCTGCTTGGCTTTAAGGGGGATATTGCCGATGGCGTGGACTCGCAGAAATATTGTGCTGGGTGGTTTGGCGTTACTTGGCGCCGGTGCAGTCCGGAAACCGGCATTTGCCGCGGCGTCTTCCTATTTCGACGGCACCGCTGTCGACAATGGCGTGACGTTCCGAAGGACCAACTTCGCCAAGATCGACAAACAGTGGCACCGCCAGGTTGTCAAATATTTCAGCAGCGAGCCGATCGGCACCGTTGTCGTCGACACGAGGCACCATTTTCTCTACGTGATCATGGAGAACAAGACGGCGATCCGCTACGGCGTCGGCGTCGGTCGCGAGGGCTTCAAATGGTTTGGCCGCGCGACGATCGACAGCAAATCGCTCTGGCCGCGCTGGACGCCGCCGCCGGAGATGCGCAAGCGCCATCCGGAACTGCCCGAATTCGTGGCGGGAGGCTCACCGAAAAACCCACTCGGGCCACGCGCCATGTACCTGCATCGCGACGGCGTCGACACCGGCTATCGTTTCCACGGCACGCTGGAGCCGTGGAGCATCGGCAAGGATGCCTCCAGCGGCTGTATCCGTATGTTTAACGAAGACGCCATCGATCTTTACCAGCGTTGCCCCATCGGCACTGCGGTGCAGGTCCTGCCGCATATCGCAGACCAGGCTGAAAGCGCCACTCAGGTCAGCCAGACAACCCCGGTCGAATAAGGAATTTCACCTTGATCTCTATTGCGACCGGATTTACGAGGCGCCTTCTCGCCGCGACAATGCTCTTGGCGCTTGCCGCCTGCTCCACCACCGAACTCGCCTCGCTCGAAGAACCTGCGGCGGTGCCAATGACCGGCCAGACGAACGATCCGGCGCCTGGTTTCGAAAACGTCGCGGCTGGCAGCGAGCAAGATTTTATCCTCAATGTCGGCCGACGGATTTATTTTACGCAGGACTCTGCCAAGCTCGATTCCGTCGCGATGGCGACGTTGGACAACCAAGCCAGCTGGCTCAACAACAACCCCTCCTGGATGCTCAAGCTGCAAGGATTCGCCGACGATTCAGGGTCCGCGTCTAACATGGAGCCGCTGTCGCAGAAGCGTGCCGACGCGGCAATGGCTTATCTTATCTCAAAGGGTGTGGACGCAAAGCGGATGTGGGCCAAGGGCTACGGGAATGAGCGCGAAGTCCGCGACTGCACGGAGCGCTCCTGCAAAGTGCAGAACCGGCGCGTCGTCTCCAATCTCCGCAAACAGCCCGACGCCGTCTGATCTCTTCGCGAATGCCCTTGTGAAAAAGGGGATGAAGCCACGTAATTCGCGGCAAGATGACGTCGCTTAGGAGCATTTGGGGGGATGCGGCGAAGCCAGTAGGGTGGTTCGCCAGACAATGGGCCGGCCACCAAGCCGGCCCTCCTGCATCCAACTCAATTCAGGATCGCGCTACCGGAACAGAGGCTCCGGAGCGGAGCTTGTCAAGAAGCTTCGAGAGCGCACGCTTTCCCGCGTCCTTTGCACTTGCCCCGCGGCGTTTCCTGATTTCGACCGTGAACGGCTTTTTCCGAGACTTCATCGAGAAGCGCTCCTTAAGCCACCTGGCGCTCGGCTTCGATCTGAAGAGGCGCCTGCTGAAAGGAGCCGTCCCCAATGGCGATTTTGCGCGGCTTCATAGCTTCCGGCACCTCACGCTTCAGCGCGATCGAGAGAATACCGTTCGTCAGGGACGCATTCTCGACCCTGACGTGGTCCGCGAGTTCGAAGCGACGTTCAAACGCGCGCCCGGCAATGCCGCGATGCAGATATTCGCCATCCTTCCCTTCGGCCTTCTGGCCTTTCACCACGAGCACGTTCCGCTCCTGGGTGATCTCGAGATCGGCCTCGGCGAAACCGGCGACTGCCATCTGGATACGATAGTCGTCTTCGCTCGTCTTGACGATGTCATAGGGCGGCCAGGTCTCGATCGCCTGCAGCCGCTGCGCGTTGTTCAAGAGGTTGAAGACCCGGTCGAAGCCGATGCTGGACCGGTAGAGGGGTGCGAAGTCAAGTTCGTTTCTCATAGCCATATCCTCCGTAAAGCAACATGGAATGGAGACGCGTCGGAAACGCGTCCCAGGTCTGGTCGACCCGCCTTTGCGCTGTCGACGAAAATGATCTGGTTTCGAGCGTTTTTCGATTCAAGAGGACATCTTAAAAATTTTTTGGTCGACGCTTCAGGCAGACCGCAAGCCTCTTGAACGCTGTTTTCCTTCACCTAAATCGAATGGCACGGGACTGTGACGCGCTTCCCTGGATGACGTCCAGGGTCCAAGCCGGTTGAAATTCGGTTGAGAGATGGTCGCGCCCGAATTGCCCTGTCGAGCGCGCACCTCGTCGGTCGAATAGTCGGCATAGTCGAGGCGGCGAACTATCCGATGAGGCTGGCCGCTGCGTATGCAGGCGGCAACAGCGTGTCGAGCGGTGACGGCAGATCGATGATGAACCTGATGTCCGCGGCATTGGCCGCCACGACCAGCTGGTAGTCGCCGGGCTCGGCGCGGAAGGCGCCGGCCTCGACGTCGAAATAAGCGAGATCACGCGGCAGGATCTTCATCACGGCTGTCCCTGTTTCACCGGGCAGCAGCGAAAGCTTTGAAAAGGCGCGCAGTTCCTTGTCCGGCCGCTCCACCTTGGACTTTGGCGAACGCACATAGAGCTGGACCAGTTCCGACCCGGCCCGGTCGCCGATATTGGTCAGATCGACGCTGACAGTCACGCCTTCGGCACCCATTTCGCTGGCTGAGAGCCGCGGCTCGCCCCAGCCGAAGCGCGTATAGCCAAGGCCGAAACCGAAGGGGAAGAGCGGCTCGACGGCGCGTGTATCATGGTGACGGTAGCCGACGAACACGCCCTCGGCATAGCGCACATGGCCATCCCTGCCGGGATAGACGGCTGGATCGTCTGTTATTGCGGAATTGTCGGCAAGCGCCTTCGGGAATGTCTGCGGCAAGCGTCCGCCGGGCTCGACATCGCCGAAGAGGACATCGGCGACGGCATTGCCCAGCTCCTGTCCGGGATACCAGATTTGCAGCACGGCGCGAACCTTGCCGAGCCAGGGCATTTCCACCGGGCCACCGGTCTGCAGCACGACCACGGTGTTGGCGTTGACGGCCGCAACCCGCTCGATCAGTTCCTCCTGCCGGCCGGGAAGCCGCATGTCGGGCAGGTCCAAGCCCTCGGTATCCCATTCGCCGTCGCGGCCGACGAAGAGCAGCGCCACATCGGCATTCAGCGCCGTCTCGACGGCTTGCCGCATATCGGCCTCTCCCAAGGGCTTTTCGACGCCGAAGCGGATGGCCGTGAGGTTGATCCCCTCCCCGGTCGCCACCGGCGTGTCGTACTCGACGGTGACGGTATGGGCCTTGCCCGCATCGAGCGCCACCGTGCCGCGTTGTTCGTCATTGGCGGTGCCGAAATAGTTTTCGCCACGTGTCCAGCCGTCGTGGCCGTCGACCGTGAGCCTGCCATCGACGAAGAGCCGCGCCAGTCCGGCATTGGTCATGCCGAAGACATGATCGCCGCTCTCTTCCGGCGCGAATTGCATCGTCATTCGCGCCGAGAAATTGGTGGGGTCGAGATCGCCTGACGGCAGTTCGAACCAGAAGAACTCGCCCTTGTCGACGGTCTCGACATGAAGTGGATTGCCCTGGCAGCCACGCCCCTTGAAATATTCGACGGTGATCTTTCCCTTGGCCACCTCGATCAGGCGATTGTGGCGGCAGCCGACCGCGTGGCTGACGCTGTTGGCATTGGAACGGGCGGCTCGAATCCCTTCGAGCGGGCTGATTGTATAGTGCGCCGCGATCTGCGCGCTGCCGCCGCCCATGACACGCGCGCTCGCAGCGTTGGGCCCGATCACGGCGATCCGGTCGAGCGACGTCTTGGCAAGCGGCAGGATGCCGTCGTTCTTCAAAAGGACTGCGCCTTCGGCGCCGAGACGCCGGATCAGCGCCCGGTCTTCCGGCAGGTCGACCGCCTGCTCCGTGAGGTCGGGCCTCTTCTCGAACGCACCGACCCGCTCTAACAGCAGCAGGATGCGTCGCGCCGCCGCCCGGACGGTCGCCGCCTCGACCCTGCCTTCGCGCACGGCCACGACCAGCTTCTCGCCGCGATCACGCGCCGGGCCGGGCATTTCGAGATCGAGACCGGCATTGATCGTCTCGGCCGTCGAATGCGAACCGAACCAGTCGGACATGACGATGCCGTCGAATCCCCATTCCTCGCGCAGCACCTTGGTCAACAGCCACGCATGCTCGCTCGTATAGGTGCCGTTGAGGCGGTTGTAGGAGGACATGACGGCCATTACGCCGGCGCGCCTGACAGCCTGTTCGAAAGGCGGAAAGTAGATTTCGCGTAACGTCCGCTCGTCGATATCGGAAGACATGGTCTGCCGCTCGATCTCGGATTCGTTGCCGGCGAAGTGCTTGATGGTTGCGGCGATCCCCTGGCTCTGCACGCCCTTGATATAGGCGACGGCGAGTTCCGCGGTCAGCAACGGATCCTCGGAATAACATTCGAAATTTCGCCCGTTGAGACCGGAACGATGGATATTCACCGTGGGAGCGAGCAGCACGGCGGCACCCTTGCTCTTCGCCTGGTGGGCAAGCGCTACGCCCATGCGCTCGACGAGATCTGGATTCCAGGTGGCGCCGAGCGCGATGGCGACAGGGAAGCAGGTCGCCTTGACGCCGCCGACCAGCGAACCCGCGCCGCGAGCCCCATTCGGCCCGTCCGTCACCTTGATCTTCGGCACATCAAGACGCTCGACGGGGACGGTCGTCCAGAAATCGGCGCCTGACAGCAGCGAGACTTGCTCCTCGAGCGTCATCTTGTCGAGAATGGAATCGATCATGCAAACCTCTCCTTCAACGGAATTCGGGCATTGCGAAGTGCTGGCCGAGCATGCTCGATGCCAATTCATCCGGCGGCGACGCCAACTTCTCCACGCGCCACGCAGTTGTTAAACCTACCGATTACTCGGTATTTTTAAGATGTCAACCGCTGAGCCGTGATGTATGGATGGAGCGCGGGAGAAAGAGGCAGACGGAAGAGACCATGGCAGAATTTTTCGAATCGAAGACCGGACAGGACGAAAAGCGATGGCGCCGATCTCGCAAGGGCGAAGCGCGCCGTGCGGAGATCCTATTGGCTGCGATGCGACGTTTTGCCGAAGACGGCTACCAGAATGCCGCCATCGGCGATGTGGCTCGCGACGCCGGCCTGTCGCTGCCGGGCCTGCTGCACCATTTCCCGACCAAGGTCGATCTCCTGCTTGCCATTCTGGACAAGCGCGATCTCGAATGTGAAAGCTTCATCGGGCCCTATCGTTCCGATCTCCGCGGCCTGCTCAAGGGCATGGTCGAGGTCTTCCGCCGCAACGCCGAAATGATCGAGGTCGTCAGGGCCTTCGCCATCCTGAACGCCGAGAGCCTTGTGAAGGATCACCCGGCCAAGGCATGGTTTCTCGATCGTGCCACCCAGCTGCAGCATGACATCGCCGCCACCTTCGAACTGGCCGCCGCCGATGGCTCGATCGACGGCAAGATCGACGGTCGGGCGATGGCGGCCGAGCTGATCGCGGTAATGGACGGCCTTCAGATGCTCTGGCTGCGCGATCCCACCCGCTTCGACATGGTCGGCGGCTTGGAAGCCTATATCAGCCGCCTGCTGGCGAGCCTTGGCCTGGAGGATTGAGTTTTGGCTTGCGAATCTGCGCTCGGGAGCCGGTCGCGGATGATGCTCTATCGGAAGATCTATCATCTATCAAAGCGTGCCAACCAGGCCATAATGCGGCTTACGGCTTCGTAATACCTCTGCCCAACAAGCAGGCCCGTATGCGTGGTACCCCAGAGACCTAGATATTCGCTACCGATGTGACGCGCTGTCGCCCGGCCTTGATGTTGATCGGTTTCGTCGTTGACGGCGCAAATGACGAGGCTGGGACAGGCGATCTTCTCGCCTTCGATGGAAATCCCCTCCGCCCCGAAATGAAAGGAGAATGCGCTGAATGCCTTTGCAGATTCCATGGACAGGTACTTCCGCTGGAATTCGATATCCTCGAATGTTTCATCGGTACTGAGCTCGTCGCGCACGGGAGCAGGCACGACGAGGCCGGGCATTCGCAACGCGAGATCGCGATAGGGCGCCTCCGCATGCACTTGCTTGCAAATGCTGGAATCGATCAAGACCAGCCCGGCAATCTTCACACTTTCCGCCAGTTTCTGACTCAGGATTCCTCCCATGCTGAAAGCGATCACGATGGGAGGAGTTCCACATTCTTCGACGATTTCGGAGATCACCAGCCGGATGTCTTCCAGGTAATCTTCAAACAGGATTTTTGTTAAATCCATCGACCTGCTTTTGTAGTGGCCTCGCAGGTTGACGCAATAAGAGGTCCATCCAACCGATATGAAATGCGGAATGTATTTGCTCCACATCCAGCTCCCGGTAAAGGCGCCGTGAACAAAGAGCAAAGGCGGTCGAATGGACTGCCTCGAAGCGCCGTGCGAATGAAATATTTCCAGAAATAGGTCATTCTCTCCGACGTATTTTTCCGTGTGCTCGGGTCGTTCTTTTGCATAGTCCCGCATACCGCTCACTCCTTTGATATTGGCTGGCTGCGCATCGAGACAGAGGATATTTGCTATGCAATATTGATCAATTGCGGCTTATGGACGTACATAAAGGACAAAATATCTTCAATCGGGTGTTGTTGTGGACAGTCTAGCAAGCGTTGTCGCCTTCGTTCACGCCGTTGAACAGCAGAGCTATGTCGCAGCCGCCCGGGTTGCCGGAGTTTCGCCGTCTGCGATCGGAAAGGCGGTGGCGCGTCTCGAAAGCCGGCTGGGCGTGCGGCTCTTCAACCGGACGACGCGCAGTATCAGCCTGACGGAGGAAGGAGCGGTCCTCTACGAGCGCTACAAACGCATCATCGATGACATGGACGACGCAGAGGCTACAATCTCACGAAGCCGGGAACGACCAAGGGGGCGCCTTCGCGTCAGCGTGCCGCATATCGTCGGGCATCACCTTCTCATGCCGATTCTACCCATTTTTACCGAGCAATTTCCGGAGATCGAACTGGACATCGATTTCGAAGACAAGGTCATCGACCTGGTGGCAGAGGGCCTGGATGTCGTCGTGCGGAGTGGCGAGCTTGCCGATGCACGATTGATTGCCCGCCCTCTTGGCGATCAGCATTTCGTCGTTTGCGGAAGTCCCGATTATCTCAAGCGCCATGGACAACCGGAAACGCCGCATGACCTCTCCCAACATGCTTGCATTCACTTCAAATACCCATCCAGCGGCCGGCTCGCGCCGTGGGCATTCCGCTCACCATACGAGCGGCATGAGCGGCTACCTCTACCGAGAAGCCTTACATTCAACAACACGGACGCAGGGCTGCGGGCAGCACGGGACGGTTTGGGCCTCGCGCATCTGCCTGTTTACGTCGCAGAGCCCCATGTGCGAACCGGAAGTTTGGTCCCCGTCCTGACCTCCTTCATGGTGCCGTACGGCTCGCTCTCGCTCGTCTGGCCGTCCAATCGTCAGCTTTCACCCAAAGTCCGCGCTTTCGTGGATTTCGTAGTTGCGAACTTTGCCGCCCGACCCGACGCTTTTCGACCGCTGGATGCGGCAGGCGTCTCATCGAATTCTAGGGGATAACGGCCGCTTTCAGGAGCGCCCGCCAGTTCTTGAAATCATGGTGCGACATGCTCGCCATAGGCCATTTGATTCCCGGCACGTATGGGCAGTCAGGCGTCAGCCATTCTGCAGCTTCCAGGTCCGGATTTCAAACGGCATGATGTCGGCAGGTCCCTTCCGCTCCATCGGCTCTTCGAGAATGTTCAGCGGCTGCGATGCTGCCCATCCGGAAGGCAGGTTGAGGGAGAGGCTGCCGCGCCGGCCGGCCGGTTCGTAAAGGCGCAAGATGAGCCCCTCGCCTTCTTCCGCCGGCTTCAGGCCTGAGAACGCGACGGGGATTCCGGTGATCGCAAGCGGCGCGAAAGTGCCGGCGGAGAGACCGCTGGCTTCCGCCGAGACGAGCGGTTGGTTGAGATCAATCGCCTCGTCGAGAACGCCGCCTTCATGCCAGGCGCCTTCATGCGGCATCAGCGCATAGGTGAAGCTCTGCTCGCCTTCATCGGCCAGCGGATCCGGATAGATCGGCCCGCGCACGAGGCTCATGCCGATCACATTGCCGCGCGCGCTGTGGCCGTATTTGGCATTGTTGAGCAGCGCGACCCCGAAGTCCGGTTCGCTGATATCGACGAAGCGGTGCGCGACGGCCTCGAACATCGCCTGCTCCCAGGTCGTATTCGTGTGCGTCGCCCGCTCGACGATGCCGAAGGCGCATTCGAAGGTCGCCTTGCGGGCCTGCGCGGCGACCGGGTTCAGGGTGCGCAGAAGCGTGCGGCGATCATGCCAGTCGATCGTCGTTTCGATGTCGAGCCGCCTGGCGTTGGCCGTCAGCACATAGGTCTGCGTGACGCTCGAATTCCGGTAGCGGTAAACGACGCGGATCGCCGCGCGGTGCGGGCCGTCTTCCACGAGGGTGATACTGTCAGGCGCATCGAGGCGGACGGCCTTTTCGGCATAATCCGCGTCGATATCCCAAGCGTCCCAGTTGCGCGGCTTGTCGGCCGGATAGACCCAGAGCTGGTTTGCCGAGCCGTCGACCGCTTCCCTGCCCGTTGCCTTATGGAGGAGGCTTACAACCGCCCCGTCCTTGCCGATGGAGACCGAGAGGTGGTCGTTTTCGAGACGGTCGGGGCCAGCTTTCAGTCCGCCCGCCGGCTTGAGCGAGCCCTTGCCGAAGACCGTGACGGACAAGGGCGCGACGAGATCGGCGGCCGCAATGACGGTGCCGTCGGAGAGTGTCGCGCTGAGCGGTCTGGCCGCAAGAGACGGATTGACGACGACGAGGGCATCGCCAATCCCACCCTTCGGCAGATTGGCCGACAGCGCCT
Source organism: Rhizobium leguminosarum bv. viciae (assembly GCF_012276115.1). Classification (GTDB taxonomy): domain Bacteria; phylum Pseudomonadota; class Alphaproteobacteria; order Rhizobiales; family Rhizobiaceae; genus Rhizobium; species Rhizobium leguminosarum_T. The sequence continues at coordinate 473,835 of NZ_WIEU01000001.1, read as the reverse complement.
GCAATGCCGCCGTCTGTTCGGTCTTGCCATGTTCGATGACGCCGTCCAGTTCCTGCTCGGCATCCTGATAGACTTCGCGGATGCTCGAGCCCGGCAGAATGTCGTGAAATTCGTTCTTCAGCACCACGCGCCAATCCGCTTCGAGGCTTCGGGGCCTGTCTGCGCCGAGCATATGCGCCAGCGAAGCAATGGTTTCGGCGGTGATCAGCGCCCGTTCGGCCTGGCGGTGCTTGCGCTTGACGCCGCTTTGCGACGTCAGCGTGGCGCGGTGCAGTTCGAGATAGATTTCACCATCCCACACCGGAAGGTTCTTTTCCCCTGCGGTGCGGTGCGCCTGTTCGTAATAGCCTTTGACGGTGCCCCAGCGTGCCTGCGGGATAGCCGGGAAATCGCGCAGTTGCACCTCACGCTCGACCATCTCCGGCGTGACGCCGCCGCCGCCGTCGCCATAGCCGACGGCCAGCAGCGAGGTATCATGCTGCGTTTTGCCGCGGAAATTCTTCCATGTCGGCACGTAGCAATCGGGTTGCACGAAGCCGTTATAACCCTGCATCGGATTGTCGAACGTATGGGTCAGCACCTGGCTGCCGTCGAGGCCCTTCCACCAGAAGAGATCGGAGGGGATATGGTTGGTCTCGCTCCAATTGACCTTGATCGTGAAGAAGCTGTCGATGCCGCCCTGTCTCAGGATTTGTGGCAGCGCGCCTGAAAAGCCGAAGCAATCGGGCAGCCAGCAGACCGTATGGCGTGTGCCGAAGGTCTTTTCGAAATAACGCTGGCCATAGAGAACCTGACGGGCGAGGCTTTCGCCGGTCGGCATGTTGGTGTCGGGCTCCACCCACATGCCGCCGACGGTTTCCCACTTTCCGTCCGCGACCTTCTGCTTGATGCGCTCGAGAAGATCCGGGTCTTCCTCTTCCATCTGCGCGTAATAATGAGCGGTCGATTGATTGAAGCGGAAATCCTCGGAGCGCTCCATCAGCGACAGGGCCGTATTGAAGGTGCGCCGCATTTTCCGCCGCGTCTCGCGATACGGCCAAAGCCAGGCGAGATCGATATGTGCATGGCCTGTCAGCAGCAATTCTCCATTCGGCGGGAAGCGCTTCTGCAGCTCCTTCAGCCTCGCCGTCAGAGCCTCGAAGGCTGTGGCTGCCGATGCGCTCTGCTCATCCGTGAGACCTGCCGGATCAATCTCAAGCTCCGGCAGTTCCCAAATCTTCTGCTGCATGACGGCGCTCGATGTGCGGGAGATATAGGCCGCCGTATCCGACGGCCAGTCGAGGCTGCGCAATGAATGTTCGGCGGCATCCATCAGGTGCGGCACGACTTCATGCTCGCCGAGCGCATCGATTGCCTCGGCAACCTGCTTCAACAGAAGATGCAGGCGGTGAGCGGGACCGTCGAGCCAGATAAACCGGGCCTTATTGAGCCTCGGAGCGCGATTAGGCTCGCCGAACGGAAAGCGGGCGACGGTTTCTGTCGCGATCGAGAAGCGGTGGCCCTTCACCGGGAATTCCTGATGATAGGGATCGAGACCGAATGTTTCCGTCTCGCCATCGGGATAGCTCAACGTAATCAGGCTCTCGCCGCCGAGATCGAGCTGCAGGCGAATATCGTCGAGAGGCCACGCCTCCGGCGCTTCAGCGGTCGCGGCAAAATGCACCACCCCCTGGCGGTGCGGCCAATCCTGGTGATGGCCGATCGGCTCGCCCTCGAAAGTCCAGCCGTCGATCGCAGCACTTTGTCGATCGCGCCAATGCGCCAACTCGGCAATGCGAACTTTGAGACGATCGAGGCGCTGGGCAATGGTCAGAGGCATGGCTTATCCTGTTGAAAATCGACGGCTGACAATTTGTCGTCATGCTTTTGGGGTCGTGGTCATGGTTTTGGGGGAGATGTAGATGGCGCGACCGACATCGCGATTGCCCGGCCCCTCCTCCAAGCGGGCTTGCAGAGTCTTAGATTAAGTAACTTTGATTTGGCGTCAAGCCCGGAAGAAGTGAACCGCTCCGGGTTTACCGGATGTCACCGTCACGCCATGGCCTTGCGAAAGCTTGCTTGCTCGACCAGACGCTCTCGTGCATGAGGTTAGATTACAAGGAGGATACCGAAAGTCGCTCCACCAAATTGCAGGACATAACTCGACTGCTCGGGCAAACTTCGCTTTCCGCCACGACGCTATTCAACAATTCCGCCCCTTGCAGACCGAGATCGTAATATGGCAAAGCGGCGGTGGTCAGCTCCGGCCTCAGCGCCAGGGAAACCGTCCGGAAATCGTCAAAGCCGACAATACTGACATCCTCGGGAATCCGGAGACCCAATGCCATGGCCGCGATGTAGATTTGGATCGCCATTTCGTCGTTGCCGCTCATGATTGCGGTCGGTCGATCTCTTTGTTGAAGCATCTCGGTGGCGGCGGCAAAAACGTAGTTCTTCTCTGCTCCAACCGGTCCTTCCATGCCTAGACGGATACTTAGGTCGCTCTCCGCAAGGCCAAAGTCTCCGGTGGTTTTGCGGAAAGCATCGAGGCGCAGTTCCGCTCCCAACAAAATGGGATTGAGCCGGATGTAGCCGATCTTTCGATGACCCCGCTCAAGCAGATAGCGGGTAAGATCTCGCGCACCCTGATAGTCATCGGGTTCGATCGACGGCAACAATTCGCTCGTTTTTGGTCGGCAGTTGATCATGACTGTGGGGATAGCGACGTCGCCGATTTCGGGGTCAACGATGCGATGGTACATCGTTACATAGAGAACACCGTCAATGCGGTGCGATTGGAACATTTTCCAAATTTTAATTTCCTGTTCGGAGGCACCGCCGGTGTTTGCCATCAGAATGGTCTTGCCGTTGGCATTAGCCCAATCCTGGATCCCGCGAACGATATCCACTGAATAAGGCGTCGTCGACACGTAGTCAGCGATGATACCAAACGTGTTGGAGCGACTTGAGCGTATTTGGCGCGCGGCCATATTCGGCACATATCCGAGGTCTCGAATTGCCCTTTCGACCCTCTCCCTCGTTTCCTCGGTCACATATGGTTCGCCGTTAATGACGCGAGACACAGTTTTGTTCGAAACCCCCGCCACTTTCGCGACGCTGACTATGCTGACCATGTACGCCAATCTCCTTGCCGGGATTCGTTTTAAACCAGACGCATGACAACGTCGACATATTTTTCTGACAACGTCGTCATTTCGAGTTGACAACGTCGTCATACGAGGACTACCTTCGCAGCAAGAAGGAGGGCTCAGTGCAAGTGCAGCGAGCCAAATGGGAGGAATCAATGAAGAAATTGCTTGGTGCCAGCGCACTTGCGCTTGTTTTCATGGCTGCCACTGCCAATGCCGAAACCATCAATATCTTGGTCGAAGGCGGTGGCGAAATGTTGCAGAAGGCGGTCGCCGAGAAGTTTACTGCCGAAAGCGGCATCAAGGTGAACTTCACGACCGTTCCCTATCAGGGTGTCTTTGACAAGTTCTCGGCCGAAATCGCCTCAGGCTCTTCCGCGTTCGATGTCGTGACGATCGACGTCGTGTGGAATGCGAAATTCGCGAGCCACGTCGAGGATCTTTCGGCTCTTTTCACCGATGCGGTTCGTGCAGATCTGCCGCCTTCCTTGCTTGCCGATGCGAAGGTCGGTGACAAGTTGATGGGTATGCCTGCCTGGGCCAATGCCGAAATCGTGTTCTATCGCAAGGATCTGTTCGATAAGGCGGAGGAAAAAGAGGCTTTTCAGGCCAAGTATGGCTATCCTCTGGCGCCGCCAAAAACCTGGCAGCAGTGGCGTGACATTGCGAAATTCTTCACGCGTGACACCGACGGCGATGGAAAGACCGACTTCTGGGGCACCGACACCATCGGCACGTTTTCAGAGGAATGGATGGCGCATGTGCTGCAAGCGGGTTCGCCAGGGGTGATCCTCGACAAGGACGGGCAGGTCATTATCGACAATGAGGCGCACAAGAAGGCACTTGAGTTCTACATCGCGCCGCACTGCATTGATCATTCCGTTCCTGAAAATGTGAACGAAATCGGCTGGGGCGAGGCGCAGAACCTGTTCTACCAGGGCAAAACAGCCATGATGAAGTTCTGGGCGCACGCCTACAAGATGACGCCTCCGGATTCAAAGGTCAGCGGCAAGGTCGGCGTGGTGCCGATGCTGGCCGGTGACGCCGGGATCGCCGCTGTTCCCGGCCCTTGGTACAACGTCGTTCCCTCGACATCCGAGCACAAGGACGCAGCGAAAAAATTCATCGCGTTTGCTATCGCCAATAATGCCCTGGGTATCGAAGCTCCCCTCGGCCTTGCAGCGACGAATTCCGCCTATCGGAGCTATTCAGGCAAGGCCGGCTATGAGCACTTCCCCCCACTTCTTGAGACGCTGAGCGCGCCTGCCACCCAGGGCCGGCCGATCAATGAAAAATATCAGGAAATCGTCGATGAAGCCGTGCTGCCCGCGATCCAGCAGGCACTCACCTGCAAGGCAGATATCGGGGAGGTCCTGACGGAAGCCAAGGAAACGATCGAGGACATTCTCAACTAACCTCGTACATTCCTTCACATCGTGGGGCAAAATATGCCCCACCCTTAGCTTTCGGAGACGGACATGTCGGGTGAAGACCGATTTGTACTTTGCATGCTCGCGCCTGCAGTCGCCATCCTTGGCGTGCTGGTCGCCTACCCGGTGGGGCTCCTGGTATTCGATTCCTTTTTCAAGGTCGATACGATCACGCCCCATATTCGCGAATGGGTTGGGCTGCAGAACTATGTCGACGCGTTGACGTCGAAACGTGTCGCGGAAAGCGCTCTGCGGACCCTTCAGTATTCGCTCTTCGCGCTGTTCTTCGAGTTCACGTTCGGCTTCTGTGCGGCGCTGCTTTTTTCGGCGCTTGCCGATCATTCGCGGTGGCATCGCACGATCTTCGCTCTGCCGTTGATGGTTCCCCCCATCGTCGCGGGTCTACTTTGGCGTTTTTTGCTCGTCGGCAATATCGGCATTCTGAACTACGGGCTTGTCCGTTTGGGTCTGATTAGCGATCCAGAAGCCATCGCATGGTTGTCCAGCGAAGATATCGTCATCTATTCTGTTTCCTTTGCCGACATCTGGCTGACGACTTCCTTTGTCGCCCTTGTGTCCTATGCCGGGCTGACGAACATCCCGAAAGACCTGCTGGAGGCAGCGCGGATCGACGGGGCGAATGCGCTCAAGCGCTTTTGGCATGTCACCCTTCCCCTCATGCGGCCGGTGATCGCCGTCGTGGTGATCGTGCGGGGCGTGGATGCTGCAAAGACATTCGACCTGATCTGGATACAAACGCAGGGTGGTCCCAGTCACGCTTCTGAAGTGTTCTCGATGAACATCTACCAGCGCATGGTTCGGTTCGGCGATCTTGGCGAGGCTTCCGCGTCCGGAACATTGTTTCTCATCGTCATGATGCTCTTGGCGGCAGTCGCCTATTGGAAGATATGGAGGCCGGTCCATGCGTAGAGCTCCCAGCCTCAATCTCAGCGGAATCTTGATCAACGCGGCAGCCCTCGTGTTGGTGCTATCCTACGCGTTGCCTTACATCTATCTCCTCATGACCTCCATCAAGCCCGCGGCTGATGTCCAGCAGATCCCGCCAAGCTTCTTTCCGGCCGTTGTCTCGTTCGAGAATTTCAGCGAGGTGCTGCGATCCTCCACTTTGCCGAGAGCCTTCGTCAATTCCCTCACCGTCGCGGTGCTGACGACTGCTCTCTCGCTTTCGGTGGCCGTGCCTGCCGCTTACGTCGCCACGCAGTACCGGCGCCGGATCACCACCATTTTCCTGCTCTTCGCCCTGGTGACGCGTATGGTGCCGGCGGTGGCGCTCGGCGTTCCGCTGTTCCAGCTTTTGAAGTCGCTGGGTCTGCTCGATACCATTCCAGGCCTGGTGCTCGCTCACACATCGGCCGCGGTACCACTGGCACTGTTGCTCATGTCGGCGTTCTTCGAGGGCATACCGAAGGAGCTGGAAGAAGCGGCGCGCATGGATGGCTGCACACGATTCCAGGCGTTTCGAAAGATCGTGCTTCCGGTCATGACAGGGGGGATAGCAGTCACCGCGCTCTTTACCTTCATCACAAGCTGGAACGAGTTCCTCTACGCGCTGCTGCTGACGTCCGAGGCGACCAAAACGGCGCCGATCGTCATCGCCGAATACAATTCGGTCTATGGGCTCGCCTGGGGGGCGATGACCGCCGCCGCCGTCCTCTACTCGCTGCCGGTCATCATCGTAACGCTCGCACTGCAAAAACAGATCGTCGGCGGCCTGACTTTCGGCGCTGTAAAGGGATGAGGGAGGCAAAGGCATGGCCGGCATAGAACTGCGCAATATCAACAAGGTCTACGGAAACAGCTTTCACGCTCTGCACGATCTGAGCTTCGACATCAGGGATGGCGAGTTCATGGTGTTTGTCGGTCCGTCAGGATGCGGAAAGTCGACGGCGCTCAGGATGATCGCTGGCCTGGAGAGCATTACGAGCGGTCAACTCAGGATCGGTGACAGGCTCGTCAACGATGTCGATCCCAAGGATCGCGACATCGCCATGGTCTTTCAGTCCTATGCGCTCTACCCGCACAAGACAGTGCGGGAGAACATTGCCTTCCCCTTGCTGATGGCTGGCCTGCAGAAGACCGAGATTGCCAGCCGCGTAGACGAAGCCGCCCGCATCCTCGAACTGACGACTTTGCTCGACCGCAGGCCGGCACTTCTTTCAGGAGGCCAGCGTCAGCGTGTCGCCATGGGACGGGCGATCGTCCGCAAACCAGCAGCCTTCCTGATGGATGAACCGTTGTCGAACCTCGATGCCAAGCTGCGCGTGCAGATGCGCGCCGAGATCGCCAGTCTCCAGAGAAAACTGAATGTCACGACGATTTACGTGACCCACGACCAGGTCGAGGCGATGACGATGGGTGACCGCGTCGCTGTCATGAAAGGCGGCGTGCTGCAGCAAGTCGACACACCGCAAAACCTGTACAATCGTCCTGACAATGTCTTTGTCGCCACCTTTATCGGATCGCCCTCGATGAATTTGTACGAGGCCGTTCTGAATGGGAGGACGCTGACCCTGGGCAGCAACAGCTTGGAAATCCCCGACCAGGTTTTCGAAGACCGCCCCTCGCTCAAAGGTGCGTCCAACCGTCAGGTCATTGTCGGTATCCGGCCCGAGCATATGAACGACGCCGCAATCCGGCCCTCTTCGGCCGAGATCTCGGCCCCGGTTACCCTTGTCGAGGCGCTAGGTTCTGAATCCATGGTGCATCTGAATATCGACGCCACCCGGGTGGATGCCGGCGACCCGGACGCCGTCGTCGACATCGGCAACGAAAAGGCTGCTGTAGCCCGCTTTTCTCCGAAGAGCACAGTCCGCGCCGGTGACATTGCGCGCATCGCTGTCGACGCCGACGAACTTCACTTCTTTGAACCGGATACCCGCACCAGCATCTGGTGATTGTATAGCCAGGAGAAAAACAAGAATGACGAGCCCATCCATCGCCACCAGTCGCCTGCAACTGATTAGCGAAAACTCGTACGATGTAACAAAGTATCCGGTAGGGAACCCCTACGAGGATATCGGAGCGGTCATTAACAGCATCATTGCGGATGTTAAAAGCAGGCAATCGGTTTCCGATCTAAACGATGGCGGAAAACCTGGAGCAGTGATCTACATTCCGCCAGGCGATTATCGTCTTGTCACCCAGGTCGTTATTGACCTGAGCTACCTGAAGATTGTGGGCTCGGGACATGGCTTTACGTCTTCGAGCATCCGTTTCAATACACCCGCAAACGAGCTGGCGCAGTGGCGCGAAGTGTGGCCGGGCGGAAGTCGCATACGTGTGGACATGTCTCCGGACGCCGCCAGCGGTGAGGCTGCCGGAGCCGCGTTCTACGTCAAGCGCAGCGGCAATCCTCGCATAAGCTCCGTGGAGTTTGCCGATTTTTGCATCGACGGCCTGCACTTCATGGACGACGGTTCGGGGCAGAATGATGCGGAAAATACCTACAGGAATGGCAAAACGGGAATCTATGTGGGCAGCGCCAATGACTCATTCCGAATAACGGGGATGGGCCTTATCTACCTGGAACATGGAGTGACTGTTCATGACGCGGATGCGCTGGCAATAGACAATAATTTCATTGCAGAGTGCGGCAACTGTATCGAATTGAAAGGTATGGGGCAGGCCTCGAGGATAGCGAATAATTTTGTCGGAGCCGGATATAGGGGACATTCCGTCTACGCTGAAAATTACGGCGGCATCCTGGTCTCTTCAAACAACGTCTTCCCGCGCGGCGCGAGCAGCGTCCATTTTTCCGGCGTGGTGCGTTCCTCGATCACAGGAAACAGATTCCATTCCTTCTATCCCGGAATGCTGGTTTTTGCTGCGAATTGTTGCGAAAACCTGGTGTCCTCAAATCACTTCTTGCGAGATCGCGAGCCGTGGACGCCCATGCAGAAGTACGATAACGGCCTGGATGACCTGTTCGGACTTTTGCACATTGATGGCAGCAACAATTCGGTCATCGCCAACCACATTTCAGAAACGATCGATACTCAATATATCAAGCCTCTCGCAGCAAAGCCTGTGATCATCAATGTCGTTTCCGGCAGCGGCAACTACATCGCCAATAATCACATCGTGGCCACAACCGAAATGTCGCAGATAAACGACGCACCAAACAGCGCCTGTTTTTCCACGCAAGTGGGCGCGTTGCTTTCAACGGGCAATTTGAAGGCGCTCGAGGTAACGGCGGTACTGGTGCAACAGGGTTCGGTGCGGAATACAATTCTGGATTCAGGCAGTGTCGAACAGGTCGAGATGGACAGAACAGTGAATGCTTTCAGGGGCACTCCAGTTCCCGGGCAATCGTCGGCAGAGTTTCACTAGACCGAGCATAGCCAGGCCGTCGGTCGAAAATCCAGTGATTATTCGGAGTTGTGTTCATGGCGAACCAAATGGACCGGAAAAGTGACCCGTTGATGCAGCAAGACCTGTTCCTACCCTCTGGGTACCGCTTGGATTTTTGGGCCGCGGGCGACGGCTTTTTTCGTATCGACATTGACGGGAAAACGGTTTGGCAGGTTCGGTCATTTGCCATCAATCCGGAGTTTTTCAAATATCACCACAGGGAAGCTTGCGCGGTCACCATTGTCACCAATGCGCCGGAAGCTGTTCTGTGGGCCTACGGATATCAGCCTCAAACCGTGAACGAGACCGGCATAACTGTGTTTGAGTTCTCAGAAAAAGGGATACTTCAGCGCACCGGCCCGGAAATTGAAGATTGGCTTCTGTCCGATCCCGATCGTCCTGTGCTTCATTTCTCGCCAATTCGGCATTGGATGAACGACCCCGTCGGTCTCTGCAAGATCGACGAGCTATGGCACCTTTTTTATCAATTCCATCCCGGCGGCAGTGATTGGGGACCGATGCACTGGGGACATGCGACCAGCCGCGATCTGGTCAATTGGCTTCACATGCCGGTATTTCTGCATCCAGAACAGAACCTGTGGCGTCTCGGCGCCACAGGAGGCGCATTCTCCGGCAATGCCTTTCGGGATCGAGACGGAAGTTTGATGTTCTTTTACACCGAGCGCCTGCCTGCCTATGACCTTTTCAAGGGCTATCGGGAAATTCAGAAAATAGCGCGCCCTGATCGGCTGATGATCAAGGCGGAAGGCATTGTGACGGTGCTGGAGCAGCGTCCCGACGGTGTCGAGCACGATTTCCGCGATCCAAAAGTTTGGTGGGACGACGCAGCCAACGCCTATCGCATGATACTCGGCGCATCGATCCAAGGCGATCCCGCGGTGTTGTTGTTCGGCTCCGGCGATGGCCTCGATTGGCAATATCTCAGGCCGCTCTACCGTGCGCCGGTTAACTTCCGCCAAGAAGGCGCGCGTGCGGTGGAATGCCCGGACTTCTTTCGGCTGGAGGAAAAGTGGGTTCTGGTGATGGGTTTTGTTGGCCATGTCGAGCCACGAACACGGCGCCACAATCTCCTTTACGCCCTGATCGGCGAGTTTATCGACGACTGCTTCGTATCCGACATGCCGGAACTGCAATTGCTGGATTTCGGCACCGATTATTACGCGATGCAGAGTTTCGAAGCGGGAGGGCGCCAGATCGCCTTTGCCTGGCTTTTCAATTGGGAATATCGCAAGCCCGAGGGCTCAGCCTATTCCGGGGAGATGTCCCTCCCACGTGTTCTAAGTTTGAGTGAAGACAGCAAGAGGCTGCGTATGCTGCCGACGATCGAAGTCGACGATCACTTTGCCGCTGCCCCTGTCGTCGAGGAACAAAGCGGCAAATTCTCGCTACCGATGGCTCCCATTGAAATCCGCCTTTCCGGAACCCTGGAAGGCAGCAAGGTCGTTGCGACACAGGGCGGCGAACTTGCCTTCGAGGTGGGCGTCGCCGGCGGTATTCTCTCGATCCGGCTCGCCCAGGACGACGGCTCGATCCATTACGTGGCGGAGCTTGGCGACGGAAAGGACCTTCGTCTGTTTCATGATTGCGGAATCGTCGAGATTTTCGCCGATGGCGGAACTGTTTGTGGAACCCGTCGCGGCTATGCGAATATCAACCCCGATTACCTGGAAATCTCATCGTCCGCTTCAACGCGGGTGCTGGAAAGGGATGCGAAACGCTGCTGTGCTGTCGCGACACGAGCTATTGAATGAAACGCTTGGGCCTTCACCGAATAACGAGATCTTGATCGACGACAATAGTTATCGAAACCCCTGTCGGCCCTATTTGACCGAGAATTGCACTGATATCGCAGATTTCAGGTAGCTGGGGAGGGTGGGATGTTTCAAGTCCGCAAATTATTGACAGCCACGATAGCCGTCATCGTGATTGCCGTATCGTCGTCATCCTGCACGACGACCTCGAATGACTCGATGCAAACTGGCTCGGTTGGATATAGCAGCGTCGACTATGGGCTCAGACCTGCCTGCCGCGACGGCTTCGGCAACGATCGTCCTTGCAGCTACTAACGACCGATAGAGTGAAGCTCCGATTGCCGTGTCGTTTCGAGGGTCTGTTGACGCATTTTGCGGCATTCGCCCGCCGCGCGTCGTCAGCGCCGTGATGGCCTGATCCCGATTGATAGGACGTTCAGCCCAAAAAGCGGCTGCTAAGCCCGGCTTTCCCATAGCCCGTGGATGAAGTACACAACCGAGATGGTGCTCTAGGGAAGACAGTCATGCGGTATCTTCGGTCAGGGCCGCGTCGGCTTCACACTCAGGAGATGGGCGCCCAGCGCGCCAAAACGGTCGGTCTGCGGTCCGGCGAAATCGCCGACAGGAACATTCGCGTCATTCTGGAAGCCATCCGCCGCCATGGCCCGCTGACGCGGATGGAACTCGGCCGGCATTGCGGCCTGACCGGCCCCGGCATTACCAATATTCTCCGCCGGTTGGCTGACGAAAAGCTTGTCACCTCCAACCGCCGCAATGGCGTTGGCGGAGGGGCCACCGCTACCGAGTTTGCCTTGCGCCCGGAAGGTGCCTTCTCGATCGGCGTCAAGCTTCGCCAAAGGCGTGGCGAGGCAGTGCTCATTGATCTGAGTGGCCAGGTTCATGACCGGGCCTATATCGAGCTGGATCCCGCAGACAAAGTCGGCGTGGTGCATGCGGCGGTCAGGGATATGGTCGATCGCCACGCCGCATTGCCGATCATCGGCCTCGGCATCGCCGCCAACGACTGGACAGAGGCTCAAAGCGAGCAGATCGCCGCGATGTCGACGATTGCGCGTCCCTATGTCGAGAACGAGTGCACGGCGAGCCTTCTCGCCGAACGCACGATCGGCAGCTCCGGCAGGGAAGGCGGACTTGCGATGATCATCATCGACGACGACGTTCAGGCCGGCTTTCTCATTCGTGGTATTCCCTATTCCGGCGTGCATGGCCGGGCAGGCAGCATCGGCGAAATGCTGACCGGTCCCGACAATGCACAATTGAACACCGTCGTCGGTTTCGAATCCCTGCGTTCACGGATCGGCGACCAGGCATTCACTCGCCTGCTGCAAGGAGAGGAATTCTCCTCGCCGTTACTGTCGCAATGGATACGGGAAGCCGCAGGCCATCTGCTCGACCCGATCATCGCCATGGCCGGTTTTCTCGCCCCGAGCGTCGTCATGATCGGCAGCGACCTGCCGCAGGGCGTGATCGAAGCGCTGATCCATCAGCTTTCCATCGAGCGGCGCGACACCTCGACGAGACCATTGCTGACGCCCTGGATTTCGCCGATGAAACCCGCGAGCTTCAGCGGCGGCGGCGTTGCGCTCGGTGCAGCCCTCCTGCCCTTCCTCAACACGTTGCTGCTGCCGCCGGCTTCGGCCTGATGGCCCAACCAGCCGCTTTGGCGTGACTCAGCCGAGCGCTTCATCGGCGTGGCTGAGATCGGAGGCCAGCGCCTTGTCCAAGACTTTCTGGATATTGGCCGCCCGCCGGAACGAGGGTTCCTGGGTCCTGCCCGCCCGCACGGCCTGGACGAAACGCTGGTAGTTCGTCTCGACCGGATCGAAGGGGACGTCACGCCAGGTCGCCGTGTGGACGTCTTCTCCGAGACAGGCACGTAGCGTCGATTTTCCGGTGTCGTAGATCATCTCGATCGAGCCGGTTTCGCCATAGACCCTGAGGCGCAGCTGATCCATCTGTCCGGCCGCCGTGCGCGTCGCCTGGATCGTCCCGATCGCCCCGCCGAAGAAATCGACATTCATCGTAAAGCTGTCATTCGCATCGAGATCATACTCGCCGATCTTATGATCAGGCGCCTTGTCGAAGGTCTTCAGCCGGGCGAAGACATGAGCAACGTCGAGCCCGGAACCGTATGATGCGAAATCGACGATATGAATTCCGATATCGCCGAGCGCGCCATTGGATCCGTGCTTCTTGCTCAGCCGCCACAGCCATTTGCTTTCGCTCTTCCAGTCGCCCCAGTGACGACCGACCAGCCAGCTTTGCAGGTGGGAGGCCTCGACGTGCCTGATCTCCCCGATTTCGCCGGCGAGCACCATCTGCCGGCCTTTCTGAAGAGCGGGCGAATTGCGATAGGTGAAGTTGACCATGCCGACCTTGCCCGATCGCTCGATGGCCTCGGTCATCTCCATGGCCTTGACGGCATCGGTGGCGAGCGGCTTTTCGCAGAAGACATGCTTGCCGGCTGCGATCGCCTGCAGCGTCGTCGGGTGGTGAATGCGGTCCGGCGTGACGTTTGCCACTGCGTCGAACTCGCCCCAGGCGAGAGCATCCTCGAGGGTCGTGAAATGATTGGCGATGCCATGTTCGGTGCAAAAGGCCGCGAGCCTTTCCGGGACGACATCGACGCCGCCCACGACACTGACGCCTTCGATCGCCTTGAAGTTGGCGGCATGCTGGTTGGCCATTCCGCCGGTACCGAGAATGAGTAGACGCATCTTATCCTCCATGGAATTAACTGCCCGCGGCAGTTCAGCCGGGCAAAACCGCACTCGCGCCATCGCAGCCATCCGCGATTGCCTCGTGCTCTTCTTCAGGAAAATTGCGGTGGATGCGCCGCGCGTGCGGGACGCTCCATCACTTTCACGGCGTATGTTCTTTTCCGGAAATCGATCTCGATTTTCCGGAATTGTGCGCTAGCTGCTGTTGATTGTCGCCAGCATCTCAACCTCCCAGGTCTGGCCTTCCAAGCTGTGGCTTGACATCAAATCAAAGTAACTTAATCTAATTAATGCAGCACGGAAATGAGGAGAGGTCAACTGACCGCTAGGCTGTATCCGTTCAAAATGGGGAGGAGACCCATCATGAAGAGTGCCACCGTCAGCGCATTTGCGCTGAGCACCATGTTATTTTCAGCATCCGTTTCATTTGCCCAGGAACTTGCCACGAAGGACAGGATCGGCCTTGCCGATGCGCCGAAATCCCTCGTCGTCCGTCTGACGAACGATAGTCCCAACAATTCGGATCCGGCGATCGCCGAGGGCTATCAGAAGCTGTTCGTCGATTTCATCAAGAAGCATCCGGACTGGAAATTGCAGATGCAATTCATGTCCTCGGACATCGGCACCGAACAGGCCAAGATGCTGGAGCAGGCCAAGGCCGGCAACGCGCCTGACTGCGCTGCTGTCGACTCCTTCGTCCTCTCGCAGTTCATGGTCAATAAAGTTCTTGCGGACTTCACGCCGTATTTTTCGAAGGAGGAAGTGGATGATCTGTTCCCCTTCATCCGCAGCGGCATCACGGATAAGGACCAGACGGTCCGCGCCTGGTGGTGGGATACCGATCTTCGTGTGCTCTACCGCAACAAGTCGATCGTCGCGGATGCGCCGCAGACATGGGATGACCTGAAAACGGCCGCGCTCGCCTCCACCAAGGAAGGCATGGAAGGCGTTCTCTTCAACGGCGGGCGCTGGGAAGGGACGACGTTCGACTGGCTCGCGAATTATTGGGCGCTGGGCGGCAAGCTCGTCGACGACTCAGGCAAGCCAGTGTTCGGCGAAGGCGAGAACAAGGAGAAATTCCTGAAGGCGCTGAATTATTTCAAGGATCTCGTCGATTCGGGTGCCGCGCCGAAGCGCGTCAGCACGATCGCGAATTACGACGATATGAATGCGGCGGCCGCCGCGGCGACGACGGCTCTCTTCATCGGCGGCAACTGGCAATATGCGCAGCTGAAGGCCACGCTCGAAGAAGACGAATTCAACAATTGGACCTTCTCGCCGATCCCCGGTCCCAGCGCCGATCAGCGTTCGACTGGCACCGGTGGCTGGACGATCGCCTCCTTCAGCAAGGACAAGGACAAGGTCGAGATGTGCGCCAACCTAGCACGCGAGGTCTATATGGGGCCGGCAAACGCGCTGCAGCAGCAGTTGCCGACCAGGAAGTCGCTGTTCGACAAATATGAGGTCTTCTCCACCGAAGCCAACAAGACCTTCGCCAAGGCTCTGGTCGACGGACAGGCACGCCCGGGCGTGCCGATCTATCCTGAAATCTCCAACCAGATCCAGATCATGATGGGCGACGTGCTCTCGGGGACCAAAAAGCCGGAAGACGCTTTGAATGCCGCCTTCAACGCAGCATTGGAGGCTTACAAGCGTCTGTGATGCCACGGCTAAATCGCGACCTGCCCTCATCCGGCTGCCGCCACCTTCTCCCCGCTTGCGGGGAGAAGGGATGTGCCGCGGATCTCTCCGTACCCATCTACCTCTCGCAGGGCACGTCCCTCTCCCCGCGAGCGGGAAAGGGTTAGGGTGAGGGACAGCCACCGGCACGAACAGGTCAGTCGTGCTCAAATGCCAACCCCGGACAGAGAAGCCAATGAGCCCCATTGCCATCGAGGCTGACAGCCCGCCTCAAAGCAGAACGTTCATGCGCCGTTTCGCCGGTGCGCCCCTGCCCTGGATCATGCCCGTGATCGTCGTCATCGGCATCTTCTACCTTTATCCCGTCATCGACGTTTTCAGGCTTTCATTCACCAATGCCACGCTGATCGGCGACAATCAGGACTACACGCTCGGATCGATCACCAATGCCCTGAGCTCGCCGCAGCTGCCTGACATTTTATGGGCGACCCTGATCTTCGTCGGCGGCAGCGTCATCGGCCAGCAGATTTTAGGTCTTGCGGTGGCCGTGGTGGTCATCCGCGGCGAAAAGCGCGGCCTTTTCGGCACCACCATTTTGAGGACGACGGCGCTCGTTGCCTGGGTCGTCCCCGGAATTGCCGGCGGCATCATCTGGCAGATGCTCTTTTCCGAAGCGCCTTATGGTGCGCTGAACAGCATTCTGCGGCTGATGCATATGCCTGTTGTCGCCTGGCTCTCGGATCCCTCAATCGCACCCTGGTCCACCCTCATTTCCAACATCTGGCGCGGCACGGCATTTTCGATGGTCGTCATGTATGCGGCGCTGAAGTCGATCGATCCCTCGCTTTATGAAGCGGCCGAGGTCGACGGTGCGACGGCATCGCAGCAGTTTTTCTTCGTCACGCTGCCGCAGCTGCGCGCGGCAATCCTGGTCAACATGATCCTCATTACGATCCAGACGGTGAATACCTTCGATGCGATCATCACGCTGACGGGCGGCGGTCCGGGGCGTGCGACCGAGGTCATCTCGCTCTACGTCTTCAATATCGTCTTTAGAAACTATGACCTGTCCGGCGGCAGCGTGCTCTCCGTGCTCATGCTGATCATCAGCCTCGGGCTCGCCTTTATCTATGCGTCGTTCCTGCCGAAGGAGGAAGAGCAATGAGCGGACGGACCGGAACGCGGCTCGGTGATGCCATGAGCTATCTGTTCATGCTGGTAATGTTCGTGTTTTTCGCCGGCCCCCTCACCTATCTCCTGTCGATGGCGATGCGCGACAAGCGCGAGATCTATCGCGGCGCGGCGCGGTATATTCCCAACAATCCCACCATCGACAATTTCATCACCGTTTTGAACAACAGCTATTTTCCGATCTATCTCTGGAACGGCCTCAAGCTTGCCGCCCTCAGCGGACTGGGCGTTCTGATCGTCGCGCTGCCCGCGGCTTACGCCTTTTCCCGTTTTCAGTTCCGGGGCAAGGGCCTGTCAATGATGGGCTTGCTGCTGTTCCAGATGATCTCGCCGCTTGTCATCATGGTGCCGCTCTACCGCTACATGAACCGCCTCGGCCTGCTGGATACGCATTTTGCCGTCGTCATGGTCTATATCGCGCTTGGCGTTCCGCTGGCGACCTGGCTCTTGAAGAGCTCGGTCGACGGCATCCCGCGCAGCCTCGACGAAGCGGCGATGATCGATGGCTGCAATCGATTTTCGGTCTTCTGGCGCATCATTCTGCCATTATCGGCGCCGGGCATAGCCTCCGTCTTCATCATCACGGTGATTGCCGGCTGGTCGCAATTTCTGGTGCCTTTTCTGTTGCTCACGAAAAATGATCTGATGCCGATCGGCGTCGGGATCTTTAACTTCCGCGGCATGCAAACCGACTCGTCCATCCAGCTGCTTGCCGCCGCCTGCCTGATCGCGGTCGTTCCGGCGATCGTCGCCTTCCTGTCGCTCCAGCGGCTGATCCTCGGGGCAATGACCAGCGGCGCGGTCAAGGGATGACGAGCGGTTCAGCCTATGCGCAAGGAAGGACTTCGAGCATGAACCAGACACTCGGCGCCAGGCTGTCCCCGGATCTGACCGGCGCCAATGTCGAAGATGCAGGCGAGCACAACAGGGCTGTCGTCCTGCGCTTCATTCATCGCCAGGCGCCGATTTCGCGAGCCGAAATCGCCAGGCGAACGGGTTTTACCAAACCGGCGATCGCCCGAATCGTCGATCGCCTCCTCGATGAGGGCCTGATCATGGAAGCCCGCCGGCGGCATGGGCTGAGAGGTCAGCCGGCGATCGAACTCGAAATCAATCCGGATGCCTGTTTTGCCATCGGCATCAACATTGATCGCGACCATCTGACGATCCTGGCCGTCGATGCCGTCGGCAATGTCCGCGCCCGCGTGCATCACGAGAAACGCTTCATCCTGCCGGCGGAATTTCTACAGCTCACGGCCGATGCGATTTCGCATTTCCAGCGCAGCCGGCTCATCGACGACGCGCGCCTCGCCGGCATCGGTCTGGCGATGCCGGATTGGCTTGGCGAGATTTCGCTCCTCGGCAAGCCCGAGGCCTATCAGGAATGGACGGCATTCGATGTGCGCGCCGCACTGGAGAACCTGACGCAGCATCCCGTCTTCATCGAAAACGAAGCCAATGCCGCAGCCCTTGCCGAACTCGATTATGGATTGGGTGCTGAAAGCAGCAGCTTCTTCTACATCGCCATCAATCCATGCCCGGGCGGCGGCCTCGTGCTCGACGGCAACGGTCATCGCGGCGCCATGGGCCTCAGCGGCGAAATCGGGTGGCTGCCGATCGCCGACGGCGGGGATGGGAAGGCCCATAAGGTCCAGCTTCTCGGCGAGATATTCTCGCTGTTCTTCCTCTATGATTTTCTTGCGCGGCACGGCGTCGAGGTGAGTGTTCCCCACGATCTCCTGACGCTGGATGCGCATGGCAGGCGCCTTGTGTCGCAATGGCTGAAGGAAATGAGCGCGCATCTGGCTGTCGCCGTCAAGCATATCGGCATGGTCGTCGACCCCGACGCCGTCCTCGTCGGCGGCAGATTGCCGATCCGCATCGTCGACGAATTGCTGCGCTATGTGCACGAGCATCTCGATGCCGAGGACACCAACCTTCCCTCGCTCCATCGCGCCTCGCTCGGAGAGGATGCCTCTGCCATGGGGGCGGCGGTCATGCCGATGGCAGCCGCCCTCATGCTCGCATCGGCGGACGCTGCGCAACGCACACGTTCGCCACTCAAGAACATGGATCGCCTGAACGGTTGAAACGGCCGCAAGGCCCACGGATTTTGGTGAAGATGGGAGGATTTTGGTGAAGATCGGCTTTTACACCTCGACGTTCAACGATCGCCCTCTGGAAGAAGTGGTGGATTTCGCCGCATCGGCCGGTTTCGACGCCATCGAGATCGATGTCGGCGGTCATATCAAGACGCCCGATCGGGTGGAGGCCGCCGTCGCGCTCGCACGCAGCCGCGACCTCTTCGTGTCGTCGATCACCTATTTCGGCAATCAGCTCGATGCCGACCGCGCAAAGCGTGAGGCACTTCGGGCGAAGACCGCCGAATTTGCCGGCGCGATCGGGCAAGCGGGCGTCCCGATCTTCGTGATCTTCCCGGGCCGGGACGACACCGCAAGCGACGAAACCAACTATGATGACTTCGCCGATTTCGCCAACGGGCTGATCGCGCAGACGCAGCCCTATGGCCTGACCTTCGCAATCGAGAACTGGCCGGGTCCGAAGGACAATTTCATCGGGACGACGCCGAAAGGATGGCAGGAGCTTTTTCAAAGGATCGAGAACCCCCGCTTCGGCTTGGAATTCGATCCCTCTCACCTCATCCGCATCGGCGTCGATCCCTATCAGGCGATGGGGGCGGTGAAGGATCGCATCGCCATCCTTCATGCCAAGGATACGGCAATCGATCCGGAGAACCTGCAGGCTGTCGGTTATCATGGCAAGGGCTGGTGGCAATACAAGCTGCCAGGGCTCGGCCTCATCGATTGGCCGAGGTTTCTGCGCCAGGCCCGCGGTGCCGGTTTCGATGGCACGCTGTCGATCGAACACGAAGATGCCGCCTATGGTTGGCCGGGCAAGGACTTAGCCGCGCGCAAGGACGGTGAGCGCCTCGGCCTCGATTATTTGAGAAATGTCCTGAGCGGACTTTGACAGCGATTTCGGGAGGACGGCAATGGCTCATGTTTCGGTCAACAATGCGCGCAAGGATTACGGCGCGTTCAAAGCCATCAAAGGCGTATCGGTCGATATCGGCGACGGCGAGTTCGTCGTTCTGGTCGGCCCTTCGGGCTGCGGCAAATCCACGCTTTTGAGGATGATTGCCGGCCTTGAGGGCATCACCTCGGGGCAGATCCAGATCGGCAAGCATATCGTCAACGAGCTTGCCCCCAAGGATCGGGACATAGCCATGGTGTTCCAGAATTATGCGCTCTACCCGCACATGACCGTTGCCAAGAACATGGGCTTTTCGCTGCGGCTGAAACGGATGCCGAGGACGGAGATCGATCAGCGGGTCGGCAACGCCGCGAAGATCCTCGGTCTCGAAACTCTCCTGGAGAGATATCCCAAGCAACTGTCGGGTGGCCAGAGACAGCGTGTGGCGATGGGGCGGGCGATCGTGCGCGACCCGGCGGTCTTCCTCTTCGACGAGCCTCTGTCGAACCTCGATGCCAAGCTCAGGGTGCAGATGCGCTCGGAGATCAAGGAACTGCATCAACGGCTGCAGACGACGACCATCTATGTCACCCATGACCAGATCGAAGCCATGACCATGGCCGACAAGATCGTCGTCATGAAGGACGGCCTGATCGAGCAGTCGGGCTCTCCGCTGGAATTGTACGATCGTCCGAACAATCTTTTCGTCGCCGGTTTCATCGGCTCCCCGGCGATGAATTTCATCAGCGGCAGCATGACGGAAGACGGGTTTCGAACCGCCGACGGCCTGCTCCTGCCGAGCGATCGGCATCCGCCTGCAGCCGTGACCTACGGTATTCGACCCGAGCATATCCGGTTGGACCCGGGCGGCATCGAGGTCACGACGGTGGTGGTCGAGCCGACGGGTTCGGAAACGCTCGTCATCGTCCGGTTGGGGATGCAGACGCTGACCTGCGTCTTCAGGGAACGGATCAGGGCAGCCCCCGGCGAGGTGCTGAGGATTGCACCAATCCATGATGCGGTTCACCTGTTTGCCGGAAACGAGCAGCGGATCACATCAGGCGAAGCACCGTTGAACTGACCCGGCCGATTGCCCCTCCCCTTCGGCCGGCGCCGGCCGGGGGCGCGTTTTCCGCGCCCCCGGCCCCGAATGGAAACGCTATAGAAGACTGCTACGAGAAAGCCGTCAGCCAGCTCTAGCTGACGGCGTTCCTTTTGCCGAGGAGGGCTGCTCGGATCTGTTCGCTTTTGCTCAACAGCGGAGCGGGAACCGGTGCTGACTGCTCGGACGCGTCGGCTTTACCGGTGGTCTGTTTGAGGCTCAGGAAGCGTTTTTGCGCGACCAGCCGGTCTTCGGACGACAGTGGTTCGACGGGTTCACCGTCAAGGTCATGGCGCATGGAATCGGGTTGGGCGCTGGCGAAATAGTAGCGCCGGCAGTGGACATAGGCCGCGGTCGCTCGCCTGAGCGTGGTGACGCCGGCATCGGGCTTCAGGAGCGGACGGAGTTCGTTGAAAAGGCCGACGGCAAAAGGAAGGACAGGATCTCCCGCCTTGGCCGGAAGGACGCCGACCGGCCGGATCAACAGCACATTGATCGCGGTTGCCTTCTCCACGTCGAGCTCGGTTGCCGCAATCGGTCCGCGGCTGATCTTCCAGGGCTTGTCCATGCGTCCTCCATGTAACGTCCATAGCGATCGACTGTGATGGTATATTGACGGACAGGGCGAGTAACGGAAGTCGCACATCGTCGGTTCCACTGCAAGCAGGTGAGATGCGGAACAGCAGCCAAGTGACGAAAATCCGTTCCCCCGGGCTGATATGGTCCGGTGTCATCGGCTGGCGTTTCATCTAATCGTTTTTATCGAGGAATATGCATTGACCTGCCGCATCGATTACACTTCTTATCCGCGCCCAAGATGGAGTGACCGGCTAGGGGAGGATATATGCGGGTTTTCTCGAGCATTGACGAGCTGCGCCACACGCTCGACGCGCTGAGGCGGCAGGGGCGAACCGTCGGCCTTGTTCCGACGATGGGCTATCTCCATGCCGGTCATATGGAGCTCGTCTCGCGCGCTCGAGCCGAGAACGACATCGTCGTCGTCTCGATTTTCGTCAATCCGCTGCAATTCGGCCCTGCGGAAGACCTCAGTAAATATCCGCGCGATCTGGAACGCGATGCCGCCATGCTGAGGCAAGCCGGCGTCAATTTCCTTTTTTCGCCTGGCGTCGAGGACATGTATTCCCGCCCGATGTTGACCGTCGTCGACGTTCCCGATCTCGGGCGCGAACTCGAAGGAGCGGTACGGCCCGGGCATTTTGCCGGCGTCGCCACTGTCGTCTGCAAGCTTTTCAACATCGTGCAACCGCAGACCGCCTATTTCGGAGAGAAGGATTACCAGCAGGTCGTCATCATCAAGCGCATGGTGGACGATCTTGCCGTGCCGGTGCGCGTGATATCGGTGCCGACGGTCAGGGACAGCGACGGCCTCGCATTGTCGTCGCGCAACGTCTATCTCAGCGAGGCAGAGCGGCGTGCCGCGGTGATCGTCCCACAGGCCCTTGATGAGGCCGAGCGTCTGGTTGCCGACGGCCTGACCGATCCGGTGGAACTCGAGGCAAGGCTCATGGCATTTCTTGATCGCGAGCCGCTGGCAAAGCCTGAGGTCGTCGCCGTCAGGGATGCCGCAACACTGCAGCCGGTCACGTCGATCGCAGACCCTGTCGTCGTGGCGCTCTTCGTTCGGGTCGGCTCGACACGACTGCTCGACAACCGGGTCGTCAGTGACAACCGGGTCGTCGGTGACAATCGAGTTGTCGGAGACAAGAGGGTTGCCGGGGGCAACCGGGTTATTGGCGGGCCGGGCTTGCCGGGAAAGGGAGCGACCAGATGAGCGCGGCCGGAATTCAGAAGCGCCTTACGCCAGCGCGCATCTCAGCCATGAAGGGCGGCAAGCCGATCGTCTGCCTGACCGCCTATACGACGCCCATGGCGCGGCTGCTCGACGAGCATTGCGACCTCCTGCTGGTCGGGGATTCGCTCGGCATGGTGCTCTATGGCATGGAGACCACCATCGGCGTCACGCTCGACATGATGGTCGCGCACGGCAAGGCGGTGATGCGCGGCGTCGGCAAGGCCTGCGTCGTCGTCGACATGCCGTTCGGCAGTTATCAGGAATCGAAGGAGATCGCCTTCCGCAACGCTGTCCGCGTCCTGCAGGAAACCGGCTGCGATGCCGTCAAGCTGGAGGGCGGCGAGGAGATGGCCGAGACCATCGCCTTTCTGACGAAGCGGGGGATTCCGGTTATGGGCCATATCGGCCTGATGCCGCAGCAGGTCCAAACCGCAGGCGGTTATCGGTCCGTCGGCCATTCCGAACACGAGACGTCGAAAATCCGTCGCGATGCCCACGCCGTTGGCGGCTCAGGCGCCTTTGCCGTCGTCATCGAGGGCACGGTGGAGCCGCTCGCCCGGGAGGTGACGGCCGCCATGCACGTTCCGACCATCGGTATCGGCGCCTCTTCCGCCTGCGACGGTCAGGTTCTGGTTTCCGACGACATTCTGGGGCTCTTCAACGATTTCACCCCGCGCTTCGTGAAGCGCTACGACGAACTCGGCAAAAGGATTTCTGTCGCCGCTGCCGCTTATGCCGACGAGGTCCGATCGCGACAGTTTCCGGCAGCCGAGCATACGTTCAAACGGCGGTCTTGAGGCGAGGCCGGTCCATCACCGGGCGGCATACCGTTCTCGCATGCTGTCGGCCGACCGGCGAACCGCCTCGGAAACCTGCTGGAGTTGTTTGGCCATGGGCGTCGAATTGCGCCAGATCATGCCGATCGTCCGCGACGGCCGCGGAGACTGAAAACGGGAGATCGAGACATGCGCCGAGCGCGTTTCGAGGGGAACGGCCATCTCGGGAATCAAGGTGATGCCGATACCGGCGCTGACCATCTGGACCAGGGTGGAGAGAGAGCTGCCTTCCATGACTTCCCGGGGACGGGCCTGGCCTATCTTGCAGAACGACAAGGCCTGATCGCGGAAGCAATGGCCTTCCTCGAGCAGCAGCAACCGCATTTCGCGCAGCGCCTCGCGTTCGGGCACCGGCTTACCCTCGTCTTCGGGCCGGCGAACCAGCACGAACTCTTCCTTGAAGAGCTCGAGTTCTGCCAGGGAGGGTTCCGACACCGGCAAGGCAACGATTGCCGTGTCGAGCTGACCTTGCGCCAGCTCCTGAACCAGCTTCGACGTCTGCGTTTCGCGCACTTCGATCTGAATGCCTGCAAAGCTCCTGTTCAGATCGTTGATGATTGCCGGCAACAGATAGGGCGCAATCGTCGGTATGATGCCGATGCGCAGCCGCGTCAGAAAAGGATCGCGCGCGGCGCGCGCCAGTTCCGCCAGTTCGTCCACGCCACGCAGGATATCGCGGATCCTGAGAGCGACGGTCTGACCGAAAGCGGTCAGCTTCACCTCACGCGCGTTGCGCTCGAAAAGCTCACCGCCCAACTCTTGCTCAAGTTCTTTGATCTGCATTGACAATGCCGGCTGGGAGATCGCACAGGCGTCGGCGGCACGTCGGAAGCGGCCGTCTCTTGCCAGTGCTTCAAAATAACGTAGCTGTTTCAGGGTAAGGTTCTTCATAACCTCAGCTTATCGCAACGATCAGTAAATCCAACTTAAATTTATGAAGCGCTTCCGATATGAAGACTGCAGGGAGAGAGCGGGGCGCCAGCTCGGCTCATCTTTTTGGACCGCAGAGATCAAGCAATGAAGGAGACGATCATGGACAACCCCACTGACAGCGCAGGCAAATGTCCTGTTGCACACGGTAATACGCCTCGCAGCAGATCCAATCGCGACTGGTGGCCGGACCAGTTGAACGTGCAGATTCTTCACCAGAACTCCGGCCGCGCCGACCCCCTCGGCCAGGCGTTCGATTATGCCGAGGAGTTCAAGAAGCTCGATCTCGACGGCCTGAAGAAGGATCTTCACGCGCTGATGACGGATTCGCAGGATTGGTGGCCGGCCGATTTCGGTCATTATGGCGGCCTGTTCATCCGCATGGCCTGGCACAGCGCCGGCACATACCGCATCACCGATGGCCGCGGCGGCGCCGGGGCCGGCCAGCAGCGGTTTGCGCCGCTCAACAGCTGGCCTGACAACGTGAACCTCGACAAGGCCCGCCGCCTGCTGTGGCCGATCAAGCAGAAATACGGCAACAGGATCTCCTGGGCTGACCTGTTGATCCTCACCGGCAACGTCGCGCTCGAATCCATGGGTTTCAAGACCTTCGGTTTCGCTGGCGGTCGCGCCGACGTCTGGGAGCCGGAAGAACTCTACTGGGGTCCTGAGGGAACATGGCTGGGTGACGAACGCTACAGTGGCGAACGCGAACTGGCAGAGCCGCTTGGCGCCGTGCAGATGGGCCTTATCTATGTCAACCCGGAAGGCCCGAACGGCACTCCGGATCCGCTGGCATCCGCCCGCGACATCCGTGAAACCTTCGCCCGTATGGCGATGAACGACGAAGAAACCGTGGCGCTGATCGCCGGCGGGCATACCTTCGGCAAGACCCATGGCGCTGGCGATCCGTCATTTGTCGGTGTCGACCCGGAAGGCGGCGAGCTCGAAGCTCAGGGCCTGGGCTGGACCAGCAAGTTCAACACCGGCGTCGGTCGCGATGCCATCGGCAGCGGCCTCGAAGTGACCTGGACCCAGACGCCGACCCAGTGGAGCAACTACTTCTTCGAAAACCTGTTCGCTTTCGAATGGGAGCTGACCAAGAGCCCGGGCGGCGCGCATCAGTGGCAGGCCAAGAACGCTGAAGCCTCCATCCCGGATGCCTATGATGCGTCGAAAAAGCATCTTCCGACCATGCTGACCAGCGACCTGGCACTGCGTTTCGATCCCATCTACGAAAAGATCTCGCGCCGCTTCCTGGAGAACCCTGCCGAGTTCGCCGATGCCTTCGCTCGCGCATGGTTCAAGCTGACCCACCGCGACATGGGCCCGAAGGTCCGTTACCTCGGTCCGGAGGTTCCGTCAGAAGACCTGATCTGGCAGGACGTGATCCCGGCCGTCGATCATCCGCTCGTCGACGACAAGGATATCGCCGACCTCAAGGCAAAGGTGCTTGCGTCAGGTCTCACCGTGCAGGAACTGGTCTCGACCGCCTGGGCGTCGGCCTCGACCTTCCGCGGCTCCGACAAGCGCGGCGGCGCCAACGGCGCCCGCATCCGCCTTGCCCCGCAGAAGGACTGGGAAGTCAACCAGCCGGCGCAGCTCGCCAAGGTCATCGGCGTTCTCGAAGGCATCCAGAAAGACTTCAACGCCGCCCAGGCCGGGGCGAAGAAGATCTCGCTGGCCGACCTGATCGTTCTGGGCGGTGCAGCCGGTGTGGAAAAGGCGGCAGCGGCCGGCGGTCATGCCGTCAGCGTGCCGTTCACGCCGGGCCGTATGGACGCCTCCGAGGCGCAGACCGACGCGCATTCCTTCGCGGCGCTCAAGCCCCGCGCCGACGGTTTCCGCAACTATATCGGCGGCCGGCAGTTCATGAAGCCGGAAGAGGCCCTGGTGGACCGTGCGCAGCTGCTGACGCTGACCGGACCTGAAATGACCGTTCTCGTCGGCGGCCTGCGTGTGCTGAAGGCCGGGGCTCCCGAGCATGGCGTCTTCACCTCCCGCCCGGAAACGCTGACCAACGACTTCTTCGTCAACCTGCTCGACATGGGCACGCAGTGGTCCCCCGCTGCCGGCAAGGACGGCGTTTACGAAGGGCGTGATCGCAAGACCAACGACGTCAAGTGGACCGGCACCCGCGTCGACCTGATCTTCGGCTCGCACTCGCAACTGCGCGCCTTTGCCGAAGTCTACGCCCAGTCCGACGCCAAGCAGAAGTTCGTCAAGGACTTCGTCGCGGCCTGGACCAAGGTCATGAACGCCGATCGTTTCGATATCGTCTGATCGGCTGAACACTGTCTGGACGCGGCTTTCAGTCGCGTCCCGGCACTTTCTTTGCATTGAAGGCGGGACCTACCGCCCGAGTGTCCAGTCATCGAGGCGTCTGATGCTCGGTTAGGCGGGCACTACCTCTCCTCCTTCATCCCTGTGCTTGTCACAGGGATCCAGTGCGCCCAAGTCCTTGGGCGCGAGAGACTCGCTTTCCGGTAAAAGTCATTCACCGCGCAGACGCGCGGTGGCTGGATTCCTGTGACAGGCACAGGAATGAGGAGTGCGGAGGTGGCGTCGCCCGATCGCAGCACCGTCTCTGGGCTTTTAGCGAGGCAGAATGCCGAAAGGCGAAAGTGACAGCAGATCGGGATCGGTCGTCGCCGTTACTGTCGCCACCTGGGCGTGGCTTATGCTGTAGCCGTAGGTGAGGACGCGGTCACCGTCGATCATGAAGAATTGCGCCTGATCCAGGCCAGGCCGCAGGGTACCCGTCACGGTGACGGTCTCGTACATTCTTGCCAGGTGCAAAGGCTCTTCCGGAACGACACGAACCAGTTGGTTGGGCGGGGGAGAAGGCATGTGGCTGCAGGCTCCGGCCCAAGGCACCAGCATGAATTCGTAGACAAGATCGCCATCCTGGTCGATCGGCAGAACGAAGCCCGTCAATTCGATCGGATGCTCCTCGCCATGCCAGGCGAGTGTTTCGCCCTGTGGGCCGCGTACCGCCGTGCTCGACAGCGGCACTGTCGCTTTGGCCTGATCGGCCGGCCGTAAAGCACTCCAGAAGATAGGCTGCGCGGCAGCGAAGACGTTAGAAACTGGCCATGCGGAACAAAATGCTAGCGCCGCGAACGTCAGGAGGAAAGGTTTGTATTTCATCATTGCATCTCCACCGGGCCGCTTGACCACCTTGCCGCCGCCGCATGGATGCTACTCTCGATCCCGCTTCGCCGTCAAAGCTTCGGGTGCGGGCTCCTCAGGGCTTTGCAACTAGCAAAGAGAGGGTGCGCGGTAGCCACCCGTCTGCCCTGCTACCCATCTCCCTACTGGCGGAGAAATCACAAGTTCAATTTTCTCGAAGCCCGTGTCCTGCCTGGAGCTTTCAAACACGGGCTGGCAACGCCGAAATCGGAGCGTCCGCGGATTGCTTGATGCGGATCGATTCTGGCGCCAGCCATTTTGGCGTATGAGGGCGTTAGGCCATCGGCAAATGTTGACCGAGCAGTGCGGCGGAAATCGGCAGCAACGGGAGAGACGGCTGAACCAGGCGCAGCGCCGATAACGGGGCCAGCTGGGAAGCCGGCCCCACCCAACTCAGAACATGGTGTTCTTGTTTGCCGCCTCTTTCGGAACGGCTTGGATCACGTCCCAGTGCTCGACGATCTTGCCGTCCTTGACGCGGAAAATATCGACGATCGCCTGGCCGCGGTCATCGGCACCGTTCGTCGCGTGCACATGCAGCCAGACGAGATCACCATCGGCGGCGCTGCGGACGATCTCAGCCTTCGATTGGGCATTGTCCTTGAAGAAGCCGGTAAAGAAGGAAATCAAAGGCTTCTTCCCATCGGGAACTTGGGGATTGTGCTGCCGGTAATCGTCAGCGACGACTGAGGCGGCCTCGATATCGTGCTTGTTGAAGAAGCGGTCGTAGAA
Source organism: Rhizobium leguminosarum bv. viciae (assembly GCF_012276115.1). Lineage (GTDB taxonomy): Bacteria > Pseudomonadota > Alphaproteobacteria > Rhizobiales > Rhizobiaceae > Rhizobium > Rhizobium leguminosarum_T. The sequence goes on along the minus strand of NZ_WIEU01000001.1, from coordinate 445,962 downwards.
CTCAACAACCAGCTTCCGGTTGGCTTCCTCGATCTTCAAATCCCGCGAGGCCGATTCAGCAAAAGCGCCGGCCGGCGCGGCGACGCCTGCCAAAATGACGAGTGCGAAAAGCGATTTCCCGAATGTCATGCATCAAGCTCCTTGGTATGGATTCGCGATCTAGTCTTGAAAGAAGACTATGAGAGCTGGTCTATGAAACCGCGACATGCCTAGCAAGAAGGCAGGTTTTAGTGGCAAGGTCAGCCGACGATGACCGAGGACGGAGCATGCCTAAGGAAACGGACGAGCCGAAACAACAGCCCGGGGCGGGATGCCCGATCAGAGGTGTGCTCGATCGTATCGGCGATCAATGGAGCCTGCTCACCCTCGAGGCACTGGAAGACGGAAAGAAACGCTTCAACGAGTTGATGCGCGAGATCGGGGACGTCTCGAAGCAGATGTTGTCCAAGACGTTGAAGCATCTGGAGCAGGACGGCTTCGTGCGGCGCACCGTCTATCCGGAGGTCCCACCTCGGGTGGAATATGAGCTGACGGAACTTGGGCAATCCTTCCTCATACCCATGAAAACCCTGATTGGATGGGCCGAGCAGAACCACCCGGCAATCACCATCGCGCGGCAGCGGCACGAAAACGCTTAGCGCGAACTTCAAGAGAGCCTCATCCTGAAGCGCCCCGCAGGGGCATCGAGGCGGGCGCTTGCCCCGTCAGGCCAACAGAACTTTGCCGCCCGTTCGGAAGGGAAGAGCGGACTGTAGGGCTTGCCGGACATTTTCCAGGGGGAATACCTCCCGCATCTCGGTCGCGATCACCTTCGAAAGGATCTGCGCCGCAACCTCGGAATAGGCCTGTTGGACATTGCCCATGGCTTGCGAATGAACCCATTCCCGGAGGTGGAAATAGGAAAAGGCGATATCGGGATGGGACGCCCAGAATGAATTCGGGATGCTCTGGCCCGACAGCAGGCCGTAATGCACGAAGTGTCCGCCGGGTTTAAGCGCATCCGCGAGGATTGAGGCGCGCGCGCCGCCGACGCAGTCGAGCGCCGCGTCGAGCCCATGCCGGCCGGCGAGTCCGGCAACCAGATCGCTTTCCTCCCTATCGATGATGACAGCCTCGACCCGGCCTCGCAGGCGCTCAAGCGATCCTTCGCTGCGGACGATGGCGACCGGCTCCACGCCTGCGGCATTGGCGAGACCGATCAATATCGCTCCGATCGAAGAGGAGGCGGCATTGATGGCGACGCGCATGCCGGGTCTGAGCCCGATCTTCTTATGCAGCATCAGCCAGGCCGTCATCGGATTGACATAGCTCGTCGCCGCTTCGAAATCCGAAAGCTCGTCCGGAACGCGGAGGCACCAGCCGGGATCGGTATCCTTGAATTCCTGCCACCCGCCGGCGCTGCGCACCGGCAGCACGCGTGTCCCCGGAGAGAGGCCGTGAACCTCTTCGCCGCACTCTTCGACCACGCCGAACGCTTCGAAGCCGGGAATGAAGGGCAAGGTCGTGCGTCCGGCATAGGCGCCTGATATGGTGATGATATCGGAGGGATTGATCGACCGCGCGAGCAGGCGCACCCGGATCTGGTCGCGCCGCAGCGGCGGCAGCGCAGCCCGCTCGAGCTCGACGACATCCTGAGCCGGACCGAATTGTCGCACCACCGCCTGATATTGCATTGCATCCCCCACACACTGCGGTTAGATCACCCCGTCGAATTTTCGGTGATCGAATGAGCGTTGACGACAGGCCTTTAGCATCGTTCCGGGTCTCGATGCGAGACATCGACATCTATGGTCATGTCCACAACTCCCGTTATCTCGACTATTGCGAGGATGCGGTCGTCGAGTTCCTGCGGCAACGGCAAATTCTCAGCCATTTCCGTCACACCTCCTCCGGCGTTGCCTATCACGTGAAGAAGGCGGAGATCACCTTTCACAGCCCGATCGACCTCGACGATGTCGTCGAGGCAAAGGTGGACGTGGAGAAAATCGGGCGCACGAGCCTGTCCTTTGCCATCGAACTCTTTCGCCAGCGCGATGGCGCCCATTGCGCATCGGCGCATTTCGTCTGGGTCTGCGTCGGCCTTTCCGACAGCCGCCCGACGCCGATCCCGGAAGCGACCAGAGCCGCTCTGTCTCCCGGCTGATTGCCGATCATTCAAACCAGCGGGTGTCCATGCCGATCCATGCGCAGCTTCTTCGACATGCAACGGAGACACCGGAAAAGCCGGCGCTGGTGATCGACGGGCGCTCGCTCAGCTATGGCGAGCTCTATTTGCGCGCCAAGGCAATTTATCGGTTTCTCCGGGAGCTCCCCCGCTCGAACCGCCGCATGCTCGATCTGCCCGGCGTGGAAAAGCTTGCCGCTCTCAGCCTCGGCAATCATATCGGCTTTGCCGAGTATTTTACGGCGGCCACCGCTTTCCCGAATGCCTGCGCGGTCATCGACCCGATGATGCCGGCGGAAAGGATCGAACGCATCATCGAGCGCCTGGCGCCTGACGTTCTGATTGTCGACGACGATGCCGGGCCGAGTGCTGAAATTGCCCGGAGATTCGGCATTCCTGTGGTGGCTGCCGGAGCGGAGGCTTTCGACCTCGCCGCGGCGGGAGGTGAAGCCGAGTTGCCGCTCGATGCCGACAAGATCTTTCTGATCGGCTTCACCTCAGGGACCACCGCCGAGCCGAAGGCCTATTATCGCTCGCGCGAACAATGGCGCAGGAGCCTCGATCGCGGACGCGTCGTTTTCGAACTCGAAGGCGCGCCGTCGACAATGTGCCCGGGAGCCCTCGCGCATGGCCTGGCGCTTTATGCATTGGTCGAAGCTTTGGATGCCGGGGGGACCTTTCATTCGGTCCGGAAATGGGATCCGGGCGTGGTCGCACGCACGCTCTCCTCCCGGCAAGTCGAACGGCTGGTTGCCGTGCCCACCCATATAGCCGGAATTGCAAGGGCCTGGGCGGGTGAACCCGCTCTGACCTCTCTGCGCGATGTCCTCACCGCCGGCGCAAAGCTTGACAGGAAAGGGATCGACTCCATGCGCCGACTGTTTCCGATTGCCCGTATCCGGGAATATTACGGGGCATCCGAGATTGGTTTCATGACCGTCTCGACCCTTGTCGGCGGCGAGATCAATTTTCCGATCGAGCGGGTCGGACAGGCCTATCCCGGCGTGGGAATTTCCATTCGCGACCCCGAGGAGAACGACGTCGGGACCGATGTGCCGGGAACCATATTCGTCAAGAGCGACCTGATCGCGGATGGATATCTCTGGGGCGATGACGGTCAGGCGTTCCGGGTCACAGAAGCGGGAGCGACGGTCGGAGATCTCGGCGAACTCGATGCCAATGGCATGCTGCGGGTGATCGGCAGGGCCGGCGGCATGATGATATCAGGCGGCAACAACATCTATCCCGCCGAAGTCGAGAGCGCGCTCAAAGTCTGCCCCGGGGTAGAGGATGCCGTTGTCTTCGGATTGCCGGACGTCTATTTTGGTCAGCGGATCGTCGCTGTCGTTTCGGGAGAGACGGTGGACCCGAAAATCCTGGCTGATCATTGCGCGCAGATGCTCGGGAAGTACAAGATCCCCAGGCAATTCTACCATATAAGGTCCTGGCCGATGACGAGCAGCGGCAAGATCTCGAGGGGGCAAGTGGAGCAGGCCGTGGTTTCTGGAGACGATCTTGTCCTACGCCTTTCAACCTGACGAGGATTGGCAGCCAGTCGTGGTTGCCGCCTATCGGTCGCCGATCGGCCGGGCTTTCGGATCGCTGTCGACTGTCGCGGCGGAAGACCTGCTTGCGCCGATCATCCGCCGGATCGTGTCCGAAACGGGAATTGACCCAGAAAACATCGACGATGTGGTGGTGGGCAATGCCGCCGGCGGCGGCGGAAACATCGCGCGGCTGGCAGCGCTCACAGCAGGTCTGCCCATGTCGGTTCCGGGTGTTGCGATCGATCGCCAATGCGGCTCGGGCCTGGAAGCGATCATCATGGCAGCCCGGCTGATCCAGGCGAAAGCCGGTTCGTGCTTTCTGGCCGGCGGCGTGGAGAGCGTCAGCACCGCGCCATGGCGCGTCGAAAGACCAAAGGCAAATGGGATGCCGCCGCGATTTTACGGGCGCGCCCGGTTTTCGCCGGAAACGATCGGCGATCCGGAAATGGGAATTGCCGCCGAAAACGTCGCCCGTCAGTTCGGCATATCGCGGCAGAGACAGGATGAATTCGCCCTGCGCAGCCATAGGCTTGCCGTAGCGGCGGCCGAGGCGGGCATCTTTCGGCCAGAGATCATCGACATGTCGACCGGCCACGGACTGGTGCAACGGGACGAATGCCCGCGCCCGTCCACATCCCTTGAGGCACTCGCAAACCTCCGACCGGTCTTCCTGCCCGATGGTTCGGTGACAGCCGGCAATGCCTGCCCGCTGAACGACGGCGCCTGCCTGGTGCTCGTCATGAGCCGTGGCATGGCGAAAAGCCTCGGCCTCGAAAAGGGCCTTGCCTTCATCGACAGCGCCGCTGCCGGCGTGGATCCCAACCTGCTCGGCATCGGCCCGGTCGCCTCGACCAGGAAGTTGCTGCAGCGTCAGCCCGGGCTCTTGCTCTCCGACATCGATGCCATCGAATTCAACGAGGCTTTCGCGGCCCAGGTTCTGGCATCGCTGGACCAGCTCGCTATCCCTGCCGACACGATCAACAGGAACGGCGGAGCAATTGCCTTGGGTCATCCATTCGGGGCCTCCGGCGCAATCCTCGTTACCCGGCTTTACAGCCAGCTGATCCGCAACACCGGGGAAGGCTGGGCGCCGGGCGCGACCGGCCTGGCGATGATCGGTATCGGCGGAGGCATCGGACTGACCGCTATGTTCGAGGCTACCCAGCTTTCCTGACCCGGTGAAGGCGCAGACCGTCAGGCAGCGGCGCGTTTGTGATCGGCCGGATGCTGAAGCCGAAAGCCGATCGCTAGTCTGTTCCAGGCATTGATCATCGCAATACCGATCGAAAGCGCCACCAGCTCGCCATCCGAGAAGTTGGCGTGCGCCTCTTCATAAACATCATCCGGCGCATGGCTTTTCGCGATGTGGGTGAGAGCCTCGGCCCAGGCGAGTGCCGCCCGCTCCCGCGTGGTGAAGAGCTGCGACTCGCGCCATGCGTTGAGAAGCAGCAGCCGGTCATCCGTTTCGCCGAGCTTCAGCGCGTCCTGGCGGTGCATATGCAGGCAATGCGCGCATCCGTTCATTTGAGAAACACGCACTTTGACGAGTTCGAGCAGCTTCGGATCGAAGCTTCTCGCAATCCAGGCTTCAACAGCCACGAGGCCGTCGATGCCGCTGTTCTTATGGGCCATGAAGTTCAGACGCTTGGTCATTCTTATCTCCATTGTGAGGATTGATGGCCGAAGTCACCGGCTTGCAGACCAGTGAATACGCCTTGCCTTCCGGGTCGGTCATCTGCCCTAACAGTAGGTTCGGCCGATGCCTGTCGACGTGATGTTCCTCCATTTCAGCCAACCGGCTCATCGCAGAGCCAGTTGGCCTACTGCGTTCGCATAGGGTGACAGCGACCGAGGGAGAATAGTTTGGGACCGCGATCGGGCGCATTGTCTGGCATCGGTTACACCGGCCCGACCGGCGGCGGTCCCGATGAAGTCGCTTCACCCATCGAGGGCGCGGTTTCGCCAGGCCGAGCAGTCGCCTGCTCGCGTTCAAGTCAACAATGGCAAGTCAACAGAGGAAACTCCTCGTAAAGGACAAGGAGACTACCCATGAAAATCGTCGTTATCGGCGGCACCGGCCTCATCGGCTCGAAGACCGTGGAAAGATTGCGCAACAAGGGGCACGAGGTGTTGGCGGCTTCACCGAATTCGGGCGTCGACACGATCACCGGCAAGGGCGTGGCCGAAGCGCTCTCTGGCGCGCAGGTGGTGCTCGATCTCGCAAACTCGCCCTCGTTCGAGGACAAGGCCGTCCTGGAATTCTTCCAGACGTCGGGCCGCAATCTGCTCAAGGCAGGGGCCGCCGCCGGCGTCAAGCATCACATCGCGCTGTCGATCGTCGGCATGGAGCGCCTGCAGGGCAGCGGCTACATGCGCGCCAAGATGGCCCAGGAAGAGCTGATCAAAGGCTCCGGCAATCCCTATACCATCGTCCATTCAACACAGTTCCACGAATTCATGGCTGGCATCGCCCAGTCGGGCACGGTCGGCCAGACCGTGCATCTGTCGCCGGCCTACGTGCAGCCGATCGCCTCCGACGACGTCGCCGACGTGATGGCCGAGGTGGCGCTCGGCACGCCTGTGAACGGCACGATCGAGATCGGCGGGCCGGAAAAAGTCCGCCTCACCGAAATCGTGACGCGTCTTTTCAAGGCGACGAACGATCCGCGCCAGGTGGTCGCCGATCCGCACGCCCGCTATTTCGGCGTCGAGCTCGAGGACAATTCGCTCGTGACCGGAGCCAAGGCACGGCTTGGCCAGATCCGCTTCGACGATTGGCTCAGCCGGCAGCCGCCGCAGAAAAAGAGCGCCTGACAGCGAGGCTGCGCCCGTCGACCCATTCTATCAACTGAGGAGACCAGACATGCTCAGGAAAATGATCTCGGCAGCGGCATTCGCGCTTGTCCTTGCCGCCGGCACTCAAGCTCACGCCGGAGGTGGGAAAGCGAAGATAAGCGTCGTTTTCGACCAGAAGCTTCCCAATGTTCCCGGCAAGAGCATGAGGGCTGTGATGGTGGAATATGAGCCCGGCGGCATGTCGCCCGGCCATACCCATCCGAATTCCGCTTTCATCTACGCCACCGTTCTCGAAGGGGCGATCCGCAGCGCGGTGAACGACGGTCCGGTGAAAACGTATAAGGCCGGAGAAAGCTTCGCCGAATTTCCCGGCGATCACCACAGCGTCAGCGCAAACGCCAGCGACACCAATCCGGCGCGCCTGCTTGCGGTCTTCGTGCTGGACACGGACGAGACGGAACTGACGATCGACGACAAATAAAGTGGTACTCGATGCCCGGCGCCGCCGGGCATCGTTCCCCCCCGATCACGCAGCCTGCAGCGCTATCTCCAGGTCGGCGATCAGATCGTCCGGATGCTCGATACCGATCGAAAGACGGATCGTCGATTCCAGAACGCCGATGCGCTGGCGGACATCGGCGGGTACGCCGGAATGCGTCATGGCGGCCGGATGGCTCGCAAGCGATTCCGTGCCGCCGAGGCTGACCGCGAGCTTGAAGATCTGCAGCCCGTTCAGGAATTTGAACGAGGCTGGCTGACCGCCGCGGATGTCGAAAGAGAAAGTCGAACCGGCGCCGGTGCATTGCGCGACAAAGGTCCGGCCGGCCGGCGATTCCGGATCGTGGTAGGGCAGGTAGTGAACCTTCTCGACCTTCGGGTGATCGCGCAGAAAGTCGGCGACGGCCCGCGCGTTGCTGTTTGCCCGTTCCATGCGCAGCTGCAGCGTTTCCAGCGAACGGCCGAGCATCCAGCAGGAATGCGGATCGAGCTGGGTGCCGATCGCGCCGCGCAAGGCCTTGATCTGCTTGATCACCGCCTTACGGCCAAGAACGGCGCCGGCGATCAGATCGGAATGACCACCGACATATTTCGTCAGCGAATAGAGCGAGATATCGGCGCCGTGCTCGATTGGCCGCTGGAAGACCGGCCCGAGCAGGGTGTTGTCGCAGACGATGATCGGCATATGGCCCTGTCTTGCACCGATCGCGTCGGCCACGCGTCGAATCATCGCCACATCGACCAGGCTGTTGGTCGGATTGGCGGGCGTCTCGATCAGGATGACGGAAACGCGGCCCTTGGCCATCGCCTCTTCAGCCGCCTTCTGCACCGATCCTTCGCTGACGCCGTCGGCAAACCCGACGGCGGCGGCGCCGAGGTTCAGGAAGGTCTTCGCCAGCAATGTTTCCGTTCCCCCGTAGAGCGGCTGCGAATGCAGGATCGCATCCCCCGGTCGGACGAAGGCAAGCAGGGTGGTGGCAATCGCCGCCATGCCGGATGAAAACAGCACGCCGCTTTCCGTCCGTTCGTAGACGGCGAGCCTGTCCTCGACGATTTCGCTGTTCGGATGGTTGAAGCGAGAATAGACGAGACCCGCCCCCTTCCCTTCGGGCGGCTCGCGGCGGCCCGACACGTAATCGAAGAAGTCGCGACCATCCTCGGCCGTGTTGAAAACGAAGGTGGAGGTGAGAAACACCGGTGGCTTGACCGCCCCTTCCGAAAGTTCGGGATCGTAGCCGTAGTTCAGCATCTGTGTTTCGGGATGCAGCGCATGATTGCCGATATGAGTTTTGGAAGGATGCGGGGCGGTCATCATCGTCTCCTGTGTCGGGACTGCAGAAGTGGCAGAATACATCAAAACCATAGGAGAGGAGCAATCATCGCGGTCAGTTCATGGTCTTGCCCAGAGTATCAGCGACATAGGCGCCGCGTGCTCCCATCGGCAACGGCGTCCCCGTCGTCGTGTCCTTCGCGGTCTGATGCTCCAGTTCGGCGTTGAGTTCTCCTCCGACGATGAGAATGACGACGGAAAGCCAGATCCAGACGAGAAAGCCGATCAGCGCGCCGAGCGTGCCGTATGTCGCGTTGTAGTTGGCGAAATGATCCAGATAGTAGGAGAAGCCGAGGGACATGGCGGTCCAGGCGACCGTGGTCAGAACCGCCCCCCACGTCATCCACCGGAGCTTGGCAGGCTCGCGGCTCGGGCCGAAGCGGTAGACCGATGTAACGGCCACTGCGACGACCAGCAGAAGCAGCGGCCACCGCATGAGAAGGGCCATGTGCTCCTTGAACTGATCGAGCGAGAGATAGGAGAGAACAACCGGCATGACCCCGACGAGCCCAACCATGACAATTGTCAAAAGCATCGCGCACAAGGTGAAGCAGAGGCCGATCAGGTTCAACCGGACAAGCCCTCGTTTCTCCTCCTCCTCATAGGCGACGTTCATCGCGTCGAAGATCGCCAGCGTGCCGCTATGCGTGCTCCAGAGAGCGATCCCGAGGCCGACGAAGAAGGTGATGCCGAGCGTCGCGTCGCGCCGATCGACGAGCTCCTTGATCTGATTGGCAAGAAGATCGAACGCTCCTGATGGCATGAGGCCGGCCAATTCGCGAAGATGTTCGGATATGGTGGCCGGATCTGCAACCAGCCCGTAGAGTGACACCAAAGCCGCCATGGCCGGGAAGAGCGCCAGGAGCAGATAAAACGTCACTCCCGCGGCAATCAAAGTGACCCGGTCGGCGAGGACCTCGTGGAAGACGCGCCAGAACACGTCGCGAAGGCCGCTGAAAGGGATAGCCTCGGGCGTGCTGGCGCTCCGGCCATGATCGTCACCTACGTGGCCGATATTCGCAGCCGGGGCGACCGACCTGCGCTCAGTCGCCTGCATCAAGACAAGTGCGCCGATCACTGCAACCATCATTGTCGCCGCAACGGAGAATCTCTTGAGGTGAAGCACATCAGGCATGAGGATGGTCTCTGGTCTGGTGCGGAGATAACGCGGCATGCCGCTAAAGGATGCAAGCCGTTGCTTTCCTGCGGACATTTGAGACGAAGCCCGAGATCAGTCTGTTCCCCAGGCAGGTCAGGCAGCGGGATTGGAAACGATTGACGGCTCGTCAAACCATGCCGTCGCTGCACTCAGGATTTGCCCAAAGCAAGGGATCCTAAGTCGTTTCAAAAATTATAAGTTATTGATGTTGCTGCTATCTCGCCCTGATATGGAAGCGAATTTGGACTTTAGTTTCGTTACTGCGTCGCTGGGCGTGTTTTCAACAAGTCTGCCGATAGGGCGGTTTGCCGGCCGCGAGGCGGTAGATCGGTGCGCAGCTCGTATCGGAAGCGCGGCTTGGATCTGAATTCCACCTGCTGCCATCCGATGCCGGTGCCTGCAGGCGACGTGCTGTGCAGTAAGCCTGGCAATAACAATAGCGCCGGTGACAATGGCCTGCAATAGCCGTTTACGTTATCAACGGGCAAATACCGGGGGCTGAAGGGCCCATTGCCTTAGCTCGGTGTGCCTCATGACCAAACGTCGTCGAGGACAGAGACACTAGCTGTCTGCGGACGCGATCTCGATGGCATCGGTGGTTGCTTGATGGCGTCTCAGCAATCGACAGAACGTGCGTCGCGATCGACCATGTCGCCACGCGAAAGCAACTGCGCGGCAAGGAGGCGGCGACAGGATGCGCGCTGCTCCAGATGCCGACCAACTCACAGCCTGATGTTAATTGCCATAGGCGGCCCCTCCCCGACCGTCACTGGAGGTGCTGCTCCGGCCATTCATTGCTGGGCATCTCCGGCGCACTGTTCAAAAAGCGTGGGATCATCTCCTGGCATATCGGCCAGGATAAACAGGTCTTCCACATTGCCAGAGAGCGAGGAGCTGCCCGTCATCAAATAGCGTGCATCGATGCCGGGTCTGACGTGACGGTGCGGCCTTGGCGCCGCGGTCGGCTACCCCAGGATAAAGTGGACCGGATGCTGCCGTTCCCGCATACGCTCGGCTCGCTGCCGCAAGCAAATCAGCAACAGTCGCTGGTGTGTCGCGTGCGTTGACGGACGATCGGTCGATATCAGCGGCCATCCGTCGCAATGGGCTGACGCGCCCGAAAGCCCCGGCTGTGAACTGCCAATGCTGTCGGAACGAAAGGCAGCCCCTCCCGTCGCGTCAACCTTCGGCTCGGTCGCAGGAGGAGCCGAATGCGATGGCAGTGAGGCCGCGTTCTGTCGGTCGGCTATCGCCACAGGAGCTGACTTCGGTGGCGGATGGGCAGCTGACCCTGCGGCCTTCCCAGGCGAATCCGTGAGCCGCAGTGCACGCCGAATGTTGCCTGATCGTGCCGTTGTCCGCGGACAACCGGATGATCAACATGGTAACCGGCAGGTCGTTTGCACATGAGCCGATCCCTGCAGCAATCGGTTCGCACGGGCGAGAAAACATCCCTGATCTCGCCCTGCTGATGGATGCTATGGGCTTGCGGTATTGCTGCCGCCTCGATGGCTCTGCCTGGGGTCGCAGCGCAGCGGTTTCGTGCCCCTTGCCGAACGGGCGTGGACGCCGCTGGCTCCAGGGGTCGAAGAGCCTCGTCAGGTCTGTCGACAGGTCAGCAATGCCGAAACCGGATCCCCATTTAAGGGGGAGCGGAATGCATTCGAAGAGGCTGCGGGGCCGCCGGCGCTGCGGCTTCGCTCATCGAAAAGGATGCGCGGCAACGGATGGCGGGGTGGTCGCGACGCCGTCATCCCCGCCGCTCTCCCATCTTCTGGACCAAGCGGCAATCGATGCCGTCCGTCGCTCGGCGGGAGGCCGCCTGGCTAGCGGCAACGCTTCGGCGGCAATCTCAGATCAGGTGACTTCGTTGCCCGTTTAACTCAGTTGATCGGGCGGAAGTGGCCAGCCCCTTCCCTGGATGCCCCTGCGGGCACGTCTGGACGAGGCGGGAGAGAGCGGCACGTAACGGCGGCGAATCCAATGTCCTGTCAGCTTGCGCTGCATCGATCGGTTCATACGTCCAAGCTATGCCGATTGGTCTTCCTTCCTGAGTTTTGCAGGCCAAAGGCACAAACCTCGAATGATGCGGCGGATGGCTGGAAGCCGGCGGCAGCGTCCGCATGTGGCGGGGCGGATGGCCGGATGTTGTCGCCGTCGTTGGTGATTGGCGACAGGTCGGCCAGCTGGTGATCGCCCTGTTCGATATCTCGGTCAATTCGGCCGTCAGTCAGATGGAGATGAGCGAGGCAGCGCCCTCGGGCGAAGGGTTGGGCAAGGCAGGTCCGGGGCGGATCGTCGTCGATCGTTGAGGCAATCTCCGTTCGCCCGTCCGGCTCTCGGCGCATCAGCGGTGCGACCCCCTGCCCTCATCAATCACTTTGTGGCGGCGGAGAAGTCCGCTAAAAGCCGGAGAATTCCCTCCGCTGGGATCGCTGCTCGGCAAGTTGTCCGCGGACAACCCTGCGCCGAACCCTGGTCGCCTGCGTGAAAAGGCCGCATGTGTCTGACCCCTCGTCTGCGACATCCGCGGCAAACGCCAGGCTTGAATCTGCCGCATTGCGGCATTACCTGATGACGGACCGAAGCGCGTTTCCCCTCCTAGCCGCTTCGGTCCGACGGACGGCGCTTCTCCTCCCACGCTGTCAGTCACTATCGAAGCCCGGCGCATCTCTCCCGCGCCGGGCTTTTGCCGTCTCGGCGACCCACTGTCGTCGCCGGGCACGGAACGTCTCCTTGTCCTCCATTCTTATCGCTCCGGCCCTCAAGCGAGTTGCGGCGGCAATTTGGACGCCGGCGGCGACGATCAATTGCGTGCGTCGCCAATCTGTGTCGCTGCTGCCGTGCTGCCGCCAGCAGAGGAGCCGCGATCCGCCGCCTTCGTTCGATGGTCGGCGTGGAGCCACGCGCCGAAACGCCGCCGATCGAGGGCTGTCGCCTACTGGTCTTCATCGCAGCCTGAGTGCCGTCGTCCCAGAGGGGCGTCGATGGCCGGAGCGGGACCGCGCCGGCAAGTTCGGATCAACCAGCGGGTCACCCGACGGCGCGGCCTGTCCGGCTCACGCGGCCCACTGATTTCGATAAGCCGTTGGTGCGTAATTCTGCCTCCGCCTCAGCCGGCATGGCCGCCGCTCGGATCCTCGGCAGGCTTGGCCCGACCTCAATGATGATGGGCAGCAAATTTCAACAGCAGGCTTTTCGGTGTCGGACGGGGGAGGGCGCTGGTGGGCTGCACTAAGCTTTGAGATAGCTAGATCTGATGTCGGCGCCCTGGGCGTGTTTTCGCCCATGTCTTGCTCCGGATGTTTGAGCGTGGCGACGTCATCGTCGGTGAGAAGTGGGGCGAACTGATCGCGCCGGGCGAAAGGAGGATGGTGTAGAGGACGTCGAGCTCTTCGGTGCCGCGGCGCGCTATATTGCTCGTTGAGATGAGGCGGCCGACTTTCGCGGAACCGGCGCGGATGTTTCAGACGTCATCATAGCAAAGCGCCCAGTGGTCGCCGATATACCAGCACCGTCCTATCCGCGGCTCCGTCTTCCAGAGCAGGCTTTTGACGAACTCGATGCCGCCGCGCCTGAAGGCGGCGGTGAGCGCTTCGATCTCGCTATCGTCGATTGTCAATCCACCATTGGCGCAGACGAAATAGGCCGCGCCGATCCAACGCGCCGCAAACCCACTCTCGCCGCGCTCGATACGAAGTGCAGCACCATGGGATGCGTGACGGCCGCCTTTCGGCGGTCGGTCCTGGCGCGGTACGCCGAGTGGCGGCACGAGGCGCCCTCCAGGCCGCAGCCTTTCGATCCAGGGTTCCGCGGGCCGCGCGACGGCAAAGTTCACATAGATCGCATCCATCTCTTCCAGCGGCCATTGACCGCCATCGGCGTTAATGACGTTGACATTGGCCCGATCGGCAAGCGCTGTTTGAGCGTGGGCAGCCAGATCGGGATCCATCTCGACGGCATAGACATAACCGGAAGCGCCGACAAGCTCCGAGAGAATGGCGCTGTAATAGCCGGTGCCGGCACCGATGTGGGCGATGCGATCGCCGATTTGTATGTCCAGCTCTGCCAGGAGCCGGGCATGCAGCGAGGGACTGCCATTGTTGACACCCTTTTCGGACTGCAGGGCGAACAGCACGTCCTGATAGGCCAGAACCAAGTCGGAGGAGGGGAGGGGGCGATATCCGCCACCCAGATTGGCGATCTGCCATGGCGGCGCACCGAGGAATTTTTCGCGCGGGACGGTGGCAAAGGCAGCTTCGATCCGCGGGTTCGTCGTTGCGGCGGTTGCCGCCACCTGATGGGCGTAAGCGCGGCGGATCACCGCCAGTTCGTCGGCCGTGAACATCGCAGTCGGCATGGGCAAATCTCCGGGCGTTGCTTTGACCTGTTCCTTTTACGTCTTTGCGGCTCCAAATCCATCTCTATCCCGGCGCTTGATCCATCGGAGAGGGAACTGGTGACGGAAGTTAAACCGAAATTCTCTTCCGCTATGGAAAACTACCTCGTTACTTCATGATGTTATTCCCAGGCTACAAAATTTAACTTTGTCGCCACACATCAAAATGTGGCCTGCAATGTGGCTTTTACTTCCCGATTTCAATTGAAGCCCTAAGCTGGAAAACTTGGCACCCAATTTTGACCTAACGAATTCATCTCAGGCAGGGGAGGGGCCTGTCAAAGTCCGGATGCCTTGGTGAGCTTCACCCGAAACCGATCCCGCCGCCGCTGATATTTTCGGGTCATCTCGGCGGACGCGTGGCCGAGCTGCTTCTGCACGGAGCGTTCATCGACTTCGGCGGAGGAGGCAAGGCCGGCACGCAGCGAGTGGCCTGAGAATTTTTCCGCACGCTCGATCTCGGTGAGGTCGGGGCGCACGCCGGCGCCACTTCCTGATCGAGCAGTCGGTCGGGGCCGACATCTTTGCCTTGACCGGTGACACGCGTTGGCGTGGTGAGAGAAGAACAACAGCCTGAATATTCACGGCCTTTGCTGCGTATCGAGCGGTCGTCAGTTCAATGTACAGATCTTTCAGCATGCCATACCGACTTCAGTTGGTCGACAAACCATTTGCCTGCCGGTCCGGGAGGCTGCGAGGGCCTATGAAACGCCGACATTGTCAGCATGAAGCCAGAAGGCGGCATGTCGTCAACATCCAGCACTACGAGGGTACCGCTGGAAATGTCTTCCTCGATCATATGCAGCGGCATGCCCCCCCACCCTACACAGTCTTTGAGGAATGCATGTTTGGTGGAAAGGTCTGCCAGCCGCCATGTTGAAGGCGAGGCGACGGCGAAGTCTCGACCGGACGTGAGATCGGATCGGTCGGTGAGAACGAGCTGAACATGTTTCGCCAGTTCTTGTCGCGGGATCCGCCGACCAAAACTCGCGAGCGAATGGCATGCTGAGGCGACCGCGACCAATGGCAGTTCCCCTAGCCGCTCGCTGACCAGCGATGGAAACGGCTGGGGTAGCGGCGGCAGGATACCGAGGCTGCACCTACCGTCCAAGACGGGCTGATAAGCCGCTCCCAGCGCTTCGACGAAGAGACGCAACGGCGTTAATGGAAATCGCTCGGCGAACTCCTTCGCGACAGCACTGACGACGGAGGTTGGAAAAAACACGTCGATCACCACTGAAAGCTCTGATTCCACGCCCGAGGTCATGAGCCTCGCCCTTGCCTTCAGTGTGTCCACTCCGGCAACAACGTGGCGAGCGTCTGCAAGCAACAACACCCCCTCTGGGGTAAGGACTGGATACCTCCCCGAGCGATCGAAAAGCGTAACGCCGACTTGCTGCTCAAGTCCGCCTATCCATGCGCTGACTGCCGACTGGACGCGGTTGAGCTTTCTAGCTGCCGCAGAAAAGCTTCCTTCGTCAACGGCGGCGATGAACGTTCGCAACTGATCCAAGGAAACGCCGTCGAGCATTCGTTTGACCCATCAGAATATCAGATACATCACATCTCAATATATCATCTATTCGGATTTCATTCCACCCCATAGCTTGTAGGTGAAAGAAGATCGCCGGTTGAAGGCGAGGCCCTGACGGCATCACGAGTTCAAGGCGCAAGAGGTGATTATGAGATATTCGATTATCGGCAGCGGCAGCGTGGGTGTTGCCCTGGCTAGCCAGTTCGCACGCAGCGGCATTGCTGTAGGCATGGCAAACTCACGGGGTCGGGACTCTGTGGTTTCGATCGGTCGTGAGGCTTAGTTCATGTATAATCACGTGATCTGGCCAGATCGCTTCGATCCGAAGACGTCGGCAATCTACGCGCTCAATGACATCGACGTTAAAGCCCCTCCCGAGGTTGTATGGAAGCTTCTCGTCGATGCCGAGAACTGGTCCCGATATTTTCCTGCTGAGGACCAGGTCAAGATCCTGTCGGGGGAGGCCGAACTGGCAATGGGAACCCGGTACAGCCGCGTGACCGTCGGTTATCCGATGAGCCTTCTGGTGACCGAATTTGTGGAAAACCGAAGACTTGCGTGGGCAACGACCGTGGACGGCGACCCGACGGGTTCGAGCGCCTACCACGGTTGGGTCATCACACCGACGCAAGACGGATGCCATGTCCTGACGGAGGAGACGCAACAGGGCGAATGGTTCCTCGAAATGCTCGGCCGCAAGCATCCCGGTGGCCTCTACCGTTACCATCAAGACTGGGTGGAACGCCTTGCCGACGCGGCAGAGGCGCAAATGGCCAAACATCTGTCTAACGAGGCCGGATGAAAATTTCGCCAAACGCAGAAACGGAGACTACTCATCATGAAGATCGAACTTGCAGGCCGAAGAGCTGTCGTTACTGGATCAACCGCTGGTATTGGCTTCGCAATCGCCGAAGGCTTGGCGCGTGCAGGTGCGTCTGTCGTCGTCAACGGTCGCGGGGAACAGCGGGTCGAAGCAGCGCTGACGGAACTCCGCGCACGACTGCCTGCAGCTGAATTCACGGGCGTCGCTGCCGACCTTTCGACAGCCGAGGGATCATCGATATTGGCGGCTCGGATCACGGATGCCGATATCCTCGTCAACAATCTTGGTACCGCCCACGTCAATGGTTTTTTCGACCAGAACGACAGCGAGTGGCTTGATCTTTTCCAGCTCAACGTGATGAGCGGCGTGCGCTGCGCTCGCCATTACGTGCCTGGTATGGTCAAGCGCGGCTGGGGACGGGTCGTGTTTATCAGCAGCGAATCCGCAATCAACATTCCCAAGGAGATGATCGACTACGGGATGACGAAGACGGCTCAGCTTGCCGTGTCGCGTGGCCTCGCCGAGCTGATCGGCGGAACGGGGGTCACCGTGAACGCGGTTCTGCCGGGGCCAACACGCTCAGAAATTCTAGGCAACTGGATGGCGGCCACGGCCAGCGAGCAGGGCATATCGCAAGAAGAAGCAGAACAAAACTTCCTCGCGGCGATGCGCCCGACAACGCTCATCAACCGTTTCACGACGACTGAGGAAATTGCAAACATGGTGGTCTACGTCTGCTCGGAGCAGGCGTCGGGCACAAGCGGCGCGGCACTGCGCGTGGATGGTGGCGTCATTCGCTCAATCGCCTAATCGCTTCGAGAAACGTCTCGGAGCAATTTGGACCCTGACGGCCGACTATGCTCGGCCAACTCTTCCAAAACAGGAAATCGAATATGTTCGAAGCAATACGCTGGCCTGAGGATATGAAACCCAGCCTGTCTCCGATCCACTTCACCAATGAACTGGAGGTTGCCGTTTCCCCCGAGACAATCTGGTCTCTTCTGACCGATCCCAAGGCGTGGCCGGAATTCTACCCGGGCGTCTCTCAGGTCCACCTGCGTGACGGCCATACCCGTCTGCAGACCGGGACTCATTTCGAGACCAATCTCGCGGGCCAGGACGTCGAAGCGTCAGTTCTAGAGTTCGAGCCGACGACGCGGATCGCTTGGGGCGGTGGTCCCAAGGCCTCCAAGGAGTCTAGGGCCTATCATGCCTGGATTATCACGGCGACACCGAAAGGATGTCACCTTTGGACCGAGGAGACGATGCAAGGACCGCTCTGGCTCGAACTGGCCAAGGAGGCGCCTGATATTTTCTGGCGGACGCATGAGAAGCTGCTCGAAGACCTTGCGAAAGTCGCGCTTAAGCGCCAATCCTCGGCGTTGCGGTAAGCCAATGACTGATGTCGTAAGGTGCATGGCGTTCTATCTGGAGCTGGTGGTGGATTGGCGACGACTAATAGCGCTGTGCCGAGGCTTTGGGTATCGAACGTCACCGCCGCATCAAAGGTTTTTGCTCCGGAGCCAAGCGCGGACGACCTGGACGAGTTCTGCTTTTCGCTCCAGCGGCAGCCAATGCCCCGCTGGCAAACTCGTCACCGTAAGGTCTGGGCACGCCGCACGCATCGGATCACCTTGGCGATTGCCTGTGATGCTGCAGATCTGATCGAAATCGCCGTTGACGAACAGCACCGGCTGTGACAGTCGGCCGCCATCAGGCGCTTTGCGTGCGTAGGCGATGTTGGCGTCATCGTTCGTGTACCATGCGCAGGGGCCGCGGAAACCATGAGCCTTGAACGCCTGTACCAGCTCCTCGAAGTCCGCCGGGGGCCAGAGTGCCGGGTTAGGTTGCGTCGGCGGGGCGCGGTGCGCAGCGCCGTAGCGTCCTCCGTTCCGTGTGACTGTCGCCATCGGCGAAACAGTACCGACGGCTGCGGGATTGCCGGGCTGATAGGCCGACGCGAGGTATGCTGCGCAATCTGCTTCGAGATCAGCGACCGCCCCATCGAAATTCGTTATGTAATAGCGGGCATAGTCCCATTGGCCATCGGGATACTGATCGGCCGGATAGATCGTTCGATCAACCAGCGACACCAACTGGGGTAGGCTGTTCGCCTCGGGAAAATACGCCCACGAGGCCAGCACCACGCCACGGCTGCGCTTGGGCTCATGCGCGGCCAACGAACCGGTCACGATACTGCCCCAGTCGTGGCCGATCCAAATTGCCGGCTTGCCGCCAAGGTGGTCGTGGAACTCCACCATGTCCGTCACGATTTCCTGCATGTTGTAAGCGTCTTTGGCTGCCGGGGCCGAGGAGCTACCGAAGCCGCGCAAATCAGGAGCGACGCAATGCCAACCGTCGGCGGCTAACGCCTCCATCTGGGCCCGCCATATTAAACTGATGCTCGGAAAGCCGTGGAGGAAGACTATTAACGGTCCGTCGGTCGGTCCGCACTCGAGGTAGTGCGTCGTATGACGAGGCGTGCTGAAGGTATCCGAAACCAGCGCTGAGGAAGGCGCTCCCCAGGCTTCGCCCGATAGCGCAGCGGCTGCGGCCATCCCGAGTAGGATGGAACGCCGGCCGAGCGATAGTTCTTCTGAAAAGCTAATATGTCTTGGTGAGTCCATCATGGTGGAATTCTCCAGTTGACTCCATTGCTACGAAATTTGGATCGCGCATCAGCAACCGCTGAACCGGCCCTCCTGCTCACTGGGGGACCCTGCATTGATTGCGTGCGACGGAGGGTAGGCCGCGCCGGGAGTAGACGCGCCGATCGCCTGCGAAGGCTGCGCGTCCTTCTGTCGAGCAGCCTCTTAACTCTCGAAATCCGTGCTGCGGGTGACATCCTCCCACGCATCGGTTTCGATGCGGACGTCGGCGAGTTTCTTTCGAAGTTGATCGAGTGCGTCACCACCGATCAACAGATGGACCGGCGAATGTTTCGCCTCCACAGCTTTGACGATGGCCCGAGCACCGCGCGCAGGATCGCCGACCTGCTTACCGTGTCCCGCCGCAGTTGCTTCCCGAGTTTTTCCAGCGGTATCCCGGTAATCCTCAATGACTGTTGCCGAGAACTTGATGGAGTCCGGGCCGCGGAAGTCCGTCCGGAAGGCGCCTGGCGCGACGACGGTCACGCCGATACCGAGCCCGGCGACTTCCTTGGCAAGTGTTTCCGACATCGCTTCCAGGCCGAACTTGACCATGTGGTAGTAACCAACCCCAGGATAGGTCACGATGCCGCCGATGGAACTAATGTTGACGATGTGACCCTGAAGACGGGCGCGCATGCCCGGCAGCACAGCCTTGATGAGGTTGATCGGGGCAAACAGGTCGGTCTCGAACAAAGCGCGCATGTCAACGTCTTCACCCTCTTCGATAGCGGCGAGATAGCCATAGCCGGCATTGTTGACCAGCACATCGACAGCACCGAATTGATCTGTCGTGGCCTTGATTGCGGCGTCGATCTGGTCTTGGTTGGTGACGTCAAGCTTAAGCACAAGGACGGCATCGGCATACTTGGCGACCAAGTCGTCAAACTGATCGATACGACGTGCTGTCAGCACTGCGCGGTAGCCCGCTTCCAAAACCGTCTCGGCGATGGCACGGCCAAGGCCTCTGGACGAGCCGGTGATCAGCCATACAGCGTTTTTGGTGATCATAATGTTTCTCCGTTGATTGACCTAAGGAAAGTATGATCGGATAAACCGTTTGATTAGATCGTGCTTTTTACAAGGGTCGTTGAATGAGATCTCACGGCGGGAGGGGCGGCCTTGATGATCTCGCAGCATTTGCATGCGTTGCGGAGGCTGGAAGTTTTACCCAGGCTGCAGCCCGTCTGGCCATGTCGACGTCCAATCTCAGCCACACGATCCGCCGCCTTGAGGCTCGCCTTGGCTACCGGCTGCTTCAGCGCAACAGCCGCAGTGTATCGATAACGGAAGAAGGCCGAACGCTGCTTGCGGCCCTACGGCCGGCACTTGATGGAATTGACGAAGCACTAGAATCGCTTGAGCACGGACGCGAGCAGGTGCTCGGGACCTTGCGGCTAACAATGACGCGCCAAGCTTACGAAGCGGTCGTCAGGCCGATCCTGCCTGAATTTGGCACGAGATATCCTGAGGCGACAATCGAGGTGCTGATCGACTACGCTTACCGGGACATAGTTGCGGAGCAGTTCGACGGCGGGATTCGTCTGGGGGAGAAACTGGAGCGTGATATGATCGCTCTCAAGGTCGGCCCAGATTTGAGCATGGCCATCGTGGCGGCGCCCTCTTATCTCGACCAGCATCCGCCGATCCGTCAGCCGGAAGATCTGATCCAGCATCGCTGCATCAATTACCGGATGCTGTCTGCCGGAACGATCTATGCCTGGGAGTTCGAAAGAGACGGCAAGGCATTTGAGGTCGGCGTCAGCGGGCCACTGACCTTCAACGAGCCGGAGCTGATGCTCGGAGCGGCCATTGACGGATTGGGCATAGGCAACCTGCTGGAACATGAAGTTGCTGCATACGTGGAAAGTGGAAAGCTCATCCGTATCCTGGCGGATTGGACCCCTCCATTCCCAGGCTTTCACTTCTACTATCCTTCCAAACAGCAAATGCGACCGGTGCTCGCGGCGTTTCTCGATCTAATCCGGCGGCGGAAGTAACGGGAATCTCGTCGCCGACCCGCATGCCCACTTCTGGCCTTTTGTACGTGTCTCTGTCTCATCGGCTCGACTATTCTGATGACATGGTACTGGCCGATGATGGGATTGCTGGTTGGCGCCGGATCCGTATTCTTTATCGCGTTCACGGCGACGATGGCTCTGCGCTATCTCGCACCGATGGCCAGCATGGCCAATAGCTGGGATACACGCCTCGGCGGCGCGCTCGCCGATGCCGTGACCTGGCAGCGCGAGGCCACATGCAAAGAGGCAGTATCGACCTATCGGTCTCCGACAATAGGCGATGCTGGGCAAGGCTGAAACCGGTCCGGCCCTTGGATGCCAAGCATTCCCACAGCGCCATCGAACACGTTTCAAGCGTCAGTTATCGTGTGGTGCCTGGCGTCTACTCTGAAACGCTTCTTGATCCTGTCGACGGGCGTCCCGTCCTGAAGCGGAACCTGGACCAGCCGGTCATAGGTCTCGAAGCCCATCTTTGCGTAATAGCCAAGGCCGCTGACATTGTCGGCCCGGATGGTTGCATTGATGAATTCGAGCCCGAGCTCTTCCGCTGTGGCTCGGGTCGCCGGGAAAAGAGCGCTGCCGACGCCGCGAGTTCTTGGGCTGATACGGGCAAAGGTCGCAATGTCGGCGAAGCCTTTCGGCGGGTCGCCGTATAAGCTGAGCGATTGAAAGCCGACGAGCGATTGATCGTGCTCTGCAACATGGCAGGTCAGAGGATACTCGCCATCGATGAACCAGTCCGCGAACTCGGCAGCCGAAAGCGGCGTTTCGAGTGCGGTCGTTCCACCGGCAAGGATGATCTCGTTCAGGAGACTGCTCAGCTCCGCCGCGTCGGCGGAGACGGCCCTTCGAATGTGCATGCCTTGGCTACCTCGTTTTGGAGGTACAGCCTATCGGCGAGATCAGAGATTACAAGTCGCCAATTCGCTGCGAAGACGAGGAATCATCAAGCACGCCCGATGCCGTCACATTCCGGTTTCGTGTTCGACGGATTTGCTCCCGGCCTTTCATCTTCAGGCGCTCAAACGCTGCTGCGTCTGCCGGTCGAAAAAGTGAACCTTGGCCGTTTCGAAAGAAAGCTTCACCGGCTGTTCCGGCACCAGCTCGACACGTTCGCGAACGACCCATGTCAGCTCCCGGCCTTCAAGTTCCACGGCGACATGGGTTTCCGATCCCGTGGGTTCGACCACCTTGACCACGGCATCCACACCGTTTTCGCCACCAAAGGTGATGTCTTCGGGACGAATACCCAGCGTCAGCGGTCTGTTGGCGGCATTGGCTGGAGCCCGCGAAAGCGCTACGCGTGACCCACCCGGCAGCGACAATGCCGGGTTGCCTGCGCCCTCAAGAGTTCCCTCGAGAAAGTTCATCGCGGGTGAACCGAGGAAACCTGCGACAAAGATGTTGCGCGGCCGGTCGTAGAGTTCGAGCGGACTGCCGATCTGTTCGACGCGACCGCCGTGGAGCACGACGATCTTGTCAGCCATGGTCATGGCTTCGATCTGGTCATGGGTGACATAAACGATCGTGGTCTTCAGGCGCTGGTGCAGAGCCTTGATCTCCGCTCTCATCTTCACGCGCAGCTTCGCATCCAGATTGGAGAGCGGCTCGTCGAAAAGAAAGACTTTCGGATCGCGAACGATGGCGCGGCCCATGGCGACGCGCTGTCGCTGTCCGCCCGACAGTTGAGCAGGCTTTCGATCGAGAAGCGGCTGCAATCCGAGAATTGCTGCAGCCTCAGCGACCTTCTGTTCAATTTGCGGCCGCTTGGCCCCGGCGAGCTCGAGCGCAAATCCCATGTTCTGGGAAACCGTCATCTGCGGGTACAACGCATAGTTCTGGAAGACCATCGCGATATCGCGATCCTTCGGCTGCAGATTGTTCACCACCCTGCCGTCAATGCTGATTTGACCGGCGGTGATATCCTCGAGCCCGGCAATCATGCGCAGCAATGTCGACTTGCCGCAGCCGGAGGGGCCGACGAGAATGGTAAATTCACCGTCGGCGATCTCGACGTCGACACCATGAATGATATCGACCGTGCCGAAGGATTTCTTGACGTTTCTGATGCTCAAGCCAGACATTTCGTACTCCTTGTCATCTTCTAGCGCTTCCTGCGCACGCGCAGCGCCTGGTACGGCTTGCGCGGAATTTTCACGCCGAAGGCCGCGTCCGGCTTGCCGCCGCGCACGATCGAGCCGTGGCGCGTCGGATGCGGAACGGGAGCCGCCACCTTCTCCACCGGCGTGATCGTCATCTCCCAGGTGTCGATGAGATCGACATCATAATCGTCGCTGTCGACCGGCAGACCCGTGGACCAGATCACCGGCTGATGCTCGCCGAAATAGATCAGGCGGAAATCGCCGTCGCCGTCGCGCGCGCCCGACACGCGGGACCAGGGCCATTCGCCGATGATGCCCAGCGGTTCGAGGCCGTGCTTGACATCGGCTTCCAGGAGGTCCCGGAGAAAGGTGATGCGCTTCCACGCTTCGCCGCGCAGTTCGCCGCCTTTGGCCCACCAGATCATGTCCTCGGGATGGGAATAGGTCTCGCCATGGCCGGCATAGCCGCCGCGCGCCATCGTGATCCAGAAGCGATGCACGAGTTCCTGCGCATTGAGATTGCCCCATGACTGCAGGATGTCGCCTTCATATTCCGGCTCGTCGTTGACGACAGGCTTGCCGTAGGCATCGCGCCATTCCTGGGTCCGCTTGACGTCAGGGTTCTGAATGCAGGTGTGCGTGACCCATGGCTTGCGGTGATCGAAATTCGCCGTCACGTCGCCATTGTGGATGGAGCGCAGGTGCTGGTAGGGGTCGTTCTCTTCCAGGATGTGGAAGTAGCGATCCCACTGCTCCATCGGCTTCGTATCGATGAGGAAATCATATTCGTTGGCAAGCGACCACCAGACGTTCCGGTAGGCGGCGAGACGAGCGGCCAGATATTCGACATAGCGAAAATCCTGTTCGGCCGACATGTCGGCATAGCCCCACCGGTCATAGGGGTGGAAGATGATGATATCGGCTTCGATCCCCAGTTGGCAGAGCGCTGCGACCTGCTTTTCGAAGTGCTGGAACGAGGCGGGGTTCGGACGGTCGAAGTCTTCCCTTCCGTCCGCCCCGCGTTCGAAGCAGGCGTGCAGCGGCTCGTTGACGTTATAGGGATAGTCCTTCGGAAACACGCCCATCCGCATCTTGTTGAAGCGGGCCTTCTTGAGGGTTTCGAGGGTCTGCTTCTGCATGTCGAGCGGCTGGTGCGTCCAGGCGTAGCAGGTCGTCCCGAAGGATAGGAACGGGGTGCCGTCGGCATAGGCGAAGTGGAACTTGTTGCGCACGCGCACTGGGCCGTGATTGCCGGCCGAAGGCCTGGTCGCAATCAGTGTCCCAGTTTTGCCGTCGAGTGCGGTTGTCCTGGAGCGCGTCAGGAACGACCACTCGCCTTCGATGTCCGGCATGAAGCGGATACGGTAGGTCCCGTTGCCGTCATAAAAGCCCGGCACGCGGACTTCGCGGCTCTTGTGAGTGAACACGGCATCGAATGCCACGTCGAGATAGGGATTACCGCCAGAGGGTCCATCAAAGGAGGCCTCGAACACGCCCCATTTTTCGACTGTTGCATCAGACATAGAATATTCTCCTCGTGAATGCTTTTGTGGTCGCTAGCCTTTGACGGCGCCGGAGGTCAGGCCAGAGACGAAGTAACGCTGGAAGATGAGATAGACGATCGTCGCCGGCAGGACGGTCATCACGATGGCCGCATTGAGCTGGCCGTAATTGCTCGAGAACTGCCCCTGAAACGACATCAGGCCGAGTGGTAAGGTCCACATGTGCTGATCCTGGAGCAGCACCAGCGCCATGGCGAATTCGTTCCAGGTGGAGACAAAGTCGAGGATGAGCAGTGCGGCAAGCACGGGCAGGCACACAGGCAGAAAGATCCGTCTGAAGATGATGAAGTGGCTAGCGCCGTCGATCAGTGCTGCTTCCGACAGCTCCTTGGGAATGCTCTTGAAGAAGCCGTGCAGGATGAAAACCTGATAGGGAACGCCGAAGGCGATGTAGGGAAGGATGACGCCCGGATAGGTGTCGATCAGGCCGAGTGAATTGACCAGGGTGAACAGCGGCGCAAGCATTACCTGGAAGGGGATCATCGTGCCGAACACGACGAGCAGTAGCAGGGCCTTGGTGATCTTCAGCTTGATCTTGGCAAGGGCATAGGCGGCCATCGCCGAAAGGAACAGCCCGAGCGGCACCTTGATGACGGTGATGATGACGCTGTTGAAGAAGGAGTTTGCGAAGTTGCCGCGGCTCCATGCGGCGCTGTAATTTTCGAAAGCGAGCTCGGTTGGCGGCACGAAGGCGCCCGTGCCCGTCACCGCCGCCGGCGTTTTCAAGGAGGTGAAGACGATGAAGACGAATGGCGCGACCCAGACGAGCGCCACGATAACAAGCGTGATCCAGAGGCCGATCAGAATCGGATCCCGCTTCATCGACGATGGTTCGACCTGCAGATGCACTGCGGTCTGGTCGGTCGGTACTGCTGTCACGATTCAACCTCCTCGTGCTTCTGGGTCCACTTGAGATACGGAATGACGACGGCCATAGTGATCAGCAGCAGCACGACCGAAATCGCCGCACCTCGTCCGAAATCGAAGATCTGCATCGCCTGCGTGAATGCCCAGAGCGCCAGCATTTGGGTGGACTGCGCCGGCCCGCCGCCGGTCAGGCCGTAGACGATATCGAAGGCCTTCAGGGAAGAGATGACGGAAAGAACGAGAACGATCGTGATCGTTGGGCGCAAGGCCGGCAATGTTACATGCTTGAACACCGCCCAGCGGCCGGCGCCATCGATGCGGGCTGCCTCGACGAGCGTCTGAGAGACATTCTGCAGGCCCGCCAGGAACAGGACCATCGAGAAGCCAACCGTCTGCCAGAGATAGGCGACGAAAACGGAATAAAGGGCGATATCCCTGTTGCCCAGCCAGTCATTGATCCAGCCCTGCATGCCCCACGAGGTGAGCAACTGGCTGAAAAGGCCAAAGAACGGATCGTACATCCATTTCCACATGGTGGCGACGGCAATCGGTGCGATGATAACAGGCAGATAGAAGATGGCCCTGAGGCCATTTCGGCCGAATATCTTCTGGTTGAGGCTGAGCGCCAGCAGCAGTCCGACCATCGGCGGAAAAATCAGGCTCATCAGGGTCCAGATCACCGTGTTGCGGAAGGCAACCCAGAAGACCGGATCCTTTGTGAAAATCGCCGCGTAGTTTCCAAACCCCACAAATTGCCGCTGCGGATCCAGCCCGTTCCATTTCTGGAAGCTTAGGATCACGACATTGAGCATCGGGTAGAGCGCGAAGACGGCATAGATTGCCAGGGCTGGCACGAGCAGGATGAGCGCTTGTACGCGCGGATCATGTGTCGACTGTCGAAGTGACATGTTTTCCTCCTGGCGATGCATTTGCTGCCAGCTCACGAAAGAATGTGCCAGCCGCGCGACCCTGAGGTCGATCGGCTGGCGCCTCGGGAGGAATCAGGTTCTGCTTGCGATAAAGCTCTGCAGCTGCTTGGCGGCATCGGCCGGCTCGGTGTTGCCGGAAGCAACATCGTTGATGACCCGGAAGTACTCCGTCGTGACATCGAGCGGGAACGCCTGGTCGCCGTTCATGTACACTTTGCCGTATTTCTGGAAGATCCCCAGCCATTCCGCCTCGAGCGGCTTCTGATTGGCATATTGTACATTCTTGTTGACGGAGGTCGAACTCAACTGGCCGAGCAGGTCCTGCTGGACTTTCGTCGAGAGGAAGTAGTCGAGGAACTTCGCCGCTACGTCAGGGCTCTTGCTCTTGGTGCTGATGTAATTGTACTCGGCAAAGCCATAGAGGCGGTCGGTGTTGGTCGGGAAGGGGAAAATCCCGTAGTCGTCGAGATTGGCGCCGGAGCCGTTAAGCTGGCTGACCAGCCAGTCGCCTTCGAGCATCATCGCCGCGCGGCCTGCGGTGAAGAGGCTGTAGGACTGCTTGTTGTCGATGCCCATGAATGGCTGCAGCGTATAGTCCTTCGTCCACTTCGCAAACTCCGCGAAGGATTCCGTCGCGCAGGGCTCCTTGGTCCAGTCCAGCGTCATCGCCTTCAGCGCATCGTGCTTTTCAGCACCGCACTTCGTTTCAAGGATAACGTCCATGAGGCGCATGACGTGCCAGTTGACCGTGCCGCCGAAGGTGAAGGCAGGAATGCCTGCAGCCTTGAGCTTATCGGCCGCGGCAAGGAATTCCTCGTAGGTCTTGGGCTCTTCCTTGATGCCGGCCTGTTCGAAAAGCTTCTTGTTGTAATAGACGGCCTCACCCTTGAAGGTGAAGGGGACGCCGTGCTTGCCGCCGGGATAGAGGTCGGCGAAAGCCGCTGCCGAGGGCAGCAATTCGTCGTTCCACTTATACTCGGAATAGTACTTGTCGAGCGGCAGGGACAGTCCGGCCTTCACATACTCGCCGCCGAGGCCGAGGCCTGCCCAGCTGAAATAAATGTCAGGTCCCTTGTCGGAGCCCGCAGCGACACGCAAGGCGGTTTTGTGCTCGTCGACGGCGCGCTGGACGATCTCGACATGCGTTCCGGGGTTTGCAGCTTCGAAGTCTGTCGCGACCTTTTTCAGAGCCGTGTTGGCAGCATTGTTGTCGAAGTTGAGGGTCCAAAGCGTGATGTCTTCCGCAAGAACCGGCGTGGCCGATAGCGACGCCACGGCGATCGCCACGATGCTCGCAGTCTTCAATTTCGCAGAAAGGGTCAGCATTACCGTCCTCCTCTTGTAAAGCCGGCCCCTTGTTGCAGATAGTCATCGACATGTCAACTGGTATGATGAGCTAACCATCATGATACTGCGCAAATTTTGCCACTGCGGCGATGATGATGACGGCCGAGGCGGCACCGGGATCGATGTGCCCGATCACGCGGTCCCCCAATCGCGAAGCCCGCCCCT
Source organism: Rhizobium leguminosarum bv. viciae (assembly GCF_012276115.1). Classification (GTDB taxonomy): domain Bacteria; phylum Pseudomonadota; class Alphaproteobacteria; order Rhizobiales; family Rhizobiaceae; genus Rhizobium; species Rhizobium leguminosarum_T. The sequence goes on along the minus strand of NZ_WIEU01000001.1, from coordinate 418,071 downwards.
TGGCCGCCGTCATGTTGCTGGTCGCTTCACAGCCTGCGCGCGCTGCCCGCTCGGCTGCCTCGAAGCATTGGGGGAGGGGCTTTCCCGACTGCCAGGCATCAAGTGCCGCGTCAGCCGCGGGCCTCCAGGCGTCAACCATCGTCTTTTCACCTGGTTCGGCCTTTCCGCGTTCCTGAATTCCCTGCGCCATTGCCGCAAAGACGCGCAGGAAGTCGTCATCGCTCAATGTCTGCTTGTCTTTGGCGGCGGCTCCGGCGCGCATGAAGGCCGTGGCATATAAGGGGCCGGACGAAGCGCCGACTGCATTCAGGAAAGCCTTTGCCGCGACGTTGAATGCGGCTGTCGGGGCGATCCCGGCGTCAAGCTCGCCGACCGCTTTCGCCGCGGCCTGGCAGCCCGCATCCATGGCAAGGCCGTGATCCCCATCGCCAATGGCACCGTCCAGTTCGCAAAGTTGATCTCGTTCCGCCGCGATATCCTCGGCAATCGCGGCAAACAAGCGCTGCAGGTCTTCGGTCGTAAACGTCATCGATTACCTCGCAAACATCGCGCAATCACAGGGGTAGTCGATCAATTGCTGAAGCTCATCGTCGAGATGCATGAGCGTGATCGACGCGCCGGCCATTTCGAGCGAGGTGCAGTAATTCCCAACGAGCGACGTATGAAGGATGAGCCCGGCATCGTCGAGCCGGGACTTCACGCGCCGCATCATGATGTAGAGTTCCATCATCGGGGTCGAACCCAGCGAATTGACGAGCACGGCGACACGATCGCCCCGGTCTGCTTTCATCTCCCGAAGAATGCTGTCCATGAGTTCGTCGGTCACCGCGTCGGCCGGCCTCAGCGGCTCGCGCGCCACGCCAGGCTCCCCATGGATTCCCATTCCGATCTCCATCTCCCCTTCGCCGATCAGGAAGTTCGGCTTCAACGTCTGGGGCAGAGAGCAAGGCGAGAGCGCAACACCCATCGTATAGGTTCGCGCATTGGCATGGCGGGCGACACGCTCGACATCGTCAAACGAGTAGAGAAGATCGCAGGCTGCGCCAGCGGCCTTGAAGATTAAGACGTTGCCCGCCACGCCCCGTCGCCTGTCCTTCTGATCGGCAGGGGCGGATGCCACGTCATCCGTGGTGAGCACGGTGCGTACCTCGATCTCGTCAAGCGCAAGCATTTCGGCAGCCATGTCGAAGTTCATCACGTCGCCGGCATAATTGCCATACATGAACAGCACGCCGGCGCCGCCGTCGACCGCCATGGCGCAGGCGATGATCGGATCGGGCGGCGGCGACGCGAACACGTTGCCGATTGCGGCCGCGTCCGCCAGCCCCTTGCCGACAAACCCCAGAAATGTCGGTTCGTGCCCCGATCCGCCGCCGATGACCAAGCCGACCTTGCCCTTGCGCGGCCCGTTTCTGGCAATGATCGCGCGGGGCATGTTCTCCACGGCGTACAGATGGCGCGGATGCGCCGCCAGAATGCCTTGCAGCATCTCATCGACGGCATCTGCGCCGGAATTGATAAGCTTCTTCGTCTTCATGCTGATCCTCCCATTGCGAGCTCCGCCTGCATAAATGCGGTTGCACCGCCGAAGGTCAATCCGCCAGCGGGAGGGCTGTGGTCGCAAACGGCGCAAGCCGCAACTCTTTGCCTGCATCTGCCGGCCGGCATGCGCCGCAATCGACCGTTCGTTCCTGGCCCGTCAGATTGACGACGTGAAGCCTGGCGCCTGCGGCATTCCGTGCAACGAAAGACAGGACCTCGGAGGGAGAGGAGGAGACGCATTCCTGCCAGCCTGCGCCAGCCAATCGGGACAATGTCCGCACGGTGTTGAACAGCGGGCGCCGCCCGCCTTGCTCGGTCGGTTCGGCCGAACCGGCGATCAAACCGAACGGGCCTGACAAGGCCGAGAGCGTCAGGCATTCCAGGCCGGCATCCAGCACCCGTATCGCGTAACCGAGCGCGAAGGCTTCCGCGAAACGCCCATTGTGGCGCGGGTCGCGATTGGCCATGGGAATGCGTGCGCCCGCCGGATTGTCCATCGTGCGGCTGCCATAGGGGTTCTGCTGCATCGGGATCGTCGATGGGCCGATCCGGTAGGGCTTGTCGCCATAGATCGCTCGAACGGATCGCGTGATGAAGGGCAGCGCTTCCAATGTCTGCATGACGCTGAGATCGTCGGCGGCATGCACGATCGGATTGGTGCAGTGGCTGACGAAGTCGAGCTGTCCATCGGGGACGCGCTTCCGGTTGAGTTCGGTGAAATAGCTCAGCATGCCGCCGCCGATGCGAATGCCGGGAAAGGCGGCGCGGGCAGCTGTATAGACCTCATCCAGGGGCGGGCAATCCGGCCATTTGCTGCCGGGCGGCGTCGACTGTCGGTCGACGGAAGGCGAGATCATAATCGCATCCGGCCGGAATTCCGCCAGCTGCATCTGGCGGGCAATCTCGGAGGTCTCGGTCGCCGGGACTGATTTGCAGGGAAGGGCGATCTCCAGCGCCGAGCGGCCGCGATGGACCGTCGCGATTGCTGCGAACCGCCTGAGTGCTTCGACGCCGTGCCCGGCACCGGGGTCGAAATGGAAGAGGAGTTCCTGGGGAGCGATCTCCGTTAGGACGGACTTTGCCGAGAGGGTCGCATCGGCTTCTTCGGGCGTAATGATAACGCCGATATCAGGCATGGTGCCGGTTCGTGCCCCGAGTTCGAGTTTTATGACGCCGCCCGACGCCGCAGCTGGAGGATGCCGCGTAGCACCGCCGATATCCCTGATAACAAGCGACGTCTTTTGTCGAACGGGCCGATTGGCGGCAATCTCATACGGCCAGGGAAGCGCGAGCGGCCTGACATAGGTCTTATAGGATGCGTCCGACCAATTCCTTTGATCTTCCATTTCAAAGGTGTCGCCCTCCATCCGGCATTCCGCCTGAACGTCAGGCATGACCGCGTGGGTGATGGCCCGCATGTCCTTGAACGGCTGCCAGGGCTCGATGACATCGGGAAACCGTGTCGCCACGATCTGCCCGTCGATATGCTCGACCGTCGCCGGTGAACCCGCCACGCCGACGATCGGATGCAGGATGCAGAAGCCGCAGCGGTTGGTCTCGAAGCCGGTCGGGGCGATGGCCTCAGCCTCGAAGTCGAGCCGGTCCGGGCTTCCGGTGATACGAACGTCGATGATAAGCCTCGTATCATCAGGTCCCTCGCAGTAGGCGAGATAGGCGACCTCGAAACGATCGTCACGCTGCTCGATCCGGAGATCGGCGATTTCAGGGCTGTAGGTGCCCCAGTCCCGGTCGCGAACGAGATAGGAAATCGCCCTCAGCACCTCGGTTCCATCGTAACGGATGGTACGGAGGTTACCGTTGGCGAAATCGGCTTCCAATTTTCCCGCTCTCAGGCGAACCGGTGGCGGATCGACGATATGGGTGCCGTAGAGCTGGAACGCATCGATCGTCATCGCAGCATCGCTCCGACATCGATTGTCTGTCCCCTGGCAGCGCTGTCATAGGCAGCCTCTACCAGGGCGAAGGTCTTCAGATTGTCCGCCCCTGACGTCGAATGTTCGGCGCCGCGCTCCAACTGATCGACCCAATGCTGCTGGATGGCGTAGACGCTCTCCTGGATGTTGTGCCAGGGCCGCGAGGCCCATGACAGCAGCTTCGGAGATACGTCCGTGGTGGTGGTGCCCTTGGCGTTGGTGATTTCGAGACCGTAACCCCGGGCCAGGCGGATCGTGCCCTCAGAACCGTCGAGCTCGATCAGGGTCTCGGGGAACGGCTCCCTGGAAAGCCTGGTGGCGTAGCTGACGTCGACGACCGACGTGGCGCCGTTTTCGTGATCGAGCAGAATGGTCGCGACATCCTCGCCCTTGATTGTGGGATTGACCCGATTGGTGCGGGCGGTGAGCGATCGAACGTCACCAAGGATATAGCGGGCGACATCGAGCGTATGGATGCCGAGGTCTTCGATGATGAACCGTTCCCCCTCGGCGAGATAGGGCTGCCCGGAAAAGACGTCATAGGCCGAACGGAAGGAGAAGCGGCCCCAGAAGGGTGTGCCGATGACATCGGCCTCCAGCGCCTTGCGCACCGCCTGGACCGGCGTCTGCCAGCGAAAATTCTCGTGCACCATAAGGGGGATGCCGGCATTGCGGCACGCCTCGACCATCGCCTTCGCATCCGACAAGGTCTTGGCGAACGGTTTCTGGCAGATTGCCGGCACCCTGTTACAGGCGGCCAGTTCTACCAGGGCGCGGTGGCTCTGCACTGTCGTGGCGATATCGACGAAATCGAAACCGCCATCGGCAAACATCGCCTCGGCATCACTGTATCGACGCTCGATGCCGAACTGATCGCCGACGATCTTCAGCCGCTCCGGATCGCGATCGCAGATCGCGACGATGCAGGCACCTCGAACGTCGTTCCAGGCGTGCATCTGGTTGATCGCAAAGAATCCGCAACCGATCAAAGCCCCTTTCAATTCCGTCATCTCAACCTGCCTTTGCCATCTGCATCAAGGTAACGCGCTGCTGCAGGCGGCGCTGCGCCTGGTCGACGACGACAGCAATGATGATGACGAGGCCCTTGATGACCATCTGCCAGAAGGAGGAGACGCCCATCATTACCAAACCGTCGGAGAGAATGCCGATGACGAAGGCGCCGATGATCGTGCCGCCGATCGTGCCGCGGCCGCCCGACATCGAGGTGCCGCCGAGCACGGCTGCGGCAATCGCATTGAGTTCGAAGCTTTCGCCGGTCGCCGGATGGGCTGCCATCAGTTCCGAGGAGATGACGACGCCGACGATTGCCGCGCAAAGTCCGGAGAACATGTAGACGAAGATCTTCACGACATCGACCCGGATACCGGACATGCGCGCGGCCCGCTCATTGCCGCCGACAGCGAAGATATGACGGCCGATCGGCGTCGAGCGGGCGACATAGGCGGCCAGCAGCGCCAGCACGATCAAAATCCAGATCGATACCGGCAGACCGAGAATGCGTCCCGCGCCGAAGAAATCGAAGCCGGTCGTCGCATATTCCGGCCGGCCGACAAGGTTCGGAAACGTCTGCCCGTCCGACGACAGCAAAGCGAGACCGCGGGCGATATAGAGTGTGCCGAGCGTGGCGATGAAGGGCGCGACGTTGAGCTTGGTGATCAGCAGACCGTTGATCAGACCGATGAGCAGGCCGATCGACAGGGTGATCAGCACGATCTCGAAGAGGTTGAAAAAGATGGTGTAGCCGATCGGCAATTCGATGCCGTAAAGGATCAGGCCGCCGGCGACCATGCCGCAAAGCCCGACGATCGATCCGACCGAGAGATCAATGCCGCCGGTGATGATCACGAAGGTCATGCCCATCGCCAGGAAGGCGTTCAGCGCCACATGCTTCGACATCAGGATCATGTTCGCCGTCGAGGTGAAGTTCGGGGCGAAGATCGCAAAGAAGATGATGACCGCAAATAGCGCGATGAACGTCCTGAGCTTCATCAGCGTCAGAAGCGCCGAGCCGTTGGCGCCCTTCGGCGCAAGAGTGGTTGATGTAGCCGCCATCATGACGCGAGTTTCCCTTGATGTCCGTGTCCCTTGGCCGAAGCCGCGATAATGGCTTCTTCCGTGGCCTCGTTGCGGTCGAAGACGGCGATCAGCTGGCCGTTGCTCAACACCGCGATGCGATCGGAAAGCGCCATGACCTCTTCGAGGTCGGAAGTCGAAAACAGGATGGCGAGCCCGTTTGCCGCCAGCCGCCGCATGGTGCGAAAGACATCGGCCTTGGCGCCGACATCGATGCCGCGGCTCGGCTCGTCCATCAGAAGCACCTTCGGATTGGTCATCAACGCCTTACCGATGACAACCTTCTGCTGATTGCCGCCGGACATCGAGGTCACCTCGAAATCCGGGTTCGGCGCCTTGATCGAGAGGTCGCGGATCGCATCGCGGATGGCGTTCTTCTCAGCACCCCTGTCGATATGGAAGAGCCGGGTGAAGCGGCCAAGGCTCGCCAGCGTCAGGTTGGAGGCAATGGAAAGCACCTGGACCAGACCTTCCCGCTGCCGGTCTTCCGGAATGAGCGCAAGGCCGCGGCGGATGCGCCGGGTGGTGTCGCGGGCACGAACCTGCTTGCCGTCGATGAAGATCTTGCCGGTCGAATGTGTGTGGCGACCGATGACGCATTCGAAGAATTCGCTGCGCCCGGCGCCCATCAGGCCGTAGATGCCGAGGATTTCGCCTGCCTTGACCGACAGGGAGACATCGTTGACCGAAAGCCCGCCTGTCGGCCGCGGCAGGCTGATATTTTCGGCGCGAAAGACCTCAGCTCCGACGGCATGGTCCACGGGTTTTGCAAAGTCCTTGGCATCCGAGCCGATCATGGAGCGCACGATCCAGCGCGTGTCGATGTCGCGGACCATCGCCTCGCCGGTGATCTGGCCGTCCCGAAGCACGGTGATGTAGTCGCCGATCCGCATCAGCTCTTCGAGCCGGTGGGAGATATAGACGATTGCCACACCCTGGGCCTTCAGCTCCGCGATCACCTTGAACAGGATCTCGACTTCGGCCGCCGAAAGCGCCGACGTCGGCTCGTCCATGATCAGGATCCGGGCATTCAACGACATCGCTTTGGCGATCTCGACGAGTTGCTGCTGGCCTATCGGCAAATCCTCGACCATCGTATCGGCCTCGATGCCGGCATCTAGACGCTTCAAAAACGCATTGGCTTTTTGCACCTGTGCCTTGTGATCGATGCCGAGGATGCCGCGGGTGATCTCACGCCTGGCGAAGATGTTCTCGGCGACCGACATGTTGGCGAAGAGATTGAGCTCCTGGAAGATCATGCCGATGCCATTCGCCTGCGCATCTGCAGGGCTGTCGAAGGATATGGGCTTGCCGTCCAGGATGATGCGGCCGAGCGTCGGGCGCTCGACACCGGCGATGATCTTCATCAGCGTCGATTTGCCTGCACCGTTTTCGCCGACAAGGACGTTCACTGCTCCGCGGCGAAGCTCGAGATTGGCGCGCTTGACGGCGACGATACCCGAATAGACCTTCGACACGTCGTCGAGGCGCAGGATGATGTCGTCCTTTTGTGTCTCTCCTGTGGTCATGGGCCGACCTTCAGTTCCGCAGGCGTTATGAGCGGCAGCTCGTCGCTCTTCGGCAGCGGAAAGGCGCCGATCGCGGTCACCGTCTTGCCGGCGAGGCCCTCACGCGGGATGGCGGAGAGAAAGGTGGTATTGGCCTTCTCGTTGAAGGCTTTGCCGAACTGCGCCCACTCGATCTGGTTCTTGAATTCGTTGAAATTGACGAACTCCAGCGTGTCGCGCAGCGCCGTGCCGCGCAGCGCCGGCCCGATCTGCACCTTGGCGTCGGCCTTGCCGTCGCCATCGGCGTCGACATCGAGCGTCGCCGCGCGCGAGGCCGTATCAGCCGCAACAACCTTGCCGGTGATCTTCACCGCATAGGTCCATGGCGAGCTGCTCTGCTTGCGGGGATTGCCGTATTTTGCGCCTGCGGCGTCGGGGCTGGAGGCGGAAAGCTGCATGACGTCTTTCAGGTTGCCGGCGCGCTTTTCGAAGTAGGGCACTGCCTCGGACTGCCAGATCGCCTCGACCTTTGCATTCGGGTCGAAGGCGGTCTTTGCCGCTGCCGCAGCCTTTTCCTCAGCCGTCGGCGTCTTGATGATCTTGCAACCGGGCAAGGCGGCCGCCACGACGGCAGCGAGCAGGGCGCCCTTCATTCTCAACATGCTTTAAACCTCGACGTCTTGCGAAATGCATTGCGGAGGGCGCAGCGCTGCGCCCTCCGCAATTCGCGGCTGATCAGTTCGTCAGGGCGAAGGTTTCGAGCTTGCCGGCATTGTCGGCGTTGATGAGAACGCAATCCATCAACTGCTTCTCTTCCTTTGGCGTCGTCTTGTTCTTGATGTAGGCGTCTGCCTGTTCCACCGCCAGCTGAGCCTGCGCATAGGCGGGCTGCAGGACCGTCACCTTGATGCCGCCCGACTTGATGGAGTCGCGCACGTCGTTGGAACCGTCGAAGCCGACGACGATCACGTCCTTGCGGCCGGCCGCCTGCAGCGCTGCGATAGCGCCCATGGCCATCGTGTCATTCCCTGAAATGACGCCCTTGATGTCGGGATTTGCCTGGAGGATGGTTTCCATCTTCGAATAAGCTTCCGTCTGGCTCCAGTTGGCCGACTGCTTGGCGACGGACTTCAGGTCCGGGTAGTCGTCGATGACGTCGTGATAGCCTTGCGAGCGGATGCCGGCATTGGTGTCGGACTCCTTGCCCACCAGCTCGACGTAATTGCCCTTCTCGCCCATCAGCTTGACGAATTCCTGCGCTCCGAGCTGGGCGCCCTGATAGTTGTTCGAGACGATCTGGGCGACGGCAACGCCCGTCGCGTTGATTTCGCGGTCGATCAGGAAGGAGGGGATACCCGCATCCTTCGCCTTCTTGACGGCCGCGACGGAGGCGTCGGCTCCGGCATTGTCGAGGATGATCGCCTTGGCGCCGCGCCCGATCGCCGTGTCGATCATTTCGGACTGCTTGTTGGCGTCGTCGTCATGCGTCATGAGCAACGTCTCGTAGCCGAGTTCCTTCGCCTTGGCTTCGGCGCCGACGGCTTCGGCCTTGAAGAAAGGATTGTCATGCGCCGGCGTGATGATGGCGATGAGATCGGCCGCAAAGGCCGGAAGAGCCGTTCCGAGCGCCAATGCGCCGGCAAAAGCTGCAAGTGTCAGTCTGCGCGTCAGTTTCATTGTTTCCTCCCTGTTGTACATGAAGCCCCTTCTCCCTGGGGCGGTTGAGGGGAGGGTTTGCCTCCCCAAGCCGGTTCAGGTGATGCGCCGGATGCTTTCGGCGATCTCCTGCGGTTCGAATACCTTTTTCCAGTCGTCGCGCATCAGCGCCGGGATGCCGAACTCGATCGCCTTGTTGCAGGCATCCGAAAACACGCCGTCGACTTCCTTGAAGATGACCGCGCCGAGCACGTTCATATGGCCGAGCAGGAAGTCGCGGGCGGCCTGTTTCGGCACGCCGCGTGCCACGCATTCGTCCATTGCCTGTCGCATGACGACGAGCAGCGATGCGCAGACGGTTTCCGACAAGCCTGGTTCGAGCATGGCAAGCTGATCGACCGTGACCCGGTGCGATCGCATGACTGGGGCCCAGATCAGCTTGGCGATTTCCTCGCCGAGCGCGTAGGCGCTTTCCGGACCCTGCATCAGCGCCGAAACGATATGCTGCTTGGCGAAGAGGCCGCCGAAGTGGTCCTTTTTCGCCTGCATGTCCGTCTCGTCGTTGAAGATCGGCGGATGGCAGGGATGGGTGACGAAATAGGTAAGATCATCGCGCTTCGGCAGGTGGCCGGCAAAGGGAGCCGCAGCGTCCAGCGCGATCACCATGGTACCTGATGCGAGCTTGTCGACGATGCCTGCCGCGACTTTGCCGATCGCCGTGTCCGGCACGGCCAGGATCACCACCTCGGCGCCATCGAGCCCGACATCGACGGGCACGCAATCGACACCGAGATCATTCTTCAAACGGGCCTTGCCTGCGTCGCTCACCTCGACATGGCGCACTTGGAAACGCGAGCCTTTGAGATTTTTGGCGAGCCGGTATCCCATTTTCCCGCCTGCGCCGAAGAGGGCAATCTTAGTCATGTTTTCCTCACCTTTTCCGTTTCTGGATAGGATCATATACTGGTATGATGAGTCAATCACCATATCACTCAATTTGTATGATCCACACGTTTTTCTGCGCCAAGCCGGACGGGAAACCATCAGTGTTTCCTTCCCTCGCGGATCTGCATGAAATAACCGTCAGTCCCGACCTGGCCGCCTTTGAGTGCGATCTGCAGGCCGTTGGTCGGCTGATAGTCGCCATGCGCAAGGCAAAGCGGAGAGCCTGGCGTCTGAGGCAGCGGAAGGAGCGTCGTCAGCGCGTCGATCTTCAACTGCCTAAGCGCGTGACTGGATGTGTCGCCGCCGGCGACGACCGCACGTGATAGTGCTTCGTTCTCGATCAGGCGGCGCAAGATCGTGCCGAGCGCGCTCCCGAGCCGGTGACGAGCGCCCGGAAGGCTATCGATGTCGGCGCCGCGGTCTGCAGACGGGCCAAGGGCGGTGTAGAGAATGACGCTCTTGCCCTGCCTGAGCTTCTGGATGCCTGCCTCGACCGCCGCATCCATCGCGGCTTCGCAATGTTCCGAGACCAGCGCAAGCGGATCGAGCGCGATGCTCTCGAAGCCGTTCTCGACAGCCGTCCGGATCTGGCGCTCGGTCGTCGGCGATACGCTGCCCGACACGACGGCGAGGCGGTCGACTGGGCCGATATCAGGAAACTCGGCGCCGCTGTTGCCGATGAAGCCGCTCCGCCGCCATGCGCTGAGCAGAGCATATTCGACCCCCGAGGAGCCGGCGACAAAACTTCCGGCACGGCCGGTGACACGAAGCAGTTGCCGCCCCGCGGCCTCCTGCGTCACCTCGGAGTCGACATCGATGAGCAGGATCCCTTCTGAAGCAGACGCCAGATCGTCGACACGCGCATCGGCATCCGTCGCGGTGATGGCGACGAGATCGGCGACCAGGACGGGAAGGCGGGTCTGCTTCGACAGGTGGACCGCAAGGTCCGCCTCGTCCATCGGAGTGACGGGATGGCGGCTCATGACGGGATGGCGGTCGATGCGAAAGATCCGGCCCTGGTAAGCGGCAAAGAGATTGCCGAATGCGGTGTAGCGTTTCAATTGCGGCGCGCCGACGATGATGGGCACGACGGATTGCCCGAACACCGATCGGCCGATTTCGATCGCGTTGCCGATATTGCCGATTTCGGGGCTGGAATCGAAGGTCGAGCAGACCTTGTAATGGCAGATGTCCGCGCCGAGCGAATTCAGCCACTCGAAAGCGCGCGTGAGGTGCTCTTGCATCCAGGCGGGGGTCTCGCTGCGGCTTGTCCCGGCAATGCCGATTGCACGGCAATCCCCAAAGCGCGCGAGCAGTTCCGGCGTCGGAATGTCGAGGAAGAGCACGGTCGACACGCCGTTCGAGGCCAGGGCCTCCATGACATCGGTGGAGCCGGTGAAGTCATCCCCGTAATAGCTGATGAGAGGTTCATCCATCGCGGTCACGCGCCCTTGCCGTCGCTGAATTTGGCAATCGAAGCGGCGAGCTCCGGATGATCTTTCGCGTAGATCTCCAACGGGATGTCCGCGACCGCGGCCTGCCAGGCCTGCTGCACGGCCCGAACGCCTGCCGCCGGGCCGGCGGGGTGGCTGACGATACCTCCGCCGCAGAGATAGAGAAGATCGACGGTGCGGCCGGTCCGCCGATAGGTTTCGGGCGCCTGTCCTCCCCACTGACCCGAACCGGCAACCGGAAGCGGGCAATCGGAGACGTCGAACAGCGGCGTGCTGACGGACTTGAAGGACGAGACGAAGCTGTCGTCCGGCTCCCAATACTTGACCCTGATACCGTTGATCTGAAACTGGTCGACCCCGAGCAGTCGCCAGAATTGCTGGTAGACCTTGAAATCCATGCCGGCGCCCGGATCGCGCGTCAGCACGTCCCAACCGTTTCGATGCGCGTGCAGCACCAGATTGGAGCGCTTGCGCAGAAAGCTCATGCCGCCGAAGCCGATCGAGTTGATATTGACGACGGCGCAATTGCCGCCGGCCTTGGCGACGATGTCGTGGTTGCGCATCATCTCGTCGGGGTCGGCATGCGAGATGCCGAAGGCATACATCACCTTCTTGCCGGTCTTCTGCTCGTGATCGAGAATGCGCGGCATGATCGCCTGAACGCGGTCCTTGAGCGGCGAATAGGCCGGGCTCATCAGTTTTTCGTCATCCTTGATGAAGTCGACGCCGGATGAGATCAGCTCGCCGACGAGTTCCGCCGTTTCGTGCGGTCTGAGACCAAGCGCCGGCTTGACGATCGTTCCGATGATGGGTCGGCCTTCGACGCCGGTAAGGCGGCGGCTTCCAGGGATGCCGAACTGCGGTCCGGGATGCGCACTTTTGAAGGCTTCGGGCAGCGTCATGTCGACGATGCGGATGCCGGTCATGCCCTTGATGGAGTAGACGCCGCCGATCGCAATGGTCATCAATGCCGAAAGGTCTGTCCCGATCGCGTCCAGTGGAAAGGCGATGTCGACATCGGCGCGATGAAGAAGCGTGCCGGGCGCGACCTCGGGCCAAGTCGGATGACTGGCGCCCTCGAGCGGACGGATCGCCAGCACGCGGGCGGCGACACGCGATTTCAGCTCCTCGGTCTCGCCAGGGACGGGCACGAAGGTTCCGGTCGACTGGTCGCTCGCGATCTTTTCCGCCATCGCCTCGACGTTGCCGGGCGTTTCGATGCGGTAGGTCAGGGTAATCATCATGAAACGGACGGTTGCTCCTCTCGCCACGCAGATTACCATGGCGTCAACTTGTGATCTGGTATAATGAGTATTCCAACTCATGAAAAGTAGAATCTTCGGATCCGCAAATTTTCACCGACAGCTTTGTTCTCGACCCGGAAACTGTTAGGAGAAAACATTTGAGCCAGCGAGATGTGATGACCCAGCCCCTCGAACAAATCGTCCGCCGAAAACTCTCTGACGAAGTGTTTGATCGACTTGAGCGAATGATCACCTCGGGCGAGCTTCAGCCCGGCGACGAAATGCCGTCCGAGCGCGTGCTGATGGAACGCTTCGGCGTCGGCCGGCCGGCGATCAGGGAGGCCATGCAGTCCCTTGCCAATAAAGGTCTTGTCAGCATTTCGCATGGCGAGCGGGCGAAGGTCCTCAGGCTGACGGCAAAATCGATATTCCGCCAAGTCGATCTCACCGCCAAGATCATGCTGTCGCAATCTTCGGACTCGCTGGAATATCTGAAGAGCGCGCGCATCTTCTTTGAGCGGGGCATGGCGCGGGAGGCCGCGCAGCGGGCCTCCGCAAATGATATCGCCGATCTCAGGAACATCATCGAACGCCAGCGAATGTCGCTTGGCCGGGCCGAAGAGTTCATCGACGCGGACATGGAATTCCACACCCGCATCGCACAGATATCAGGCAACCCGATCTACGTCGCCGTCAGCGAAGCAATGCTTGCCTGGCTGAAGGAATATCATACCGAGATGCTGATCTGGACCGGCAAGGAAAAATTCACGCTCGCCGAACACGACGAGATCGTCGATCGCCTTGAAGCAAACGACGTGGATGGCTCGGAAACGGCACTTCTCAAACATCTCGAGCGGTCGCGAGCGCTTTACGCGAAGTAATCGCCGATTGCCCTTGTGGGCAATGGCTGCTCATCCCCCTGCTAAAGATCTCGATTGTTGACCGCGCGATGGCTGTGGGCCCGGTAGTGCATTTTGTCGGCTGCAGCCGGAACAATGACCTAAGAATGAGGTTCTGAGTGGGTCAAGTATGCAAAGGATCCCAAGGAGGACATCACAATGCGTATGAAACTAGTAGCAGCGTCACTATTGGCTGTCGGCATGGCCACATCCGCCTTCGCACAATCGAATCCCGCCCCCGCAGGTGCCACCATTGATAAGAGCCAGGCCGACCAGGGTGGCGGCGCAGGCAGCGACACGAAGGCCAAGAAGCCGATGGCCACGGATACCACCACGACTGGTTCCACGACCAGCGGCACGAAGGACAAGGTCAAGTGCCCCAACCCGGTCAACAATTCCGCCAATCTTCAGACGCAGGGCGGTACGAGCAACGCCACCCCGATGGATGAAGCCTGCGCGGCTCACAACAATTGATCGGCTTCTTCACGAAAACTCCGCCTCGTGACCTGACCCCCGAAAGTTGGACATCCAACCTCGGGGGTTTCGCGTGGGCGAACTTCAGTAAAGCAGTCCGTCGGGCAGGACCGCTGCCGACACGACGGCTCCAGGCCGCTAGCCTCCCTTTTGCGATAACGTGATTCACCAACGCGAAACGTGCCGGATCGCGTCAACGACGTGTTTGTCCGATATCGTACGGCAACGATTAGGACGTCCAGAACTTTTCCTTCTCATCCCGAGAGAGAAAAATGGCATCAGTATCTTCCATACACTCTGCGTCGCACGACAAAAACACGTCCGCAATCGAGCTAGAAATCGTTGCACTGACGCCGGCGTTGCGCATCTTTGCCCGAAGGTTCCTGAGCAGCAACGACGATATCGACGATCTTGTGCAGGAAACCTTGTTGAAGGCATTGAACTCGCTTCATCTCTACCGTCCCGGCACCTCCCTGAAATCCTGGCTTTTCACCATCCTTCGAAACACGTTCTGCACCAATTATCGCAGACAGAAACGCGAACCGACGGGAATGGACGTGATGGTGGAACGGATCGCGATCGCGCCGACCCAGGAATGGGCGCTGCGGGAACACGAACTGCAACAGGCACTGACACTTCTTTCCGACGACAGGCGCCGCGCCCTGACACTGGTGGCTGCCGGTACCAGCTACCAGGACGCCGCCAGAATATGTGGGTGCCGGATCGGCACGTTGAAAAGTCGCGTCAGCCGCGCCCGCGAGTCCCTGCTGCTGATGCTCGGAAACCATCTTCGCGACTGATCATGCGCCTGTTCTTTTGATCGTGCTCTTCTCGGAGACGATCACAAACTCCGGCTAGAACAGGATGATTTTAGGCCGGGTCTGTAAACTCTCCTTTTCCAGTTTATGCGGCGGATTGACGTACAACCCACGCGATGTTATCTATATCTTAATTGGTCAGGCCATTTGACCAGCTGCGCGCTTGAGGAGAAGCCGCCTAGGGAGGCCACGATGTTTTCGCCTGTTGAATCACGCCGCCTGTATCGGCAGGTCGCGGATCAGATTCGCCTGATGATCGCCAGCGGCGAGCTTGCCGTCGGCCAGCGGCTGCCGGCCGAGCGCGAGCTGGCGGAGCAACTGTCGGTTTCACGCCCGACCGTCCGCGAGGCGCTGATCGTCCTGGAGGTCGAAGGCCTCGTCAACATCCGCATGGGATCCGGCATCTATGTGGTGCGCCAGCATGCTGCGACCGTCACTGGGGCCGAGCGCGAGCCGGTGGAAGGCCCGTTCGAGCTGCTGCAGGCGCGCGCCCTCATCGAATGCGCCATCGCCGAAGAAGCTGCAGGCCGCGCCAAGCCGGACGATATCGCTCTGCTGGATGAAGCTCTGACGCGCATGGGTGGGGTGGTCAACGATGCAATCGCAGTGCTCGATGCCGATCGCGCCTTCCACACCGGCATTGCCGCCATCGTCGGGAATGCGACATTGATCCGCGTCACGGGCGAGATGTTCGACATGCGCATGACCCCTTATTTCGCAAGGCTCGCCAGCCACTTCGAGGGGCCGACGACCTGGCGCAGCGCCCTGGACGAGCATCGGGCCATTCGCGACGCGATCGCCGCCGGCGATGCAGCCGGCGCCAAGGCCGCCATGCGCGCCCATCTCACAATGTCGCAGAAGAGGTTTTCCGAGAGCTTCGGGGAGGAGTTTTCGGGGGAAGAGGAGCGCGGACGCAACAAGCGGCCGTCGAAAGGAACTGCCAAGACTTAACCCAAGCTCGGGAGGAGAGAGCAATGAAGAGCAGACTGACAACGATACTTTGCACCGCGGCCGCGATCATGGCGAGTAGCGCGATCGCGCAGGCCCAGACAGTGCTGAAATGGGCGCATGTCTATGAAACGTCAGAGCCCTTCCATACGGATTCCGTATGGGCTGCGGAAGAGATCAACAAACGCACCGACGGGCGCTACAAGATCGAGGTCTATCCGGCGTCGCAGCTCGGCAAGGAAGCCGACATCAACCAAGGCCTCAAGCTCGGGACGGTCGACATCATCATCTCGGGATCGAGCTTCGCGGCACGCGACTACAAGCCGATCGGCGTGACTTACTTCCCCTATATCTTCCGCGGTCCCGATCACTTGATCGCCTACACCAAGAGCGATGTCTTCAAGCGTCTTGCCAAAGGCTATGAAGACAAGACCGGCAACCACATCGCCGCCGTCAGCTATTACGGCACGCGCCACACGACATCAAACAAGCCGATCGCCAAATGCGCCGATATGCAGGGCCTGAAGATCCGCGTGCCTGACGTTCCCGCTTACCTTGCCATGCCGCGCGCCTGCGGCGCCAACACGACGCCGATCGCCTTTGCCGAAGTCTATCTCGCTTTGCAGAACGGCACGGTCGAGGCACAGGAAAACCCGCTGACGACAATCGAGGCGAAGAAGTTCTACGAAGTCCAGAAGAACATCATCCTCACCGGCCACATCGTCGATCACCTCAACACCGTGATCTCGAAGACGCGGTGGGCGAGCCTTTCCGACGAGGACAAGAAGATCTTCGGCGAGGTCATGCAGGAGGCCGCCGAGCGCACGACCAAGACGATCGCCGGCAAGGAAAACGGCCTTATTGCGACCTTCAAGGAAAAGGGCTTGAACGTCGCCGAGGTCGACAAGGCCGATTTCGAAAAGACCGTGATGGAAAAGGTCAATTTCGAGGACTTCGGCTACGAGAAGGCCGATTGGGAAGCAATCCGCGCGATCCAGTAAAGCCTGCAAACCACCTTTTCGTGGTGCCCCTCACCCTAACCCTCTCCCCGCAAAAACGGGGAGAGGGGACGTGCCCTGCGAGAGGCTGGCGAGAGACGGAGAGCTTGCGGCATGGTCCCCCTTCGCCCCGCAGGCGGGGAGAAGGTGGCGGCAGCCGGATGAGGGGCAGGCGCCGCAATAAACAGACGCCGAGAACAGGACGATGTCGATACACTGAAAGGCGCGCCGCCCGAACACGCCGCGCCCTTCTTCCCCAACCGGAACAAGGCCGATCATGTCGCAAGAAATCCATACGCCAATCACCGCCGAAGAAATCGGTCATGAGTTCGAAGGGCACGCGCCGACCGCAAACGTCTCGGACTATGCCATCGAGGACTGGATCACGCTGGTCGTCTTCTGGTTGATGGCGGGTTGCGTCTTCCTGCAGTTCTTCACGCGCTATGTGCTGAACGACAGCTACGCCTGGACCGAAGAGATCGCCATCAACTGCCTGATCGTCGTGGTCTTTCTCGGTTCCGTCATGTGCGTGCGCACATCCCGGCATATCCAGGTGGACGTGTTCTATCATTATATGCCTGCAGGCCTTGCGCGTGTGCTTGCAACCTTCGTCGATATCGTCCGCATCGGCTTCTTCGCCTATGGCTGCCATCTGATGTGGCGCTATGTCGACATCGTGGCGGAAGAGCAGATGGTGACCATCGACCTGCCGCGCAACATCGTCTTCTACACAGTTCTCGTCGCCTTCGTGCTGATGCTGATCCGTTCGGTCATAGTCTTCATCGCCAATATCCGCCGCGGCTACTCCGTTCTGGAGCGCCCCGAAGAATTCCAGACGATCGAGGGTTGATCTGATGCTCCTGCTTCTTGGCTCGTTCCTGATGCTGATGCTGGTCGGGGTGCCCGTTGCCATCTCGATGGCCGTCGCATCCGTGCTTTACATCGTCCTTTATGGCGTCGCGCCCGACATCATCGTCGCCCAGCGCATGATCGCCGGCGTCGAAAGCTTCCCGCTGCTCGCCGTGCCGTTCTTCATCCTCGCGGGCAACCTGATGAACTCGGCCGGTGTCACCGGCCGCATCTATTCCTTTGCGGTGGCTCTCGTCGGCTGGATGAAGGGCGGCCTGGCGCAGGTCAACATTATCGGTTCCGTCATCTTCTCCGGCATGTCGGGCACGGCGCTCGCCGATGCGGCGGGTATCGGTACGATCGAGATCAAGGCGATGAAGGATCACGGCTATCCGGTCGAGGCCGCGGTCGGCGTGACGGCGGCGTCTGCCACGCTCGGCCCGATCTTCCCGCCATCGCTGCCTTTCGTGATCTACGGCATGATGGCGAACGTCTCGATCGGCGCTCTTTTCATGGCGGGCATCCTGCCTGGCATCGTCATGACGCTGCTGATGATGGTCACTGTCGCCGCCTTCGCCTATAAGAAGCGCTGGGGCTCGGACGCGCCGTTCGATGTCAGGCAGCTGCTGTCGGCGGGGATGGAAATCGTCGTCGTCCTGGCGGTGCCGCTGGCCATCTATCTGATGATACGTGCCGGTGTGTCAGTGAATGCCGCAGCGGGCATCGCTCTTCTCGTCCTTCTCGCCCTCGACTGGTATTTCCGCTTTTCTGCCGTCATGGCGCTGATGACGCCTGTCATCTTGATCGGCGGCATGACGATGGGCTGGTTCACGCCGACGGAGGCCGCCGTCGCCGCCGTCCTCTGGTCTCTGTTCCTCGGTCTGGTGCGCTACCGCACGATGACGCCCTCGACGCTCGCCAAGGCAAGTTTCGATACGATCGAGACGACGGCATCCGTTCTCTTCATCGTCACCGCGGCATCGGTCTTTGCATGGCTGCTGACGGTGAGCCAGGCGGCACAGCTGCTGTCCGATGCGATCCTGTCGATCACCGACAATAAATGGGTTTTCCTGATCCTCGTGAACCTCTTGATGCTCTTCGTCGGCTGCTTCCTGGATACGATCGCCGCCATTACCATCCTCGTGCCGATCCTGCTGCCGATCGTCCTGAAATTCGGAATCGATCCGGTCCAATTCGGTCTCATCATGACGCTGAACCTGATGATCGGCCTGCTGCACCCACCGCTCGGCATGGTGCTTTTCGTGTTGTCGAGGGTGGCGAAACTCTCCGTCGAACGCACGACCATGGCGATCCTGCCCTGGCTGGTGCCGCTCTTCCTGGCGTTGATCCTGATCACCTTCGTGCCCGCCGTATCGCTGTGGCTGCCGCAGCAACTCGGGCTGCTGAGATAGGAGCGGAAGATGCGGACACGTGTGGCACGGCTTTACGAAAAGGGCGATCTCAGGGTCGAGACCGCCGCGGTTGCGGCCCCCGGTCCCGGCGAGGTGCTGCTCAAAATGGCGGCCGCAGGGATTTGCGGCTCCGACCTGCATTATTATCAGGACGGCGGTTTCGGGCCGGTCCGGGTTCGCGAGCCGATCATACCCGGCCACGAGGCCTCGGGGACGGTGAGCCAGGCGGGCGAGGGGGTCGACCTGAAGCCCGGGACGCTGGTGGCGGTCAATCCCAGCCAGCCCTGCGGGCATTGCGAATATTGTCAGAAAAACATGCCGATCCACTGCCTGGAAATGCGCTTCATGGGCAGTGCGATGCGCCTGCCGCATGAGCAGGGCATGTTCCGGGAATGGCTGGTGGTGCCGGCCAAGCTGTGTTTTGCGGTCGGAGCTGCGACAACCGCTGCTGAAGCGGCCTGCAGCGAGCCGCTCTCCGTCTGCCTGCACGCGGCGTCGCGCGCGGAAGAGATCATAGGCAAACGCGTGCTGGTCACCGGAGCCGGCCCGATCGGCGCCCTGATGGTTGCCGTCGCCTCCTATCATGGCGCAAGCGAGATCGTGGTCACCGATCTCGCGGATGCGGCGCTGGACCGGGCCAAAGCGATGGGCGCCAGCCGCACGATCAATGTTTCCAAGGATGCCCAGGCGCTTGCGGAATACGAGGTGGGAAAGGGCTATTTCGATCTCGTCTTCGAATGCTCGGCCGCCGCTCCGGCAATCCGCGGCGCGATTGCCGCCATCAGGCCGCGTGGAACGATCGTGCAGGTCGGCGTCACGGGAGACGTGCCGATCCCTCTCAACGCCATTGTCGGCAAGGAGCTTCAACTCCACGGAACGCAGCGCTTCCACGAAGAATTCGCCACTGCCGTCGAGTTAATCTCCAACCGCAAGATCGATGTGCGGCCGATCATCAGTCACAGCCTGCCGCTCGAAGAAGCCACCGCAGCCTTCACGCTCGCCGGCGACCGTGCGGCCGCCTGCAAGGTACAGCTGACTTTTTAGGGCGCGGCACGGGGACCGGCCCGTCGGCGCAGTAGAAGATCGGCTCTTATTGGCAGGCCGTTAGGCCGCCGTCTGGTGATCGCCGTTCAGCGCCTGCCCCTCGTGCGGGTCGCCAGAACATTGCGGATCGAGAAGCTGGAATGAATCCTGAGGACACCGGGCAAGGTCGACAGGATCTCTTTGTGGATCCGCTCGAACTCGCCGGCATTGGCGACCTCCACACGCAGCAGGTAGTCCGAACCGCCCGTCATCAGAAAACATTCCCGGATCTCGGGATGCCGGCGAACCGCCGCCTCGAGCCGGTCGAGATAGTCCTCCGTTTGTCGTTCGAGAGTGATGTTGATGATCACGGCGATCATTTCATCCGCATTGCCGGTGTCCACCAGCGCCGTATAGCCGCGGATCACGCCTGATTTTTCCATGATCTTGATGCGCCTGAGGCAGGCTGATGGCGAGAGACCGATCTCGGCGGCGAGCTTGGCATTGCTCATGCGGGCATCGAGGCGCAGCAGTCTCAGGATATTGCGATCGATGGCGTCGAGAGCGGGCATGAGAGATCGTTCCAAATTTTCGTTGATTATGCGGCTAATAAGCGATTCAAGCAATTATCAACTACTAAATGATAGGCAATTTCGCTCATTATTTCATAAACTCCCTGAGGTCGAAAAGGGGTGGACATGGATAGCGATATTTTGGTTTCCCGCACACGCACTGCCACTACGATGCAGGGAGCCACGGGCTATCTGACGATCGATCTTGCTGCCCTTGGACGTAACTATCGTAAGCTCGTATCGATGCTGGCACCGGTCGGCGCCGGCGCCGTCGTCAAGGCCGACGCCTATGGCCTTGGCGCTGACCGGGTCGGAAGAACGCTCTATGGCGAAGGTTGCAGGCATTTCTTCGTCGCCCAATTTGTCGAGGCCTTGAGGCTCCGGCCGGCACTTGCGCACGACGCCCAGATTTTTGTGCTGAACGGCTTGCAGCCGGGTAACGAGATCGCCTGCGCCGAGATGGGCATTGTCCCGGTTCTCAATTCGCTGGCGCAGTGGCGGCAATGGTCGGCGGCGGCGCGCATTCTGAAGCGCTGCCTGCCCGCCGTCCTGCAATTCGACACCGGCATGTCGCGGCTCGGTTTTCCCAGGGAAGAGCGCGCAGGGCTGGCGGCGGCTCTTCGCGACGGCAGCAATGTCGAAATCCTGTTCATCATGAGCCATCTGGCTTCGGCCGATGACATGGACAGCGAGCAGAACGGCGAGCAGTTTACCGAGATGTCCCGCATCGCCGACGAGTTTCCCGGCTTCGATATTTCCTTCGCTAACTCCGGCGGCGTTTTCCTGGGCGACGCCTATCACGGCGTGCTCGCCCGGCCGGGCATCGCGCTCTATGGCGGCGCTCCGAATGCCGGCGAGAGGAACCCGATGGAGCCGGTCGTCAGCCTTGATGTCGCCGTCGTGCAGACGCGCACCGTGCCGGCGGGGGCGAAGATCGGTTATGGCGGCGCGCATGTCACGCAACGGGAAACACGTCTCGCCACCATTGCCGCCGGCTATGCCGATGGCCTGCCGCGTTGCGTGAGCGACCGCGGCGCCGTCTATTTCAACGGCATCCGCCTGCCGATCGTCGGCCGCGTGTCGATGGACAGCGCGACCGTCGACGTGTCAGCACTGCCCGAGGGCACACTGACCTTCGGCAGTCTCGTCGAAGTGCTTGGCCGCCATCAGACGCTCGAAGACATCGCGCGCGACGCCGGCACGATTTCTTACGAAATCCTAACCGGCCTGGGCGATCGTTACGATAGGCAATATCGCTAAGAGCCGGCGGCTCCATCATTGGGAACATTATGAAGGTCATCGTTCTAGGAGCCGGCATCGTCGGCGTCACATCCGCTTATCAGCTCGCCAAGGCCGGCCATGAGGTCACGGTCGTCGACCGGCAGCCGGGTCCGGCGCTGGAGACGAGCTTTGCCAATGCCGGCGAAGTCTCCTTCGGCTATTGCTCGCCATGGGCAGCGCCCGGCATTCCCATGAAGGCCATGAAGTGGCTGTTCATGAAGCATGCGCCGCTCATCCTGCGCCCGAAACTCGACATGGCCATGCTCTCCTGGATGGTGAGGATGCTGTTGAACTGCACCTCCGAGCGTTACGCGATCAACAAGAGCCGCATGTTGCGCCTTGCCGATTACAGCCGCATTGCGCTGGCCGATCTTCGCGCCGAGACCGGCATCGCCTATGACGAACGCATGCAGGGAACCCTGCAGCTGTTCCGCACTGAGCAGCAGCTCGATGCCTCGGCAAAGGATGTCAAGGCGCTGGCTGCCGACGGCATTCCCTATGAGGTGCTGGACCGGGACGGCTGCATCCGCTTCGAACCAGCGCTGAAGCATGTGCGCGACAAGATTGTCGGCGGTCTGCTGACGCCGAAGGACGAAACCGGTGACTGCTTCAAGTTCACCAACGCGCTGGCCGCCAAGGCCGAGGCGCTCGGCGTCCGCTTCGCTTACGGGACGACGATCAAGGCACTGGATGTCGAGGCCGGCCGGGTGCGCGGGGTCATCACCGATCGTGAGCGGATGAGCGCGGAGGCGGTGGTGGTGGCGCTCGGCAGCTATTCGCCGCTGCTGCTCAAGCCGCTCGGCATCAGGCTGCCGGTCTATCCCGTCAAGGGCTATTCGCTCACCATCCCAATCACCGATGCGTCACGCGCGCCGGAATCGACCGTCATGGACGAGACCTACAAGATCGCGATCACCCGGCTCGGCGACCGCATCCGGGTTGGGGGCATGGCCGAAATATCAGGCTATACCAACGATCTCGGCCTGGCTCGCCGCAGCACGCTGGAACATTCGGTCACCGATCTCTTCCCCGGCGGCGATATTTCCAAGGCCTCCTTCTGGTCCGGCCTGCGTCCAATGACGCCTGATGGCACGCCGGTCATCGGCGGGACGAAAGTTGCCGGCCTCTTTCTCAATACCGGTCACGGCACACTCGGCTGGACCATGAGCACCGGTTCGGCGCGGCTCATCGGCAATCTCGTCAGCGGCGGCCAGCCGGAGATCGACGCGAAGGATCTCGCAATCAGCCGCTACGGCTGAAGCCGCTCTGGTTACGCAAACAAGATGAGCATGATTGCGCAAATCCACTATCGTTGTGTACATCGAATTCAGAGGTCTCGAATGTCGGTCAATTCTCATATCCGGAACAACGGCGGCCTCACTCGACAGCTGGCGGAGCAGGGCATGTCGTTTCGGGAGACGGCACACAGCGGAACAGACCCGGACGAGCTTTCGGAAATATTGTCGACGCCGAACTCCCCGATCAAGGTTGCGACCGAAGGCAATACGCCGATTGCATACCGCTGCAATTTCGTCTCCGTGGGAGAAGAGGTAACCGTCGCCGACTGCACCTACGAAGGCACAATCCTGACCAGGCGGGAGGCGCCCAGCGACAGGATGATCGTTTTTCTGCCGATGGAAGGAAACGCATCTTTCGAAGGCATGCGGGAGCAAATCTATTCGATTCCAGCCCGTGGCACGATTCTGGAGGCAGGTCGCGCCGCGGGTGCCCGCCTGTTTGGGCCGCGCCGTCATTTCGGCTTGTTCGTCGATCAGGCGAAGATCATCAGTCACCTCACGCATATGTTCGAGAGAACGATCAGCGGCGACATCGATTTTCATCCTCACATCGATCTGACGAGCGGCCCGGGGCTCGTGTTGCAGCAAATTGTCTCGAGCCTCCATCGCGGCCTCAGCGGGGACGGACCGCTGCAACGGTCGCCGCTGGCCGTCAGCTCGCTCTGCGACGCGGCGATCTATCTGCTTCTGGAAACCTGCCCCAATCGCTTTTCGAACGAGCTTGCGCTCCCTGCTCCGGCACCGGCTCCACGCCATGTGAAATGGGCCATCGACTTCATGCAGGAACACATCGGCGAGCCGATTTCGCTCAACGATATCGCGTTGGCGGCCAAGGTAAGCGTTCGGACTTTGCAACAGGGTTTCCGGCAGTTCAGGGATACGACGCCGATGTCCTACCTGCAGGACCTTCGAATGGCCGCCGCCCATCGCGATCTGCTCGAGTCGGACGAGAAGCAGGCCATCGCCGACATCGCGCTGCGATGGGGGTTTACGCATCTGGGGCGGTTTGCTGCCGAATACAGGAAGCGTTTCGGCCAATTGCCGTCACAGACCTTGAAGCGCTGAACTCCGTCTCGGCGTGCCCGATGGCTCCGTCTAGCGACGGACCAGACATCCGATCGCCGACGGAAGCTGCACGCGGATTTATGCCGCGCGCATCAGGGCATCGCTGAGTATCGAAACAATCGTGTCGATCTGGGTCTTCTCGATAATGAGCGGCGGAGAAAGCGCGATGATGTCGCCGGTCACCCGGATCAGCAGGCCCTTTTCGAAGCAGTCGACGAAGATGTCGTAGGCGCGGGTTCCCGGCGCCCCGTTACGAGGAGCCAGTTCGACTGCGCCGACCAGTCCGAGATTGCGGATGTCGACCACATGAGGCAGGCCTTTCAGGGAATGGAGAGCCTCCTGCCAGTACTCGGCCAGCCCTGACGCGCGGGTGAGCAGGCCTTCCTCCTCGTAGATCTCCAGCGTAGCGAGCCCGGCTGCGCAGGCGACCGGATGGCCGGAATAGGTATAGCCGTGGAAGAGTTCGATCGCGTTTTCCGGTCCGACCATCAGGCCGTCATAGACCTTGCGGTTGGCAAAGACCGCGCCCATGGGGATCGCGCCGTTGGTGAGGCCCTTTGCCGTCGTGACCAGGTCGGGCACGACGCCGAAGTAGTCGGTCGCAAAAGGAGTGCCGAGACGGCCGAAGCCGGTGATGACCTCGTCGAAGATCAGCAGGATGCCGTGCTTGTCGGCGGTCGCGCGCAGCCTTTCCAGATAGCCCTTCGCAGGCAGGACCACGCCCGCCGATCCCGACATCGGCTCGACGATAACAGCTGCGATGGTTTCGGCGCCGTGCAACTGGACCAGGCGCTCGAGATCGTCCGCCAGTTCCACGCCGTGGGCGGGGAGGCCCTTTGAAAACGCGTTACGCTCGACGTCGAGCGTGTGGCGCATGTGGTCGGCCGGTATTTGCGGGAAGACCCGCCTGTTGTTGACGAGACCGCCGACGGAAATGCCGCCGAAGCCGACGCCGTGATATCCCTTCTCGCGTCCGATGATCCGTGTGCGGGTGCCTTGGCCGATCGCCCGCTGATAGGCGATTGCGATCTTCAGCGCCGTATCGACCGATTCCGAGCCCGAGCCGGTGAAGAAGATCCTGTCGAGCTTGGCTTGCGGACCACCCGGCGCGTTCGCAGCCAATTTCGCGGCGAAGTCGAAGGCGATCGGATGCCCCATCTGAAAGGTCGGTGCATAGTCCAGCGTTGCAAGCTGTCGCTCGACGGCGTGGGCGATCTTTTTGCGGCCATGGCCGGCGTTGCAGCACCAGAGCCCGGCCGTGCCGTCAAGCACTCGATTTCCATCGACGTCGGTGTAGTACATACCCTCCGCGGCTGCCAGAAGGCGCGGCGTGGCCTTGAATTGCCGGTTCGCGGTGAACGGCATCCAGAAATTTTCGAGTACGGGCGCGTTCGTATTGCTGAGCTGGTCCATCCTGGCCTCCTTTGGGAATGGCGCCGAGAATGGCAATTTCTCCTTTTCAAACAAGTCCTTTTCTTTATCGGTGCAAGTTGTTGAAATTCAACAACTGAAAAGGTATATTTTTGGATATTCTGGACAACACAAACGAACCGTATCATGTCAGTCGACATCGGCAGCCGCCTTCGCCATCTCCGCATCGCCCATAAGCTTTCCCAGCGCGAGCTCGCCAAGCGCACGGGCGTGCCCAATTCGACGATCTCGCTGATTGAATCGAACGCCTCCAACCCGTCGGTCGGAGCCTTGAAGCGAATCCTGGACGGCATCCCCATCGGTCTGGCGGAGTTCTTCGCTTTCGAGCCCGAGCGTCCAAGAAAGGCCTTCTATGCGGCCGAGGAGCTGGTGGAGATCGGCAAGGGCGCCATTTCCTACAGGCAGGTTGGAGAAAACCTGTTCGGCCGCAGCCTGCAGATCCTCAAGGAATGCTACCAGCCGGGCGCGGACACCGGAAAGGTTCCGCTTGTTCACGAGGGGGAGGAGGGCGGGATCGTGCTCTCGGGAAGGCTCGAGGTGACGGTCGATGACGAGCGGCGTATCCTTGGCGCGGGTGACGCCTACTATTTCGAAAGCAGGCGCCCGCACCGCTTCCGCTGCGTCGGACCGGTGCTCTGCGAGGTCATCAGCGCCTGCACGCCGCCGACCTTCTAGTTCCTGCCCTCGATGCGGGCAAGCACGCCGTCGAGTGCAGCGGTCAGCGCGGCAACGCCGCCCTTCTTCTCGAAGTCGGAGAAAACCTGCTCGTTCAGTCCGCCCTTGGTCGCGAATTCGCGGCTCAGCGCGCTGAACGGTTCGTTGCCGGGACTGTTCGCTTTCTGCGCGAGGCTTGCAAAGAGCGGGGCGATGTAGGCCTGTCCCTTCGCCTTTTCGAGGCCGCTTCTTTCCAGCCAGACGGCAACCTGCTCCATGATGCCGAAATAGGTCGACATCATTGCGCTCGCTGCCGCGAGAAGATCGTATTCCTTCCTCGACTGGCATTGAACAGCCGTTCCGAGCGCATCGAAAAGCGCTGCGACGGCGGTATCGGCCGGATAAATGGCAGTGACGCCTTGCCGGTCGGCGACGAAGGGCAAGGGAATCGCCTGCACGAGGTGCACGTCGGCGGCGATCCATTCTGAGAGGGCCTGGCGCTCCGTCGCCGCAACGAGGCTGACGACCATTTGGCCATTCCTGAACGATAGCGCGCGCACGACCTCCTCGGCGACCTGCGGCCGTATCGCCAGGAACACCATGTCGCTGCGCTCGACGACGTCCTGATTGTCCTTGGCAATTCTGACGGCGGCGAATTCGTCTGCCAGCGTCGCGGCGATGTGAGCGCTTCGTGGAGACACGTGAATCTCGGACGCATAGGCCGGCTCAGTGAGAAGCCCGCGAACCATCGCTTCGGTGATCGCGCCGGTTCCGACGAATCCGATACTGTCGACTTTCATTTGACTACTCCGCAGCCCGCAACGGGCCTAACGCGACATCCCTGCGTCGAACCCCATCGCCCACGCCTCGACAAAACCCAGCGGTTGCCGCCTTCGCCCGAGACTATGCATCGGACAAGCTTCGGGTCAATGCCGTATGTCGCAAACCTGCGCCTATGCGCTTTGCGGGACCGATCCGACATGCATGCTGGCGGCCGCGACCTTGGGGGAGAACATCGGTGGCGTGCCGTTGCGTCTGGCGATTGCCCAAGACATTGTCGGCTTGCCAAACATTCGACCAAGCCCATCGAACGTAAAGGCACCGCCCTTCGACGCCACACCTTAATCCCCGACGATCACGCAAACCTATTGGACCGTCGAAAAGGGGTGGATCTGGGTCAATCTCGGCGCAATTTGACAAGGGGATCAAGTGCGATCCTGCCGCCGCCATACACCATAAGGGTCAGCGCCATGGCGGCCCATGGAAGATGGAAGTTGGCCCAGCCGTCTGGAATAGTGAGTTGGATCACTGCCGTCATCGCGAGCAGGCCAAGAGCCGCATAGCGGGTGAAAAGGCCTAGGACCAGCAGGACGGGCAGGGCGAGTTCGGCAATCCCGGCCGCGGCCGCCATGGTCAACGGCATCGGGTAGGAAAATTGGCTGCCGAATATATGCAGCTTGAATTCCTGTTCGAAAAGAAATCTGGCGCCGGTCGAAAGGGTCAGGAATCCGTCCCACTTCGTCAGCCCCGATTTAAAGAACGGGATTGCCAGGCCGATGCGCAGCGCCAGCAGCGGCAGCGACTGTGGAATTAATGAGAGCAGGTGTTCGGCGCGATGATGAAGCGAGACAAGTGCTATGCCGAGACCGCGGGAGGAAGCACGTTCGACGGTCATGGAAGTTCTCCTTCAACAGGTTCAAAAACGCTGAATGCGCCAAGGCCTATGAGACCGATCAGCGCCGATCCGAAGTCGAAATCGGGCGCGACGGCGAATGCGGTCTGCGCCGCCTCGCCGAGGGTAACGCCCTCAAGGAGGGAGCCGGCGAACGCCGCGTCCCGCGGAGGTAGGACATGTACCTCGACGTGCATTGCCGCTCGCACCACCAGCACGGTCTCGGCCTGCCAGTCGGCTACCGTTGCCACGGTCTCGCCCTGATGGGCGCTCCAGATCGAGCCCACGGGAAAGTCCGACCGGACGAGCCGAGCCGAGGGATGTGGGACGAGCGTCATGTCGCCAAGCCTCTCCGAGGGCACGGCGGCGAGTTGGGCGACATCGAGCGGCAATCTGTCCGCCGCATGATAGGCCCGGGTCCAGGCAACCTCGATCCGGGCGACATCGGGCAGATAGGGGAGAGAAGCCGCGGGGAGAAACGCTGCGATAAAATCGGGGAATTCATCGCCATAGTGCATGATCAGTGGCGAGGCCGGCTTGTGATCTGCGGCGTAGGCGCGGGCCATGCCGGCGAAGAAGTCGGAGCCGACGAGCCGCTTCGTCACGGGGAAGCGCTGGCCCAATGCCGTGGTCAGCCCGACATAGACATTGTTGCGATAGACGGCGAAGCGCGATGAATCGGCCGCGCCGCGGGCGGTGGTGATGCCTTGGGGAAGCGGTCCGTCCGGGTGCAGCAGGGCGGCCGCGAAGGCATCCTGGCTTTCGGTGAGACCCATGGTCATGCCGCCCGGGTTGCGCCGCGATCCAGGGCCGCGGCTGCCAGCATGGCATCGGCGCGAACTGCTTCGGCGTGAAGGGTGGCAAAATCCGGCTCGTCGTTGTCCCACTCGATCAATGTCGGCAGGGGGCCGCTCCGGAACAGCGTGTGTCGGTAAAGCTCCACCACATCGGTTCTGACGGTGCTGCCATGGGCGTCGATCAGCAGCCGGTCACCCACGCTGTCGACGGTTTCATCATAGCCGGCCAGGTGGATTTCACCAACCAGTTCAATCGGGAAACGGTCGATATAGGCGACCGGATCGAGGCGATGGTTTACAGCCGAAACCATGACATTGTTGACGTCGAGTAGCAGCCTGCAGCCGGTGCGGTCGGCGATCTCCGTCAGGAAATCCACTTCGTCGATCGTGCTCTCGGAGAACAATAGATAGGTCGACGGATTTTCGAGCAACATTTGCCGGCCGAGCCATTGCTGCGTCTCATCGACATGGTCGACGACCCGCGCCAACGTTTCGGCCGTATAGGGCAGCGGCAGAAGGTCATTGAGAAAGCCGGTGTCGTGGGTCGACCAGGCCAGATGTTCCGAAAAGCTCTGCGGCCGGTAACGGTCTATGAGACTGCGAAGCCGCCTCAGATGTTCTCTGTCGAGGTCCCGCGCTGCACCGATCGACAGGCCTACGCCATGGAGCGACAGAGGATAGAGGTCGGCGACGGCCTCAAGATAGCGGTGCGGCGGCCCGCCAGCACCCATGTAGTTTTCGGCATGGACCTCGAAAAAGCCGACATCCGGCCTGATGGCGAGAATGGTTTCGTAATGTTCCGGCTTGAGGCCGAGGCCGGCGCGTGGCGGCAGGACGGTGGCACGGTCTGCTGAAACGGTCATTGCTGTTCTCCCGGTATCGACAGATGAGGCGGAGGCCCGGCCAAACCGGGCCTCCGGGTCGGGTTCAACCCTTCATGGGCTCCAGCATGCCTTTATGGCCGTTGACATTCATCGAGGTGCAGGTGCCGGCGGGGACGGCCTTCCAGGCATTGCCCTGGTAGTCCATGGTCGAGGTGCCGGCGCAAGTGGTGCCGGGGCCGGCTGCGCAATCGTTCTGACCCTTCATTGCGATGCCATAGCACTTCTCATTGCCGACCATCTTTTCCGGGGCGAGCGGTGCGGCGAAGGACGCGGATGCGATTGCACTGGCGAGCGAGCCGGCGAGGGCGAGCGTGAGCGTGGAACGGTTCATGGATGATCTCCTCTTTGACATCCGAGGCCGGTGATCGGCTGCGGTATTTCTGTATTCGTTTGGAAACCACTGATGTTACGGTCCGCCGAGAACACGAGTTCGTGATCGCCTTTTTCTTCTGGTGTGCAAATGTGTTAGAAGCTCATTGGCGACGAGGCACTTTTGATTCTGTTCTGTTGGCAGTGGCTGGGATCGTCGCGGCTGATCAATGTCATCAAGCGGCGGCGATGCGCCGATGACGTCCACGACAGGCACGCACTTGAGGCGCCCGGTCAGACCTTTGCAAGCTCCCTTGTGTCGTGACTGAATGCCTTCCCGCGGCAACACTGATTTGCCTTCGGAAGCGAGCATTGGATGCTGCTCGGACGAAAAGGTTCCCGGAGATTTCGGACCCAGAGAAACAGCTTGTCATCGGCGTCGGTCACCGACACGTCAGTCTTTGCCGAGGAAACGCTGAAGTAGGATAGCGTGATTGTGGTCCACGTCTGTCGCAGCGTAGAGAGGCGTCGTGTCTGCTTGCTGGATCTGGCGTTTCAGCTCCTCGACGAATGGTGACTGCCAGAGCGAAGACAAAACGACGATTGGCAAACACAGGCTGCGTTACGACGGATCGAAATATGCCGTTCCCAAAGATCTGAAGCGGGATGAGTAAGAGGATGTTGATCCAGGCCGGGTGACGGCCGCAATGACCGCGCTAAAATCGATCACCCACTGCGATAGAGCGCCGCGTGTCCGACAGGACGCTCTATCGCGTGAATTGGCGCGATCTGCCCTTCGCCGCTGTCGGCTCAGAAGGGATAGTGCTGGGCGGAATCCTCTACCGTGATCCAGCGCAGGTCGGTGAATTCGGCGATCGCCGCCTTGCCGCCGAAGCGGCCATAGCCGCTGCCCTTGACGCCGCCGAAGGGCATTTGCGCCTCGTCGTGCACCGTCGGGCCATTGATGTGGCAGATGCCGGATTCGATCCGTGCCGCAACCGCCATTGCCCGTTGGACATTCCGGCTGAAGACGGCGGAGGACAGGCCGTATTCGGTGTCGTTGGCGATGCGGATGGCTTCTTCTTCACCGGAGACGCGAATGATCGGCTTCACCGGGCCGAAAGATTCTTCCGCATAGACGCGCATCTCGGACGTGACGTGGTCGAGCAGCGTCGCCTCGACCACGGTGCCCGAGCGCTTGCCGCCGGCCACGAGCTTTGCCCCCTTGGCCGTCGCATCGGCAATCAGCTCCTCCATTTTCATCGCTGCGTCGAGGCTGATCAGCGAGCCGAGAACGACGTGGCCGCGCGGGTCGCCGGCCGGCAGCTGGCTGGCGCGGGCGGCCAGTTTGGCGACGAACTGATCGGCGATCGTCTCGTCGACGATGATCCGCTCCGTCGACATGCAGATCTGGCCCTGATGCATGAAGGCGCCGAAAGTGGCGGCATTGACGGCACCGTCGATATCGGCGTCGTCCAGGACAACCAGCGGCGCCTTGCCGCCGAGTTCAAGAAGGGCAGGCTTGAGATATTTGCCGCAGGTCTCGGCGATGATCTTGCCGACCTTGGTCGACCCGGTGAAGTTCACGCGCTTGACGGCCGGATGGGCAATCAGCGCGGTGACGATCTCAGGCGCATCCTCCGGCGCGTTGGTGATGACATTGATGACGCCGGCCGGCAGGCCGGCTTCGGTCAGCGCGGTGGCGATCAGCCGGTGCGTGCCCGGGCATTGTTCGGATGCCTTGAGGACGACGGTGTTGCCGCAGGCGATCGGCATGGCGATGGCGCGGGTGGCGAGGATGACGGGCGCGTTCCAGGGAGCGATCGCCAGGCAGACGCCGGCAGCCTGGCGAACGCCCATGGCGAGCGTGCCGGGTTTGTCGGAAGGGATGATTTCGCCTGATATCTGCGTCGTCATGGCGCCGGCCTCGCGCAGGATGTTGGCGGCGAGCATGACATTGAAGCCGGCCCAGGGCGCGGTTGAGCCCGTCTCCTCGATCATCAGCCGGGTAAACTCGCCGACTTTGGAATCCATGATATCGGCGGCCTTCATCAGGATGGCGCGGCGCTGGCCGGGGCCGGTCTTCGACCAGGCGCCGAAGGCGGCGCTGGCTGCATCGACGGCCGCGGCAACATCGTCCAGGCCTGCGGCGGCGGCGCGGCTCGCGAGCTTTTCGGTAAAGGGATCGATGCGGTCATAGGTCCGGCCGCCGGAGGCCGCACGGTCTGCGCCGTTGATGAGGAGGGAAATATTCATCGGAGGTCTCCTTGGGACAAGAACTAGAAGCCGAGGACTTCGGCGTTGATGGAAGCTTCGAGGCCGCCGTCGACGGCAAGATTGGCGCCGTTGATCCAGCGTGCGCCATCCGAGCAGAGGAAGAGCACGGCGGGTGCGATGTCGGCGGAGGTGCCGGCGCGGCCGACGCGGGTAATGTCGCTGTCGACCCTGGCGTCGCCGAGTACGGCGCGGAACTGCTTGAGGATCGGCGTTTCCACCGGCCCGGGGCTGACCGCATTCACCCGGATGCCGCGGTTTTTGAACTGCGGCTGGTGGGCTGCCCGCATCGTCCAAAGCAGCAGCAACTCCTTGGAGAGCGGGTAGCCTTCCTCGTTCTTGAGATCGTGCTCAGCGACAACTGCCGCCACTTCGGGAAAGCCTTCGATTCCGACCAGCGACTTTGCCCGCTTGAGATTGGCGCGCCAGCCATAGCCGGCGATCGAGGCGACGTTGACGATGGCCCCACCTTCACGCAGGCGGGGCGCGACGGCTTCCGACAGGGCGCGAAGCCCGTAGAAATTGACGGCGAGCGTCGAGACGACACCGGTGTTGCCGGAGAGGCCGGCGACATTGGCGAGCGCGTCGAGGCGCGCCGGAAGCTGCGCGACGATCTCGGCAACGCCTGATGCCGTGGACAGATCACCCTTGATGAAGGCGGCACTTCCACTGGCAGGCTCGCGCACATCGACGCCGATGACCTCGGCGCCCATCTGACCGGCCAGTTCCGCCGTGCGGGCGCCGATGCCGGAAGCGACACCGGTCACCAGGATTGTTTTACCAAAAAGCATGAACGTGACCTTTCGCGAGAGAATCCGGACGCAAGCCGGCTCATTCTTCCCATTTGATTTTATTCGGACCGGGCAATTTCAGCCGGTAGCCGACTGGCAGAAGTTGAAAGTCGAAGCGGCGCTCGACTTCGCCCCAAAGGCCGCGCGGCAGGTAGAGCGAGAAAATGACGGCGGTGGCGCCGAGGCCGATCAGGTACCAGACGCCAGCTGCGCCAAAGACGGTCTCAATCGCGAAGAACAGGATGGCGCCGAGGATCGCGCCTTCGAACTTGCCGATCCCGCCGACCAGCACCATGAAGATCATGTAGGCCGTCCATTGAACGCTGAAATAAGTCTTCGGCTGGAAGGTGGTGGCGGTCGCCAGCCACAGGCCTCCGGCAACCGCGATGCCGAAGGCTGCGAGCACGAAGAGCAGCCTCTTGGTTGCGATCACCCGCACGCCGAGCGAGGTTGCCGCCTCCTCATTGTCGCGGATCGCCTGCATGGCCGCACCGGCGCGGCTGCGCATCAGCATGAAGAGCGCGCCGAGCAGGGCGGCCATGGCTATCAAGGCGAGCCAGTAGATCGTCGCCCGCCGCGTGCCGCCGTCATAGACGTTGAGCGAGATCAGCGAGGTTCCCGTTTCCCCTTGGATCAGCCGGTCGAGATTGACCAGCAGATGGGCGAGTTCTGCTATCACCCACATGCCGATCGCGAACTCGCCGCCCTTCAGGCGTAGCATGAACAGCGAAAGCGGGACCGACAGCGCGCCGGTCACGATCGCGGCGGCAAAGAGCGCGACGAAGGGATTGAGCCCCGCATCCGCCAGGCGGATGGTGAAGTAAGCGCCGAGGCCGAAGAACACCTGCTGGCCGACCGAGACCAGCCCGCCGAAACCGGCAAGCGCATTCCACATGGCGGCAAGGATCACGTAGATGAACAGGGCCGTCATCCGGTCGATCGCGCCGGCGCCGAGCACCGCGGGGGCAAACATCAGCAGGGCAAGCACGGCGGCCATGCAGCCGAGCGCCATCCGCGACGATTTGGTCCAGCGTTCTATCGATATGCCGTTGGAGGCAAGGGTCGCGTTGGGGCTCATGTCGGGCTCCGGAGACGGGTGCGCAATTTGAGAGCGGCGGCAAGCTTGTCGAAAGCCGGCATGCCGAACCGGGACAGCCTGACGAAAAGCACCAGCAGGAACACGGCATGGCCGCCGATCAGGAAACCTTGCGGATGCAATTGCGCGCCGAGCGATTGGGCAAGGCCGAGAACGATGCCGCCGGCAAGTGTGCCCCATAGCGATCCCGCTCCGCCGATGACGGCCGCCTCGAAGGCGAAGAGAAGCTGCGGGCCGCCGGAATAGGCGCTGAAGGTTGCCCGCATCCCGAGAAAGGCGCCGGCGATGCCGACCGTGACCATGGTGATCGCCGTGGCGACGGCGTTGACCCTGCGGGCGTCGATGCCGACCAGCCCTGCCGTATCGGGATCTTCAGCCGTGGCGCGGATCGCGCGACCGAGCGCAAAGCGGCTCAGGAAGAACTGCAGCCCGCCGAGAATAAGGACTGCCGTCACCATCATCATGACGGCAAGCTTGCCGACGTAGATGTGGTCCGGCAGTTGCCAGGATGCATAGGACAGGTTGCCGATAAATGGCGCGAGCGAGCGGGTGTCGGCGCCGAACTGCTCGAACAACAGGTTGTCGACGACGATCGACAGGCCGAAGGTCGTCAGGATCGGCAGCAGCGTGCCGCCGCGGGCGCTGCGCTCCAGAATGAAGCGCTGCAACAGCCAACCGACCGCCGCCATGACCGGCAGCACGATCAGCAGGCCGGCGAAGGGCGGAATGCCGGCTTTGGCGGCCAGCACCCACAGGCCGTAAGCGGCTGCGACCGCCAGGCTGCCATGCGCGAGATTGATGATCCGCATGACCGAGAACATGAAGGACAGTCCGCAGGCGATAACGGCGTAGTAACCGCCCAGCAGAATGCCCTGGAGCAGGGTGTTGATCACGATGCGCTCCTTTCGCCGGCCGCCCGGTGCAATCCGAAATAGGCCTGGGTGACATGTTCGCGCGTGACGGCGGCGGCCGGCCGGTCGAGGACGATGCGTCCTTCCAGCATGCAGATGACACGGCTTGCGACGCTCATGGCGCGGGCGAGATCCTGCTCGACGAGCACGATGGTCGTTCCCGAGGTGAGCAGCGCCTGCAACTGCGCGTAGACGCGATCGACGACCAGAGGCGAAAGCCCGAGCGAGACCTCATCCAGGAGAAGAATATCGGGATTGCTCATCAGCGCCCGGCCGATGGCGGTCGCCTGCTGTTCCCCGCCCGAGAGGTGTCCTGTCTTGGCGCGACGGCGGGGTTTCAGGTTCGGAAAGGCGTCGAGGACGCGGTCGATGCTCCACTCGCCCTTGCGGCCGGAGCTCTTTCCGAGAAGCAGGTTTTCTTCCACCGTCATCTGCGAAAACAGGCGCCGGCCTTCCGGCACCAGGGCGATGCCCTTGGCGATCCGCTTGTGGGAGGGGACGGCGGCCAGATCTTCGTCGTTGAGAAGGACGCGCCCGGAGGATGGCAGATGGGCGCCGGCGATCGATCTGAGCAGCGTCGTCTTGCCGGCGCCATTTGCGCCGACCAGCGCCAGCACCTCGCCCTTGGCAAGATCGAAACTGACGCCGCGCACCGCTTGGAGCAGGCCGTGGCGGACGTCGAGGTCGCGGATGGAGAGGAGACTCATGCGGGTGTCCCTCCGAGATAGGCCCTGACCACTTCCGCATCGCTCATCACCGTTTTCGGATCGCCATCGGCGATGATCCTGCCGGCGTCCATGCAGATCAGCCGCTCCGCCACCTGCAGGAGGATATGCACGATATGCTCGATCCAGACGATGCCGATGCCGCGGCGGCGCAGTTCGAGAATGGTTTCGACGAGTTCGCTCGCCTCGCCATCGGTCAGGCCGCCGCCGATCTCGTCGAGCAGCAGCAGTCTCGGCTGCGTGGCAAGCGCACGGGCAAGCTCCAGGCGTTTGCGGTCCAGCAGGCCGAGCGTGTCGGCGGGGCGGTTGGCGACTCCAAGCATGCCGCAGAGCGAAAGCGAATCCACCACCCGCTCATAGGCCTCGTCGCGGCTTGCGGCATTGCCGTGCGATGCGGCGACGAAGACATTTTCGAAGGCCGTCATGCCGCCGAAGGGCTTGGGAATCTGATGGGTCCGGACGAGCCCGGACCGGCAGCGTTCCGCCGCCGTCCGGCGCGTAGCGTCGACGCCGTCGAAGGTGATGCTTCCCGCATTCGGCGGGAAAGCGCCGGCGAGCACGCTGAGCAGGGTCGTCTTGCCGGCGCCGTTCGGCCCGACAATGCCGATCGCTTCGCCATCGCCCATGGAAAAATCCAGATTCTCCAGCACCACCAGCGCGCCGAACCGCTTGTGGATTCCTTTGGCCGAGAGAAAGGCTCCCCCCGGCCGTCTTTGAGCTTCCCGCTGCAGCACTGTTCGTTATCCGTTATAGGCGGTGAGCTTGGCGCCGACCGGGACATTCGGGTCGGTGGCGTTTTCGGTGACGACGTAGTCGAGCGAGAATTTCGAACCCTCCGGCGCTTTCACCCATTGCGTGCCGATGATCGGTCCGGGAGAGACGTTGGCGACGGGGCCGCTGGTGAAATCGACCTTGCCGGCGATGGTGGTGGTCTTCAGCGTGCTGATCGCCTTGGCGACGGCCTCCTTGCTCTTGACGTCGGTGCTGGCCTTCAGTGCATCGAAGCCGGCGTCCAGAAGCGCAAGGCTGGCGCCGAGCTGCTGCGTCCACTGCTTGCCGCTTGCCGTTTCATAGCCGTCGGCAAGTTCGGTGCCGGAGACGCCCGTCAACGTGGATTTGTAGGGGAACGCCTTGTGCCAATAGGCGGCGCTGCCGATGTTCAGGCCGAGGTCGCCGAGGGCCTCGATGTCGGAGGGAAACAGGCCCGTTTTGGCGATCTGGCAGATCTTGATCTGCTGGGTGAGGCCCTGCTGCGCGGCCTGGCGCCAGAAGGCGGCGAAGTCGGGCGGTATCGGGAACGAGTTGAAGATCTCCACGCCCTCCTGCCTGAAGAGAGCGATCTGCGCGGTAAAGTCGGTGGTTCCGGTTTCATAGGCTCCGGGATCGACGATGGTGAAGCCGGCCTTGGCGAGCGCCGGCGCCAGATGGGTGCGGATCGCATTGCCGTCGGCGTCGTTCGGATACATGACGCCGACCTTCTTGTTGGTCTCGATCAGGTTCCACTGCGAAACATAGGCCTTGTGGAACTCTTCGACGCCGAAGCCGAAATGATAGGTCCACTTGAACGGCGAGGGTGCGCCCGGCTTGGCGCCGCGGCCGAAATACCAGGCTTCCCACGGCATGACCGTCGAGAGGCAGGGAATGCCGGCTGCTTCGCAGGCGTCGGCCACCGGATTGATGGTTTCGGGCGTCGAGACGGCAAGCATCAGGTCGATCGCCTGGTTGTTGATCAGATCCTTCGCCAACTGGCCGGCGCGCGAGGGATCGGACTGGGTGTCCTGGTCGAGAATATCAACCTTCCAGGTCTTGCCGCCCGCCTGCAGGCCGTTCGCCAGCGCCTTGCGGGCCAGTTCCAGCACATAGCCGTCCGTCTCGCCGAAGCCGCCGAGAGGGCCGGTGCGCGGGCTGATGAAGCCGACCTTCAACGTATTGCCGCTTTGAGCGAAGGCCGTGCGGCCGGAAAGCGCCAGCGCTGCACCGCCCGCGACTGTCGATGCGATGAAAGAGCGGCGGCTCAGCGATGCCGCGTTGAATTTTCCGCTGCGGAATATGCCGTTCATGAAATCATTCCTCCCTCTTGATCGGGCCTCCCAGCCCGTTCCCAGTGTTCATTTCGGCCGATCAAATTCAGATCGGGTAGTGCCGTTTTCCCGAGGCCATGGTGATCCATCTGAGCTCGGTGAATTCATCGATCGCCGCCTTGCCGCCAAAGCGGCCGTAGCCGCTTGATTTGACGCCGCCGAAGGGCATTTGCGGCTCGTCGGAAACCGTCGCTTCATTAATGTGGCAGATGCCGGATTCGAGCCGCATGGCGACGGCAAGTGCTGCATTGACGTCGGCGCTGAAGACGGCGGCCGACAGCCCGTATTCGTTGTCGTTGGCAATCGTCACGGCCTCGTCGACGCTGCCGACCCGGATGATCGCCGCGACCGGCCCGAAGCTCTCCTCGCGGTAGATGCGCATGGCAGGCGTCACGTGATCGATGACGGTCGCGTCCATCAGCGTGCCGTTGGCCTGGCCGCCGCAGACGAGCACTGCGCCCTTCTGCAGGGCATCATCGACGAGCGACCGGACGCGCCGGACGGCCTCAGTGTTGATCAGCGTGCCGAGCGGCGTGTTGCCGTCTCTGGGATTGCCGGCGACGAGGGTTGCGGCTTTCGTGCGGAATTTGCCGACGAAGCCGTCGGCAATCTCGTCCATCAGGATGATCCGTTCGGTCGACATGCAGATCTGGCCCTGGTTCATGAAGGCGCCGAAGGCGGCAGCACGCACGGCCTCGTCGATATCGGCGTCGGCAAGGACGATGAACGGCGCCTTGCCGCCGAGTTCGAGCAGGCAGCGCTTGAGATGCCTTGCCGCGGATTCGGCAATGATCCTGCCGACACGGGTGGAGCCGGTGAAGTTGATGCGGCGCACGGCGGGATGGGCGATCAGCGCATCGACGACGGCGGCGGCATCGCTCGGCGCATTGGAAACGACGTTGACGACGCCGCGCGGAAAGCCGGCGTCACGCAGGATGTCGCCGATCAGGCCATGGGTTTTCGGGCAGAGTTCGGAAGCCTTGAGGACGACGGTGTTGCCGCAGGCAAGCGGCATGGCGACGGCGCGGGTGCCGAGGATGATAGGCGCATTCCAGGGGGCAATGCCGACGCAGACGCCTGCCGGCTGACGGACGGCCATGGCAAGGCTTCCCGGAATGCCGGAAGGAATGAGCTCGCCTGAAATTTGCGTGGTCATCGCCGCCGCCTCGCGGAGAATATCCGCGCCGAGCCCGCAATTGATCGCCGCCCATTGCGCCGTGGCGCCGGTTTCGCCGGTCATGGCGGCAACGAGTTCGGGGGTGCGGGCCTCCAGGATGTCGGCTGCGGCATTCAGAAGCCTGCGCCGTTCGCCCGGGCCGGTCTGCGACCATTCCGGAAAGGCGGCTGCTGCAGCATTGGCGGCCCGCGTCATGTCGGCAATGGACCCCGCCGAAGCGATCGTTGCGACGTCGCCGGTCAACGGATCGATGCGTTCGAAGACGGCCCCTTCGGAAGCATCCATCGCCTCGTTGTTGATCATCAGTTTTGCCGAAAACACTGTTCCACCCAATTCGCCATGTGTTGGCGCCACGTCGTGGCGCCAGATGCCGGTTTGCATTGTTGCCATGGGAGAAAACGAGCGGACGCGGCGCCACGAGGGCGGCCTGACCGTTCCTGTATCTGTTTGAAGTGCCTCCTCCCAAAGGCTGATGGAGAAAAGGTTACGCCGATCTGGTGCGGATGGAATGCGATTTATTGGGTTAATATTGTAATTATCCGGTGATATCAGCATTGTTTGACCTGGGGAGCGGAGGAGAAGCGTTGGCGACCGACGGAGGGATTCATCACTATGCCAGGGGCGAGTGGCATGCTCCGTCGCTATCGCATCGGCGCATCCGTTTTCAGAAAGGACTGTATGCCGATTTCCATCACTTCCTTCTGCTCGGGGAGGGGAGTGGGGAGCTTCATTTCGACAATGGCGAACATCGGCCGCTGCACGGACCGCTGCTTGCCTTCCTGCCACCGCAGGCGCGATGCGACCTGTCGATATCGGCCGGAACCGCGGCTCATCTGGTCGGCGCTTCGCCGCAGATCATGGTCGATGCGATCGGCGACAAGGTGGAATCCTATTCGCTGCGCATCTTCACCGAACAGCGCAAGCTGGTCGAGGTATTGGATCCCTTGACTGTCACAGAAATCAGCCCGCTGATCTCAGGCTTCGTGCGGGAACTGGGCGATCCTTCCCGCTCCTCCTGGATGGTCGCATCCGCCTATATCAGGCTCATCCTGATGGCGCTTTGGCGCGGTTCCGATGGAGAAAGAAGCGAGCAGCGCGGGCAGGGCGAAGTGGGATCGATCCTGCAGAGATATCGGCAACTGGTCGAGGCCGGTTTCCGCCAGCACCGGCCGATCAGCGATTATGCCGCAGAACTCGGCGTCACGGCCGACAGGCTGCATTCCACCTGCCAAAGGGCGCTTGGGCGCTCGCCGATCCAGCTCCTGCACGAGCGCGTGGTGCAGGAGGCAAAGCTGAGATTGGAGCGATCCGCCCGCAATATCCAGGAAATCTCCGACAGCCTCGGCTTTCGCGACCCGACCTATTTCAGCCACTTCTTCAAGCGCAAGACCGGCCTTTCACCCGCCGGCTACCGTGAGATCGCCCGCGCCTCGGCCGGCTCGGAAAACAGCATGCTGTCCTCAGGCTATGCCGATTGGCCTTAGGTTCGGGGGCATTGGTCAAAGCTGGAATTTGCCCGTCCTGGATTGCAATCATGCCGACTTGGAATCCCCAAGGCGGCGTGGGACTGCAATGCGCCAATTGCAGTCATGGGAACCAGTTGCGGCCTTAGATTGTATTTTGAGATGGGATGATTAAATAAGCGAATAACCGAAGGAGGACACAGGTGGCGCTATTAAGGTACGTTTCAATCTTTGCAGCGGCCTACTTTCTGGTGGCGCTCATAAGCATGGTGATTTTTGGAGAACCGCGGTGGGGAGGTTGCTTTATACTTCTGCTGTTCGCCGAGTTTTCCCATCTCTTTACCGTTTGGTTCAACTTCGCATTGCGCGGAAAATAGCGCCGACGGTATGGCAGCTTTGGGCCGAGAGCGGTCGAAGCATCACACCAGCTTTGCGACAGGAGCAGACGTTACTTCAAGTGCATGCCGAACAACATGAGTGCGACGAGCGTCACCAATATTGTGATCACAACGCGCTCTACCCATCGCATAAACTTCGACTTGGATAGGTGACCCGATAACGCGTCGCTCAAAAGCTGTTCCAAGAAACAAAAGCAAATTATTCATCGCGTCTCGATCTGGCGGCTGGGCCTAAAGTGCCATCTCCTGCACTCATTACAGCTCCCACAAGGACCGATTTCACAATCCTCCCAAACACCCGGGATTGATCTCGCTCGTTTGTAACCGGGCATTTACCAGCTTTCAATCTGAACGAACCCTCATCTTGGAAGCTGCGGTTGTTTTGCTTACAATCAAATTACTAACAAGGGTTGTGCTTATTGCTCTTCATTAAGATAGGATTTCTTGTTGCTCATGTTGCCGTGGTCGCAGCCATCTTCACTCTTCGCGACAGCGAGCATCTGTGGGTGCTCGGCTTGATGTTTGCCTGGTATTGTCTCGCCATGTTTGGCTCCATCGCCGCCATACGGCTTCACTGTAAAAGATCGACCCGGCGGGGGGAGCCGTTGCCCTAGATGCAGAGCCATTCATTTTGGAACCAGTCATCCTGCGCTTATGCTGTTGCCGAGGAACAGCTCTCAGTCTTGCACCTACCCTCGAAGCGCAACGATCTCGGTGGATATCTAAGATGACAATCCTCATTCGGTTGCTGAGGATCGCGCTGGTCACAATCCTGTGCATCGTCTCTTTCGCGGCATTATTTGAATTCTTGAACGCCGTTCCGACACAACTTTCTCTCCCCGATCATCCTCAGGGAGGCGTCGCAAATCCGAGAGGTTCGCTGGTTGTCGATGCGCTTGTGTGGGGAGTGGTATTCCGTGCGCCGGGCTATCTCTTCAATGGCACGATCCCGTTGCTGATCGTTCTGGCGGTGACAGAATGGAAACCGGCGAAGAGTTGGAGATGGTATCTCACCATCTGGATCATCGCCGGGCTGCTGGCAACGGGTATCCCCGTCAATGATCCCTTAAGGCTTTCAGCCGCGCTGCTTGCAGCTGCTGCAACTGGCTATCTTTACTGGCTTCTCGCCGGAAAATCAGCAGGTGATTGGCTGCAGGCCTGGCCGATGCGGGAACCCAATGCTGGCCGCAAACTGCTGAATTATGCCGCTTATGTCGTCCTGGCATATCTCGGTTACCAACTTTCCGGCTATCTCTATTATGGCGGGAAGCTGCTTTGGGTCAGTTCTGGTCCCGAGCCTGACGCCGGAACGCCCCCATTTCGTGTCAGGTTCGAACGAGAAATGACCGCGTCCAAGAAGGTCGCCATGATGGATTTTCCTGATCCAGCTTCCTGTCTCAAGAAGGCAGAAACGGATGACCTGTCGACAGATCGCCTAAAGGAGATGGACTGGGATCGGATAGACAACGAGGACGAAGCCGAAGTCTGTGTGTTCAGACTGCTGGGCTCCTACGAGAATCTATCCTACGCCACCGACTGGTTCAAAGCCCAAGGTTTTGACGTGCCGAATGCCTTTAGCAGCGCTC
Source organism: Rhizobium leguminosarum bv. viciae (assembly GCF_012276115.1). Lineage (GTDB taxonomy): Bacteria > Pseudomonadota > Alphaproteobacteria > Rhizobiales > Rhizobiaceae > Rhizobium > Rhizobium leguminosarum_T. The sequence goes on along the minus strand of NZ_WIEU01000001.1, from coordinate 375,808 downwards.
GTCCTTACATAGAGTCGGACGGTACGCAGCGGGTTACCGGCGGGTATTCGATCCGAAAGAACGGGCCCAAATTTCCGACTAAGGGTGTCATTCGTCGGGCTTTTAGATCGATACCATATGGCATGTCCGTTGATGCGACGTGGTCAAAGGACGGTAAGCAGTTGCTGTGGGTGCAGACGGGTTTCAGCACTCTGTGAGGAGGAGCCGCGATGTAAATTGGGACCTCGTTACAGGGAAACAAAGAAATGGATAGTTTGCTTTTCTTCCTCGGAGACATCCTGAGCGAGTGGCTAACGGGCAATTCATCGAAATCCGTGTTTATGCGTTGGGTGGAGCGCATAGTTATCTCTTTCGTAATCGTGCTCATCGCTCTCGGGTTGTTTTACATGTACCGCACTCGACGCCCGGCATTGACGTTGGGGGCCGCAGCGGTGAGCCACAGGTGGATTCGCAACGGACCTGAATAGGAAAAATTGATGCCAAGATTTTTTACTGCAATCATTTTTCTTGCGGCGCTTTGGGCTGTCACCGCTGAGAAATCATCCGCAGCCATGTGGCTGATAAGGGGGCCAGCCAACACTAGCATGGCTGCCGACCCCGCCTGTAAAGGTCGCGACATCGCGCGCAACGCGCCTGACGACAACCATCTGTGGATTGACTGCTGGATTGGCGAAAAGCATGTCACGCTTTTGATCTCTTCGGTCGCGCCTTTCGTTGCCAAGGACTTCACCTTCAAAAATGCCGCCGCAATGTTTGAGAGGATTACCGCCGGAACAGAATGGTCGGCCTTCAACGACAAGGTTAAGTTCATAGGCGGTTCGTCTTTCCAAGGTTTCGAGCCTTTCGCTCAAATGAGATTGATTGGCAGGCTGTGTGATGTCGGGGAGCAATGCCCGACATCACAGGAAAGAATCGTTGCTCTCAAGATGCTTGGAACTTCCAGGGTGACGGTTTCGCTGATTGTGATGGGAGACGTCGAGCAAAAAGACTACATTGTGCATGGAAAGCGCGTTGCAACTTACCGGTATTTCCCAGACCCCATTGCTACCATGGTGGATACTTTTAACTTTGCGACGATTCAAAACCCGCCGTTCTAAATGGATGTCCATCTTCGAAGACGGAAATTTCGACACGGCCACGGCAGCCGTGATGCCTGTCGTGTCAGGCGACAGCGTGGGGGCTTCAATCGCATCCAATAATCTCTCTGCACGTCGCGGAGATCGAGCCGTGACCCTGTATCCCGTCTCCGATCAGCCGTGGCGCTGGATGCGAAGGGTCTGAACCGTGCTTCAAGAATGCCTGCATCCATAAGACTCTGCTTCTGAACAGGTCGGGATCGAGCTGCTCCGGAATGATGGGACACCTCAAACTCGTAGTACGTCGGGCGGCAAGCGGCTTCTTCCAAGCTGAATGGCGGCTCCGATAGCGAGAGAAGCGAGCAGCGCGGTCAGGGGGAAGGGGGATCGATCGGCCCGCAATATCCAGGAAATCTCCGGCAGCCTCGGCTTTCGCGACCCGACCTATTTCAGCCATTTCTTCAAGCGCAAGACCGGCCTTTCTCCCGCCGGCTACCGCGAAATCGCTGCGCTTCGGCCAGCTCGGAAGACAGTATGCTGTCCTCAGGCTATGCGGATTGGCCTTAGGCTTGGGGCATTGGTCAAAGCAATGGCTTGCCAATCTTGGGTCACACAATCATGCTGCCGGAATCGCAAGCCGCGTAGGACTGCCATGCGCCAGGAGCAGTCGTAGACCACGAGTATGACGTACGGCTCGATTTGGCGCTCATCGCGGACGTCGCGCACCGACGCCTTCTCGACGCGAGTTAACCGGAAGTTCACGTAACGACGGTGCCTCTCGCTTTCACAGGCAGGGGCCATGGGCGATCAATTTCCAAGCCAAGAGCCCGTAGGTCGCTGGACGAACGGGCTTTTTGCAGCGGATTGCCGTCACGAAAGCGCGGCAGTTGAACGATTGCAGTCTATCCAGACGATTTCGACGGGCGTCGCCGAAAGAGCTGATCCCAGACGTCGTACCCCGCAGGGACAATCCCGATCAGCAGTGCAGCGGCCAAATCGAACCGTGGAACAAACGCCAGGATGATCGCGCAGAACGCGACAAGCGTCACGAATGCAAATATTGCAAAAAACCGGCTTCTGTTCATCGGTCTATCCTTTCGGAATGGGCCAGACACTGCGTCATCTCTGTCCTCCATAGAGTAGATTCGGCAGCATGTAGACGATGCTCGGGAACAGATAGATGACCACCATGCAGAGAATGACGATCAACATATACGGCATCATGCCGCGGAAGATGTCGGTCAGTTTGACATGCGGAGGCGAGACGCCCTTCAAGTAGTATGCCGACATCGCCATGGGTGGTGATAGGAAGGCCGTCTGCAGGTTGATTGCCACGAGGATACCGAAGAACAGCGGATCGATCCCGAAATGCGGCAGCAGCGGAATGAAGATCGGGATGAAGATGACGATGATTTCAGTCCATTCCAGAGGCCAGCCCAGAATGAAGATGATGATCTGGGCCAGGATCAGGAACATCAGCGGCGACATGTCCAGGCCGGTCACGAAGTCACTGATGAACTGTTGGCCGCCGAGATAGGCGAATACCGATGCGAAGGTCGCCGAACCGACGAACAACCAGCAGACCATCGCGGTCGTTCGCGCCGTCAGATACACCGACTCCTTCAGTCGCTGCCAGGTCAGGGCCCGATAGGCCGCAGCAAGCGCCAGTCCCCCCAATGCGCCGATTGCGGCGGCTTCCGACGGCGTTGCCAGGCCAAAGAGAATGGCACCCAGCACCGCAAGAATCAGAAAGGCGAGCGGCGCGAAGGATGTAAGCATCATCCAGGCGAGCTGGACCGGCGTGTGCTCGCCCACATCTTCTTTCGTTGGCCGCGGCGCCAGTTGCGGCTGCAGGATTGCTCGCACCACGACATAGATGAGATAAAACCCCGCCAGGGCGAGGCCGGGCAGGAGCGCCGCCGCATACATCCGGACAACCGAGATCCCGGAGGTGGCCGCATAGACGATCAGCAGGATGGAAGGCGGGATCAGGATCCCGAGCGTGCCGCCCGCGCAGATCACGCCGGTCGCGTAGCGCACGTCATACTTTGCCTTCAGCATCGCTGGTAGGGCGAGCAGTCCCATCAACGTCACCACGGCCCCGACGATGCCGGTTGCCGTGGCAAAGAGTGTGCAGGTGGCCAGGGCGGCGACCGCCATCGAGCCGGGCACCCGGCGCGTGACGCTGAATAGCGTCGAGAACAGCCGATCGACGATGTTGGCTCGCTCGACGATGTAGCCCATGAACAGGAACAGCGGGATAGCCGTCAGCACGTCGTTCTGGATGACCGAGTAGGTCTGGTTGACGAACAGATCGAAGATCCGGTTGTTGAAGAAACCGCCGATCCAGGTCTCCGCCAGTGTAGCGGCATCGCCGCCGGATTCGAGCGCGCGGTCATAGCCGCGCCACATGCGGCCGGCATCGAAATAGGCATAGTATCCGAAGCCGACACCCAGAGCCATCAAGGTGAACGCCACCGGGAAGCCGAGGAAGATGGTGAGGATCAGGATGAGGAGCATCCCGACGGCGATATGCGCATCCGTCATTGAGCGTCCCGATCCCGTGGTTCACGTCCAGCGTCAAGTTCCCGCGACGGAAGGAAACCCTCGTCCTCGGACTTGAGCACGTCCAGGCTTTTTGTTTCCAGTAGTACCTTTTCCAGTTCTTCGACATCTTCGGCCTGCTTCGGCCATTCGCCCGTCCTTATGCAGAGAATGCAGCGGAAGACCTGCGCCACGCCCTGCAGGAACAGGAGAATGCCGGCGGCGACGATCACGGCCTTGAACTGGAAAATCGGCACACCGGCGGGACTGTTGGAACTGACCTCCAGGTAGCCCCAACTGCGTGCGGCATATTTCCAGCCCGAGAACACCAGCGCGGTTATACCGGGAAAGAAAAAGATGAAGTACAACACCAGTTCCAGCCTGGCCTGCGTGCGCGGTTTCCAGAGCCGGTAGATGAAGTCGCCGCGCACATGGCCATCACGCGAGAGGGTATACGCTCCCGCCATCATGAAGATCGTTCCATAGAGCATGTAGCTCAGATCGAAGGCCCAGGGGGTCGGCGCGCGAAAGAGGTAGCGTGCGACAACCTCATAGCCGACGCCGAAGGCCATGATGAGTATCCCCCACGCGAACACCTTGCCGAACCACGCCGACAAATCGTCGGCGAATGCAATGTAACGGAGCATGCAAGCGCCTCCCTAACCTCGATGAGGGACGAGGCCCGGAAATACCGGGCCTCCACCATCTATTTTCCGAGGTTCAATTTTCCGGGGAAATAGTGCTCATAGGCGAGTGCGAGATCGGCGGAGTTCATCAATTCGTAGTACACGACCCTCTCCACCCACTGCCGCTGACTGTCGAGCACCTTCTTCATGAACGCATCCGCTTCAAGCGTGGGGATGATCGCATCCCAGGCCTTCAGTTGCGCATCCAGAATTTCCTTTGGAGTGCGGTGCACGGTCACGCCATGTTCGGCCTGGAGTTTTTGAAGGTCGCTTGAATAGTTGTCCATCGCGGACGCTGTATTCGCCGTGCTTGCTGCCTCCACGCCATATTCCAGGATCGCCTGCAGATCGTCGGGAAGGTCGTCAAACACATCCTTGTTGAAGAGGAACTCGAAAGATTCGCTCGCTTGATGGTAGGACGACAGCATGTAGTTCTTGGCGACATCCTGCGAACCAAACCGTAGGTCAGAGGAGGGATTGTTGAACTCGAAGGCGTCGATGACACCTCGCTCCATTGCCGGCACGATCTCGCCGCCCGGAAGTTGAGCGACGCTCATGCCCATATTCTGCATGAGATCGGCGGCGAGCCCGACCGTGCGATATTTGAGGCCGTTGACGTCGTTCACGGTCGCGACCTGGTTCTTGAACCAGCCGAACGGCTGCGCGGGCATCGGGAAGCCATAGAAGCCGTAAAGGTTCAGCCCCATGATGTCCTGGGTGAGTTCTCGGTAGAGATCCTTGCCGCCACCTTGATGGAACCATCCGAGCATGGTGGTTGCGCTGCCGCCAAATACCGGCCCGGTACCGAAGAGGGAAGCTGCCTTGTGCTTTCCGTACCAATAGACGGGAACGGTGTGGGCTGCGTCGATCACGCCATCGTTGACGCCGTCGAGCACCTGAAACGCGCCGACGACCGTACCGGCAGGCATTAGTTCGAACTTCAGGCGTCCGCCGGACATTCGTTCGACCCGTTGGACGTACTGGCGGGCAAAATCCATCCAGATGTCCGACGCGGGCCAGGATGTTTGCATTTTAATGACGGTGGGTGCCTGGGCCAGCACGGCCGGGGCGGCAAGAGCCCCAACTGCGGTTACTCCAACGAGCGTAGAGGCTCCCAGCAACTCTCGACGCGATACTGCCTTTTTGGTCATTGTTCTTCCTCCCTGGATTGTAGTCGAATTCTCCTTGCATTTCCTGGTAGTCTGCTAAGTTGAACAAGAGGCCTCCCAACCTCTTCGCGATCAGTATCAACAACTGATTGTTCTCATTTGTCAATTATGCACACTTTTTGCAATTCTGACAGACGTTCAAGTGTTGTTGATGACAGCTTGGGGCTGTGGTCCAACGGCCAAGGCACAGTACCGCTGCTCCGCGTTGTCCGGACTACCTCAGCTTAGAAAGAAAAAGCTGCTTTCGCCCGACGATGAACTGGAGCCATGTGCTGAACTGGAACCATGTGCTCGTTCTTGATCGCCTTCGTCCCAAGTCGATTAAGCCGACGAGAGCCGACGTCCACACATGGCGCACAGATGTCGTCTCGCCAAACCAATGCTATGGCCGCTTTCGGGGAGCGGCAACAATTGCCTCTATGACCGAGAAGAGGCGCGAAGCTGCCGAACACTGATTGCCCAATGAAAGTCCAAAAAGGGCCGTTAGCGGAAACCACTCAAGTTGGCTTGACCTCGAAGACCACCCTCACGACAGCGCAAAAATCCTTACCTCTCTCCCGATCCCCTGAAGCTCCGCCATTCGGGAGGCGGAGGTGATGCCGCTGTCGCGGAGGATCTCTGAAACTTGGGCATCCCCAACGATCGCCTCGGTCGTCATGATCACATTGGGATCGGCAAGGCCCTGGACGCGGGAAGCGATATTGACGGTCTGGCCGAAGTAGTCCTGCCGGTCGTTCAGGTTGACGGCGAGGCATGGTCCCTCATGGATGCCGATCTTCAGGAGAAGATCGTCGCTGCCGTGTTCGGTATTCAGCCGAAGCATCGCCTCCCGCATCTTGAGAGCGGCCGCTACCGCGCGGTCCGGGCTCGGGAAGGTCGCCATCACGGCATCGCCTATGGTCTTGACGACTGCTCCGGCCTCTGTGGCGACGATCTCGTGAAGAACCCGGAAATGCGCTCGCACCAGATCGAAAGCGGCAAGATCCCCGACGCGCTCGTAAAGCGCGGTCGAGCCCCTCAAGTCGGTGAAGAGGAACGTCAAGCTGGTGATCTTGAGGCGCTGGTCGACGTCGAGCGTGTCGGTCCGATAGATGTCGCGGAAGCTCTGGTTCGTCAGCAGGCGCTTGGCGGTCAGGAAAGCCTGCCTGCGGCCCAAGAGGTCGTGCAGGTCATCGCCTGCGATGCAGACGTTCGGCACCACCCTGCGATCTGTGTGGTTCTCGAGGGTGAGCCGCAGTAAGCCGGGGCGGAGGGTCAGCGTTTCGTTCAGCGCATGCGTCCGGCTGATGATCATCGAGAGGGTTTGACGTTCGTCTGTGGGCTCACCCTGCACGTCGATGAACTGCGCCGAGTGTGTGACCGCATCGAAGATGATGACGAATTGCGCCGGCAGTTGCAGGGAGACGAAGGCCTTCTCGCCCGGATCCAGCTCGATCATCTCCAGTTGGATGCGCGCCAACCTCGCTTCGAGATCGTCAGGCAGGTCGACCCCGGAGCTGAAGAAGATCTGGCGGTAGTACTCGAGCGGCGACAACCGATCGGGATCGTGGGCGGCAATCCTGCGCACGCGCGGACTGACCGTAAACGTGACCTCGACCATCTCGTCGAGGGTCGGCTCGTAGCCGGCCGCGCAGAGCGCGCAATGGTACGTCTCATGGACGACGGTTTTGAGGGTTGCGCCGCTGTCGAGGACGCCGCCGCATCCCGGGCAAAGGACATTCCAGGTCATCTCGAATGCGCCTATGCGGGCTGCATGGAGAAATGCGGCGATGGTTTTCTCTTCATCGAGATGGTGCTTATCGGCGAAAGCGAGCGCATTGATGCGATTGAGCTCGCGATCCGAGCCATGCATGACGACGTTCTCGATGCACTCGACCGTCCGCGGGTCAGCCGCCTGTCGCAGGGAGGCAAAAAGGACGTCCACTTCGCTCATCAGACAAGTCTCCGTGCGCAGAACCCACGGCGGACGACGCCAGGACAGGGATCATAACACGGGAGTTTCCCAATAGAAATCTAAAGGCTTGGATGCTGCTCGCTTCCTGAGCGAAGGCGGGTTTCACTTCCCCTTGTATATCCGCTTCAGCGCCGTCAGCAGCGCATCCATTTCGTCGCGCGAAAACAGCTCGATGAAACGCTGTTCATGCCTATCGATCAGCTCACGCGCCCGGGCGAGCATTGCGCTCCCCGCCTCCGTCAGATGAAGTTCCTGGCGGCGGCGGTCGGCCGCGGAGGGGCGGCGCTCGATCAGGTCGCGGGCGGCCAGCCGGTTGACGAGGGCCATCATCGTCGCCCGGTCGGTGCCGAGCGTATTGGCAAGGTCGATCTGCGATGCGCCCGGATTGCCGGCGACGAGTTCCATCACCGCCAGCTGCTTCTGCGTCAGCGCCAGCGCCGCCATGGTTTCGGCGAAGTCGCGATAGACTGCGACATGCGCCATGCGCAGATGAAATCCCAGCAGATCGCCAAGCCGGCCGACGTCGAGGCCCGGCGTCGCGGGAGCATCTTCGCCCTCGAAATCGTCCTGCGTTGGTTTTGTGCTCATCGTTCGTTCTCGCCTCATCCAGGGTCATAACCATCAAAATCAGCAGGTTAGTCAATATCCATAGTGCGGATTTTCCCGTGCTATTGGAGCGATCGGATTTGCCTTAAACAGCCTCTTGCATCACAGGAAAAAGATATTAGTATGTGTTGCATACAAATTTGATGCCCGCTGCGGGGAGCGGTGGGCATGGGAGGAGAACATGGCGCATTCCTTTTCCGGGATGGCTTCGTCGGTGGATTGCGGACTGGTGACGGATGATCCGATCCTTTACCGCGCCCGCGTCGCACCAGGCCGTCCGGCTCTGTTCGAGATCGCCACCGGCCGGCAGCTCAGCTATGCCGAGCTCGATGCGCGGATCGCCCGCTGCACCGGTTTCCTGAGCGATGTGCTCGGAGCACGTCGCGACGGCGCGCGTGTCGCCATGCTGGCGCGCAATTCCATGGATTCGATCGTGCTTGCCTTTGCCTGCCAGCGTGCCGGCGCCGTTTACGTGCCGCTCAACTGGCGCCTCAACGCCGCCGAGCTGCGGCCGATCCTTGCCGATTGTGCGCCGGCTCTGCTCGTTCACGACGAAGAGTTCGCGGCAACCGTCACCAGCCTTGCGGGCGCCGACCCTGAGATGGCGGTGATATCGACGGCCGACGGCTCGGCCGGGCTCGCCGCGCGGATCGAAGCGAGCCTCCCGGCCGCTCCGATGTCCGTCGATGCCGACGCGCCTTGCGTCCTTCTCTACACCTCGGGCACGACGGGACAGCCGAAGGGCGTTATCATCACCCGCCGCAACGCCTTCTTTGCCGCCATCAATTTTTCCGTCGTCGGCGAGATCGGGCCGAGATCCGTCGCCCTGTGCGATCTGCCGTTCTTCCACACGATCGGGCTGATCGCGGTGGCGCGCACCACGCTGATGCTGGGCGGCACGCTTGTCGTCTCCGACCGCTTCACGCCCGCGCGCACACTCGCAGCCCTTGCCGACCGGCAGCGTGTCATCACCCATTATTTCGCCGTGCCGCAGATCGCGCTCGCCTTGCGCAACGATCCCGCCTATAGCGCCGCGGCGCTCGCCGGCCTGCATGCGCTTTTCGTCGGCGGCGCGCCGCTGACGCAGGCGCTGATCGAAAGCTATCTCGATGACGGCGTGGCACTGGTCAACGGCTACGGCATGAGCGAGGCCGGAACGGTGCTGCACGTGCCGATCGATCGGCGCGCCGTGCAGGACAATCCCGGCAGCGTCGGTCTGCCCGCGCCATTGCTCGACATTCGTATCGTCGATGAGGATGGCCGCGAGGTTGATGAAGGCGAGATCGGTGAACTCTGGCTGCGCGGTCCGGCGGTGACGCCTGGCTACTGGAACAAGCCTCAGGAAACCGCTGCCGCCTTCACCGAAGGCTGGTACCGCACCGGAGATCTCGGCCGGCGCGAAGCGAACGGCTTCTATCGCATCGTCGACAGGCTGAAGGACATGTATATCAGCGGCGGCGAGAATGTTTATCCCGCCGAGGTCGAAGCAGCACTCGCAAGTCATCCCGACATTCTCGACGCCGCGGTCGTCGGCGTTCCCGATATAAGGTGGGGCGAATGTGGCCTCGCCTATGTCGTGCTGCGGCAGGGTGCTGCGGCAACGGGCGATGAGATCGCCGGCCATTGCGCGGCAAGGCTCGCCGCCTTCAAGCGCCCGGCGCGCATCCTCTTTGTCGAGGCCATTCCCCGCACCGCCTCCGGCAAGGTCCAGAAACATGTCCTGCGCCGGTTCCATTCCGACGAAACCCTTCAACGACAGGCCCTGTAACGCGGCCCCCGGCATTCACGCCGAAACCCATGGAGTAACCTCATGACCGATATGCAATCGCCGGTTCTGGTCGAATTCGACAACGGCATCGCCTTCGTGACCCTCAACCGCCCGGAAAAGCGCAATGCGATGAACCCGGCCCTGAATATCAGGATGCTCGAAGTGCTCGACGAGCTCGAGGGAGACGAGCGTTGCGGCGTCCTCGTCCTGCGCGGCGCCGGCGAATCCTGGTCGGCCGGCATGGATCTGAAGGAATATTTCCGCGACAATGACGACAAGCCGCGCAATGCCACGCTGAAGGCGCGGCGGCAGTCCGGCGGCTGGTGGAGCCGGCTGATGTATTTCGAAAAGCCGACGATCGCCATGGTCAACGGCTGGTGTTTCGGCGGCGCCTTCACGCCGCTCGTTTCCTGCGATCTCGCCATCGCCGCCGAGGAGGCGAATTTCGGACTCTCCGAGATCAACTGGGGCATTCTGCCGGGCGGCAATGTCACCCGCGCAGTCGCCGAAGTGATGCGCCATCGCGACGCTCTCTATTACATCATGACCGGCGAACTGTTCGGCGGGCGCAAGGCTGCGGAAATGGGTCTCGTCAACGAGGCCGTGCCGCTGGCGGAGCTGGAAAGCCGGGTGCGCAAGATCTGCGCCAGCCTGCTCGAAAAGAACCCGGTGACGCTGAAGGCAGCCAAGGACACCTACAAGCGCGTGCGCGACCTGCCCTGGGATCTCGCCGACGATTACATCTACGCCAAGCTGGAACAGATGCTGTTTCTCGACAAGACCAAGGGGCGCGACGAGGGGCTGAAGCAATTCCTCGACGACAAGACCTATCAGCCGGGGCTCGGCGCCTACAAGCGCGGCCGCTGAGGACGGGCCCGTCTCGCCGGGCCGTCGCGAGCCGATCATCGGGAGGAGGAAAGCAATGAAGATCCATGCCGCGGTGGCGCGTGCGCCGCATATGCCGTTTTCGCTGGAAAGGCTCGATCTGGAGGAGCCGCGCGAGGGTGAAATCCTTGTTCGCGTCGTGGCAACAGGGGTTTGCCACACCGACATCGTCATGCGTGACCAGCACTTGCCGGTGCCGCAGCCGGTCGTGCTCGGTCATGAAGGTGCCGGCATCGTCGAGCGTGTCGGACCGGGCGTTGCCAAGGTCAGGCCCGGCGATCAAGTGGTCATGACCTTCAATTCCTGCGGTCATTGCCCGAGCTGCAACGACCACGAGGAGACCTATTGCCACGAATTCTTCCCGCGCAATTTCTTCGGTGCGCGCGCCGATGGTTCGAGCGGGCTCTCATGCGAGGGAGAGCGGGTTCACGGCAATATTTTCGGCCAATCCTCCTTCGCCAGCCACGCGCTGTGCCATGAGCGCAATATCGTGAAAGTGCCTGAGGATGCGGATCTGGCGCTGCTCGGGCCGCTTGCCTGCGGCATCCAGACCGGCGCCGGCGCGGTCATGAACGCGCTGAAGGTCGAACCGGGAAAAGTGCTCGCGGTTTTCGGCATGGGCTCCGTCGGTCTTGCTGCCGTGATGGCGGCGCGGATCGTCGGTGCTTCACGGATCATCGCCGTCGATGTCAACGAGACGCGGCTGGCGCTTGCGGCGGAACTCGGCGCGACCGACATCGTCAACGGCAAGGCAAGCGACGCGGTTGCCGCGATCATGGCGCTGACTGGCGCCGGCGTCGATTATTCGATAGATGCCTCCGGCGTGCCCGCCGTCATCGACCAGTGCGTGCGCGTGCTGGCGCCGCGCGGCACCTGCGGCATCGTCGGGGCCTCTCCCCATGGCGCGACGCTGACGCTCGACCTCACCCATATCCTGTCCGGCGGGCGTCGGATCCGCGGCATCGTCGAGGGCGATTCCAATCCCGACGTGCTGATCCCGTTGCTCATCGATCTCCATCGGCAGGGCCGCTTCCCCTTCGACAGGCTCATCACCTTCTATGATTTCGCCGACATCAACCAGGCGGTGGAGGATTCCGAGAAGGGCATCGTGCTGAAACCGGTCGTGCGTCAGCCGGCCGTCTGACACCGTTCAAGGGAGGAAACAATGAACACCGTCACCCCAATCGCCACCGATACCAGCCCTGATGTCATGAAGGCGCTGCTTGGCCGGCAAAGGGCGTCTTTCCTCAGGGAAGGGCCGCCGAGCATCGACACCCGCATCGATCGCATCGACCGCGTCATCGCCCTTCTCGTCGACCATAAGGATGCGATTGCCGCTGCCCTGTCGGAGGATTTCGGCAGCCGCAGCGTCGAGGCGAGCCTGCTTCTCGACGTCTTTACCTGCGTCGGTTCGCTCAAATATGCCAAGGCCCATCTTGCCGAATGGCTGAAGCCCGAGCAGCACGAGGCATTGTTCCCGGACGCGGTGGCCGAAGTGGTCTATCAGCCGAAGGGGATTGTCGGAATCCTGAGCCCGTGGAATTTCCCTTATCAGCTCGCCCTTGCGCCGCTTGCCGGCATTCTCGCCGCCGGCAACCGCGCCATGATCAAGCCGTCGGAGGTGACGCCAGCCTCGGCCGCCTTGATGGCGAAACTCATTGCCGGCGCTTTCGACGAAACGGAAATCGCCGTCGTTCAGGGCGGACCGGCCACGGGCACGGCCTTTACATCACTTGCCTTCGACCATCTGATCTTCACCGGCGGAACCGCAATCGCCCATCACGTCATGCGCGCGGCGGCGGAAAACCTGACGCCGCTGACGCTTGAGCTCGGCGGCAAGTCGCCCGTCATCGTCGGCCGCTCGGCCGACCTCGCAGACGCGGCGCGCCGCGTCATGACCGTCAAGACGCTGAACGCCGGCCAGATCTGCCTGGCGCCGGACCATGTCTATGTGCCCGAGGAAAGCGTCGAGGCCTTCGCCGGACACGCGGTCGCGGCGGTCGGCGCTATGTATCCGGCGCTGAAGGAAAATCCTGACTACACCTCGATCGTCAATGCCCGCCATCTCGCCCGCATCCAGGGCTTGATCGACGATGCCAGGGCCAAGGGTGCCCGTGTCGTCGAGATCAACCCGGCGGCAGAGAATTTCTCCCAGCAATCGGCCCACCGCATGCCTCCGACCCTGATCCTCGATCCCACGGAAGACATGCGCGTGTTGCAGGAGGAAATCTTCGGACCCGTGCTGCCGGTCCTTCCCTATCGCGATATTGCCGACGTCATCGATCGCATCAATGCCAGGCCGCGCCCGCTCGCACTCTATTATTTCAGCCAGGATCAGCAGGAGGAGGCCCTCGTCCTCGACAATACGACCTCCGGCGGGGTGACGGTCAACGACTGCATGAGCCACGTCACGGCGGAAGGCCTGCCCTTCGGCGGCGTCGGCCATTCGGGCATGGGCGCCTATCACGGCAAGTTCGGCTTCCTCGCCTTCTCGCACCCGCGCGCCGTCTATCACCAGAGCAGGATGGTGGAAGCGGAATACATGATGCGGCCGCCTTATGGCGAGGCGATGCGCGGCTTCTTGGCGGCGGCGATCTGCAAATAGAAGAGAAGTGGCGGACGATGCCGTCGGCAGCCGGCTGCTGACGGCATGGGATGGCTGCTCGCAACGAGTGACCCGATTGCGCAGACTTATTCCGATAACGCTATATTGCGTCATTGGGCTGTGCGTCCTGACACAGAGGATGCCGTTGTTACATACGCCCCCGACCTCGTCCTTGTGGCGGACGCCGCTTTCCTGTCGTCGCATTGCTGCCGGTCGGCCTGGCGACGCATCTGCGAAAGAATATGCCCTGGTGGGTCTTTAGTTTAACGAAGCCCAAACCAGTATTGCCCTATGATTGGTTCGGATGACGTATTGGAAGGTGGATCCAACGCAGTGAATGGCATCTGGACGCAATTCGGTGGCAACCTGTCATTCGTGTGCCTGGCGATTTCGCTCTGGGCGCATTTCTCGATCCAATTTCAGAGTCGTTCGGTCATACAGGAAAAAATCGCCTTCGGACTCATAGCCGGCGGTGCCTCTGTCGGGTCCATATTGCTGGCCGTCGAAGTCAATCCCGGCATCTATATCGACATGCGCTTTTCGCCGCTTGCTTTGGCGGGCATGTTTGGCGGACCGATCGCTGCGGCCTTTGCGGCGTCGCTGGCAATGGCCTTCCGCTTTGCTGTCGGCGGCACGGCCATGATCGATGGTCTGATCGCAATTGCCGTCGCGACCGGGATCGGCCTGGCTGCCAATGTCTGGATCCGGAAGAGATCTCCCGAGCTTATGGACGTTGCGCTGCTGAGCCTCGCGCTCGGCGCCGCACTTATCGTATTGATGGCGGTGCTTCCCACCCTGGTGCACGCCCGCGTATTGGCCATCATCGGTCTGCCGATGACGGTATTGAATTGCCTGGCGACGGCGCTGTGTGGTTTCGTTCTGTTGAAGACGCAGCAATGGGAGCTGGAGCGGAGCATCTTGGTGACCGCGTTTTCGCAGTCGCCCGACTATCTCTATGTGAAGGACAGAAACAGCCGGTTCATCACCGTCAATGAAAATATGATCCGCCTTTTTCGTTTCAGAACCACGGCGGAGATGACCGGATTGTCGGATTTCAATCTTATATCGCGGCCGCGCGCCGAAGAATTTTATTATCTCGAACAGCAGGTCATGGACACCGGGGTGCCCCTGATCGACTCCGTCGAGCGTATCGAAGACAGATACCTGCTCGCCTCCAAGGTGCCGCTGAAGGATAGGCAGGGGCGGGTGATCGGCCTTGCCGGCGTCACGCGTGACGTGACGGAGCGGACTGCTCTGGAGCGGGAATTGCGCAAGAGCAAGAACCTGCTGTCGCATGCGATGGCCGGCATGTCCGATGGCATCGCCATGTATGACAGCAAGGGTTTTCTCGTTTTTTGCAACGACCAGTATCGCACCGCCTTTCCGTTATCCGGGGACGCCCGCGTGGTTGGTGCGCATATCAGCGACATCCTTCGCCGCGTCGCCGAAACGGGCGAGCGCACCGGTATCCCGCAAAATGACCGTGAAGAGTGGATCAAGGCCACCGCCGCTACGTTGCATAGCAACAAGGACGAAGAGGTTCAGCTTCACAATGGCGATTGGCGCAGCATCCGGACAAGGCTAGCGGAAGACGGCACGGCGATGGCCGTTGTCTCAGACATCACAGCGACGAAGCAGGCGGAAATCGCGCTCAGGCTTTCGGCGGAACAGCTGAAGAACCTCGCCGAGACAGATGGGCTCACCGGCATGGTCAATCGCCGGGCCTTCGACGAAGCTTTCGCACGTGAGACCGCAGGAAGCGCCAGGAAAAACACGCCGTTCAGCCTTCTGATGGTCGATATCGACCGCTTCAAGGCCTATAACGACACCTATGGTCATCCCGCCGGAGACCAATGCCTGCGTGTCGTCAGCAGGTGTCTGCGCCAGTCCGTAAGCCGCCCGGCAGATATCGTCGCACGCTACGGCGGAGAAGAATTCGTCGTTCTGCTGCCCGCAACCAGTGCGAAAGGGGCGATGATCGTTGCCGAGCAATTCGCACGTCTCCTCAGCCAGGAAAATATCGTTCACTCCGGCAGCGAATTCGGACGGGTGACGGCCAGCATCGGCATATCCTGCGCAACGGGAGCCACCCTGAGGATCAACCCGAGCCGCCTGCTGACCGAGGCCGATGCCGCGCTCTACGACGCCAAGACGCAAGGCCGCAATCGCATCCTGGCGCATTCGCCTGAGGAACGCCATGCCATGAAGGACGTTGGATAGATCCTTGATAGGTTTTTCCTATCGAGCCATCGCTCGTGCGCCCTTGATGTTTTCCCCGCTTCGACAATAAGGGCGCATGGACACAAAATTCATTGGTAAAAAATCGGCGGCAGCCGGCGGCTGGGGCGCTTTGAAGAGTTGTGGGAAGCGGTTGCTTCAAAGCGGCATGCCCATTTCAGGGGCGCGGACGATGCTGAAGGCGAACCAGCCTGATGGGTTCGATTGCCCGGGCTGCGCCTGGGGCGACCCGGAGCACGGATCGTCGTTCGAGTTCTGCGAGAACGGCGTGAAAGCTGTTGCCTGGGAGGCAACGGAGAAGCGGGCCACGCCCGCCTTCTTCGCGGAAAAGACTGTATCGCAGCTTCGCCGGCTGACGGACTATGAACTGGAACTCAATGGCCGCCTCACCCACCCGATGCGCTACGATGCGGCGAGCGACCGTTACCTGCCGGTCGCGTGGGAGGATGCCTTTGCCGAGATCGGCAGCATTCTGACAGGCCTCGATAATCCCAACCGGGCGGAATTCTACACGTCGGGCCGGGCGAGCAACGAGGCCGCCTTCCTGTACCAGCTGTTCGTGCGCGTCTACGGCACCAATAATTTTCCCGACTGCTCCAACATGTGCCACGAGGCGAGCGGCATCGCCATGCGTCAGGCGATCGGTGTCGGCAAGGGTACCGTGCTGCTGGAGGATTTCGAAGAGGCCGACGCGATCTTCGTGATCGGACAGAACCCCGGCACCAACCATCCGAGGATGCTTGGCGACTTGCGCCGGGCGGCGATCCGCGGCGCGCGCGTCATCGTTTTCAATCCCATCCGCGAACGCGGCCTGGAGCGCTTCTCCGACCCCCAGGACAAGGTCGAGATGCTGCGCGGTGGTTCGACCGATATCGCGAGCCTCTATCTGCAGCCACAACTCGGCGGCGACATGGCCGCGGTGCGCGGGATGGCGAAGGCCGTGCTGGCCGCGGAAGAAGCAGCGGTCGCCGCCGGTCTGCCCGCCGTTCTCGACCATGCATTTCTCGCCGAACATTGCGCGGGTTTTGCAGAATACCGGGCAGCGGTCGAGGCGACGAACTGGGCTGACATCGAGGACCAGTCGGGACTGAGCCGGCAGGAGATCGAACGGGCGGCCGATGTCTATATCAATGCCGAGCGGGTCATCTGCACCTGGGCGATGGGCGTGACCCAGCATCTGCATTCGGTGGCGACGATCCGCGAGATTGCCAACTTCATGTTCCTGCGCGGCAATATCGGCCGGCCGGGCGCCGGCCTTTGCCCGGTTCGCGGCCATTCCAACGTGCAGGGTGACCGCACCGTCGGCATCAACGAAAAGCCGGCAGACAATTTCCTCGATGCGCTGGAGAAGCATTTCCGCTTCACCGTTCCCCGCGAACACGGCCACAATGTCCTTGCCGCGATCGGAGCAATGCTCGACGGCTCGGCTGAGGCCTTCATCGGGCTTGGCGGCAATTTCGCCCGCGCCACGCCCGACAGCGCACTCGTTGAAAAGGCGCTTCGGCGGCTGAAACTGACGGTGCATATCGCCACCAAACCCAATCATTCGCATCTCATGCCCGGCGAGACGGCCTTCATCCTGCCGTGCCTCGGACGCACCGAGATGGATCTGAACGCGGCGGGCAAGTCCCAGCTCGTGAGCGTCGAGGATTCGATGAGCATGGTGCATGGTTCCGCCGGCATCAATCGCCCGGCTTCGCCGCATCTCCTCTCGGAAGTCGCCATCATTGCCGGCATTGCACAGGCGACGGTCGGCTCCGCCGTGGTCGATTGGGCAGAGCTTGCCGGCGACCACGACCGCATCCGCGATCATATCGAGGCGACCATTCCAGGCTTCGAAAACTACAATACGCGCCTGCGCAAACCGCGCGGTTTCCACCTGCGCAATACGGCCGCCCACAGGGAGTGGGATACGCCGGCTGGCAAGGCGTCATTTTCTTGCGAAGCGCTTCCGGAGGAGACGGTGCATCAGCGGGCGCGAAAGGGCGAGGGGCGTTTCGCCCTGCAAACGTTCCGGTCGCACGATCAATATAATACGACGGTTTACGGTCTCGATGACCGATACCGTGGCGTCTATGGGGAACGGCAGGTCATCTTCATTCATCCAGCCGACCTGGAGGCGATGAATGCTAAGGCCGGTGACCGGGTCGACGTGGTCGGCGAGCATGAGGACGGTATCCAGCGTATCGCTGAGAATTTCCGCTTTGTGCCCTATGATATTCCGCGAGGAAGCATAGCGGGCTACTACCCCGAACTGAACGTGCTCGTGCCGCTTGGCAGCGCCGGCAGGGAAAGCGATACGCCGACCTCGAAATCCATCATGGTGTCCTTCCGCCGGCGAAAAGCCGCGTGAGCGAAGAGGCGTCCGACGCCGATCGTTTTCTTGCCCTCGTCGCTGCGGCGCAAGGCAAGGATGTCGGGCTGACATCCATACAGGCCGGTCTGCTTGTCGCCGCGGAGCTGGGGATTGCGCGTGACAGCCGCGCCTTTGCGCGGAAGCTGGGGATCGCGCATTCTCTCGTGCTCAGGGAACTCAACGTCCTGGCGGAACGCGAAGGGCTCATGCAGATCGTGAAGCGGGATCCGAGGACGATGAGAGTGCATTACACATTGCCGCCGAGGGACGAGACGTAAACACCCCCGCGCCGCAAGCCACGGCCGCTATCGACGGATTACGCGCTTCCTGGTGTCGGAGGGGTATTCTCCGTATGTGGTTTTATAGACTGCGGAAAACCGGCCGAAATGAAAGAAGCCCCATTTGAGGCAGATGGCCTTCATGGTCTCCTTGCTCTCGGGATCGAGCAGATCCTGGCGCGCGGCGCGCAGCCGAAGCGTCAGCAGATAGGCGGCGGGAGAGGTTCCCCTGAATGCACGAAAACCGGTTTCGAGCGCCCGGCTGGATACGCTGGCCGCTTCGGCCACCTTCAACATGGTGATCGGCTGATCGATATTGGCATGCATGAATTCGATCGCCCTGCGGACGTGCCGGGGGGCGATCAGGGCGGGGCCATTCTCCAGGAAATGCGACAGCCGGTGCGGCACCAGGCGCACGACCAGATCGGCCAGCGCCTGCGTCATATGCGCCATGGCGATCGGCGACTGCAGCAAGGGCCCATCGTTGCGCATGCCCAAGATGATCGTTTCCGTGAGGTTGCCGATCAGCCGACCTTCCGGCTTGGACAGATCCAGTTCCGGCAGCAGGTCGAGAGAGCCGCTGAACGGCATCTCGAAAGTCTGGCCGATCGTCTGGAGGATGACAGGCCAGTTGATCAGCAATTCGTCGATGACGTTCGATTGCCCATGCATGATGACGCTGTCAGGCTCGAAATTGTTATAGAGAAGCAATTTTCCTTGCCCGGCCTCGGCGATGCGCGACCCATAGGTGACCCCCATGCCGCCGCTGCGCGGCACGACGATCGACAGATACTCCGACGTATCGACGGTCGGCTCGATATTGAACTGAAACTCCGCCTCGTGATAACCCGTGAGCAGGACGGCCTTGTCACAGACGGAGAAATCCAATCCCCAATGGAAGTCCTGGGCGCGGCCGACGGGCTCGGCATCAAATGCGCCAAAAGCGCCGCCCAGCGTTTCGACCATGTTGTCGAAGGACGAACCACTAAATCGAAATGAAAATGGCGCAGGGCTATTTTCAGTCATGCTGCTCCCATTGTTCGATGTGGCTGTTTCGACATGCCCTTCTTGGCCGCTCTGAGATGCCAGCCTGATGGCGATCCGCGCGGGTGCCGGATTGGTGCACTCTGCCAGTCTTGTCAGTCGTCATGCATCCTCCGCCGCAGGGCTTCATCAAGGCCAGCAGATGGTCTGGATGAGCGGAGCTTGCCTGTATATTAGATGATTATAATTTATAGTGAAGCGGCTTGCCGCCGAGCACGTGGATTTCCGCTTGGCATCGGCATCGGCATCGATATCAGCGGCTTTCGGCAGCCGATGCAGGCCGAATTCGGGCGTGGCGGGCGTCGAAAAGATCAACCCGTTGAATGCATTATCGATCGTTCCCATCCAGCGCAAATTTGTCGCCCAGACGACATGAGCTGACAGAACCCGCCGGAATAGGCAAGACGTCACGCTGCCGGTTATGGTGATAACCCCGCTGATCAAACGACTACGCTAAGGGATTGATTTTACAGCTGTATCCGCCACGCCACAGGTTCAGCCGCGGCGATCTGCTGAGACGCGCATCATCTGAAGTTTATAGGGAACGCCCCATTCGAGAGCCGCGCAGTCGCCTGCCGAAGGTTCTTAGTGGACCGCTTAAAGAGGGCCCTCGGCAGGCGATAGGCGTGCAGGCATACGCACGGGATGGAGTGCGTATGTACGATCCCTTCCATCCTGTTGGGGGTGATGGGATGGACGGGCTTGGCTTTGGGACCGCAAACCATCATGGTCTTGGTCGGGTTTCATCTTACTGTTCCTTAGCTATGGAGCAATTGTCGGGTCCCGATATTGTCGGCCAACCGGCTTTTCGTGACGCAGTCTGGACTGACCTTGCGCAAAATGTATATCGACCAGCGTCGCCGAAGCCGCCTGTTGCGCGCAATGAACTGCGCGAAGTGGATAGAGATCTTTAGTTTCTCATTGGGCACGAACGATCGGACGCCGGCATGATGCCGCCGCGCGCGATGCGTTCGGTTCTTTGAGCTGAGCAGTGATTTCTCACTGAAGGCACAAGCGACGGATCGCTTCGAAAACGGACGCACGTGCAGCTTCAAAGTGCGACCGAGAGGGCGCTGTCGCGCCGGGGGGCCACCTCCTGCGAGTTCACCATTGCGCCCGCGAGCTGGCGGAAGGTGACAAGCCCCAATGCTTCCCCGGATGGTGAAACCACCCTGGCATCATCGTGCGCCGCCGATGCCAGGATCCGGACGGCGTCTTCGACGGTCGTGCCTGATGCAATTGTCAATCCGCCTGGCGCCGCACCGGAATGCAGGGGTGTCATCACGGCGTCGACCTGGATGACCCGGCCTCGATTGACCTCCTTGACGAAGTTGGCGATGTAGGCGTCGGCCGGACGCAGAACGATGTCCTGGCTGGTGCCCTGCTGGATGACTTCGCCATCGCGCAGGATCGCAATCTGGTCGCCCAGCCGAAGCGCTTCATCGAGATCGTGGGTGATGAAGACGATGGTCTTCTTAATCTCCTTCTGAATGTCGAGAAGGACCGTCTGCATATCCGTGCGGATCAAAGGGTCGAGCGCCGAATAGGCCTCATCCATCAGCAGAACCGGCGCATCGTTCGAGAGGGCGCGTGCCAGCCCGACGCGCTGCTGCATGCCGCCCGAGAGCTGGTTGGGATATTTGCTCTCGAAGCCCTTCAGGCCTACCCGCTCCAGCCAGCCCATGGCGACGTCGACGGCTTTCGAGCGCTCCATGCCCTGCACTTCGCGGCCGAAGATAGTATTGTCGAGAACATTCCGGTGCGGCAGAAGCGCGAACTTCTGAAACACCATTGCCGTCTGGTGCCGGCGAAACGTCCGCAATTCGGTCTCGTTCATTTTCACCACATCGACGCCGTCGACAAGCACTTCCCCTGATGTCGGATCGATCAGACGGTTGATGTGGCGGATGAGCGTCGACTTGCCCGAACCCGAAAGGCCCATGATGACCTGGATGCGGCCCGAGGGTATCTCGACATTGATATCTTTCAGGCCGAGCACGTGGCCGTGCTTTTCGTTGAGCTCGGTCTTCGACAGTCCCTTCTGGACGGCATCGACATGAGCGGCAGGATTGGGACCGAAGATCTTGTAGAGGTGGCGGATCTTGATGCCGCCGAAACGTTGATCAGCCATGGACGATCTCCCGATGCTTCTGGAGCCGCTTGCCATACGCCTGGCTGACCCGGTCGAAGATGATGGCGATGCCGACGATGGCAAGGCCGTTGAAAATGCCCAGGGTGAAGTACTGGTTGGCGATGGCTTTCAGAACCGGCTGGCCAAGACCCTGGACGCCGATCATCGAAGCGACGACTACCATGGCGAGCGCCATCATGATGGTCTGGTTGATACCGGCCATGATGGTGGGAAGCGCCAGCGGCAGCTGAACCTTGAACAGCTTCTGCGAGCTCGACGTTCCGAACGCATCGGCTGCCTCGAGCACGTCCTTGTCGACCAGGCGGATGCCGAGATCGGTCAGCCTTATCATCGGCGGGATGGCGTAGATGACGACGGCGATCAATCCCGGTACCTTGCCGATGCCGAGAAGCATGACGACCGGGATCAGATAGACGAAGCTCGGCATGGTCTGCATGACGTCGAGGATCGGATTGATAACGCGCTGCAGCCGGTCGGAACGCGCCATCAATATCCCCATCGGAATGCCGATGGCAATGGAGAGCACGGTACAGACGAAGATCATCGAGACCGTCCGCATCGTATCGTCCCACATGTCGAAATAGCCGATCAGCAGCAGTGTGACGAGACAGCCGAAGACGATCTTCAGGCTGCGGCTCGCAAACCATGCGATGACAAGGATGATTGCCGTAATGATCGGCCACGGGGTCTGCGTCATGAAGCGGTCGGCGGCGATCAGGAAATGCTGCAGCGGGGAGAAGAGGTTTTCGATCGCGTCGCCATAGCTGCGGGTAAATGTACGAAAACCGTCATCGATCGCCTTCTTCAGATTGCGAAGGGCGTCGTCATCCATATGCGGGAATTTATAAAACCATTCCATTCGGTTCCCCTTTTTCTTCACAGAGCCGCGGCAGTCTTTTTGATTTCATCGGCAGCGAGAGGCGGTGCGCTTTTACGCGCACCGCAGCAGTCAGTGTTAAAGAGCAGCTTCGATCTTCGTAGCTGCCTCAGGCGAGACCCACTTCGTCCAGAGGTCCTTGTTTTCTTTGAGGAAGTGCTTGGCACCGTCCTCGCCGGTCGCCTGGTTGTCGGTCATCCAGGCCATGAGCTTGTTGACCGTTTCGTTGCTCCAGGAGCGCTTCGTCAGGTAGTCCATGACTTCAGGACCGACCTTTTCCGAGAAAGGCTTTGCAACGAGGGTGACGATCTTGTCGACCGGCCATGCATTCGGCTTCGGATCAGGGCAATCGGCAACGGTATTGCAGCGCTTCCATTCGGCGGCGTCGTTCGGCACGCCGGCTTCCAGCTTGACCATCTCATACTTGCCGAGCAGAGCGGTCGGCGCCCAGTAGTAGCCGGCCCAGCCTTCCTTGCGTTCGTAGGCCTTGGAGATCGAACCATCGAGGCCGGCAGCCGAGCCGGTATCGACGAGGGTGAAGCCGGCCTTGTCGGCTTCGAAGGCCTTGTAGAGCTGCGTGGTCACGACGGTGCCGCCCCAGCCCTGCGGTCCGTTGTAGATCGCGCCCTTCTTCGGATCCTCGGGAGCGGGGAAGAGTTCCGGATGTTTCAGCACGTCGCCGATGGTCTTGATATCGGGATGGGCATCGGCCAGATATTTGGGAATCCACCAGCCCTGCACGCCGCCATCGGGCAGGGGAGAGCCGACCTGGACGATCCGGCCTTCTTCCGTTCCCTTCTTGACGACATCGGGAAGCAGGTCGATCCAGGCTTCCGGCGCGATATCCGGCTGGCCCTTTTCGGCCATCGAGGTGATCGTCGGGACGGTGTCGCCGACGGTGATTTCGGCTTCACAGCCATAACCTTCGTTCAGGATGAACTTGTCGAGGTTGGAGAGAACCTCTGCACTCTGCCAGTTCATGCTGGCGATGGTGACAGTGCCGCATTCGGCGGCGCTGGCGAAAGACGCCCCGCCGATCAGGCCGAACGTCAGACATGTCGATGCGAATAGTTTTTTCATTCTCGTTCCCTCTGTTTAGCGGCCGATTTTGCCGAGCGGGGCGCCGCAGGACCCGCTCCAACGGTTGTCAGGAAGCGTCTCCCATACTCACCGATTTCTTGAATGCCGCCGACAGCCCCTCCGCAACCGAAGCGTCGAACCCGGCCGCGCGCATGCCTTCGATGGCTGCCGCAGTGGTGCCGCGATAGCCGACAAAGGTTTGAACAACCTCATCGGGACATTCGTCGCGGCGCTCCAGCAGGCGGCCGGCGCCTGTGATCACCGTGTTGACGGCGCGGCTCGCAATCTCCGCCGGCAGGCCATTTGCGACGGCGTCGCTCATCATGGCGGCGGCGAGCAGCGCCGGGAATGCCGGTCCGGACCCGGAAAGACCCGTGAGGTAATCGATGTCGCTTTCCCTTGCGACCTCGTCCTCAGATCCGCATGCCTGAAAAATCGCGCGGACAAGCGCCCGGTCGTCTTCGGTCAAATTGCTCGCGCCGATCCACGGCGTATAGGACTTGGCCACTTCGGCAGCGGCATTGGGCAAAGCGCGGACAACGCGGCCGGTGTTGTGGCGCTCGGAAAGTGCGTCCAGACGGATGCCCGCCATGACCGAGATGACCAGCTTGCCGCCGGCATCGACATCAAGAGCATGCCAGTCATCGGGACGGACGGAGAGAAGGATCACGTCCGAGCGGTTTGCAAGCGCCTGATTGTCGGTGGTCAAAAAAGAATTCGGGAAACGGCGCGGCTGCTCGCTGCGATAGGAGAGGGAGAGATTTCGAGGTTCGACCAGGCCGGCATCAAGGATCGAGCAGGCAATTGCTCCGCCCAGCCAACCGCCGCCGCCAATGATGCCGATCCTCAAGGAAACGCTCATCCCGGCCTTCCCTAACCCGGCCTGTAGCCATGCCGCGAGAAGAAGCGATCGAGCTCCCTCTGCTGCGGCACTTCGCCGGTGTAGATCGCGATATATTCGGGAATCCGTTTCATGCGGACGGCGAGTTCCTCCTTGGCTTGCATGGAGATATATCCGATCTGCACGAGGTAAGTTGTTCGCGCTCGGACATCTGATGTCGCTTCTGGTAGCCCGAACCGGATAAACATCCGCTTGAGCGCATCAAGCCGGAGCTGATCGGCTTGCCGGACCTCGGCGAGAATCTCGTCGGACTGCAGCGCCCAGCTGCGCACGGCGAATTCGAACCTGGCGTCGAACAGATCATTGTTGAGCCAGCAGTCGAAGACGTTGAGCATCGCCTCGGCAAGCGATTCCGCGTAGGCTTCGGACTGCTTGATGATGTTGCCGGTGTTTTTATCGCGCCAGCGCGCCACGAGCCCGGCCAGCAGTTCCTCCCGGTCCTTGAAGAACCAGTAAAAGCTCGTGCGAGAGAGGTTGAGCTTCTTTGCCAGCGGCAGAATTTTCACCGAATCCACGCCGGAATCCAGCAGGGAGTGGTAAGCTGCTTCCAGCCATCCCTCCTGTGATCCGCGCCAACCAGTGTCGTTCAAAGCCTGATCCATGGGCTATCTCCTATCAAATTATCAAGCTGCGCACAAGAAAAATGTACATCAGTGTCGAAATCAACGACCCAGTTGTTTTCAATGTTGACACATATGTACATTGTGCTTAGCGTCTCCTCTGACGTTTTTAATCCGGAACCACGGCCCATGTCGAACGATCCCCTTCTTCAGCCCTACCAGCTCAAGCATCTGACGCTGCGCAACCGTATCATCGTGACTTCCCACGAGCCGGCCTATCCGGAAGACGGCATGCCGAAGGAGAGGTACCGTGCCTATACGGTGGAGCGGGCAAAGGGCGGCGTGGCCTTGACGATGACGGCGGGCTCGGCCGCGGTTTCCAGAGACAGCCCGCCGGTCTTCAACAACCTGCTCGCCTATAAGGACGAGATCGTACCCTGGATCAGGGAAATGACCGACGCCGTGCATGAAGAGGGTGCGGCGATCATGATCCAGCTCACGCATCTCGGCCGGCGCACGCGCTGGGACAAGGGCGACTGGCTGCCGGTCGTGGCGCCGTCGCATCATCGCGAGGCTTCCCACCGGTCCTTCCCGAAGAAGATGGAAGATTGGGACATCGAGCGCATCATCAAGGATTTCGCCGACGCTGCCGAGCGCATGAAGGCAGGTGGCATGGACGGCGTCGAGCTGGAAGCCTACGGTCACCTGATCGATCAGTTCACGTCTCCGCTCACCAACGAGCTCGACGGTCCCTATGGCGGCTCGCTCGACAAC
Organism: Rhizobium leguminosarum bv. viciae; assembly: GCF_012276115.1. GTDB lineage: Bacteria > Pseudomonadota > Alphaproteobacteria > Rhizobiales > Rhizobiaceae > Rhizobium > Rhizobium leguminosarum_T. The sequence goes on along the minus strand of NZ_WIEU01000001.1, from coordinate 350,255 downwards.
CGTTTGCGCTTCTGCTTCGATGTCTTCAAAGCGATCCGGCAAAGGGTGGGGAACGACTTCATTCTGGGCGTGCGCTATACCGCAGACGAATGTCTTCCCGGCGGCACCGGTAAGGGCGACGGCATCGAAATCTCCAAGCGTCTGAAGGCAAGCGGCCTGATCGATTACCTGAACGTGATCCGCGGTCACATCGATACCGATGCGGGTCTGACCGACGTGATCCCGATCCAGGGCATGGCGAATTCGCCGCATCTCGATTTCGCCGGCGAAATTCGCGCCGCTACCAATTTCCCGACCTTCCATGCGGCGAAAATCCCTGACGTTGCCACCGCGCGCCACGCGATCGCCTCCGGCAAGGTCGACATGGTCGGCATGACACGCGCCCACATGACCGACCCGCACATCGTCCGCAAGATCATCGAAAAGCGGGAAGACGATATTCGTCCCTGCGTCGGCGCCAATTACTGTCTCGATCGCATCTACCAGGGCGGGGCCGCCTTCTGTATCCACAATGCCGCCACCGGCCGCGAACTGACCATGCCGCATATCGTGGCGAAGGCTGAGGCCAAGAAAAAGGTCGTCATCGTCGGCGCCGGCCCGGCCGGTCTGGAAGCGGCGCGCGTCGCCGGAGAACGCGGCCACCAGGTCGTCGTTTTCGAAGCGGCGAACAATCCCGGCGGTCAGATCCGGCTCACCGCCCAGAGCGAGCGCCGCAGGGAAATGATCAGCATCATCGACTGGCGCATGAGCCAGTGCGAAAAATACGACGTCACCTTCCATTTCAACACTTGGGCGGAAGCCGATACCATCGCGGCCGAGAACCCCGATGTCGTCATCATCGCGACCGGCGGGTTGCCGCATACCGAGGTTCTCGCGAGCGGCAACGAGCTGGTGGTCTCGTCATGGGACATCATCTCCGGCGACGTGAAGCCTGGAACCAACGTGCTGATCTTCGACGATGCCGGCGACCATGCCGGTCTTCAGGCAGCCGAGTTTCTCGCCCAGGCAGGCGCCAAGGTCGAGATCATGACGCCGGACCGGTCCTTCGCGCCGGAGGTCATGGCCATGAACCTGGTGCCTTACATGCGGTCTCTGCAGAAGCATGACGTGACCTTCACCGTCACCTATCGTCTCGAAGCCGTCGAGAAGAGCGGCAACCAGCTCGTCGCCCATGTCGGCAGCGATTACGGCGGGATTGCCAGGCAGCACAGCTTCGACCAGATCGTCGTCAATCATGGGACCATTCCGCTCGATGAGCTCTATTTCGAGCTGAAGCCCAGCTCGAGCAATCTCGGCGAGATGTCGCATGACCAGCTTCTTTCCGGAGAACCCCAGTCCGTCATTCGCAATCCCGACGGCAAGTTTCAGCTGTTCCGGATCGGGGATGCGGTCGCCGCGCGCAACACGCATGCCGCCGTCTATGATGGGCTGCGCATCGCGAAAGATATCTGATCGCAAGAGCGGCCGCTTGCCGGCCGATCGTCTCCGGAGGTGATGACATGAGTTTACGCAATGAAAGCCTGCAGATTTTCGTGGATGCGGCTTTCGTGGCTTTCGACCAGTTCGCCAAGGCCCCGGAAGCCCGCCGCTCGATCCGTCAGATTTTTGCCGCGCTGGAGTGCCCGGGAGCCGCGCGTGCGGGAGAGGGAAGCCGATTGCCCGTGTGCGCTCAGCTTGATGTAGCGCTCTCGATCGATACGTCCTATCCTTCGCTGACGCGATTGATCGACGGGTTCAAAGGCATCGAGCCAATGCTTGAATGGCGTCGGCGCACCAAGTATGACCACACGGCCAGCGACAATTTTGTCGATGGGCATGCCAATGCGATGATCATCGGCCCGGGAGGATTGGAGGAGCGGAGCGACCTGTGGATCGGCGTGACGTTGATGGCGCCTCAGGTGCGCTATCCCGACCACGTTCATGCGCCAGAGGAGGTCTACCTCGTAATGTCCGAGGGAGAGTTCCAGCAGGGGGAAGGGGACTGGTTTTCGCCAGGTATCGGTGGATCGTTCTACAATGTCCCTGGCATCAGACATGCCATGAGGTCGCTCGACACGCCGCTCTTCGCCTTCTGGGCATTGCTTGCCGAACGGCCAGCAGTTTAAAAATATAAAGGGGGGTTGCCCATGAAAATTCTCGTCCCAGTCAAACGGGTTGTCGACTACAACGTGAAGATCCGGGTGAAGCCGGATGGTTCGGGTGTCGAGCTTGCCAATGTGAAGATGTCGATGAACCCGTTCGACGAGATCTCGGTGGAAGAGGCGCTGCGGCTGAAGGAGGCCGGCAAGGCCGAGGAAGTGGTGGTCGTTTCGATCGGTCCTGCCAAGGCCGAGGAGACGCTGCGGACCGCCCTTGCGATGGGCGCCGATCGGGCAATCCTGGTCGAGACCGACGATCAGATCGAGCCGCTGACCGTCGCCAAGATCTTGAAGGCTGTCGCTGATGCCGAACAGCCGGGGCTGATCATCGTTGGCAAGCAGGCGATTGATGACGACAGCAACCAGACCGGCCAGATGCTGGCGGCATTGATGGGAGTTGCCCAGGCGACCTTCGCCTCGAAGATCGAGATCGGTGATGGCAAAGCGACCGTCACCCGCGAAGTCGATGGCGGCCTGCAGACGATCGAGATCAAGCTGCCGGCTGTTGTCACCACGGATCTGCGCTTGAACGAACCGCGTTATGCCTCGTTGCCGAACATCATGAAGGCGAAGAAGAAGCCGCTCGACAAGAAAACGCCCGGCGACTTTGGCGTTGACACGACGCCACGCCTCAAGGTCTTGAAGACCGAGGAGCCGTCCGGCCGCAAGGCCGGCGTCAAAGTCAAGTCGGTCGCCGAACTGATCGACAAGCTCAAAAACGAAGCCGGCGTGCTGTAATCAGTTGGAACAGGAGCCATCATCATGACCATTCTTCTTCTGGCTGACCACGACAATGCCAGCCTGTCCGATCAGACCGCCAAGGCGCTGACGGCGGCAGCCAAGATCGCCAAGGAACAGGCAAGCGACGTGCATGTGCTGGTTGCCGGCAAGGCTGCCAAGCCCGCTGCCGAACAAGCGGCCAAACTTGCCGGCGTCTCCAAGGTGCTGCTGGCCGAAAGCGACGAACTCGCCAACAATCTGGCCGAGCCGCTGGCCGACCTGATTGTCTCGCTGGCAGGCAGCTACGACACGATCCTGTCTGCCGCCACCTCGGTCGGCAAGAACGTGCTGCCGCGGGTCGCAGCCCTTCTCGATGTCGCCCAGGTCTCGGAGATCATCGAGGTGATCTCGTCCGACACCTTCAAGCGGCCGATCTATGCCGGCAATGCCATCCAGACGGTGCAGGCGAGCGATGCCAAGAAGGTCATCACCGTGCGCACCGCATCCTTTGCCTCTGCACCGGAGGGTGGTTCGGCAACGATCGAGGCAATCCCGGCGGTTTCCGATCCGGGGCTTTCGACCTTCGTCAGGGACGCGCTGTCGGCCTCCGATCGTCCGGAGCTGACATCGGCGAAGATCATCATCTCCGGCGGCCGGGCACTCGGCTCTGCGGAAAAATTCAGGGAAGTCATCCTGCCGCTTGCCGACAAGCTCGGCGCTGCCGTCGGTGCATCCCGTGCCGCCGTCGACGCCGGTTATGCGCCGAACGACTGGCAGGTCGGCCAGACCGGCAAGGTGGTGGCGCCGCAGCTCTACATTGCCTGCGGCATATCAGGCGCCATCCAGCATCTGGCCGGCATGAAGGATTCGAAGGTCATCGTTGCCATCAACAAGGACGAGGAGGCGCCGATCTTCCAGGTCGCCGACTACGGATTGGTTGCCGATCTCTTCGACGCCCTGCCGGAATTGCAAAAGGCGCTCTAGCGGGGGAGACCGAACGTGGCGCGCGTCGTGGGACGTCCAATCAAACCTGGTGCCGACCTTCTCCTCAACGATGACGAGAAGCCGGCATACATACGGCTGCACGACATCGGCAGGGAGAGGCGCTCTCGGCCGCTGCAGGAATTCCTCAACGATGTCGGCGGGCTGATGCTGTCGGCGGAGGCTCCTGCCGTCGCCAGCTTCGTCGCGGGCAAGGTTCTCCAGAGGCTGCTCAAGACCGGCAAGGTGCGTCCGGAGGGCGGGCCTCTTCCCGGCGCGCCCGAAGGGCTGGATGAAGCCATCGGCCATCTTGCAAAATCGGGACGGAAATACGAAGCGATTGCCGGCCAGTTCCAGAGTCTCGCCGATAAGCTGCTCTGGAGACGCGGCCGCTCCGGTCCGTTCGCAAGCCTGAATTTTGGCAATACGCACTCCCACGCGGTCTTGGTCGGTCCCGGCGGCATGGAGGAACGCGCCGATCTCAGGGTCGGCGTGATCTACATGGATCGCTACACAAGATTCCCCGATCATGTTCAGACGCAGCCCCGCGCCTTCATTCTGCTTTCGCCGGGCGAAATCCGCCTCGGCGATTCCGAGTGGTTCTCTGCCGGTATCGGGACGGTCTTTGCAAACGACGCCGGGCAATCCTTCGCGATAAGATGCACAGCCCGGCCGCTGCTTGCGGTCTGGTGCCAGGTTGAGCGGGAGACGTGATGGGGTCCTTGGCGACAATGGGCCCGAGATGAACAAAAGCCCGAAGGCGAGAGCTTGAAGTCTCGGCGGGAACGCAGCGAAGCAGATCGGCGAGAGCCGGTCGATCGGAATATGCAGCATCAGAATTCAGTTTAAGAGGAAGGATATCAAAATGGACGTTCGCGCCGCCGTTGCCGTTCAGGCAGGAAAACCGCTCGAAGTGATGACCGTGCAGCTGGAGGGGCCGCGGGCCGGCGAAGTGCTGGTGGAGGTCAAGGCGACGGGCATCTGCCACACCGATGATTTCACTTTGTCGGGCGCCGACCCGGAAGGCCTCTTCCCGGCGATCCTCGGCCATGAGGGCGCCGGCATCGTCGTTGATGTCGGCCCCGGCGTCACTTCGGTGAAGAAGGGCGACCACGTCATTCCGCTCTACACCCCGGAATGCCGCGAATGCTATTCCTGCACCTCGCGCAAGACCAATCTCTGCACCTCGATCCGCGCGACCCAGGGCCAGGGCGTGATGCCGGACGGCACCTCGCGCTTCTCGATCGGCAAGGACAAGATCCATCACTATATGGGTTGCTCGACCTTTTCGAACTTCACCGTGCTGCCGGAGATCGCCCTTGCCAAGGTCAATCCCGACGCGCCCTTCGACAAGATCTGCTATATCGGCTGCGGTGTCACGACCGGCATCGGCGCCGTCATCAACACCGCCAAGGTCGAGATCGGCGCCACGGCCATCGTCTTCGGTCTCGGCGGCATCGGTCTCAACGTTCTGCAGGGCCTGCGTCTTGCCGGTGCCGACATGATCATCGGCGTCGACATCAACCCTGACCGCAAGGCCTGGGGCGAAAAGTTCGGCATGACCCATTTTGTCAATCCGAAGGAAGTCGGCGACGATATCGTGCCCTATCTCGTCAACTTGACCAAGCGCCACGGCGACCTGATCGGCGGCGCCGACTACACGTTCGACTGCACCGGCAACACCAAGGTGATGCGCCAGGCGTTGGAATCTTCCCATCGCGGCTGGGGCAAGTCCATTATCATCGGCGTTGCCGGCGCCGGCCAAGAAATCTCCACCCGTCCGTTCCAGCTGGTTACCGGCCGCAACTGGATGGGCACGGCGTTTGGCGGCGCGCGCGGCCGCACCGACGTGCCGAAGATTGTTGACTGGTACATGCAGGGCAAGATCCAGATCGATCCGATGATCACCCACACCATGCCGCTCGAAGACATCAACAAGGGCTTCGAGCTGATGCACAAGGGCGAAAGCATCCGCGGCGTGGTCGTGTACTGAGCCATGAAGACGATCTCGACCGAAAATTCTCATGGCGGCACCCAGGGCGTTTACGTCCACCGCTCGGACGCCTGCGACTGCGACATGACCTTTGCGATATTCCTGCCGCCGCAGGCCAAAGCACGGAAGCTGCCGGTTCTATGGTACCTTTCCGGTCTGACCTGCACCCATGCCAACGTCATGGAAAAGGGCGAGTATCGGCGTCTTGCCGCAGAGCTCGGCATGATCGTCGTCTGCCCCGACACCAGTCCGCGGGGCGAGGCCGTCCCGGACGAACCTGATAATTGGCAGTTCGGAAAAGGCGCCGGCTTCTATGTCGACGCCACCGAGCCGCCGTTCGCGCAGAACTATCGGATGTACAGCTACGTCGTCGATGAATTGCCGAATCTTATCGAAGCCGAGTTTCCGGTCGACATGACGCGACAGGGCATCTTCGGTCACTCGATGGGGGGCCACGGTGCGATCACGATCGCGCTCAAGAACCCCGGACGCTTCGGCAGCTGCTCGGCCTTCGCGCCGATCAGCCATCCCTCGGTCTCCGGCTGGTCAAAGCCGGCATTCCGGAAATACCTTGGAGCGGATGAAGCGCGCTGGCGGGCATATGATGCCTGCTCGCTGATCGAAGACGGGCACCGGTTTCCGGAATTCCTCGTCGATCAAGGGACGGCGGATAGCTTCCTGGAGGATGGATTGCGCCCCGAAGAGCTCAGGCAAGCCTGCGAGGCGGCCGGCATCAGCCTGCGGCTTCGCATGCAGGAAGGCTACGGCCACTCCTACTTCTTCATTTCGACTTTCATGGAAGACCATCTGCGCTGGCACGCGCGGAGATTGGGAGACTGATTGCAGAGCTTGGCCGGGCATATCGCAAACGGCCCAGAAGGGGAGGAGAAACCCATGACCAGCATAGCCATACATCCGGCAGTGGATTCAGGCTTTCGGGCGACTGACGCTGCTTTCGCAGGCGGGACGCTCGTCTGCAAATGCGCAAGCAACCCCGTGAAGGTCAGGATCAAGAGCGATATCGCCCACAATCACGCCTGCGGCTGCACCAAGTGCTGGAAGCCAGACGGCGCAGTCTTTTCGGTCGTGGCCGTCGCTCCGACCGAAAGCGTCGAGGTGCTGGAGAATAACGACAAGCTCGCCGTCGTCGATTCCACAGCCTTGATCCAGCGACACGCCTGCAAGGAGTGCGGCGTTCATATGTATGGGCCGGTCGTGCGCGAACATCCGTTCCAGGGATTGTCGTTCGTCCATCCGGAACGCTTTCAGGAAAGCGGCTGGGCGAAGCCGGGCTTTGCAGCCTTCGTGTCGTCGATCATCGAAAGCGGGTTCGCGCCTGCAAAGATGGACGCCGTCAGAGCGCAGCTGAAGGCATCGGGCCTCGAGCCCTACGACTGCCTGAACCCCGGCCTTATGGACTACATCGCAACCTGGATGGCGAAGAAGAGCGGCGTCCTGGCCGCGTGATCGACTTGGGGGGGCGCCAGGTCGGCGCTCCCCGACAAACCGCCGCTATCTGGATATCGAGATATTCCGTGATGGCCGCACACCGCTGGTTTGCCGGCGGCCGGGCTTGCGAAGCCTGATGGTCAACGTCGATGCGCACTGTATCAACCTCGACTGCAGAGAAACCCTCACCGACCTGCCACGATAATCCGCTTGGAACTCCGCGATGGCGCCGCCGCAGAGCGCCGGGGCAGCGCTTTGAAAAGGTGCTCGATATGCCATCGGTCGTTGTGTATTTCATGAATACTAATTGTGTACGTAAAGTACACAATATTTGACTCCTTTGAAAAGGCGTGCCATCTTCACGGCACAGTGCAACGAGCGGCGGAGAGCGACGATGGCAAAGACACCCAAGAGCAATCTCTACGAAGACCTGAAGCGCCAGATTCTGACGATGGAGTTGGATCCGGACGCCGATCTGGACGAGGCCAGTCTGAGCGAAAAATACGGCCTCTCCCGAACTCCGGTCCGCGACATATTTCGTCGCCTTGCCGGCGAGGGTTATATCGACATCCGTGAGAACAGGGGCGCGCGGGTCATCCCGATGAACCATTCCACTCTGCGGAATTTCTTTCTCGTTGCGCCGATGATCTACGCGGCGATCGGCCGTCTCGCCGTGCAGAACTTCAAGCCTGCTCAGCTTTCAGACCTGACGCAGACCCAGGAGCGGTTCCGCGCCGCCAGCGAGAACATGGACCCTCTGGCGATGGTTCTCGAGAACAACCGCTTTCACGAAATTTTCGGCGAGATGTCGGGCAACGTCTATCTGCAGCCGAGCCTGGGTCGGCTGCTCATCGATCACGCGCGCATCGGCCACACCTTCTTCCGGCCGAGGAACGAGGACATGAAGCGGCGGCTTCAGGTGGCTACCGGCCATCATGACGGCTTCATCGCCGCACTCGGCGCTCACGACGAGAATGCCGTCGTCGACCTCGTCTTCGAACACTGGGAATTGTCCCGCGAGAACATGGAAATGTTCATCGCCCCGCAAGGCCTCAAGGCGGACGCCTTCCTCGGCAGCTCCGCCACGCCACTATTGGAGAAATCGTCGTGAAGTTTGAGGGGATCTATACGCCGGCGGTGACGCCGCTCGATCAAAATGGCCAGATCGATCGGGCTGGATTTGCCGCCGTGCTCGAGTCGCTGATCGAAGCGGGCGTCCACGGCATCATCGTCGGCGGCTCGACGGGTGAATACTACGCCCAGAGCAGCCAGGAGCGTTTCGAGCTCGCGGCCTATGCGAAAGACGTGATCGGTACGCGACTGCCGCTCATTATCGGAACCGGCGCCACGCGGACCGAAGATTCGGTCGAATACGCAAAGGCGGCGAAGGAAATCGGCGCGGACGCGATCCTGGTGTCGTCGCCGCCATACGCACTGCCGACCGAACGCGAGAATGCGGTCCACGCCCTGACCGTCGACCGCGCGGCGAACCTGCCGATCATGCTCTACAACTATCCGGCCCGCATGGGCGTGATGATGGGCGAGGAGTATTTCTCCCGCCTCGGCAAGTCGAAGAACGTGATCGCCATCAAGGAAAGCTCCGGCGACATGGGCAATCTTCACCTGCTCGCCCGGAAATTTCCGCACATCGCGCTGTCCTGCGGCTGGGACGACCAGGCGCTCGAATTCTTCGCATGGGGAGCAAAGAGCTGGGTCTGCGCCGGCTCCAATTTCCTCCCGCGCGAACATGTCGCCCTCTACGAAGCCTGCGTCCTCGAAAAGAACTTCGACAAGGGCCGCGCGATCATGATGGCGATGCTTCCGCTCATGGATTTCCTGGAATGCGGCAAGTTCGTCCAATCGATCAAGCACGGATGCGAGTTGATCGGGCTGAATGTCGGATCGGTCCGCGCGCCGCTGCGCCCGCTCAACTCCGAAGAAAAGCGAACCCTTCAGACCGTCGTCGCCACATTGAAGCGCACGGTCGCCCAGATCACGTCGGGAGCCAATCATGCATGAACCCTTGACCGTCGCCGAATACAAGGCGATCGCCGCCGAGCTTCAGTTTCCGACGAATGCCTTCATCGATGGCGCATTTCGTCCGGCAAATTCCGGCAAGACTTTCACCTCCATGAACCCTGCGACGGGCGAGGTCCTTGCTGAAATCGCCGCCTGCGATGCCAGCGACGTCGATTTCGCCGTAAAGAAGGCGAAGGACGCGTTCGACGATGGACGCTGGCGGCTGCGCTCGCCGGGCGAGCGCAAGGCAGTGCTTCTCAAGCTCGCCAAGCTCATGGAGCAGAACAGGCACGAGCTCGCCGTCATGGAAAGCGTCGACAGCGGCAAGCCGGTGCGCGAATGCCAGACGGTCGACGTTCCCGATACCATTCATACGCTGCGTTGGCATGCCGAACTGATCGACAAGCTCTATGACAACACCGCTCCGGTCGGCGCCAACGCGCTGACGATGATCGTGCGCGAGCCCATCGGTGTCGTCGGATGCGTGCTTCCGTGGAATTTCCCGCTTCTGATGCTGGCCTGGAAGATCGGCCCTGCGCTTGCGGCCGGCTGCTCGGTCATCGTCAAGCCGGCGCAGGAAACGACGCTTACCACGCTACGCGTCGCCGAGCTTGCCCATGAAGCAGGCATTCCGGCAGGCGTCTTCAATGTCGTCACCGGCAGCGGCAAGGATGTCGGCGAACCGATCGGCCTGCACATGGATGTCGATATGGTGGCCTTCACCGGATCGACGCCGACTGGCCGCCGCTTCCTGCGTTACGCCGCGGACTCGAACCTCAAGAAAGTCGTGCTCGAATGCGGCGGCAAGAATCCCGCGGTCGTTCTCGACGATGCCGAAGACCTGGACCTCGTTGCCGAGCAGGTCGTCAACGGCGCCTTCTGGAACATGGGCGAAAACTGCTCGGCCACGTCGCGTCTCATCGTTCATTCCAAGGTCAAGGACGAGCTGCTGAAGCGCATCGGCGCCTATATGCGCGAATGGAAGACCGGCGATCCGCTCGATCCTGAAAACCGCATCGGTGCGCTCGTCAGCAAAGCTCATTTCGAGAAGGTAAAATCCTTCCTCGACGACGCCAAGACGGAGAAGCTGTCGGTCGCCCATGGCGGGGAAACCTATAACGGCATCTTCATCGAGCCGACGGTGGTCGATGGCGTGACGCCTGCCAGCCGCCTCTTCCAGGAAGAGATCTTCGGACCGGTGCTTTCGGTGACCACCTTCAATTCGCTTGCCGAGGCGATCGCTCTTGCCAATGACACGAATTACGGCCTGACGGCATCGGTCTATACCGGCAGCCTGAGAAACGCGATCAAGCTCTCGCGCGAGATCCGTGCCGGCGTTGTCACGGTCAATTGCTTCGGCGAAGGAGACGCCACCACGCCGTTCGGCGGCTACAAGGAGTCCGGCTTCGGTGGCCGCGACAAGTCGGTCTTCGCCCACGACAATTATTGCGAACTCAAGACCATCTGGATCGATGTCTCGGAACGTTCGGTCGACGAGACGATCCGATGACCCGCCATGTCATCAAGCGTCTGCCGATCGACACCGGCGTTTCGGGATGGGAGGCGATCAGCGAACGCGCCTTTCCCGCAACGGCGCTTGAGCACGACATTACTGCGGACTGGCTGATCGTCGGCGGCGGATTTGCCGGCCTGTCCGCGGCACGCCGCCTCTCGCAGTTGCGCCCCGAAGACAAGATCGTCGTCCTCGAGGCCCGCGAAATCGCCAAGGGACCGGCCGGTAGGAATTCCGGCTTCATGATCGACGTGCCGCACAATCTGTCCTCGGGCGAGTATTCGGTGGCCGACGAAGAGGCGACCAAGGACGAGATCAGGCAGAACCGTCTGGCGATTTCCTTCGCAGCCGATGTCGCGGCGGAATACAGCCTGTCCAGGGAAACCTTCGACCCGTCGGGCAAGGTGAATGCGGCCGCCTCCGAGCGGGGGCTCGGGCTCAACGACAACTACAGGAAGTCGCTCGAAAAGATCGGCGAGGAGCATCGCGTTCTCGATGCCGATCAGATGCGGGAGATGACCGGCTCGGGCTATTATCGCGGAGGGCTCTATACGCCAGGCGCCGTGATGATCCAGCCCGCCAATTATATCCGCGGCCTGGCGCACGGACTTTCCTCGAAGGTCGCCATCCACGAGCACTCGCCGGTGCTGGAGCTTTCGCGCCAAGGCCGGTCCTGGAAGGCAAAGTCCGGCCGTGGATCCGTTTCCGCGCCGAAGGTCATTCTGGGCGTGAACGGCCATATCCAGAGCTTCGGCTATTTTCGCGGGCGGCTGATGCACATCTTCACCTATGCGTCGATGACGTCGGCCTTTTCGCAGAACGAATTCGGCGGCGATGTCACAGGCGCAGATCGTTGGGCGCTGCTGCCGGCCGACCCGATGGGAGCGACGGTCAGAAAGATCACCACCGATGGTCGTTCGCGGATCGTCATCAGAAGCAGGTTCACCTACGACCCGAGCCTTCAAGTGTCGGAGAAGCGCGTCGCCGGCGTGGCGGCCGAGCAGCGCCGGTCCTTCGACGTGCGCTTCCCCGGACTGGAAAGCCTGCCGATGGAATATAGCTGGGCGGGCGCTCTGTGCCTCAGCCGAAACCATGTGCCGGCATTCGGCGAGGTCGAAGAGGGGCTTTTTTCCGCCTGCTGCGAGAATGGTCTCGGCACGGTCAAGAGCACGCTTGCGGGAATGATGGCGGCCGATCTTGCGACAGGAACCGCAAGCCCCGAACTCGACAAATACAAGAACCAGCCGGAACCGGTGAGATTGCCGCCCGAGCCTATCGCGTGGCTCGGCGTCAATTCGGTCATCCGCTTGCAGGAATTGCGTGCAGGCCGCGAGGGATGATCCCTCGGCCCAGGCAATGTGAAGCTGCCCGCTCGCAGACTTCAATGAGAATGGGAACGTAAAACAGGAGTAAGAACAATGAAGACTTTGTGGAAGGCGCTCTGCGCCGCTGCAATGATCGGGGTGAGCATCCTTCCCGCTCGCGCGGAAGAAAAGACGATCACCATGGGCACGATGTCGTGGGAGGACCTGACGCCAATCACCGGCGTTACCAAGAAGGTTCTCGAAGACGCCGGCTACACCGTCAAGGTGACCGAGTTCTCCGAATGGGGCATCGCCTATGCCGCTCTCGCCAAGGGCGACATCCAGGTTCTCACGTCGCAGACGGACTACGTCGCTCAAGACTATTGGGACAAGAACAAGAACCGGCTCGAGAAGATCTCACCGGTTTCGCACGGCCTCTACCAGGGGGTTGCCGTTCCTAAATATGTGCCGATCGACTCGCTGGAACAGCTCAACGAAAATGCCGATAAGTTCGGCGGCAAGATCATCGGTATCGAGCCTGGCGCCGGCCTGATGCGAGATACGTCGAATGCGGTCAAGGACTACGACCTCAAGCTCCAACTCGTCGAGGGCAGCACCGCCGCGATGACGGCGGCGCTGAAGTCGGCCTATGATCGCAAGGAGTGGATTGCGGTGACGATCTGGGAGCCGTCCTGGCTGGTTCAGAAATACGAGGTCAAATACCTCAAGGATCCGAAGGGCGTGTTCCCGCCGCCGCAGAGCTACTACTGGATCGGCCACAAGGGTTTCTCCGAAGAGAACCCCCATGCGCGTGAAGTGATGGCCAGCGTTTACGTGCCGATCGCCGACATCACCGCCATCAACGGCGCCGTCAACGAAGGCAAGACCATGGACCAGGCCGTGCAGGATTGGATCGGTGCGCATGCCGACCTGATCAAGCGCTGGGAAAACATCAAGAAGAACTAAAACGCGTCGTGGCCGTCCGATCCATCGGGCGGCCACCCTGAAACCTAATGAAGAAGCCAGCGCTGAATGGCTCAAAGGGGATCGCTATGAAAACCGTAAGTGCCGATATCAATGATGTCCTGATCGACTGCCAATCCCTCTGGAAAGTCTTCGGAGGCAAATCCGCTGCGGCAATGAAGTCGATCAAGGAGCGCGGCCTTGGCAAAAAAGAGGTCCTGACGGAATTCAACTGCGTCGTCGGCGTATCCGACGCGAGCATTGAGGTCCGGCGCGGCGAAATCTTCTGCATCATGGGACTGTCGGGAAGCGGAAAATCGACGCTCATCCGCCTTCTCAACAAGCTGATCACGCCGAGCTCCGGGAAAGTCTTCGTCAAGGGACGCGACCTCGCCGCCCTGTCGCCGGTCGATCTCAGGCAGATGCGCGCCAAGAACATCGGCATGGTGTTTCAAAGCGTCGCTCTATTGCCGCATCGGACAGTCCTGGAAAATGCGGCCTTCGGCCTCGAGGTTCAGGGCATAACCAAGCCGGAGCGAAACAAGACAGCCGTTGCGGCGCTGGAGAAGGTCGGCCTCGCCGACTGGGTGAGCCGATATCCCAACGAGCTTTCCGGCGGCATGCAGCAACGCGTCGGCCTTGCCCGCGCGCTCGCTTCCGACCCCGAAATCATTCTGATGGACGAGCCGTTCAGCGCTCTCGATCCGCTCATCCGGCGTCAGCTACAGGACGAATTCCGGCAGCTGACGAAGGCCTTGGGCAAGTCCGCAGTCTTCATCACGCATGATCTCGACGAGGCGATCCGAATCGGCGATCGCATTGCGATCATGAAGGACGGCGTCATCATCCAGACTGGCACGGCCGAGGAAATCATCCTGAACCCTGCAGACGCCTATGTCGCCGAATTCGTTGCGGGCATATCCCGCCTCCATCTGATCAAGGCGCATTCCGTCATGCGCAGCGTTGCCGAATTCCAGCGCAGCCAGCCGAGCCTGGACGTCTCGTCGCTGGCGCGCACGACACCGGACGCCGATATCGACGAACTCATCACACTGACGATGCAGTCGGAGCGCGACGCCATCGCCGTCGTCGACAACGATCAGGTCGTCGGCGTGGTCACCCCGCGCAGCCTGCTGATGGGCGTCAAGGGCACCTCTGCCCACGACCTGACGGTAGCGTGAGCCCAACTGGAGCTGATTGAGATGGATACTTCAGGCTTCACCGACGTTTTCGACGAATGGACGGACTCTGCGCTCGAGTGGGTGAGCGACAACGGCGAGTTTCTCTTCGACTCCATCAGGCAGGTTCTCGAAGGGCTCTATGACGGGATCCTGTGGCTCCTCGAGCTTCCGCCATTCTACCTGGTCGCACTGATCGTGGCGCTCGTCGGCTGGCGGCTGGTCAATGTCTGGTTCGCCATGCTGAGCGGCGCAGCACTGGCGCTATGTTTTTCCATGGGGCTCTGGCCGGAGACGATGAGCACGCTGGCGCTGGTCTTGACCGCAACGGCGCTCGCCCTGGTGATCGGCATCCCGATCGGCATCGCCGCCGGCTTCTTCACGAGCCTCGACCGTTTCATGGAGCCGGGCCTCGATCTGATCCAGACGCTTCCACCATACATCTACCTGCTGCCGGCGATCGCCCTGCTCGGCTATGGACCGGCCACCGCACTGATTGCGACGGTGATCGTCGCCGTGCCGCCGGCGATCCGCCTGACCTCTCTCGGTATCCGGATGACGCCCAAGGAGTTCATCGAGCTCGGAGAGGCGCTCGGTATGACGCCGGCGAGGATGTTCTTCAAGATCCGCCTTCCCTTTGCCCTGCCGAGCATCATGGCAGGCATAAACCAGAGCCTGATGATGGCCTTCGGCATGGTCGTCATCGCCGGCATCGTCGGCTCCGGCGGGCTCGGAGAGACGATCTATGGCGCAATCAGGACGCTCGACATCGCGACCTCGATCAATGGAGCGATCGCCATCGTGGTTCTGACCATGGTGCTTGACCGGATAACCCAGAGCGCCGCTCGGCTCGGAACGGGGAGGAAGTCATGAATCCGTCCATCCTGCAATTTTCGCCCGGCGCTTTCCTGGCGCCGTCGGTCGATTGGCTCAACACCAATCTTCATCCGCTGTTTGCGGCGATCAGCTATCTGGTCGAAGCGGTCCTTTCCGGATTCGAAGCGGCGCTCCTCTTCTTGCCGCCCTATGGGCTTATCACGATCGTCGTCGTCCTGGCATTCGTCGCCGTCGGTCTGCGCGCGGCAATCCTTGCGGGTCTATGCCTGGGGTTCTGTCTTCTTATGGGGCTGTGGACGGCATCGATGCAGACCCTTTCTCTGGTCACAGTCGCTGTCCTGATCTCCGTGCTTATCGCCTTCCCGATTGGCGTCCTGTGCTCGCGCCACAAGACATTGGAGGCGTTGGTTCGCCCGGTTCTCGACGTGATGCAGACCGTACCGCCATGGGTCTACCTCATTCCTGCGGTGATGATCTTCAGCCTTGGACGCGTGCCGGCAATCATCGCCACCATCGTCTACGGCATTCCGCCGATGCTCCGCCTGACCACGCTGGCGTTCAACCAGGTGCCGAGAGAATTTGTGGAACTCGGCAGCGCCATCGGCGCGCCGCCTCGTTCGGTGCTTTGGAAGATCGAGATTCCCTTGGCCAGGCAGACGCTCCTGGTCGGCCTCAACCAATGCATCCTTCTGTCGCTGGCGATGGCCGTATTGGCCGGCCTCGTCGGCGCAGGCGGTCTCGGCGCCGAGGTGACGCGCGGCCTGACGCGCATGGAGATGGGGCTTGGCCTGCGGGCGGGCTTGGCGATCGTCGCGGTCGCCCTTCTGCTCGACCGGCTGTCCCGTAGCCTGCTCGATCGCGACAGGCCACGGAAGGCGGGATGAGCAAGGACGTGGAAAGATGAGAAACAGCTTCTTCTGCATCGATGCGCACACCTGCGGCAATCCCGTCCGCCTCGTCGCCGGGGGCGGTCCGCTGCTTCCTCATGCGCCAATCAGCGAGCGACGGGAAATCTTCGTCCGGGACCACGACTGGGTGCGCAAGGCGCTGATGTTCGAGCCAAGGGGGCATGACATCATGTCGGGGGCGATCATCTATCCGGCCTATCGAGAGGATTGCGATTTTGCCGTTCTTTTCATCGAAGTGAGCGGCTGCCTGCCGATGTGCGGCGCCGGCATCATCGGCACCGTGACCGCCGCGATCGAGGAAGGGCTGGTCAAGCCGCGCGAGCCTGGAAGGGTTGCCATCGAAACGCCTGCAGGAAGGGTCGACGTCACTTATGAGGAGAAGGACGGATATGTCGAATCCGTTCGTCTCCACAATGTTGCGAGTTATCTCCATGAGGCGGATGTCGAGGTCGACGTGCCGGGAATGGGCCGTCTGCGCGTCGATATATCCTACGGCGGCAACTATTATGCCGTCATCGAACCACAGGATAACTGGAACGGCCTCGACGGCATGACAGCATCCGATATCGTCGGCTGCAGCCAGAAGCTCAGGTCAGCACTTGCCCACGTCTGCGATCCCGTTCATCCCGACGATCCCAGGATCAGAGGCGTGCATCATGCCATCTGGTGCGACCGCCCCGTCAATGACACCACGGACGGGCGCGGCGCCGTCTTCTACGGGGAGAAGGCCATCGATCGCTCGCCAGGCGGCACCGGCACCTCCGCCCGCATGGCCCAGCTCTACGGGAAGGGACGGCTTACCGTCGCGTCGAGATACCGCCATGAAAGCCTGATCGGAACCGTCTTCGAGGGCCGGGTCGAAGCCGAAGCACGCATTGGGCCCTATAGCGGTATTCTTCCAAGTATCGGGGGCTGGGCGCGCGTCATCGGGCACAACACCATTTTCGTTGACGATCGTGATCCGCTGGCGCATGGGTTTCAGATCCGATGAGCGCGTTTTCGACAGGAAGATGACTATGCGACCCGATCAGCATCGCCAGGCAGATGACGCTGCGAAGTCGGCCAGCCGGCTCAAGGTCGGGTTCGTTCTGGCGCGATCGTTCACGCTGTCCGCCTTCGCCCTCTTCGTGGACACGCTGCGGCTCGCCAGCGACGAGCAGGATCGTTCCGGCAGGGTCCTCGCCGACTGGCAGGTGATTGGCAGCACGCGTCATCTGATCACCGCGAGCTGTGGTGTCCAAGTCGCGCCGACGTCGGATTTCGTCGACCCGTCGCGCTTCGATTACATCGTCGTCGTCGGTGGCCTGCTGACAGTGGAAAACCCCGTCGACCAGGAGACTATCGCTTTTCTCAAGCAGGCGGACGCCAAGAAAGTGCCGCTGATCGGCGTGTGCACGGGGTCGTTCATCCTTGCTGCGGCAGGCCTGATGAAGCGGCACGACTCCTGTGTAAGCTGGCTGCATTACAAGGAATTCCGGGAGCGCTTCCCCGATCTCAACGTTCGCTCCGATCGGCTCTTCAATCTCGATCGCCAGCGTGGGTCCTGCGCCGGCGGCAGCAGTTCAGCCGACATGGCCGCGCTGTTGGTGAGGAAATACATCAGCCGCGACGCCGAACGAAACGCACTTGAGGTGCTGCAGATCGAGAGAGCCCGCGCAGCCGCGGATGTCCAGCCCCGGCGTCCGCTCTATGACGATTATGACGATGCCCGCGTCAAGGCGGCGATGATCACGATGGAACAGTTCGTCGACGGCAGCATGTCGATCGAGAAGCTTGCCTCCACGGTTGGGCTCTCAAGACGACAGCTGGAGAGAATCTTCATCGACAAGACGGGGATGTCTCCCGCCAAGGCCTATAATCGTGTTCGCATGGAGCGGGCGAAATCGATCCTTGCCCAGTCGAAGGCGCCTCTGATCGAGATAGCGCTGGATGTCGGCTTTGAAAACGCCTCGCAGTTCACGCGAACGTTCAAGCGCACATTCGGGCAAACGCCATCGCAGCATCGTGCTGCTTCGAGAGCGCACTGAATGCGCAATCCCGCATCAGCTAAGTAAACTCCTCGGGTGGTGCGTACCCAGCGCTCAGCGTTCGATGACTAGATCGCTGAGCGGCTTCGAGCAGCAGGGCAGGAAGAAGCCGGCGTCGATTTCCCGCTGACGAATTCCGCCATTGTGGTTCATGTCGACCGTGCCTGACATAAGCTTCGACTTGCAGGTGCCGCAGACGCCATTCGCGCAGGACGACGGGATCCTGACGCCTGACTTCTTCGCACAAGAGAGCACGCTCTGGTCGCCGGATACGTCGATGCTGCGGGCCTGCTTCGAGAAGGTGACCTGAAAGACCTTGGCAGATGCCTCCTGAACCGCAGGGATTTCGGGTTCGTCGATGACCGCGGCGTCGAAGCTTTCCTCCCGGTAGTTCGAGCCGGGCACGCCGAGTTCGGCGGCAATGCCGCGCGCGGCGGCCATGAACGGGGCGGGGCCGCAGCACATTACGGTTCGCTCGGCGATATCGGGAACCGCAAGGCGCATGTAGTCTTTCGAAATACGGCCGGTCAGACCGGGCCAGGACGGCTCGCCGGCCACGGTCTCCGGGAGGAATTGCAGGCGAAGGCCTTTCAGCCTGCGGGCGATGCAGGCCAGTTCGTCGCGAAAGATCAGGTCCTGCGGCGTCCGTCCTGCGTGCATGAAGACGACGTCGGCAGGTTCGCAACTGTCGGCGATCTCGCGCAGAATGGACATGACGGGGGTGATGCCGGAGCCGCCGGACAAAAGCAGAAGCTTGCGTCCCGACGTCTCGGGCCTGACGAAGTGGCCGAGCGGGCCATTCGCCTTGACGGTCGTGCCGGGAACCAGGGTGTCATGAAGCCAGTTGGAGATCTTTCCACCGGGGACGCGCTTCACCGTCACGGAGAAGGCGTTCGTCCGATGCGGCGAGGAGGAGATGCTGTAGCACCTGTTTTCAGCGTCTCCATTATGTTCCACGTCGAACAGAAAATACTGCCCTGCCTTGAACGCGAACCGCTTGCCCTCGCGCGACGCGAAGGTGAAGGTCTTGACGTCGTGGGTTTCCTGCTGGACGTCGAGGCAGACGAGCGCGTCGTCTTCTTCCGGGTTCCAGACGTCGTGAAGGGCGGCCCTGGCTACGGGCATATGCGGGCTCCTAGTATCCATGGGCGCGCATCCGATCGATGTACCAGCTGGCGAACTTGTCGAGGTTCGTCTCGGAAAACCGGGAGTAGGGGCCAGGCTGATATGCCGGGTCGAGAGTGCCTGCATGGGAGCGCGCGACGAGATCGGCGTCCTGGTCCGTCGTCGCGACCCAGACATCCGTCAGCTTGTCGAGATCGTAATCCACGCCTTCGACGGCGTCCTTGTGGACCAGCCACTTGGTTCTGACCAGCGTCTTGCCCGCCGAGAGCGGGATGACGGTTGCCACTACGGCATGGTCGCCCATGAAGTGGTTCCAGCTGTTGTGGCCCCAAAGATGCGTGTCGCCGAGATCCTTGCGGGTCATATGCCCAAGAAGCTTGGAGGATGCGGCGGTGGCGTCGTGGGTCTGGGATTCGCCGGCACCTGCGATGATCAGCCTCTGGGTGCGGAAGTTGGTGGCGCAGTCGGCGAGCTGCTCGAGGGCGGCCGAGGGAAAGCCGTCAGACTCCCACGCCTTCGTCCGCTCTTCATACAGCCTGAAATGCTCCTCGGCCTGTTCGCGATCCTCCGGACTCAGCGTCTCGGGATCGAAGCCGAAGTCGAGATCGACGAAGGAGACGCAGAGCTCCGGATGGTTCGCGGAGCAATGGTAGCATTCACGATTGTTTTCCATCGTGAGCTTCCAGTTGCCATCCTCGATGACATCCGTTTGGAAGGCAACCTTTGCGTTTCGGATGTCGTAGGGGGCGAGACGCTCGGTCATGGCCTGTTCGAGGATAGCAATGTCCTCGGGTGGGTTGTCGGAGAGGCAGACATAAATCAGTCCGCCGATCGACTTGAAAGTGACGGGCTTGAGGTTCCGACACTCCTTGTCGAAGTCCTTGCCCATGTGAGGCGCGTAGCTGAGCTCACCCGTCAGTTCGTATGTCCAGGTGTGGTAGGGACAGACGAGCTTTGAAACGATCGTCTTGCCCGGATCGAGAAGGCGGGAGCCGCGATGGCGGCAGACATTGTGCAGGACGCGAATTTCTCCGTCGTCGTCACGCAGAAGGATCAGGCTCGTCTTGCCGATATCGATGACCGTGGCGTCACCGGGTTCAGCAACATCGCAATCGAGACCGACACAGATCCAGTGATTGTGGAAGAAGACGTCGATGTCTGCTTCGAACACATCTTCCCTGACGTAAAGGCCGGCCGGCAGAGAGTGACCGTTGGCACGAGCGTCGAGAAGGGCGGAAATGGACGATGGGAGCTTGTTTAGCATCAGGACCTCTTATGCGAGAGTTTCCCCAGATTGCCCTTGCAGTTCCGTTGTTTCAACGGCATAAAAAATTAGGTTCGCATAAGTTTTTATCATGCGATGAGGGTTCTGTGATGCACTTTAGAAGACGGATCCCGTCGCTGACGGCACTGGTGACCCTGGAGGCGGTGCTCAGAAAGAAGAGCTTCACCACGGCTGCAACCGAATTGGGTGTCACCCAGGCGGCGGTCAGCAGACAGATTGCATTGCTGGAGGAGGAATTCGGCCAGCCTCTATTCGTGCGCAAGCATCGGGCGATCGAGCCGACGGCGGCATGCATCAACCTCGGAGCAACGCTGGCCAAGAGCTTTGCCGATATTGCCGAGAGCGTGGAAGCGCTCCAGTCGCGCAGCCAGGACGTGTTGACGATAGGGGCGACCGTTGCATTCTCCTCTTTCTGGCTGCTGCCGCGTCTGGCCGAGTTTCGCCGTGCAAACCCCGGCATCCTGGTGCGGGTGATATCCCAGGACAGCCCGATCGCTCTCGATGACGGAGAAGTCGATGTGGCAATTCGATATGGTGTGCCTCCCTTCAGCGATGGCACCGTCATCGCCTCACATGGCGACGTCATCTGCCCCGTCTGCTCTCCCGACTATCTCAAGCGTCGCGGAGATGGCCCGCTCGGCTCCGCCGACGAATTCATCGAGACGGACGTTCTCGATCGGTCCTGGTATAGCTGGGCGCAGTGGTTTTCGCTGACCGGCGCCAACCTCGAGGTAAAGCCGTCGCTTCGGTTCAACCACTATACCGAAACCATCGCAGCCGCGCGCGCAGGCCAAGGGATTGCCTTGGGATGGCGTATGCTGGTGGGCACCTTTCTGGAGGATGGAACCCTGGTGCAGGTCGACGGCGGTGAGCTTGGGGCGGAAGATCGTTACAACGTGATCGTGCCCGTCAAAGCCAAGCGAAGCAACGCGCGGGACCTTGCCGCCGCCTGGCTGACGGCATCACTGCACGGGTGATCGAAGCGTAGTCACAAACCCAGCCCCACGGCTGCAGTCCGGTGAACGCCTTTCGGGACGAATGCGAAGCGATCTGCCAGGCCCAGAAAATCGGCCGTCAGGTGAATGACGGAAAGCCACATTTCCGTTCCCTGCAGGCTCGGTTCATCACCGTCGGCAAACGGGAATCCCTCGCCATCTCGCCATCTATCCAGCGCCCTCGATATGACCTTGCGGGCGATCGCCTCGCCGTCGGCCCGCCTGTAGTCGGTCTGCCGGGCAATCAGCAACAGCGGATGAATTGTATCGAGCAGGTTGCACGCATTGTATTTTGCAGCAACGAAGCCCTTGTGGTTGCGATAGTTGAGGTGAACCGTTTCGAGTGAGGCGTGCGGGTGGGGAAGTGCCACGCCGAACTGGGCGTAGGTGCCGCGCGTCAGGCGATAAAAGCCGTTCACCGGTTGAAGCCATCCTTCCGCGGCGGTCGGTTCACCCCATAGTCCCGAAACGCTGTTGGCATTCCGGCCCAGCCATTCGAAAAGCGCCTGCCGTGGATGCCTGATGCCAAAATACTTCGCATTGAAGTACATGGCGGTTCCGATCGCATCGACCACGCTTCCGGCGTGCCACGCCCGGGTCGACCAGGGCAGGGCGCTTAGCCATTCATCCAACTCGCCGGCGCCGAACTCGACCGCATGAACAGGTTGGCGTGGACCGGAACCAAGCAGTTCAAGCGCATAGCCAACCGCGAGGACATTGTAGAGCGCCTTTGAGTCATCCCTGAGGACCTTGCCGTGCATCCGCGAATGCTCTTCCGGGAAAAGACCGGTCTTTTGGTCCTGGAGACCTTGGAGATGCTCGACGGTCTCCGCCGGATCGAGGTCAGGCGGCAACCGGCCGAAGCCGGCAGCGATCTCGATTGCATCGCAGAGATGCCGGATCGCCGGTCTGCTGACGCCGTCGGCCTCCAGCGATTCATAGGCTCCGTCCGGTTTCCAGCGCGCAAGAATATCAGGCCACTGGTCTTGCGCTTTCTGACCCAGCCTGGCCAATTGATCTTCGATGTCGCCAGTGCCGGTTTTCCGGGGCGCCGAGCCTCGGCTCCGCAGCACCCGGGCGGGCACGCCACCGGCAACCGCCATGGCCGGAATGTCCCCCGTGACCACCGCTCCGGCGGCGATCACCGCACCATTTCCAATCGTGGCGCCATCGAGGATTACGCAATTGGCGCCGATCCAGACATCGTCGCCGATCACGATGCCGATGCTGCCGACACCCTGGCGGTGTATAGGAATGGTCGGATCGTCGAAGCCATGATTGAAGCCGACGATCGAGGCATGCGAAGCAATCCGCACGCCATTGCCGCACGTCACCTTGCCGGAAACACAGGCATAGGGATTGATGGTGCAATCGTCGCCGAGGATTATATCGCCGCGGACGAGCGCGTGCCCGGCGATCCAGGATCGTTCGCCCATCGTCAGGTTTTCGGTGAAGATTGCGGCGCCCTCGGCGATGTAGGACGTCTCGGCCAGCTCCGCACCGCATGATCGCCGGAGTTCCGCCTTGCGGGCGAGGTGAGCGGGATGATCAAGGTCCGACGCAATGTGTTCCCAGGTCAGGTATTGAATCCTGCGCGCTTCCTTCTCTTCGCTTGCCGGTGTTTGCTGGCTGTTGGCGTGATCCATCCTGCTCCTCATTCTCAGGTTCAACCGCCGAATATTCATCTGATTCAGCGAACCGTTGCCTCGCTGCATCAGACGGCCTGATCCGTCCAAAAGCAAGACTTCCGACAATGTGCTTCGTCATCCGTCGCGGTAAGGGAGCGTCGAGACATTCTGGCTCGCCGCGTTGACAAAATCGCTTCGGCCCGGCCTGGTTCCACCGAAGTCCTCGCCATTGCCGCCGGGCATCTTTGTGAGGGGCCGTTGTCGCGCGCTCTGAGCGCCGGCGCGATCAGACGCTGCGTAGCTTTGGATCAAGACCCGATGAGCGTTGGAACTGTCGCCCGCGATTCCGCCGGCACGTCCGTCGAGGCGGTGAACGGGTCGGTCAAATCCCTGCTCGGCGGGAGGTATGCGCTGGGAATGTTCGATTTCGTTTATGCCGCAGTAGGCCGATGGAACCCTTGTCAGATACGTTCTATGCGGACCGGATACTCGCCGCGCACCAGCAACGGCTCGAAGCCATTGTCGAAGCGGCCGAGACGGATCAGACCGTCCCAGCGGTAATCCCCGTAGAACAGGGCCAGGTTACCCCAGGGTTTGAAGTAGCAAAGGTCGCCCGGCTGTTCGTTTCCGAAGGCGCCGCTGCCTTCTTCGGTCAGCTTGCGCGGCAGATGGACGATCTTTTCGTTCCTGCCGTAGTCCTCGATCTTGAGGTTCAGGGGCAGCATGGAAATGAGATCGCGCGCCGTCGGATTGTCGAAGAGTGTCGCGGTCAGGGTTAGATTGTTGAAGCCAATCCTGATCCTGAGGTCTGTCGCCCCGTGACTCTTCGAGCTGTGCTCGTCCTGCCCGTGCGCCACGAGAGGGAGAGCGGCGGCGGCCAAGGTTCCGCCCAGCACCGCGCGACGGCTCATGAACTTGGATGTCATCGACATAGCGCGCCTCGCGTCAGACAGGTTGAGCCGTCGGCCGGAACAGGATTTCGTTGATGTCGACATCGTCCGGCTCGTTCACCGCGAAGGCGACCGTTCGGGCGAACGTGTCCGCGCTGACGGCGATCTTGTTGACGAACTCCTTGGTGCCTGCCTGGATGTCCTTTTCGCTGATGTGCTCGAGCAGTTCGGTGCTCACCGCGCCGGGTGAAATGATCGTGGTGCGGATGTTGTATGGCTTCACTTCCTTCCGCAGCCCTTCCGAGAGGGCGCGCACGGCGAATTTCGTGGCGCAGTAGACGGTGGCACCCGGATCGACAACATGACCGTAGACGGAGGACACGTTGATGATGTGCCCCGACTTCTGCGCTTTCATGTGCGGAAGCGCTGCTGCGATGCCGTGAAGCACCCCTTTGATGTTCACGTCGATCATGCGATCCCACTCGTCAACTTTGAGCCGTTCGAGGGGCGCAAGTGGCATCAGGCCGGCATTGTTCAGCATCACGTCGATGCGACCGAACGCGTTGACGGCCGTGTCGACGAGCTTTTTGACTTGATGTTGATCCGTGACGTCGGTCTGGACTGCCTTGGCTCCATAGCCCTTGGCGGCCAGTTCCTCGGCCAGCTTAGCGATGCGGTCGCTACGCCGCGCGCCGAGGACGACGGAAGCGCCGCGCTCAGCAAGGTGACGGGCGGTGGCTTCGCCAAGCCCGCTGCTTGCCCCGGTAATGACGACCACTTTGTTTTCAATTCCTTGGGACATGATGATCTCCTGTTGTGAGGTTTCTGAAGGTTCAGGAACGGCGGCCGGCGAGCGCGGCGAGGACAGCCGAACCGGCGAGAAGGCAGGCGGCCAGAAGGAAGGTGCTCCACCATCCCGCGGTGTCGAACAGCATGCCGCCAGCAAAAGCGCCGCCTGCAATGGCAAGTTGGATCAGCGCCACCTGCAGTCCACCTGCCGCTTCCAATTCGCCGGGGACGATAGCGGCCATCCAGGTGTTCCAGGCGACCGGAATCGGGGTCGAGAAAAATCCCCACATGACGAGCAGGGATGCCGTAACCGCCGCGAACGGCCCGAAAGCGATCAGCAGCAGGGCAAGGAGCGCAAGAGCAGCCGGCATGCCTACGAGAACGAGGCGGAGGTGCCGCCGGGCGACAAAGCCAATGACGGAGGTTCCAGCCAGTCCGCCGACGCCAAGGCCGAGAAGCACCATCGACAGGACATTCAAATCCAGTCCCGTGACACCTTCGAGGAACGGGCGAAGATAAATAGACAATGCGTTCTGGCCGATGAAGGCGAGACAGGTCGCCGCCATTCCAATCGCGAATGTGCGCTTGCGCAGCAGCCCGAATATTCTAGCCACCGAGACGGTTGATGTCGCCGGCATCCTCGGCAGAACGATCAGTTGCCAAACGAGTGCGGCAATTCCGATCGGCACGGTAATGAAGAAGGTTCCGCGCCATCCGATGAAACCGCCAAGAAAACTGCCGAGTGGCGCGGCAAGGACGAGCGCGAATGCGGTGCCACCTTGTAGAAGCGCAATGGCCTTGGGCAGATCACGGTCCGAAGCCAAGCGTGCCAGAATAGCCGTCGACAGCGACCAGAAGCCGCCGATCGAAACGCCGACCAGGCACCGTCCGACGAGAAAGACAAGGAAGTTGGGTGCGAGGGCAACTGCCAAGCTCGATGCAACAAGAACCGCCGTATAAAGCAGGACGACAGACTTCCGGTCGATCCTCGCCAGGAATGCATTGCCGAAAAGACTGGTGATAACCGCGAAGACACCCGACACGGTGATCGCCAATCCGGCTTGCCCCTCTGACACCGAGAGGTCCCTGGCGATCGGGGTCAGAAGGCTCACAGGGAGAAATTCCAAACCCACCAGAAGGAAAGTGAGAAGCGAGAGACAGGTCACAGCAGACCATGAGGTCGCCGTGTCGTCCGTCAGTGAGGTCTCATTCAATGTCAACTCGACGGTCATTCACGTTCTCCTGTCCGTTGCCGGATAGATAGCCGGACTGGTTTCGCGCGACTAGAAGCTATAATATGAACGTCGTGATGAAGGAGATTCAACAATGCGGCGCGACGAGTTCACGGAAATGCGTGCGTTTATCGAGGTGGCTCAGGAGCGGAGTTTCACGCGCGCTGCATCAAAGCTGGGAGTCACGCGCTCGGCGCTGAGCCATACGATCAGCGCGCTCGAAGCCCGGCTCGGCGTCCGGCTTCTCTCCCGCACGACGCGTGACGTGGCTCCCACGGCGGCCGGTGCCCGGCTCGTGGAAAGTATCCAGCCGCATTTCGAGAGCATCGCCGCCGGGATCAGTGCTCTCGGCGCGCTGCGCGACAAGCCCTCAGGCCAAGTCCGCCTCGTATGTCCCGATGATGCCGTGGAGCTGGTTTTCCGTTCGAGGCTGCCGGCATTTCTACGGGATTACCCCGATATCACCGTGGAACTCATCGTCGACAACGGTTTCACAAATATCGTGGAGCGCCAATTCGATGCTGGCGTGCGGCTCGGCGAAGCGATTGCGCGCGACATGGTGGCCGTTCGCATTGGGCCCGATATCTCTTACGCGGTGGTCGGATCACCCGAATATTTTGCGGCCCGCACTGTGCCTTCGACCCCGCATGACTTGACGGACCACAATTGCGTCAACCTGCGTCTTCCGACGTCAGGCGCTCTCTATGCCTGGGAGTTTGCAAAGGATGGCCGCGAGTTCAGCGTCCGTGTGGAAGGCCAGCTCGTGATGAGCAACATAGGGCCGGCTATCAATGCCGCTCTCGATGGGGTGGGGCTGTCTTATGTGCCGAGGGACCTGATCAGGCAATATTGTGACAGCGGTCAACTGGACGAAGTGCTGGTCGACTGGACGCCAACATTCCAAGGGTATCATCTCTATTACCCCAGCCGGCGCCATCCATCCCCTGCTTTCTCCGCCTTCGTCGAAGCCTTTCGCTACCGGCATCGGTAACCAACACTCTTGTCGATAGGCTCTGCCGGACAACGGGGCGCAACACGCTGCGCTCCTTGCTCATCGAAGGTTGCCGAGTGCTTTACCGCGCGCTGTCGATGATTGCGCCGCCGGCGTGGTGGAAAGAGTACGGCAAAAGCGTGCCGGTGAAACCGCACGCACGCGGCCGGAAAGCGAGAGCATGATGTCGAGAGGTGTGGGCAGCTGCTTTGGGCCGATCGCCGACAACAAGTTCACGAAAAACTCGAACCGGACTTGTCCCAGCCTTCCTTGACCGTTTCCATCGCGACATTCGTCGATGTGCTGGCAACGTGAGGCAGTGTCGAGATACGCTCGCCGAGAACGCGACGGTAGCGGCCGATATCGCGGGTGCGGATCTTCAGGAGATAGTCGAACCTGCCGGCGATCATGTGGCACTCTTCGACTTCGCTGATCTTCTTGATGGCATCGTTGAAGCTTTTCAGCGCGTCCTCGCGGGTATCGGAAAGCTTCACCTCGACGAAAGCGATATGGTCGAGCTGCATTTTCGACGGATTGAGGACGGCCTTGAAGCCTTCGATATATCCTTCGCTGATCAGCCTTTTGAAGCGGATCTGGCACGGCGTCTTCGACAATCCGACACGCGCGGCGAGATCCGTGATCGACAGCCTTCCGTCCTCGGTGAGTGCTGTGAGGATCTTTCTGTCGAACTGGTCCAATTCACTAAAGATGTCGGTTTCAGTAGCCATTTGAACTCTCGCGGACTGATTAATAAGTTCATACAGCCTGGAAACTGTTGAAATCAAGTGAGATTGCGATTTGCGAATATGATAGATTATCTGCCGAGCAGAAGAGCGCTGAAATCGGTATCGGCGCCGCGCTCAACACGGGGATCATACATGCATAACAAAGAAGCGGATGACGATCGGACGCGGGACCTGCTCGCTCACTACCGGCCGCTGGCGATCAGGGCCGTGGCTGCGGCGCTCACCCTCAAGCGCGATAGGCCGGAAGCGCGCCCGCTGCGAGAGACGGAATATTCCGGCCCCGCCTTCACCGACGATGCACAGTGGGACGACGAACCCGGCATCTCGTTCATCCGTTAAACCAGACACCGATTGATAGGTACTTTCATGTTGAACGCAGCGATCGACCCCGCCCCCTCCAATGATCCGGCCGACGGCGCGCCATTCTCGGCCTTTGCCCCACCGATCCGACCGCAATCTGAACTTCGCCAGGCCATCACGGCAGCCTATCGCCGGCCGGAAACCGAATGCCTGCCGCCGCTCGTTGCAGCAGCGCGCGTCTCCGAGGCAAAACGCTATGACATTCGCAGCACGGCCCGCAGCCTGATCGAAGCATTGCGCGCCAAGCACAAGGGGACCGGTGTCGAAGGGCTGGTGCAGGAGTATTCGCTTTCCAGCCAGGAAGGCGTGGCGCTGATGTGCCTCGCCGAAGCGCTGCTGCGCATTCCCGATACCGAAACCCGGGACGCGCTGATCCGCGACAAGATTGCCGAGGGGAACTGGACCTCCCACATCGGCGGCGGAAAATCCATGTTCGTCAATGCCGCAACCTGGGGTCTCGTCGTCACCGGCAAGCTGACGTCGACGGTCAACGACCGGAGCCTGTCGGCAGCGCTGACGCGGCTGATCGCGCGCGCCGGTGAGCCGGTCATCCGTCGCGGCGTCGACATGGCGATGCGCATGATGGGCGAGCAGTTCGTCACCGGCGAAACGATCGCAGAGGCGCTGAAGCGCGCCCGGCCACTGGAAGCACGTGGCTTCCGTTATTCCTACGACATGCTGGGCGAGGCCGCGTCGACCGCGGTCGACGCCGAGCGTTATTTCAAGGACTATGAAAAGGCGATCCACGCCATCGGCAAGGCGTCGGACGGGCGCGGCATCTATGACGGCCCGGGCATTTCGATCAAGCTTTCGGCCCTGCATCCCCGTTACGTGAGGTCGCAGGCCGGACGGGTAATGAGCGAGCTGCTGCCGAAGGTCAAGGCGCTGGCTGTTCTCGCCAAGACCTATGATATCGGCCTCAATATCGACGCCGAGGAGGCCGATCGGCTGGAGCTTTCGCTCGATCTCCTTGAAGAACTCTGCTTCGCCCCTGAGCTTGCCGGATGGAATGGGCTCGGCTTCGTCGTGCAGGCCTATGGCAAGCGCTGCCCCTTCGTCCTCGACTATATCATTGATCTCGCACGCCGCTCCGGGCGCCGGATGATGGTTCGTCTCGTCAAGGGCGC
This sequence comes from Rhizobium leguminosarum bv. viciae, assembly GCF_012276115.1. Classification (GTDB taxonomy): domain Bacteria; phylum Pseudomonadota; class Alphaproteobacteria; order Rhizobiales; family Rhizobiaceae; genus Rhizobium; species Rhizobium leguminosarum_T. Next base: position 321,057 of record NZ_WIEU01000001.1, on the reverse strand, counting down.
TTACTGGGATGCCGAGATCAAGCGCGCCCAGCTGGACGGTCTCGCCGACTATCCGGTCTATACCCGCAAGATCTATACCGACGTCGCCTACATCGCCTGCGCGCGCAAGCTGCTCGATGCTCCGGATGCGGTCTTCCCGCAATTTGCCACCCATAATGCCCAGACGCTCGCCACGATCTATCGACTGGCGGGTCCTGATTTCACCGTCGGCAAATACGAGTTCCAATGCCTGCATGGCATGGGCGAACCGCTCTACGACGAGGTCGTCGGAAAGGAAAAACTCGACCGGCCCTGCCGCATTTATGCGCCTGTGGGAACACATGAGACGCTGCTCGCCTATCTGGTTCGACGCCTTCTGGAAAATGGCGCCAATTCCTCCTTCGTGCACCGCATTTCCGATCCGAATGTCTCGGTCGAGGCGCTGATCGCTGATCCCGCCGAAATCGTTGCAGCCATGCCCGTTGTTGGCGCGCCCCACACGCAGATCGCCTCGCCGAAGGCTCTTTACGGCAACGCGCGGACCAATTCCGATGGTCTCGATCTCTCGAACGAGGCCACCCTTTCGGATTTGGCTGCGGCGCTCGCCTCAACGGCTGCGGCCCCGTGGCATGCGCTTCCCCTCCTTGCCGACGGCTCTACGGATGGGGTGACGCGCGATGTTCTCAATCCTGCCGATCACCGGGATGTCGTCGGTACCATAACCGAAGTGAAGGTCGAGGAGGCCGCACGCATCGTTCGCATGGCGGCAGAGCACGCGCCGCAATGGGCCGCCGTACCGCCGGCCGAGCGTGCCGCCTGCCTGGAGCGGGCCGCCGACATCATGCAGGCCCGCATCAAGGCGCTGATGGGAATCGTCATGCGCGAGGCCGGCAAATCCGCGGCCAATGCCGTCGGCGAAGTGCGTGAGGCGATCGACTTCCTTCGCTACTACGCCGAGCAGGCGCGCAAGACCCTCGGCCCGTCGCATGCACCCCTCGGCCCCATCGTCTGCATCAGCCCGTGGAATTTCCCGCTGGCGATTTTCACCGGGCAGGTCGCGGCAGCCTTGGTGGCCGGCAATCCTGTACTTGCGAAACCTGCCGGCGTCACGCCGATCATCGCTTCGGAGAGTGTCAAGATCCTTCACGAGGCGGGTGTGCCTGTCAGTGCCCTGCAGTTCGTGCCCGGCAGCGGCCGTCTCGGCGCCGGCATGGTCGGTGCGGAGGAGACGGCGGGCGTCATGTTTACCGGGTCGACCGAAGTTGCCCGGATGATCCAGGCACAGCTGGCCGAACGGCTATCGGCGACCGGCAAGCCGATTCCGCTGATTGCCGAAACCGGCGGCCAGAACGGCATGATCGTCGATTCCTCGGCATTGGCCGAGCAGGTCGTGGCCGACGTCATTGCCTCTGCCTTCGACAGCGCCGGTCAGCGCTGCTCGGCGCTCAGGGTTCTCTGCCTCCAGGACGATGTCGCCGACAGGACCCTCGCCATGCTGAAGGGCGCCTTCCGCGAGCTGACGATCGGCCGTACCGATCGGCTGAACATCGATGTCGGCCCAGTCATCAACGACAGCGCAAAGACGGAGATCGACCAGCATATCGAGCATATGCGCGGCTTAGGCCGCAAAGTGGATCAGCTGCCGCTGCCCGAAAGTGCCGCGGCGGGGACCTTCGTTCCCCCGACGATCATTGAGATCAAATCCCTGGCAGACCTGACAAGGGAGATTTTCGGCCCTGTCCTGCACGTCATCCGCTTCAAGCGAAACGGGCTCGACCGTCTGATCGACGACATTAACGCATCGGGTTATGGTCTCACATTCGGGCTTCACACCCGGCTTGACGAAACGATCGCGCATGTGACCAGCCGCATCAAGGCCGGAAACCTCTATGTCAACCGGAACATCATCGGTGCCGTCGTCGGCGTGCAGCCTTTCGGCGGCCGCGGCTTGTCGGGAACGGGTCCGAAGGCCGGCGGTCCGCTCTATATCGGCCGGCTGGTGCAGCGTGCGCCCGTGCCGCCGCAGCAGGATTCCGTTCATACGGACCTTGCCCTTCGTGACTACATCGTCTGGCTCGACAAGAAGGGCTTGTCGGGCGAGGGCGAAGTGGCGCGTGGATATGCCAGCCGCTCGGCGCTCGGGCTCGAACGCGAACTCACCGGTCCGGTGGGCGAACTCAATCTCTACGCGCTCCATCCCCGCGGCCGTATTCTCGTCGTGCCGCAGACGGAAGGCGGGCTTCATCGCCAGGTCGCCGCGGCCCTGTCGACCGGCAACCATATCGTCGTGGACGCGGGTTCCCTATCGAAGTCAGTCCTGGCAGACCTTCCGGCGGCTGTCGCCGGCCGGATCTCCTGGACCTCGGATTGGGAAAAGGACGGGCCGTTCTCCGGCGCGCTCGTCGAAGGGGATCGCGACAGGGTTCTCGCCGTCAATCAGAAGATTGCTCACCTGCCCGGTCCGCTGCTGCTGGTCCAGGCCGCGACGACCGAGGAATTGGCGAATGATCCCGAAGCCTATTGCCTGAACTGGCTGCTGGAGGAGGTGTCGACGTCGATCAACACCGCGGCTGCCGGCGGCAATGCAAGCCTGATGGCCATTGGATGAGTAGAAGACGAGGGCGCAGAAAAGCGCTCTCGTCGGCATCACTATGCGCCGATGAGACTCGAAACGGAAATGGGGCCTTCGCCCGGCAATTCCATCTCGATGCCTTGGACTATAAGGGCGTCCGACGGCGGCGATCTTATTGCGACACGGTAGTCCTGGCGTAAGGAACGAAGATTGTGCCTTGGCGAAGATTTGTGGGTTATCTAGGCATCAAACTCGGGTCTGGGGTGGCTGATGATTTTCGTATTCAGATCAATCACCATCGATAAGCATTACTTATCGATGGTGAGCAGCCGCGTAGAAACCCGCAGCCGTGACAGAAGTCATTAGCGATATCACTTCTAGTTAAAGACACATTTATGCTTTCAGGTGACGTACGATCTCGCCATACCCATCCAGGCCCTGCTGCGACCGATCTCGGACGCCGGCAGCGCGCTGACGCGTCTCGACGAGCGCATCGCCCGCTCGACGGTTGGCCTTGGTGAAAAGCGTCGCGGCTTCTGACCTGACATGCCGCCCTTCGAACGACCTATAGCCTGGCTCTGAGTCCCCTTTTTGAGCTCCTGTCCGTGGCGGTGGACCTTGACGATGGTGGCGTCAACCATGGCATATTCCATATCAGGTTCATCTGAGCAGACCTCAAAAAGCCTCGTGAAAACATCGGCTTTGACCAAGTCGCGATACCGTTAGATGGTGTTCCATTTTCGCCCATTGGGCGTCGGTCTGCGGGAGCGCGCTGTTGCGGCGGTGCATGGGAGCCTCCCAATCGTTGATTGCCGCCACGATCGGTTGTGGTTTGCGGTAACTCGAAGGGTCAGCGGGTGCGGGCGGTATCGAACAGTCATTTTAGAACTCGGACATTGATACTCCTAAAGGTGGATATTGTGTCGAAAATAATCGCTTTATTGATGTAGCAACTTCTGCGACATTATTTGTGCATTTGGACTACCTTGGGGAGAGGGCTATGGCCAAGATCGACATGCCTAACGGGGACGACGCCAACATAAACGGAGACGATGTGCTTGTCGTTCGAGAACTCGCCGCTGTTGAGCGGAAATGGGGTGACGTTGAAACTTCAAGTCGAAGCATCATCTTCACGAAGAGCGGTGCAATCTACCCTATCCTGGAGGTCCCACAGATTCTTGAAAAGCTGGATGGCGTGAAGTTTGCGGAATTGACAGCACCAAACGAAATGCCTCTTCACGTAAATGTTGAGGCCGTTACTGACCGGGACGATGCTTCCCGCGCTTTGGATGATCCACGAACAAGATCGGTGCTTCGCTTCGGCGCAGGAAGGAAGGCAGCGACCGTCCGGGTGCGTGAAACGAAGGAGCAGCTCGAGGAGATTTGGAACGCTCTGGGACTTCCACTTGATCCCCTTGCTTGAGGTCACCCTTTACGAAGGATTTGTAGGCCTCGAATTCGCGCCACGATATTTGCCTAAAGCCCCCATAATTGGGGCGAAGCAAACGGTCCTGTGCACACCACACTGGGGGCATAAATGTGGGCTAGACGATCCTTCAATTATCTTCTGCCAAGGGCACCGCTGCTCATTGTCTCGTTAGTATTCGCCCTTCTTGCAGTGCTGATACCCGATCAGATCAAAAATATAATCTCCGACGAATGGGGGGAGGGTAGCTTCCTCAGTCGCATAGGTTTCTTCCTGCCAGTGATTTTAGCGGCTGCGGCCAACATTGTACTATTGTCGGGAGTGACGGTTATTAGGCCACTGCCAGACCTGACCCTAGCGACGCTTCCGCTTGCTGCCCTTTCCGTGATGATGTTGCGTGCTTCTCCTTCGACACTTTATCTGAGCATCGTGACATTGCTTCTTGCGATCGCTCTAAACTGGTGGACGCTGAGGCGCGTGACCGATTCCCCGAAACGATATCGGGCAGTCGCGATTGCAGTTTTGGGGATAGTGGTTTGGATCAGCGCAAGCGCTGTCTTAATCTTCTATCCGATCAAATTACCCACAGCGTTGGGTTTGACCGTCGTCACAATCGGCGTCAGCCTGATCGGGCTCGCAGCCGCGACAGTGCTTGTTTGGCCCCGTGTCGCCATCGCATATCTTTTGGTCTGTCTGATCACGGCACTTTTTGGGCCACCACAACGAGCAATTCCGCTCGTGCCGGCATCGGATAACCAAGCGCCGCCGTTGGAGGAGGGCTTACACGAGTGGCTGAACACGCGGGCTGACCTAGAGGCTTATAGGCAGGCGAAGCGGCCTTATCCGATCATCATCAGTTCGGCAGAAGGCGGCGGGATTTATGCAGCTGCCCACTCATATATGGTTTTGAGCGTGCTGCAGGAGATTTGCCCCGGATTTTCGCACCATCTCTTTGCTAGCGTTGGTGTATCCGGAGGAAGCATAGGCAATCTAATCTTTCGTTCAAATTTAAAGGACGAAGCACCCTCAGGTCTGATTGCCTGCCGCAAACCCTCCAAACAAATCGATCTTTCCCCGGTGGCTTCGGATTTTCTGTCTCCTACGCTCGCAAACCTGCTGGTCGGTCAGGTTGCCGATTTTCTTGTGCCTTGGGTGCAGATTATGCCGGATGGAGGGAGGGTTCTCGCGGACACCATCGCTGCTGATCTTCCGAATAGCGACAAGCTCACACAGCCTCTCGGTGTCTCTTGGTCTCCGCGCTCCTCGCTTCCGGCGGAGATTTTCGTCACGACCGACGTGAACCGCGGAAACCGTTTCATCATGTCCGCGATTGGAGGTGACATCGCTCATAATGCAGAAACCTTTCCTTTAGGAAGTAATCTGAGTGAAAACGACATCCCATCAAACCAAGCCGCCGTCGCCAGTGCGCGCTTTCCTTGGCTCACGTCGACGGCAAGGCTGCTTGCCCATGAAGGCGACTACAGGGTGCTAGCCGACGGAGGCTATTTCGAAAATTCCGGTGCTGAAACGGTCATTGATCTCATCGAGGAAATCCAGAATTTTGCCAAGCCCTGTACGGCAGCGGATCGGGGTCAGAGCCCGGTCCAAGAGCAATGCACCTGCCCGATCATAGTTGAAACGGCATTTGTAAAAGACCTGAGTTGGACCGGATGTGAAAAGCATATCTACTTCGCTTATCTGCCGATAATCGGCCAAGAAAACGGCATCCCAGGATACACGTACGAGACCACACTCAATCCGCATCAAAACTATCTCTCAGATCCTCTGACGACGATGTTGTGGACAAGGACCACGCGCGGGCAGTTGGCGTTGACCCGTGCGCGGAGAGTTCTGATCAAGGATGATCCGGATATGGTGCAGGGCACCAACGTTCACGGAGGCTATTTTCCGCATTCAATGCCAATCGAAGAACTCAATCTGCCTCTCGGATGGAAGCTCTCATCGATCGCTTTGACGCGTATGCGCGACCTAGTCGCACCAACCGAGAAATGCGGGTTTCTCCCAGGAGGTGAATTTTTCGAGGATTCGATGTATGTAGCCGATGACGACAAATGGTGGAATAAATTGATGGCTGAGCAAGCCGCGAGTTCGGCTCAGGTCGATTCTGATGAACCCGAAGCCCCGGCCGGTCAGCTGATGCCGCCGTCTCCGCCGCCCACAGGGTCGGGCGAGCAGAATGAAGCCGGTCAAGCAAACAAAGGCGACAGCGAAAGCTCCGTGGAAAGTGAGACGGGGCTCGTCGATACAGCTGTGGAAGGCAATGCATGCAACATGCTGTTGCTTGCTTGGCTGTTTAATCCGGCCGGAACGAAAGACTACTATGGGATCCCTGCGTGGGGACACCCCTAGGTTCAGTTCAGCCGATATCGTCTACCTCGATCCTCAAGCACGTCGGGTTGGCCGCCACGAATACGAATTCTCGGTGACTGATGAGATTGCCCTACGATATGCTTCCTAGTTAGCGGCCAGATACGCGATATTGCTTCCATATAGCGTCGACAACCTGACCTCTAAAATCCGCAAGCTAGTGGCGGCTAAACTGGATGACCTAGAGGTCTGATATTCGCAAGCCAAGCCGAAAGCGGCAGGCACGATTTCCGCGACGTCGTCATCCCTGCCTGCCTAGCGGCTACCGAGCGACCAGAGCTTCGGTTGTTGGGCGACACCAATGGTATCCCGATACACAGGCACAGACGTACGTTTCGTTCCATTGCCTTCGTTTCGGAGGTCTAGCTCCTTTTCCTCGACGAGGAATGCCGTCACCTTGTCGATGTCGGCGAGGCGAGCAGGTGTTTCGTTGGCGATGGAAGTGACGAAATTTCCGTATGGAACCGAAATGCTCCCATGGGCGGCCCGCATTCTGCGCATGAAGTCATCAGCAAGCCGGTCTTTCATAACCTCCTCGTCTTTGGCGCCGAACCAAAAATCCGGAGCGCCGTTCGGATCGATGTTCGGGTTGAAGCCCAACATCTCCAAGCCGCCATGACCTTGATGCAAGGACTGATTATTGATCAGCCAGTGGCTGTCGACCATCACATTTCGCGCCTTGAGGTGGTTTGACAGATGAACCAGCCATAGGTCCTTCCGGGCTTCCTTCGAGCGAAGAAAAAACGGGCTTTGAAATTTGGCTTTGGTAGCATCGGCGATGTGCCGCAACAGCAGACGCTGAATGACGTATCGTCCACCTTGCTCGTCCTTGAAGCGGAGAAATTCGCGAAGCTGCTCTTCCGATATTTCAATAGGCGAGACGCGCTTCAGCGTCTGTGGCTTGTCTGTCAGGTAGTCGATCAGCCAACCGACTGCAAAGGTGAGAATGCATTCTGCTGCGCTAAAGCGCAAAATCTTCCGAACCGTTTCGAAAGCAACGTCGGAGTAGCCTTTCTGATCCAGCAGAAAGATCGACCGTCCAACCCCGCGCTTGGTCCGGCCTTCAATACGACGACAAATATCCGGAAATACGGTTTCAAAGTCGGTGTTGTAAAGGAAGATCGATCGGTCAAGCTGGTCCAGGTAACCGGCTTTGATCAGCTCCGCCCGCAAAAATTCGATGTGATCCCGTTTGCTGTCGACGAAGTGATACTCCGCGTCGATCGTCAAAGGCTTGTTTCGACCGGCATTTGCTATCCGTTCTGCTTTGGCGACCGCCTCGAGAAACAAAAATGGGGTGCCGTTTACGATCGAACCGTCGTCCGTAAACCTCCCGCCACCGCAAAAGCCATCAACGAGAGTGATGCGCTGTCGGTCCTGGGCATGATTTACAAGAATTGCGGGAAAGTAACTTTCCAGATAACGCGCGATCAGTCGAAGCTTTGCATCACTGTGGGCGCTCAACGAAGGAGGCGTTGAACCTATCTTCCAGCCGAATTCAGCGATTGTCGCGACTCCTGTTGTCGATCAACAGGAGGTTGCGATTGTGTTACAGCCCTGTCAAGGTCAGGCCGCGTTTACGTTCTTCTTATCACCAGCCGGAAAGTGTCTGATTAGTCTCCCGTCCAAGAGACCACCACCCTTGCCGAACGGATCAAGTTCCTTGATCTCTGCGGCGAAAATGCCCTTCTCCTGTACGAGGGGATTGTTGCCCGATGCGCCCCACTGCTTGTGAAAGGCAGCAATTCCGAGAGCATCGCAATCTGCGATAATGTCCCTGACCCAATTGCACATCATTGGACGCGCACCAGGACCGCTTTCGCCACCGCTGATCAGCCAATCGGGCCTTGGATCTGCTTCTGAAATACGAAGGGGACCGATCGCGGGCTCATAAGAAACAAACCAGACTTGGGCGGGGACCTCGTTGATGACGTGTTTGCGCTGATCGAATCGAACCTGATCTTCGGCCGTAAAGCCGAGCCAGACGTTTGAATACCCGGTAGTGCCCCAATCTGGCGGAAGCATTTTCTTGATATTCTGCGGACGCTTTGTCAGGAGCTGCCAATCAAGCGAGGGTGTGGCACGAATGACGTTAAAGAGGTCGAGACGCCAAGCAGGATCAGCCTTATTATCGAACACATCTGCCAGCGATGCGCAGAAAACTCTCTGCCTGCGACCATGAGCGGCGGTGAACTCCGCCGCTTTGCGCTGCCAGATATGCGGCGACCGCCAATAGCTATCGGTCGTTCGTTTGCGCGGCGAGTTGCCCCATTTGACTTGGCCCGACCGCTTCGACCACGCTTCGGCATAGCAATGATCGCAGCCCGGACTGATATTCGTGCAGCCGGTCCATGGATTGAAGGTGTGATCAGTCCATTCGATTGTTGAATTCATCGCCATGGCGAGGCCCTTCATGCAAAGCGGCGGTTGAAACTACCTTGGTTTCCGATGGTGACCAAACAATTAAAATACCAACAATTTTCGCTGATGAAGAGTTGGTTCATTTTCCTTCCTGACCAGCGACCCTACAGTTTGCAACGCATAGCAGTGAAACGAGGAAATGCTGCCATCTATTCTCAAACAGCATGGCCGATGTTCAAGTCGAGTGTTGAGCGCTGCCTATTCATCCGCTGTATGCGCTCATCTGCGACCCGAAGCGAATGGGCTCGATCAGGCTGGGGACATCGAGCATATCCGCCAGGTCGTCCGCCTTGCCGACCGCAGTCATCGTGCAGAACACACGCAGCAGATGGAGTTGAAGCGCTCACTGAAGCGCGGCAGGACCTTGGGTCTTGGGATGTAGATCTTTGGGTCGGACCAGGGATTTCGAGGAGGCTCATGCTACGTCTTAGAGACTTTTGGGCTCGCGTCCCGAGCGGAGGGGTTTGAGCTTCATCGCTCACCTGCCCGGTCCGCTGCCGCTGGTCCAGGCCGCGACGACCGAGGAATTGGCGAACGATCCCGAAGCCTATTGCCTGAATTGGCTGCTGGAGGAGGTGTCGACGTCGATCAACACCGCGGCTGCTGGCGGCAATGCAAGCCTCATGGCCATCGGCTGAATGACCAGACGAGGGCGCAGAAAATGCGCCCTCGGCCGCATATTGCATGCGCCGATGTGCCTATAAGAAGCCCATTCCAAGGATGTTCATAGGGCAAAGGCGTGTTCCGGCGTGCGGCGCGCGTAAAAGCCGCTTGACAAAACGCGTCTGCTGCGACTATTGGGTAATCGATCACCCAAGGAGGATGGTGCGGATCGTGGCAGTATCTCTTTCTGACATCGCGGAACGTGCGGGAGTCTCGGTAAAGACGGTTTCCGGCGCATTGCACGGCGGGTCCGCCCGCATGTCGGACGATACGCGCCAGAAGGTCAAGGCCATTGCGGAAGAGCTCGGCTACGTGACCAACCTTGCGGCGCGTGGCGTGCGACAGGGCTGGCTGCCGCTGGTCGGCGTCGTCTCCGACGGCCTCATCACTTCGCCCTTCGCTACCGAGATCGTACGTGGCCTCGACGGGGCGGCCCGCAGCGCCGGCATGGCGGTCTTTGCTGTCAACCACCGCAGCGGCCAGTCTATCGGCTCGGTGCTCGACGAGGTGCAGCAGTTCCGGCCCCGCGCCGTTGCTTACGCCGCCATGTACCACAAGGATGTCGCCCTGCCGGACAGGTTGGCGGGCGCCGTCGGCGTCATGATCAACTGCCGAGAGGCTGCCGGCCGCGTCACCGCGCTGGTGCCGGATGAAGAGGGCGGCGCGCGGGAGATCGTGCGTTATCTCCTCGTCGCCGGCCGGCGGCGCATCGCCTTCATCAACCTGCCGGGCATTCTCGCCGGCATGCTACGCGAGATGGGGTTTCGTGCGGCTCTTGAGGAGGCGGGCATCGACCACGTCGGCGTGTTTCCGGCGGTGCGCCGCAGCGTCTACAGCGACCGCGCGCCAAGCCTTGTTGCCTCTCATGTGGAGGCGCTTCTGAAATCCGGTCAACGGCCGGACGCCATCCTTTGCGGCAATGACCGCGTGGCGATGGAAGTCTATGCGGCGCTTGCCCGCGCCGGCCTTCGCATTCCGGATGATATCGCGGTGGCAAGCTTCGACAACCAGGTCGAGATTGCCTCGCGGCTGGACCCGCCATTGACGACGATGGCCCTGCCGCACCGCGCCATGGGCCGCCTTGCCATGGAGATCCTCCTGGCCGAGCAGCCCGAACCGCCGCGTCTGCGGAAACTGCCGTTCCATCTGGTCGAACGGGCATCCGTCTGAAACATCGAGTGTCTAACAGGAGGAGAATATCATGAGCACGTCAATGGGTAATCGTTTACTTTTCGGACTCCTAGCGTCCGCCGCGCTGGTCGCGACCGCCGGTCTCGCCGAGGCGAAGACCGTCATCCACGTCATGCACCAGGGCGATCCCGGCTGGGTGAAGGCCTATGGCGACGTTGCCGCCCGCTTTGAGGCCGCCAATCCCGATGTCGACATCGAGATGATCTACGCGCCGCACGATGCCTATAACGAAAAGTTCAGCGCTGCCGTCATGGCCAAGCAGCTGCCCGATATCATGGAACTCGATGCTCCGTTCCTCGCCAATTACGTCTGGTCCGGCTATCTGCAGCCCGTCAAGCCGCTCCTTGACAAGGACCTGCTCGATGACATGACGGATTCGAATATCGCCCAGGGCACCTATCCGATCGACAAGGACCTTTATGCGATCGGCCTCACCGACTCCTCGGTCGTGCTCTACGGCAACAAAAAATATCTTGAAGCGATTGGCGCCCGCATTCCGAAATCGGTCGATGATGCCTGGACCCGCGAGGAATTCGAAGGCTATCTCGAAAAGCTTTCCAAGCTCGAAGGCGTGAAGTGGCCGATCGACACCTTCCGAGGTTACGGCATCAAGACCGAGTGGATCACCTATGCCTACGGCCCCCTGCTCGAAAGCGCCGGCTGCGACCTGATCGACCGCAAGACCTGGAAGGCCAGCGGCACGCTCGATGGCGAGGCCTGCGTCAAGGCGCTGACGATGATGCAGGATTGGGTGAAGAAGGGCTGGGTCGTGCCGACTTCGTCGGGCACCAACCAGTTCTATGCCGAGGGACAGCCGGCCGCGCTCGCCATGGGTGGCCACTGGTTCTACGCGGAGGCATCGGCAGCGATGAAGGACAATATCGTCGTCATGCCGCTGCCGAAGATCGGCGACAAGGGCGTGAGCCCGAACGGAACCTGGATCTGGGGCGTTTCCGCGACCTCGGAAAACCCTGAGATCGCCGGCAAGTTCCTGAGCTTCCTGCTGAAGGACAAGGAGTACCGGGAGTACGCCAAGACCCAGTCCGCCTATCCGGGCCTGAAGAGCTTCGCCGCCGAATCCCCGCTCTATGCGGAAGGCGGTCCGCTCGCAGTCGCCTTTGAGCAGGCTTCCAAGACCGCGATCGCCCGTCCGCCGCACCCGGCCTATCCGACGATCACCTCGGCCTTCATGCAGGCGGTCGACAAGATCTTCAACAGTGGTGACGCGCAGGAAGCGCTGACGGCCGCTGCCAAGAAGATCGACGAGGATATCGAGGACAACGCCGGCTACCCGCCCTTCGACGAGCAGCAGTAAGGGGTTTCGACGGGGCCGGTGCGTCCTGCCGGCCCTGGACCATTACGGGAGACGACCGATGAGGAGGAAACAATGACTTTGCAACAGACCTCCGCGCCCGCTCTGCGGCGTCCGGCGAAACGCCGCGACAACAAGCGGTTCTGGCAGGAAATGGCGATGATCGCGCCTGCCTTTCTGCTTCTGGCGATATTCCTGATCACGCCGTTCCTCTTGTCCTTCTGGACGGCGATGACCAACCAGCCGCTCGTGCCGCGCCCGACGCCGGTGCGCTTCGTCGGCCTCCTGAATTTCGAGCGCGTCTTCACCGATCCGCTGTTTTGGACCTCGCTGTGGAACGTCACGCGCTTCACCGTCTGGGTGCTGCCGCTGCAGTGCGGCCTCGCCTTCCTGACCGCGCTACTCTTGCATCAGAAGCTGCCGATGCAAAACCTGCTGCGCGGCCTGTTCTTCCTGCCGGCGATCACCTCCATGGTGGTGGTCTGCGTCATCTGGGGCACGCTGTTCCAGTATCCGAGCGGCCCGCTCAACCAGATCGTCGGTTTCGTTTCCGGCGGCACGATCCAGCCGATCGACTGGCTCGGCGACCCCAACTGGGCGATGTTTTCCATCGTGTTGCTTTCAGCCTGGCAGGCTTATGGCTTTCAGATGATCATCTATCTCGCCGGCCTGCAGGGCATTCCCGAAGAACTATACGATGCCGCCCGCATCGACGGGGCAAGCGCGCTGCGCCGCTTCTGGCACGTCACCATGCCCGGCCTTCGCCCGACCCATGTCTTCGTGCTTGTTATCACGACCATCCAGGCCTTCAAGCTTTATACGCAGGTGGCGATCCTCACCCAGGGCGGCCCGAACGAAAGCACCGAAACCGTTGTCCACTACATGGTGCGCGCCGGCTTCGAGGAGCAGAAACTCGGCTACGCATCGGCCGTTTCCGTCATCCTCTTCGTCATCGTTCTTCTGATCGCGCTCCTACAACGCAAACTCCTGAGGCGCTTCGATGTCTGATCTCGCTTTGACCCAGCCCGCCTCCCTGGCAATCGCAAGGGGCAACGGCAAGAGAAGCCTGCGCATCGTGCAGAGCCTCTGCATCCTGGTCATCGCGCTGGTGATAATCTCGCCGCTGTTCATGCTGCTGATCGCCAGCCTGAAGGACGACCGCTTCCGCATCCTCGCCGACATGGGCAGCTTCCGCGCCTTCTGGGTCAGCGACCCGACGCTGTCGAACTACAAGGAGATCGCCCATTTCTCCGGCGAGCTGGCCTATGGCCGATATCTCTTCAATTCGCTGGTGATCCTCGTCGCCACAGTCGTCTCGGGTCTGGTCATCAATTCCATGGCGGGCTTCGTTCTCGCCTGGGGCTCGCTGCGCGGCAAGGCGGCGCTCTTGGCGCTGGTCGTCGCCCTCTATGTCATCCCGCAGGAAAGCATCATCATGCCGCTCGTCGTCATGATGTCGCGGGCGGGGCTGACGGATACATTCGCGGTGCAGATCCTGCCCTGGGTGGCAAGCCCGCTCTATGTCTTCCTCTTCTACCAGTTCTTCGCGCAGCTGCCGAAGGAACTTTATGAAGCGGCGGAAATGGACGGCGCATCGGCCTTCCGCATCTACCGGTCGATCTACATGCCGCTCAGCCTGCCGGCGCTCGCCACGGTCTCGATCCTCATGGGCATCGAAAGCTGGAACCAGTATCTCTGGCCGACGCTGGTCACCCAGACCGACTATGCCCGGCCGATTGCCGTCGCAATCGCCACCTTCTTCGGACAAGACAGCATCTACTGGGACCGCGCCATGGCCGCCTCGGTACTGATGATGATCCCCGTCCTCATTCTCTATCTGGCTTTCCAGCGCTGGTTCGTCAGTTCATTCGTCGGCTCCGCCGTGAAAGGTTGATCATGTCTCTGCAGGCAAAATCCGAAACGTCAGCACCTGAAACCATTGAAGCGGAACTGCCCGAAGGCACGGTGCTGCATCTCTGGCTGAAGGCGCGTCATGCCGGCGGCGAGGCGAAGCTCTTCGTTGCCGTTGATGGCAACGACATCGGCGAGCCCTCGACCCGCCGCACGGGGGAATTTGAGTTCTTCGCTGTGACGCTCGCGAAGGGCGGTCGTGCCACGCTGTCCTATGATGCGACAGCCACAGCGCTCTCGGTCGCTTACGCCTTTCGGCCGGAAACCGTGATGAAGGAGGGCATCCGCGTCCTGCACAGCGATGCCCGCACCGCCGCCCCCGACGTGCCCGACAGCTACCATTTCCGCCCGCCCTTCGGCTGGATGAACGATCCGAACGGTTTTGGACGGTTCGGCGGAAACGTTCACCTCTTCTACCAGCATTATCCTCATGAGCCGCGCTGGAACACTATGCACTGGGGCCATGCCGTCTCGAAGGATTTCGTCCGCTGGACACATCTGCCCATGTTCCTCTTCCCGGCGGCGCATCTATCGGAAAAGGACGATGGCCGCGGTGGCGCCTTCTCCGGCTCGGCGACCCCCGGCACCGGCCCGGAAGGCGAGGAAATCCGCGTCTTCTACACCGAGCATGTTCGTGACCGGCAACCGGAAGAGCAAATCCAGCTTTCCGCCGTCAGCCGCGACGGCATCGTCGCCGGCCCATCGGAAATCGTGATGCCGCTGCGCCCGGAAGGCTTGAACCTCACCACCGATTTCCGCGACCCCTATGTCTTCAAAGGCCCGGACGGCCGCTGGAAGATGCTGCTCGGCAGCCGCGACAGGCAGGGCGGCGTCGTATTGCTCTATGAAACCGGAGACCCGCAAGGCGCCGATGGCTGGACCTTCCTCGGCATCCTCCATCGCGAGGACGGTTTCGGCATGACGGCGGCGGAATGCCCCTGCATGGTGCCGCTTTCCGGCAAAAACCCAGAAACCCGCTGGGCGCTGATCTTCGGTCTGCTCACCAGCCGCGACCCGGCCACCGGCCGCCGCAACCTCACTTCCGTCACCGTCGGCGGTTTCGATGGCCGCACCTTCACGGCGGAGTTCGAGCAGGAGTTGGATTTCGGTTCGGATGCCTATGCCTTCCAGGCCTTCGTTGATGGCGACGAGCCGGTCGGCATCGCCTGGCTCGCCAACTGGACGGATTTTTCCAAGAAGGACGATTTCCGGACGGCCATGACCCTGCCGCGCCGCATGCTCCTCGCTGGCAACACCGTGCTGACCCCGCCGGTCGCAGCCGTCGAAAGCCTGCGCCATCAGTTGCTGGACGACACCGCGCTTGCCGCCGGCAAGACCGTGCCGCTCGGCACCGGCGCCGTCGAGATCGTACTTGATCTCACCGAGCCGGGCGCCGCCTTCGATCTCACCTTCGATCATCCGGATGTCGATCTAGGCGTGAAACTTGATGCCGATGGTCTGGCGATTGTCTTCGACGCTCGCACCGGTATGACGCCGCCACGTTACGTCGCCACCGGCGCGAAACCGTCGAGCCTGCGCATCTTCCTCGATGCCGGCTCCATCGAGGTCTTCGCCGACAACGGCCGCTGGACGGGGTCCAAACGGATTCCGGGCTTTGCCGCCGCACGTTCGGCAACGCTCATCGGCGCCGTCACCGAGGCCGGCGTCTGGCAATTGAAACTCTGAGGGAGGACAGACAATGGCATCGGTAGCAATCGACCGGGTTATAAAGCAATACGGCGCGGCCTCCGTTATCCACGGGGTTTCCGCGGATATCGAGGACGGTGAGTTCGTCACGCTCGTCGGTCCGTCCGGCTGCGGCAAGTCCACGCTTCTGCGCATGCTGGCGGGGCTAGAGGATATCAGCGCCGGTGAAATCCGCATCGACGGTCGCGTCATGAACGACGTCGCGCCGAAGGAGCGCGATATCGCCATGGTGTTCCAGTCCTACGCGCTCTATCCGCACATGACGGTGCGCGAAAATATGGGCTTTGCCTTGAAGCTGCAGGGGCGCGATAAGGCGACAATCAACAAGCTGGTGAGCGAAGCCGCCGGTATTCTCGCACTTGAACCGCTGCTGGAGCGCCTGCCGAAACAGCTTTCCGGCGGCCAGCGCCAGCGCGTCGCCATGGGCCGCGCCATCGTACGCCATCCGAAAGTGTTCCTGTTTGACGAACCGCTGTCCAACCTCGACGCCAAGCTGCGGGTGACAATGCGCAGTGAAATCAAGGAGCTGCATCAGCGCCTTGGCACGACCATCGTTTACGTCACCCATGACCAGATCGAGGCGATGACCATGGCCGACAAGATCGTCGTCATGCGCGCCGGCCGCATCGAGCAGATCGGCAAGCCGCTCGATCTCTACGACCGCCCGGATAACACCTTCGTTGCCGCCTTCATCGGCTCGCCGTCGATGAACCTCTTCGAGGGTGGCGTCAGCGACGGCGGCTTCCGTATCGAAGGCGGTGTTTCCCTGCCGCTTCCGCCGCAATTGAGCAACAGCGCGGCGCGCACCTACGGCATCCGACCGGAAGACCTCGACATTGCGGAGATGGGCATTCCGGCCACCGTGCTGACTGTCGAGCCGACAGGTGCGGAGACCCATCTTTCGGTGCGGATCGGCACGCAGACGGCAACCATCGTGCTGCACCGGCGGCTGGATTTAAAACCTGAGCAGCAAATCCACCTCGCGCCCAAATCCGAGAAAATCCACCTCTTCTCCGCCGAAGGCCGACGGATAGACTGATCCCCCGGCGCCTGCCGCTGAGCCGCGTCCTTCAATTGACGGGCGTTGTTCGGTTCCGGTGCCATCCAGCCTTGCGACGTCTTGGTTTTGGGTGTTCGGCCCTTCAGTTGATCGAATTAGCCAATTGCACGGCGACCTGTTGCCACGCGCCTGCCAAACGTGCTCCGAGGGCGGTGCAGGCAGCAGCGACCGGACCGTCCCGCCCATCACCAGACGTTCAAGAACCGTCCGCTTTTCGTGGATACTCATTTCCGTGTCGTCCACCTCGACGCCGTCGGTCACAAAGAAGGATTACGGCTCGATGGAGGTGGAGATCGCGTGGACATTACCTCTTGCGATTTGTTGACTCACCTTCGGTTGAACAATAACTTGCTAATTTGGTCATCAGGCTTGTCCTCACATGACGGATCAATCTCTTCAGCGTCGCCTTGCCGCCATCGTCGTTGCCGATGTGGTGGGATATACACGCCTGATGGAGGCTGATGAAGTCGCAACGCTGGCGAACCTCAGGGAACTCCGTTCTGGCGTAATCGAGCCGGCTGTGATGCGCCACAAGGGTCGCATCTTCAAGGTCATGGGCGACGGATTCTTAATCGAATTCGGTAGCGCGGTCGACGCGGTCGCAGCAGCGTTGGAAATGCAACGGGCCACCACTGCTGTTGAGGCTTCCGGAGACCGGCGCCTGCTTTTGCGTATAGGCGTTAATCTGGGAGATGTCATTGACGACGGTTCAGACATCCTCGGCGACGGCGTCAATGTCGCGGCGCGACTCGAGACGCAGGCCGCACCGGGAGGTATATGCATTTCAGCCAAAGTTCACGGCGAGATCGTCGGCAAGATCGGCGACCGGTTCTTTGATGCAGGCGAACGCTACCTAAAGAACCTGACTCGCCCGGTCCGCGTGTGGCATTGGCCGGATGCGCTGCAGAGCACATTGCCGCTGCCCGAATGTCCCTCGATCGCTGTATTGCCGTTCACGAATATGAGTGGGGATGAAGCGGACGCGCCTTTCGTCGACGGCTTGACCGAAGACCTGATCACCGACCTTTCCCGTACGGCTGGCCTGTTCGTCATCGCGCGCAATTCCGTGTATTGCTACAAGGGCAAGCCGGTCGACGTGCGGCTGGTCGCCCAGGAACTCGGCGTCCGCTACGTCCTGGAGGGGAGCGCCAGACGCGCAATGGGCCGTGTCCGCATCAATGCCCAATTGATCGACGCGCTTGGCGGCCAGCACTTGTGGGCCGACCGGTTTGACAGGACGGTGGAAGATGTTTTCGAATTACAGGATGAAGTTAACGCCAAGATTGTTGAAGCCCTCGTCGGCCGGCTGACCATCCCGAAGCAGCGCAATCGGCCGAAGAACCTTGAGGCGTACGATCTGTGTGTGCGCGCCCGCCTCCTGACGGAAGAGTCGCCGCAAACTGAGCGTGAGGCCTATATGTTGCTCCAACGCGCGGTTAAGCTCGAGCCATCATATGCCGAGGCGCTCGGTCTGCTCGCCTATAACCGTTGGCTTGCCTGGACTCATTTCGGCGAGCCCGAAGATCCTAACCGTCGGATGGCGGTGACGTTCGCGCAGAAGGCGGTCGACCTAGATCCCAACGATGCTGGCTGCCGTTACGTTCTGGGGACCATTTTGGCTTATGAGCGGCGATGGGAGGAATCGGAGGCCGCCTTCGCCAAGGCCCTGGAGCTGGACCCCAACCACGCCGACACCTGGGCCGCCATGTCGGACATGTCCGTGCTGGACGGCAGGGTTGCCGACGGACTAGCGCAAATCGAAAAAGCTCTGCGGCTCAATCCCCATCCAACCTGCTGGTATCTTTGTCATCTTGGGCAGGCGCAGTACGCCGCGCGTGACTATGAGGCGGCAGCCGCGACACTCCGCAGGGAAGACACGTATCGTACCAACTCACGCAAATTCCTGGCTGCTACGCTTGCGCAGTTGGGCCACCTTGAGGAGGCGCGGCGAGAAGCAGAATTGTTCCTGATCGCCCACCCTCATTTCACGATCGGCCATTGGCTCAGCTCCCAGCCGCTGCGCGATGCATCTGTACGAGACCACTTTGTCGACGGCTTTCGAAAGGCCGGCCTGCCGGAGATGTGACAGCGGGCGGGGACAATCGCGACGCGTTCGAGGACTTTATCAACGGATATGCGCTGCGCGAGAACGGCTGCCTGGATCGCAGTGCCAAGCTTCGTCAGACGCTCCACAAAACGCGTCAACCAGCCCGAGTCTCGCATGACTTTTCCGCTGGACCGCTTGCATCCGCTAATCATTAGGTCCTGAGCCTAAAGAACTCGAACAGTGAAACGTTTGCTCCGCCCTCTTGTCCAGGAGCCGCTGAACATACGCTTTGCGTTTTGCCGTGATCATCGTGATCTGGCCATTTGAAAAGACCACCTCGCCTAGATTGATCAGCATACGGAGCGCGACCGCAAGGAAGGTCGGTCCCCCATAAGTCTGGCGAGAAATAACGATTAATCCTGCAGCTGCCGCCAAGAAAACGAGGGCTGGCATCAGCGCCTTTTAAGGCGAGGACAACCGCGATCAAAAGCGGAGCAATGCGCTTGTCGTTACCATCGAGGGGCCCCAGGCCTACTGAGCGAATCCGAGACTCGCGATCCCTATTCCCCCCACCAGGATCAGGCTCGCGGCCCACACGATATCGAGATTGAACCAGCTTTGTGAGATGAACTTGGGTCCGAGCCATCGATAGACGGCAATGGCGATAACGCCGCCACTTACAATCATAGCGGCCGCGTGGACCACGGAGACGGCGGTCGCGGTGATCAGATTACCAGTCATGAGCGTGGCAGCCGCTCGGTGTCCGACATCCGGTTCCGCGGCCAAGCACAGGCCTAGATAAATTGGCACCAGCATCAGCCCGGCGCCATGCGCGGTGGCAGCCGCGAAGGACCACAACGCCAGTTGCGCCGGCGGGATACGGGCAAGAACACGCGGGTGGCGCCGGTTGATCAAGAGATAGATTCCGGCTGCGATCACGATCAACCCGGCTGCGATGCGGATCTGTCGTTCCCAGACAATCAGCGTCAGCATGGCGCCGAAGGGCAGCAGGATGCCAATCATCGCCACAAAGTGGCCCATTGCCAAAAGGCCGAGCGCCCGGAACAATTCGCTGGCTCGTCTGTCCAACAGTCCGGCCGAGACGGCCAACGGCCAGCCCATGCCGGGGTTGACGCCATGATAAATGCCGCTGGCGATGACGGCCAACCAGAGAGACCCGGCAGTCGTCCACTCGCTCATCGCTTCATTGATCCGAGCAGTCCGTTACACCGATGGATAGCAAAATGAATCCGTTGAGCAATCGCCGCCTTCCAAACGAATCTGGTGCGAGCGATACCCCTCGGGGAACTTGACAAAAAAGTCCTTGTCCAGGGTGATCCCACCGTTCTCGCCGACACTGGCCTTGACCATGGCTGCCGGGATGCCATCGGGATAGAATTGGTCATCCCAGGTCGAATACAGGGAGTTGGTCCAGTAAACGCGTTTGCCGTCGCGGCTGATCTCGACCATCTGCGGTCCGCCCCTGTAGTCGCCGCCGCCGGGATGCTTGGTCTTGCGCGTGATGCCGCCAATATGGACGGACCCTGCAAGCTTAGGCTTCATAGGATCGGTGACGTCATATTGGCGCATCTCACCGGTCCCCCAGCAGGATACGTAGAGGAAGCGGTCATCGAGCGATAGGTCTATGTCGGTTACCAGCGGCGGGACCGCCTCGAAGCCCTGCAAAAGCGGGGGGAGGTCATCTTTCGCGGCTGCCTCGGGCGGGATAGTCGCCGTCTTTTCGCAATGAAATTTGCCGTCCTCGCGCCACCATGTCCAGATCGATCCCTCAAGGTTTGTCGTGTCAACGACCACTCCAAGGAAACCGTATTCTTTTACCGGGTCATGGGCGGGGCGGACTTCCAGTGCCATCTGGTGATTGGCTCCCAGATCAATGGTCTGCACGTTCCTGCGTTCGCGCAAATCCCAGAAATGCACCCGGTGTCCATATTTGTTCGACAGGAGATCTTCCGGGACGATGCCCTTCTCGAACTGCGGCGGAAGTGCCCACTCGCTCGATACCATGTAGTCGCGTGGCAGGTTCCACCAGAAATCATACTGCTTGTCCTGTGGCCCACGATCGATCTCATAGCGCCCGATGACATCGAACGTCTCGCAATCCATGACAAAGATGCCGGGAGGTCCGTCGGTGCCCTCAGGGCCACCGCCCCCAAGCGTCGAGACATAAATACCTTCCGGACCGCAGTGAATCGTATGAGGCCTAGAATAGCCCGTCTTGGCAAACACTTCTTCTGGCTCGATGACCTTGTGGATTTTGGCTTTGGTCGGTCCGCCCTTGGTGTCTATCACGTAGATGCGCGAAGATCGAATACCGGGGATGATCAGAAACCGGCGCTCGAGAAACGGGTGACCGTTCAGCGGCGAAAGGGCCGAAGAGCACGCGTTCCAGCCGAAGTGGTGGAACTCGTCGCCCTTGTTTGGCATTATCACGCTATGGATGACCTTGCCGTAGTCCTTTGACTTCGGGTCTACGTCAACTATTGCTAATCCATCAGGCCGAGAGAAGTCGGGACTCAACATCAAAGTGTACGCAAAATTTTCGACTGGCGCCTGCATTGCGAGCTTGGCAGTCGCGTGGAAAGTCCGGTCTGGCCGTACAGTCATCGTCGTCCTCCCTTGGCGGGTTAAGCAGCCCGTCAGACAATCAGGGCACGACCTGCGTTTGGACGCCCGCCGAAAACGTCGAGACGCTTTGTTGTTCGCACGCTATTTTCATCCGACTTTGAAGAATCTCACGGATTCTAGAGAACTACAATCTCGATTTGCACCGGACGAGGAATCAATGACATGGACTACAGATTCTACGAGGAGCTTGGTTGGCTTCAAAAAATCGATGCCCGGCGGCCGTGCGAAGCCATCGTTACGCGTGATACTGTTATCCCAACATTGAGCGGCCGGCGAATTCAGCATTGCCAACATGCGCAAAGGGTGGCGAGATCATCGAGGTGACTGGCCGCTAGGTCCTGTCGGTCAATGACGCTCGGAGGTATGTGGCGGCGGCGCTTCGCCCGCCGATGTCCCTGGTCTCCTGAGGGGATGTCTCCTGAGCGGACGCCTTCGGAAATCCCTCCGATATGCAAGGGAACCTGGTGGTCAATGAGAGCAGGCAGAAGTGATTGCTCAGGCGTAAGGCGTGGCCTGCCAGTGCAGCGTTCAGGCCGACGGTTCCCCTATCGACCGCGGCGAGAATCGGTTGGTATTCATGCCGCCGCGTGCCATCCATCGCGGATATGGCGGTAGCCTTCGCGATAGACCGCTTCAGGTGTCTCGGAAAAGTCGCGCCAGACCTTTGTCGCGGCGGCAAGCTCCTTGAGCGCCCGACCGAAGGCCTCGATTGTCAGCCACCCGTCGTAGCCGCTCGCGCGTAGTGCCTTGAACGTCTCGGGCCAGGGAATGTTGCCACGCCCTGGTACGCCGCGGTCGTTCTCCGAAATGTGGACATGCACGATGCGGTCACTGTTTCGCGTGAAGGCGCCGATGGGATCGGCCTCTTCAATATTGCTGTGGAAGGTGTCGTACATGGCGCGGATATTCGGATGTCCGACCGCGTCGATATGGGCCTTAAGGTCGTCCATCGTGTTGAACAGGTAACATTCGAAGCGGTTTAGCGCCTCAAGCCCGATCGTTACGCCGTGCTTTGCTGCATGATCGCCGATCGCGCGTTGCGAGGAAACCGAGCGCTTGAGTTCAGCCGCGCTCGGCCCGCTGCCGGAAAATTTGCCGAGCGTCGAATGCAGCGGCCCGCTCAGCATCGTCGCGCCAAGCGCATCGCTGCAGTCGATTGCCCATTTCACGTAGTCGATGCCGCGCTTGCGGGTCGCGGCGTCGGGGGCGATCAGATTCATCTGCGGGTCGCCCATGGCGGAAACGGCGGTCCGTCCCAGGCCGATCCGGTCGAGCAAGGCCCCTAGCCGCCGGTAGTCGTCGGGTGCGCCCGAAAAGATCGGGATCTCGACGCCGTCAAACCCCGTGGCCTTGATATCGCGCAACAATGCCTCGTGTTTGCTGCCGACAGCTGTCGTCCAGAGGAACATGCACATCCCGATCTTCATCTCTCCCCCTTCGCCTTGCGGCCACTGTGCGGCGGCTTAAGCCGATCAACATCCTCAGATCTGGTCATACCAAATTTGCGCATCAGGTCAAGCTGCGGTGCTCGCCGCTTGGAGCCAGGATTCCGTGCATAAGCGGTGAAATGTCGCAATAAACAACCGAATGCGGCGGATGTATCGGTGTTTCAAGGCCGTCTTGCAGAGGCTCGGGAATTGGGTTAGATCTTTCAGACAACAAGAATTGGCCAAACCAGATTGCGGCAGCAACGGGATTGGCCAGCGATAAGGTGACGTTTCGATGCCAAGCGGCTGTCGAGCGTGGCCGCAACAGCCTAGGAGGAACCTCATGCATCTTTCCACACACAACTGGATGCGGGCGGAACCGCTCGCCGTCACGCTGAAGCGCATCAAGAAATATGGCTACGAGAGCATCGAGATATCCGGCGAACCGGCACAGTACGACGTCAAGGAGACACGTGTGCTGCTGAAGGAGCATGGCATCCGCTGCTGGGGCGCCGTTACGCTGACGCTCGGCGAGCGAAATCTTGCCGCCAGGGATGAAGGCCAGCGCGCCAAGTCGGTGGACTATGTCAAGAGCGTCATCACCATGGTCAGCGAACTCGATGGCGAGATCGTCACCCTGGTGCCGGCGACCGTCGGCAAGGTGGTGCCGGATGGGACCGAGGAGGAAGAGTGGACATGGGTGGTGGACGCCACCAGGGAGTGTTTTGCCCATGCGCAGAAGAGGGGTGTGCGCATTGCCGTCGAGCCGCTCAACCGTTTCGAGACCTATTTCTTCAACCGTGCCGCCCAAGCGCTGGCGCTCGCCGATGCCGTCAGCCCTGAATGTGGTGTGTGCCTGGATGCCTTCCACCTGAACATCGAGGAGGAGGACATGTATGAAGCGATCCGGCTCGCTGGAAAGCGCCTGTTCGATTTCCACGTCGCCGATAACAATCGTTTTGCCGCCGGCCTCGGCCATCTCGACTGGCCAAAGATCATCGGCACGCTGAAGGAGATCGGTTACGACGGCGCCGTCACCAACGAATTCGTCGCTCCGGTCGACCGGACGCCGGCTGCCAAATATCCGGACATGGTCGAGAGAAACCCTGTCGACATACCCCCGGAGCAGCTGAAATTCATCCAGGATCACGGCTCGAGCCTTCTCACTGAGAAGTTCTACGACGATCAGATGCGGATCACTGCCGAGACGATCCTGCCGCTGATCAAGTAACGAACGGAAAGACATATGCCCTGCGGCTCGCGGGCCGTGAGGGGCAGGGGATCCGAGACATGCGCATCAAGACCGTAGAGGCCTGGTGGATTAAAATTCCCATCGAGGCAAGCCGTCAGCACCGCAGCGACTTCGGCCGACTGACGACCTTCGATAGCGCGATCCTGCGGATCGAAACGGACGACGGCATCGTGGGCTGGGGAGAGGGTAAGAATGCCGCGGGCAGTGCGGGCACCTACGGCACGCTGGTCCACATGATCAACCACGAGGTGGGGCCGCAGCTCATCGGCCGCGATCCTGCCGACATATCCACCATATGGGAGATGCTTTACAACGGCGTACGCCACGAGACGGCGGCGCGTTCGGGTCACGCCATGCCCGAGATCGCGCGGCGCGGCCTTTCCGTCGCGGCGATCAGCGCGGTCGACATAGCGCTCTGGGACATTCTCGGCAAGTCGCTCGGCGTCCCCGTCTGGAAGCTGCTGGGTGGCCGTAAGGCCGACAGGTTGCCCGCCTATGCCTCGGGTGGTTGGGAGAGTGCGGAGCGGATCGGCGATCAACTCCGGTCCTATATCGCGGCCGGCGGTTTCAAGTCAGTCAAGATGCGCGTCGGCGCGATGGATCGTGCGCCGCATGTCTCGGCATCGCGCGTGCGGGCGGCGCGCAAAGCGGTCGGGCCCAACGTCGACCTGATGGTCGATGCGCACGGGACGTATACTGTTGCCGATGCCAAGCGCTTCATCCAGATGGTTGCCGATTGCGACCTCGCCTGGTTCGAGGAGCCGGTGATAGCCGATGACAAGCCTGGCATGGCGGAGGTGCGCGCGGCTGGGAACGTGCCGATCGCTGCCGGCGAGAGCGAGGCGACGCGTTTTGCCTTCCGAGATCTTGCCATGCTTCGGGCCGCCGACATATTCCAGCCGGACCCCGCCTTCTGCGGCGGCATTACGGAGGCGATGCGCATCAGTTCGCTCGCCAGCGCCTTCAATCTCCGTTTCGCGCCGCATCTTTGGGCCGGTGCGCCCTGCTTCTTTTCCGGCCTGCACTTGTGCGCGGCTTCCCCGGCAAGCTTCATCATCGAATATTCCCTCGGCGCAAATCCGATGATCCATGATCTTGTCGAGGACACTGTGTCGGTGAAGGACGGTATGATAGAGATCCCGGACCGGCCTGGCCTGGGCTTCACGATCAATCAGCGGGTCCTGGAGACTCACGCGCAAAGACAGTGACGATGAAAGAAAACTCCCTCCTCTCCGATCTCGCGGCCCATCTTTTCTCGAACTCGAGCGGCAACGGCCGTACGCCTTCGGAGCGAGAGCTTGCCGAGCATTTCGGCGTCAGCCGGGGCCAGGTTCGCGAGGCACTGGCCATTCTGGAGGCAATGCGCATCGTCGAGCGCCGGGCCAAGTCGGGCATCTATCTGACGACCACGGAGGCGAGCGTGGAGGCAATGGCGCTTTTTGCCCGCGCCGGCGTGCCGCTTGATCCCATCCTGATCTATGAGACCGTGGAGCTTCGCAAGATCCATGAGATCAAGGCCGCGGAGCTCGCCTGCGATCGGGCGACGGAGGAGAATTACCAGCACTTGCGCGATATCCTCGCAGCGTCGGAGGCGAAGCTTGCCGCGGGCGAGGGGCTGGCGCGTGAGGACCGGGATTTCCATTTGGAGATCGTCCGGGCCACCAAGAATAGCGTCTTCCATCGGGTGTGCAGCGTCTATTACGTCATGGGCGAGCACCGCCTGCCGATCTATTTTGCCGATCCCGCCCGCAGCCGGCGCTCGCATGAAGAACATATCCGCATCTACGAGGCGCTGCTTGCCCGAGACGGCAATCTCGCCCAGGCGCTGATGAGCGCGCATCTTCAAGGTGCGGAAAGCTATTGGAAGGGTCTCATCGGTGGTCCAGCGACGGCAGCCGAATAGGCGCAACCGGCGGGAGGGCCGATGAGCTTCATCTTTTCCACACATCCCCTGCACCCCGCGGCCAAGTCCATGCTTGAGGCTGCGGGTGATCTGCGCGTCGCTTCCGCGCCCGATCCCGAAACGTTGCTGCGAGAAGGCCGCGGCGCGGGCATCGTCGTCGTACGCGCGCCGATCCCGCCGGCCTTCTTCGAGGATGCGCCGGCGCTTCGCGCTGCGATCCGCCACGGCGCCGGGCTCGACATGGTGCCGTTGGATGCGGCGACCCGTGCCGGCGTGCTTGTCGCCAACGTCCCGGGCGCCAATGCCTCGACTGTCGCCGAGCACGTCTTCCTCGTGACACTGGCCCTGCTTCGGCGCTTCCGGCTGATGGACCGCGAACTGCGTCAGAGCGGCTGGGTGGCGGGCCGCGCCCAATCGGACACGGCCGTCGACCTCGCCGGCCGCACCATAGGCATCGTTGGTATGGGCAATGTCGGCAAGGCGATTTTCAAGATCGCGAAGTTCGGCTTCGGTCTGGAGGTGGTCGCCACGAGCCGGTCGCCGGAAAACGTGCCGGACGGCGTGCGTTTCCTGGCGATCGATGAGCTTGTTGCCACGGCCGACATCGTGGTGCTCTGCTGCCCGCTGACGCCGGAGACGACCGGTCTGATCAATGCCGGGCGCATCGGGCGTATGAAGCCCGCGGCCATTCTGGTCAACGTCTCGCGCGGCCCGGTGATCGATGACGCGGCGTTGATCGAGGCGCTGCGCGACGGCCGCATCGGCGGAGCCGCGCTCGACGTCTTCGCAACGCAGCCGCTGCCGCTCGACCATCCCTATTTCGGCTTTGACAACGTCATCGTCACGCCGCATCTGGCTGGTCTGACGGAAGAGAGCATGATGCGCATGGGAACAGGCGCGGCGAGCGAAGCCCTGCGCGTCATCAAGGGCGACTTGCCCGTCAACTTGCGCAATCCCGAAGTGGTAGAACACTACCGCCGGCGTTTTCCCGCATAGCGCCAAGTCGCGACAACTCGAAACGCTCGCTGCCCCTGTCGTGCCGCCGAGACCGCTGGCATCTTTCGGACCGTTGAGGTCAGCCCGCGTGCCGCAGGCTGACACCGCTTCCGGCGTCAAACAGCACGACCTTTTCCGGATTCCACGAAAAGCGAACCTCATCCTCGATCCGAAGCGCCGTCTGTGTCGGCACGGTCGCGTGGATGAACTTCTCGCCGGTGCGCAGCGTCACGATCTTTTCGACACCATGGTTTTCCACGTCGTGGACCCGTGCTTCGCCGGGCGCGCCACTATCGAGAAAAATGTCCTCGGGACGGATGCCGAAGGTGAGCGGGCGACCGTCTGTCGCGATCCCGTGTCCGTTGCCGAGGGGCAGCCGGTAGCCCTCGCTGGCCACTGCCTCGCCGCCGGCAAGCGTGCCGGCAATCAGGTTCATCGGCGGCGAGCCGACCGCGCGCGCGACGAAGGTGTTGACCGGGTTTTGGTAGATCTCCTGCGGCGTACCCGTCTGCACCAGTTGACCATTGTTCAGGACGCCGATCTTGTCGCCCATCGACATGGCCTCTATCTGGTCGTGAGTGACGAAGAGGAAGGTCGCGCCGAGGTTCATCTGCAGGTTTTTCAGCTCGGTGCGAAGTGCTTCGCGAAGCTTCGCGTCGAGCGCCGAAAGCGGTTCGTCCATCAGGAAGACCCGCGGCTTGCGCACGATGGCCCGGCCGATCGATACGCGCTGCATCTCGCCTCCCGACAGCCGGTCCGTCTTGCGGTCGAGCAGATGCTCGATGCGCAGGGTCTTCGCAACGCGGTCGACGCGCTCCTTGATTTCTCCGGGCTCAACGCGACGGATACGGGATTTCAATGGAAATTCCAGGTTCTCCCGCACCGTATAGCGCGGGTAAAGCGAGTATTGCTGGAGCACCAGGGCCACATCGCGCTCGGCGGCACCCCAGTCGGCGACGTCCCGCCCGTCGATGAAGATCTGGCCTTCTGTCGGCTTATCGAGACCGGCGATCAGGCGCAGCGTCGTCGTCTTGCCGGCGCCGGTCTGCCCGAGCAGCACGAAGAACTCGCCGTCAGCAATGTCGATGTTCAAGTTTTTCAGCGCCGTGTGGCTGCCGAAGGTCTTGGTGATGCCCTTGAGTTCGATATGCGCCATCAGAGTCTGATCCCCAGCGACGAGCCGGTCGCGGTGTTGAAGAAATGTGCCTGGGCGGGGTCGATGCGTGCCCAGACGGCTTCGCCGGGACCAGGCACGAAACCGCTCTTGGTGCGTGCCCTGATCATCTGGTGACCGACCTTCAGGTCCACGATGTCGTGCGAACCGAGAGGCTCGATGATATGCGCTTCGACCGGCATGAAGCCCTCGCGGGCCTCCCGTGAAACAAGCACGCCCTCAGGCCGGACCCCGAGTGTCAGTTTGCCGTTTTCGGCCCTTGCGTCGGAGAGGCGGTTCGCCAGCACGGCGGGGAACTCGAAGCCCGTCGTCCCGTCGCCGACCTGCACGCTGGTATGGCTGCCCGTCGCGCTGACGATCGCCGGCGCCATGTTCATGACCGGGCTTCCGACGAACTGGGCGACGAACGTGTTGGCGGGTTGCGCGTAAACCTCTTCCGGCGTGCCGATCTGCTGGAGGATGCCCTCGTGCATGATGACGATGCGGTCGGCGAGCGACATGGCCTCCACCTGGTCATGCGTCACGTAGATGGTGGTTGAACCCTGCTTGATGTGCAAACGCTTGATTTCCGCCCGCATCTCCTCGCGCAGCTTCGCATCCAGCGCACCGATCGGTTCGTCCATCAGCATGGCCTTTGGCCGTCGCACCAGCGCGCGGCCGATCGCGACGCGCTGCATGTCGCCGCCGGACAGCGCCGAGGGCTTACGGGCCAGCAAACCGGTGATGCGCAGCACAGCGGCGATCTCGCGGACCGACGCATCGACATCGGCACGGCTCATCCGGGTGGCGCGGAGCGGGAAGGCGATGTTCTCGTAGACCGTCATGTGCGGATAGAGCGAGAAGGATTGGAATACCATGGCGATATCCCTGTCGGATGCCTTGATATGCTGCACCGGCTGCCCGTCGATCAGAATGTCGCCTTCATCAATCGTCTCCAGCCCCGCGACGGCTCGCAATGTCGTCGTCTTTCCGCAGCCCGATTGTCCAAGCAGCACGATGAATTCATTGTCGGCGATGGCGAGATTAAGGTCTTTGATGACCTGGACGGCACCGAAATATTTCTGAATCCCGCGAAGTTCGATCTGCGTCATGAATGGCTGCCTTCGTCTGGTTGCGCGTCCCGCGGGATTTTGGTCGTCACCATGAAGGCGATCAGTCCGACGAGCGTCATCGTCATGCCATAGCGATGCAGAAACAGGTTCCAGGGCTGGCAGAGCGCGATGATGCCGAGGATCATCAGATACTGCGAACCGGGTTCGAGATATTTCTGGTTCAAGGCGCGGAAGGTCATTTGCGGATCGCTCCGAAGCTCATGCCGCGCAGGAGATGGTTCCTGAGCAGGAAGGTGAAGATGGCGACCGGTAGCAGGAACAGGAACGTGCCGGCGGCGATTACCGTCCAGTCCGGCAGGCCTGAGCCGACCTGGCTCGGAATGAAGGGTGGAGCCGTTTGCGCGCGCCGGTTCGTCATGATCAGCGCAAAGGCATATTCGTTCCAGGCCGTGATGAAGCAGAAGACCGCAGTCGCGGCGATGCCGGTGGCCGCTTCCGGGATGACGATCTTGAAAAAGGCCTCCATCCGCGTGTAGCCGTCGACGAGTGCGGCCTCCTCGTATTCCTTCGGGATCTCGTCGATGAAGCCCTTCATCAGCCAAACGGAGAAGGAAAGGTTGAAGGCAGTGTAGAGGATGATCAGGCCCCAATGCGTGTCGTTGAGGCCGACGACGCGGTACATGAGGAACATCGGGATCGCCACGACGACGGGCGGCAGCATGCGCGTCGACAGGATGAAGAAGAGAAGGTCTGCCTCTCCCTTCACTTTGAAGCGCGAGAAGCCGTAGGCCGTGAAGGTTCCCATGCCGACGGCCAGCACCGTGGACGTGATGGCGACGATCAGCGAGTTCATGAAGCGGTTCGGATAGCCGGATGGCTGTACCTCGCCGCGGCCGGAGCGAACGATCTTCTCGCCGCCGTCGAACACCATCCGCTCCCACCAGGGGGCGGCGGCATATTCTTCGGGGGTCGGCGCCCCGCGCAGTTGCGAGCGCTTGGTGAAGAGCTTCACGAAGGGCGAGAGTTCCGGCTCGAAGAGCACCGTCGGCGGAATGGTGGTAGCGAGATTGCGCGGCTTGAAGGCCGTCGAGGTGATCCAGTAGATCGGCGCCAGGAAGATCAGCGTAATGATCAATACGGCGGCGATCGCCACCCGGTTCAGCGCGCGTTCGGAACGGGTTTGGACGGCAGCCATCTCAGCGCTCCTTCACTTTGTTGAGGTACTTGACGTAGATGTTGGTGATCGCAAGAACCATGATGAGCACGATGTAGGCGAGTGCGCAGGAACGTCCCGTCTGCCATTCCTGGAAGGCCATCTTGTAGAGCCGGATGGAGATCACCTCGGTCGTCGGTTGGCTGGTCAGGATGTAGGCGAGGTCGAAGGTCTTGAAGGCCTCCATCGTACGGAAGATGATTGCGATCATCAGGATCGGCGCCACCAGCGGCAGCGTGATGCGGAAGAAGGTATAGAACGGTCCCGCCCGGTCGATCGCCGCTGCCTCGTAGAGATGTTTTGGCACGGCCGAAAGGCCGGCAAGCGACAGCAGCATCACGAAGGGCGACCACATCCAGATGTCCGTGATTGCGACCGCATAGAGCGCCATGTCCGGATTCGACAGCCACTCGAAGGAGCCGAGGCCGAGCGTGTAGTTGATGATGCCGAAGGACGGGTCGTAGAGCAGCTTCCAGAAGAGGCCGACCACGGCCATCGACAGCATCATCGGCAGCAGCAGCAGCGTCGTCAGAAGCCCCTTCAGCGGGATGTCGCGGTTGAGCAGCATCGCGGTGCCGAAGCCGACGATCACCTGCCCCGTCACGGAGACGATCACATATTTCGCGGTGATGGCGAAATTCGACCAGATGAAAGGATCGTTCAGCAATTCGCGGTAGTTCTGAAGGCCGACAAAGTTGGCCGGCGCGTTCGTCGAGGCGCGAAAATCCGTGAACGAATAGCCGAGCGAATAGATCAGCGGAAAGATGTTGAAGATGATCAGAAACAGGATCGTCGGGATAATGAAGAGATTGCGAATGCGGATGTCGCTCATGCCGCGGGATGCGGCACGCGATTTCGTGTCCAGCGATGTCATGACTGCGGTTGCCAATCCTCTCCTCCTCCGAGAGTCGGCGCCGGATGCCGGAAAAGGCATCACGATGCGCGAAGTGAATTCCGGGCGCCGCGCCCTCTCGAACCGCGCCTTTGGGCGCGAGATGCAGAATGCAACGGAGGGGCGACGGAGCCCCTCCGCTGATCGCGTTTGCTATTTATTGCGTCCGTATTTCTTGAACGTCGCGTTCCAGTCCGCTGCCAGAGAGTCGAGCACTTCCTTCGCCGTGCCTTGGCCGGCGGTGACGAAGGGGTAGATGCGCTGGTTCATCTGGATCAGCAGTTCGGCATATTCAGGCGTTGCCCAGAAGTCCTTCACCTTGAACATGGTCTCGTAGAAGGCCTTGTTATAGGGTGTCGCGTTCTGAAATTCCGGCGATTCAAGCACCTTGGCGCTTGCTGTGTAGCCGCCGAGTTCGGCCCAGCGCTTCTGGGTCTCGTCCTTGATGAACCATTCGAGGAATTTCATCGCCTCTTCCTGGTTTTTTGAGTAGGAGACGACCGATATGCCTTGGCCGCCGAGCGCTGCGAATTGTTCGCCGTTCGGCCCCGCCGGATTGGCAAAGAAGCCGGTAACCTTGGCGTTCGGGTTGGACGCCTCGTTCACCAGGGCCGGGAAGAAGGCGAAGTAGTTCATGCTCATCGCCGCCAGGTTCTCGGTGATCGCCTGGTTGTTCTCGACGAAGAAGGACTTGGCCCAGCCCGGAGGCGTAAAGCCGTAGAGCTCGCGATACAATTCGAGCGCCTTGACGTTCTTGTCAGAGTTGATGATGCCGTCGACCTTGTAGCTCTGGTAGTCGCCGAGTTCGCCTCCAAAGGAGAAGATCGCGTTCTCGACACCCATGACGAGACCGTCATAGGAATTGTCGGTGTAGATGGCGATTCCGTAGCGCTTCTGGTCGGGACGGTGGAAGAACTCGGCGATGTCGCGCATCTCGGCCCATGTCTTCGGCGGGGCGAGGTCGTAGCCGTATTTGGCCTTGAACGCCTCCATCTCCTTGGGATCTTCGAACCAGTCCTTGCGGTAGGACCAGCCGACGGCGTCGCCTTCGGCCGGAACTGACCAATACTTTTTCGAGTTCGACGGATATTCGGCGTAGTATTTCACCGTTGCCGGAGCCATCACCTGGGTCAGATTGTGCTTGGTGAAGAAGTCGGTCAGATCGACGTAATGGCCGGCTTCTGACGCCGCCCCGATCCACTGACTGTCGCCGACGACCATGTCATAGGCTGAACCCTTGGCGTTGAACTCGGTGAATGCCTTGGTCTGGAAGTCGGCCCACGGTGTGGTCTCGACCGTGACCTTGACGCCGGTTTCAGCCTCATATTCGTTGGCGAGTTCCTGAAGGTAATTTGCCGGGTCCCACTCGGCCCAGAAAATCGTCAGTTCCTGGGCCTGTGCGGATGTTCCGCAGGCCCACATCAATCCGACACCGGCAAAGAGACCGGCCATAGTTTTGCGCATAACATTTCCTCCCATTTATGCACGCTTCCCGCGTCATCGCGGGCCTCCCGATCCGGCTTCCCGATCCTCCTGGGTGATTTTCGTGCTGGGGTCCTCCCCGACCCTGGCGCGTTTCAGATCTCAAGCCTGAATATTATTCCCTAATCTGGTAGTACCAAACGCCATTATCGTCAAGAGTGAGCCTCGGAGAGCATTTAGCAAAGGTTCATCTTCCAGACTTCTGGATACCTTCCCACAATTGCGGCTCCGCTCATGCGGTCTTGTCAGGCAAACTCACGTTCCTGCTCGCCAATCCCGACCACATTTGCTTCATCTGGTCCAACCAATTGTTGGATTAATTTGAAGGTTCCCCACGTCATGCTTTGCTCTCCGCCTGCCGTAACGCTGTATCAACAAGCGCCCTGGCGGCCCATTCGGCAACAGACTGCGCGCTTTCGGCGGTCAGGCCCCAGATATCCTTCAACACGATCAGCACCTCGACGCCGAAGACAAGCGAAAGCGCCTGCGCAAGGCGTTCCCGGGATTCGGGCGGCACGGTGCCCTGCAGGGGAGCCGTCACGCACTTGAGCAGATCGACCCGGTGGCCGCGCGTGAATAGCGGCTCGTTGCCGAGCGTGCCGGCCTGGCGTTGCGCCCACTGGTCCAGCGAAAGTTTCAGCGCCGCCTTGAAGGTGGCTTCGAACTCATCGATGCGGGGCATTGCGGTCGCCAAGAGGTCGGCAACGCGGGTGCGTGCATCCGGACTGTCCGACGACCAGCTGAGTATCGGCCCCAGAGCCTCATCCACCACGGCATGCACGAGCGCGGCCTGGCTCGGAAAGTAGCGGTAGGCCGTCGCGCGCGAGACTTCGGCAGCCTCGGCGACCTCACTTACCGACGGAGTAATGCCGGACTGCATGAGCCGCGTTGCCGTTTCGAGCATCAGTTTTCGCGTTCGGGCACGCGGGCCTCGCTCGGTCCTGGCTGTTTCGTTCTGTTGACGTGAGACATCCATGTCTTTATGATACGCACGTCTCACAAATTTGCAAGGGCCCGTCGCTTTGCCCCGGACGTGGGATATGCCGGGAGGAAACCCAACCGGTCTCGGAGGGGAAATGAAGCAGATCTACGTGGTCGGCACGGCTGACACGAAGGGCGAGGAGCTTGCTTATCTGGCCGCTTGCATCAAAGCGGCGGGCGGGGCTGTCGTCCGTGTCGACGTCGGCATCCGCGAGCCTCAAACCTCCGTCGATGTGAGGGCCGAAGCAGTGGCGGCGTGCCATCCGGACGGGGCTGGAGCCGTTCTTGCCAGCGGCGACCGCGGAACGGCGGTCGAGGCGATGGGCATTGCCTTCGCGCGCTTCCTCGTGGAGCGCCAGGACATCGCCGGCGTCATCGGTATCGGTGGAGGCGGGGGCACTTCGATCATTACCGCAGGCATGCGCCAATTGCCGCTCGGTCTGCCAAAGATCATGGTCTCGACGCTCGCATCCGGCGATGTGGCTCCCTTTGTCGATGTTTCAGACATCTTGATGATGCCCTCGGTCACGGACATGGCGGGCCTGAACCGGCTGAGCCGCGTCATCCTTCACAACGCCGCCCAGGCGATCACCGCCATGGCCCGCCGGCCGGCTGAGGTGACTGCATCCAAACCAGCCCTCGGGCTTACCATGTTCGGCGTTACGACACCTGCCGTATCCGCCATGGTCGAGCGCCTCCGAGCGGACTATGACTGCCTGGTCTTCCACGCGACAGGCACGGGCGGGCGTGCGATGGAGAAGCTTGCCGACAGCGAGCTCATCTCTGGCGTGCTCGACATCACGACGACCGAGGTCTGCGACCTGCTGTTCGGCGGCGTCTTGCCCGCCACCTCGGACCGTTTCGGCGCCATTGCTCGCAAAGGCCTGCCCTATGTCGGCTCGGTCGGTGCGCTCGATATGGTGAACTTCTGGGCGCCGGAGACCGTCCCGGAGCGCTATGCCGGCCGGCTGTTTTACCGGCACAACCGGAACGTCACTTTGATGCGCACGACGTCGGCCGAATGCGCGCAGATCGGCCGCTGGATCGGCGACAAGCTCAATCTCTGCCACGGCCCCGTACGCCTCCTCATTCCCGAAAAAGGCGTTTCGGCCCTCGACATCGAAGACGGTCCGTTCTTCGATCCGCAAGCCGACGCCGCGCTTTTTGCCGCGCTCGAGGCGACGGTGAAGCCGACGGCGTCACGGCGTATCATCCGCCTGCCGCTCCATATCAACGATCCAGATTTCGCCGAGGCCGCCGTCGCGGCCTATCGTGACATCGCCAACCCCTGAGAGACAAATCGATGCCAGTCATACCGCGCAGCACCATCCTCGAAAAATTTCACGGCATGATCGCAGCCGGCGTGCCGATCGTCGGCGGCGGTGCCGGCACCGGCATCTCCGCCAAGGCCGAGGAGGCGGGCGGTATCGACCTCATCATTATCTACAATTCCGGGCGCTACCGCATGGCGGGCCGTGGTTCGGCGGCCGGACTGCTCGCCTATGGCAATGCCAACGAGATCGTCAAGGACATGGCGCTTGAAGTGTTGCCGGTCGTGAAAAAGACGCCGGTTCTTGCCGGCGTCAATGGCACGGACCCCTTCGTGCTGATGCCGCGCTTCCTCGCCGACCTCAAGGCGATGGGCTTTTCCGGCGTACAGAACTTCCCCACAATCGGCCTTTTCGACGGGCGGATGCGGCAGAGTTTCGAGGAAACGGGCATGAGCTACAATCTGGAGGTCGAGATGATCGCCACCGCCCACGGGCTCGACCTGCTGACGACGCCCTATGTCTTCAACGAGAGCGAGGCTATCGCCATGACGACCGCCGGCGCCGACATCGTCGTGGCGCATATGGGGGTGACGACCGGCGGCACGATCGGCGCCACATCCGGCAAGTCCCTCGATGACTGCGTCGAGGAGATCGCCGCGATCGCCAAGGCGGCACGTTCCGTGCGCGACGACGTCATCGTGCTCTGCCATGGCGGCCCGATCTCCATGCCGGCGGATGCGCGCTACATTCTCGAGCGTTGCCCTGGCTGCAACGGCTTTTATGGCGCAAGCTCGATGGAGCGCCTGCCGGCAGAGGCGGCAATCCGCAAGCAGACCGAAGATTTCAAGGCGCTCGCCATCGGCGCGGTCGTCTGAGGAAGGGCATGGAGGAGGCCGTTTCATGGTAAAGAACAAGTACTTTATCTATCCTGAGGATGTGAGCGCCTTCGGTTTCGACTGGGGCAAGCTGTCGCTGACTGTGGCGCCCGAGATCAACGGTGCCAGCCGCTTTTCCGGCGGCGTCGTCGAGCTGCCAAGCGGCGAGGGCCATTCCCGCCACAATCACCCGGGCGCGGAGGAAATCATTTTTGTGATTTCCGGCGAGGGCGAGCAGATGGTCGAGGACGAAAATGGTAATCCGATCACGCAGAAGGTCGCCACCGGCTGCACGATCTATATTCCGGAAAGTCGCTTTCATTCGACGAAGAACACTGGCGGCGGGAAGATGCTCCTTTTCGTGGTCTACTCACCGGCCGGGCCGGAGCTTGCGCTACGCGATTTGCCGGACTTCCGCCTGCTGCCGCCGGGCTTCTGAGGCGGCGCATCCATTTTCTGGGAGGAAAGACAATGAACGACAATGCAGGGCAAACAAGGCAGACCGCCGTGACGCCGTTCGATACGGCCA
The DNA here is from genome assembly GCF_012276115.1 of Rhizobium leguminosarum bv. viciae. GTDB lineage: Bacteria > Pseudomonadota > Alphaproteobacteria > Rhizobiales > Rhizobiaceae > Rhizobium > Rhizobium leguminosarum_T. The sequence continues at coordinate 284,687 of NZ_WIEU01000001.1, read as the reverse complement.
AGCTCGACCGTCTCATGGAGGAAGCCGGGATCGACGTCATCGTTGCCACCTCCAAACACAACACGCAATATCTCATGGGCGGCTATAAGTTCATCTTCTTCGCCGCCATGGATGCGATCGGGCATAGCCGCTACCTGCCGATGGTGATTTATGAGAAAGGCGCGCCCGATCACTCCGCCTATGTGGGCAACCGCATGGAGGGCGCGGAGCACCAGAACAATCCATTCTGGACGCCCGCCGTGCATACGGCGAGCTGGGGCACGCAGGATGCCGCCGGGCTCGCCGTCGAACACCTGAAGAAAATCGGCAAGACCGGTGGGCGCATCGGCATCGAGCCGGCCTTTCTGCCATCCGACGCCCGCGACCTGCTTGGCTCTCGGCTGGATGGCGCTCGTTTTGTCGATGCCACGCATGTGTTGGAGCGGCTGAGGGCCGTCAAGACGCCGGATGAACTGGCAAAGCTGAGACGCGCCTCCGAACTGATCACCGACTCTATGCTGGCGACGATCGCGGCGGCCCGCGCCGGCTCGACGAAGTTGGAGATCATCGAGCAACTGCGCCGGGAGGAAACGAACCGCGGCCTGCACTTCGAATATTGCCTGCTGACGCTCGGCTCCAGCCACAATCGCGCGGGCTCGACGCAGGCCTGGGCCGAGGGCGAGATCCTGTCGATCGATTCCGGCGGCAACTATCACGGATATATTGGTGACCTCTGCCGCATGGGTGTGCTCGGCGAGCCGGATGCGGAGCTGGAGGACCTTCTGGCCGAAGTCGAATGCATCCAGCAAGCGGCCTTCGCCAAGGTCAGGGCAGGGGCTGCGGGCAGTGAAATGATTGTGGCGGCAGAAGCCGAGCTCAAGGCCTCGCCGTCGGCGCCCTTCACCGACTTTTTCTGCCATGGCATGGGCCTCATCGCCCACGAAGCGCCATTCCTCATGACGAACCACCCTGTCACCTATGATGGCATCGATGCCGACAAGCCGCTGGAAACCGGGAGTGTGATCTCGGTCGAGACGACGATGCTTCACCCGAAGCGCGGATTCATCAAGCTGGAGGATACGCTTGCCATCACCGATGGCGGCTATGAAATGTTCGGCGACCGTGGCCGCGGCTGGAACCGCGGCGGAGCGTGATTGCAGGCCCATTGCAAAAAAAAGGCCCGGCAGATATCACCTGCCGGGCCTTTTGTTGCTTGGTGCCGTCGTCTCAGCTGTGGTGGATCTCTGTTCCCAGCACCTTCAGGCATTCGCGCATAAAGGCGGCGAGCGCCGTCCAGCCCTTGGCCGAAACCATCGTGCCATCGACATAGGCTTCGGTTGGCGACAGGTCGATATAGGTTCCGCCCGCCAGGGTGACCTCCGGTTCGCAGGCCCCAAGTGCACCCACCTTCTTGCCGCGAACGACACCGTCGACCGCGATCAGAATCTGGACCCCGTGGCAGATGGTGAAGATCGGCTTCTTCTGCTCGTGGAAATGACGCACCATTGCCTGTACCCGCTTGTCGGTGCGGATATATTCCGGTCCACGCCCGCCGGCGCAGTAGACGGCGTGATACTGGTCGAGCTGGTTCTCGGCCTCGGAAAACGTCTTGTTGATGGTGACGTTGTGCCCGAGTTTTTCGGTGTAGGTCTGGTCTCCCTCGAAATCGTGCAGCGACGTCCTGAGGATGTCGCCGGCCTTCTTATCCGGGCACACGATATGCACCGTGTGACCGACCGCCTCCATCGCCTGGTGAAAGACGAAGATTTCGTACTCCTCGGTGAAATCGCCGGTGAGCATCAGGATTTTCTTGCCTGGCATGGGTTCTCCTCCTCATTGTCAGATCGGGCAGGCACGACCTTGCCTGCCGGGTTGCTCAGATTTCGTCGAAGGCCGGTATCAGCCGGTCGCGCGAATGTTCGATATGGATGCGCATTGCGTTCGCAGCCGCGGCGGGGTCGCGCGCCGCGAAGGCATCAAGCAGCGTCTGATGCTCGCCGAGTGCCTCCTCGGTGACACGGCGATGAAACATCAGGCGGAAGATATGGAAATGCGTGTGCTGGAATGTCAGCATCTCGCGGATCAACTCGTTGCCGGCAAATTCCATGATGCGGTCATGGAAAATAGCGTCCTTGCGGGCGAAGGCCGAATAGTTCGCTCGTTCATCCCTGTTGTCGCTGCGTGTCATCACGCCGGCGGCCTCCGTCAGGATAGCCAGCTTTTCGTCGTTCATTGCCTCGGCCGCCTTCGCAGCGCCGGCAGGTTCCAGCAGCAGGCGCAGTTCATAGAGCTCGTCGAAGCGGTGGCGCGTGATCTGCGGCGCGGCACGATAGCCGACCAGATGCTGCTTGACGACGAGGCCTTCGCCTTCAAGCCGGCCGAGGGCTTCGCGGATAGGGGTGTGTGAGACGTTGAATTCCCTGACCAGGTTGTCGACCGTAATCCGAGCCCCCGGCGCGATCTTCAACGACATGAGCTGGTTGAAGATTGCCTCGTAGACGTCGCCCGCCAGGCTGTTGGCGCGCGGTATCTGGGTTGTGCCCGTCGAGGGTTCCTTCGGTCTCGTCGAAATCATCTGCTGCCTTGCCTCTTGACAGGTTCAATCGCTAGCACGATGCTGCGGCCAAGACAATCCTATATCCTATACGATTTAATATAGGGAGGAAAAATCATGCGCATATCCGAAGCCTCAGCGCTTGCACTTGCTACCCGCCTGCTGGAAGAGCATGGCGCACCGCGTGACCATGCGGCCCTGCAGGCTCGCATCCTGGTGACGGCGGAGATGAAGGGGCACCCCTCGCATGGCCTGTACCGGCTTCCGCGGCTGGTCGAACGGATCGAGCGTGGGGTCATTGACCCGCAGACGAAGGGCACGCAGCGCTGGCGCGCGGATGCGGTGCTGGAGGTGGAGGGTTCGTCGGGATTTGGGCCGGTCGTCGCCATGGCCGCGATCGAGCGGCTGGCGCCTCACATTCCGGATCTTGGCATCGGTCTTGTCGCTGTGCGGAATGCCAACCATCTCGGCATGCTCGCGCATTATGTGGAGGCCATCGCCGCACTGGGTTTCGTCGGCATCGCGCTCTCGTCGAGCGAGGCGCTGGTCCATCCCTTCGGCGGCACCCGGGCCATGCTCGGCACCAACCCCATCGCCATCGCCGTGCCGACCGCCGAGGAACCGCTTGTGCTCGACCTGGCCACCAGCCTTGTGCCGATGGGCAGGATCCATCATCACGCGGCGACCGGCAGGCCCATTCCCGAGGGATGGGCGCGCGATGCGGCCGGCAAGCCTACGACCGATCCGGGGCGTGCGAAGGCCGGCGCGATTGCGCCCTTTGGCGACGCGAAGGGCTACGGCCTCGGTATCGCTTTGGAGCTGCTGGTGGCAGCTCTTGCCGGCTCGGCGCTCGCGCCGGATGCGCGCGGCACGCTCGACAGCCAGTCGCCGTGCAACAAGGGCGACGTCTTCATCTTGATCGAGCCCAATCTGGCGCCGGGACTGCCGGAGCGGCTGTCGACCTATCTCGATGCCGTGCGCGCTTCACCACCCGCCAGCGCCGGCGAACCGGTTCTCGTCCCGGGCGATCGTGCCCGCGGGCGGCGAGCGGCGGCGAGCCGCAACGGGTTCGAGATCGACCAGCGCCTCTGGGAAGACCTCAACGCGCTTTCGCGCCCGCGCATTCTGGCCTTCGAGGGACAAAGATCGTGAGCCTGTTTGCCGCCTTGAGGCTGCCGCGGGAAATCCTGTTTGGCGTCGGCCAGCGCCATGCGCTCGCGAGCGTCGCCAGCAGGACCGGCCGGCGCGCACTCGTCTGCACGGATGCGCGTTTCGCCGCAACACCCGTCTTCGCGGAAATGATCGCCGCGCTTGAAGCGGCCGGCATCGTCGTCCTTGTGTATGACCGCACGCTGCCGGACGTGCCGCAAGATACGGTCGCGGTTTGCGTTGAGGCCGCGCGTGGCTTTGAGCCGGATATGGTGATCGGCATTGGTGGAGGCAGTTGTCTCGACATGGCCAAATGCGCTTCGCTCCTGCTCGCTCACGGAGGCGCGCTCGCCGATTATTACGGTGAGTTCAAGGTGCCGGCGCCCGTCCTGCCGGTCATCGCCGTGCCGACGACGGCAGGGACAGGCTCCGAGGTGACGCCGGTTGCGGTAGTTTCCGATTCCGATCGTATCCTGAAGGTTGGCATTTCCAGCCCATATCTCATCGTCGCGGCGGCGATCTGCGACCCGGAACTGACCTTATCTTGCCCGCCCGGGCTCACGGCGATTGCCGGTGCGGATGCGTTGACGCATGCCATAGAAGCTTTCACGGCCATGCGCCGTCCTGGCGACCCGGAACTTGCGCAGCAGCATGTCTTCATCGGCAAGAGCGATCTCTCTGACCAGTTCGCGCTGCACGCCATCCGGCTTCTCAGCCGGAGCTTGGAAAAGGCCTTCGTCGACGGCGCCGACGTCGATTCGCGCGCCGATGTGATGATGGGCGCGCTCGCAGCCGGCTGCGCCTTCGGAACGGCGGGCACCGCTGCGGCCCATGCCGTGCAATATCCGGTTGGTGCCTTGACCCATACGCCGCACGGCCTGGGGGTTGCGACCATGCTGCCCTATGTGATGACATATAATCGCCGCGTCGCGAGCGCGGACATCGCCATTGTCGGTAGGGCGCTCGGCCTCGATCCCACCGGAGTGGAGGACGACGAGACGGTTGCCGATGCCGCGATCGCAGAGGTGAGCCGCCTCTTTGCCGCGATTGGCATCGCTCCGACGCTCGCCAGCCTCGGCCTGCCGGAAGACCGGATCGACTGGGCCGCCGAGCAGGCGCTCGGCATCGGCCGGCTGATCAAGAACAATCCCCGCTCCTTCGATGCCGCCGCCATGCGTGGCCTGGTGCGGGCCGCCTATGACGGCGATTTGGCCGCTTCCGCCCTCTGACTTGGAAAACATGATGAACGTCAACCAGCATTCGTCGCATCCAGACCAAGATCCCTTCGGGCTCAGCGCTTTCTCCGACGGCCTCTATATTGGCGGCGCCTGGCGGCCTGCGGCGGGCGAGGGCCGGATCGAGGTGATCGACCCTTCGACCGAGGCGGTCATTGCCTCTGTGCCCGATGCCACGGTCGCGGATGCGGCGGCGGCCGTGGAGGCTGCGGCAAGTGCGGCGGAAGGCTGGCGCGAGACGCCGCCGAGAAAGCGTTCCGAGATCCTGCGCCGCTGCTTCGAACTTATGGTGGAACGCTCCGAACTGCTTGCTAGGCTCATTTCGCTCGAGAACGGGAAGGCGTTGCGCGACGCGCGCGGCGAGGTGGCCTATGCGGCGGAGTTCTTTCGTTGGAACGCCGAGGAGGCGGTGCGCATCTCCGGGGAGTTCGGCATTGCCCCGGCCGGTGGAAACCGCATCGTCGTCGATTACCAGCCTATCGGCATCTGCGTTCTCATCACACCGTGGAATTTCCCGGCCGCGATGGCGACTCGCAAGATCGCGCCTGCCCTTGCCGCAGGCTGCACCGTCATCCTGAAGCCGGCGAGCGAGACGCCGCTGACGGCCTATGCGCTTGCGGCCCTCTACGAGGAGGCTGGCGTGCCGCCGGGCGTCGTGAACGTGATGACAACATCGACGCCAGGCCCCGTCATCGCCGCCATGCTGGGCGACCCGCGCGTGCGAAAACTTTCCTTCACCGGCTCGACGGGCGTCGGCCGCACGCTTCTCGCGGAAGCGGCGAAAAATGTCATCTCCTGCTCCATGGAACTCGGCGGCAACGCACCATTCATCGTTTTCGACGATGCGGACATTCACGCGGCGATCGACGGTCTGATGGTCGCGAAAATGCGCAATGCGGGTGAGGCCTGCACGGCTGCAAACCGCATTTATGTCCAGTCTGGTATCCATGATGCCTTCGCGGAAAAATTCACCCGACGCATGGCCGCCCTTAGGGTTGGCCCGGGTGTGGATCCGGATACCGAATGCGGTCCGATGATCACACGCAAGGCCGCGGAGAAGATCGAGCGCCTGGTTGCGGACGCCGTTTCGCGCGGCGCGCACGTCCTCTGCGGCGGACGAACACTAGCGGGACGCGGCTTCTTTTATCCACCGACGGTGCTTGTCGATGTTCCCCCGGCCTCCGATATGGGCTGCGAGGAGATTTTCGGTCCCGTCGCGCCGCTCTACCGTTTCGAGACCGAGGCCGAGGTCGTCGCTGCCGCCAACGATACGGCATATGGTCTCGCCGCCTACATCTATACCCGCGACATTGGCCGCGGCATGCGGGTCGCCTCCAAGGTCGAGGCGGGCATGATTGCGCTCAATCGTGGACTGGTCTCCGATCCCGCCGCCCCCTTTGGCGGTGTGAAACAGAGCGGCCTTGGACGTGAAGGAGGGCAGCATCACGGTATCGCGGAGTTCATGGAAGCCAAGTACATTGCGACAAGTTTCTAAGGGAGGAACCTGTGGCCGCCGACCCGTTTCGCATTCGTGACCATGTCCGAGATTTCGACGCGATCGTTGGCGATATCCGTGCCCGCAGCCTTGCGACGCGGCGCACTGTCGCCATGGAGGCCAACATCGCCTACGGGACTGGGCCGGGCGAGACGCTCGATATCTTCCTGCCAGATAGTGCCGGCTCGGACATGCCGATCCACATGTTCATCCATGGTGGTTATTGGCGGATGTTTTCCAAGGAGGACTACTCCTGCGTCGCCGAGACCATTACCGGCGCCGGCGCGGTCGCAGCTATCGTCGATTATTCCTTGATGCCCACGGCGAGAATGGACGTCCTGATTGATCAGGTCCTGAAAGCCAAAGCTTTCCTGCTGGCGCATGCCGATCGTTTTGGCGCCACGTCAAAGCGGTTCTCCGTCAGCGGTCACTCCGCCGGTGCACATCTTGCAACCTTTCTCTTCCACCGCTCGCCAGCGCCTTCGGGCGTAGGTGCTGCTTTCCTGCTTGGCGGGCTATACGATCTAGAACCGCTGCAGACGTCTTTCCTGCGTGATGAGATCGCCTTGAGCGATGAGGAGGTGCGACGGTTTACGCCCATGCGTCACGAGCACGATCCTGCAACGCGTGTCGCTATCATGACCGGCGAACGGGAAACTGATCCGTTCAAAATTCAGGCAAATGCTTTCAGGGACATTCTTGCCGCCCAAGGGCTTGACGTGCGGGCATCGCAGGTCGCAGACGGCAATCACATGAGCACGGTACGCGATCTCGCCGTCGCTGGCACAGCTGTGGCGGCAGCATTGCACGCCTTGATTGCCAATGATGCCGGTGAGGTACCGAAGCGATCACTCTTCCTCTGATCGCCGATTTGTCGTGATCGTGGCAATCAAAACGTGATGCATCAGCTCCTGTGGCTGGTACCAAGCCGTGCCGATCCGCGTTGCCGACATTGCGCAAAGGCCGACTGCTCCCTAGAAATCAGCCACTTTGCCCCAGGCGGATGTCCCGAAACGCTCGGGGTGGTAGGGCCTGGGATCAACGATCGGCTCATCGCCCGTGACGATATCGGCGATCAGATGGCCGGCGCCCGGCCCGATGCCGAAGCCGTGTCCGCTGAAGCCGGCAGCGACGATGAAACCCGGGAGGGTAGGGATCTCGCCGATCCCCGGCACGCCGTCGGGTGTGCTGTCGATATAGCCTGCCCAGGCTGCGCTGATATCGGTTTTCTTCAATGCGGGCAGAAGTTCGAGCGCCCGCGCATGCGTGAGGGCAATGGTGGCCTCGTTTACCGCCGGGTCGAGGATGCGCATGCGCTCCATCGGTGTCGGCCTGTCGAGCCGCCAGCGTGCCAGAGATTCATGACCTGAGCGAACACCTTCCAACCCGCCGGGTGCGAGACTGCGCCAACGCCGGGCAAACATCGGCAGGAACTGTGGCGCGAAGCGAAGCTGCTGCGGCGTCGGATCGACGCGGCCGCGGCCGCTGATCGCCAGCGTGTAGCCACCATCGCGGCGTCGCGTTACCGAAACGGCTGATGTATGCAGCGCATCCGGCAGGCTGCTTGCGCCTGGAGATACGGAGAGGATCGAGGAGCGTATCGAGGCTTGCGGAAATCGAATGCCGAGCTGGCGGCAGAAGGAGGAGGCCCAGGCGCCACCGGCGAGGATCGCGATCTTTGTCCGGATCGTGCCATGCTCGGTGACGACGCCCGAGAGCCTGCCGCCTTCGACGTCGAGGCCGCGGGCCGCGCAGGACTGATGCACCGTGCCGCCGAGCTTCAGGATCGCACGCGCGACGGCCGGCGCAGCGCTTGCCGGATCGGCGGTGCCGTCGGTCGGCGAAAACACCCCGCCTTTCCATGAGGTGCCGGTGGCATGCCCGCGTTCGGTTGCCTCCGTGCTGCTCAGCATATGCGTCGTGACGCCGACCGAGCCGGCGAAATCGCGCCAGCGCGCCCAGCCGGACAGTTCCTCGTCGCTATTGCTGAGATAGAAGAGACCGCAGCGACGGAAGCCGGTGTCCTCACCTGTTTCCGTGGCGAAGCGCTCCCACAGATCGAGGCTCTTCGTCGACATCGGCAATTCGCGGGCATCCCTGTTCTGTTGGCGGCACCAGCCCCAGTTGCGGCTCGATTGCTCGGCGCCGATAAGTCCCTTCTCGACGAGGGCCACCTTCAATCCGCGCCGGGTGAGATAATAGGCCGCAAAAACGCCGACGATGCCGCCGCCGATGACCACGGCATCAGCGGTGGAAGGCAGTTCCGGCGTGGTGTCGACGCGATTGAGCGGTGCGGGCATGGGAGAGTCTCCGTTTTAACCGTAGTGTAGCGGATCCGACGCCACGGCTTTGCCGGAGATCGGTTGGTAGCAGCAGAAGATTCCGTGTTGGGAGGATGCCAGCAGCCGTTTGTGCTTCGGCCTGTCTCGCAACGCGATCGACAGGTCAATGTCATGTGTTAAGGTTGGTGTCGGGAACAAGCAGCATAATCTGCTGCGTCATTGGCGATCTCCAGCAAGTGAGGGCGTGTGAGGTGAAACTCGACCGGATCGACGTAAAAATCCTTTACGAACTGCAGAAGAATGGCCGCGTCACGAATGTGGAACTCGCCGAACTGGTCAATCTGTCGCCGAGCCCCTGCCTGATGCGGGTGAAGAAGCTGCAGTCGGAGGGCTACATCGAAGGCTATTCGGCTCAGATCAACGTCAGCAAACTGGGGCAGACGCTGACTGTGTTCACCGAGATTACCCTGAAAAACCATCGGCAGATCGATTTCGCTCGCTTCCTGGCGGCGATCGAGAAGGTCGATCAGGTGATCGAATGCCACCTGGTCTCGGGCGGCTACGATTATCTGCTGAAATTCGTCACCGCCGGGATCGACGAATACCAGACGATCATGGAGCGCCTCACCGATATGGACGTCGGCATCGACAAGTATTTCAGCTTCGTCGTCCTGAAATCACCGATCATCAAGGCCCACATGCCGCTGACCACCTTATTTCCGCATTAGCACGAACAAGAAGCGCCGAACGCCAAGAGAAGACAAGCTGTCGTTGGTGTCTCAAATCCCGCGGTTCGACTTTGCAACATTCCGGACGCAGGCTGGTCAGGTTCCAGACTCGTTCACGCTTGCAGATAGATCTGACTGACATCCTCCAAGGCAATCTCCATCCGCCGATCTGCACCCTTGAGGACATCCAGATCGGCATAGACCGAAAGATCCAACCCGATTTCCTCTTCGAGCCCCGTCACCGGCACCTGCGTATCCTGGAAATTCCCGAAATTGAAAGTCGATCGCGTAGCTTTGGGAAGGAAGGTCGCCTGCGACCGCTTGTAGGCTATCGAGGTCAGTTGCTGCGTTCCGCTGTTGCGAAAAACGACTATCTTCCAGAAGGCGATGGGCACCTTTACTTCGAAATATTCGGGATCGTCCTCAGAGAATATCGGGCCTGTGATCACGGCCACGCGCATATTCTCCCTGTCCGTATTAGAAAGAACATAATTCTCCAAATCGAGCCAGATGCCGGCATTGAACCGCTGGCGCTGCGGGGCTGCGTTCGTGACATGGAACGTATCCGCATCGGCCTCTGTCGTCGTCGGGTCATCCCCCCAATTGGGATCCTCTCTCCGGGTCATATGCCCCCGGCTGAAAAACCCATCCCGGTCGTTGCCATAGACCTCGCGCATGATCTGGAAGCGCTGGTCGATGCGCGGATCAAACCGCCACACGTCCGTCCGCTCCGTATCGCGATCGGAATGCGAGCCATCGATATTGACGGCGCTGTACAAAGGCATACGGCGGGATTGGGATACGCGCACCGAAAAATGCGTATATTTGAGCTCTGAAGGATCGGCGCCGGCCACCCTCGCAGATTCCAGGATCGGCGCCACGTCGCCCTGCCATTTGTCGAGCCCGGGCAAGGGAAGTGCGTAAGCCCCGTCAACGAACACAGGATCATATCCCTTCTTGTCGGAATATCGGTTTAGCGGCCATGTCGTGTTCGATATTTTGCGAATGGTCGGCAACGGCGCGAACGATCTGAAAGCATTTGTCATGACACCTCTCCCTGTTTGAATGCAAAGAATGCTAGCTCTGCCGGAACCAGAGCGGGAAACGCGTGTCGTCGGCCAGATCGAGTTCAAGCCGCGTGCCACCCACCTCCACGCCGACAGTGAAGGCTCCGACCGCCTTGACGGTGGCCTGAGCCTTGTTGCGCGCGGGCTCGATCACTTCGGACCGTGGATCGAATGTCGGGTGGTAATGAAACGTCACCGGCGTGTTCAGCCGCTTGCGCCCAGTGCCTTGTACGACCAGATCGAACTGCATCCAGTCCCGGCGTTCGCGAAGATTGGCAGCCTTCAATACATAGCCGTCAGTTGAGGCGGCGCCTCCGAACTGGCCCTTGTTGGGGTCGATATCATAGACGTTCTCATCGAAAACCATACCGAACGCGGACGCGACCGGAGCGATAGGTCCGAGCGTACGCGTGGTCGGGACCTTTACTGGCGCCGGATATTTTGCGACTGCACCCGGCCTGCGCACCTCGGTGTGAATGGCCCGCAGAAGATCGAGCAGATTATCATGCGAAAATCTTTTGCCGTCATCCATCGGCTTCATTCGGTAAAACACCGTCTGCAGACCGAACTTGCCCTGCATCCGCCGTCGTATCAGGTCGCGCTCGTCCGAGGTTCGGTAGCCGAACAGGCCGAAGTGGCGCATCTGGCGCAAAGGGCCGGAATCGTCCATAGCGGCCACGGTGCCATCCTTGCTGCGATCCGGCAGGCTGAACAGAACCTCGCGCATGATCTGCCCAAGATCGGGGTCATTCATCGAAAAGCCGATGAACACGATGGGTTGGGTCATGAACAGCGCGATCAGGCGCCGTCGATTTTCTTCCCTCAGGTAGGCGTTCGTATAGCCTGTTTCCGTCAGCACCACTTTTGCCGGTTCGCTGGCATAACCATGAAGATAGACGACGGAGGGATCGGCGCTGGTTTGAGTGAGATCGGCAAAGAACTGCCGGACCTTCGCAACGTCGCTCCAGTTGACGCGAGCCGGTTGCTTGCCGATCGCCGCTTCCAGGGCCAACTCCGCGCATGGCTCGAAATTCGTCGTCAGGATATGGCGGAAGCCAATCTTGGCAATCAGATGATGGGGCTCGGCCACGCCGTTGCCGGGGGGGCCGAAAGTGCGCTCGATAAAGCCATGGAACAGATCCGGCCCCAGGAGATTGAAGAATTCCTCGGCCTGCCAAGCCGGATCCTGAAGATCCTTGACGACACTGATATGCTTCGGTGCCACCGCTTGCGGTTTCTTGGCAACCACTTCGTCTTCAAGGTCTTTCAGAAGCCTTTCCCACGTCGGATAGCCGGAATCCACGCTCGCGCCCGCTCCGACAAGAGCGAGCGGCCGAACGCGCCGCATGGACTCCACCAGCGCATCGAATTTGTCATCGCGGTCATAGGGCTCGCTGAGATCACCCGCATCCGATCGCATGATCAAACCCTCTTCAGGATGAAGTCGGGATCTCCGTACAAGATATAATCAGCCCAATCCCCTAGATCCTTCGCCTGCAGTGCGCGGCGAGACGTCAGCAAGGCTTCAGAGAGCGGCCGTCCCGCCAGCAGGTTCTCATAAAAGGCAGGAGCGAAGATCTCTGCCGCCGCGTCACCGACAGGCCAGTAGGTTCCAACGAAATTCGCCACCCCGCCTCGCAGGAATGCCTCGGCAAAACCGATGCTTCGCCTCATGGCGACTGGTGCTTCCGGCCGTGACGGTTCGTCTGAGAGGCGTCGTATTCTGGCGACTTCGCAGGCATTGAAGAAGACAAGACTGGGCAGATTGCTAAGCCCGGCAAGATCCGCCCCTGCCAGGACCTCGCGGCCGGCGCAGAGAATGCCACTTCGCGACGGCGCATTCGGATCGAAGAAGGCGTGGCCCGCATAGTGAACCACGTCAAAATCACCTGATTGGAAACATCTCAGCAGCTCCATCCGTCTCGCCTCATCGCCATCGAGCCTGCGAACCTGAGCCAGGCCCTTGCCCTTGAGAAGCTTCTCGACCCGGTCTCCTTCCTTCTGTGCTCCCACCAGATCCTTGGTCGGATTGACGATCAGCAGGACGCGCAGAATCTGATTTTGCTGGCGCCCTTCCAGCCATTTCGCAACGGAAAGATCATCGGCTTCATATCTGTGGCTCATGCCCCCGGTGAGAGCCAGCGAGCGTCCGCGCACGAAGAGTGTCTCCCACGGAATTCGCGATGCCCCTGCATCGTGTACGACAACGACATGATCGGTCTTGAACTGGTCCAGGACGTTCAGAATCGTGTCGGGCAACACGAGCTGCGCCAGCTTTTCACCGAAATCGGCCATCTGGCTAGCTGGCGGTACGCCGTTCAAAAGGACCGAAAGCTTGTTGCTCAGCGCTGCTTCATCAAGCGGCTTCCATGCGCGATGGATCGCCGCCTTTGATCCCTTAGTCAAAACCGAGGCCTGTAAGCCGGGGCTGTCACGGTCGTCCTCGATCTGGCGAACGAGCAGATAGATCGGCTCCGTACCGACGCCTGCGGCTCGTGCGGCCGTGGCCGGCACAGGCGGCGGAGGCAGCTTGCGTGTCTGCAACGTAACCTCGATGCCGTCGAACAGATTGCCGCCACAGAGCTCGTACATATCGCGCGTCAGCTGATTATAGCGGAGGGGATCCAGCTCGCAGATCGTTACCCTATGGAACAAGCGATCGTTGTCGGCGTCCTTCAAACCGCGCGTGAAGCCCGACAGGAGCTTCATCAACCCGGACTTGGGAAGAATGCCGGAAGCCCCGCCCATGAGCACGGTGGCAAAATCGCTCACATGCGCCGTCACGAACGTGCGGATCAGGTTCTCGCCGACGGTTTCCAACGTATTTTCCTGGAAACTGTCGATCGGCCCCAGCCCCGCAAAGGCCACGAAATCAGCCCGGACGGCATGCCGCCCCTTCGGCAGAATGGATATTTCGCCGACATTGCAGTTGAACATGCGCCTGTTGAGCGCCTGCTCGACACCGCCATCCAGCAGCTGGTTGACCGCCAGCGCAGCGCCGCCAATGTTTACGTTCTTGAAGATGCCGAGCACATATGCGTCGGCGGAAACCTCGGTCAGGCTGCCTTGCGCCAGCACGATTTCGAGATGGCGTATGCTCTCCCTGGTAATGACGATGCGGTCGGCAAAAGCCGGCTCATTTGCATCCGGAGCAACTTGGGCGATGGTGATCCCGCCGGCATCGGCAGCGTCACTCGACGTCGGCGATGCAAAATCCGCCAGCAGGAAACGCTGTTCGCGAACGCTTAGCCTGCGACCGCCGGCCCCGTCATCCAGCTGCGAAGTCAGGTCACGCTCGGCGACAGTTCCGGTCGGCCCGCTCCTGCGTTGGGAGAATTCGGTCTTCAGTTCCGTTGTCTTGCCCGTCGCTATGATGCTTTGGACGGCACGCGCCACCTGGGCATTGTTCGGCAGCGAGCCGTGCTCCTCTTCGATGAAATATGTTCCTGCCGCGTCGGCAAGCGTCGCGCAGACCAGCGGCACCGTGCCATCCCCGTCATCGGATAGAACATAGACAAACTCGCCGTCCTTGATCGTCGCTCCGACAACGGTTTCCTTGTTGATCCCGATGATCTGAATGATGCCCTTCTCGGCGTCCTTGCCCGTCGGCAACGCGCTCTGAACGTCGTGTGCTTTGGTCAAAAGTTCCTGAGCAGGTCGTGGGCCGGCCGCCGGCCAGTTGCCGAGATCGAAAAGATCGATCGGCATTTTTCCGGGCATGGGAAACATTTCGGAGAGGCCGGGAAAGCCACCGAATATCGCCGGCAGATCATTCAATCCGTGATCGATACGGCTCAAGTAATGAACGATCGAGTGGGTGCCCCTGAAAGCCTGAAGCGGCGAAAACGATCCGTAATTCGGTGTGCCCAGCGTAATGATGCGCCCGAGGTTGGCAACCTTGTGCGCGAGCGACGCTCGCGCGACAAGACCGCCCATGCTGTGCGCGACGAGGTGGACTTCATCCGCGTCGGCCTTGATGCTTTTCGCCAGCAGCGCACCCGTTTCCACCACACTCTTTCGCCAGTCATACGGCCAGAAGCTGGCGTTGAAACCGGCAATGCGAAGTCGGAGCTTCAATTTGAGATAGGCGATCAGCATGACGCCGAGCGGAATGATGTTGGCGGCTCCCTCGCCGTCCATCCTGAGCCGCGACAGGCGCCCCCTGGCGATATCGATCAGATCGAGCCAGATCTCGTCATTCTCCGAGCCAAGTTTCGAGCCCATGATGCCGGGTAGGATGAGAACCCGCGTTCCGCCTCGGGTGGATTGCGCCGAGGCATCCCTAGCAAGCCGCCGGAGTTCGGCATATTCCCGCTCGCCAAAGAGATCCTCCAGAAGTCCGGATTCTTCCCCCGTGACCAGGGCTCGCTCTACTCTGCTTTCATCGAAAGCGTCGACGCTGTCCACCGTCGGCCTGCCGGCCACAGTCGCATCTATTCCTGTATCAACCTCTTTATTGGCACCACTCTTGTTTCCACGTCCGCGTCCGCTGCTTTTCGTTTCGGCCATGCTACCCTCCCCCGTACCTGCGAACTCCACCCAAGCTCGCACATTTACAGCAATTCCCGCTTAAATAGCAAGATAGAACTTCGTAAAAATGAGGCGCCGAAGCATTTTTTACCGCGGCGAGACAGCAAACTCGATTTTTCTATAAATATTATTGATTTATGCCGGATAATTAGTGTATTTGCATTCTGCAGACATTGCTTATAATAATACATTATAGTGCTACACAATGATAAATTATTTCATTTTTAGCATTGATAAAAATAAATCAGTATTGCTTAAGTTTATTTCTCGATAATACAATTTGTTTTTGCGAGGTATTCGCGGGGAATGACGTAGTAAAACGGAGGCGTAGTTTCTTCCTTCAGCGATAAAGGATTTGCTCGGCTCCTGATCATCGCACGCCTCCGCGGTATGTCGTCGAGAGGCGCGCTGTCTGGCCTGCATCATGGGCTCGAATATCTCATGCAGAGCGCAACGCCGATCAAAGAGCGTGATTGCACGAAACGTCAAACCTCAAGTTGAAGCCTTGGGGTTTGGCGAAGAGATGATCGCTGCTACTGCTGTTGAAAGCAATTGCGCGGGCGTAAGCCGCGTGTAAGTTTGGCCATCGACAAATGTCGGCACTCAGCGGCGGCAATAGGCCCGCACCAGTTCCGGATCCTGCTGGAGACCGTCGAGCCAGGCCGGATCGAGGGTCGGCACCGATGAGAAGAGCAGCTGCGAATAGGGATGTTGCGGCGCCTTCACTGTCGAGGAGGTGATCTCCTCCACCTTCCGGCCTCCATACATCACGACGATCTCGTCGCAGATCGCCTCCACTACCGAGAGGTCGTGGCTGATGAAGATGTAGGAGAGGCCGAGTTCGCGCTGCAATTCCTTGAGCAGGTCGATGACCGCGGCGGCGACCACTGTGTCGAGCGCCGAGGTAATCTCGTCGCAGAGGATCAGCTTCGGATCGGCGGCGAGCGCCCTGGCGAAGTTGACTCGCTGTTTCTGTCCACCCGAGAGTTCGCCCGGCCGGCGATGGCGCAGATTGCGGGGCAGGCGTACCATGTCGAGCAGTTGATCGATCCGGGCGTTCCGCGCCTTTCGATCCATGGCGTGGTAAAAGACCAAAGGTCTGTCGAGGATGTCCTCGACCGATTTTGCCGGATTGAGTGCGGTATCGGCATATTGGAAGACGATCTGCATCTCGCGCAACTCATCACGCGAACGCTCGCGCGCGTTGCGGTGCAGTTCCGTGCCGTCGAAGACGATCTTGCCGACCGCGGCCGGCAGGATGCCGGCGATGGTGCGGGCGAGCGTCGACTTGCCGCAACCGGATTCGCCGATAATGCCGAGGTTGCGGCCTTTCTGCACCTTCAGGCTCACATGCTCGACCGCGCGCACGAGTGGCAGGCCATCAGCCTGGCGCTGTCCATAACCCGCGACGAGATCTTCGATGCTCAGCAGGGGAGCGGTCGCGGGTTCGGCCGGGCCTGCCGCGCCGCGCGGCTTCGGCTCGAAGGCAGCGAGCAGCTCCCTGGTATAGGGGTGCTTGGCATTGTTGAGGATTTCGTCGGTGGTGCCGGTTTCCTGGGATTCTCCGCCTTTCAAGACCACGATGCGGTCGGCGATCTGGGCGACGACGGCAAGGTCGTGCGAGACATAAACACCTGATATACCGCCCTTCTTCATGACCGATTTGAAAGCCCGCAGCACTTCGATCTGGGTCGTGACGTCGAGCGCCGTCGTCGGCTCGTCGAAGATGACGAGGGTCGGGTCGCCGATCAGCGCCATGGCGGCTGCCAGGCGCTGCAGCTGGCCGCCGGAAACCTGGTGCGGATAACGGCTGCCGATCGTCTCGGGTTCCGGCAGGGACAACGCCCGGAAGAGCTCGACGGCCCGGGCACGCGCCTCGTCCGGCGACATCAGCTGGTGAATACGCGTGACTTCGATCACCTGATCCATGATTGATGTGGCCGGGTTGAAGGCGGCAGCCGCCGATTGCGGGACATAGGCGACTTCGGTGCCACGCACCTTGGCGCGCTGCTTCTCGCTGAGCGTGGCCATGTTCTTGCCGCCGACCGAAACGCTGCCGCCGGAGATACGACAGCCCGCACGGGTGTGGCCCATCAGGGTCAGGGCGATGGTTGTCTTGCCCGAGCCGCTCTCTCCGATCAGCGCGACGATCTCGCCCTCGGCAACATCGAGGCTGACACCTTTGATGATTTCGACACGCCGGCCGGAATCGGTGGTGGCCTCGACCTTCAGGTCACGGATTTCGATGAAATTGCTCATGACACACTCCGGTCGCGGATTTTTTGCGGCAGGTTGTCGATCAGCAGGTTGACGCTGATCGTCAGGCTGGCGATGGCAAACGAGGGAAACATCACCGCCGGCGCACCGAATGGCAGGCCGCCGATATTCTCACGCACGAGCGCACCCCAATCGGCATAGGGCGGCTGGACGCCAAGGCCGAGGAAGGAAAGCCCTGAGAGCAGCAGAACGATGAAGACGAAGCGGATGCCGAGATCGGCAAGCACCGGCCCGACGATGTTGGGCAGGATTTCCGAGCGGATGAGATAGAGGGTGCTTTCGCCGCGGATGCGCGCAACCGTGATGAAATCCATCGCATTGATGTTGACGGCGAGCGCCCGGGCGAAGCGATAAGCGCCGGGAATGTAGATCACCGACAGCGTCATGATCAGCACCGGGACCGAGGAGCCGACAGCAGCGACGACGACCAGGCCGAACAGCTTGCTCGGGATAGAGTTAAGGGCATCGAGGAAGCGGCTGAGGATCGTGTCCGGCCAGCCGCCGACTGCCGCTGCGATCATGCCGAGCACGACGCCGCTGAAACAAGCGATCGTCACCGCAGCCAGCGAGATACCGACCGTGTAGCGCGCGCCCATCAGAATCCGCGAGAGCATGTCGCGGCCGAGATAATCGGAGCCGAGCCAGAGTTCCCGGCTCATCGGGCCGAAATAGTCGAGATCGATGATCTCGCCGACGGGGTAGGGGATGATCCATGGCGCGAAGATCGCGACAAGCGCCCATAAGAGGATCACAGTGAAGCCGATCGCACCGACGATGTTGAAGCGATAGCCAAACCGGGTTCCGGACAGCCGGCCGGAGGTGGTTTCGGAACTGGTCATGGTCATCGGAGCCTCGGATTGGAAAGGATGGCGATGATATCGGCGATGGTGATTAGCAGCAGGTAGCCCAGGCAGAAGATCATCGCGCAGCTCTGGATCAGCGGCAGGTCGCGGGTGGCGACGGCATCCAGCATCAGCTTGGCGATACCGGGATAGTTGAAAATGGTCTCGACGATGATGACGCCTCCGAGCAGATAGGACAGCGAAAGCGCAACGGCATTGACGATCGGACCCAGCGCATTCGGCAGTGCATGGCGAAAGACGATGCGCGGCCGGGAGGCGCCCTTGAGCAATGCCATCTCGACATAGGGTGTGTTGAGCGTCTCGATGACAGCCGCCCGCGTCATGCGGATCATCTGGGCCGAGACGACGAAGGTGAGGGTGATCACCGGCATGGCATAGACGCGCAACAGATCGGCCAGACTGTGGACCTCATTGGCGAAAGAAAGTGCCGGCAGCCATTTCAGATAGACGGCAAAGATGAGCGCCGCGGAGGTCGCGACCATGAACTCCGGCACGGAGATGACGCCGATGGTGATCACGGTGACGATCCGGTCGTAAAGGGTGCCGCGCAGCATCGCCGCTGTGATCCCGAGCGTCAGCGCGATCGGTACGGAGAAAAGCGCGGTGACGCCGGCAAGTTTCAGCGTGTTGACGAAGCGGCCGGCGATGAGAGCGGCGACCGGCATGTCGTTGGCATAGGACGTGCCGAGGTCGCCTTGCAGTAGTCCGACTAACCAGCGCAGGAAACGAAAGAGCGCCAGTTCGTCGAGATGCATGGCCTTGCGCAGGCCTTCGACGGCTTCCGGCGTGGCGGCTTGGCCGAGCAGGATCGTCGCCGTATCTCCAGGCAACAGCGTTGTTGCGAAGAAGACGGCGAAGGAGACGATCACCAGGGTGATCACGGCGACGAACAATCTGCTCAGCACAAGGGATAAGACCTGGCGGTTCACGGGCGTCTTCCCTTTGCGTTCGAGTTAAGTTCCATCAATGCAGATGGAGGAACTGGGGCGCGGCTGCAGCCCCAGTCTCCTTTGCTCAATCAGGCTTCAAGCCAGACATATTCCGCGAAAGCGTATCCCATCTGGCCGCCGAGCGGGTTGGCTTCCAGGCCCTTGAGCTTGGCCGTCGTGGCATCGACGTTCGAGATATAGGCCGGAATGATTGTACCAGCTTCCTGGGCGACCATGCCCTGCATCTCGTTATAGATCGTCTTGCGCTTGTCTTGATCGAGAGAGCCGCGCGCCTCGATCAGCATCTTGTCGAACTTCTCCGACTTGTAGTGGCTTTCGTTCCACGGAGCGTCCGAGGTGTAGAGCAGGGAGAAGAGGATATCGGGGGTCGGCCGCGGGTTGATGTTGCCGAAGTGGATCGGCGCCTTGAGCCAGTAATTGTCCCAATAACCATCAGATGGCACTCGCTGCACATCGAGCTTCATGCCGATTTCGGCGCCGGCCGCCTGGATGATCATGGCCATGTCGATCGACGAGCTCGCCGCATCGGAAGCGATGATCGGGATGGATTGGCCAAGCACGCCGGCCTTTTCGAAGTGGAACTTCGCCTTTTCGGGATCAAAGGCTCGCGCTTTCAGCTCTGCGTCACGATAGAAGTTCGCCGGTGAAACGGGTTGATCGTTGCCGACTTCACCGAGGCCGCGTAGCGCCGATTTGACGATCTGTTCGCGGTTGACGAGATACTTCATGCCCTCGATGAAGTCCCGCTTATTGCCGGGCTCCATGTCCAGTCGCATGTTGAGGTTGGTGTAGTTGCCGGACGTCGTCTTCGACAATGTGAAGCCGTCTCCCTGGGTCTCGACAAGGCGCATCGAGCGCGGATTGATCGAGGCCGCGAGGTGGATATCGCCCGAAAGCAGGGCGTTGACGCGGGCATTGTCGTCGCTGATCGCGAAATATTCGAAGGAATCGACGTTCGGGCCGGATTTCCAGTAATTCTTGTTCTTGATCCCGACCGAGCGAACGCCCGGCTCGAAGACTTCCTTGACGAAAGCGCCGGTACCGTTGGCCTTGGTGAAATCGGTCGTGCCGTCGGCGACGATCATGAAATGATGCATCGACAGGATGGTCGGCAGGTCGGCATTCGGGCTGGCGAGCGTGATCTCGACGGTCTGTTTGTCGACCGCCTTGAAGCCGGTCATCTGGGCGGCGATCTTGGCGACCTTCGAGCCGACGGACGGATCGAGATGGCGCTTCAGCGAGAAGACCACGTCATCTGCGGTCAGCGGCTTGCCGTCATGAAAGGTAACGCCGTTCTTCAGCTTGATCGTCCAGGTCTTCGCATCCTTGGACTCGATCGCTTCGGCAAGCTCCATCTGCGGCGTGCCTGATTTGTCCAGGAAGGTGAGGCGGTTATAGAACGAGCAGCACCGGACATAGTCGGTGGAGAGCGACGCCTTGGCGGGGTCGAGCGTATCGGCCGTCGAGGACGACCAGCCGGCCGCTTTGAGCGCGCCGCCGGAAACGGGCGTGGCGGCGAGCGCCTTGCCGGCGCGGCCAAGCACGAGCCCGCCGGCGGACAGGGCCACACCGCCCGCAAGCATCATATGCAGCAACTCGCGACGAGTGGCGCCACGACGGATGGCGCTTTCGACCATGGCGTCGTCGGAGCTGGTCCAATTGGTGATCTTGTCGTTCATCTCATTCCCCTTTTCTTGTGTGGCGGGCTGCCCGTTGCGGGCAGGCCCGATCTGCTTTCAAAGTCAGGCGCGCGCGGCGGCCACGGCATCGGCAAGGCCGGCCATGGAGGTGAAATGGTAATCGGGTTTGGTGAATTCGGCCGGCTCGATCGTACCGCCGTAACCCTTCACGGCATGGCGCCGCTCGATCCAGCAATTGGTCAGCCCGAGTTTCCTGGATATCCCGATATCGTGGTACTGGCTCTGGGCGACATGCAGGATGTCGTCCTTCGAATGTCCTTGCGAGACGACGTAGTCGAATACCTTCTCGAAGAATGCGGGATCGGGTTTCTCGGTCCCGGTATCATCCGCGGTGAAGGCGGCATAAAAGGGATTGCCGAGTTCCTTCTCGAAGAAATCGAATGCCCAGCGGCGGGCATTGGTCATCGCCACGAGGCGGTAATCCTTCGCAAGACTGGCCAGTGCCGCGGCACTGTCTGCAAAACCCTTCCAGCCCTTCGCCGAGTCCCGGAGCCGTTCGCCATATTTTTGGTCAGTGGGCAGGCCGAGCTTCGGCGCGATCGCGAGGTAGACGCGAACGAGGTCGTCGGGAAAGAGGTCGGCATCCTCGGCATAACGGGCTGCCCGGTAGAGGCTAAGAGCCTGCTCGCCGTCGACCGTGCGTCCTGCCTCGGCCGCGATCTCGGCGAAGCAGGTCTTGAGGCCGCCCTCGAAGTCGATAAGCGTGCCGACGACGTCGAAGGTCATGTATTTGAATTCCGAAAGGCTCTTGCTCACGCGAATTCCCCAGTGTTCGGCCCCGATGGGAGCTCGGCTTCTCGAAGAAGAAAATTCTGTTCCGCTGGCGGGGTCATTGTCCCGCTCTTGTATGGGAAGGCCCGCATCTGCCGGGATCCAGGCCTTTCGTTGACTTCAGTTTGTCACCTGCACTGCGCCGGATTCGCCGAATAGACGCCATGAGGCGGCACAAAATACCGAATCTGACGGTTTCCCGATATTCTCAGGCCTGCAGCGCCCGACGCACATCCGGGTCCTCCAGCGTCTCGTCCAGCGTGATGCGGGTGCGCTCGACGATCGCGTCTATCTCCGTTTCGGTGCAGCAGAGCGGCGGCGCATAGCCAATTGCACCATTGCCGAAGGCGCGGATGACGAGGCCGTTTTCCCATGCGCGATCGAAGATACGGCGGGCCGGTTCGGCGGATGCCGGCAACGGCGTTTTGTTCACCTTGTCGACTACCAGCTCGATGGCGGCCAGCATGCCGCGGCCACGGACATCGCCGACGAGCGGATGGTCCCTCAGCGACTCCAGGCCCTGCATCAGCCGCGCACCGGCCCTGACGCCGTTTTCGAGAAGGCCGTTTTCATAAAGCTTCAGGACTTCCAGGCCGACCGCAGCGCTGACGGGATGGGCCGAATAAGTGTAGCCATGGCCGACGGCGGCTGCACCCGCGCCCTCGGCGATCGTTTGATAGACGTGATCGGCCATCAAGACGGCGCCCATGGGGACGTAGCCAGAGGTCAGGCCCTTGGCGGTCGTCATGAAGTCGGGCACGACTTCATCTTCGGTGCAGGCAAAAAGCGGGCCGGTGCGGCCAAAGCCGGTGATCACTTCGTCCGCCACGAAAAGGATGTCGTGCGCGCGGCAGAATTCGCGCATGGCTTTCATCCAGCCTTTCGGCGGCACCAGAACGCCGCCCGAGCCCTGGATCGGCTCGACGTAGAAAGCGGCAACGCGTTCCGGCCCGATCGCCTCGACCTTGCTTTTCAGCGCAGCAAGCGAGGCGTCGATGATCGCCTGCGGATTGTCGCCCACCGGATTGCGATAGGCGTAGTGTGACGGAATCTTATGCTGCCAATCGAAGGGAACGCCGAAGCCGGCATGGAAGGCCGGCAGCGCGGTCAAACCCGCACCGACCGTCGAGGAGCCATGATAGCCCTGTTCGACCGAGATGAACTGATCGCGCTGAGGCTGCCCACGGGCATGCCAGTAGTAGCGGATGAAGCGGACCGTGCTGTCCACTGCATCGGAGCCGCCGAGCGTAAAATAGACATGGTTGAGATCGCCCGGCGCGCGGTCGGCGAGTTCGCTGGCAAGCCGGATCGCGGGCTCGGAGCCGAGGCCGAAATAGGCCGTCGCATAGGGAAGCTCGCGCATCTGCCGGGCCGCTGCCTCGACGATGCTCTCGTGGCCGTAACCGGCATTGACGCACCACAAGCCGGCGAAGCCGTCGATCAGCTGCTTGCCTGAGGCATCGGTGACCGTCGCGCCCTTGGCCGAGGCCAGCACGCGTACGCCGAGCTTTTCATGGCCGCGATAGGAGGCGACCGGATGGATGAGGTGGGCGCGATCGAGTTCGATGAGGGAATTGCTGTACATGGAAATCTCCGGATCAGCCTAGTGCCTGGCTGGCGAGGGCAAAGGTGGTGGCGGTCGGATCGGCGACGTCGTGGACCAACGGCTTTTTCATCGTGATTCCGCCGCCGACATGGGCGAGCCCCTGTTCGGCGAGCCATGGGGAAAGCCCGGTCTCGGCAGTGGTGTCGACCCTGAGGAACTGCCCGGACCGTCTGGCGATGAAATGTTCGATGAGTTTTCGGGCCTCGCCGAGGTCGGCGGCCACGACGGGTCCGATCACTTCGCCGCGGCCGAAGGGACGCAGGCACGCGAAGCCCGAAATTCCGCCGTCGCGGCGAGTGACGGCGAATTCGCCGATCCCGGCGAGATAGGAGAGCAGCCCTTCGCGGTCGGCGCCGAAGGCAAGTCGGTCAAGCTCCGCGATGCCAGCGAGGTCGGCATCGGTGGCGGCTTCCGTTTCCGCCGGCGCGACAATTTCTCCCGCAAGGCCCTGGTGCTGCAGCACGGTTCCCGTCTCGTGGAAGCCAAGCTTCTGATAGAGCGGCAGACCTGCCGTCGTCGCCACCAGCCTCAACGGCCGGTCTCCCGCTGTCAGCAAAGCGGCGTCCATGAGTTTTCGGCCGAGACCCCTGCCACGCATCGTCTCGTCGACGATGACCATATTGATCGTCGCACAATCCCACTTGTACGGCGTGACGAGGACGGTGCCGACGACCCTGCCATCCTCGACCGCGACCATTCCGTCGCTCAAGGCGAGCGCCAGCTGCCAGTCTTCCGTCCGATGCGGCCAGCCCGCCTGTCTTGAGAGCGCGACGGCGGCTTCCAGATGATCCGGGCCGAACGGGACGATTTCGATCTGACTTGTTTGCATGGGGGCGTCCTTCATATCGTACCCGCCAGTCTGCCGGAGCACCGGCGGGCAGATCGTCTGAAGGCCATGGTTCAAGCAGTATCTTATGGCGCTGCTGTTATGGGGAGCCGCATCTTATGCTGGAGCCGACCGATATTCATCGAAACGAGGCCCTGTCAGCGCATCACCGCCAGCGCGGCCGTAAAGAAATCCTCACCTCCGAAGTTTCCGGATTTCAACGCCAGAAGCATATCGCCCTGGGCATTGCCGATCGTGCGCAGCACCGGCACGCCGGGCGCAATCTCCGGGCCGATCAGAAATGCCGGAATGGCGAGCCTGTCGACCGCCGCGCCCGAGGTTTCGCCGCCTGCGATCACCAGGCGGCGCACGCCTCTCTCCACCAGTTCGGCTGTGATGATCGACGTTGCGGTCTCGATCGCGTGGCCGGAGGCCTCTCGCCCATAAAGCGATTGCAGCCGGGATACGGTTTCAGGCGCGGCACTCGCGGCGATGACGACGGGGCCGGCGGCGATGCGCTCTCCTGCCCAGGAAATCGCCGCGGCGATCTCATTCGGACCGGCGAGCAACCGCTCCGGGTCGAGCCGCAGGACGGGCATCGACCGTTCGGCGACGTCGAGCTGATGGAGCGTCGCCTTGGAGCAACTGCCGGCAACGATCGCTGAAAGCCCGCCCACGGGGCGAATGGCATCCGCCGTCGTTGCACCGTCGGACAATATCCGACCGGAGCGGACGAGCGCGCGGGCAAGGCCGAGGCCGAGGCCGGACGCACCGGTGGATACCGGCGCTTCCAACGCGACCTCGCCGAGCGTTTCAAGATCCCGCTCGAAAATCGCATCGGCGATAACAGCAGTGCAGCCTGCCGTGCGCAGGGCATCGAGCCTCGCCTTGACGGCGCCGTGTCCGGCCGCGATGGTTGTGAGATCGATCAGTCCGACGGCATTGCGCGATTGCCGGGTCAGAACCCGCACGAGATTGGCGTCATGCATCGGATTGAGGGGGTGGTCCTTGAGCGGGCTTTCGTTCAGCGGCTGTCCGCCGACGAAGAGATGGCCAAGATAGACGGTACGTCCCGTTTCCGGAAAGGCGGGCGTTACCAGTACGATGCCGCCGCCAGCAGCATCGCTCAAGGCCTCGGTGACCGGACCGATATTGCCGGCATCGGTGGAATCGAAGGTCGAGCAGATCTTGTAAAGCACATGGCCGGCACCCCGCTGGCGCAGCCATCGCTCGGCGCTCGCCGCCGCCGCCACGGCGTCCGAGGCCGGGACGGAGCGGATCTTCAGGGAAACGACCACGGCGTCGACATCCGGCAACGCGAGCGACGGATCAGGGATGCCGACCGTCTGCACCGTGCGCAGACCGTTCTTCGTCAGCGTGTTGGCGAGGTCGGAGGCGCCCGTATAGTCGTCGGCGATTGATCCGAGCAAAATAGCCATCGTCTAGCTCCGTGCAAAAGGTTTGAACCAGCCAAGACCGTCCAGTGTGCGGCCGCGTGGGATGTATTCGCAGCCGACGAAACCGTCGTAACCAAGGCGGTCGATTTCGCCGAACAGATAGGGATAGTTCAGCTCCTCCCCATCCGGCTCGTTGCGGGACGGCACGCTGGCGATCTGGATATGGCCGGCAATCGGCAGCAGGTGTCGCAACGCGATAGTGACGTCGCCGTGGATGATCTGGCGGTGATAGATGTCGAACTGCAGCTTCAGGTTCGGCAGGCCGCATTCGGCAATCAGCCGCTCGGCGGCGCCGAAGTCGTTGAGGAAGTATCCAGGCATGTTTCGCCCGTTGATCGGCTCGAGCAGCAGATCGATGCCTTTTTCCGCAAGCCGCCCGGCAGCATAGGTTACGGAGCGCCGATAAGCGGAGGTGGCGTCTTCGTCATGACAATCGGCGATGCCTGCCATCAGGTGCAACCGCCTGACGCCCGTTGCTGCCGCATAGTCCAGGGCCTGCTCGACATCGGCTTTCAGCGCATCGAACCGGCGGGGAAGGGCCGCGATGCCGCGCTCGCCTGCTGCCCAGTCGCCCGGCGGCAGGTTGAACAAGGCCTGCTGCAGATTGTTGCGGGCAAGCCGTTCGGCGATTGCCTCGGGCGTGGCTTCGTAGGGAAAGAGGTATTCGACGGCCGCAAAGCCGGCCTCGGCTGCGGCGTCGAAGCGGTCGAGGAACGCCCATTCGTTGAACATCATCGTCAGGTTGGCGGCGAAAACCGGCATGTGTAGCGTTCCTTTTAAAGGCTATGCGGCTCTCTGGTGGAACCGGGCAATTCAGCGCCGGAAAGCTTGGCATAGAGCCGCGCGAGCGAAGAATCGTCGTCACGCCCCATACCGGCTCCGGACGCGGCCAGATACATCTGCAAGGCTGCTGCCGCGAGCGGCACCGGGTAACGCTCGGAGCGGGCCATGTCTTGGACGATACCGAGATCCTTGACGAAAATCTCGATGCTGCTGAGCGGAGTATAATCTCCGGCCAATACATGCGGCACACGGTTTTCGAACATCCACGAATTGCCGGCCGAAGCCGTGATCACCTCATAGACCTTGCCGAGGTCGAGGCCCTGCTTGGCGGCGAAGGTTATCGCCTCACAGGCGGCCGCGATGTGCACGCCGGCGAGAAGCTGGTTGATCATCTTGAAGGCAGCACCTTTTCCGGCCTCGTCGCCAAGCTCGTAGACCTTGCTCGCCATGGCGTCGAGACCCGGGCGCGCCGCGCCGAAGGCCTGTCGGGAGCCGGAAGCCATGATCGTCAGTTCGCCCCGCGCCGACTTGGCCGCGCCACCCGAAATCGGCGCGTCGAGGTAATGCAGGCCGAGAGCCTCCACCCGCCCGGCCAGATCGCGCGCGACGGCGGGATCCATGGTGGCCGACGAGATGAAGACGGCGCCGGACTTCATCGCATTTGCGACGCCTTGAGACCCGAACAGCACAGCCTCGGTCTGCGCGCCGTTGACGACCACGGAGACGACGATGTCGGCATCCTTTGCCGCAGCGGCAGGGGTCGCCGCGCCACGTCCGCCCTCGGCGACGAAGCGGTCCACTGCCGCCGGCGTGATGTCATACCCAACGACATCGAGACCCGCGCGCTTCATCGACCGGGCCATTCCAAGCCCCATGGAACCAAGTCCGATGACGGCTGCGACAACGGCCGAGCCCGGATTTTCAGCAAGCGGTGACATGAGGAGGTTCTCCAGTCTCTTGAGAAAGATCTGCGCCCCTCCGGGTGCCATCCCGGAGGGGCTGTTGTTCAGCGATTGACGGTTTTCGCAGGAACCGTCAACACGGCCAGCGAACCGATGACCAAGGCAGCCGCCAGCAGATACATGCCGGCGCTGTTGGTGCCGGTGAAGTCTTTGAGATAGCCTACCAGAAACGGCCCGAGAAACCCGGCGAGATTACCGACCGAGTTGATCCAGGCAATGCCGGCCGCAGCGCCCGTGCCGGCGAGAAACGCTGTCGGAAGCGACCAGAACAGCGGCGCGCAACTGATGGCGCCGGCCGCAGCCAGCGAGAGGCAGACAATCGAGACGGTCGTGCTCGTCGCCATCGTCGCCGCGACGAAACCACCGGCGGCGATGAGGGCTGGGATGACGAGGTGCCAGCGGCGTTCGCGCAGCCTGTCGGCGGAACGTCCGAGCGCCAGCATCACGACGAATGTGCAGATATAGGGGATCGCGGAAATCAGGCCGATATTGAGGTTTCCGTTGACGCCCGAGGCCTTGACGATGGTCGGCATCCAGAAATTCAGGCCATACTGCCCGAGCACGAAGCAGAAATAGATCAGGCACATCAGCCAGACGCGGCGGTCGGTCAGCGTTGCGCCGATGCTGTGCGGGCTTGCCGTCTTGGCCCGGTTCTCCGCCTCGATATTGGCCGTCAGCACGCGTTTTTCCTCATCGCTCAGCCATTTCGCGCGCTGGATCGTATCATCAAGGTAGAAGAACGTCGCGACGCCGAAAAGAATAGCCGGAATGGCTTCGATCAGGAACATCCACTGCCAGCCGGAAAGTCCGTGCGTGCCGTGGAAACTGTCCATCAGGAGACCCGAAAGCGGATTGCCGAAAATGGCGGATATCGGGATCGCCGACATGAAGGTGGTGATGATCCTGGCGCGGCGATGGGCCGGATACCAGGCGGTCAGATAAAGAATGATGCCGGGGAAAAATCCGGCTTCGGCAACGCCCAGCAGGAAACGCAGCACATAGAAGACGGTTTCCGATGAGGTGAACATGAAGGCGGCGGAAATGATGCCCCAGGTGAGCATGATGCGGGCGATCCACACCCGTGCGCCAACCTTGTTCATGATGATGTTGCTCGGCACTTCAAACAGGAAATAGCCGATGAAGAAAATGCCTGCGCCGATGCCATAGGCGGCTTCCGAGAGGCCGAGTTCGCTTGACATCTGCAGCTTGGCGAAGCCGACATTGACGCGGTCGAGATAGGCGATCACGTAGCACAGCATCAAAAAGGGTACGATGCGCCAGAATACCTTGCCATAGGCACGGTCTTCGAGCGTCTGGGCGGGATGTATGCCAACAACTGGCGCTTGCGTCTGCAGCGTCATGATTTTCTCCTCCGATTGTTGCCGCGGTCTCCTTGAGGTCCTCCCGCGGCACGCCGTGCCACTTTTTTGGCAGCGCTGCCATTCTCATTAAATCATTTTGGCAGCGCTGCCAACAGCAAATTGGTAGCGCTGCCAAAAAAACCTTGCTTCTTGGCGACAGCGGTGAAAAATGGTGGCAACGCGGTGGTCATCGGCCGGGCAGGCCGGGCAACCACCACAACAGTCGGGTTCAAACGCAACGATGGAATTCAAACATCAACCGACGGTAACGCTTGCCGAGGTCGCGGAAGCGGCCGGTGTTGGCGAGAGCACGGTGTCGCGCGTACTGCGCAACCACGGTTCGTTTTCCGGCAAGACGCGGGAGCGGGTGATGGCCGCCGTCGAGCGGCTGGGTTATGTGCCGAACCGGATCGCGGGAACGCTCGCCTCCACCGGTTCGCGTCTCGTTGCCTTCGTCATTCCCTCTTTGTCCAACATCGTCTTTCCCGATGTGCTGCGCGGTGCCAGTGCCGTTCTGGAGGAAAACCGGTATCAGGCGGTTTTCTCCGTGACCGATTATGATCCGGGCAAGGAGGAAGCGCTCGCCGCCGCGATGCTCGCCTGGCGGCCGGCGGCGGTCATGCTGGCGGGATGCGAGCATACCGAGGGTACGGTGAAGATGCTGCGCGCCAGCGGGTGCCGGGTCGTCGAGCTGCTCGATCTGGACGGCGAAGCTCTCGATATCGCCGTCGGCTTCTCGAACCGCGCGGCCGGGCGGGAGAGCGCTGCCTTCCTGCTGAAGCGGGGCTATCGCCGAATTGGCTATGTCGGTCACGACCTGAACCGCGATACCCGCGCCGGCAAGCGGTTTTCCAGCTTTTGCGAAACGCTCGATGCGCATGACACCCCGCTCGTCGCCCACGAAATTCTCGCCGGCGCTTCGTCCGTGGAAAATGGCAGGTTGGGGCTGGAGCGGCTTCTCGCCCGGACGACCGATCTCGATGCGGTCTATTTCTCTAACGACGACATGGCGCTGGGCGGCTATTTTCATTGTCTGGCCGAGGGAATCGCGATCCCCTCGAAGCTCGCCATTTTCGGCTATAACGGCCTGGATATCGGCCGGGCAACACCGCAGCCGTTGTCGACCATCCGAACGCCGCGAGTCGCGACCGGGGAGATCGCCGCGCAGCTGGTCGTCACTAATGCGCCGCCGCAGGCCGTCGATCTCGGCTTTGAACTGATCGAAGGGGCAACCGCGTAATATTGGAGGAACTGTCATGTCCGACGCGCGCCTGCGTGAGGAAATCTGCCGATACGGCCGCTCGCTGTTCGAGCGCGGGCTGACGCCTGGTTCGTCGGGCAATATATCGTTGCGGCTGGAGGATGGCGGCTGGCTGGTCACGCCGACCAACGCTTCGCTCGGCTTTCTCGACCCGGCACGGATCTCCAGGCTCGATGCCGAAGGCCGGCTCCTGTCCGGCGACAAGCCGACCAAGGAGATCCCGCTGCACACTGCCCTCTATGATACGCGCGGCAGCGCCCGCGCCATCGTCCATCTTCACTCCACCCACGCAGTGGCATTGACCATGCTGCCGGAGATCGATCCGCGCGCCGCCCTGCCGCCGATGACGCCATATTATCTGATGCGCGCCGGCGAAACCGCGCTGGTGCCGTATTATCGTC
Organism: Rhizobium leguminosarum bv. viciae; assembly: GCF_012276115.1. Lineage (GTDB taxonomy): Bacteria > Pseudomonadota > Alphaproteobacteria > Rhizobiales > Rhizobiaceae > Rhizobium > Rhizobium leguminosarum_T. The sequence continues at coordinate 254,450 of NZ_WIEU01000001.1, read as the reverse complement.
CCGGCGATCCGGCGGTGGCCGACGCCATCCGCGGACTGGCGGGCAAATATTCGTCAGTGCTTCTGGCCAATCATGGACCTGTTGTCGCCGGCGACAGCCTGGAAGCGGCGGTCTTTGCGACCGAGGAACTGGAGGAAACGGCGAAGCTCTATCTGCTGTTGCGCAACCTCAATCCCCGTTTCCTCAGCCCGGCCCAAGTGGCCGATCTCGTCAACACCTTCGGCCTCGACCTCCCGTCGCATCACGATCATAATCACGACGGCGATTGAATGCGTCACTCCGCCGCTCGTTGACGGCGGGCAAGCGCGCAACCTTCTGCCAAACCCTGCTTTCGATACGATAGATTCTGCTTCCGATGGCGGCAATTCAGGCGAGCTGTGGGTGAAGCGATGCCTATGATTGTGACACGTCCCCAGTTCCGATCGCTCAAGGATACTCAAATGACGACGTTCCGTCCGAAATACATCACCTTCGACTGCTACGGCACGCTAACCAACTTTCAGATGGCGGAGGCGGCACGCGATCTCTACGGCGAAGAGCTCGACGAGCGGCGCATGGCGGAGTTCATCAAGAATTTCGCCGCCTATCGGCTCGACGAGATCCTGGGCGACTGGAAACCCTATGCCGAGGTGGTGCACAATTCGCTCGAACGGACATGCAAGCGCAACGGCGTGACATTTCGCGACGAAGCCGCCCGGATGATCTATGAGCGGGTTCCGACCTGGGGGCCGCATTCGGACGTTCCGGCCGGTCTCGCCAAGGTCGCCAAGGAAATCCCTTTGGTCATCCTCTCCAACGCGATGAATTCACAGATCATGTCGAACGTCGAAAAACTGGGCGCGCCCTTCCATGCGGTCTATACCGCCGAGCAGGCGCAGTCCTATAAGCCACGCTTCAAGGGCTTTGAATATATGCTCGATATGCTGGGCTGCGGGCCGGAAGACGTGCTGCATTGCTCGTCCTCCTTCCGCTATGACCTGATGTCGGCCCACGATCTCGGCATCAAGAACAAGGTTTGGGTCAATCGCGGCCATGAGCCGGCCAACCCCTATTACGGCTATGTCGAAATTCCTGATATCTCGGGCCTGCCTGGCGTCGTCGGGCTCTGACGAGGACACGCGCATGCAGTTCGAATCCTACTGGCACGACACGGCCCAAGCCTTTGCCGGCGGCGCTCAAGGCCCCGTCGAAGGACATTACGACGTCGCCGTCATCGGCGCCGGCTTCACCGGGCTTGCCGCGGCGCGACAGCTTGCAAAGGCCGGCGTCAAAGTTGTCGTGCTGGAGGCCCAACGGGTCGGCTGGGGGGCGTCCGGGCGCAACGGCGGCCACCTCAACAACGGGCTCGCCCACAGTTTCCTCTCCGCCAAATCAGCACTCGGCGTGGAGCGGGCCGTCGCCCTCTACAAGGCGTTTGACGATTCCATCGACACGATCGAGGCGATCATCGCCGTAGAGGGGATCGACTGCAATTTCCGCCGCGCCGGCAAGCTGAAGCTTGCCTCCAAGCCGCAGCATTTCGATGCCATTGCCCGCAATTTCGAGGCTGTTCACAAAGAGGTCGATCCGGACACCGCACTTCTGACCGCGAGTGATCTGAAAAGCGAGGTCGGCTCGCCTTTCCATGGCGCCATGCTCTCGAAGAAGAGTGCAATGATGCATATGGGCCGTTATGTCGCCGGGCTCGCCACAGCGGCCGCCCGTCATGGCGCCGTTATCTTTGAAAGCGCGGCGGTGACCGCCCACCGGCAGGGCAACGGCCGCCACAGCCTTACGACCGCACGCGGCACCGTTACCGCAGACCATGTGTTGGTCGCGACAGGCGCCTATACGCCGTCGCTCTTCAGCTATTTCCGCCGCCGGATCGTTTCCGTCGGCAGCTTCCTGATCGCCACCCGTCCGCTGACCGACGCCGAAATCGCAGCTACGATGCCGGGCAACCGCACCTGCGTCACGTCGATGAACATCGGCAACTATTTCCGGCTGTCGCCCGACAGGCGGCTGATCTTCGGCGGCCGCGCACGCTTTTCCGCCACATCCAATCAGCGCTCCGACGCAAGGAGCGGCGACATTCTGCGGGCCAGCCTGGCTGAAATCTTCCCGCAGCTTGCCGGCGTCGAGATCGATTATTGCTGGGGCGGGCTCGTCGACATGACCAAGGACCGCTATCCGCGCGCCGGCTATGTCGATGGTGTCTGGTATGCCATGGGTTATTCCGGCCACGGCGCCCAGCTCTCCACCCATCTCGGCATCATCATGGCCGACGCCATCCTCGGCAAGGTCGACCGTAATCCGATCAAGGGGCTCGAATGGCCGGCCGTTCCCGGCCATTTCGGAAAGCCGTGGTTCCTGCCGCTCGTCGGGCTCTATTACAAGACGCTCGATCGCTTCCAGTAACGGACCGGATCAGTCCGATTGCAGCCGAAGCGGCTCGATGGGGGCAGGATTGCGATGAGCACCTGCGCGGGGGGCAACTATCTGGCCTCGCTGACTGGATAGATCCGGAGAATCCCAAGGCGGTTATCAGTCGTGATCACTGCAATACCCGCTTCATATGCCGCGCGGACGATTGCCTCATGCAATTGCTCGGGTTCGCTCTCTCCGGTAAGGACCTCCAAACAGATTCTCACTGCTGTGAGGAATTCCTCACCATCGTCGGTGGGCCATTCCTTCAGCAACAGTTGGGCAGCCTCGTGAGCGGTACGGATCACCTTGCGATCTTTCCCTTCGGCAAAAACAAGAATTATCGTTGGGAACTTTCTCACCATATCGAATCTCATTGCCCCTGAACTCCGCAGGACGGCCAGTGCCAATGCCGGGTCATGGTTCGGACCGAGATTGGCCACACGTGCTCGTCAACCATCTTCCGTATCGTTTCGACAATCACGTCGCCTATCCTCCCGTTGGTGGGAAGGAGCGGGCGTTCTCGTCGCCTGCTCCTTCCCACTTCCGTGGATAGAGTTAGCGAGATTGGCTTTTAGCTCACCGGCTGCCGCCTCAAGGAGTCGCTTGAATTCTTCGGAGGTCACGCCATCCGCTCGCATCACGATGGCGATCAGCGGATCACGAAGAGCTTCGGTTATCGTCAGCTCATCGTTCTTTCCGGCAGTTGCGCCAACGGGGCTACAATATTCCGAGGAAAATAGCGCGATCATGGACATACCTTACATTTGGGGTGTTTTAAGAGTGCACAGCTCGGCCTGATCGCCTTTGAGGTCCAATATCCATTGGCGTCCCCGGGCGACCGAGTGTCTCGAAAGGCAGTTTTGGGCGATCTGCGACACGGCAAGGCCGGCGACCAATGGGTTGTCGACGGCGGCCGGCGGGGTGCGAAAGCTGTCGTCGGTTGCGACTTGGGTGGCGCAATGGCAGACGGAACATACGTCCTCATGCACCAAGACCAAAGGACCTGCCATGCAATAGTTTGCCGAGCGGCCCACATGCAGATGCGGCGGCAGGCCGGCTTTCAATGCTCGGCAGGCCGACAGGAGATCTTGGGCTGGACGAGAATCGTCGCCGGCGAAAATGAAGAACGGGTTATTAGCGTAGTCTGCGATTAACCGCAGCGCCGAGGCGCCTTCCGCAAATTCCGGCAGCGCGAAGACATAGGCCGAGAAACCCGCGGCCAGATGGGTCGCCAGCCTGTCCGTCTTCAGCCAGCCGAGATTCGCCTCGCTTGCCCATGGCAGACGGTTCAAATCCTTCTCGTCGATACGATCCGCATCAACGAGAAGGAAATGGCGCGCGCCGAGGGCCGCAAGCTGGATGGCGATCTGCGAGCCCAAGTCGCCGCATCCGATGATGACGAAGTCGATATCGCCAAACCGTGCGACGTCGCGTTGCCGATGGCAAAGAGGCGTCAGGATGGCGTCGTGGTGATCGATTGCGGCGGAGTCATATTCGTCCTCCGCCGGCATATCGGAAGCCTTCAACGAGACGACGAATGCAGACCTGGTAACATAGGGGCTCTGTTCCTCGACAGAATCGGCACTATTGCCGGTGAACAGAGCCCCCCGGCCGCCCCGCCCAAGGCTGTGGGTGACGAGGTTCGGGAAGTCGACGGACGCCGTGGCGGTCGCTGACAATCGTTTGGACCGATCATTGACCATCACATCGCCTCCATCTCGCTGGGCGCATATCCGCGGATGGTCTCGGCATAGCGACCGTAGTCCTTGCCCATCGCATGGTCGGCGGCCTTCGCGATCACGTGGAATTTGCCGTCATACCAGAGGCTGACATTGTCGCCGCTGTCATCGATCTCTCGCCGGCCCATCCGAGGATCGACCGGCTCTTTGCCGCGCAGCAGCATCTGTCCGATATCCCAGGCTTGGCGATCGAGAACGCGCTGGCGCTCGGCAAAGTGCGCCTGGCGGTGCGCAATGGGCTCTTCGGCAAGCAACTGGCCCACGAGGAACAGGATCCGGCTACTCCAGGAAGGAATGGCGGCGATGTCTGGGAGGTCGAGGAGGACATCGCCGCCGAGACGTTCGATTCCTTTCCGAGCGATATCGATGAGCGGGACCTGCCGCGCGGCATAGGTAATTATGAATGCCGTCTTCCAGGCGCGGCGCTCAGGATCCGCCTCGTTGGATAGGCATGCCATGCCGAAGGCGCACTCCCAGGGAATGGTGTACACCACGTGCAGGATGCTCTCGAGCGTCTGTAGATCCTCCTTGTATGGGGAAACATATTGGAACTCGCCAGGCAGGGATGCCGCCGCCGAGGTCGTATAAAACCCCAGCAGGATATGCCCCGCTTGGTGAAGCAGTTGGGCCGCGGTCGCGGCATGATCGCCGTCGCGCAATCTTTCTCTGGAAAGCACGATGATCGCGCTGCCCGGCAATTCGTTCGAACTCGAGAACGAACACGGCGGTTCGCGTCGCACGCCAATGTAAAGCGTGTGCAGGCCGGCGATCAGGCGCTGATAGCCGTATCTGTCCAATTCCGCTACTAGCGCGAGGGCGCTCTCCAGATGATCGGCAATGTGATCCAATTCCGCGTTGTCAGTGGTGGGGTCGTCGGAACCGCGATAGTTCGGCATGCATTGGCCGAGGAGGGCTTGCATGACACGGCTCCGCGCCAGGCTTTCGATGCGGACGAGGCCGATGCCGCAAGAGAGCCGGCGTGCCGGCTGACGTTCGAGTTCAAGATCCGATGCGATCAGATCCGACTGCAGATAGCCGCTGACGATCTGCGCATCGGGGCCTCCCGCCTGCCATTCCAGGCTCCGCGCGAGCCCATTCATCCAGGCTGCGAGCACGGACGAACGATAAGGGTCGGAACTGACCGGTTCCGCGATCGTTGGGGGAAGTTCCAGCAGGCGAGTGTATCCGCCACCTGCAAGGCCGGGGAAATAACCTGACAGCGTCTCCACCCCGGCCGAACAATCGGTAAGCTTCGAAGCAGCTGCAAGCGTGCACCCATATTGGAAGCGTCGTTTTAAAAGGTTGCGAGTTGCGACGCGCTGCAGGGAGGCAGTGCTTGCCATCAGGGGATTGCCCCTGAGCAGGTGACGTGCCTCATCTGCCAATTGTTCAATGCGAGACGCGGACATCGAGGCCTCCGTGGGTTTGTCTTCTGGTAGATCGAGGTTGCATGTCGGGCGAAGATGCCCCGGTTCGGGCCGGCTTCGTCGGGCATCGGAACGGTATGCGCCGTCCGTTGAGAGGCACTATTGCCCAAGGGCGTCATTCGCCCGCCAGTACCGCGTTAAAAATCCGTAAAAAGGGGGGTAACCAAAGAAAAAGCCCCCTCGATAAAGGGGGCTTGGAATCTCGGAATAGCATCCTCCGGGCGTTCAGATGGCCAGGGCTGCCTGCACCGCCGCCCGCGCATTTGGCAGTCCCGATCCAAAGAAATAGGCCATCTCGACGGCGTCCTCGCTTTCGGCGTTCATGCAATCCGCCGTCAATTTCCTCGTTCCGGGCGCGACAATGGCGTCCAGGCGGGATGCGGTCTTCAGAATTGATTTCACTTGAGGCCCCGAGAGGCGGTCGCCGGGATTGTGGCGGCTTTTGTAGGCCCGCTGTATAAGGGCACATAGCCCGCCCACCTGCGCCGACGCGCCTGATGTGCCCCCGAATGTGGTATAGTATCCGCCCCCGATGCCGAGATTGGTTCCGAACGGCACGATGGCCGACCACGGATCGGAGCCACGATCATAGCCGAAAATCCCCGATAGGTCCGTCGTCAGCAGCGAGAAGTGCGAATAGTAGTATTCCCGCGTTCGAAAGGCGCTGTAGTCGTGCTGCGCGGCAAATGGAGAAAGCCGGTCGAGGCGCAACTGATGCCTGTTGAACACCTCCCCGTCGTCGGAGGGGGAGACAACCGTCAAGCCTTCGCCGTAATTGCTGTAGCCCGAACGGAAACCTTCGACGGTAACGGCTCCAACGGCTATGATGCCGTTGTCGTCGGCGGCAAGACTTGCCGGATAGATCAGCTGGCTCTCGCCGCTGTTTCCTGCGGCGCAGACAATCGGGATGTGCCGGCTGATGGCGAGGATGAGTTGTTTGAGGACGTGCCATGGGCGATCCGGATTGGAGCCTTTCTGCGCGGCCTTCGGCTCAAGTTCAGGCCCACCTTGATCAGCAACGGCAATGCGCGTGAACAGATTGGCGGCATCCTGGTTTTTCCATAATTCCAGGTCGGCCTTCAGCTCGTTCTTCGGATCAACGATGCTGCGTTTCGGGTCGGGCAGACCGCGTGGCAAGACGATCACGTCTGCTTTCTGAAGATAGGCATAAAGGAAGGCCGCAATGAACTGCCTGACATCGTCTTCGAAGGATGTTTTGATCGAGATGAGCCTTGAGAAAGGATCAACGCCGAAATAGGGGATGACATTGCGATTGCCGCTCGTACGCAGCTCGTCGCCATTTCCGTAGAAGGCTCCTTCCGGCGGAAGGCTTGGCGTGCCTTCTTCCGCAACAACGGCGGGTTCGCCGACGATCAGCCCTGCGCAGCAGGTACCATGCGACGCAAACAGCGATTCCGGATTGTAGAGCCGCCGGAGAACACCCTCCGACGCGGCGTATTCGGCAACCAGATCACCGAGATAGTCCCGGTCGTCGTTGGAAAGGCCGATATTGCCGAGCGGAGCGATGTCGAGCCCGGCAAAGAAGGCATGTCTTTCCTCGCGGTCGAAGGACGTGGTCGTATCGAGAATTTCGCGCACGCGCGCGCCGTAACGATGGGTCGTCAAATCGATTGACGCCTCCCGGTCAAGCCGGGTTGCCAGATTGGGATGATCCGGAGATACGCCGACATCGATCAGCGCGACCCGTGCGGGTCGCAGCGGGCCGGCGGAAGCGCCGGCGGAAGCGATGGTATCCCAGACCGTGCCGGTGATGAGGGGATCGGGGAGCGCGCGTGCGGCGCTCGCATCGGGCGCTGGAGGCGTCGGCGGAGCCGATCCGTATTCCGCGTCGACTACGCCAAGAGCAGTCAGGTGCCAGAGATAGTAGTAGTTGATCGGCGCGGGCTCAGGCATTCTTGTTTGATCCGTCATGGTTGTAACCCTGTTGAGCAGCAGCTGGAGAATTCAGACCCATTCGTCGTGTACGGCCTGGAACAGAGGACCGAAGGCGTCGTGGAGGTAGGGAGCGAAGCGTCGGGCGAGATCTCGCCCTGCATGTGTGTCGCTCGGATAGTGCAGGCCGGCCCATTCGCGATTTTCGGCGACGTTCTGGGCGATGCGGGCAAGCTCGTCGGTGGCCGGATGTTCCGGCAGGATCGTCGAGAACGCAAAGGCGATCGAAAAGCACTGGAACGAATGGTTGCTGGGATAGGACTCGTGGACCGGCACGGCCAGCAACGGCCGCAGCATGGGCTCAAACTGGTTTGGCCGCAGCCGATTGAACTGGCTCTTGTAGATCAGTCCGACATATTCGCAGGCTGCCAGGATCGCCTGGAAAAGCCCTTCCGTCTGCTCGAAACCGCCGAGATCCTCGATATGCAATGCGCGGGTGAATTCCCCCACGGAGATCGTCGACTCGATCTGGATGTCGGGAAGGCGCCGCGCGCGCTCGCGGTCGCGGCGCTGCATGGAGAGCAGCACCGTCGTTTCGAGGCGGGTATAATCCGGGCCGGGCGGTGGAAGTATATCCAGCATTTCCCAGGTGAAGCGCCGCGCCGCGGTATAGGCGTTGCGTGACGGCTGCTGGTGCAGCCTGCGCAGCTCGAAGGAAGGGATAAGCTGCGACACGCCGAGGCTGGCGCCGTCCATCGTCGACTTGTTCTTATTCTTATTCTTATTCTTATTTTTGTTCTTGTTTTTGTTCAGTGACGCCTTGTTGAGCACCGACTTGTTCGCCACGCTCGTGAGGACCGAGGCTACGGCCATCGTGGCCATCACCGGCCCGGCCAAAGGCGATGCATCTTCACGCGTGCCGGGGAAAAGCGCAGGTTCGGAGGCTGCATCAGGTTCAGCCGGCGACGCACCGGCGAGAGGATCAGCACCGGCGTCGTCCCTCGGTTCGCATGGAAGGACCGTATCCGGCTCAATCCTGAATTTATAACTGTTTAGAAATAAAACTAATTTTGATTGCGATTCGTGGGCAGTGTCCGCTTCCATTGCAGCCTCCTTGCGCGATGATGTGAAAAATTGTCCGGGGTTCAGCGCAGCTTGGCGCCGGCCTTGAGCAGGCCGTCGATCAAGATCTGGCCGCCGCCTGTGTCGAGCAGCGGATAGCCGCTGCCGCGGAAGTCGTTGATGGAGAAGCCGCCCTCGACTGCCTCAAGACGCTGCAGGTAATGCCGCGCGCCGCCGAGATCGTTGGAATGGGCATGACTGGAGGCAAGATAGCGCAGCAGGCTGTTGAAGTTCGGCCGTGCCCGCAAGGCTTCTTCGCCTGCAACTATGGCTGCGGCATGGTCGCCTGCAAGCGCTGCCGCAATGCATTTGGTCGTATCGAAGTAATATTTATGCGGGCTGTAGACGCCGAGCTCTTGTACCCAACGCGCCATCGCCACCGCCTTGTCGGGCTGGCCTGCATAGCAGTGCAGCATCGCGTAGAGGTCCCAACCGAGCGGCAGGGCCGGATTCAGGCGGATCGATTTTTCGAACAGGTTGGCCGCATAGTCGTATTCGCCGAACAGGAACGAATGGACGTGGCCGACGAGCGCGAGCGACACGGAATTCTGCGGATCGAGTTCCAGCGCCTTGCGTGCATAGGCCTGGGCTTCCTCAATCAGATGCGCGTCCAGCGCGTTGAAACGCTGGCCGACCTGGAAAGTCCGAATGAATGACAGCCAGGCAAAAGTCGATGATCGCGGCTGATACTGGATCTGTTCTTCCAGCCGCCGTTCCGCGTTATCGAGGTCGTCGCGCGACAGCCGAAAGATCGCATTGACGGCGTCGATCAGGAGACCGTCTTGCGACAATCGGCTGTCGGTTGCCTGGATCTCTTGGAAATAGGCCAACTGATCGACGGCCTGGCTGATCAGCGCAGCGGCGATGCCGAACTCGCCCCGCTCGAACTGCGTGCGGTTGATTGCCTGACTGCCCAGCCAATGAATGCGGTTGTTGATCAGGTGCTTCATCACCAGCTCGATCAGCACCATGTCACCATCAAACGTCAGGCGAAGCTGTAGGCATATGGGAAGGCTGATCTGCTGTTCGTTCTCTTCAATATGCGGCAAGGTGAAGGAGAGGTCGGTGACGCCAAAGCCCAGCCCATCGATGATGGCTTTTGCAATGAGGTTCTGGAACCGTGTCGCAGCAATTTGTCCGCCCTCTCCGGCACCCACCACGATGGGGGACAGAAGAGCCATCATCCATTGCCAGCCACCGCCGCCCCGCCGCCCATCTGGGCCGCTGCTGGCGATGTCCACGGGTTTGCCTGTTCTCGACGTATCCGGGGCGCCTGTTAACGGCAGCAGGGCGGAATGTTTGGCGATATCGCGGCTCGGTTGCTGTCGCGGCTCGAAGACGTCGTGGACTTGTCCTTCATCGAGGCGGCGATACCAGTTTTGCCGTTCCAGCGCCAACCAGTCCTCGAATTCGGGATCGCGGATGTCGATGCCTTCGAGCAATTCGTCGGTGACTTGATCCGGAGACCGCTCCGTCCGAATCATCAGGTCGGTATCGAGCACGAGTCGGTCCGTATCCAGCCAAACGGTATTCTTATCCGCAATCAAGAGATCGCGTGCCGGCCCCAGACTCTTATGAATGTCCAAAAGCGCCTGGCGTAGACTGGCTGCCGCCTGGTCATCGGAGCGATCGCTCCATAACTTGTCCCTAAGCCAGATTCTCGAGCGCGAGCCCCGGGTGGACAATGCAAGCATTGCCAGAAGAGCCTGTGCCTTTTTGGATTTCGGAGCAACCGACCGCCCCCCGGCGTCCACAAGGGCAAAAGGCCCGAGCAGGAACATCCGAAACGGATAGTGCTCCTTGTTTATGCGATCCAACGGCCCCGCCCCCGCTGCCTCCGATACGCTCGTTTGGCGGCCGGAAAACCTGGCATCCAGGGGCCAGTCTGCCACAACTTCGGCTCCTGACAAGCAACCGGGAAGGGAAACCGGGATTGCGAAATGTAAATCTATGCTATGACGATGATCGAACTGAAGCATAACCGGTTGAAATCCCTCTGCGTAACTTCGCAAAGCGGCCGTAGCATCCTGCCGTCAAAGCAGCGTCAAAGAAATGTTGTTTGGGCACCGTAATTTTGCAGGCATCCGCCAAAGGCTGCGGAGTACTTAAAACGACGTGTCGGAGTTGCTCCAGCAGGAGCATCGACAGTCGCTCCGATCATCCAGCGCCGAGATGATGTCCCGGCGCTCTTTTGTTTTCCTGTAGTCAGGCGAGCCCGCCGATGTGGAAGCTCTTCATTTCGAGATATTCCTCGATGCCGCACTGCGCGCCCTCGCGGCCAAGACCGGATTGTTTGACGCCGCCGAAGGGAGCCACCTCGGTCGAGATCGCCCCTGTGTTCAGGCCGACCATGCCGAATTCGAGCGCTTCGGCGACACGCCAGGAGCGTTTCAGGCTCCCGGTGTAGAAATAGGCCGCAAGCCCGAAGGGCGTGGCGTTGGCAATGCGGATCGCCTCTTCCTCGTTGTCGAAACGGAAAAGCGGGGCAACAGGTCCGAACGTCTCTTCGCTGGCGAGCTGCATCTCGGTCGTCGCACCGCCGAGCACCATCGGCACCGCATATTGATCGCCTTCAGGCACGGAATCTGCGGTGGCGAGGATCCTCGCTCCCTTTTCCACCGCATCGTCGACATGACGCTTGATCTTCTCGATCGCCGCCTTGTTGATCATCGGCCCGATATCGGTGCCTGCATCCGTGCCGGCCCCGACCTTCATCGCCGATACGCGCGCGGAAAGTTTGGCGGCAAAGGCCTCGTAGACGCCGGACTGGACGAGAAGGCGGTTGGCGCAGACGCAGGTCTGCCCGCCATTGCGGAATTTCGAGGCGATCGCGCCTTCCACGGCCAGATCGAGATCGGCATCGTCGAAGACGATGAAGGGCGCGTTGCCGCCGAGTTCGAGGCTGAGCCGCTTGACACTGTCGGCCGCGCCGCGCATCAGCAGCGAGCCGACGCGGGTCGAGCCGGTGAAAGAGATCTTGCGGACGGTCTGGTTCGCCATCAGTTCGTCGCCGATGCCGGCCGGCATGCCGGTGACGATATTGATCACCCCTTTGGGGATGCCGGCGCGCTCCGCCAATACACCCAGCGCCAGCGCCGAAAAGGGGGTCAGGTCCGATGGTTTGACGACGACGGTGCAGCCTGCGGCGAGCGCCGGCCCGACCTTGCGGGTGATCATCGCATTCGGAAAATTCCATGGGGTGATGATCGCCGACACGCCGACGGGTTCCTTTAGAACGACGATCCGCCGGTCCGTCGTCGGCGAGGGAATGGTCGTTCCGCCGATGCGGCGCGCCTCCTCGGAAAACCATTTGATGAACGAGGCGCCATAGCGGATTTCACCGCGTGCTTCCGTCAGCGGCTTGCCCTGCTCCCTGGTGAGGATCAACGCCAGATCCTCGATATTGTCGAGCATCAGATCGTGCCAGGCTTCCAGCAACGCGCCGCGCTCGGCATTGGTCTTTGCGCGCCATGGACCAAAGGCCTTTTCCGCCGCCACGATTGCCGCCCTCGTATCGGCTCCGTCCATGTCGGGTACCGTGCCCAGCACATGCTGGGTCGCCGGATCGATCACCTCGATCGTGTGCCCGGCCGCGGCCCCCCGCCATTCTCCGTCGATCAGTCCCTGCTGACGAAGCAGGCTGCTATCCCTCAATCCGTTCATTCTGTTCTCCATTGATCAGCCAAGTGCCGAAAGCACCGATGCCGTGATGGCGTCGGTCTTGTCCTTGCCGGGAATTGCGCCGATGCTGCGTGCCGTCGTCGCCTCGATTGATGCCATCACCCTTGCGGCGGCAGCCGCTTCTCCCAAATGCTCCAGCATCATTGCGCCCGACCAGATGGCGGCGATCGGATTGGCGATGCCGAGATCAGCGATATCGGGCGCCGAGCCGTGGACCGGTTCGAACATCGATGGCGCCGAGCGATCGGGATTGATATTGGCGGAGGCGGCAAAGCCGAGCCCGCCCTGGATGGCGGCGCCGAGGTCGGTCAGGATATCGCCGAACAGGTTGGAGGCGACCACGACGTCGAGACTATCCGGCGCCATGACCATGCGGGCAGCCATGGCGTCGATATGGTAGCTGGTCACCTCGACATCTGGATATTCCGCAGAAAGCCTCTGGGTGATCTCGTCCCAGAAGACCATCGAATATTTCTGGGCGTTGGACTTCGTCACCGAGGCAAGCTTGCCGCGTCGTGTCCGCGCCTGCTCGAAGCCGAAACGGAGGATGCGTTCAACCCCCTTGCGGGTGAAGATCGAGGTCTCGACCGCTACCTCATTATCGGTGCCCTGGTGGACGCGACCACCGGCACCGGAATATTCGCCCTCGGTGTTTTCACGGATGCAGAGGATATCGAAGCCGTCAGACCGCAACGGTCCGTGCACACCCGGCAGCAGCCGGTGCGGGCGGATATTGGCATATTGCACGAAGGCCTTGCGGATCGGCAGCAGCAGCCCATGCAGCGACACGGAATCCGGCACTTTGCGAGGCCAGCCGACGGCGCCGAGCAGGATGGCATCGAAGGATCTGAGCGTTTCGATGCCGTCCGCGGGCATCATGCTGCCGTTCTCCAGATAGTAGTCGCAGGACCAGGGATAGCTGGTTGCGTCAAGAGAAAATCCGTTCAGGCGAGCTGCCTTTTCGAGCACGACCCAGGCTGCTGCCGTCACGTCGCGGCCGATGCCGTCTCCGGGCAGAAGGGCGATCTTGTAGGTTTTCATCGCAGATCCTCACAGGCTGATGAGCACACTCTTGCTCTTGCGGTTGGCGAGATAGGCGTCGCGGCCGAGATCCTTGCCGATGCCGGACTGCTTGTAGCCGCCGGTCGGCAGGATATGGTCGCGCGAGCGGCCGTAGCGGTTGACCCAGACGGTGCCGGCCTGGAGGCGGCGGGTCACGCGGATGGCGCGTGAGAGGTCGCGGGTGAAGAGGCCGGCGGCAAGCCCATAGGCCGGATGGTCGGCGAGGCTCAGCGCCTCTTCCTCGTCCTCGAAGGTCTGAATGGTCAGGACCGGTCCAAAAATTTCCTCAAGAACCGCCGGCGATGTTGCCGTTACCCCCGAAATCAGGGTCGGTGCGTAGAAATATCCTTCGCGGTCGAGCCGGCGGCCACCGGTGAGGCACTCGGCGCCACCGTCGATCGCGGCGCGGATGATGCCGTCCATGCGGGCGATCTGTCGTTCGGAGATGACGGGCGAATAATCGGTCGCCTCGTCCCAGGTGGGGCCGGGGCGGATGGCGGCCAGCTTCTCGACGAGTGCGGCTGCGAGCGCGTCCGCCACCTTCGCCTCGACGATGAGGCGGGATCCGCAGACGCAGGCCTGACCGGCGTTGGAGAGAATGCTGCCGGCGATTGCGCCGGCTGCAAGATCGAGATCGGCATCGGCGAAAACCAGTTGCGGGCTCTTGCCGCCGAGTTCCAGTGTCATCGGCTTCACGCCGGTGCGGGCGATGTTGGTCATGATCGCCGCGCCGGCCGCAGTCGAACCGGTGAAGCTGACCTTGGAGATGCCCGGATGTCCGGTGATCGCATTTCCGGTGGTCGGGCCGTCGCCGAGCACGATGTTGACGAGACCTGCCGGCAGGCCGGCCCGCACCGAAAGTTCGGCGAGATAGAGCGTCGAAAACGGCGTCATTTCCGATGGCTTCAGCACCACCGCATTGCCTGCCGCCAGCGCCGGGCCGAGTTTCCAGCCGGCCATGGACAAGGGAAAATTCCAGGGCGTGATGGCGCCGACTACGCCATAAGGTTCCGTCATGATCATGCCGAAGTTCGCATCGTCGGTCGGGACGAGGTCGCCGCCTTCCTTGTCGGCGAATTCGGCAAAGAAGCGGATCTGTTCGGCGGTGACGGCGATATCGCCGGCGACGAGATGACCGACGGGTCGTGTCGAGGAAAGGGCTTCCAGCCTGGCGAGGGTCTCCGCCTCGGCTTCGATCAGGTCCGCCCAGCGCTGCAGCACCACGGTGCGCTCGCGTGGCCGTACGCCACCCCAATTACTCGTCTTCAATGCGGTCCTGGCTGTTTCGACGGCGTGGTCGACAAGCGCCTCGTCGGCCAGCGGGCAGCCGGCATAGGCCTTGCCGTCGGATGGGCGATGCATGTCGATGACGGCCTCGGCCGGAACCAGCCGGCCGCCGATGAAATGTCCGACGGGCAGGGAAATCGTGTTCGGATCGAAGCTGAGTGTCATCGCATGTCCTCGGGATGGGCTGAGACGAGCCTAACTGGGGAAGGCGAGCAGCATGCATCGACCGGGGATGCCGCAGCGGCGAAAAATTGCGTTTTCGTCGCCGCCGCAGTCAAATCTACGGCGTCGGCGTCACGACACGGTGACGTAGATCTTGCGCACTGTCTCGATCGTCTTCCAGACGCCAACGAAGCCCGGCTTCATGACGAAGCTGTCGCCGGCCTTGTAGACCACCGGTTCACCGCCTTCCGGCGTGAGTTCGACCAGGCCGGACAGAATATGGCAGAACTCGAAGGTCTCGCCCTTGATCGAGCGCGTCTCGCCGGGCGTCGCTTCCCACACGCCGCTATGAACCGTCTCGCCACGGGCGACATCCTGCGCCCAGGTTTTGAAGGCCGGATTGCCCGAGATCAGCCGTTCTGGGAGGGGACTGGACTCGCGCGGCGCGAAGGATGGGTTGGTGTCGATCGTCTTGAGGAGGGACATGATTTTGCTTCCTAGGTTGAGAACTCAGTAGCCGCGGCTGCGATCGATCAGTCCGATCGGATCGAGGCCCGCCTGATGCCGCTTGATATTGCCGATCACGGCGGCCGCGGCGGTTTCCGCTTGGGTGACGCTCGCAATGTGCGGCGTCAGCAGGATCTTCGGATGGTTCCAGAAGGCGTGGTCCGCGGGCAGCGGTTCCGGCTCGGTGACGTCGACGACGGCGCCGGAGAGATGCGCGGCGTCGAGTGCGTCGATGAGCGCCTGATGGTCGAGCTGAGCGCCGCGACCGACATGGACGAGTGCTGCGCCGGGCGGCAGTCCGGCGAAGAGGCCGGCATTCAGGAAGCCGCGCGTCTCATCCGTCAGCGGCAGCAGGCAGACCAGAATGTCGGTGGTTGCAAGCAGAATATTGAGGCCGTCCCGGCCGCTCAGGCATCGGATGCCGTTGATCTCGCGCGGGTTGCGGCTCCAGCCCGAAAGCGGAAAGCCGAAGGGCTGCAACCGTTCGAGCACGGCGCTGCCAAGCATGCCGAGGCCGAGCACGCCGATACGGCGTTCGGAGGCCTGCCTAGGAGCGACCGTCTGCCAGGTCCGGCGCCGCTGCTGGTCGAGATAGGTCGGCAGGTCGCGATGGAGCGCAAGGACGGCCAGCGTCACATATTCCTGCATCATCCTGATGATGCCGTCCTCGACCATGCGCACCACCTTGACCGATGCCGGCACCGCATCGATACGGAACTGGTCGATGCCGGCGCCGATCGAAAACAGGATTTCGAGATTGCGGTAGCGCGCGAGATCCTCCGGCACGGTCCAGGTGATCAGGTAGCGAACGGCGTCCGGTTCGACCGACTGGGGATCCATGGAGAAGGCAATTTGGGGCAGTTCGCGCGCAAAGGTTTCGGCGAAGATGGCGCCGCGCTTCGCATCGGAATTGAAGAGAAAGGTCATTGCGTCGGCTCCTTGATCTCGATGTCATCAGACGCAGCGGCGGCCAAGCGCCTCGACCATCGCCTGGCAGGCGAGCAGTTCGCCGGCGAGGATGAATTCGTCCGGCTTGTGGGCGCGGCCGATGTCGCCGGGGCCGCAGATGATCGCATCGATGCCGGCGCGCTGAAAAAGCCCGGCCTCCGTGCCGTAGCTGACGGCGGCGAGCGGCTCGGCGCCGGTCAGTTCGCCAAGCAGCGCCGCAAGCGGCGCATCGGCGGCAAGCGAAAGCGCCGGATAGGCGCTGAGTTCGCGCCATTCCACCTGAAAGCCGAGCGGTGACAGCGCCTCGGCCGTTGCTCGCAGTGGAGCCAGCAACGTGATCGGATCGACACCGGAAATGGCCCGCGCTTCGAACTCGGCCTCGCAACTGTCGGGAATGATGTTGACCGCCTGGCCGCCCTTCAGCGTGCCGACCTGAAGCGAGGAATAGGGCGGTTCGAAGACAGGCTCATACGGGCCGCGTGTGAGCCGTTCGGCTTCGGCGCGAGCGCAAGCCAGGACGTCGGTGATGGCATGGATTGCGTTCAGTCCCTGGTCCGGACGCGAGGAATGGCCGGAGCGGCCCCTGACTGTCAGCCGGGCGGCGGCCTTGCCCTTGTGGGCGCGGATTGCCCGCATGCCGCTCGGCTCGCCGATGATCGCGCCAAGCGGAGTGGCGCAGAGCTCCGGCAGGCGCGCGATCATGTGCGGCACGCCGCGGCAGCCCGCCTCCTCGTCATAGGAAAAGGCGAGGTGGATGGGTCGGCGAAGCGGTGTTTCCGCCAGCGCCGGAACGGCCGCGAGAACTGCGGCCAGGAAGCCCTTCATATCCGTGGCGCCGCGACCGTAGAGGCAGTCCGCTTCGGCGCGCAGGTGGAACGGATCGCTGGTCCAGCCGCCTTCGGCGGCGGGCACCACGTCCATATGGCCCGAGAGGATATAGCCCGGCGTTTCCTTCGGGCCAATCGTCGCGAAGAGGTTCGACCGATCGCCCTCCGGGCCGGGCAGCTCCGTGACGACAGCGCCGTGGCTTTGCAGATAATGCCGGATCCACGCCACGATCTCGCCGTTCGGCGTGCCGACGACGGAGGGGAAGCCAACGAGCCTTTCCAGAACTTCAATTGCCTGCATGGAATTCCTCACAGTGCGGGATCTTCGAGGTGCTTGCAACTCGGCTGAGGGGAGGCGACATTTCAGGTTCTCACGGTAAACGGCGACTGCGCGCGGTCAGGCCCAGTCAATGACTTTAGAGGGCGGTCCAGGCTTTATTTGCCGAAAGCGCAGCGGATTTGGTCGATTGTTGTGTTTGCGCCGGCCTCACCAGTGAATTGTATCGAACGATCTGTTCTAGTCTGGGCAGAGAAGTTCCCAAGCGTAGGCTTGGCCGGAAAAAGCGGCAGGGGGTGGGAGTGAGTGAACAGGCATCCGAATCCAGGCTCGTCGATAGTTTCGAGA
Source organism: Rhizobium leguminosarum bv. viciae (assembly GCF_012276115.1). GTDB lineage: Bacteria > Pseudomonadota > Alphaproteobacteria > Rhizobiales > Rhizobiaceae > Rhizobium > Rhizobium leguminosarum_T. Next base: position 236,764 of record NZ_WIEU01000001.1, on the reverse strand, counting down.
CGCATATCGCCGGGATCGACAGCGTTGCCCTCGACAAGCTGCATGCACTTTCGATGACCGTCGCATGGCCTCATCGCGGTGAGGACTGGCAGTTCCTGCGGGAGTTCGGCCAGGGCATCGTGGCGATCGATGACATCGGCCGTATCCTGGGCTCTGCGATGTGGTTTCCCTATGACGCGCAATTTGCCACAGTCGGTATGGTCATCACCTCGCCGCGTCTTCAAACCAATGGCGCCGGGCAGTGGCTGATGGGCCATGCGCTCAATCAGGTCGCCGGGCGCAACCTCGGGCTGAATGCGACGCGCGCAGCGCGCCGTCTTTATCGGTCCCTGAACTTTGTTCGGGAGGCGCTCGTCTTTCAATGCCAAGGCGAAGCGATCTTGCCGCCGGATGTGGCGCCGCCGTCCGGCGCCGTGATACGGGCCGTCGAGGCTGGCGATCTGGAAGCGATCGCCGAATTGGATTGCGTGGCCTTCGGCACGGATCGCAAACTGCTCCTGGCCCGGCTCCTGGCAGATTCCAAGGGCATCGTGTTGAACCGCGCCGGCCGGATCGAGGCATTCTCGCTTTGCCGGCGGTTCGGGCGCGGCCATGTCATCGGTCCCGTCGTGGCGCGCAGTGACGCAGACGCGATCGCCGTCGTCCGCCCGCATGCGGTCGAGCACGCAGGAGCGTTCCTGCGCCTCGACACACGCGAGCAGGGCGGGGCCTTTTCCGATTTCCTCTCCCGCTGCGGTCTTCCTGTCTACGATATCGTAACGACCATGTCGCTCGGTGGCCCCTGGCTTCCGGTTGCCGGGCGCGCAGTAGGGCCCGAGCCGAAGACCTATGCGCTCGTCAGCCAGGCACTCGGTTGAGGCAAGCCTACTGACCATGTGCCGGGTTTTAAGCGCCGGGACAGATGGGTATGCAGATCAGAGCCTGCTGACGTTCGAATTCGGGCCGGAACGAACGATATTGCCAGAAACCTTCCGGGCTTTCCCGGCGGTATACGGTCTCGAGCCAGAACACTGAGTCATCGATCGGAAAGACAGGGTGCCACGCATACCATTCCGACCAGATTTTTCCTGCCGGGCCGCTGTCCATGATCGCCACTCGCCTCCTCATCATCGGCGCAACTCGAACATCCGTGCGGCACGGGAGCCGTTGCGATCCCGGCGTGCCTCGGCAAATGTTCTACTGTGGAGAATAACAGTGGGGGAATATTCTTCAATGGAGATCATTTTCCCGTATTGCGCGAAGTCTTTCCTGTCCGCGGTCGGGGGATGTTTCAGGTTGTAAGATGTGGCGCTGTTGACGAATGATTTCGTCGGCGGATGCAACGCCTCGTTTGGACTTCGGCACCGGGCGATGAACTGCGGTGTTCAATCACACTGATCTGTTTGCGTGATGGTTGGATGGCTCAGCTAATCGAACGCAGCCCGAGATAGGCCGCCAAACTGACGGCGGAGAGGGCGATCGTCAGCCTGGGTCTCGCATCGCCGAACATCGCCGCCAGCGAAAGGCCGAGCAGCAGGATGACGGATTTTGCCCAAAGCTCCTGATCGGAAACGGTGAAAGCGACTGCCGCCAGAAAGACGGCGCTTGCGACGATCGTCACAGGGGCGGATTTCTCGGCGAGATCGCCGCCTGGGAAATACGGCAGGAGAAAACGGCGCATGCTCAAGCCTGAAGCGACGCTCAGAAGGAGACAGGTCAAGACAAGTTGCAACATTAAGGTCGTCGCCGATCGATCTGCGGATGGCCTTGCGGATGCAAACCTCATGCCAGCCCCAAACCCTAAAATCCTCATCCGGCAGAGGCAATGTCGCCGCCTGCATGGCTATTTCCTCGGCGTCGCGACCCTTTTTTCGGCAATCGCTTGCCTGTCCGGTCCGCGGATGGCGTTTTTTCGCCCGATGCGGAAACCGGCTTGAGCCTGCGCAATGATTTTTATATAGAGAATTATCTAACGTCGTAATTCCGGAAACGAGATCTTTTCATTGGACCTTTCATCGATCGACATATTCCTCGCTGTCGCCAGCGACCGCAGCGTGACGAAGGCTGCCAAGGCCGTCGGGCGGGTGCCGTCGAATGTGACGACGCGCATCCAGCAATTGGAGGAGGACCTCGGCGTTTCCCTCTTCAGCCGTGACGGCAAGAAGATGACGTTGACGCGGGAGGGCGAGACATTTCTCGGCTATGCCAACCGGCTTATGGCGCTTGCGCTCGAAGCGCGCCAGGCCGTGCGGCCTCTCGCCCCATCGGGGACATTGCGGGTCGGCACCATGGAGAGCACGGCGGCAAGCAGGCTGCCGGCGGCGCTGACGCAATTCAATCAGATGTGGCCTGATGTGTCGCTTCATCTGACGATGGGGGCGTCCCGCGATCTGACCCGCGACGTTCTGGCCGATGCGCTGGATTGCGCGCTGATTGCCCGACCGCCTAAGGCGATGCGCGAGGAAGACTCGAGCTTCGATGCCGAACTCAAGGCGCTCGAGATCGAGCCGGTCTTCGTCGAGGACCTGTTGATCGTGTTGCCGTCCGGGCATCCCTCGATCAAATCCGCCGCCGACCTGCGTGTCGGATCGCTCGCCGCTTTGGAGCCTGGTTGCACCTATCGCAGGATCGCCGAAAACTGGGCGCGCAAATCGAGCGCGCTGCCGACGAGCGAACTCGGCTCCTACCACGCGATCCTGGCGAGTGTTGCGACCGGGAATACGGCGGGTGTCATGCCACGATCCGTCCTTGACCTCATGCACTGGCCGACGCCTGTCCAGACCCATCAGCTAGGCCCTGTCGAGACGCTGCTCGTCTACCGCAGGAATGATCGCCCCAGCGCGTTCAACGCATTCCACGAAGTCCTTAGCGCGACAAAGGGCAGAGATGTCAGGCTGGCGACAAACTAGCTCTCACATTTCCCGTTCGCCCTCCAGCTAATCCTCGCTTAATTGGTCTTGTCATGCAGTATCCCGTTTCCCCGAAGGTGGGACTGAGCCGCTTCCGCCGCTTCCGCTTGTTCTCACCCATATTGGCGGGAGCGACCTTACGAGAGCGATTGATTGCATGTCTCGGCGCTTTGCTGGCCATTGGTTTCACCGGCGTCATTAGCGGCTATCTGTTCGGGCAGGGGCCACATCTTCCCTTGATCGTCGCGCCGATGGGGGCGTCCGCGGTGCTTCTTTTCGCGGTGCCGGCAAGCCCGCTGGCGCAGCCATGGTCGATCATCGGCGGCAATACCATTTCCGCTCTGATGGGAATCTTTGCCGCCTATTTCATTCGCGATCCGATCATCGCGACCGGCGTCGGCGTTTCGCTTGCCATCGGCGCGATGTCCTTCGCGCGCTGCCTTCATCCGCCGGGAGGAGCCGCGGCGCTGACCGCCGTGCTCGGCGGCCCTGTCGTTGCCGGCTGGGGATTCCTCTTTCCCTTCGTGCCCGTCGCTTTGAACTCCTGCATTCTCGTCGGCCTTGGCCTGCTGTTCCACAAGCTTTCCAAGCGGAACTATCCGCACGTCGTTCCGAAAGCGGCGGAGAACACCCATCAGACGATCGACCTGCCATCTGCCGTGCGGGTGGGGTTTCGCGAGGAGGATGTCAATGCGGCTCTCGAAGCGCTTGACGAAACCTTCGATATCGACCGGGCGGACCTTAGCCGGCTGTTGCAACAGGTCGAGCTGCAAGCGGCCATCCGCTCAAACGGCAAGATCAGCTGTGCCGATATCATGTCGCGCGACGTGATCGCCATTGGCGAAGCCTCGGAACCGGATGCCGCACGGCATCTTCTCTTGAAGCATAATATCCGCACCTTGCCGGTGAAGGACCCAGAGGGCCGCCTCGTCGGCACCGTCGGCTTGCGGGAATTGTCGATGAGCACCGAGACCATCGCGCATGCGATCGCGAGGCCGGCGGTGGCCAGATCTTCGGATACTGCTCTGTCGCTATTGCCCGTTCTGACGGACGGGCGCACGCATGCCGTCATCATTGTCGATGACGATTACCGCATCCTTGGCCTGATATCGCAGACGGATCTGCTGAGCGCAGTAGCGCGGCTGCTGCCAAAGGCAGACAATACGATCCCGGCGGTGGCCTGAGCGGCGGGCGTGGAACGTAGCTGGGGGAAAAGTCGGTGCTGATCGAGCGCGATGCAAATGGCGATTTTATCCTGGAATCATCGGAATTGGCGGAGCGGTTCGGGCTGTCGCTCGCCGATCTTCGCCGCCACATGCGCCATGGTTCCGTCGTCAGCTCCGTTGAAATCGGGACAGCTGAACACGAGGGGACGAAACGGGTGTCGCTTCGGCTCGGCAACAGGCTTTGGCAAGCCGTTTTGAACGATGAAAATGAAGTGCAGCAGGAGCAGATGACCGTTCTTCGGGGTAAATCCTCGGGACGGCACCCGCGCTGAAACCATCATTATGTGTGGTCCAGCGCGGTACTTATGACGCGCAGGCACGGCATTCCCTACCGCTCGCTCGTTTCGAAGAGGCCGCGGGCCGCCTCGACCATCGACCGCAAGTGATTGGGGTCGCGCACACCCTGCCGGTAGAGTTCGATGACGATGCTCGCCATTCGTTCGGCTTCGTCGCTGTCCTTTTCCACCTGGTAATCGGATCTGATCTTGTCGAAGACCTGCTGGCAGATTTCGAGATCGCGGGAGTCCAGCGGTACCTGCGATCGGCTTTTGATCGTTTGAACCATCTCTATTCCCCTAGACAAGGCCCGCCCGGGTACGGGCGGGCCGGCAGCCTTTCTAGAAATCCATGCCGGCGCCGGGAGGCATTGGCGGAGCGGCGTCCTTCTTGGGTTTTTCGGCGATCATGGCTTCCGTCGTGACGAGAAGACCGGCAATGGAGGACGCATCCTGTAGCGCAGTGCGAACAACCTTGGCCGGATCGATGACGCCTTGCGCATAGAGGTCGCCATATTCGCCCGTCTGAGCGTTCCAGCCGTAGGAGAACTCGCTTTTCTCGCGCAGCTTGCCGACGATGATCGAGCCTTCCGCTCCGGCATTTTCGGCGATCTGGCGAGCCGGCGCCTCGAGCGCGCGGCGGACGATCTCCACACCGACGCGCTGGTCCTGGTTGGCCGTATTGAGATTATCGAGTGCCTTGACGGCACGCAGCAGCGCCACGCCGCCACCCGGCAGGATGCCTTCCTCGACCGCCGCGCGGGTTGCATGAAGCGCGTCGTCGACGCGATCCTTCTTCTCCTTCACCTCGACTTCCGTCGAGCCGCCAACGCGGATGACGGCAACGCCGCCAGCGAGCTTGGCAAGACGTTCCTGCAGCTTCTCGCGGTCGTAGTCGGAGGTGGTTTCTTCGATCTGCGCCTTGATCTGGGCAACACGGCCTTGGATGTCGGACTTGGCGCCCGAACCGTCGACGATCGTAGTGGTTTCCTTCTCGATCGACACCTTCTTGGCACGGCCAAGCATGTCGAGCGTGACGGATTCGAGCTTGATGCCGAGATCTTCGGAGATGACAGTGCCGGCGGTCAGGATGGCAATGTCTTCGAGCATGGCCTTGCGGCGGTCGCCGAAGCCGGGAGCCTTGACGGCAGCAATCTTCAGGCCGCCGCGCAGCTTGTTGACGACGAGCGTTGCAAGGGCTTCGCCTTCGACGTCTTCAGCGATGATGAGGAGCGGCTTGCTGGATTGGACGACGGCTTCGAGAACCGGCAGCATCGACTGCAGGTTCGACAGCTTCTTCTCGTGGATGAGAATATAAGGGTCTTCGAACTCGACCCGCATCTTGTCGGCATTGGTCACGAAGTAGGGGCTGAGATAACCGCGGTCGAACTGCATGCCTTCGACGACTTCGAGTTCGGTTTCGGCAGTCTTTGCTTCTTCAACCGTGATGACGCCATCATTGCCGACCCTTTCCATGGCTTCCGCCAAAAAGCGGCCGATTTCGGCATCGCCATTGGCGGAGATCGTGCCGACCTGGGCGATCTCGGAATTGTTGGAGATCTTGCGGGCGTTGGCCTTCAGTTCCGCGACGATGGCGCCGACCGCAAGATCGATGCCGCGTTTCAGGTCCATCGGGTTCATGCCCGAAGTAACGGCCTTGGCGCCCTCCTTGACGATTGCCTGGGCCAGCACCGTTGCAGTCGTGGTGCCGTCGCCGGCGACGTCGCTGGTCTTCGAGGCGACTTCGCGGACCATCTGGGCGCCCATGTTTTCGAACTTGTCTTCGAGTTCGATTTCCTTGGCGACCGAAACGCCGTCCTTGGTCATGCGCGGTGCGCCGAAAGACCTTTCGATCACGACGTTGCGGCCTTTCGGGCCGAGGGTCGCCTTCACGGCGTTGGCCAGGATGTCGACGCCACGCAGCATCTTCTCACGGGCTTCGGTGCCGAATTTGATTTCTTTAGCAGCCATTGTCCTCACTCCTTCATAGGCAGCCAGAGCAATTCCTGGAAAAGTGCGACGTGGTTTTCCGTTTGGAATTGCGTCAGAAATAAAAGGTTGGAGCGGTTCTGCGTTTCCGTGAAAAGCCGATGCGCTCCTGCATCGACAGATGCCCGCAGGAATCTCAGGCGGCCTGCTTCTTTTCGCCCCGGGTTTCGATAATCCCCATCACGTCGCTTTCCTTCATGATCAGCAGATCTTCGCCATTGATCTTGATCTCGGTGCCGGACCATTTGCCGAACAGGATGCGATCGCCGGGCTTGACGTCGAGAGCCTGAATCTGTCCGGCCTCGTTGCGTGCGCCGGGGCCGACGGCGATAACCTCGCCTTCCTGCGGCTTCTCCTTGGCGGTGTCGGGAATGATGATGCCGCCCTTGGTCTTTTCCTCTGAATCGACCCGGCGGACGAGAATACGGTCATGAAGCGGTCGAAACGACATGTCTTCCTCCATCGATGAACAATGATGACGTTGTTCCCGTGGCCGGACCGGATAACCAATCCGGGCGGGTGCAGGTTCGCGCGCGCGCCTTGCGCGAATGATCTGGTTCGAGGGTTCAGCAATTTCAAGAGGCGACGAAAGAAAAATTAGCACTCTCCGCCGGAGACTGCCAACGCCCAACAGGGAACAGACAATCGGCTCCTGCGTTCGAATAAAAGGGCGAACGGCATTGAGGCTTGAATCCGTATTTCGGCATTCCTAGTTCTTTGGTGGCCGAGGCTTGATGAGCTCGGTCACCGTCCCACGTCTTTAGGAGTGAGTGACATGGAAGAGAACACCAAACTAATCAAAGACCTCAGTATCGAGGAACGCGAGGAAATCCTCGTCGATATCGCTCGTACGCTGGAGGACACGGCGCGTGAGGCCTTTGTCGAAGGCAATACGCAATTTGCGGCAATCTCCAACAACATGGCTGAAGCGATCCGCGTCAACGCCGATGAGCTCGCCCGTGATGATCCGGAAAATGCCGAGCTCGTATTGCAGCAGGCAACGGCGATGATCTCGCAATTCGAAGCCGTGCACCCCTATCGGATGGTAAGCATGGCCGTCCATTGATCGCCGCCGCGGGCCTGCCTCGGTCGCCCGCTCAAATCAATCGCCACCCACGCGGAACTCTCACTGCTTGCGAAGGTTATTGGATCACAACATCGAAAGGTGATCCATGATGACTTCCAGATCCAACGTGCCGCCAGAGAGCGGCACCGAAACCCCAAGCCTGAAGCTCGCGAAAGAATATCTCAGCCTCGGCGGCCACCGCCGATCCATGATCGACGACAACATCACCGATGTTCGCCAATGGGATGAGGATCCACCCGAGGCCGAGCGGTTCTGGAAGGAAAGGGTGGAGACGCTTTCGAAGGACAAGCGCAAACAAGTGGAGGATTTTCTTCCAACCATCAACACGCCGTGAAAGCGGCTAGGCCCGTTCTTCGGATGAAATGCGCTTGGAGGCGATCATGGCTATAGACAAACACGAGCAGATCCGTCGCCGTGCCTACGAAATCTGGGAGGCCGAGGGCCGCCCGGAGGGCGCCGACCAGCGCCATTGGCTGCAAGCCTGCGACGAACTGGCCGGCGAGGATGAGCATGAGACGCTGCAGGATCTGCTCGATGAAGACGACAGGGATGATGCGGCATTACTTCAAGGGGCCGGCGAGAGCGGCGATTTCGATCGGCCAAGAACGAGGCCTGTTGAGGCCGCCAAGGCTCCCGGGCCTGACATCGAGATGACGACGGGCGAAAAGCCTTCCTGGCGGAAGATCAGGAAGACCGAAGGGCCGTGATCGCCATGCAGCATCTCGACCATGCCATCCAGATCGCTCTTACGGCCCACGAAGGCCAGGCGGACAAGACCGGCCGGCCGTTCTTCGAGCACTGCCAGCGGGTAGCGCTTCTCGTTTCCGGCGACGAGATACGAACGGTCGCCTACCTTCATGACGTCGTCGAGAAGGGCAGCGGCTGGACGCTCGACAGGCTGAGGGAAGAGGGCTTTCCGCCGGCGATCATCTCCGCGGTAAATGCTCTGACACGGCGGCCGGACGAGCCGGATGGCGACTTCGTCAGACGTGCGGCATCACACCCGCTGGCCTTGCCCGTCAAACGGGCCGATCTCGAAGATAATCTCCGACAGGCCGAACAGGCCGGCAAGAAAACGGAAAAATACCAGCGCGGACTGGATCTCCTGCGCGACATAACGAGCGGATCATAATTTTGCACAGTTCGCCGGTAACGGCCATCGAGGGCGGCAATCGGCGAGCGCCCACTACCGCCTCCCTGGCATGCACCGAAAGCCGTTTTGGCCTATTTCACGCTTTGTTGGTAAACCACACTGTCGGGGCACCGAGCACGCCTCCCGTGCGCATCGCCGTCTTCAACTCGTCCAGCTTGCTGAATGCCTGCGCCGCTTCAAGCGTGGCAAACTCGTGGGTGACTGTAATATCGTTCGGATTGTCGATGGCGCGATAAACGGCTTGCGCCGTCACCCCATTGGCCTTCTGCACTGGCGAAAAGGCATCATATATCTTGCGCCAGGCGGCGTAGTCGGAGACCTCGTGCCTCACGAATAATGTCGTCATATCATCCTCCCGCGTTGCATTTCCAAGTCTCGTCAAGATGTGTGTTACGATTGAACGAGGAACGTCATGGTCTCGGGCAAGACGCCGTCACTCGCCATCGCATCGGCCGCTGTCTTGGTCTGCATGAAGGCCATCAACTTTTCCATGTCTGCAACGTCCATGACCAGGCCGACGCGGTTGGACTTTTGAGGGTCTGTAAACGTGCGAATGTTCGTCACGCCGATGGGTTCCAATACCTGTTTGCGGATGGGTGAGGCGAGCCAGTGTTTCGTGTCTTTGACGTCGTGATAGATCATTATGGTGGGCATTGCGGTCTCCTCTCAAGATCTCGGAAACTGAAAGCTGAGTATGCTGCTGCGCTTTGCCGGATTTCATTACAGCAATGTTGCGAAGAGTGGGTTTTTCTTATTCATTAGTTGAAGATATAAATATAATTATCGAGTAACTCGAAAATATTATGCGACGGCGGCGTTGAGCGCGCATTGGTTTTTGAGAATAGCTTTGGTGACGGTTTCGGAGTCAGCGAGCGTCATTGGCGCTAAGATACGATCGTGATGCCCCCACGGCGCCCATAGTCCCGCAGTTCGAGAAGGAGACCAGCATTCGCACCGGCGTCGATGGATTGAACGACGTCGAGCCGGTCCTCTGCCATGCGATCCTCGAACAGGATGATGCATTGTTCGGGGTCGCACTGGCGGGACGTCCAGATCAACCCGTCAATGTCTGCGCGCGCCCGATGAATGGCTTCGGCCCACAGGACGGTCTCGCCATATGTCGACTTCGGCGTTTCGATGAGATCCGTTCGATTGAGTTTCCAGGCTTTCAAATCGGGTGCGAAAAGGCTTGCCAGCTGCAGATCACGCTTTGGCGCGATGACGCTCACCGTCCGCGCTTCGACGACGGCAAGCCGGACGGTCTTGAAAGCGGCGGCCGGTTCGATGTCGTGAAAGATCGACTCGAAGGCGGCCGCCTCTCTGCTCGTTGCCGCATAGAGCGTCGCGACACAATTGCCGTGCGCGTCGTTGAACGGTGCAAAGCGCGTCGGCTGTCCCTTGCAGGGATTGAATTGCCCTGCCCGGAACGAAGACAGATGGCTTCGATGAAGTGCCGTACCTGCCTTGATCGTCCGGATGTTGATCGTTGGAAAGGGCGACGGCGGGCTTGGCAGAGGAGGGTGGCTCACCCAATGACCTCTTGCCGTTCACGGGCCGCGGCAGCAGCCACCGCGTCGAAATCGTCAAGCGTATCCATGGGCGCCTTGTCGTCCAGCCAGCCGTTCGTTGAAACGAACCAGAATGCGCGCTGCCATGGAGACAGGTTTTCCGGAAGCGCCACAAGCGCCTTCTTGATCGCAGGATGCGGCCGTCCGTCCCGGAGCTGAAACGCCGGAAAATATTCGGTGCCGCGATGATGTACTGAGAAAATGTCGCCGGCTTTCTTCCAGCGCGCCGCAGTCGCGTAGAGGTTTCTCGCGCTTGAGCCGGCGCGGTTTCCGATCTCTGCGCTGGTGAGCTGCGGCACCTCAGCGATGAAGCGATCCCTGAGCTCCAGATTGTCCGCTGCGAGCACGCCGCGCGCCTCGCCAAGCTCATCAGGCAGGATAACGTCCGCGAGCTTGTTGATCGCGTCTTCCAGCCGGCTTTCTTCCAGCGAGCCGCTGACGCGGACCATCGTCTGGAAGAAGGTCTTGACGGATCTGCGATGTCCTTCCGGAAGATCGGGTTTCAAGCGGATTACCACGGAATCCCCGACCGCAACATTTGCCATCGCCCTGGCGAGCTTCGCGAGTTCGGGGTCCGCGTTCTCAGGAAAAGCAGATCGATCGACGGCGAACTTCGTCAGGGTCTGCAGGAAGGCATCCGCGAACGCATCACGCAGAGCGTTTTCATCCGAGGTCCGTTCTGGAACAACGCCTTTGCGCCGGCGGCCAGCCAATGGCACGGTTCGTCCGTCGTTGGCGGACGACCGATCAATCATGAGAAATTCGGAAAAGAGAGCTTCGGTCATTCCGGCCACGTGAGATTGGTGATGAACATCTCAATATCACTTAAGTCATGCAAAGTCGATTGCAATGGGGAGTGTCAGGATGACCATCACCTCGCATATGCGCCAGTGGACAGATTTGATGGCAGGATCGATTTGACTTCCCAATATCGGTTGTCGCACCAATTTGACGATCGGATACGCCTCGGCGCGTGAGACGACAGAGGTTTAGAATGATCGAACGCCAACCATTTGATCTCAAGGCCTATGTGCACGACATCGGAACAAGGCCATGCTTTATCTGTGGCTTGGTCAGGAATGACCCTGGCTTCTTTCATCATCGCGTTTTTGAAGACGACGAGACGATCATTTTCCTGAGCAAATATCCCACTCTACCGGGCTATTGCCTCGTCTGTCCGAAGGAGCACCGGGAGGATCTGGCGCGGGACATGTCGACGGATGAATATCTTCGACTACAGGAGAAGGTGCATGTCTTGTCACGCGCCCTCAAAAGCCTGTTCGACGCCGAGCGAATTTACGTGCTTTCGCTCGGCAGCCAACAAGCCAACAGCCACCTGCATTTTCATGTCGTTCCCTTGCCCTCGGGTGTGCCGCTCGAAAAGCAGCAATACCATGCACTGATGGCGGAGTACGGGGTTTTACAGATACCTGACGATCAAATGGCACGGCTGGCGCAGCGCATTGCCGAAGCATACCGTTCCGAGCTGACCGCGAGATAGCCAACCGCCTGGCGGTCGAAACCCGGAAGCCAGTGCTTCAAGCTACGTCCTGAGGGCGAATGCCGGCACGCGTACGCCTTTCTCGCGAAAGAACCGCTCCACCTCGTCGAGGCGAGGACAGGCCGGCGGGTTATCGAGCGGCTTTGCCCAGTTTTCACGGCGGGGCAGGGCCATCGCGGCGGTCACCAGCACGGTGGTTCCGGGGCCGCTTTCGCCGCGCAGCTGCGGCAGCAGGGTCTTGGCGTGGATGAGATTGGTGTTTGGGATCGGGCTTAACGCATGGCCGGCCCTTGGATTGGGCGATAGATCGACGATGGCGCTGACGTCGGTCCGTCCGTACCAGACGGCCCGGCCATCGCTTACATCGGAGCGATCGGCATTGAAATCCGCGCGTTCGATCGCAAACCCGCCCTCGATGGTCATCAGGGTGCGCGGCGTGGCGATGCGGTGGATGCGAATGTGCCACGGGTTTTCGGGAAGCAGCCAGGTTTCGATGGTGACATCGCCCCAGGGGCGCCAACGCGAATAGAGCAGGTCACCTGTTATCAACGCCTCTTCGAGAGTTTCCCGCATGCGGAAATGGACGCCGTCATCGGAGAGACCGAGCATGCCGTCGAAGCTTGCGGCGGAGAAATTCCGGTCGTCGGCTTCGATATTGAAGGCGTAGCGCGTGGAATAGACGAATTTCGAATATTTCTCGTTTGCGCCGAGCATCTTGTCGTGCTGCTGCCCTGAGGAGAGTACGACTACATTTCCCGGCGTGTGCATGGCGACCATTCCCGCCGGCTTCAACGCAACCGGCTCCGGAAATTCCGGCTGCGGCCCCTCCTCGGCGGTCCAGAACGGATGACCCTGCGGAAGAGCGAGCGGCAGGAAGAATTTCAGCGCCCAATAGGGTGAACCGGGCGAGTTGTAGCTCTCGCTCATGAAGAGGTTCGGATAGCCGTAGCCGACCGAGAGAACGCCGTCGCGATCGGCAATCGGCATCGCCGACCACCATCGGATATGGCGCATGTAATAGCCCTTGATCTCCGCCCAGGGCAGCGCTTCGACGCCGGCAAAGGCAAGCGCGCCCCAGAAACCTCCCGTCGCGAAGCGGTAGGTCTGGCTGCGGCCGAAGGCTAGGGCTGCTCCATCCGGGCCGAACCAGTGGCGGATATCGCTGGCGAAGATCTCGGCTCGATCGCGGAAGCGATCCTTGCGCGCCTCGTCGCCCTTGGCCAGCACCGCATAGATCAGGCCGTAGAAATGCATGGCGAAGGGAATGTAATGATCGACCCGCCGAACCGGCCCGTCGCGATACCAACCGTCGCCGAGGTCGAAGGCCTCCAATTCGTCGAGATAGGCCAGGGTTTTCCGGTGATCGAACGCCACGCTCACGCGTTCCAGCCCGAGATCGATGAGCACACGGAAGAATTTCCAGTTGTTGTCGATGAATTCCAGCTCGCGCGCTCTGAGAAGATAGGCAGCGACCGTCTTCTTCTCGCTGTCGTCAAGCGGTTCCCAGATGTGCTCGGGCACGAGCGCCAGGGCGAAGCCGACGGCGGCGAGCTCGACCAGCCGCTGATTGCGGTCGGCCAGATCGCCCCAATATTCGGGATGAGCGGGATTGGTGCCGTTTGCCAGCCCGCGGCGATAGAGATCCCAATGCGGAAACGCGCCGCCGCCGGCAACGAGCGGAACGATCCCCCAGAGCGGCCGCGCAAATCCCTCCAGATCCGCCGCTGCCCGGTCGAAGATCGCGCCGGCCGCACCGAGGCGCACACGGGCGCCGCCCTCGGAAAAATACGGCAGCAGAGGCTCGAAGAGATCAGTGACGGCCTTGGCAAGGTCGTCACGCGTCTTCAAGGGATTGCCGAAAAGCGGATTGGCCCGGGCGGGATCATATATCATTGTCAGGCTCGAAATTCATGAAAAACAGGATCGGCCGCGGGCAGATATTGCCCGCGGCCGTCGACATTTCTGGACGCCTACTTGATGGCCTTCACGCCTTCGGTCATTTCCTTCAGCCCATCATCGACGGAGGTGCTGTCGGTCATGATCGCGTCATGCGCACGGTTGAGTACGACTTCGATCTTGGCGGCGTTCGGGTTGACTGCCATCTCCAGGTAGGTTTTCGACGGCTTCAGCGCCTCCTTACTGGCCGCATCCTCGGGAAAACCGGGTGTTGCCGCGATCTTGGCGCTGACATCATCCGTCTTGAGCGCAGGGAAAGTGCCCGTCGACGCGATGACTGCTGCGCCCTCAGGACCGGTGACGAACTTGATGAAATCGAGAGCGGCATCCTTGTGAACGGAGTTGGCGTTGACCGCCAGGCCCGAGATCTGCGCAGCGGTCGTGCCGGTTGCCACACCGTCGGGATGCGGGAACTTCACGATGCCCCAATTCTTGCTCTTCGATTCACCCGATTTCACCTTGGTGATCTGGGTGCCGACGAACCAGGTTCCCATTGGCAGCATGCCGATCGTGCCATTGAAGAAGAGCGCCGAATAATGTGTGTTCGACGTCTTCAGGAAGGCATAGGAGGGAATCGCGCCATCCTTCTGCAGGGTCAGCGCCCGCTCGTACCAGGGCTTCAGGAAGCCGTATTCGCCGTCGACCAGCGTGTGTTTTCCGTCGAGGATGGCGGGCAGCTGAACGGTTGACCGCCAGGTGTGCAGAAGCGCGCCGTAGGTCTTGTTGGTGCCCATGCCGCCCGAAAGCTTCTCGGCGGTCTCGTCGAACTGCGCCCAGGTCATGTCATTGGTGGGGTAGGGGACGCCTGCCTTGTCGAATATATCCTTGTTGTAATAGACGACCCAGAAATCGGACCGGAACGGCAGGGAGTAGATCTTGCCGTCGATGGTCAGCTCCTCGATCAGGCCGCCATAGGGGGCCGGGTCGATCTTCTGATCTTTCACGAAGCCGCTGAGATCGGCAATGTTGCCGGCGCGCACCAGATTGGCGTAGCCCGGCACATCCTTGATGGTGACGATGTCGATGTCCTTGGAGCCGCCCGTCAGCTGGGTCGAGATCATCTGCTGGTAGTCTTGCGAACCGAGATCCATCGGCTCGAATTTCACGTTTGGGTGCTTGGCCTGATAGGCCTCGATCAGCGGCTTGTAATAGGCGGTCTTGTCCCAATCCCACAAAGCCCATTTGAGCGTCACGACGTCCTGGGCAAGCGCTGCCCCGGCCGTCATCGCCGCCAAGGTGAACCCCGCCACGGCAAGTTTCACCGTCCCCCCGAATTTATCCAAATACATTCCCGTTCTCCTTCCCTGGATCATCTCTGGATCAGTTATTTTAAGAAGCGTCTCGTCTATGCGGTTCGCGGTGCGGCTGTGTTGCGTTTGGCAGGTCTAGAACCGTCACCGCCGCCCGATGGACGCCGAATGCGACGGCGAACATTCCGAGTGAAAAATTGAAGGTTGCCGGCATGAACACCGAAACCGGATAGAAGAGGATGTGCGCCAGCCAGAGGCTGGCGGTAAGGGCGAGCGCTGCAAGCGCCGGGAGCGGACGGATGACGGAGGCGAGGGCGGCGAGGCGCAGCAGCCTCAGAGCCGGCAGATCGCGCATCACCATCAAAACGAAGAGATGGCAGGCGAGGACCGCGACGAAGGCGGTAGCGACGAGGGCGATCGTCAGTGGTGCGCTCAGCAATAGATTGTCCCGCGCGCCGGCGCCATAGGTTGCGATCGCATAGAGGCAGACTGCGAGAGCGCCCGCCAGCGCCAGGCCCCAAGCCGTGGCGCGCCAGAAGTAGCGCAGAAAGGCTTCCGTGAAGTCCCGCAGCAGATAGGTGTTGCGATCTTCCACAAGAGCCACCGAGACCCGGGCCATGGCGGCGAGCGCTGCCGGCAGCGTCACGACGAAGAGGCCGGTCAGGATGAAGAGGATGTTCAGCTTGACCATCTCCCACCACTCGCGGACGAGGATCTCGGCGAACAGGGCAAGGCCGGTTCTCTTCGGCGCATCCTTCGGAATGCCCGGCCCCTCTCTCGTCCACATGTCCCGCAACCACTGCATAGCCATCTCCCGCAGGCGTCTCAGTATAGAATCGAGCGTTCCGTTTCCTTGTCGAACAACTGCGCATTGGTCATATCGGCAACCAGCATCGCCTCTTCGCCGATATCAGGCCGGTAGCGCGGCGAGACACGGGCGATGAGATTGCGCCCGCCCGCCACCATGTTCAGGTGCACTTCCGAGCCCATCGGCTCGGCAAGTTCGACGATCGCCTTGAGGGGCGCCAGGTTCTCCGGTGCGATGTCGGCCGGCGGCAATTCGTGGAAATTCTCCGGACGGATGCCGAGCACCAGTTCGCGGCCCTCGTAGGGGGCGATCCTGGCCTTGTCGAAATGGGCGGGTAGCGGCAGTTCTCGGCCGTCGAAGACGGCGATATAGCCGTCGCCCCGTCGCAGAATGGTCGAGGGCAGCATGTTCATCTGCGGTGCGCCGATGAAGCCGGCGACGAACATATTGACGGGGCGATCATAGAGGTTCTGCGGCGTATCGACCTGCTGGATATGCCCGTCTTTCATGACGACGATCCGGTCCGCCATGGTCATCGCTTCCACCTGGTCGTGGGTGACGTAGATGAAGGTGGCGTCGAGGCGCTTGTGCAGCTTGGTGATTTCGGAGCGCATCGTCCCGCGCAGCTTGGCGTCGAGGTTGGAAAGCGGCTCGTCGAGAAGGAAGACCGCCGGATTGCGCACCATGGCGCGGCCAAGCGCGACGCGCTGGCGCTGGCCGCCCGAAAGCGCCTTCGGCTTGCGGTTCAGGAGATGAGAGATGTCGAGAATCCTGGCGGCGTCCTGCACCTGGGCATCGATGAAGTCGCGCGACACCTTCCTGAGCTGCAGGCCGAAAGCCATGTTCTTGTAGACGGTCATATGCGGATAGAGCGCATAATTCTGGAAGACCATGGCGATATCCCGATCCTTGGAGGGAACGTCGTTCATGACGTCGCCGCCGATCCTGAGCTCTCCTCCCGATATCTCCTCGAGGCCGGCGATCATCCGCAGCGTCGTCGATTTGCCGCAGCCGGAGGGGCCGACCAGAATGATGAATTCCTTGTCTGCGATCTCGAGGTCGATGTCATGGACGACGGTGAGCGCACC
This sequence comes from Rhizobium leguminosarum bv. viciae, assembly GCF_012276115.1. Lineage (GTDB taxonomy): Bacteria > Pseudomonadota > Alphaproteobacteria > Rhizobiales > Rhizobiaceae > Rhizobium > Rhizobium leguminosarum_T. The sequence goes on along the minus strand of NZ_WIEU01000001.1, from coordinate 219,975 downwards.
GTAGCTCTTGTTCAGCTCTTTAAGCGAAATGCTGGCCATCGGGTTCTCCTGAATTCACCAGTAGGAAGACCAGCTGCGCGAAAGGCGCGTCAAAGCTTCCATGTAATAATAATCTCCCCAGGAGACGCATTCATCGACACCCTCGCCGCGGCAGGTGTTGAACGGCGATTTTTTCGAATAGGTGGCGTGCAGCACCAGCCCGTTCGAGACGCTGGGATCCTTGACCGCATAGTGATCCGCAAGGCTCTTCATCATGCGCCGCGCCAGCGTGCGATAGCGTGCTGCCGGTTCCGGCTCGACGAGATCGGCCATCTCCAGAAGGCCGCAGGCGGTGATCGATGCCGACGAACTGTCGCGCGGCTCGCCGTCGCCGTCCGAAAAGACGAGATCCCAATAAGGCACCATGTCGGCCGGCAGCCGGTTGAGATAGAAGGCGAGCAGCCGGTCGAAGGTCCGGCGATATTCCTCGATCCGCTCATAACGATAGGACAGCGCCATTCCAGCGATTGCCCAGGCCTGTCCGCGCGCCCATGCGCTGTCGTCCCTGTAGCCCTGCTTGGTGGCGCCGCGCACCGGCGCTCCCGTGACCGGGTCCATATAGAAGGTATGATAGGTGGAATCATCCGGCCGAACCGAGTTGGCGAGCGTGGTGCGGGCGTGAATGAGCGCGATCTCGCGGTATTTCGGATCGCCTGTTTCGCGGCTTGCCCAGTAGAGAAGCGGCAGGTTCAGCAGGCAGTCGATGATGTAGCGGTATTCTTCCGCCTTGCCCTTGCGGCCCCAAGCCTGGATGAACTGGCCGACGGGCTGGAAGCGCTCGATCAGCTGGTCGGCGGCGAGGATCGCCGCCTTGCGGCCGTCCTCGTCTCCGACGAGCTTCCAGCCGGCGATGCAGGAGGGCGAATAGAGAAAGCCCATGTCGTGATGATCCGTCTCGATGCGGTTCACGATCCGATGCAGGAACGACTGGACCTGGACCTGCGCTGCATCCCGAAAGACCGCCTCGCCGCTGTGCTCGAAAGCGAGCCACAGCTCGCCGGGCCAGAAGCCCGCGGTCCATTGGGTGTTCGCTACCGCGGGATAGAAATTTCCGACGCTCGAATGGTTCTGCGAGGCATGGGTGAATTGGATGAGGTTGCGCCTAATCTGCTCGACGGCAAGATCGAGCGCGGCTTTGACCTCCTGGTCGGCGATCGGCTGCGGGGCGACGGACGAGACGGCATTCATGGATTTAACCCTTCAGTCCCGTCGAGGCGATGCCCTCGACGAAGAAACGCTGGAGAGAGAGGAAGACGACGAGAACCGGAATGAGGGCGACGACGGAGGCCGCCATGATCAGCCCGTATTCGGCCGAATATTGCGAGATGAACATGCGCAGGCCGATCTGGACGGTCTTCAGCTCGGTCTTGGTCAGGTAGATCATCGGCCCGAGAAAATCGTTCCAGGTGGTGACGAAGGTGAAGATCGTCAGCGTCGAGAGCGCGGGCTTGGACAGCGGCAGCATGATGCGCGCCCAGATCTGGTACTCGTTCATGCCGTCGATGCGGGCCGCCTCGCAGAGTTCGGTCGGGATCGACATGTAGAACTGCCGCATCAGGAAGACGCCGAAGGCAGTGAAGGCCTGCAGGCAGATCAGCGCCAGATGCGTGTTGTTGAGGCCGAATTCACGCATCAGCAGGAATTGCGGCACCATATAGACTTGCCAGGGCATGGCGATGGTGGCGATGTAGCCGAGGAACAGGGTGTTCTTGTAGGGGAAATTCAGCTTGGCGAAGGCGTAGGCGGCAAAGCTGGAGGTCAAAAGCTGCAGCAGCGTGACGATGATCGTCAGCTTCGACGTGTTGTAGATGAACAGCGCAAGCGGGATCTTCGTCCAGATATCCACGTAGTTCTGCCATTGCGGCTCGGACGGTATCCACTCGATCGGGAAGGCGAAGACGTCGCGGCTGAGCTTCAGCGATGCCGAAAGCATCCAGGCAAAGGGCATCAGCATGATGAGCGTGACGGCGATGACGATGGCGTAGATCGCGACCGATCTGACGGTCACCTTGCGTCCTGCGATCCTCATGCCTCGTCCTCCCTCTGGCGCCGGAACTGGAAGACAGTGACGGCAAGCACGAGGAAGAACAGCACGAGCGAAACCATGCTGGAATAGCCGAGATCCCAGGAAATGAATGCTTCGTTGTAGATGTGATAGACGAGGACGAGCGTCGAGGTTCCAGGCCCGCCCTGGGTGATCATGTAGATCTGGTCGAACACCTTGAAGGACTGGATCGTCAGCATCACGGTCACGAAGAAGGTCGTCGGCCCGAGCTGCGGCACGGTGACATGGATGAACTTCTGCCAGGCATTGGCCCCATCAAGATCGGCGGCCTCATAGAGCTCTGAATTGATGCCCTGCAGGCCGGCCAGATAGATGACCATGTAATAGCCCATATTCTTCCAGATGCCGAAGAGGATCACCGTCACCATCGCCCAGTGGCGATCGGCCGCCCATCCCGGCATGTTCTTGGGATCGAGGCCGAGCGTGTAAAGGATCATGTTCACCGGTCCCATCTCGGGATTGAAGATCATGTTCCAGACGACCGCGACGGCCACCAGCGAAGCGACATAGGGAAAGAACATTGCCGTGCGGAAGAAATCGCGCCCGGCGATCTTCTGGTTGAGGAGAACGGCGAGGCCGAGCGCGCAGATGAGCGTCGCCGGCACGGAGGCGACTGTGTAGATGACCGTGTTCCAGAACGCGGCGATAAAGGCCTTGTCCTCGAAGAGCCGCCAGAAATTATCCAGCCCGGCGAATGTGATCGCATTCGAGCCGTCCCAATGCATGAAGGCGAGCGCGAAGGCGAACAGGATCGGGCCGAGCGTGAAGACGGCAAAGCCGATGAAATTCGGGGCAATGAAGGAATAGGCGACGAGCGCGCTGCGCATCCTGCGCTGGCGCTTGGACAAGACCGCGACTTTTCGGCTTGAGATTGCCGGAGCGCCATCCGTCGCGATGACCGAATTCGATATGGACACCGATGCCTCCTCTTCCTCCCGCAACCACATAGCACATATCCGGTATTGGTCAAACAAGTTCTGAATAGATCATACGAATTTCATGGAAAGCGCAAAACACATATGATAGGTGAGCATGAAGGCCAAGCGCTCATCGATGCTTTTCCAGTGCGGGGAGGGACATGTTCAGCGAGATTTCAGAGGAGCTGCCGGATATGCTGGGCGATTTCACGCCCGGGGCGGTGGGCTCCGATCGCCCCAGATGGAACTCCGTGCCGCAGGCGGTACGGGAGCTGGTCATTGGCGAGGCCGAAGAGACGCTTGCGCGCACCTTTCCGCTGATCACGGCGTCGGATTACCGGGCGTTCACCGAAACCGGCAATCGCGCGCGCTTCGAGGAGCTATATTTCACGCGGCGCCGGATGCTCAACAATCTGGTGCTCGGCGAACTCATCGAAGCCAAGGCGCGCTTCCTGCCGAAGGTCGTCGACGGCATCTTCCTGATCGCGGAGGAGAGCGGCTGGCAGCTTCCGGCGCATAACGCCTATGAACGAAGCGGCGCACGCTTGCCGCTTCCCGACAATTCGCAGCCGGTCGTCGATCTCTTCGCCGCCGAAACGGCCGCCCTGCTTGCCACCATCGTCGCATTGCTGGGCGACGAGCTCGACGGCATCAGCCCCGAGATTGCGGCACGCGTCGAGCGCGAGATCGAGATCCGCATCCTTTCGCCCTATCTCGGCCGACATTTCTGGTGGATGGGTCGCGGCGAAGAGCGGATGAACAACTGGACGGCATGGATAAGCCAGAACGTCCTGTTGACGGTCTTCTCCCTGAAAACAAGTCAGCCCACGCGTCACGCCGTCGTCAAAAAGGCGCTCGGCAGCCTCGACGCCTTCCTGAAGGACTATGCCGAGGATGGCGCCTGCGAGGAGGGCGTACTCTATTACCGTCACGCCGCGCTCTGCCTGCATGGTGCTTTGACCATCCTGGATACGGTGGCGCCAGGCCTGTTCGGCCGATTTTGGCAACAGCCGAAGATCCGCAACATGGCTGAATATATCGCTCACATGCATGTGGCCGGCCGCCACTATTTCAATTTCGCGGATTCTTCCGCGGTGGTCGAACCCTGCAGCGCGCGGGAATACCTATTGGGGCGGGCGGTCGGCTCTGAGATGCTGGCTGAGTTCGCGGCAGCCGACAGGGTCGCGTCCGCCAATCCGCACCTGCCGGGGGAATGGAACCTCTGGTATCGGGTGCAGGAACTGCTGGTCGGCCCGACGCTTTCCGCTGCCGCGGAGCCGCATCCTGCGTCCCGGCGCGATATCTTCTATCCTGGCATCGGTCTGTTCATCGCCCGCGACGAGCAGTTTTCGCTTGCCGTCAAGGGCGGCAACAACGGCGAGGGCCACAATCACAATGATGTCGGGAGCGTGACGCTTTACAAGAACGGAAATCCGTTCCTGATCGATGTCGGCGTCGAGACCTATACCGCAAAGACCTTTTCGGCGCGGCGCTACGAGATATGGACGATGCAGTCGGCGTTCCACAACCTGCCGACATTCGCAGGTGTCATGCAGTCCGCCGGCGAAGCCTTTGGCGCGCGCGACGTCGAGATCGGGTTTGACGAACGGAGCGCGCGCATATCGCTCGATATTTCAGGCGCCTATCCCCCCGAAGCGCAGTTGCACAGCTACCGCCGCGTCGTTTCCCTGCTGCGCGGCCGCCATGTCGAGATCGTCGACACTTATGACGGGGGCAAGCCGGCGGTCCTGTCGCTGATGACATGCCTGGCGCCGACCGTCAGCCCAGACAGGATCGATCTGGCAGATCTCGGCAGCATTTTCGTCGTCGGCGCCGGCGAGATCGAAATCGACGAGATCGTCGTTACGGACGCCCGGCTGAGATCGGCCTGGCCTGAGAAAATCTACCGGCTGCGCGTGAGGTTTGCCGAAAGGCTCCTGAGATTGCGGATCGTCTAGAACGGGATGGCTTTAGGCCGGGGTCGGCCTGAAGTCCTGAATACTGTTCTAAATTAAAGAGTTATAGCATGATGTCGTCCGAAAAAACCACTCACAGTTTTCGGCATCATGCTCTGGGGAGGGCGAGCATGGAATTGACGCTGAAGATCGTGGATGCCGAGGGGGCGGTGCTGGCGAGTTCCACAGGCCGGGACGAGACGGTCCTGGTCTATCGCCAGAACTATCATGAAGGCGATCGCGTTGTCGTGGAGGTTTCCGAGCCTGGGCATGTCTTCCTCTCCCTTGATGGCGCGATCCAACCCGGCCTGGTCTATATGAAGGAATGCGCCTATTCGCTCGCCGTACCCTTCGGCGACAAGCGCAAGCCCTATTCGCCAAATGCCTTCAGGGGCGATATTCACCGGCTTTCAGCGCGAAGCACACGGCCGGACGAGATCATTCACCGGCGCAATCTCGCCCTGAATCCCTGGGACGATCACGCCAATCGGGCTCTGTTTCCGCATGCGCGCGCCAACGTCGAGACCCGGGGCGAAGCGGTCTTTGCCGCGCGCAACGCGATCGACGGCGAGAAGGCCAACGATGATCACGGCTTCTGGCCCTATACGAGCTGGGGCATCAATCGCGATCCGCAGGCGGCCCTGACGGTGGAATTCGGCAGGCCGGTCAGGATCGACGAGATCGTTTTCTATCTTCGGGCTGACTTCCCGCATGATTCCTGGTGGGAGGAGGCCAGCGTCACCTTCTCGAACGGCAGGACCTCCTGCTTTCCGCTGGTGAAATCAGGCGCCGCCCAGGCCTTTCCGGTAGAGCCCTGCATCATCGAATGGGTGGAACTGCACGGCCTGATCAAGGCCGAGGACACCTCGCCCTATCCGGCGCTGACCCAAATCGAAATCTGGGGAACCGAGGTGCCGAAGACCGGGCTCAATCCGTCCGCCCTTCCGATTGCGCTATGAGCCTGTAAGCAGCCTCGGGCGTGCCGAGCTCGGCGGGCCGTCGTTCAGACGGTTCCAGGCGCGGCGTAGCTGCCGTGCCGAGCCGAAGCCGGCGCGCATCGCGACGGCCTCCATGTCCAGCCTTGAACCGGCGAGCATCTCGCGGGCAAGAGCCACGCGCATAAGGTTGACGAAATCCGTCACGCTCATGCCCGTCTGCTCGTTGAACAGCCGTGAAAGGTTGCGCGGGCTGGCGCCGCTGAGGCGGGCGAGCGACGCCACCGACCAGTCCTCAGACGGGTTGGCGGCCACGGCATCCTGTGCACGGTGAATGACCGGGTGGATATGGTTGCGACCTTCAAGCCAGGGCGAAAGCTGCGGATCCGAGCCGCCGCGCCTGAGATAGACGACAAGATATCGCGCCACCGCAAGTGCACACGCGTGCCCTGCTGCTTCGGCAACGATATGCAGCATGAGGTCTATGCCGGCGGTGATGCCGGCGCTCGTGAGGCGATCTCCATCCTCGACATAGAGCCGGTTGTCCCGGATGCGCGCGGTGGGAGCGAGCCTCGCCAGATCCTCTATGCAGCCATGATGGGTGGTGCAGTCACGGCCATCGAGCATGCCAGCCTCGGCAGCGAGCAAAGCGCCCGAGCAGATCGAGACCAAACGAATTCCCGGAAGAATGGCGCGCTTCAACCATGCGACGATGGCAGCCTGGTCGGCGCGTTCCTGTTCGTCCCACGGACGGTTGTTTTCCATGGGTGCATCGGCGCTGCCGGCAATGACGACAAGCGCGGCATCGGGCAAGCGCTCGGGTAACGCGGCGACGCCCGTAACGGCAAGACCGATCGAGCTGCCGACCGTCGCCGAGGGGCCGATATAGGTGACGGTAAAACGCACCGTGCGCTGTTCGAGGTTCGCCTTGCGCAGCACTTCGATCGGGCCAGCGACGTCGAGCAGCAGCACGCGCGGCGGCACGACGACGAAGACCGGAATATCGAAGGGCTGCGCGGCGTCGGTCATGCGGCGAGAGCCTTTCCGCTCCCCGCCAGGGCCTGTTCGACGGTAGCGATCCGAGCGAAGCGGCCGGCCAGGACCAGTTCAGTCCGGTCCCGGATCTCCTTGGCGTTCCAGGTGCGTCCTGCGGCATCGGTCATCGGGAAGGTCAGGGTCGCTTCGCCGATATAGTCGACTTGATAGCCGAGATCTGAGGCATGGCGGGTCGTGGTCTCGCAGCACTGTTCGGTGCGGATGCCGGAGACGAGGATACGACGGACGCCGTTCTCGGTCAGCCACACGTCGAGACCGGAGCCGACCAGGGCGCTATGGCGGTTCTTCCTGAACGTCGCCTTGGGAGCGATCCTGAGCGGGGCGAGTGTGCTGACGAACCCGGATGCTTCCGAAAACGGCCCATTTTCATCGACATGGAAAATCTGGATGATGGGTATTCCATCGGCTTCCGCACCGTCGATCAAAGCCTGCTGACGATCGATATAGGCGGAAGCGAGGTTTTCATCCCAATAATCGCGGTGTCTGAAGGACTCCTGGGCGTCGATAACGAGAAGGACAGTATCATGGCCGGACATTTTTTGCTCCATGCAGGTTGATCATGAAGTCATATTCGGCGATTTGAAGACAGGGGAAAATGCGCGTGCCGGACAAATAACGGACAATTCGCGCCAATAGCCAGACTGAAGGCGGCCTTGCGCCAAGAGCCTCGGGGCCACATCCGGCGTCTGCCGGCCGTGCGCATAATCGATCCGACTTCCACGCAATTTCGGATCAGACGTCAGCTCGTAAAGCTTCGCAGGTCCCTCAGCAGATTGCGGTACCTCGCCTGGCTGCCGACCAGATGGTCGCGCATGGCGTTTCGGGCGGCCTGATCGTCTCTGTCCGAGATGGCGACGACGATTGCCTCGTGCTCCTTGTGGATCAGCTTTCGATAGGCGGTCTGTTCGGCCGTCCTCGATTCCGGAACGAGCCTCGACTGCGGGATGATCGCCGAGCCCTGCGATTCCAGGAACTGCCTGAACAGCGGATTGTTCGTGGCTTCGGCGATCGCGGCATGGAGTTCGAGATCCGCATCGCGAATGGATTGATCAGTCTCGATGCATTGGAGGACTTTCCGATGACATTCGAATATCGCCTCCTCCTGTGCCGGCGAGCGGCGCAGGGCTGCAAGGCCCGCCGCCTCGATTTCGACAGGTGTTCTGATCTCGAGTACCTCAAGATCGGAGGCGACGCGGGCTTTGTCGACTTTCCGTGCGGAGAGCGCCGGATCGGCACCGAGCACGAAAATCCCCGCTCCCTGGCGCACCTCGACAAGCCCGTCGGAGCGAAGTGCGGCCACCGCCTCGCGCACGACGGTGCGGCTGACGCTGTGCGTTTCGGTCAGCTCGTGTTCACTTGGAAGCTTGTCGCCGGCGGAATACTGGCCGCTCAATATAGCTTGCCGGAGGCTTTCGCCGACCTGTGAGACCAGCGACCCTGAGCCTTTGCTGCGATCCTTCACCTGCATAGCCACGCCTAACCCCGCATCGGCTCTTGATCCGCAATGCCGTTCGAACGCACGGCATTGCGAAATTCACGATTCATCACACATGTATGACAAATTTCTTCATCGTTCAATGGACGAACGACCGGCCGCTTTTTTCTTGATTGATTTTGCATATGACCAGTATTGGCAGCTATGATCCGGGAACGATGACGAGGAAGCTTCGATGGGGACCAATTTGCCGGTCACACATGTTCCGCTGCCGCCTGCGCAGAAGCAGCGCCTGCGTTTGACGCTGGAGGCGCTGGCCGATGTGGACGAGGGCAATGCCGTCGATCAACGGTCGGTCCAGGCTTGGGCCGATAGCCTCGACGGCGACAGGCCGGTTTCGTTGCCTCGGTGATGAAGTTCAGGCAAGCACTCACAACCGCCTGGTGGACTCTCCGCGCACGAATCTTGGCGTCAGGATAAAATCCTGCGGTGGCGCGGCGGCGGCCTCGGGGCTTGCTATTCTTGCCAGCAGACGTTGTGCCGCCAATTCGCCGAGCTTCTGCGCATCCTGCACCACCATGGTGATGCGGGGTGTGATGACGTTGCTCCAGGGCACGTCGTCGACCATCGCCAGCGACACGTCGTCAGGGCAGCGGAAGCCCATCTCCTGCATCACCTGAAGTGCTGCGAGGCCCGTCATGTTGTTGGCGCCGATAATGGCGGTCGGCCGGTCGCGGCGGGTGAGCAGGCGCATGGCCTGCGCATGGCCTCCGGTTCTGGTGTAGCCGCCTTCGACCACCAGCGAAGGGTCGATGTCCACGCCGGCGCCGGCCATCGTGTTCATGAAGCCCTTCAGGCGTTCGTCGGCAGTGTGCAGGCCGCTCGGACCGGAGATGAAGCCGATCCGCCTGTGGCCGAGCTGCAGCAGATGTTCGGTCAGGATGGTGGTGGTCAGAGGGTTGTCGGAGCCGACAAAATCACGCTCGGCGCCTTCCAGCTTCTGGTCGAACATCACGATCGGGGTCTTGAAGTCGCGCAGGAACGTGGCGTAGTCCTCGCCGCGCCCGTTTGCCGCCAGCGCAATGCCGGCGATCTTCTGCGCCTCCAGCCGCTCCAGCAGCGCCCGTTCGAGATCGGCCCTGCCGGAGGAGTCGGCGATCAGGACGAAATAGCCGTGATCGAGCGCCTGGTGCTCGATCTCTCGGCGAATGTCGCCGAAGAACATGTTGCCGAGATTGGCCGAAACGAAACCGATCAGCGAGCTGCGTCCGCGCGCCAGCGTCTGGGCAACCGGGTCGATGCGGTAACCGGTCGATTTTATCGCCTGCTGAATGCGGTCGAGCGTCTGGGCGCCGACCCGCTTCGGGCTGTTGAGCGCAAGCGAGACGGTCGAGATGGAAACCCCCGCAAGGCGCGCTACGTCTCGTATCGTGGTCATGTCTGTCGAACCGGTTCTAATGCCTTGTTATGTCCGATTTTATTGGTCGGCGCAACACTCGTGCTACAAATCGGTTGTTTCATAGGGTTTGCCTCAGTGATCTTTCGATCGCGAATTTCGACTTGACAGACATCGGATGAGGCGAGATGATCATTTACCGAACCGGTTCGATATGATGTTGAGCCGGAAAACAGGGAGGAGAAACCTGTGACGAGTTCGGAACGCCAGCCGGAAAATCCGGCATTGGGAGGGGCGGAGCAGCACGCCTGGTTCAGCCAGGATCGCCTGGGCATGTTCATCCATTGGGGTCTTTATGCCTTAGGGGCCCGGCACGAGTGGTTGAAGAACCGGGAAGAGCTGACCGACGAGCATTACCAGCGCTATTTCGACAATTTCGATCCCGATCTCTACGACCCCAGGGAATGGGCGCGGCGGGCCCGTCTTGCCGGCATGAAATATGTCGTGGTGACGACCAAGCATCACGAGGGTTTCTGCCTCTGGGACAGCAAGGTGACGGACTACAAGGCGCCGAACACGCCCTGTGGCAAGGATCTGCTCACGCCGCTGGTCGACGCCTTCCGTGCCGAAGGGCTGAAGATCGGCTTCTACTATTCGCTGCTTGACTGGCACCATCCCGATTTCCCGATCGACGTTCACCATCCACTGCGCAACCATCCCGACGCCAAGGCGCTGAATGCCGGCCGTAACATCGCCAACTACGCTGCCTATATGCGCGAACAGGTGCGCGAGCTGCTGACCGGCTTCGGCCGCATAGACATCATCTGGTTCGATTTCAGCTATCCCGGGCGCGAATATCGCGGCCTGCCCGGCAAGGGGCGCGCCGATTGGGAGAGCGAGCGGCTGGTCGATCTGGTGCGCGAGCTGCAGCCCGGCATCATCGTCAACAACCGCCTCGATCTGCCGCCCGGCACCCTGCCTGACGTGACGACGCCGGAGCAATATACGCCGCGGGTCGCCCCCGCCATCGCCAGCCAGGGGGTGCTCTGGGAAGCCTGCCATACGTTCAGCGGCTCCTGGGGTTATCACCGCGACGAAGATACTTGGAAAAGCCCGGAACAGATCATCCAGCTGCTGATCGATTCCGTCTCGCTCGGCGGTAACCTCCTGATGAATGTCGGCCCGACCGGCCGGGGCACGCTCGATGCGCGCGCGAGCGCTGCGCTGGAGGTCTACCAGAACTGGATGGCCGTCAATGGGCGTTCCATCTACGGGGCAGGGCCATCCCGCTATCCGGCGCCGGCCGGCTGCCGTTACACCCAGCGCGGCAACCGCCTCTATCTCCATGTCTACAACTGGCCCTACCGCCACATCCATATCGAACGCCTCGCCGACAGGATCGCCTATGCGCAGTTCCTACATGACGCCAGCGAAGTGCGCTGGCTCAGCCAGACGAAGGAAGTGGATTCCAACATCGGCGTGATGGTGCCGGAAGGCATGATCACGCTCGAACTGCCGGTCCGGCAACCTGACGTTACCGTCCCGGTGATCGAGATCGTCCTCAAGGCGTGAACTCGGTCGCACGCGCGTATTCCTTGCGTCATGGAGGGAGGAGAAACCCATGAAGGTTCTGAAAAAAACGCTTTTGCTTGCCGCTGTCGGCGGCAGCCTTTTTGCCACGGCCGCGTCGGCCGAGCAGGTCAACCTGACCTGGCAGATGTGGACCGGCTCCGAAACCGACACCAAGAGTTGGCAGCACCTGGCGGAGATGGTGAGTGCCAAGTATCCCGATATCAAGGTGACGCTGACGACGACGGGCTGGGTCGACTATTGGACGCGGCTGCCGGTGCTGGCGGCATCGGGACAGCTCGCCGACATCGTCTCCATGCAGTCGCTGCGCATGCCGAACTTCTATTCGCTGCTCGAGCCGCTGAATGACCGGATCGAGGCCGATAAGTTCGACGTCGCCGCCTTCACACCCTCGATCATCGGCGGCATGTCCGTCGACAAGCAGCTCTATGGTCTGCCTTATGACGTCGGTCCGTGGGTCATCTATTATAACCAGGACGCGCTCGAAGCTGCTGGCGTTCCGCTGCCGAAGCCGGGCTGGACGCTTGCTGAGTTTACCGATGCCGCCAAAAAGCTGACAAAAGACGGCAAGTACGGCTTCGGTATCACCCCGACGAACTATTCGGTCCTGGCCGCGGCCTGGGGCGATAAATACGTCAACGACGCCGGCGAGCTTGACTTGACCAGTGCGAGCGCAGTTGCTGCCGCCGACAGGCTGATCGGCTTTGCAGCCAAGGATAAGATCGCGCCGCTGGTTCCATCAGGTGGCGCGAATCCCGGTGATGTCATCCAAGGGCGGTTCAATTCGGGCAATGTCGCCATGTATATCGACGGCCCCTGGTCGATCATCGGCATGAAGGGTCAGGCGAAGTTCAAAATCGGCCTCACCACCCTGCCGCGCGAAGAGGGCGAACTTTCGGCCGTGACCGCAGGCTCCGGCTTCGGTATTTCCACGACGAGCAAGAACAAGGACGCGGCCTGGAAGGCGATCCAGGTGCTGACCAGTCCGGAAGCCCTGTCCTATCTCGCGGAACAGGGCCGTGCCTTGCCGGCGCGCACTGCGTCGCAATCCGCCTGGTACAAGGTGGCGGCCAAGGACATCACCAACGGCGGCGAGGCCATCGACTATTCCCTGGCGCACTCCGTGCCTTACGTGATCACCAACAACTGGGCAGCGGTGGAAAACCTCTTCAACCAGTATTTCCCGCCGGCTTTCGCCGGCAGCGTCGACGCCAAACAGACGATGGAGTCCATCCAGAGCCTCGCGCAGCAATAAAGCCAGCGCGTCCAGCAGGACGCGCCGTTGCTTTGAAATCTGCGCATGACCGGAAAATCTATTCCGATGTTCGGGTCATGCGCCAGCTCTCGCTGCGGCAGGATCTGCCGCGCATGGAGGAAGACATGTCGCAAAGCGCTGTTGCCGAAGTTCGCTTGCAGCCCGGTCAGCCACGGCGCTTCCTGAAGCCGGAGACGCAGACAGCCATGCTGTTCCTGCTGCCGAGCTTCCTCGGCTTCATGGTCTTCATGGCCTTGCCGATTTTGGCGTCGCTGGCGCTCAGCTTTACCAATTGGCAGCTGATCTCGACGCCATCCTTCGTCGGCCTTCAGAATTACATCAGGCTCTTCACTGTCGATCCGGCCTTCTACACCGTATTGAGCAATACGCTGTTCTTCGCCGTCGAGTATCTGGCGCTGAATATTATCGTCTCGCTGACGCTGGCGGTCTGGATATCGAGCCTGAAGCGCGGCAAGGCGATCTTCCGGGTGATCTTCTTCCTGCCGACCTTTACGCCGACCATCGCGGCGTCGGTGGTGTGGTTGCTGATCTTCACGCCGGACGGGCTGGCCGACACCATCATCCTCGCGCTCGGCCTCGGCCTGCCGAATTTCCTGCTGAGCTCGAGCTGGGCCATGCAGGCGGTCGTGCTCGTCACCCTGTGGGCGAATGTCGGCTACAACGTTGTGATGTTCAACGCCGCGCTCGACCTCGTGCCGAAGCATTATCTCGAGGCGGCGACGATCGACGGCGCCAATGCCTGGCAGCGCTTCTGGCGCATCCGCCTGCCGCTCATCTCGCCGACCATCTTCTTTGGCACAGTGATGACGGCAATCACCTCGCTGCAGGTCTTCGACGAGATATTCGCGATGACGCGCGGCGGTCCGGGCTCGGCAACGGCGACGCTTGGCTTTGCTATCTACCAGAAGGGCTTCACCAACTTCCAGATGGGCTATGCCTCGGCTCTCGCCTGGGTGATGTTCGTCATGATCATGGCGCTCACCATCCTGCAATTCCACATGCAGCGCAAATGGGTGCATTATGACGATTGATCCGACCTCACGGCATCCGCATTCCATGTCCCAGCATCGTCACCGCATATTGCGGCGCGTCGGCACCTTCGTCAGCTACGCGGCGCTTTCGCTGATCGCGCTGCTTTTCCTCTTCCCCTTCTTCTGGATGGTGTCGAACGCGGTGCGCTCCAATGCCGAGGTGATGGCCGTGCCGGTCCGCATCTTGCCCGAGGAATATCATTGGGGAACATTCGTCGAAGCCCTGGTTTCCTTGCCGTTCGGAACCTTCCTGTTGAATTCCTTCGTGGTCGCCTGCGGCGTTACGGCGATCGTGATTGCCGTATCCTGCCTTTCCGCCTACGCCTTCGCCCGGCTGAGATTTCCCGGACGGGAGGGGCTGCTGCTTACCTATCTCAGCACGCTGATGATCCCGCAGGTGATGTTGGTCATCCCGCTCTTCCTCGTCGTCAGCAAGCTCGGCTGGATCAACACCTATCACGGCATGATCCTGCCGGTCGCCTTCAGCTCCTTCGGCACCTTTCTGCTGCGGCAGTTCATCCTCGGCATTCCCAAGGATCTCGACGAGGCGGCGATGATGGACGGGGCTTCGCGCCTGCGCATCCTGGTCACGGTCATCGTTCCACTTGCCATGCCGGCCATCGGCCTGCTGGCGCTGTTCACCTTCATCGCGCAGTGGAAGAGCTTCCTCTGGCCGCTGATCGCCACCAGCGGCGTCGAAATGGCCACGCTGCCGCTCGGGCTCACCCTGTTTCAGACACAGCAGGGCACCGCCTGGAACTACATCATGGCCGGTGCGACGATCTCCATGGTGCCCGGCGTCGTCCTGGCCATCGTGCTGCAGAGGGTGATCTACAAGGGTATCACCGTCAGCTCCGGCTTTGGTGGGCGCTAATCTTCATAAGAACAAAGATTTAAGGGCATCACATCAAGTTTGCTGTGATGCCTTTCGAGTCCGCCCGGTCGCCGCCGAAGAAAGCGCTCGTGCCGCCGCAACCATATCCCCGCTGCTTCTGGCCGAAAAGTAAAATTTAACCAAAATTTGAAATAACGCCTTCATATTCGAATTGCGCAGGGGAATTCATGAAAACGGCCACGCTTGCATCCATCGCCTTGGCGATAACGATCTCTGCTGCCCATGCCCAGACGATCGGGGTTTCGATGTCCGATCTCGACAAATTCAGAACAGCACTTCTGAATGGCGTCGTCTCGCATGGAAAGACAATTTCAGGCCTCAAGCTCGTCACCGAGAGCGCCAAGGGCGACAACGAACTCCAGAAGAAGCAGGTCCAGCAGTTCGTTGCCGACAAGGTCGACGCGATCATTGTTGCCGTCTCCGATGGCGATCTCGGGCCGCAGATGACCAAGATTGCGGCCGACGCGGGCATTCCGCTGATCTACATCAACAACGTCCCTTCCAACCTCATGGACCTGCCTGATAATCAGGTGGTGGTCGCATCCAACGAGAAGGAATCCGGAACGCTGGAAACCAAGCAGGTCTGCACGCTCCTCAAAGGCAAAGGCCGCGTCGTCGTACTGATGGGCGAACCCTTCCATGCAGCCGCCCGCGCCCGTACCCAGGACATATCAGACGTCATCGCCACGCCGGATTGCAAAGGCCTTCAGATCGTCGAGCGGCAGGCCGCCTATTGGTCGAGCGATTATGCCGACCAGCAGATGCAAGAATGGCTGTCGGCCGGCGTCAAGTTCGACGCGGTCATCGCCAATAATGACGAGATGGCGCTCGGTGCGATCCGGGCCATGAAGAAGAACAATATCCCGATGAAGGGCGTCGTCGTCGCCGGCGTCGACGCGACCGACGACGCGCTCGCCGCGATGGTGGCCGGCGATCTCGACGTCACCATTCTCCAGAGCGCCGTCGGACAGGGCGCTGCCGCTGTCGACGCCGCCGTCAAGCTGATCCGCAAAGAGAAGGTGCCGCGGGAAAACAACGTTCCCTTCGAACTCGTCACACCTGAGAACATTGCCACCTATCTGCCGAAGAGCCAGTGAGCATAAGAGGACTATGATGTTGCATTTCTGGAATAAATTCGGCATTCGCGCACAGATCACCTCCGGCTTCGTGCCGCTGATCCTGTTGATGAGCCTGCTCACGGTCAGCGCGATCTCCGGCATGAACGGGCTCGTCTCGATCTTCTCTTCCTATCGCGCCACGGCCGGTCAAAGTCTCGCCATCTCGGACTACAGCGACCAGCTGAACGAGATTCAGATGTCGGCGGAAGCCTTCCGCTCCACGCCGACGCAGGATGTCGTCGATCGCTTCCGCGCCGGCGTGAAGGCGTTCGACGCCGACGATCCGCGTTTTGCCGGCAACAAGGACCTGCAGTCCGGCCTTGCGGCGATCCGCCAGGACATCGCCACCTATGGCAAGGCTTTCGAAGAGATCGTCGCCCTGCAGGCCAGGCGTGATGCCTTGATCTCCAAGGTCACCGAATTCGGCCCCTGGACCAGTATCGCGCTCAACGACGTCGTGCGCAGCGCCTGGCGCCAGAACGATGTGCCGCTGCTGCAGATGACGGCGGCGACACTGGAGGCGTTGAACCGCAGCCTCTATTTCTCCGAACGCTTTGTGCATTCCGATGATTTTGCGGCCTATGACACGGCGCAGGCGGCACTCGCCGAAGCGGTCGCGCTGAACGAAGCCGCCGCCAAGGCCGCGAAGAACGAGCTGCAAAAGAAGCGCCTGATGGGCGCCGGACAGCTGATGCAGAATTACACCGCCCGTCTCGGCGACATGAAGGACGTGTTGCAGGCCTCGGGCAATATCCGCCAGACGCAGCTCAGCGTGCTCGCGCCGAAAATCTCAGGCGGCTTCAGGGATCTGCAGGCGACGGTTACCGGTGCGCAGAAGACCCTTGACGGTTCGGTAGACGCAACGGTTGCCTCCGCCACCAGCACGACGCTGGTCATCAGCGGGCTGCTGATCGTCATCGGCCTCGTCCTTTCCTATTTCGTCGGCCGGCTGATTTCCTCGGCGGTGCGCAACATGGCGCAGTCCATGGAGCAGCTTGCCCGCGGCGAGGAAGGGATCGTGATAACGGGCGTCGAACATCGCCACGAGTTGGGGGCCATGGCGCGTTCGCTGAAGGTTTTCCAGGAAACGGGGCGCGCCAAGCTGATCGCGGAAGCCAATGCCGAACGCGCCCGCCTGGCGGCCGAAGAAGAGCGGCTCCGCCAGGAGGCCGAGCGGCTCAGCGACGCGCAGGTGATGGAGCATGCCTTCCGCCAGATCTCTGTCGGGCTGGACGCACTCTCGAAGGGCGATCTCACCGTCCGCGTCGGCGAAGTCGACCATCGCTATGTCAGGATCCGGGATCATTTCAACAACTCGGTCGCAAGCCTCGAAGAGGCGGTTGACGCCGTCATTCGCGCGGTCGGCACCATCCGCTCCGGCCTTGCGGAAATCTCCACCGCCTCCAACGATCTCGCCCGCCGCACCGAGCAGCAGGCAGCCTCGCTGGAGGAGACCGTCGCGGCGCTGGGTGAAGTGACCCGCGGGGTCAACGGAACGGCGGAGGGTGCAAGCCGCGCCCAGGGTGTCGTGGCAACCGCCCGCACCAATGCCGAAAAGGGCGGCGAGATCGTTGCCCGCGCCATCGACGCGATGACGGAAATTCAAAATTCGTCGTCCAAGATCGGCAACATCATCAGCGTCATCGACGAGATCGCCTTCCAGACCAACCTGCTGGCGCTGAATGCCGGCGTAGAAGCGGCGCGCGCCGGCGAGGCAGGCAAGGGCTTTGCCGTCGTCGCCCAGGAAGTCCGCGAGCTCGCCCAGCGCTCCGCCAACGCGGCAAGGGAGATCAAGCAGCTGATCTCCACCTCCTCGGCGCAGGTCAAGACCGGCGTTCAGCTGGTGGGCGAGTCCGGCCTTTCGCTCGAACAAATCGTCGAGCAGGTCACCGCCATGAATGCGACCGTGGCCGAGATCGCCGTTGCCGCCCGCGAGCAGGCGACAAGCCTGCGCGAGGTCTCGGCTGCCGGCGACCAGATGGACAAGGTGACGCAGCAGAACGCCGCGATGGTCGAAGAAACGACGGCGGCCGCCCAGAGCCTGACCCATGAAACCGAAAGCCTTGCCGAGCTGCTGCGGCGGTTCAGGACGGGCAGTGGCCGGGCATCGGAACGTCACTACGCAATGGCATCCTGACGTTCTTCCGGTACAGCTACGAAAACGCCGCCGCCTCGAAAGGGCGGCGGTGTGCGATCATCGGCCAGCGTCGCCTCAGTGGCTCTCTGAGGCGGGACCGTGAGAGTGGCCGGCAATGCTCTTGCGAACGTGACGAACTGCCGCCCAAACGGCGAAAAGCACGAGCGGGATGGCGCCGAGAACGGCGAGCTTCGACACGTGCGGATCGACGCCAAGTTCGGAAATGCTTTCCAGGCAGATCTTTGCAAGGCCGACGGTGTAATAGGTGATGGCGATGACGGAGAAACCTTCCACCGCCTGCTGTATATGCACCTGGATCCGCACCCGCTCTTCCATTGACGTCAGCAGTGAGGCGTTCTGATCTTCGAGCTGAACCTGCACGGTGGTTCTGAGCAGATCTCCGGCCAGGCTCACGCGTTCGGCCAGTTCATCGAGGCGGCGTTCGGCGGCATGAACTGCACGGACAGCCGGCTGAAAGCGCCGGTCGATGAAGGTGCCGATCCGCTGGCGCTGCTCGACGCGCTCCTCGCGAAGCTCCGACGATCTGCTTGCGACGATCTCGGCATAGGCTTTCGTCGCGCCGAAGCGGTGGCGGGCGAGCGCCGAGAAATTGAGAACGTCCGATGAAAGCCTGGTCACCTCGGAAAGCAGGGCTTTGTCGACCTTGACCGCGCTCTGCATATGCGCGATCAGCAGGTCGAGGCGCCGGTCGAAGACGGAGAGCTTCGATACCGTCTCGCGCGCCATCGGCAACGCAAGCAGTGCCATCATCCGGTATGTCTCGATCTCCAGGAAGCGCCTGACCATGCGGCCGGTGCGATAGGCATTGAGGTTGCGGTTGAAGAACAGGAATTCGACGAAACCGCTGTCGGTCAGGCGGAAGTTCGAATGCACTTCCGCATCGCCGCCGCCGACCTCAGAGGCGACATAGTCGAGCTTCGGCTTTTCCGGACGTTGTCCGTCCTTTTCGTCCCGCACAAGCACCCGGACCGCCGCGATGACCTTCCCGTCGATCTGGCGGCAGCAGGCCTGAAAGGCTTCCGGCGGATTGCTGCCGGGCTCGGCCGTTGCCGGGACGATGAAGGTCAGCGTCAGAAACTCGGTATGCGCCTCCCACTTCAGCCGGCCGTCGCCGAAACGGCCGATGCCGTGGTTGCCCTCGCGGGTCGTGGAGACGTCTTCCAGTCCTGGCAGGGAATTGGGCATTTGAGGAGGGGCATTGTCGCCGACGATGGCGACATGCCACACATCCGTGTCGCCGTCGAAGTAAAGCGACGGCCGCGCGTGCAGCTCGTTGTGAAGTTCCCTTCGCAGCGGATGCTCGGAGCCCATCGGCATGGAAATGCACCTCTGTAGGGTAGGCAGCGCTGGATCGCCTGATGTAACCGGGTTGCCGGCATATGTGGTTTGACCATCGCGCCTGCGAGCCGGCGAAGGCTGACAACGGCTATAGCCTCTCCCGAAGCGTGTGTCACCATGCGTTCGCCAGCCTGTGCGGAGACTGCGCTTGCCTTCGCACTCGACCGTTGGTTCAGAGCAAACGCCAGGCAGCGAGGCTGCCGAGCAATTGCACGCCGAGGCAGAGAACGGCGAGAGCGCCACCTTTCCTTGCGGCAGATGTAGCGTGGTTCAGATCATCGACAATTCGAAGATCGAAGTGTCGGAGAGGACGGCAGGCAGAAGCAAAAAACGATCAGCCACGGCCCGTTGCGAGGCCGTGGCTGATGCAGCGCGCAATCTGTGGGAGACAGGCGCGGCCGGTTACTTGTTGGCGGCGAGCGCCACGTTGACCTTGTCGACGTCCGAGCTCATCGCCTTGAAGGTCTCGTCGAGGGAAAGCTCGCCGACGATCAGCTGGCTCATCCGCTGGACGATGAGCTGATAGATGGCGGAGGATCCCTTGAGACGTTCCAGGTCCCGGGCTGCCTGCGGCACGCTATTGCGGCTTCCAAGAAAGACGGCCATCGCCTCCTTGGCATTCTTGCTTTCGAGCTTGTATTGCGGGTCCTTGATGTCGGCGCCCGTCAGGATGACGTAATTTTCAGCGATTTCACGCTGGACCTTTTCAGAGCCGAGGAACTCGATGAACGCGGCCACGGCCTCCGGAGACTTGGTGCGCTTGAAGCCGACGATCGCGGTGCCACCGGGCATCGCATAGCAGCCGGCATCGCCGCACGGCGCGCTGATCGCCGTCCAGTCGAAGGCGTCGCCGATCTTCTTCTGGAACGGATTGACCATCCAGTTGCCGGCGAGATAGGTCACGACGTTGCCGTTGACGAATTCGTCGCCCATGTTCTTATACTGGGTTCCGCCGGCAGCCCCCCACATTTCCTTGGGGAAGGAGCCGTCCTTCGTCCAGCCGTAGAGATCCGTGACATAGCGCTTGGCGGCATCGTCGGGGAAGAAGAACTTGCCGTCCTTGACGTAGTTCGAGCCGTAGGAGAATGCCGCGCCGGAAAAGCGGTGGCCCGAGCGGTCCATCGTGAAGGGGATCTGGGCGCCGGTCGCCTTGGCGACGCGCGCCGAGGCTTCGACGATATCCTTCAGCGTGGCGGTGGGCTTCGGAAGCGGTTCGCCGGCCTGTTCGAAGAGCGTCTTGTTGACGAAGGGCAGGTTGAAGGTCTGCGATGCGATATAGCCGTTGATCGACTGCGGATCGTTGACGCCGGGGAAGCGAAGCGTGTTCAGGCTGTCGCCGTGCAGCTTGGCGAAGCCGTCCGGGTCCTTCATGTAGGGACGCATGTCGAGGTAATAGGGGGCAAGCTGCCAGTCGGTGATCTTGGCGATATCAGGGCCTTCGCCGACGGCAAGCTGCACCGGCAGCTGCTTGGCGACTGCATCATAGCCCGAAGAAACGAAATTCACTTTGATGTCGGGATGCGCCGCCTCGAATTCCTTGCTGAGCGCTTCCATCCGCTCGACGTAAGCCTGGTCGTCGTCGGTGAATAGAAAGGTGATTGTCTTGGTTTCCGCCATGGCCGCGCCGGCCCATGCGAAAGAAGCGGTTGCCAACGCCAGTGCGAAGGCCCCTGAGAGATAGGTTTTCATTTTCATCCTCCCATGAAAACATTTTCATCAATCGCGGCATCAGCCATCGATAAATCAATTTCATATACTTGACATTCGTTCCGTCAAGCTATTTTCTGCGGCAATAGCGATGTTTTTGAGCAATTTGCAAAAATAGCGCGCACAAATAATCTAATGAAAATATTTTCATGGAATTGCGGAGGAGGCGGTCTGTGAAAACGGAATACATCAAGCAGCCGGATGGGATGGCGCCAGCATACAGCGTGGCCGAGGGGCAGACGATAACGGCATGGGCCGTTTCCGGCCTCATCGCCAGCTATTTTCCCGGCGAGCCCGCGCCGGCCGAAGACCGCGTGAACTATCGTTTCATCAACGGCTTCGTCGATGTCGGCGACCTGCCCTGCCGCAAGGCCTTCTGGTCGACCATGGTGGGGCGGCCGCTACTACCCGACACCGCCTGGCCGACCGAAAGCCTCAATCTTCCCGGCTCGAACCGCCGTGTCGAGTTTACCGGCTTCTGGCATGTGCCGACGCATCTCAGGCGATGGCTGAAGGGCACGTTCAGGACGGAGACTGCGCGAACGCTCAATCTCAGACTGAAGACCTGCGGCGGCGTCCGCATATGGGTCAACGGACAGGAGGCGGTGCGCTTCGAACCGTTCAAGCGCAACACCGAGAGCGCAACCGACATAAAGCTGGCGCTGGACGCCGGCGACAACCAGATTCTCGTCCATACCGAAGACCTGGCCGAGCGCGACACGACGTGGTTCTTTGAGCTCGAGATGCTGGACGGCGAGCCGCTCTGCGTGCTGCTGCCCGTATCGCTTGATCAGGATGAGGTCCGCGAGCTGGAAGCCCTTGCCCGCGGCGTGCGTCCGGCCCGCGACGTCTTCGTCAATCAGCCGCTGGAGATCATCTTCGGAACCGCGCCTGAACGCGACCTGCCTGTCGAAATCAAGGTCGTCGGCCATGGCCACGAGCGGCCCGTTCTCGCGCACTCCCAATTGACGCTCAAGGCCCATCAGAGCAGCCTCATGGCCGACGACGTCTGCGGCATTCCGGACGGTTATCACGGTGTGCATATGACGATCGGCAGCGGCACGGGTTCGGTTACGCGCGTTATCGACGCCGCCTTCATGAGCAGCATTTCGCCGTTGCCATCAGAGGCGTCGCTCGCCGCCCGCAAGCGGCAGGCGCTGGAATATAGCGCCCGCTTCGGCGCCAACCGCGTCGGACGCCTGATCGCGATGATGGAAACCGGCCATCACGACCAGGAAAGCTTCGACCGCATCATCGACGCGACGCTCGCCTCCATCGATGCGCGGGAGGATTGCTCGGATTTCATCATGGTGCCGCTCTTGTGGCTGCTCGGCGCCTATGCCGACCGGATGCCCGATGCCGTGGTCGATCGCATTCGGCATTCCGTTCGCTCCTACCGTTACTGGGTGGACGAGCCGGGCAACGACGCGATGTGGTTCTGGAGCGAGAACCATGTGCTCTGCTTTCACACGAGCCAGCTGCTGGCGGGACTTCTTCTGCCCGACGAGGTGTTTTCGGCCTCGGGCCGGACGGGGCGTCAGCAGGCGGAACTTGGCCGCGAGCGGCTCGGGCGCTGGTTCGACAGCGTCGAAGCCCATGGGTTGGCGGAGTGGAACTCGGCCGCCTATTACCCGATCGATTTCATCGGCCTGCTGGCGCTGGAGCGCTGGGCCGAGACGGCGATATCGGCGCGCGCCCGCGCCCAGATCGATCTCATCTTCCGGATGATTGCCCTTCATACGCTCGCAGGCGTTCCGGCCGGATCGCAGGGCCGCGCTTACGACAAGGAGCTGCGCGCCGGCCCGCTGACCGAGCTTGCGCCCTTCGCCCAGGTCGCTTTCGGAACCGGCTGGCTGAACAACGGTGTCGCAGCATTGACCATGTTCTGCGCCGGCGGCTACGAGCCGCCCGCCGATCTGGCCGAACTTGCTTCGCTGTCGCGAGGAAGAAGCGTCGAGGCGCGTTACAGCCAGGGGCTGGAGAGCGGAAAACTCGTGCTGTTCAAGAATGAGGCGGCGCAGCTTTCGACGGTCGTCGATCACAAGACCGGCCGGAAGGGGCACCAGCAGCATGTCATCGACATCCGGCTGGCCGGCCATCCGATGGCGAGGCTGTGGGTCAACCATCCCGGCGAGGACGATCCCTGGGGCAATCAGAGGCCGTCCTATTGGGCCGGTAACGGCATCCTGCCGCGCGTTGCCCAGCATTGCGACGTTGCCCTGCTGATCGAGGACACAAGCGACACACGCCACGCATGGACGCACGCCTATATCGGCCGCGACGGGCTGGACGATCTCATCATCGAAGACAAGTGGCTCATCGCGCGATCGGGCCGGGGATTTTCCGCCCTCTGGGCGTCGAACGGCCTGGAGCTGATCACCGACGGCCCGACCGCCGGCCGCGAGGCGCGCTCCCACGGAGAGCTTTGCGGCTGGGCCGCTATCGTCGGATGCGGCGATGGCGACGCCTTCAAGGCGTTCGTCGAACGTCTGCGCCGGACGACGGTTTCCTTCGATCCCGAGCTTCGGCGTCTCTCCCTGACGCCGCCGGGCGGCCCGGCGATCGACCTCTCCTATGCCGACGGTCTTTCAATCGACGGCGAGGCGAGGCCCTTCACGCATGATCAGCCGCACCCGATCCTCACCCACGACAGTGCAGCCTCCGGCGCCGGCACTGACGGGCCGTTCTACTCCTAAAAGCATAGGTCTCCAGCATGAACACAACATCTGTCGATAACGCCGCCCTCCTGACGACGATCGATCGCGTGGCAACGGCTTTCAGCCGGCTCAGAGGCATCAAGGAAGGTCTCGTGACGGGAAATTCCGCCTCCGGAATCCAGTTCGACGAATGGGACTGGGAAGTCGGCGTCGGCCTTTACGGCTTCCTGCGGCGCGCCATTTCCACCAATGATCAGAAAGCGCTGCAGGAGCTCGTCGCCTGGTATGCCGGCCAGATCGAACGCGGCCTGCCGCCGCGCCAGATCAACAGCACGGCACCGATGCTGCCGCTGGCGATCCTCGTCCAGCATGTCGACCGTCCCGATTTTCGCGCTCTCGTCGAGGACTGGGCCGAATGGCTCGTCAAGGAGCTGCCGAAGACCGAGGACGGCGGCTTTCAGCACGTCGTCAAGGAGCGTCTCAACGACGGTGAATTGTGGGACGATACGCTGTTCATGGCCTGCCTGTTTCTCGCCCGCGCCGGTGTGCTCTGCGAGCGCAGCGAATGGATCGACGAGGCCGTCTATCAGTTCGTGATCCACACCCGCTATCTCTCCGATCCGGTCACCGGGCTCTGGTATCACGGCTGGACCTTCAATGGACGGCACAATTTCGCCAATGCCTTCTGGGCGCGCGGCAATGCCTGGATCACCGTCGCCATCCCCGAGCTCTTCGACCTCGTTCCGACGCTCGGCGAGAAGGACCGGCGTTTTCTGTCGAACGTCCTCGTCAGCCAGGTACGCTCGCTGAAAGCATACCAGCGGCCGGACGGGATGTTCACGACGCTTCTCGACGATCCGTCGTCGCCGCTGGAAACCTCGGCCACGGCAGGCATTGCCTATGGCATATTGCGGGCCATCGATGCCGGCATTCTCGACAAGGACGACAGGGCCTATGCGGAACGCGCGCTTGCGGCGGTGCTGGCGCAGATCGACGAGGAAGGTGTCGTCCACGGCGTCTCCGACGGTACGCCGATGGGTCATGACCTCGATTTCTACCGGCGCATCCCGAACGTGCCGACGCCTTATGGCCAGGCGTTGACCATGCTGCTCCTGACGGAAGTCTTTCTCGAGAACGGCGAGCGCCAATGAGCCCTGTGTCTCTCGTCGCGATCGAGCCGGCGCAAGGCGACGATACGGTCCGCCTGCAGGCGGCCATCGACGGCCTGTCGGCTTCGGGCGGCGGACGCGTGGAGCTCATGGCCGGCATCCATGTCTGCCGCGGGCTCCAGCTCAGATCCGGCGTCGACCTTCATCTGGCCGTCGGCGCGATCCTGCGTCCCGTTCCGGATTATGCCGCCTATGCGCATACGAGTGTTTCGGTGATCGCCGAAAAATCGGACCGTGGGATGATCGTCGCAAAGGATGTGCGGCGGATCAGCCTGACGGGGGAGGGGCGCATCGAAGCCGGCTGCGACAGCTTTATCGTGGGAGACGACGAGATCGTCGGAACCTTCATCCCGGCCGAATTTCGTCCCCGTGTCGTCGTCTTCGAGGGTTGCGACGAGGTCGAGATCAGCTCCATCCATATCAGCCGCTCGCCGATGTGGACGCTGCACTTCGTCAACTGCACCGATGTCGCCGTTAGGAACGTGACCATCGATAACGACCGCCGTCTTCCCAACACCGACGGCATCGTGCTGGATGCCTGCCGCGGCGCCGTCATCGAGGACTGCCGGATATCGACGGCCGACGACGGCATATGCCTGAAGACGAGCATCGGTCCTGATCGCGTCGCCATCGGGCGATGCGAAAACATTCTCGTCCGCCGCTGCGCCGTCCAGAGCCTCAGCTGCGCGCTGAAGATCGGCACGGAAACGCATGGCGACGTCACCAATGTCGTGTTCGAGGATTGCAGCGTCTCATCCTCCAACAGGGCGCTCGGCGTATTTTCCCGCGACGGCGGCCGGATATCGAACGTCAGGTTTTCGAGAATTGCGGTAGAGTGCCGCGAGACCCCCGATGGCTTCTGGGGCTCCGGGGAGGCGCTGACCGTCAATGTCGTCGACCGAGTTACGGAACGCACCGCAGGCGCCATCGAAAATCTCATCGTCGAGGACATCACCGGGCGGATGGAGGGGGCGATCACGGTCATTTCGACCTCGCCGGCCGGCATCCGGAACGCATCGCTGGCACGCATCGCTATAGACCAGCAGCCGGGGCAACTCGGCACGGCGCGGTCCTACGACCTGCGTCCAACGAACGCCGACCTTTCCCCGAAAGCCGATGGCGGCGGCCGTGCCAATGCCTGGACCCGCGGGTCGGACGGCCGGGTGATCGGTCTTGAGCACTATCCGGGAGGAATGCCGGCCGTCTACGTGGCTGATGTCGCCGGGATCTTGATGAACGAGGTGCGGATCACGAGGCCGACACCGCTGCCGCAAGGCTGGAACAAAAACGACGCCGTCTTCGAAACGGCGGCACCTGATGGGAGTGGGACATGGCAGAACTGAAACTTTCCAACGTCAACAAGTCGTATGGCTCTGTCAAAGTCCTGCATGACGTCGAACTCGACATCAATGACGGCGAGTTCGTCGTCTTCGTCGGCCCGTCGGGATGCGGCAAGTCGACCCTGCTGCGCGTCATCGCCGGCCTCGAAGAGGTGACGTCAGGCGCAATCGCGATCGGGGGTCGCGACGTCAGCGCGCTCTCGCCGGCAGAGCGCAAGATCGCAATGGTCTTCCAGTCCTACGCGCTCTATCCGCATATGAGCGTTCGCAAGAACCTCGCTTTCGGCCTGGAGAACCTGAAGTTCAAGCGCGCCGAGATCGAGGCGCGGATTGCCGAAGCGGCCAGGATGCTGGCAATCGAACCCTATCTGGACCGGCGCCCGAAGCAGCTTTCCGGCGGCCAGCGCCAGCGCGTGGCGATCGGCCGGGCCATCGTGCGCGAACCGGACATTTTTCTCTTCGACGAGCCGTTGTCCAATCTCGACGCGGCGCTGCGCGTCCAGACCCGGGCTGAGATCACCAAGCTCCACCGCGAGATCAAGACGACGATGATCTATGTCACGCATGACCAGGTGGAGGCGATGACGATGGCCGACAAGATCGTCGTGCTCTGCGCCGGGCGGGTCGAGCAGGTCGGAGCGCCGCTGGACCTGTTCGACAGTCCGCGCAATCTCTTCGTCGCCGGCTTCCTCGGCTCGCCGCGCATGAACATCATCAAGGGCAAGGTATCAGGCGTCAGCGAAAGCGGCGTCACCATCGATGTCGGCAACGGTGGCAGCATCGTCAGCGACGTCGATCTCGCCGGCATTGCGGTCGGCCAAGCCGTTCTCGCCGGCATCCGGCCCGCGCATTTTTCACGCTCCAGCGAGCAAGGCCTGCCGTTCATCGTCCAGTATCACGAGGGCCTCGGTACTGAGACCTATGTCTATGGCAATCTTGCCGGGCAGGACGAGCAGATCATCATTCATGAGGCCGGCCATTTCGCGCCGGCGCCTGGTGACCCAATCCTGATCGACGCCGCTCCGGGGCGGGTTCATCTGTTCGATCCCGAAAACGGCCTGGCTTTTGCCCGGCGGCCCGGACAGGGGAGGCGCTGAACATGGCGGCGCTCAAGGCAGGTGCATTGCTGTCCCAGGCGGGGGAAACGGCGATGAGAGTGGTCGAAGCCCCGATAAATGTGATCGAGCGCATCTTCGGCCGCAAGCGTATGCCATGGCTGTTCCTGGCGCCGAACCTCGTTCTGTTCGCTATCTTCACGTTCCTTCCGATCGCGATCGCGATCGGTTACGCCTTTACCGGCGGAACCAATCTTTTCGTCTCGGAGCGCCCCTTCGTCGGCCTGGACAATTTCCGCACGCTGCTTTCCTGCGGCAATTATCTGCAGCCGGGAACCTGCCAGGAATCGTTGTTCTGGACGGCTGTGTGGAACACGCTTTGGTTCGTGGCCTTCAATGTCGTCGCCACATTGCTCGTGGCGCTGATCACGGCGCTGATCCTCAATCGGGCGATCGTCGCGCGTGGCTTCTTCAGGGCGATGTTCTTCTATCCCGTCTTGCTGTCGCCCGTCGTCATCGGCCTCATCTGGAAATGGTTCCTCGATCGCAACGGGCTATTGAATGCCTTCTTCCAGATGATCGGCGTCCCGCCTGAGATCTTCCTGCTCGACGTCGGCTGGTCGCGCTTCTTCGTCGTCGTGGTGTCGGTCTGGTTCCACATGGGCTTTTACACGCTCATCCTCTTGGCCGGCCTCCAGGCCATCCCTAAGGAGCTCTACGAGGCTGCCTCCATCGATGCCGCCTCGCCGCGCCGCACGCTGTTCAGGATCACGCTTCCCCTCTTGGCGCCGAACCTCTTAGTCGTGTTCATTCTTCTGATGATCAAATCCGTCCAGATCTTCGACGAGGCCTGGGTTCTGACCAATGGCGGCGGCCCGGGCACGGCCAACAGCTTCATCGTCCAATATATTTACCAGATGGCATTCGGCAGCGATCTTCGTCTCTTCGGACTGGCCTCCGCGGCATCGGTTCTCATGGGGCTGGTGCTTCTGGTTCTCACCCTCGTACAGCTGCGCATCGGCAAGCGAATGGAGTCCTGAGATGAACCCGATCAGCTTTTTCACGCGCACACGCCGGGCCGGACGCATCGATATCACCGACATATTGTCATGGGTCTGGCTGATCGGCGGAACCTTCGTCGTGCTCGTCCCCGTCATCTGGGCGGGCCTCTCCTCGCTGAAGCCGGCAGCTGAGATCACCCGGTTTCCGCCGGCGCTGCTTCCTCGGGCCGCGGTGGAGCAGACCGTGCCCGGCTTCGACAAGCCGCTCAGCCTCTGGCAGGTCAAGGTCGACGGTCAGATGCGTGAAATGGCGATGGTCCGCCGCATTGGCCTCAAGGCCCAGATGGTCGATCCCGCAAATCCGGGACCACCCGTCAGCGTCGACGTCAAAGGGATGACGCCGGTGCAAAAGCTGACGGTCGCCACGCAGAATTACACCGATCCGCTGACGCGCTTCAACTTCCTGACCTTCCTCAAGAATTCAGTGTTCGTCACCTTCGTCGCAACGCTTCTGACGCTGATCGTCAATGCCATGGCGGCATTCGCCCTGTCGAAATACAAATTTGCAGGGGATACGACGGTCTTCGTCATCATCATTTCGACGCTGATGATCCCGCTCGCGGTCGTCATGGTTCCGGCCTATCTCGTCATCGTCGGGGTCGGGCTTGCCGACAATCTCTGGGGCGTCATCCTGCCGACAGTCGCCTCTCCGACCGCCGTCTTCCTGCTGCGGCAATATATGCTGACCATACCCGACGAGCTCATAGAGGCGGCGCGCGTCGATGCGGCGAGCGAATTCTGCATCTTCTGGCGCATCATCCTGCCGCTGACGGCGCCGGCGCTCGCGGTGCTGGCGATCTTTTCCGTGCTCTGGCGATGGAACGATTTCCTCTGGCCGCTCATCGTCCTCAACAGCCGCGAGAATTTCACCCTGCAGGTCGGCCTGAATGCATTCCAGGGAGAGTTCTCGGTGCAGTGGCACTATATCCTGGCGATGACGTTCCTCAGCCTGCTGCCTGTCACCGTCGTCTTCCTGTTCCTGCAGAAATACATCACCACGGGCATCGCCGGAACAGGCATGAAGTGAACGGCGAGGCGTGGAGATAGACCTCCCCGCAATCGCCGAACGACCCATACCACGTCTTCCTCCCGGCTGAGGCGCGTCGCATTGAACCTGGTTCATGCGGCGCGTTTCGGTTTTTGTCTTTGTCCAAAGCCCTCATTCGTCGGCCATCTTGTGACAAGCATCCTGACCGGCGCCGAGGGTCCTAACTGATCGCTTGGACCTCTCCAATTCCATCTACGAAATGCCGGAATACAGCATCACGCCCAGGACATCTAACGCGGCGGCGCGATGCTGCCGCGCAGGACGAGATGGCATCCGAGTTCCAGGCGATGGGCCGGCCGCTGCGGATCGTTGGCGATCAGCCTCTGTTCGATCAGCGCCAAGGCGGCAGCCCCGAGCCTGTCTGTGGGAACGCTGACCGTTGACAGCGGCGGGCGGCTGAATTCGCCGGGGACGATGTCGTCGAACCCCAGCACGGATATCGCTTCGGGTACGCGGATGTCGCGATCGGCCAATGCCTTGAGGCAGCCGAGCGCCAGATTGTCGGCCGCGCAGAAGACGGCGGTCGCGCCTTTCATCGTGGCGTCGCGGTCGAGCAGCGCGTTGATCGCAGCCTCGCCGTGCCTGGGTTCATATCCCTCTGCCTCGACGATCATATCGTCAGGCACCGGAAGCTGGGCGGCAAGATAGGCGTCGGAAAAGCCGTCATATCGGCGCTGGATCGTCGTGCGGCCCTTCCAGGTCAGATGCAGGATGCGGCGATGCCCGAGCGCCAGCAGGTGCTCGATGCCGAGCCTCGCGCCGAAACGGTTTTCGGGGGTGACCGTATCGACCAGCATGGCAGGGTCTTCGCCGTTGACGATGACAACAGGCATATCAGGAGAGGCGAGGCTTCGGATCAGTTCCGGCTGATCGTCGTTCAGGACCACGATGCCGTCGGCGCGCTCCGAAAGCGCGATCTGCCTGACCTGAGCGCCGTCGATACGCCGGCCGGTGCTGACGAAGGGTACGATTCTGATGCCGCGGCGTTCGCACTCCCTGCGAAGACCGTTGAGGATCGTCCAACTCACCAGGTTGAGGTCGCTCTCGGGCGCGGCATCGTCGGGAATGGCGAGAAGCAGGACGCGCAAGGTCGCGATCGTTGCCTTTTTCCTCCGGCGGTCGAGGTAGCCTAAGCGTTTGGCCGAATCCAGAACCCTTTCGCGCACCTCTATCGTCAGCGGTGCGGTTCCGTTCAGCGCGTGCGAGGCCGTGCTCAGCGACACGTCCGCATCGCGCGCGACATCCTTGAGATTGACTTTGCGTTCCACTTTTTCCGTCACGAATTGAGGTCGTGCCTTCGAAGGCATAGCTAACTCGATGTTTTCACATAAAAACTTGAGAAAAGCTACGTGCCTGGCGCGGTATTTTTCGTCATTCGGCGATCAGTGAGGCTTGGCAAGCAGGCCATTGAGCAGCAGGTCGAAATAGGCCCGCAGGAAGGCCTCCTTATTGGGTGTGGGCACGCGGCGGTCGTCGAATATCAGCCGCAGAACTGTCGTCGTCAGGATGGGCGCGACCACGATGTCGGAGAATTCCACCGGAACTTCGCGAAACTCCCCCGACGTCACGCCCTCCAGAATGAGAGCGTCGACCTTGGTGATGATCGGCTCAATGAACTGATCGTGGTGGCGGTCGATCAGGTCGGGGAATCGGTGCCCTTCGGCAATGACCAGCCGCGTCAGCTCGCGGGTCGTGCGATCCTCGGCGATTTGTTCGTAGAGCAGGCCGAGAATGGAAATCAGTCGGTCGGTGGCGCTGCCGCTGAGGTTCTCGGTGATCCCCAGCAGTTCCTGAAACGGCACCGAGAAATGGTTGATCATGGCTTCGAAAAGCTTCTCCTTCGTCTCGAAGTAGACATACACCGTACCCTTGGTGACGCCGACCCTGTCGGCGATGTCTTCGACCCTCGTGCCGGTGAAACCGCATCTCACGAATTCCTCGAAGGCGGCATCGAGAATCTGGATGGGCCGCAGCGACTTCTGTTCGGCGCGTGTGAGCTTCTTCTGAGCTGCCATTTTCTGATCCTCCAACCTGCTGCGTGCGCTTTCTCCCTGCGACGCAAAGTTTCATTGACTAATCGGTCAGTCAATTATATAGCAGCTGCCGTTGAGAGCAAGAGGTCAACTATGAGAACCATTCTGGTCGCCACAGCGATCATATGCGCCATCGGTCTGGGATCATGCAGCGATGAGAACAGACCGACTGGGCCAACCCCACGAGAGGTCGGCGTCGTCGTCGCCAAGCCTGAGCCGCTGGTTCAGGGCGGCGCGGTCACCGGCGAAGTCCGCGCCCGTGTCCAGACCGATCTGTCCTTCCGCGTCAGCGGCAAGATCATCGAGCGGCTGGTCGACGTCGGGCAGTCGGTAAAGGCAGGGCAGCTCCTGGCGCGCATCGATCCGGAAGAACAGAAGGCCGACTTGGATGTGGCGGCCGCCAATCTTCAGTCGGCTGAGGCCCAGCAGACGCAGGCGCAGCTTGCATTCGACCGCCAGCAAAGCCTGTTTCGAACGCAGGTGACGACGCGCGCCGCACTCGACCAGGCGCAGGAGGCGCTTTTGACCGCCCAGGCATCGACGAAGTCGGCGCAGGCGCTGTTGGAAACCGCTCAGGATACCTTGTCTTATACCGAGCTGAAGGCGGACGCCGACGGGATGATCACCGCCCGCAATGCCGAGGTCGGGCAGGTGGCGCAGGCCGCCCAAGTCGTCTTCACTCTTGCCCATGACGGTGACCGCGATGCCGTCTTCGAAGTGGTCGAAAGTGCGTTCCTGCGCCCGATCGACGGCGACGGAACCGTGACCCTTCTGTCGAACCCGACGCAGAAGATCACGGCGAAGATCCGCGAGATTTCGCCGACCATCGATTCCTCCACCGGAACCATCAAAGTCAAAGTCGCGATATCGAGCGACGTTCCGATCCCTCTCGGCGCTCCCGTCGTCGGAAGATTCAATTACGTCTCACAGGACGTCATCCAGCTTCCCTGGTCAGCCATGACATCCAAGGACGGCAAGCCGGCCGTCTGGATCGTCGATCCCGCATCGTCTGCGGTTTCGGTTCGGGCGGTGGATATCTCCGGCTATGAGACCGGCAGCTTCATCGTCAAGTCGGGCGTATCGCAAGGAGAGGTCGTGGTGACCGACGGGACCAAGTTCCTCAGGCCGGGTGAAATCGTGTCTTATGGCAAGGAAGCTTCCAAGTGAGTATTCATCTCAACATAGTCGCACTGATGGTGGGCACGGCCCTGATCTCCTCCTGCGCGCCGCAGGAGGAGGAGAAGGTGGAGGCGCCCCGTCCCGTGCTGTCGATGACAGTCAAGCAGACGCCCGCTACGAGCCTGGGCCTGACCGGTATGATCGAACCGACGATCGAGACCGAACTCGGCTTTCGGATTCTCGGGCGGATGATCGCCCGCAACATCAATGTCGGCGATCTTGTCAAGAAGCATGACGTCGTTGCCGCCATCGATCCGCTGGCGCTCGAGCTTGCCGTACGCAACGCTCAGTCGGACGTCGAGAACAGCGACGCCCAACTCAGAAACGCGGTGACCACCGAGCAGCGCCAGCGCGCGCTGCTGGCGTCGCGCTCCGGCACCGAAGCCTCACTCGAAGAGGCCGAGCAGGCAAGGCGAACCGCCGCAGCCGCCGTCGCCAAGGCGCAGGCCAACCTCGACAAGGCCAAAGAGCAACTCGGTTATGCGCAGCTTCGGGCGGAATTCGACGGTGTTGTGACGGCGACCTCGGCCGAGGTCGGCCAGGTGGTGTCGGCCGGCCAGACGGTCGTCACCATCGCCCGGCCGGACAAGCGCGACGCCGTGGTCGACGTGCCGCAGGCCGCCGCCGAGAAACTGAAGACCGGCGCGCCCTTCGAGGTGACGCTGCAGCTCGATCCGACCATCCGCACGTCCGGGATCGTGCGTGAAATAGCACCGGAGGCGGAGACCTCTACCCGCACGAGCAGAACCAAGATCGCGCTCACCAATCCGCCGGAAGCTTTCAGGCTCGGCTCGGTCATCAGAGCCTCTGCAACCATCGCCGCGGATCCTGAGATCGTGCTGCCTTCCTCGGCAATCCTTGTAGGCAGCGACGGCCCGAGCGTCTGGATCGTCGATGCGCCTGCCGGAAAGGTATCGCTTCGCCGCGTGAAGATCGACGGTGACGTCGAAGACGGCGGCAGCGTCCGCGTCACCGAGGGGCTCGCCCCCGGAGAAAGGGTGGTCGTGGCAGGCGTGCATAAACTTGAAGATGGCCAGGCCATCAGGATCGACCAGGAGATCAGCCAGTGAAGTCCTTCAACCTTTCCGACTGGGCGCTCGAACACCGTTCGCTCGTCTGGTACTTCATGATCGTCTTCATTCTCGCAGGCGCCTTCTCCTACGTGAAGCTCGGCCGCGAGGAAGACCCGAACTTCACGATCAAGACGATGGTGATCACCGCGCAGTGGCCCGGAGCCTCCGCCGAAGAGGTGACGCGGCAGGTAACCGACAGAATCGAGAAAAAGCTCCAGGAACTGGAATCGCTTGACTACACCAAGAGCGAGACCGTTGCCGGCCAGACGACCGTCTTCGTCGAGCTGCTGCCGACGACCAAGGCAAAGGATGTCGCGCCGACGTGGCTGCGCATCCGCAACATGATCGCCGACATCAAGGGCGATTTCCCGACCGGAGTCGTCGGTCCCTTCTTCAACGATCGCTTCGGCGACGTGTTCGGAAACATCTACGCCTTCACCAGCGACGGCCTTACCCAGCGGCAGCTTCGCGATCTCGTGGAAAACGCCCGCTCCGAGGTTCTGACCGTGCTCAACGTCGGCAAGGTCGATGTGGTCGGCGCCCAGGACGAGGCGATTTATCTCGAATTCTCCACGCGGCAGATCGCCGCCCTCGGTATAGATCAGCAGTCGGTCATCCAGACCTTGCAGGCACAGAATGCCGTCACGCAGTCCGGCTTCGTTGACGCCGGGCCGGAGCGCATCGCATTGCGGGTGAGTGGACAGTTCACCTCCGAGGACAGTCTGAGATCGATCAATCTTCGGATCAACGACCGCTTCTTTCCGCTGACCGACGTCGCCACGATCAAACGCGGCTACGTGGATCCGCCGTCGGCGCTGTTCCGCTTCAACGGCCAGCCTGCGATCGGGCTTGCGATCGGCATGAAGCAGGGCGCCAATCTTCTGGAGTTCGGCGAGGGGCTCGACGCGCAGATGAAACGTGTCGTCGCTGACCTTCCGATCGGCGTGGACGTCCACCGGGTTTCCGATCAGCCGGCCGTTGTCGACGAAGCAGTGTCCGGATTTACCCGCGCGCTCTTCGAAGCGATCGTCATCGTGCTGATCATCAGCTTCATCAGCCTCGGTCTTCGCGCCGGCATGGTGGTGGCGATCTCCATACCTCTCGTGCTCGCCATCACCTTCGTGGTGATGGAGTATTCCGGCATTTCGCTTCAGCGCATCTCGCTCGGCGCGCTCATCATCGCGCTCGGCCTGCTTGTCGACGACGCCATGATCGCCGTCGAGATGATGGTGGCCCGCCTGGAGGCGGGCGACGATCTCAGGAAAGCCGCCACCCACGTTTATACGTCGACCGCCTTTCCGATGCTGACGGGAACGCTCGTCACCGTTGCGGGCTTCATTCCGGTTGGTCTCAACAACAGCGCTGCCGGTGAATTCACCTTCACGCTTTTCGTGGTTATCGCAGTTTCGCTGATCGTTTCCTGGGTGGTGGCGGTGCTGTTCACGCCGCTTCTCGGCGTCACGATCCTGCCGAAGACGATGAAATCGCATCACGAGAAGAAGGGCCGCTTCGCCTCGGTCTTCTCCCGGCTCCTGGGTCTGGCGATGCGCTGGCGCTGGGTCACCATCATTCTGACGGTCGGCGTTTTCGGGCTTTCGATTGGCGGCATGGGGCTGGTGCAGCAGCAGTTCTTTCCCAGCTCGGACAGGACTGAGCTCATTATCGACTGGAATCTCCCCCACAACAGTTCGATCGCCGAAACCAACAGGCAGATGGCCAGGTTCGAAAAGGAGATGCTGGCCGACAACAAGGATATCGATCATTGGACGACCTATGTCGGCCAGGGCGCCCCGCGCTTCATCCTATCCTTCGACGTGCAGACGCCCAACGTGTCGTTTGGACAGACGATCATCGTCACCAAGGGGCTCGACGTGCGCGACAAGGTGCGAACAGAGCTGCAGGACTATCTGACGAAAACCTTCCCGGGCACCGACGCCTTCGTGAAGCTTCTCGACATCGGTCCGCCGGTCGGCAAGCCGGTCCAGTATCGGGTCAGCGGCCCTGATATTCAAAAGGTCCGCGATCTCTCCCAGAAATTTGCCGGCGTCATCGGATCGCACCCGCTTCTGGCGAACATGGTCCTGGACTGGAACGAGCCGTCCCGCGTGGTGAAGGTCGATGTCCTGCAGGACAAGGCGCGCCAACTCGGGGTCTCCTCCGAGGACATCGCCACCGCGCTTAACGGCATCGTCGAAGGCTCGACGGCCACCCAGGTTCGAGACGACATCTACCTGGTCAACGTCATCGGGCGCGCCAGGGCATCCGAGCGCGATTCCATCCAGACGTTGCAGAATCTTCAGCTTTCCACCTCCAACGGCAAGGTCGTGCCGCTCTCTGCCGTGGCGAATTTCCGCTACGAGCTCGAGCAGCCGACCATCTGGCGTCGCGACAGGCAACCCACCATAACGGTCAAGGCGGCCGTCGTCGGTCCGACGCAACCGGCGACGGTCGTCGAACAGCTCAAGCCGAAGGTCGAAGAATTCCAGAAAGGCCTTCCGGTGGGATACAAGGTGGAAGTGGGCGGGGCGGTCGAATCCAGCGCCGACTCACAGGGGCCGATCGTGGCTGTGGCGCCGCTGATGCTGTTTGCGATGGCGACGATCCTGATGATTCAGCTGCAAAGCTTCAGCCGCTTGTTCCTGGTGTTCGCCGTCGCGCCGACGGCCCTGATCGGCGTGGTCGCAGCACTTTTGCTGAGCAATGCTCCCATGGGCTTCGTTGCGATCCTCGGCGTGCTGGCGCTGATCGGTATCCTGATCCGCAACTCCGTCATCCTGGTCGTCCAGATCGAGCATCTCCGCAGTGAAGGAATGGCGGCCTGGCAAGCGGTCATCGAGGCCACCGAACACCGCATGCGGCCAATCATGCTGACGGCCGCGGCCGCCACGCTGGCGCTGATCCCGATCTCGCGCGAGATCTTCTGGGGGCCGATGGCCTACGCCATGATGGGCGGCATCGTCGTCGGAACCGCGCTCACCCTGCTGTTTCTGCCTGCGCTCTACGTCGCGTGGTTCAGGATTCCGAGGGACGAAGGCGTTCGAGCCGAAGCCGCGGCGGCAGAGGTATGACGCAGTCTTCGACGGCCATCGCCCACGGCCGCCGCGGCGGCCGCTGCAACACGGGCCGCGATAAAATGTGTGGGGTGGCGCAGGCGATGCCATCCCACGCGGGAACGAGAACGACATGGCGCATGACGAGATTGGCGCCCGAGAGCCTTGATCCCAGGGGAAATTTATCGATGACGGAACGATATTCTCCGGAGCCCTCGAAGGCAGATCACCGAGAGCTCCTGAAGACCGGGCCGGCCATCATTGCCGCGATCGGCCTGGCGATGCTCGCAGGCTGTGCGACGAGACCATCGCCGGATGTATTGAAGCCAGTTCATCTGACGACTCATGCCGAAAAGACCCCGGTCAGCGTGAAGGTGCTCGTAGCGACCAACAGAAGCCCCGATAGCATACGGGGCGGGTTCGGCAGCGCATGGGCCGATAATCTCACCTATGAGCAGTATGGGTTTTCGGTCCCTCCCGACCGAAAGGACACCGCGATCACCTATCCGACCGCGAGGCCGGATACCGAACGGCAATTTGCCGTCGTCGGGCGCAAGCAGCTTGCAAAGGACGCCTTCGTGCAGGCAGCGGTCGGCTCCATTCAGTCCGACGGCACCATCGGCATCTTCGTGCATGGCTACAACTACAGTTACCAGGAGGCGCTGTTTCGCACCGCGCAGATTGCCGCGGACGCCAACATTCCGGGTTCTCCGGTTCTGTTTTCGTGGCCTTCGGCCGCTGCCGTCGCCGGTTATGTCGCCGACCGCGATGCGGCTCTCTCCTCGCGCAGCGACCTCGACTCGCTTGTCGCCGCGCTCTCGGCTTCCGGAAAGGTGAAACGCATCATCCTTTTCGGACATAGCATGGGCGGATTCCTGGTGATGGAAACGGTGCGCCAGCTCAAACTACAGCATCGCGACGACGTCATCGGCAAACTGGCGGTGATCTTGGCCGCCCCTGACATTGATGTCGATGTTTTCCGGTCCCAGCTGAAGGATATCGGGCGGATGCCAATCCCGATTTCTCTTCTCGTTTCGAAGGACGACCGGGCGCTGGTGGCCTCGAGCTTCATAGCGGGAGAGCGGGCGCGTGTCGGACGCCTGGATATCGACGATCCCGTCATCAGGGAGGCTGCCTTGAAGGAAAGGCTTCGGGTCATCGACATCACGTCGATCCAGGCATCCGACGGGCTGGGGCATGACCGCTACGCATCGCTCGCCAAGTTCGGAGCGCAACTTGCCTCCTTCGAAAACGGAAGGCGTTCGACCGCCGGAGATGTTGGCGCCTATGTCTTCGATGCCGCCGGCGCCGCAGTCGCAAGTCCGTTTCGCCTGGCGGGACGTGTCGTCGGCTCGCAACGACCAAACTGAGGTCAGGGCGGTGGTGGCTAATCCTCAGGCATCACCAAGAGATGTGCATAATGTGACTATTAAATTGTCACATGCACAAATGGAGAGCAGACTTCCACCTGTGGTCAAATTGACCTCGAGGATATGGGAGGGCATTCATGAGCATAAAAAATCCATCTCCCTCGTTGTACAACGAGGATCTCGCACCTGCCGAGGAGCGCAAATGGGGTGCATTCAGCATCTTTAACGTCTGGACATCAGACGTCCACAGCCTGTGGGGCTATTATCTGGCGGCGAGCCTGTTCCTGTTGTGCGGCAGCTTCGTCAATTTCGTCATCGCCATCGGCATCGGATCTCTAGTCATCTTCTGCCTGATGAGCCTGGTCGGCAATGCGGGCGTGCGCACCGGCGTCCCCTTTCCTGTTCTGGCGCGCGCCTCCTTCGGCACGTTCGGGGCGAATGTTCCAGCACTGGTCCGGGCGGTGGTTGCCTGCTTCTGGTACGGGGCGCAGACCGCTGCCGCATCCGGCGCGATCGTCGCTTTGCTGATCCGCAATGACAGCCTGCTTGCCTTTCATCAAAACAGTCACATGCTCGGCCACTCGACCCTCGAGCTTATCTGCTACGTTGTCGTCTGGGCGCTGCAGCTGCTGATCATTCAGCGCGGGATGGAAACGGTTCGCAAATTCCAGGATTGGGCCGGACCCGCCGTCTGGATCATGATGCTGGTGCTCGCGGTCTATCTGGTCGTCAAGTCAGGCACCTTCTCCTTCGGGTCCGAAATCCCGCGCGACGTGCTGATCGAAAAGACCAAGGATGCAGGCGTGCCGGGCGAGCCCGGTTCGATCGCAGCCCTTGCTGCCGTAGCCGCCACCTGGATCACCTATTTCGCAGCGCTCTACCTGAATTTCTGCGATTTCTCGCGCTACGCAACGAATGAAAAGGCGCTGAGGAAAGGCAACCTCTGGGGACTGCCGATTAATCTCCTGGCGTTCTGCCTCGTCGCAGGTGTGACGACCACCGCCGCCTTCACCGTCTACGGAGAGGTGCTGCTGCATCCGGAACAGATATCGGCGAAATTCGACAGCTGGTTCCTGGCGCTGCTTGCGGCGCTGACATTCGCGATCGCAACGCTCGGCATCAACGTCGTGGCAAACTTCGTGTCGCCGGCCTTCGACTTCGCCAATGTCTTCCCGCGGCAGATCAACTTCAAACGCGGCGGATATATCGCCGCCCTGATCGCTCTCGTGCTTTACCCGTTTGCCCCGTGGGAGACGGGTGCTGCGCATTTCGTTAATTTCATCGGATCGACGATGGGGCCGATCTTCGGCATCATGATGGTGGACTACTATCTCATAAGGAAGAGCCAGCTGAACGTCGAAGCGCTCTACCATGAGAATGGCGAGTTCCGCTTCCAGAACGGATGGCACGGCAATGCCTTCATCGCATTTGCGGTGGGGGCGCTGTTTTCCTCGATCCTGCCGACCTTCACCACGATCCTGCCGGACTGGTGGGGCACTTACGGCTGGTTCTTCGGCGTCGCCATCGGCGGAGCGATCTATTTCGTGTTGAGAATGGGCGCGCGGCACAATCCGGCCTTCGCATCCTGACCGAATGAAAGGCGCACGGCAATCGCCGGGCGCCTTTTTATCTCGGGGTTTCCTGTCGGCGCCCGTTTCAGCGGCGAGCGGCAACCGGATGGACGATATTTCCACGACACATGACGCTGCCCGGCGCCTGGCCAGATGAAGGCGGCTGGTCAAACCCGGCACCGACGCAGTGATGCATGTTTTACGAAATAGCATTATGCTCGGCTGAGCGCCTGACCGGCGAAGGGATTGGCCCCGCGGATATATGATCCCGTGCGGCCATGGAGAGGATAGCTGGATTTGGAACGGCTGAAGGATCTGAACGGTATTTCCGCGCTGGCAGACGGGGGCTCCACATCGCCTCCCTATGAACGGCCCGGCGTCGTGGCCGCCGCCGTTTATCAGCAGGGGCAACGCATTCGCGACATCAGGATAGAAGAGGCCGGCGAATGGCGAAGCCGGGAGAATGCCATCGTCTGGATCGGTCTGCATGAGCCGGATGAAGTGCTGCTGCACCAGGTTCAGGCCGAGTTCAATCTCCATGCCCTGGCGATCGAGGATGCAGCACAGCCTCACCAGCGCCCGAAGCTGGAAATTTATGGGGACGCGATGTTCATCGTCGCCCGGACCGCCCATATGAAGGATGACGAAATCGTCTTCGGCGAAACGCACTTGTTCGTCGGTCGCGGTTATGTCGTTTCCGTCCGCCACGGGGACTCGTCCTCCTATCTGGCGGTGCGGCAGCGATGCGAGGCCACGCCGGCAGCACTTGCCCACGGCGAGAATTATATTCTCTATTCGATCCTCGATTTCATCGTCGACAACTACATGCCTGTCATCGAAGTCGTGCAGGAGGAGGTCGAGAAGCTCGAGGATCTGGTGCTGCGCGAACAGCTGGAAAAGTCCGACATCGAGCGGCTTTACCTGTTGCGGCGCAAGCTGCTGCGGCTGCGAAACGCCGTGGTGCCGCTCGTCGACGTCTGTCGGCGGTACGAGCACATCGATCTTCCCGGCATGGATCCGACCCTCCAATCGCTGTTTCGCGACGTGACCGATCACGTGCGCCGGGTTCAGGAAGATATCGATGCGTTGCGCGAGGTCCTTGCCTTCGCTTTCGAAGCCAGCGTGATGATCGGCCAGACGGAGCAGACGGCAATCGCACGCAAGCTCGCCGCCTGGGCGGCAATCCTCGCCGTTCCCACCGCGATCGCCGGTATCTACGGGATGAACTTCAACGAGATGCCGGAATTGAAATTCCGGTATGGCTATTTCTTCGTGCTCGGTGTCATCGCGTTCTTGTGCCTGTTCCTCTTCACTTTCTTCCGTCGGAAGAAGTGGCTCTAAATATGTGATGTAGGGGCGGGGTATCCGGTAGGCGGACATTCAGCTTGCCGAAGGCGCGTCAGCACAGGGCTTTGAGCAGCCGATCCCCATGGCTTCGAACATAGTCCATATCGCTCAAATACAGTCGGGCGTCTCCGGCAACCACGTCCTCCACGAATGTCTCATCTCCGGCGGCCGCACTTGCCAGCATGAAATCGACGAGCGCCTGCAGCCGCTGGCAGATCATCTCGGGGAGCTGGAGCCGGTCTTCCATCGTCGCGCCATATGCCGTGCAAAAGATTTCCGCCCGGCGTAGCTGATCGTCGAGGTCGAAGGTCACATGATTGGCAGGATCGGAGAGCGGCGCCCAGCGGTAAACCGAATAGGCCAGATCCCACAGGCGCGGCGCGGGATGGGCGGTGTCGAAATCGATGATCCCGACAGCGTCATGGTCTGCCGTCACGACATTGTAGGGCGCATAATCGCCGTGGCATACGATCTCGCACGGTTCCCGCGGCGGCAGCATCCATGTCTGGATCTGGCGATCCGTTTCGAGAAACCCTTGAGATGCGGAATGAAAATCGCGCAGAAGCCTGGCTGCGGAAAGCAGCATGCGTTCCGATCCGACAAATTGGTCGCCCAGGTCTTCGCAGACGCGCCCGGTGACATAACCGACGACTTCCTGGGCTCCTGTTATTTCAATGGGATCCGGCGCTCCCGGAAAGCCTCTGTTCCTGAGATGGCGCAAAAACCGGTGCACTGTCGGCGTCCATGCGCCGGAAGGCCGTACGACGGTATCGCCGTCCTGCCAGATCTGCCCGGTTCGTCCGCCCTCCAACAGTTTCACGTTCCGGCCTCCAGACGTTCCTTATGCGA
Organism: Rhizobium leguminosarum bv. viciae; assembly: GCF_012276115.1. Classification (GTDB taxonomy): domain Bacteria; phylum Pseudomonadota; class Alphaproteobacteria; order Rhizobiales; family Rhizobiaceae; genus Rhizobium; species Rhizobium leguminosarum_T. The sequence goes on along the minus strand of NZ_WIEU01000001.1, from coordinate 178,262 downwards.
ATTCAGTTTTTCGATATGGGCCTGAACCGTGGCGCCAAGGTTTGTCTCATGGCACTGCCGATAGAATGCCACCGTGTCGGAGGCCATTCCGTCGGGGATGGGGACGAAGTCTTCAAGCCGCAGACCGCTTGAGCTGCCGAGTTGCGGATCGGCCAGCTGGCTCTTGCTCAAACTGCCGACGCGATCGGCCAGGGCTTGGAAATAGGCGAGGTTGCCATCCACCGCCGAAGGAAAGTGCGTCCGGCCATGCGCCGGGATGACCAGTCTTGCATTGAGGTCACGTATCCGCTCGAGCGAGGAGCGGATCAGGCGCAGGTCGCCTGCACTTTTGCTCCAGACTTCGGGGATGGGATATTCCACCGCGTCAACGGCCAGGCAAATGCGAAGTTCGGGAATCCATACGGCGATATGATCGGGCGTGTGCCCCGGCGTATGAATGAGTTCCAGGGTTAGATCGCCGCCGTTGAGGGTCATCGAGCCGGAGAAGGTGATATCGGGACCGATGAGGTTGACGTTTTGAAACCTCGACTCCTGGCTCGCCTTGTCCCTCAGGACTTCCCGTGCGGAAGGGTCGCGTAAACGGTCGAGCGCGGCTGCATGCGCGATAATCGGAGCGCGCCCGGCAATGGCGGCATTCCCCCAGAAATGATCCCAATCCATGTGCGAATTGATGACGATCAGCGGACGGGAGTTCGTCTGTCCCTCGAGCAGGTCCAGCGCCGCCATGCAGAGTTCGGGCGTGCCGAGCGTATCGATCAGGACATTGAACCTTTCGGTCCGGACAAACACGGCATCAACCTCGTCCCCCGCCCTGACGATTACGATTCGATCATCGAGTTCGGGATATGAACACAATTCCACCGATGGGTTCACGTCTGCTCGCCTTTATCGCAATCGCAGTGATTTCATTCGGATACATCAAGTCTCGTTCGGGCGCCTGATCTTTCAGAACGGTGCGGGGCGGCGACGGGGCCTCCATCGCCAAATGGGTCATCGTCCGAGAAAGCGCAAGACTATTCAATTATGTCGCGAACCTTCAAGGTCCGTCTGCGCGGTTCAAGGCTTTTGACGCGCGTATCGAGCGCGTTCCATCGGTCCCGCGCCGGTACGGTCGGCGATGTCTGGCGCAACCTGAATTGAAACTTTCGGTGGAACAACCGCGGCCAACGGAAGTTTGCCTTCAAACCAAACTCGAGCGGCGGCCGATGTCATTCTCTCCAAACCAGGGTGTGTTGAGCACCCCACCCCGGATTTATTATGTCAATCCACTCCTTCTTCAGGGTATCGACGCGTGGCGCGAGGTTTTCGACCATGCTGCGGATACCGGTTTCGATCGTGTGCTGACGGCACCGCTCTTCGATCGGGGCGGCGCGCGCAGTATCTTTGCCTTCCAGGATCTGAATCGTCTCGATCCTCAATTGTCGCTCGGAAGCGCAGTCGAGGATGGGGTGGCACGCCTGGCGGAGGCCGCCCGCAAGAGCGGCGTCGCTCTGATGATGGATCTGATGCTCGACGGCAAGGCCCGGGATACCAAGGCAGGCTTTCGCCCTGTCGACCCGAGACGCTCACCATTGGATCCGGTGGAACCGATGACTGCGATGGAGGCGGAGTCTCAATCCCGGCTGTTGGAAGAATGGACCGAACGGCTTCGACAATTGGCCGGTCTAGGCCTCTCTGGCTATCGTGCGCTCGGGATCGATCGCATTGCGCCGGCGGCTTTCAAATCGCTGATTTCCGCGGTGCGCGAGAAGGCGGACGCGCAATTCCTCGCCTGGACGCCCGGCACTGATTTCGGGGTGAGGGAGGCGGTCAAGAATACAGGCTTCGATGGATGTTTCTCATCGATGGCCTGGTGGGATTTTGACGAGAGATGGTTCATCGAAGAACACCGCGTCCAGAAGCAGCTTGGCTGGCAGATCGCTTTTCCCGAGCCGCCATTCGCCAGGCGGGTCGCGCACGGAACCGAGAGTCGCGAAATCCTCGAACGGCGGGCCATAAGGGCGCTGCGCCTTGCCGCCTCGCTGGGCGGCGGCCTGATGGTTCCGATGGGCTTCGAATATGGCGCCGCCACGCCGCTCGATCCGACCCATGGGAATGGAACGGGCTTGCGGGGGCTGCGCCATGATCTCGCGTTCGATATCTCCTCCGAAATTCGCCTTGCAAACACGGAGATCCGCAAGGCTCGCCATGTGGCTGCATCATCGCTTCGGCTCATCCGCAATGCCAACGGACCGGTCTCAGCGCTGCTGCAATCGGCGGCGGAAGACCTTCGCAGCGCCGAAAATGTGCGGTTCATCCTGCTCAACAGGGACCTTCGGAAAAGTGCGCCGGCTCCAGTGACCGCACTGCGCGAAGCGGCTTCCGGTTTTCTTCCGGTCGCAGCCGATGGTACGGCTCTGCGGTTGCGGGCAGGGGAGACCCTGGTGGTCGAATGCAAGGCGCCGGCGCCGATCACATCCCAGCCGATCCTCGACGTCGAGCAGGCGACGGCATCGCCGCGGCTCGCCACTGAAAACATCATGCCGCGGGTCGATGACGGGCGTTTTCCCGTCAAGCGGGTGGTCGGCGACATCCTCACCGTCGAGGCGGATATATTCGCCGATGGCCACGACCCGATCGCCGCGGTCCTGCTCTGGCGGCCGCTCGATGCGGCGGACTGGAACGAGACGGAGATGCAACTGGTCGAAAACGACCGCTGGCGTGCCGAATTCCTGCTGGAACGCACCGGACGTTATGAATTTGCCGTCGAGGCATGGAAGAACCCGTTTGCGATCTTTCGCTACGAACTGACGAAGAAGAACGATGCCAGGCTGGACCTGAAGCTCGAACTCCAGGAGGGGTTGAACCTGGTTCGCTCGGCTGAGACGCATGCAGGTGCCGCGCTCGGCGCCGAATTGAAGGCCCTCGTCAGCAGTCTCGAAAGCGCCTCGGATGCCGAGCGCACGTCGATCCTGCTCGACGCCCGAACATCGGAATTGATGAACAAGGCGGACAGGCGGCCGTTTCGGCTTCGCTCGACGGCAAGCGCCGTCGATGCCGAACGCAAGGAGGCTGCCTTTGCCAGCTGGTACCAGATCTTTCCGCGCTCGCAGAGCGGCGATCCGGACCGGCACGGCACCTTTGACGACGTCATCCCGAGATTGTCCGCCATCCGTGACATGGGCTTCGACGTGCTCTATTTCCCGCCGATTCATCCGATCGGCTCGACCAACCGGAAGGGCCGCAACAACAGCCTGAAAGCGGGGCCGGGCGACCCCGGAAGTCCCTATGCCATCGGCTCCGAGGAGGGCGGCCATGATGCCATCCATCCCGAACTCGGCGAGTTCGAGGATTTCCGCCGGCTGGTGGAGGAGGCGGGGCGGCACGGCCTGGAGATTGCTCTCGACCTCGCGATCCAGGCGTCGCCGGATCACCCCTGGCTGAAGGAGCATCCCGGGTGGTTCGACTGGCGTCCCGACGGCACGATCAAATATGCCGAAAACCCGCCGAAGAAATACGAGGACATCGTCAACGTCGATTTCTACACGAAAGACGCGCTGCCTTCATTATGGGTGGAGGTCAGGGATGTCGTCCAGCTTTGGGTGGACCAGGGCGTCAAGCTGTTTCGCGTCGACAACCCGCACACAAAGCCCTTTCCGTTCTGGGAATGGCTGATCGGCGATATCAGGGCCCGTCATCCCGATGTCGTCTTCCTGTCGGAAGCCTTCACCAAGCCGAAGGTCATGTACCGGCTGGCAAAGATCGGCTTCTCCCAGTCCTACACCTACTTCACCTGGCGCAATGCCAAGTGGGAGCTCGAGCAATATATGCGGGAGCTGACGGAGACGGCGCCGAAGGAATTCTTCCGCCCGCATTTCTTCGTCAACACCCATGATATCAATCCGGATTTCCTGCAGAACGCGCCGCGCCCGGCCTTCCTGATCCGCGCAGCACTTGCCGCCACCCTGTCGGGATTGTGGGGCGTTTATAACGGTTTCGAACTTTGCGAGGGGCGCCCCGATGCCAAGCGCAAAGAATATGCCGACAGCGAGAAATACGAAATCCGCGCCTGGGACTACGACCGGCCGGGTAATATCATCGCCGAAATCAGGACGCTCAATCGCATCCGGAACGAAAACACCGCGCTGCATTCGCATCTCGGGCTGACGCTGCTGAATGCGCGAAATGACAATATCCTGTTCTTCGAGAAGGCGAGCCGTGCCCGCGACAATGTCCTGCTCATCGCCATCAGCCTCGACCCCCACAATTTCCAGCAGAGCGACGTCGAGCTGCCGCTCTGGCACTGGTCGCTCGGGGACGGCGGCACGCTGGATGCTGAAGATCTGATCGGCCGGCATCGTTTCAAGTGGACCGGCAAATGGCAGAGCATCAGTCTGAATCCTGAGGTCCTGCCCTATGCGATCTGGCGTATTCGCTCAAGGGAGGCATGAATGGACACGATGAATGCAGATAGCGTGCCGCAGCCGCTCTGGTACAAGGATGCGATCATCTACCAGCTGCACATCAAGTCGTTCTACGACGCCAATGGCGACGGGGTCGGCGACTTTGCCGGCCTGCACCAGAAGCTCGATCACATCGCAGCCCTAGGCGTCAATGCCATTTGGCTTTTACCTTTCTTTCCCTCTCCGCGCCGAGACGATGGCTACGACATCGCCGACTATGGCAGTGTCAGCTCCGATTACGGAACGGTGGAGGACTTCCGGGCTTTCGTCGACGCCGCCCACCAGCGCAATATCCGCGTCATCATCGAACTCGTCATCAATCACACCTCCGATCAGCATCCCTGGTTCCAGCGCGCGCGCCAGGCGCCGGCGGGATCGCCAGAGCGCGACTTCTACGTCTGGTCCGATACCGATCAGAAATTTCCGGAAACGCGGATCATTTTCATCGATACGGAAAAATCCAACTGGACATGGGACGCGGTCGCCGGCGCCTATTACTGGCACCGCTTCTATTCCCATCAGCCCGACCTCAATTTCGATAGCCCCCTTGTCATGGAGGAATTGCTGAGGGTGATGCGCTTCTGGCTGGAAACCGGCATCGACGGTTTTCGTCTCGACGCGATCCCCTACCTCGTCGAACGCGAGGGGACGATCAACGAAAACCTGCCGGAAACCCACGCGATCCTCAAACGCATACGTGCCGCGCTCGATGCCACCCATCCCGGCGTGATGCTGCTTGCCGAGGCCAATCAATGGCCGGAGGACACACGCGAATATTTCGGAGAGGGTGACGAATGCCACATGGCCTTCCACTTCCCGCTGATGCCGCGCATGTATATGGCCATCGCCAAGGAGGATCGGTTTCCGATCACCGATATCCTGCGCCAGACGCCGGAAATTCCCGATAACTGCCAATGGGCGATCTTCCTTCGCAACCACGACGAGCTGACGCTCGAAATGGTGACCGACGCCGAGCGGGATTATCTCTGGGAGACCTATGCGTCCGACAAACGTGCCCGCATCAATCTCGGCATAAGGCGGCGCTTAGCGCCGTTGATGGAGCGCGACCGCCGGCGGATCGAGCTGATGAACGCGCTTCTTCTCTCGATGCCGGGAACGCCGGTGATCTATTATGGCGACGAGATCGGCATGGGCGACAATATCTATCTCGGCGACCGGGACGGGGTGAGGACGCCGATGCAATGGTCTCCGGACCGCAATGGCGGCTTCTCCAGGACCGACCCGGCGCGCCTCGTCCTGCCGCCGATTGCCGACCCGCTCTACGGTTTCGAGGCCGTCAACGTCGAGGCGCAGAGCACGGATGCCCATTCGCTGCTCAACTGGACGCGCAAGATGCTGGCGCTGCGCGGCAGGCATCCGGCTTTCGGGCGTGGCTCGCTGCGGTTCCTCTCGCCGGAGAACCGCAAGATCCTCGCTTATCTCCGGGAATATGACGGCGAGACGCTGATGTGTGTCGCAAACCTCTCGCGGCTGCCCCAGGCCGTCGAACTCGACCTTTCGAATTTCGAGGGCCGCGTGCCGATCGAATTGACCGGCATGTCGCCCTTTCCGCCGATCGGCCAGTTAACCTATCTCCTGACATTGCCGCCTTACGGCTTCTTCTGGTTCCAGCTGGCGGCCGATGCCGACCCGCCGGCATGGCGCACGGCCCCCCCCGAACAGCTTCCCGATCTGGTGACCATGGTCATCCGTCGCGGCCTGCTCGATCTTGTCGATGAACCCGCGCATGCGCGCGTCCTCAGCACCGAAATCCTGCCTGCCTATCTCGCGAAGCGGCGGTGGTTCGGCGCGAAGGATCAGGCGCTTCAGACAGCACGCCTGATCTCCGCAACGCCGATCCCGTTTGCCGATGGCATCGTTCTCGGCGAATTGGAAGCCGTGCTGCCGAACCACAGCGAATCCTACCAGCTGCCGCTGACGGTCGCCTGGGACGATGCGCAACCGTCCGTGCTGACCCAGCAGCTGGCGCTCGGACGGATTCGCCAGGGCCGGCGCGTCGGCTTCCTGACGGACGGATTTGCTGTGGAAGCGATGGCGCGCGGCATCCTGCGTGGGCTTGCCGACCGCTCGCGCATCACCGGCCGTACCGGCACCCTCGAATTTCTGGGTACGGAGCGGCTCGACCGCCTCGCCGTCACCGACGATCTCCCAGTCCACTGGCTCTCGGCCGAGCAGTCCAATAGCTCGCTGATCGTCGGCGACCTCGCGATGATTAAGCTGATCAGGCACATCTTCCCGGGTATACACCCGGAGGTCGAGATGACCCGCTTTCTCACCCGCGCCGGCTATGAGCACACCGCACCCTTGCTCGGCGAGGTCGCGCATACCGATTCCGGCGGACGCCGTTCGACCTTGATCATCGTCCAGGGCGCGATCCGTAACCAGGGCGACGCCTGGAACTGGATGTTGAACAATCTGCGCCGCGGGGCAGACGAATTGGTGCTGAACGACCCGGCCGTCCAACCCGGCGACGACGTCTTCCAGCCATTGATCAGCTTTGTCGCGATGGTCGGGCTCCGGCTCGGCGAACTGCATGTCGTGCTTGCCGGGGAGACCGGGGACGAGGCCTTCAGCCCTGTTGTTGCCGGCGACAGCGAGGTCGAAGCGATGAAGAAGGCCGTTGCCGGCGAGGTTGCCTATGCCATGTCGAAGCTTGACGAACACGAGCAGAATGCCGATCCCATAATCGACCTGCTTGCGGCACCGCTTCTCGAGCGCCGCTCCGAACTCGTCGAGCTCGCCGCGACGCTGGCGGAAAGCGCCCGCCATACGCTGATGACGCGCACGCATGGCGATTTCCATCTTGGCCAGATCCTCGTCAGCGAGGGCGATGCCGTCATCATCGACTTCGAAGGCGAGCCTGCGAAAAATCTGACCGAGCGCCGCGCCAAGACGAATCCGCTGCGCGATGTCGCCGGGCTTTTGAGATCGCTGAGCTACCTCGTGGCCACCGCCCAGCTCGATAACGACGCGGTCATCGAACATGAGAACGAAGTCCGGCGCGAGGCGATCGCCCGCTTCGGGCGCCATGCCGAGGAGGCCTTTCTCGATGCCTATTCGCGAGCCGTCTCCGTATCGAAGGAGCTTGACATCCCACCCGATCAAAGACGGAGGGTTCTCGATGCCTTTCTTCTCGAAAAGGCCGCCTACGAGATCGCCTATGAAGCCCGCAACAGGCCGAAATGGCTGCCGATCCCGCTATCCGGCTTTACCGAAATCGTATCGCGTCTGGCGGGGGTCAAGGCATGAATGTTGAGCGCTCGGAACTCCTGGCGGGCATCGGACAGGATGCGCTATGGGCCTTGATCGAGGGGCGCCATGGCGATCCCTTTTCGATCCTCGGCCCCCACGAAAGCGGCGGCATGACGATCGTGCGGGTATATCTGCCTGGCGCGGAAGCGGTCGATCTCATCGAGGCGACGAGCGGTCGGGTGGTGGCGCCGTTCAGCATCGCCCACCCGTCCGGCCTGTTTGCAGCGGCCGCCGCCTCGAGGACAGGATACCGGCTGCGGATCACATGGCCGGATGCAATTCAGATCACCGAGGACCCCTACAGTTTCGGCCTGCTGCTCGGAGAGCTCGACCTCCATCTGATATCGGAGGGCACCCACTACAGTCTCAGCCGGACGCTCGGCGCAATGGCGATGTCGATCGACGATATATCAGGCGTTCGTTTCGCCGTCTGGGCCCCGAATGCGCGCCGCGTCTCGGTTGTCGGCGACTTCAACGCCTGGGATGGGCGGCGAAATCCGATGCGGCTGAGACAGTCGGCGGGCGTCTGGGAGCTGTTTATCCCGCGGCTGGCACCCGGCGAAAGATACAAGTTTGAGATCGTCGATGCTGAGGGGACCTGCCTGCCGCAGAAGGCCGATCCGGTGGCGAGGGCGAGCGAGGCCGCTCCGTCCACCGCCTCCATCGTCGCATCGTCGACGCCGTTTCGATGGACCGATGACGGCTGGACGAAGGGCCGGTCCCGGCAAGACAGGCTGGAGGGCGCGTTCTCCGTCTATGAGGTGCACGCCGGCTCCTGGCTTCGCGATCAAAAGGACGGCAACAGGTCGCTCGACTGGGTCGAACTCAGCCAGCGGCTGGTTCCCTATGTCAGCGACATGGGCTTTACCCATATCGAACTGCTGCCGATCATGGAGCATCCGTTCGGCGGCTCCTGGGGCTATCAGCCGCTCGGCCTGTTTGCGCCCACCGGCCGATATGGGACGCCTGAGGATTTCGCCTATTTCGTCGACCGGTGCCATGGCGCCGGGCTCGGCGTCATTCTCGACTGGGTGCCGGCCCACTTTCCCACCGACGTCTGGGGGCTTGCCCGCTTCGACGGCAGCGCGCTCTACGAGCACGAAGATCCGCGCGAAGGCTTTCACCGCGACTGGAACACGCTGATCTACAATCTTGGCCGCAACGAGGTGAAAGGGTTCCTGATCGCCAGCGCGCTGGAATGGCTGGAGCGCTACCATATCGACGGTTTGCGGGTCGATGCCGTTGCCTCGATGCTCTACCGCGACTACAGCCGCAATGAGGGCGAATGGATTCCCAACCAATATGGCGGTCGCGAGAATCTGGAAGCGGTCGAATTCTTCAAGCACCTGAACAGCATCATTCATGAGCGCTGCCCGCACGCGATGACGATCGCCGAAGAATCCACTGCCTGGCCAGGCGTAACAAAGCCACCGGAGCAAGGGGGGCTGGGCTTCGACATCAAATGGAACATGGGCTGGATGCATGACAGCCTGAGCTACATCGAGAAGGATCCGGTGTACCGGAGTTATCACCACGGCACGATGACCTTCGGCATGATCTATGCCTATTCCGAGCGCTTCATTCTGCCGATTTCACATGACGAGGTCGTCTACGGAAAGGGCTCGCTGCTGACGAAAATGCCGGGCGACGAATGGCAGAAATTCGCCAATCTGCGCAGCTATCTCGCGTTCATGTGGGGCCATCCCGGCAAGAAGCTCTTGTTCATGGGGAGCGAAGTCGCCCAGCCTGGCGAATGGAACCATGACGGGTCGGTGACCTGGGATGTGCTGGACCGGCCTCAGCATGTGGGGATCCAGCGGCTGGTGAAGGATCTGAACGGCCTTTACGGGGACGAGCCGGCATTGCAGTTCGGCGACTTTCATCCCGAGGGTTTCGAATGGGCGGCAGCCGACGACGCCGTCAATTCCGTCCTCGGAATGCTCCGTTATGCGCCCGATCGCGCTTCGTCGGTGCTGGTCATGTCGAACTTCACGCCGGTGCCGCGTTACGGTTACAGGATCGGTGTGCCCAGCGACGGTGTATGGATCGAGCGGATGACGACGGATGCGCGGGAATATGGCGGCTCGGGCCTGGTCAACGGCGCGGTGTCGACTGAACCCGTGCCCGCCCACGGCAGGTCCGTCTCCCTGTCGCTGACGCTGCCGCCGCTGTCGACGATCTTTCTGCAAGGGCCGTCGCCATAAGGCTTTAGAGCCTTTTCATTCGGTGTGCGGAGCCGGATGAATGAAAGGCCAAGGGCTCGCCTCGGATCCCTTCTCGATGGGAACCTCGATGAGAACAGGTTCGTCGAGAGATAGGGCTTTGTCGATCGCATCTTTCAATTCGCCAGGGCTCGTCACCTTGAATGCTCGAATGCCGAAGCTCTCGCCAAGCGCGACAAAGTCGGGATTGGTGAGCTCCGAGCCAAGATAACGGCCTTCATACGCCTGCTTCTGGTCACGCAGTACATTGCCATAGGCCGAATTGTTGAAGACGATGGCGATGACATTGATCTTATGCTGGACGGCGGTAGCAAGTTCCTGAACCCCGAACATGAAGCCACCATCGCCGGAAACAGAAATAACGGCCTTGTCGGGATTGGCGACTTTCACGCCCAAGGCCGTGTTGAAGCCGAAACCCAGATTGTCCTGATAACCGCATGTGACGTACTGACGAGGGGCATAGACCGGGAATGCAAATCGGGCGGTAAAGCCCATCTGGCAGATTTCCTCGACGAAGAAGCCGTCCCTTGGCAGGGCTTGGCGAATGGCATCGAGATAGGCGAACTGCGGCTGCACTGCCGAGAAGCGAGACTTGGCCTCTTCGTTGCGTTCCGCAAATTCGCGTGTGCGATCTTCACGGCCCAGCCCGGCAAGCGCATCAACGAGGGCCTGTGTTCCGGCCTTGGCATCCGAAACGATGCCGACATCAGGCTTGAGCCGGACCATTTCGGTCGGATCGATATCGATGCGGACTACCTTGAGCCCCCTGGGCAGCCACTTCCATCGCATGAACTGCAATTCCAGCCGGCTGCCGATCCCGATCAGGACGTCCGTCTTGCGCCAATATTCATAGGCCGCGACGAAATTCAGGTAGTTGGGGTGATCGTCGGCGACGATGCCCTTGCCGGAGCGATGGGACGTGACGGGCGACTGCAGCAATTCCGCAAGAGCAGCGATTTCCGCTCCAGCATCCACCGCGCCGCCACCAACCATGATCATCGGGTTGCTGGCACCTGATATCAGTGCCGCCGCGGCAGCGACCTGATCAGGGTTGACGGCCGGATGAGGTGCTCTCGTGCCGACCGGCAGATCGGTTTCTGGGCCGAATTGCCCGAACACGTCCCATGGCGCTTCGACCGCTCCTGGACCCTGGCGGCCGGAGAGCATTTTGGCGACGACCCCGGCCGTGACAGGACCGGTTTCGGATTGGTGATTGATCCGCTCCGCCGTTTTCGTAATTCCGCGCATCGTCGCGAGCTGATCCGGCAGTTCGTGCAACTGTCCTCTGCCTTGACCGATCAAATGGGACATGATGTTGCCGGTGATGCACAGCACCGGGGTATTGGCGCCGTAAGCGGTGCAGAGAGCTGCGCCGGAATTGAGGACGCCTGGGCCCGGAACGACGGTATAGGCGCCGATCTGGCCGGTGGACTTGGCATAGCCATAGGCCATGTAACCGGCGCCCTGCTCGTGCCTGGTGTGAATGAACCGAATTTTGTCACCGGCACCGTAGAGGGCATCGTTAAAATCATACATGTGGGCGCCCGGGATGCCGAATACGGTGTCGATCCCATGAGCGACGAGTGAACGGGTCATCGCCTGACCGGTCGTTTCTTTCCCGCTCATTTCAGGCAGCCTTCGGCCCGGAGCGCCGCGACGATGACGCCGGCATCGGCCGGCTGCATGCCTGCAAGGTTCAGACGTCCGGAGTCGGCCATGTAGATGCCGTGTTTGGCGCGCAGGGCCGCGGCCGTTTCCCTAGACATGGAAAGATTGGAGAACAGGCCGCGTTGACGGCTGATGAAGGCGAGATCCGGCGCGGCGGCGGCGAGCGCCGCACGATTGCTGTTGACACGCTCGCACATCTCCTCGAGCTCAGCGCGCCACATGGCTGATATCTCTTCGCTTTCGAGAATGGTCCTGACGACCGCGGCTCCATGATCGGGCGGCATGGACCAGTTCACTCGAGCAAGTGCCGCCATGTTACTTTCGGCCTTACTGAGGGCATCCCCATTGCGGGCCATGACATAGAGCGCGCCGACACGCTCGCGATAAAGACCGAAATTCTTGTCGCAGGAATAGGCGATCAGCGCCTCATCGACCGCCTCGAGGATCAAGCGCGTTGGCGCGGCGTCCTGTTCGAGGTCGTCGCCGAGGCCTTGATAGGCGAGATCGATGAACGGTACCAGCCGATGCGCAACAAGAATCTCGGTAATCTGTCGCCACTGTTCCATGGTGAAATCGATGCCGGTCGGGTTGTGGCAGCAACCGTGAAGCAGCACGACGTCGCCTTCCCGAGCGGAAGACAAGGCGGCGACCACGCTTTCGAATTTCACCTGCTGCGACATCAGGTCAACGAAAGCGTACTCCTTTACCGGCAAGCGCGCTGAGCTGAGGATCGGCGCATGATTTGGCCAGCTTGGCGTCCCGAGCAGAACCTTTGCTGACGGATTTGCCGCTTGGATGAGCTCAGCGCCGAGACGCAGGGCGCCGCTTCCACCGGGTGTCTGAATACCGACAAGGCGTTGAGCAAACGTCGGCGATTTTCCGAAGATGATGGGCTGCAGGAGGCGCACGAATTGCAGGTCACCTTCCGGGCCAAGATATTTCTTGCTGTCCTGGGTCTCCAGGAGAAGCTGCTCCGCTGCCTTTACAGCACGCATCACCGGCGTGCGTCCCATGGAGTCACGATAAACCCCAACCCCCAGGTCGATTTTCCCGGGGCGATCGTCGGCCTGGAAGGCCTTGATGAGTGCAAGCAGGCTGTCGGCTGGCCGACTGTTCAGTTCGTCAAACACAAGTCCACCTCGTTTCCGTAATTCTGGCTCGCAGACTAGCTGAACTTTCGCGACGAATTTCTGCGATTATCTCCCTGTAACGGCGCATCTATGCAGACAATCAGCGCGATATGGCTATAATGTGCAGAAATTCACCGCATGAGGAGAGTGAACCATGCTTGACCCGTTCGATATCAAATTGCTTGCCGCTCTCCAGCAAAACAGTGAGCAGACGCAGAGCGAACTCTCTCTGAAGGTCAATCTCTCCGCGACCCAGTGCGCACGCCGTTTGGAAAGGCTGCGTAACGAGCAATATATCCAGAGTGTCGTCGCCATCCTCAATCCCGTGAAGCTGGGTTTCACTGTCGTCGCTCATACGCTCGTCAGCCTCAGAGCGCATACGGAAGGTGGAAACGAGCAGCTTCATCGTTTCATCGAGACCGCGCCGGAGATCCTGGAATGCTATTCGCAGACCGGTGACGCCGACTTTCTGATGAAAGTCATGACGCGCGACCTCGAACATCTCAGCCAATTTCTCGAAAGAATGATCCGGGTCACTGACAATCTGGCATCGGTGAAGTCAAGCATCGTCCTCAAGACACTGAAAAAGACGACCGCTTTGCCGTTGCAGATCGTGAAGTGAGAGCCGCTCTCACCTGAGATAATGGATATGCGGGCGCGAGTGATAGGGTGAGGCTTCGATGCGGGCTTCGACGGAGAAGACGTCGCGCAGAAGATCTTCGCTCAACACGTCCTGCGGCGGGCCGGAGGCGACGATCCTACCCTGCTGCAGGATGATCAGCTCATCGCAGAACATAGCGGCATGGTTGAGATCGTGCAGGGCGACGATGCTGGTGATCGGCAGGCCGGAGACGAGCCGCATCAGGCCGATCTGGTGCTGGATATCGAGATGGTTTGTCGGCTCGTCTAGGATCAGTTCCTGAGGCGACTGGGCAAGCGCCCTGGCGATATGGGTGCGCTGCTTTTCGCCGCCCGACAGGCTCTGCCAGCGATCGTCGCGCTTCTCTGCCATGCCGGCGCGCGCCAGCGCCTCTTCCACCGCCTCTTCGTCGGCCCTCGTCCAGCCCGAGAACATCGACCGGTGCGGAAACCTTCCGAGCTTGACGACGTCGACCACCTTCAGGTTGGCATTCGTCGTGGCGTGCTGCTCGACGAAGGCGATCCGCCGGGCGATCGAGCGGCGGCTGATCGTGCCGATATCGCTGCGGTCGAGCGTGACGCGGCCGGAATGCGGCCGTTTCAGGCCAGCGAGAAGCCGCAGCAACGAGGTTTTGCCCGAGCCGTTCGGCCCGAGCAGGCCGAGCATCCCGCCAGGCCGCGCCTCCAGGGAGACACCCTCCAGGATCGTCTTCCTGCCAATTTTCCAGGTGAGGTTGTCGGCCTTGATGCTCATGACGCGCGCTGGAACCGGTAGAGGATAATCGAGAAGAAGGGAACGCCGACCAAGGCGGTGACGACGCCGATCGGCAGGATCTGGCCGGGAATGAGGGCACGTGCGGCGATGTCGGCGAACACCATGAAGATCGCCCCCGCGATGGCGCAGGCCGGCAGGAGACGAATGTGGAGCGGCCCGACGACGAAGCGGGCGACATGCGGCACGACGAGGCCGACGAAGCCGATCGAGCCCACCATGCTGACGATCGTAGCCGTCATCATCGCGGTCAGCGCAAAAAGTGCCATGCGGGCGCGCCCGACATTGACGCCGAGCGAGGATGCCGCTTCGTCGCCGAAAGCGAAGGCGTCGAGAACGCGGGCGTAGAACAGACAGGCGGCGAGGCCGAACCCGACGACGACCGAGACCAGCGCGAATTCCGGCCAGCGCACGCCGCCGAAGCTGCCGAGCAGCCAGAACATGACGTCGCGGGCCTGCTGCGCATTGGCCGAGGTGGTGACGATATAGGACGTCGTGGCGTTGAAAAGCTGCGATGCGGCGACACCGGCAAGGATGGTGCGATCCGCTCCGCCGCGCGTACCGTTCGAGAGCAGCGCCACGAAGAAGAAGGCTGCGAAGGCGCCGGCAAAGGCGCCGGCCGATAGCGATACCGCGCCCGAGCCGATCCCTAGGATGACGATCGCGACGGCGCCGGAAGAAGCGCCAGCGGAGATGCCGAGAACATAGGGCTCAGCAAGCGGATTGCGCAGCAGCGACTGCATGATCGCGCCCGACAGCGCAAGGCCCGCACCGCAGAAGGCGGCAACGAGCGCTCGGCTGAGCCGATAATCCCAGATGACGGTCTCATGGATGCGGTTCAGCTCGACCGCGGTCCATCCCAGCCGGTTGGTGACGGCCGAAAACGTGGTTGCAAGCGGGATCGGCAGGTCGCCGATCCCGACGCTGACGCCAACGGCGATAGCGATGAGGCAGAAAGAGGCGAGGAGCAGTGCGAGGACGGCTCCCAGCTGCCGGAAGATACGGCCCGCGTCCGTCACTTCAACAGACCGAGAGCCTTCATCTGGCCAGCCACCTGCTCAGCGCCGTGGACCGTGCGGACGGTCGGGTTCATGGCCTGGCCGTCCATGATCACGATCGCCTTGTTCTTGACGGCAGGGATCTGGCTGACGGCCGGATCGGTGTTCAGGAAGTTGATCTTGGCCTCCGGCTTGTCGAGCTCCCAGCGGTTACGGTCGAGACTGGCGACGACGATGACGTCGGGATTGGAGGCGATGATGCCTTCCCAGCCGAGCGTCGGCCATTCCGCTTCCGCTGATATCGCATTGTGTCCGCCGAGCAGGTCGGCGATAAAGCCGGACGCGCTGTTCTTGCCGCCGAGATAGGCGTCGGCCGACGGGCTGGGGCTGGAGAACCAGAAGACGTAGGAAAGGTTCTTGCCGTCCTTCGAAACGCTCCCGCGAAGCTTGGCTTCGCGCGCCTTGAAGTCGGCGATCAGCGCCTGACCGCGATCGGCGACGTTGAAGATCTGCGAGAGTTCGTCGATCTCCTTGTAGAGAAGATCCATGTTCCACAGCTCGGCGCGGCTGCCGTACTGGTCCTTGACGTCCTTGGTGCTGAGGCAGGTGCTGGGCGAGAGATAGGTCGCGACGCCCACCTTGTCGAAATCCTCGCGCTTGGCGACCTTGCTGTTCGGCCCGACCAGGCTCGGCAGAGCCACCGCCACGAAATCGGGATTTTCGGCGAGGATCGATTCGAAGGTCGGCATCTCGACGGTCAGAAGCTTGACCTTGGCATTGGCTTCTGCGAGCTGCGGCAGGACCTTGCTCGGCCAGAAGGCCGTGCCGGCCATCTTGTCCTCGAGGCCGAGCAGCAGCAGGATTTCAGCGCTGTTTTGGCCGAGGCCGATCGCCCGTTCGGGCGCCTTCCGGAAAGTCACCTGGGCGCCGCAGTTTTCCAGGATCAGCGGGTAGGTCGTCGAACCGGCCAAAGACGGATTTGCGGCAAGGCCGATGATGGCGGAGAGGCCGCAGGCGGCCAGAAGCGATTTGAGGCTGGTCACGAAGAAATTCCCGGTGCGTGAGTATATCCGGCCGCCGTATAGCCTCAGAAACAGGCAGAAAACAAGACCAAACAAATCAACTTATCGCAAAATTGACAGTGCATTGTTGCGGGGCAGCGTGCCATCGCCCATTGAACTGTAGCCGCGTTCGCCGTCTAAACAGGGCCGACCGGCGACAGCGACTTGCCGTAGACTTCGAGGATCGCGGCGATCTCCTTGAGGATGCCGGAGAGCGGAAGCGTGCCCTTTCTGTTGAACGCCATGTCGTTACGTTCGAAAAGGGCAAGGCAGATCTCGCTCGAATCGTGGCGCGACTGGTAGGCGAGACCGTCCGGCTGGTCGGCATGGTCCCAAAGCGCGTCGGTCCAAAGGCCGCATGGTTCGTAAGGGCCGGTGGAAATGGCATTATCGGTGCCGAGGGCCTGCAGGCCGGTTCCGTGCATGCGCACGATCCTCAGCGGTCTGATACAGCTGAGTTCACTAATGGCGCGGGTGGTGATTTCGGTCATCGACACCATCAACCGCTGGGGATTGCGCAGGATCGTTTCCGCAAGCGCTCCCCTGCGGCTCATCCCGACATAGAGAATTCCGAAACGTCCGCTGGCGCTGTCGAAATGATTGGTGGCGGCAATCCCGGGGCCGGGTCCAAAGAAGATGGGATCGAGACGCGTCCGATGGACCCTATGGAGAACCTGCCCGGCCAAAATGAGGTCGATCGGCAATGGCGAATGGGCGAGCCAAGGGGTCGGGGGCGGTGCACCTCCCGACGGCCCTCTGCCTGCATTTGCCGGCATCAGGCAAAGCCGTCGGAGGTTTCAATCCGGATCAGACGCCGGACTGCTTCACGATCGCCGTCGCGGAGCGCCTGCAGGGCTGTCCGACCACCGAGAGCCGTATCGGCAGCGAGCAGAAAATCCAATGCGATCCAGGGACCGGCGGCGGCAAAACCACGCACTACGTCGGAAATCCCCCCGATCACCTCACCTTGATCCAGCTGGCAGAGCGGATAGCGCCAGTCGCTGCCCTCGCGTACGGCAAGCAGCGTGCCAGCCCGCCGCCTCTTGTCGACGGCTTGTCTGCTGATGCCTAGGATCCGTCCGGCGTCTTCGGCTGACATCGTCCCGCCGGCCCGTTCGACGAGATTTTGCCGATGCTCGACGTTGCGAGCCAGTGCTGGAACCAGCGGATCGAGATCGTTTATCGCCGAGCCCACCATATCCGAGCGGCTGAGAAGCTGCGCCAACGATCCGGCGTCGGTCGGGGCTGAAAGCGCATCGGCCAGGTCCTTTGCCGGCACATTCGCCGAAATGCGCTCCAGCGCCGATGTCGCACGTCGCAGAAACGCGGTCCTGATGGAATTCGGCTCTTCCTGCACTGTGACGGGACCGGATGCGTAGCGGGCCATTGAGCGGCTCCTCGGTTGACAAGGTATTTGTATAGTTATGATGGTATGAAGTCAACCAAGGGCAGGTGCCCGAAGCGAACTCGCCCCGATGTCGACAGCATCAGGGTAAGCCTTCGAATATGTTCAGCTCAGCCTTCCCACGAGCTTGGCATAGTCCGAAAACGTCAACCGTTCGCCTCTCCTGCCTGCCTCTTCGGCAAGCTGCAGCACGCGGATGGGGAACAGGATCGCGGCGTGGTTGGCATCCGACAGTTCATGGTCGTCGTCCTCCTCGATTGCCTTCGTGGCTTTCGACAGCGCGGCATTGAGTTCCTCGCTGGTAAGCAGTTCCTTCTCGACGATCGCATCACATATCGCCGCCATGGCCATGATCAGGCCCTTGAGCTGGAGGTTGGCCGTATTCATGAGAGCTCCGAGGAAACGAGAGGATCTGCGATTGTGACGCTCCGGCGCCTCGCCGATCGCGCCGGGGATATTGCTACGTCAGTCCGTTTGAACCGGTCGGATCGTGTCGATGGTGACCACACCGTCGACGATCCCGCGCGGGACATCGCGCCTGTTCCGATCGATCTCGATGACGGTGTAGAGCTTGTCGTCCCGAAAGGCGCTGGCATTGACCGTCGTCACATCCTCGGCGGGAGCCGCATCCACTTCCATGAAGTCGAGTTCGCCCGCCGCTGCGACGATCCTGGCGTCACCGGGCGTTCTGGCGGCGACGACGACGGTGCCATGTCCGGGGGAATTGTCCCATCGCGGATCGTCGGGTGCGGCGATTGGCTCCAACCGGTAGATGTTGAGCATCTCGCCGCCAGCGTCGGGCGACGCTTGCGCAGCCGCGTCCTCGATTTGCGCCTGGCTCTCGACCGACTTTCCGAAAGTGGTCCGGCTGGTCGCGTTGTTGATCTCTTCCTTGCCTGTCCTTGAGACGTTCGACATGTCGCTCTCCATTGTCAGGACGGAAACGACAGTCGGCAGCAAAGTGTTCCCGCGCACGAAAAGCCGCAAATTCCGCCGAGACGGTTTCCGGCGAGCATTTCGGATATCTGCAACTATCAGGCTCATTTTGGGCGGTGAATCATGTTAGGATGGACGCGGGACGGCCCATACCATTTTCTGAGTTGAGCGCTAAATTACCGATCGTCGAAGAGGGGGATTTTCGTGAGCAACCAAACCAGCGAATTCGCGCGCGACAGCGTTGCGGTTGACAGCCTCAATGGGCATGACCACAAAACAATGGCGTTCGACGACGCCAGCGCGCTTCTGGAAGTCCTTGTCGCGGTCCGGCGCGGCGACTTTTCGGTACGGATGCGGTCCGACCTGACGGGTCTCACCGGCAAGGTCGCCGATGCCCTCAACGACATCATCGCCGCCAATCAGCGCATGGCCCAGCAGTTGGAGCATGTCGGGCAGGTGGTTGGCCGGGACGGGCGAACGAGCACGCGCGTGCGCTTCGGCCTCTCGGACGGTTCCTGGTCCGAAATGGAAGGATCGATCAACGGTCTGATCGACGATCTCCTGTGGCCAACAACTGCCGTGACCCGGACGATCACGGCGGTCGCCAAGGGAGATCTGTTGCAGACTGTGCCGCTCGATGTCGACGGGCGGGCGCTCAAAGGCGAGTTCCTGCGCTCGGCCGATATCGTCAATACGATGATCAAACAGCTGAGTGTCTTCACATCGGAAGTGACACGCGTCGCGCGCGAGGTCGGCACGGACGGAAAACTCGGCGGCCAGGCGCAGGTGCCAGAGGTGACCGGCGTCTGGAAGGATCTCACCGAAAGCGTGAACTCGATGGCGTCGAACCTGACGGCGCAGGTACGCAACATCGCCGACGTCACGATCGCCGTTGCGAATGGCGATCTTTCCAAGAAGATCACCGTCGACGTGCGCGGCGAGATTCTGCAGCTCAAGGAAGCGATCAACACCATGGTCGACCAGCTGCGATCCTTCGCCTCGGAAGTGACGCGCGTCGCGCGCGAGGTCGGCACGGAAGGCAAGCTCGGTGGGCAGGCTCTGGTGCCAGGCGTTGCCGGCACCTGGAAGGACCTGACCGACAGCGTCAACGCCATGTGCGGCAACCTCACGGCGCAGGTGCGCAACATCGCCCAGGTGACCACGGCCGTGGCACGCGGCGACCTGTCGCGCAAGATCACCGTCGACGTTTCGGGTGAAATCCTGGAGCTCAAGGAAACCATCAACACGATGGTCGACCAGCTGAACGGCTTTGCCGGCGAGGTGACGCGCGTGGCGCGTGAAGTCGGCACCGAAGGGCGGCTCGGCGGCCAGGCGCAGGTCCCGGGTGTCGCTGGCACCTGGAAGGACCTCACTGACAACGTCAATTCCATGGCCTCGAACCTCACCGCGCAGGTGCGGAACATCGCAGAGGTCTCGACCGCGATCGCCAATGGCGACCTGTCGAAGAAGATCACTGTGACGGTGTCGGGAGAAATCCTCGAGCTGAAGGAAACGATCAACACGATGGTCGATCAGCTCAATGCCTTCGCGTCGGAAGTGACCCGCGTTGCCCGTGAAGTCGGCACCGAAGGACGGCTCGGCGGCCAGGCCAATGTGCGCGGTGTCGCCGGCACCTGGAAGGATCTGACCGAAAACGTCAACTCGATGGCCGGCAACCTCACGGCGCAGGTCCGCAATATCGCGGACGTCTCGACCGCCATCGCCAATGGCGACCTGTCGAAGAAAATCACCGTCGACGTGAAGGGCGAGATTCTCGAACTGAAGGAAACCATCAATACGATGGTGGACCAGCTGAACGCCTTCGCCTCCGAAGTGACCCGCGTCGCCCGCGAAGTCGGCACGGAGGGCCGGCTCGGCGGCCAGGCCAATGTGCGCGGCGTCGCCGGCACCTGGAAGGACCTGACCGACAGTGTCAATTCCATGGCCTCCAACCTGACCGGGCAAGTGCGCAATATTGCCGAAGTCGCGACCGCCGTCGCCCAGGGAGACCTTTCCAAGAAGATCACCGTCACGGTGTCGGGCGAAATCCTCGAACTGAAGGAAACCATCAACACGATGGTCGATCAGCTCAACGGCTTTGCCGGCGAGGTGACGCGTGTGGCGCGCGAGGTCGGCACCGAAGGGCGGCTCGGCGGCCAGGCCAACGTGCTCGGCGTCGCCGGCACCTGGAAGGATTTGACCGACAGCGTCAATTCCATGGCGGGCAATCTGACCGCGCAGGTGCGCAACATCGCCGAAGTTTCGACCGCGATCGCCAATGGCGATCTATCGAAGAAAATCACGGTGTCGGTCTCGGGCGAAATCCTCGAGCTCAAGGAAACGCTGAACACCATGGTTGATCAGCTGAACCGCTTCGCTTCCGAAGTCACGCGTGTCGCCCGCGAAGTCGGTACCGAGGGCAAGCTCGGCGGCCAGGCGCAGGTGCCGGGGGTTGCCGGCACCTGGAAGGACCTCACCGAAAACGTCAACTCCATGGCCTCCAACCTCACCGGCCAGGTCCGCAATATCGCCGAAGTGACGACGGCCGTGGCGCGCGGCGACCTGTCGCGCAAGATCACCGTCGACGTGAAGGGGGAAATCCTCGAACTGAAGAACACCATCAACACGATGTTGGACCAGCTCAACGCCTTTGCTGGCGAAGTGACGCGTGTTGCCCGCGAAGTCGGCACCGAAGGCAAGCTCGGCGGCCAGGCGCAGGTCTCCGGTGTTGCCGGCACCTGGAAGGACCTGACCGACAGCGTCAACTCCATGGCCGGCAATCTGACGGCGCAGGTGCGCAACATCGCCGAGGTCGCCACCGCCATCGCCAACGGCGACCTGTCTCGCAAGATTACGGTCGACGTGCGCGGCGAAATCCTGCTCTTGAAGGATACTTTGAATACCATGGTCGATCAGCTTCGTTCCTTTGCCGGCGAAGTGACGCGTGTTGCCCGCGAAGTCGGCACCGATGGCAGGCTGGGTGGCCAGGCCGTCGTTCCCGGTGTCGCCGGCACCTGGAAGGACCTGACCGACAACGTCAACCTGCTCGCCGCCAATCTGACGACCCAGGTTCGAAACATCGCCGAAGTGACGACGGCCGTCGCGCGCGGCGACCTGTCGCGCAAGATCACGGTCGACGTGAAGGGGGAAATCCTCGAACTGAAGAACACCATCAACACGATGGTGGACCAGCTCAACGCCTTCGCCGGCGAAGTGACGCGCGTCGCTCGCGAGGTCGGCACCGAAGGCAAGCTCGGCGGCCAGGCGCAGGTGCCGGGTGTCGCCGGCACATGGAAGGACCTGACCGACACCGTCAACGTCATGGCCGCCAACCTCACCGAGCAGGTGCGCGGCATCGTCAAGGTGGTGACGGCGGTGGCCAACGGCGACCTCAAGCAAAATCTCACCGTCGCCTCCAAGGGTGAGGTGGCCGCCCTTGCCGAGACCATCAACAACATGACCAACACGCTTGCGACCTTCGCCGATCAGGTGACCACGGTTGCGCGCGAAGTGGGCGTGGAAGGCCGCCTCGGCGGTCAGGCGAATGTTCCAGGCACCGCGGGAACCTGGAAGGACTTGACCGGCAACGTCAACCTGCTTGCCGCAAACCTGACGACGCAGGTGCGCGCAATCGCCGAGGTGGCGACCGCCGTCACCAAGGGTGACCTGACGCGCTCGATCAAGGTCGATGCGCGCGGCGAAGTGGCCGAGCTCAAGGACAACATCAACACGATGATCGACAACCTCCGGCTCACCACCGAACGCAACACCGAGCAGGACTGGCTGAAGACCAACCTGGCGCGCTTCACCAACATGCTGCAGGGGCAGCGCGACCTGACGCTGGTCGGCAAGATGCTGCTGTCGGAGCTGGCGCCCCTGGTCGGCGCCCATCAGGGGGTCATCTACCAGGTGGATGCCGACGAGCGGCAGCCGGTCCTGTCGCTGCTTTCCGTTTACGCGAAAGGGGGCGAGGCGGCGCATCCGGCCAGGCTCGAATTCGGCCAGGGACTTGTCGGCCAGTGCGCCAGCGACGCCCGCCGCATCCTGGTCACCGACCTTCCCGACAACGTCGTTCCGATAAGCTCCGGCGTGTTCACGACCCTGCCGAGAAGCGCCATTGTGCTGCCTGTGCATTTCGAGGGGCAGGTGAAGGCGGTGATCGAGCTTGCCTCCGTAGGCGAATTCACCGAATTGCAGCTGTCCTTCCTCGACCAGCTGACGACATCGATTGGCATCGTCCTTAACTCGATCGAAGCGACCATGCAGACCGAAGGCCTGCTCAAGCAGTCCCAGCAGCTCGCCGCCGAGCTTCAGACGCAGCAGCGCGAGCTACAGCAGACCAACGAGCAGCTCGGGCAGAAGGCGCAGCAGCTGGAGGAGCGCAACGTCGAAGTCGAGGCGAAGAACCAGGAGATCGAGCAGGCCCGGCGCGCGCTGGAGGAAAAGGCAACCGAGCTCGCGCTGACATCGAAGTACAAATCCGAATTCCTCGCCAACATGTCGCACGAGCTGCGCACGCCTTTGAATTCGATCCTCATTCTCGGCCAGCAGCTGGGAGAAAACCCGGATGGCAACCTCTCAAGCAAGCAGGTCGAGTTCGCAAAGACGATCCATGGGGCAGGCACCGATCTGCTGAACCTCATCAGCGACATCCTCGACCTGTCGAAGATCGAGTCCGGAACCGTGTCGGTCGACGCCGAGGAGATCCCCGTCAGCAACCTGCTCGAGGTCATGGCGCGGCCGTTCCGGCATGAAGCCGAGAACCGAGGCCTGTCGTTCTCGGTCGAGATCGGCGCAGATGTCACGAGGAGCATCATCACGGATTCGAAGCGCCTGCAGCAGATACTCAAGAACCTGCTGTCGAACGCCTTCAAATTCACCGCGCAGGGCGGCGTGACGCTTCGAGTCGCGTCGGCAACGAGCGGCTGGTCGTCCGATCATCCTTCGCTCAAGCACGCGCCTTCGGTCATTGCCTTCGAAGTCGTCGATACCGGCATCGGCATACCGCCTGAAAAACAGCGCATCATTTTCGAGGCATTCCAGCAGGCGGATGCCTCGACAAGCCGCAAATATGGCGGCACCGGCCTTGGCCTGGCGATCAGCCGCGAACTGGCAAACCTGCTCGGCGGCGAGATCCAGTTGCGCAGCACCCCCGGTGTCGGCAGCACCTTCGTTCTCTACCTGCCGCTCACCTATGTCGGCGCCGGCGCGGTTGCGCCGAAGGCCGTTCCGCCGGCAAATGTCGTGGAATTCGCCGAGGCGGCAGCAAACCGCCGCGCCGAAAAGCCGGCCGAACATGTCGAAGACGATCGCCATCAGATAGCGGCCGGCGACTCGGTGCTGCTCGTCGTCGAGGACGATGCGCATTACGCCCGCGTCCTGGTGGATCTTGCCCGCGACAATGGATTCAAGGTTCTGGTGGCGATGCGCGGCAGCGATGCGCTCGCACTCGCGCAGGACTACAGGCCGGCGGCGATCTCGCTCGACATCTTTCTGCCCGACATGCTCGGCTGGACGGTGCTGAGCCAGCTCAAGCAGAATCCGCAGACGCGGCATATTCCGGTCCAGATCATCAGCCTCGACGAGGATCGTCAGCACGGGCTGACCCGCGGCGCCTTTGCCTTCATGAGCAAGCCGACGACGCCGGAAGGCCTCGGCAAGGCACTGTCGCGATTGAAGGCCTATGCACAACCGCGCCGCAAGCATCTGCTGCTCGTGGAAGACAACGAGGCCGAGCGTCTGAGCGTCACCGCCCTTCTCGGACATGACGACATCGATATCACCAGTGTCGGCTCCGGATCGGAGGCTCTCGCGGCGCTTCGGCAGAATTCCGCCGACTGCGTGGTGCTCGACCTTTCCCTTCCCGACATGTCCGGCTTCGACGTGCTGGAGCAGATGCGCAACGACGCCGAGATCGGCGAGGTGCCGGTGGTCGTCTTTACCGGCCGGGAGCTTTCCGCCGAGGAAGACGCGGCGCTGCACAGCATGGCCCGCAGCGTCGTGGTGAAGGGGGTCGAGTCGCCCGAACGTCTCCTGGATGAGACGGCCCTGTTCCTGCACCGGGTGGTCGCCGACCTGCCGGCCGCAAAGCAGGCGACACTGCAGGAACTGCACAGCTCGGACGAAGACCTGGTCGGCGAGACCGTGCTGCTCGTCGACGACGACGCCCGCAACATCTTCGCGCTGAGCAGCGTTCTCGAACGCCGGGGAATGAAAGTCCTGACCGCGACGACCGGCAGCGAAGCCATCGACGTCATCAACAACGAACCCTCTGTCGCGATCGTGCTGATGGACATCATGATGCCTGGAATGGACGGCTACGAGACGATGCAGGTCATCCGTTCGGAGCCGCGGTTCCGGCGGTTGCCGATCGTGGCGCTGACGGCCAAGGCGATGAAGGGCGACCGCGAGAAATGCCTGGAAGCGGGCGCGTCCGACTATCTGGCGAAGCCGGTCAATACCGAACAGCTTCTGTCGGCTCTTCGTATGTGGCTGCATCGTTGAGGATCTGGCCATGAACCCCGTCAACATCCTCCTCGTCGACGACCAACCGGCAAAGCTCCTGAGTTACGAGGTCATTCTCGAAGAGCTCGAGGAAAACCTCATCAAGGCGCAATCCGCTCGCGAAGCCTTCGAGCACCTGTTGCGCACCGAAATCGCGGTGATCCTCGTCGATGTCTGCATGCCCGAACAGGACGGGTTCGAGCTCGTCAGCATGATCCGGCAGCATCCGCGCTATCAGAACACGCCGATCATCTTCGTTTCCGCGGTGATGCTGGCGGAACCGGACCGGCTGCGCGGCTATGCGGTGGGCGCGGTCGACTACGTCTCCGTCCCGATCGTCCCCGAGGTGCTGAGAGCCAAGGTGCGGGTCTTTGCCGATCTCTACAGGAAGACGAGGGAACTCGAACGCCTGAACGCCGAGCTGGAGGCTCGCGTTCATCAGCGCACCGCCGAGCTCGAGGCCTCGGCAGCGCAGTTGCGCGAACTCAACGAGGAACTCGAGCACCGGATCGATCAACGGACGCGGGAGCGCGAAGAAGCGCTCGCACAGCTGTTCGAGGCGCAGAAGCTCGACACGATCGGCCATCTGACGGGTGGCGTGGCGCATGACTTCAACAACCTCCTGATGGCGGTACTCGGCAGCCTCAACCTTCTGAAGAAGCGGCTTCCGGCCGATGAACGCAATGAACGCCTGGTGACGAACGCGATCCAGGCGGCCGAGCGCGGCACCGCGCTCACCCAGCGCCTGCTTGCCTTCGCACGCCGCCAGGAGCTCAAGCCGCAGGCGGTCGACTTCTTCAGGCTGTTCGAAAACGTCGAGGATCTTCTCGCCAAGGCGGTGGGGCCGCGCATCGAAATCCGCAAAAGCATTCCGGCGGATCTGGCGCCCCTTCTGGTCGACAGCAACCAGCTGGAACTGGCGCTGCTCAACCTATTCGTCAATGCGCGGGATGCGCTCGAAAGCGGCGGAGCCGTGACGGTTGCCGCGGCGGCAGCCGAAGACGCCCGCCCGGCCGGGCTCGCGGGCGGAAATTATATCAGGATATCGGTGTCGGACGATGGCGAGGGGATGGACGAGGCAACGGTCTCGCGTGCCGCCGAACCGTTTTTCACCACCAAGGGGGTCGGCAAGGGCACCGGTCTCGGCCTGTCGATGGTGCATGGCCTGGCGGCGCAATCCGGCGGCTCGATCCAGATATCGAGCGTCCGGGGCAAGGGCACGACCGTTTCGCTGTGGCTGCCCGTTGCCGAAACCTTCGTCAAGGTGCAGCCGGCCGTCGAGCCACCGGCGACGGAGCCTTTGAAACCGGCGTCGCGGCCGCTTGCCATTCTCGTTGTCGATGACGATGCGCTTGTCCGGACGGGAACCGTGGCGATGCTGGAGGATCTCGGGCACCTGCCGCAGGAAGCGTCTTCCGCCTCCCAGGCTTTGGAATTCTTTGCCGACGGGCAGGGTTGCGATCTCGTCATCACCGATCATGCCATGCCGGGCATGACGGGCGCCGAGCTTGCGCGTCACCTTCGCTCCTCCTTTCCAGGCCTGCCCATCATCCTTGCCTCGGGCTATGCCGAGTTTTCCGAAGACCATGGCCTCGGGCGGATGCTGCGGATGAAGAAGCCATTCACGCAGGAACAGCTTCAGGCGGCTATGGATCAGGCGCTCTCGGGCAAAGTCGCGGCGGCTTGACGAGATCGAAGCGTAACATGCCAAGGCGACAGGCGCGGCCATCCTGGTGACAGCGGCCACTTTCGCGCGTCCGCTTGCGGACGAAACTTTTTGCTCCCGCAAAAGTTACCTAAATCCGATCTCACTTCATCGAAGGTTTCCGTTTGACCCAAATGACGTTCGGCCCCGCATTCACCGAAGAGGGCATTCTGTTTCGCCTTTGGGCTCCCTTGCATGAAAGCGTGTCGCTGAAGCTGGAAGGCTCCCCTCCGCGCCCGATGCAGGCTTCTGAAAACGGCTGGCACCGTTGCACGGTCGCGCAAGCGCACGCCGGAACACTTTATCACTTTGTCCTGCCTGACGGCTCCGAAATTCCCGATCCCGCCTCGCGGTTCCAGCCGCAGGATGTGCACGGGCCGAGCGAAGTGGTCGACCTTTCCTTCTATCGCTGGAAGACGAGCGACTGGACGGGGTGGCCTTGGGAAGAGATGGTCATCTACGAGATGCACATCGGCTGCTTCACGCCGGAGGGTACTTTCAAGGCCGCGATCGAGCGGCTCGACCATCTGCAGGCGCTGGGCGTTACGGCGCTGCAGATCATGCCGCTGAGTGAATTTCCCGGCCGTTACAGCTGGGGTTACGATGGCGTGCTTCCCTATGCTCCGGACAGCAGCTACGGCCGGCCGGAAGATTTCATGGCGCTGGTGGACGCAGCGCACCAGCGCGGGATCTCGGTGTTCCTGGACGTGGTCTACAATCACTTCGGCCCTGACGGGAACTATATCCCCTCCTATGCGCCGCTCTTTACCGATCATCACAAGACGCCCTGGGGCAACGGCATCAACTACGACGGCGACGGATCGGAGATGATCCGCGAGTTCATCATCGAAAACGCCATCTACTGGATCACCGAGTTCAGGCTCGATGGTTTCCGCTTCGATGCCGTCCACGCCATCAAGGATGACAGCGCCGAGCATCTGCTTCACGCGCTTGCCCGCCGCGTCAGAGCCGCGGCCGGCGACCGGCATGTTCATCTGATCGTCGAAAACGAGGAGAACGACAGCGACCTGTTGACGCGTGACGAAAACGGGGAAGTGAAGCTGTTCACCGCCCAGTGGAACGACGACGTGCACCATGTGCTGCATATCACCGCCACCGGCGAAACCTTCGGCTATTATGCCGATTACGCCGGTGACGCTGGCAAGCTCGGCCGGGCGCTGGCGGAAGGCTTCGTGTTTCAGGGGGAACACATGCCCTACCGCGGCGCAAGCCGCGGCAGGCCGAGCGGCCACCTCCCACCCACCGCTTTCATTTCCTTCATTCAGAACCATGACCAGATCGGCAACAGGGCTCTGGGGGATCGGGTTCTGGCTTCGAGCCCTGCTGATGTTGTCAAGGCGGTCGCCGCCATCTACCTGCTGGCGCCTGAGATTCCGATGCTGTTCATGGGGGAGGAATGGGGTGCCAGAGAACCTTTCCCCTTTTTCTGCGATTTCGACGAGGATCTGAACGAGAAGGTCAGGAAAGGCCGTCGCGAGGAGCTTTCCCGTCTGCCGGGCTTCGACGCCGACGACCTTCTCGACCCGACGGCGCCATCGACCTTCACTGCTGCCAAGCTGGACTGGTCGAAACTCGCCTCTTCCGAGGTCCTTGGCTTTTACAGGACGCTTCTCGACCTTCGACACCGACGGATCGTGCCTTTGTTGAAAGGCGCCGGCGCCGGAAACGCGGTCTATCGCTCGGTGGGAAGCGCGCTCGCGGTGGATTGGACCCTGGCGCAAAACCGGCGTCTTCATCTGTACGCCAACCTCGGCGCCGAGGCGGCGCCGCTCGTCTCGCAACAAGACGACGGCGAGACGATCTTCCGTCTCGGCGGCAGTGACGGCGGCAATCTCGCGCCCTGGACGGTGATCTGGAGCATCGGCGAGGCGTGACGGCGTGCTGACAGGAAGGCGATCGAACGATGAAATCTGCTGAGCTCGACACGCTCGCCCGCCGGCACGGCATCAGCCTGACCAGGCCCAGTCCCGACAATCGGGAGGTGGCGATATCAGGCGAAACCAAGCGCAAGATCCTCTCGGCACTGAAGATCGACTTGCCGGCAGCGGCCGATCCCGGGAACGGCGCGCCGCGGCGGGAGCTCAAGCCGGCGGCTAAGAAGATCGCCAGGTCATTTCTGCCGGATTTCCTTTCCGGCACGCGGGTTTGGGGCGTGAGCCTGCAGCTTTACGAACTCCGTTCGGCGCGCAACTGGGGCATAGGAGATTTCGAAGATTTGTCGGATATGGCGGATCTCGCGGGATCGCTGGGCGCCGACTTCATCGGCCTCACCCCGCTTCACGCGCCGTTTCTCGCCGATCCCGACCGTTGCAGCCCCTATGAGCCCTCGAGCCGCCAGCATCTCAACCCGCTCTATATCGCGGTCGACCGGGTGCCGGGTTTTGCCTCCAGCCCCGAACTCGAACAGCAATTGACCAACCTTCGCCAGACCGATCTCGTCGACTACATTGGCGTCGCACAGATAAAGCTGAGGGCCCTACGCGATCTCTGGCCGGCCTGGCGACAGCGCAGCGTGATCGACGGCGCCTATGATCCGGCCGATTTCGATGCCTTCGCCGCGCAAGGCGGAAACAGCCTGCGGCTGCACGCACTTTTCGAATGCCTCTCATTTTCCATGGTCGAGCGCGGGGCAGGCGCCGGCTGGCAACGTTGGCCGTCCGATTTCCAGCGCTTCGATAGCGCCGCCGTCGCCGAATTCGAGCGTGGACACGCGGACGATGTCGGCTTCCACATGTGGCTGCAATGGCTCGCCCACCGGCAGCTGATGCAGGCGGCAGACCGGGCGCGGAAGGCCGGCCTGCGGATCGGGCTTTATCTCGATCTTGCCGTCGGGGAGGCGGTCGACGGCTCGGCGACATGGAGCGAGCCGGATGTCTATCTCTCGAAGGCCACGATCGGC
The DNA here is from genome assembly GCF_012276115.1 of Rhizobium leguminosarum bv. viciae. Lineage (GTDB taxonomy): Bacteria > Pseudomonadota > Alphaproteobacteria > Rhizobiales > Rhizobiaceae > Rhizobium > Rhizobium leguminosarum_T. The sequence continues at coordinate 148,587 of NZ_WIEU01000001.1, read as the reverse complement.
AGCCCTCCCGATCCCTTCGCCACAGATGGGCAGGACTGGCACCTTGCCGGATATCTGCCTTCCGCGATCGCGGCAGGAGAAATGTCGCCTTTCCGGCGCATGGTCAGCGCTGCCATGCGATATGCGGGCGCCATCCGCATCGACCACGCCGCAGCACTTCGCCGCCTCTTCCTGGTGCCATTGGGCAGCAGGCCGGACGGCGGCGCCTATGTCCGTTATCCCGCGGCTCGGCTTCTGCAGATCCTCGCAGAAGTGTCCGTCGAGCATCGGTGCCTCGTCATCGGAGAAGACTTGGGACTGATCCCCAAAGGATTGCAGGACGATCTGGCGGCGGCCCACATTCTCTCCTACCGCATCCTTTCCTATGAACAGGACGAGAAGGGCTTCAAGCCGGCGGACGTCTATCCCGTTCTGGCTTTGGCCTGCATTTCGACGCACGACCACCAGACCCTTGCCGGCTGGTGGCGCGGCGCCGACATTCAGGCCCGGTGCGACCACGGCATCGTGCCGGCCGATCTCAGCGAGAAACATCTCGAAGACCGCAAGCGCGAGCGGAGGAACCTGAAGGCGGCGCTGAAGTCTGCCGGCCTCGACCTGCCGGCCAGGCTTTCCCCAGCACGGGCAAGCGAGGAGACGCTGAGGGAATTGACCGTCAACGCCTACCGCTTCATCGCCAGGACGCCCTCGCTTCTCGCCGCGGTCCGTCTCGCCGATCTCACCGACGAAAAAAGGCCAACCAATGTGCCAGGCACCAGCGACAGCTATCCGAACTGGAAGCCGAAGCTATCGGTTTTGCTCGCGGATCTGATGTCGAGCCCGTTGCTGAAGAGCGTGACGGCGGCAATGCGGGAGGAACGGCCGTGCGAGTGATTAAGGCCGGGCGAGCCGTTCGCTTCATCATTGTCGTTCGATGGGGCCTGCCGCGCATATGGAAATCAATCGGGGAGGGAACGAATAGGAAGCCGGCGAATTTTGAAGGAATAAGGACAGGGATTCTCGATGTGAGGGCCTGTCCGCTTTCGCCGCTTCAGATGCGGCGACCAGTATTGATGGAAAACAAGACATGACGAGCGCATTCATCCTTATCGCATTGGCTCTTATCATCATCTACGCCGGCCCCACACTGTTGTTCATCTGCGTCGGATATGCCGATTATATGCTGGAGCGGCGAAGGCATATGGTGGCGTTGAAGCACGCCGTGAAGCGTCGCAGCGACGAGTTTTAGAGCCTTTCGCGGGAAAACCGCTTCGCACCTCTCCTGGAATGGCTAGAGGTGGTGGACACCTTTCGTCGGCTCGGATGTTCCTCTGCTTTCCTAGAAAAGGGATGCAGAGGCAGGTTGGCGAAACCCGCCTCCGGCAGCCAGCGTTCGTGAAACGCCTCTGCGAATAGTCAGTCGTTCGCCGTGACTTTGACGCCAAGTACTGAAGGAATGGTGTTCGGTGCCCCCATGGCCGCGCCGATGATCATCGGGACGGGAACCGTCTTTTCCGGCGCGGCGCTGATCGTCAGGCTTTTCGGTCCGTCGAGATAGGTGTTGACGGCAGCCGCCACCTGGTTTTGCAGCTCGGGCATGTTGAGCTGCGCCATCATCATCGGAACGAGACCTTTCAGCGACTGCGCCAGTTGGTCGCCCGTCACGCCCTGCTGCGAGCCGGCATAATCGAGCGCCTTCTTGGTGATCGAGCAACTGCGTGCGCTCCGACCGAACGACGCGATGAGACTTCGGCCCGGTTTCGGGGTGAAGTCTCGGCTACGCTGATGTCTCCGGCCAATTCTGGAACAATGTCTGTCGTCCCCTGTTACATTGACGATAAAAAGCGCGTGCCGCATGAAAGACAAAGCAGCTGGAGGGCTCGATGAAGCGGAGCATAGGAATTGGCCTGGTTTTTGCGGTTGTTCTGACGGGCTGCACGACCAGCCCAGGCAGTTATTCATCGGCAGGGCTGGCCCCCATTCCCGGCAGCATCACGTATAATGGCCAGCCTCGCACGAAGCTGACGAAATCGCCCGTGGGCTCCTCCTTCCCTCACACCTTCACAGATCAATGGGGACGCCAGGTCGAGGAGATCTACATCATCCGGCCCGACCGGAGCTTGCTGATCGCCGAGCGCCACTACCGGCCGGTCTTCTCGCTCGATGACGACTAAACGAGCAGTTTCCGCTTGAGAGACTAGGAAGGAGAATGATCATGCCGCCCCGCAAGAGCACAGAAACGAAAACACTCGACACCAAGGGAGCCAAAATTGGGGAACCCGTGCCGAAGGCCATCATTGATACGAATACCGCCTCCGTCGGCATTCCACGGCAGGCAGAGTCTGATCTGCACGAAGACCTGAGCGCGCTGCGAAAACAAATCGACGCGCTCCAGCAGCGGGTGGCCACTGCCGCCCGATCGGCCAAGGAGAATGCCGACGACGCAATGCGCCAGACGCAGGCGGCGGTGAAGCGTCATCCAGTCTCGACATTGGTCGTGGTGGCGGCTGTATGTGGCGCGTTTGCGCTTATCTTCGCCGGACGTCGTGCAGAGCCGCCGCGGCGCTATCGCTATCGGTCGGCACTGGACGAATTGCGGGATCTCTATGACTCGGTCCGCGGCCGGGTCTGACAAGATTTCAGGATTGCGAGAATCATCAATATGCCCGACGCTCCATCATCAGCGAGGGATTACATGTTCGATATTATCGTGAGAAGTGCACTTGATGTCGTTGGGCAGACGGAGCGTCTGATCGAGGCGATGCGGCGGATGCTGCAGAGTGAAGAGTTTGACGAGGTAGAGGTGTACGAACTCGACTATGAGATTGAGCGACTCGGACACGTTGTTTTCAACGTGGACGAGGCCGTCCGCTCGCTGGTACGCTCGGTCGGATATTCACTAAAAGGTGCCCACGTGCACGCAATCTGCAGAACGTTGCACTGACGGCTAATCGCCAGGCTTCGGACCGACGGCTTACGAGACCCGCGGCCTGTATTTGATTATCTCGATTCTGCGTGTCACGCCGATGTCACGCGACCGTCGCAGCAATATGTGCTTGATAGGCGCCGTTGGGCTCAGACCATCGGTCGGGCCGAAATTCCTATTGTTGCTGAGGCATCACGATGACCTTGAAAACCACCGGGCAGGAAATTGGCCCCGACGAATTCATTTTTCCGGTTCACACCCGAACGATCGCACAAATCAGGTACGATATTCTCAACCAGGTCATGACTGTGGTCTATCACGACGGTCGTTCGCGCACGACCGCTGGCATACAAGGCCCCGCGATGCTGAGGATTCTTGCCCAGCGTCCAGTGGAGCGCTCTCCGTTTCTATTGCAGACCGTCATCTGACGCGGGAAACATCGTCGACCCTTTTCGATCGGATCCGAACTGGCTTCCGCGGGTTAAATCACCATAGTCGTGCATCCATTTCCCGCGGCCTGCGTTCATCCAACAGCCAGACACATGGAGGGAACGCCGATGACCTTTCCACCACCCAAGACCGAATTTCCCGCGCAGCGCTTCGAAGAGGCGACCGCCGTCGCACGCGACGCTTTGGAAAGGCTGATTGCAGCTGCCAATGAAGCCGGATGGGGCTCCGAGGAGATAACCGCGGCGCTCCTGAAGGCCGCGCAGTTTCTGAGCGATGCCAACAAGAGAGATCCCGATCCGGCCGACGACCCCTCAATCAGCGATGCACCCGCCAGGGAGCAGATTGGTCACGGCGAGCTCTACGATTAGCGTGGATCTCACCGGCCGATCGCCGCGACGGAGCCGCGCACGACGAGGCTCGTGCCGACGCGCAAACGTTCGACGGCAAGAGGGGTGCGTTCGATACGGGCGATGAGCCGCTCGCCGGCGAGCTTGCCCATCTCGTAGACGCGCTGGTCGACGATGGTGATCGGCGGAACGGTGACGCTGGTCCAATCGGCGTCGAGAAACGAGATCATCGACATGTCGTGGGGGATCGACAGGCCGAGCGATTGCAGCGATTTGAAGATCCGCAAGCCCACGAGGCTGTCTGAAGCCAGCAGTGCCGTCGGCGGAGCACTGTCGGAGAGCAGGCGTTTGATCACGCGGTCCGTGTGATGCTGGTCCGTGGCGCCGAGCCTGACATAATGAAGAGGGTTCGGCAAACCCGCCTCTGTCAGGACGCTGACAAAACCTTCTATGCGTTCGCGCACGGCGGAATTCGAGATCCGCCCGATATTGGTTAGCCCACCGCCCTCGGCATCCATGGCAGAGACGTAGGCGAGGCGGCGATGTCCTTGCCCGATCAGATACCGGGTCGCCACGATGGCCGCATCCCGGTCGTCGCCGGTCACGGCGTCGACATCGAGTTCCGCGATGGCCCGGTCGAACAGGACCAGCGGCACGCCGGCGCGGCGGACGTGCTGGAGATGATCGATGCTGTCGCAACGGGCCGGCGTGACGATCAGGCCATCGACGCGTTTGCCGATCAGGAGGTCGACGGCCGATTTTTCCGCATCGAGCTCTTCGCCCGAATTCGCGATGATGACGTTGAATCCCGCAAGGCGGGCCGCATCGCTGATGCCGCGCACCGCCAGGCTGAAGAAAGCGTTCTCGATATCGCCGACCACGACCCCGATGATGCCGGACCTTCCGGTGCTCATGCTCCGGGCGAGTTCGTTCGGGCGATATTCGAGGGCGGCGGCCGCCGCCATGACCTGATCCGTGATCTTGGCGCTGACCACGCCGTAGCCGCCGAGAACGCGGGCGGCCGTCGCCTTCGAGACCTTTGCGGCCTTCGCGACGTCGGCGACCGTGACTGCACGTTTCGGATGGGCGGAATCTTCCATGAGTCGAGGACTACAAGAGTTGTTGACGAACGGTCAATTGACAGATATCAAATATGTTATGAGACCGGTCTCTTTATCTTAGAGACCGGTATCTTGTCCACAAATCTCTGTCGCGATGCGCGGCAGAGATTGGGCGACCTTACAATGCCGACAAGAGCATTCCTTTCAGAGCGGAGAACGACGATGAAGCCTTTTCTATCATTTCCGGCCATCATGGCCCCGTTGCGGGCCGGCCTTGTCACATGCCTTCTTGCAATGGGGGCAGGCTCTGTGGCCGCAGCCGACAACCCCTATAACCTGATCGAGCCCGGGACTATCAGTGTCGGTACGATGGGCGATTCCAAGCCCTATACGTTTGCCACGGCCGACGGTCAGTTCACCGGTTTCGATATCGAGCTGTTTCTCAACGTCGTCTCCCGCCTCGGCTTTCAAAAGGACAAGGTGACGTTCACGGGCCAGGAATTTTCAGCACTCCTGCCGTCGGTCGCAAACGAAAGGTTCGACGTTGCCGTTGCTGCGATCGGAACGACTGAAGCCCGCAAGAAGACCATCGACTTTTCAGACGGCTATCTTGCCGGTTATCTCTCCGTCCTGACCCCGGATGCCGGTATCAAGGATGCCGATGGCCTCAAGGGCAAGCGTCTCGGCGTCGTGCAGGGGACCTTGCAGGAGGTCTATGCAGCCAAGAATTTCGGGGGAACCGATCTGGTAAAATTTCCCGACAACAATTCCGCCGTGGCCGCCCTCAACAATGGAACGGTCGACGCGCATTTTCTCGACTACGAGGCCGCCAAGCAATATGGCGAGCGCTATCCCGCGCTGAAGGTTGCCGTGAATATCCCGTCCTTCGATGCGCCTGCTGGCTTCGTGGTCCGAAAAGGAAATGATGCATTTCGCACGGCGCTCAACGGCGCGCTTCACGATGCGATGCAGGACGGCACCTGGAAGACCCTTTACGAAAAGTGGTTCCCCGGCTCACCGATGCCGGAACAGTATCTTCCCAAGAAGTGACGCCGTAAGCCGCCCGCTCACGGCGGGCGGCTTCCCAAGGCATTGTTAACGGCAGCCGGACGGCGGTGTCTGCCGGGCAAGAATTCATGGGGATCTGAATGAATTGGCTTGAAAATCTACGCCGCAGTTTCCTGGACTGGGATGCCATGGCGGAAGTTCTGCCGAGCATGATCAGCGTCGGTCTGAAGAACACGCTGATCCTGGCCGCCGCCTCTACCGTGCTCGGCGTCATCATCGGTATGGCGCTTGCCGTGATGGGTATCTCGCAATCCCGCTGGCTGCGGCTGCCGGCGCGCATCTACACCGATATCTTCCGCGGGCTGCCGGCGATCGTCACGATCCTGATCATCGGCCAGGGTTTTGCCCGGATCGGGCGCGAGATCTTCGGTCCGTCGCCATTTCCGCTCGGCATCCTGGCGCTCAGCCTGATCGCCGGAGCCTATATAGGCGAAATCTTCCGGTCGGGCATTCAGAGCGTCGAGCGCGGTCAGATGGAGGCCTGCCGGGCGCTCAGCATGAGCCACGGCCAGGGCATGCGCCTGATCGTCATCCCACAAGGCATCAGGCGGGTTCTGCCGGCGCTGGTCAATCAATTCATCGGAAACGTCAAGGATTCCAGCCTTGTCTACTTCCTCGGATTGCTCGCTTCCGAGCGCGAGATATTCCGTGTCGGCCAGGATCAGGCTGTCGTCACCGGCAATCTGTCGCCGCTGCTGCTGGCGGGCGTCTTCTACCTCGTCATCACCGTGCCGCTGACCCATTTCGTCAATTATATCGATGCGAGACTGCGGCTCGGAAAACAAGGCCGCGGCTCGGGTGTTGCGAGCGGATTGGTCGAGGTGAGCGAGTTGCAGGCCGCTGCCGGCCCCCATCCCACGGGCACGGTCGAGGAGAGGACGTCGCGCTTCAAAGGCGGCGCCCTGAACATCCGCGACCTCACCATGGCCTATGGCGATCTCGACGTGCTGAAGGGTGTCGATCTCGACATCGCCGCCGGTACCGTCACCTGCATCATCGGCCCGTCCGGCTCGGGCAAGTCGACGCTGCTGCGCTGCATGAACAGGCTTGTCGAACCGAAGGGCGGCGACATCCTGCTCGATGGCGAGAGCATCCTGGCGATGAAGCAAGAGAGGCTGCGCCGGCGTGTGGGCATGGTGTTCCAGCACTTCAACCTGTTTCCCGACCACACGGCACTCGAGAACGTCATGCTTTCGCTGACCAAGATCAAGAAGATGCCGAGGCAGGAGGCGCACCGCATCGCCGAGGCGCGTCTGGCCGAGGTCGGTCTCGCAGAGCGCAGGGATCATCGGCCGGCAGGTCTGTCGGGTGGGCAGCAGCAGCGCGTCGCCATCGCACGCGCGCTGGCGATGGATCCGGAGATCATGCTGTTCGACGAAGTGACGAGCGCGCTCGATCCCGAACTGGTGAAAGGCGTGCTCGACCTGATGGCTGCCCTCGGCCGCCAGGGCATGACGATGGCCGTGGTGACGCATGAGATGGGATTTGCGCGCAGGGTGGCCGACCAGGTCGTCTTCATGGATGAGGGCCGCATCGTCGAGGCGGGCTGCCCGCAGCAGATCTTCGACAATCCCCGAAGCGAGCGGCTGAAGCGCTTCCTTGCTGAAGTTCTCTGAAGCGCCTGAGGCAACGCATGGTGCCCCCGGTCGTCCTCACGCCGGGCGTGCCGGATTTCATTCGATCTAGCAAGAGCAGAAAACAAGGTTATCGACATGAATGCTTCCATCAAACCTTCGAAGGTCGTCGTCATCGGTGGCGGGATCTTTGGCGTCTCGACCGCTGTCCATCTGGCACGGCTCGGGGTCCGCACCGTGCTCGTCAATGACGGCCCGCTTGCCAACGGCGCCTCCGGCCGTTCGCTCGCCTGGCTCAACTCGGCGCGCAAACGCTCCAATGCCTATCACCGGCTGCGATTGGCTGGCTTGGATCGCTACCGCACGCTGGCCGCCCGGTATCCCGATGCGCCTTGGCTGCGCTTCGACGGCGGCCTGACCTGGGATGCGGATGATGCCGGCAACGAGATCGCCGAGATCTTCGACTATGAGCGCGATCTCGGCTATCACGCGCAATGGCTCGCCCCGGGAAGAATCGCCGCAGCAACGCCTGGGGTCGACGCAAGTGTCGTCACGCCGCAAGGTGCGATCTTCAATCCCGGGGAGGGCTGGGTCGATCTTCCGTCCTTGATCGGCACGCTCGTGGAAGAATTCCGCACGCTGGGCGGCGAGATCGTCACGGACGCGGGTCGCGCGACGGTCGATGTCGAAAGCGGGCGTGCCCGTGGCGTGATCACGGCAGACGGCATGCGCCGCGATGCGGATGCCGTGCTGCTTGCCGCTGGCGGCGAGGTTCCGGCAATCCTCGCCGAGGCCGGCCAGCATATCGGCGATGCAACGCCAGTCGCCCTTCTCGTCCGGACCAAGCCGATCCGCCATCCGCTGAAGGCCGTGCTCAACACCCCTCGCGTCGCCGTCCGGCCAACGCCCAACGGTGGCTTCGCGCTCGACGCCGCCTGGTCCGAGGAAGAGGTGAGCGCGAAGCCCGACGGCAGCTATGATGTCAGGCAATCGACGCTGGAAGGATTGCTGCGCGAGGCCTCAAAAGTTCTCGAAGGCAATCCGGTGCTGGAGGTCGAAGATTATGGGGTCGGCCCGAAGCCCATCCCAGGCGACGGCGAGCCCGTCTTCGGCGAACTGCCATCGATCTCGGGTTATTTCGTCGCCTTCAGCCATAGCGGCGCCACCCTCGGCCTGATTGCCGGCGAACTGCTGGCGGACGAGATCGTCACCGGACGCCGCCATCCGCTGCTGGCGGACTTTCGGCCGGAGCGTTTCAGCGCGTCGCGAAGATGAAGGCAGCAGCGGAGGCCGATGCATCCTTCTGAGCCGTCGAGCGTTCTATCGCCAGGAACAACTGGAGACACATCATGTTCAAGGACGAACTCGGGGACACCGGCACAAACAAGGATATGCGCGACGGTGTGGAAACCGCGCCGGCCTCCTTCGAAGAAGCGAGCATCAACGCTGATCTTATTAGACGTGAGGGTTTCGCCAGCGAGGCCGAATATCGGGCATATATTGCGACGCTCGGTGGTCATGCTTCCGTTGGAGACACCGTCGAGGAGCCTCCCCCGATCTACGAAGGTCATGTCCTGGAAGGCCGTCTGCAAGAACTGAGAGAAGAACTCGAAAACCTCCGCGCTCGCCTTCATTTGATCCAACATCAGGCTGCGACCGTCGTTACGGAGAACGTCCGATGGGCCGATGCCAGCGCCCATGCGCAGCTCGGCAATCAGCCTTGGCTCAAGCTGGCAGGTGCAATGGCGGCGACCTTCGTCGTCACGAGGGGCATCATGCGTTTGCCTCTGGGAGCCGTGGCGACGACGGCGCTGCCGTTGGTGGCGGCGGCGATGAACCGGAAGCTCGCCCGGTGAAAGTCGTCGGCTTCGATGACTGTTCAGGCGAAGCCGATTTCCGCGAGCAGAGGCAGGTGGTCCGAGGCAATCCTTGTCAGGCGGTTTTCCAGGACCGCCGCCTTTTTGACGATGAGATCGTCAGTGACGAAGATGTGGTCGAGGCGCATCAGCGGGTAGCGCGAGGGAAAGGTCGCTCTCGGCGCGGCGCCGCCTGCGAGCTGGGCGTCTTTCAACGACCGCATGGCAAGTCGGTAAGTCGCAGATGACGGAATGGCATTGAAATCGCCGCAGAGGATGGTTGGAAGAGGTTCATCCGCCGTGCCGTGCAGCCAGCCGGGGTTCAGCAATGTCGTCATCTGCCGGATGCGCTCGCGGCCACGAAGGCCGAGATGGGTGTTGACGACCAGCAGTTTTCTGTCGCCGACCAGTATTTCGACGGAAATGGCGCCGCGCTGTTCGCCGATGGATGGCAATGGTCCGGCCTTGACCGCGCCTGTCGGCAGCGAAGTGATGATCGCATCGCCATACTGCTCCTCGGCGATCGACAGCGCCGGATGGAAATGAGCCTGCATCTTCAAAAGCGAGGCGATCGCATGGGCCTGGTCGACGCCGCCGGTCCTGCGCCTGAGGACGTCGACCTCCTGAAGAGCGACGATATCGGCCTCAGCTTCGGCGATGACAGAAGCGATGCGGCCGGGATCGAGCTTCCGGTCGCCGCCGATACAGCTGTGCACATTATAGGTCAGGAGTTTGATTGGTTTATCCGGCATAGACCCGCTGAAAGCTCGTTCCCCCAGGACATGGAACTTGTCCTTCGGGGGAACACAGAACTCGTTTGATCGTTCCAGATGATCGGGGCTGGCGCCTTCGAGCCTTCTTCGAACGCACGAAGGACGCTCTAACTCTTAAAACCTGCGCATCGCGCTTCGGAATGGATAATCGATGAGCCTGAAAAGCATAATCTGGAATGGATTACTGGTTGCCGCCCTTTGTCTGGCGGTCTTCCTTCTCTATCGGATCTTCCAACAGTACAGCCTGGATGAGATCGTCCAATCGGTTCGCAGCATTCCATTCTCGACCTTCTGCACAGCGCTTCTGTTTGCGGCGGGATCTTATCTCTGCCTCAGTTGCTTCGACCTCCTGGCGATCCGCTCGCTCGGCAAATCCTTGCCCTACCGGAACATCCTGCTCGCCTCGTTCGTCAGCCTTTCGCTCGGCCACAATATCGGCTTTGCGGGCCTCAGCAGCGGCGCCTTCCGCTATCGGTACTATTCGCGCTGGGGGCTGACGGCGGAGGACGTGGCGAAGATCATCCTGTTTTGCGGCGTCACCGTGGGGCTCGGGCTCATCACGCTCGGCGGCCTTGCCACGATCATCAATCCCGGCGATGCCGGGCGCCTGCTGCGCATTGATCCGGCAAGTGTGCGCATCTTCGGCGTGCTGGCGCTGGTCGTGCCGGCGGTCTATGCGGGCCTGGCGTTTTTCATCCGCGGCAGGTTGCGGCTGTGGCGCTGGTCGTTTCAGCTGCCACGATTTTTGATCGCGGTCGCGCAGGTCGGAATTGGGACGATCAATTTCATGTTCGTCTCCGCCTGCCTGCACCAGATGCTTTCGGCCTTCGGCGACGTGGCCTTCTTCAGGTCGGTGACGGCTTACGTGCTCGCCAATTCGGCAATCCTTGCAACACATGTTCCGGGCGGTCTCGGCGTGCTTGAGGCGACCGTTTCCTATGTCGTGCCAAAGGAGGCTTCGATCGGCGCGCTGATTGCATTCCGCTGTGCCTATTTCTTCATTCCGCTGGCGCTCGGCACGACGCTCCTCGTTATCAGCGAGGTAATCTTCCGGCGGAAATCACGCGGGGCGGATGAGGAGGCGGACCAGCGCGCCGAGGCCCAGTCGGTCTAGGAGTGCGAAAGGCCGAGCCGGATCGAAGAGGCCGGTGCCCGGAATCGGTGAGATGCTGCCCGACAGCTCGACTGCGAATTCCCGCAAACCCCGCGGCCCGTCGTTGAGCGCGTCGACCGCCGCGATCACCGAGCCGCTTTGCATGAAGGCTGCGGCAAAAGTCTCCGTGGCGGTGCCGAGATATTCCGCCAGAAGGCGGTTGCGCAGATCAGCGATCGCGCGGCGGTGCTCGCCGTTACCGGCCTCGAACAGCATGTCGCATTCGCAATCCAGCCCTTCCGAGCGATTGTTGAGATTGGAGGAGCCGATGCGGATCAGCTCATCATCGGCAATCATCAGCTTGGAGTGTATGAGCACCTCCGCTTCTTTGTCCTTTTTCGGCACTGGCCCGGGCACGACGGGATAGTAGACGCGCAGGCGGGCTGCGCGATCGGCGCGTTTGAGTCGGCGGATGACGCGGTCGCGATTGCCGCCCATGACGATCTTTTCGATCAACCCGTGAGAGCTCCGCGTGCAAATGATGATGACTTCCGGCCCGTCCTCCTCCTGCAGCCGCGCGGCGATTGCGTCGGCGACGCGGAAGGAGGCGAGGTATTGTGCCTCGATGTAGAGCTGCCGTCGCGCCAGGGCGATGACGTCCAATGTCATGGCGATGCCGTCGCTGACGCCGGTGCGAAAAGCGGTCGGCGGCTCCGTCAGGGCCAAGCTGACCGAGATCTCCTGCATGGAAACGGCGAGATTGGCCGGCCAGGCGAAGGGAACGCTCTCGGTCAACGGCAGGTGGCTTTCGCCGGTCGCGTTTTCCCATCGCCGCCTGGCGATGTCGCCGATTATCCGGGCGGCATCGCCGGTGATCATCGCCTGAACGTCATGCAGAGGATCGTAGGGCTCGCCACCAGGGTCGCGCCGCCACCTGTCCTTGACGCGATGGCGCCTCGTATCCCATCGCCGCGACGTCAGATCGATGCCGCCGATGAAGGCGACAGCATCATCAATGCAGAGGAGCTTCTGATGATGGCAGCCGCGTACGGTGCCTGGAAGGTCGAAGCGCAGATCGATCCTGGTATTCTTGGGAAAATCCTTCTTCCGAAGCAACTGGATTGATTTGTCCGAATAGATCGGCCCGAGCGCCCAAACGAGGATGCGTATTTCGAGGTCGGGATTCGTCGCCACTACGGAATGCAGCAGGTCGGCCAAGGTTTCGTCGGATTTTTCGGGCTCGATCCGAATGTCGGGATGGAAATCCCACCCGATGATCCACACCGTGCGTTGCGCCTGCCGCAACGCACGCGCCAGTTCTGAGAAATAGCGGTTACCATTGATCAGGAAAGCGGCCTTTTCCGCATGTCCTTGCAGGCGCCATTCCATGCTTTCCTGTTTTTCGCCGCCCGGATGTTGCGCTTTTGTTCGGGTCAGGTACGATTGATAGGACATGGTTTCAAATACGGTCATGTTTGCCTCAGCCTCTCGACTGAGACCAAACGCCTGGAATTTAACCAGGTTCCCGATCGCAGGACGCGGCTGCCGCATGGGCGCCCTGACACACAGGATTTAGAAAGCGAAATGTCACAACGAGCAGGTAGCGCCGATCTTCCCCTTCATGGGGGACGCGTGCCGCATTGGCTCGGCGACCGAATGACGCGGCTCGGGGCGCTGATCACCGAGGCGATCGTCCATCACTATGGCCGCGACGAATTCCTGCGCAGGCTGGCGCATCCCTTCTGGTTTCAGTCCTTCGGCGCGGTCATGGGCATGGACTGGCACTCCTCCGGCATCACGACCAGCGTTCTCGGCGCGCTGAAGCGCGGCCTGAAACCGCGTGCCGGCGAGCTCGGCCTGCATGTCTGCGGCGGCCGCGGTGCGCATTCGCGCAAGACCCCGCAGGAGCTCGTGTCGATCGGCGAGCGTGTCGGTCTCGACGGGGAGGGGCTTGCGACCACGAGCCGTCTTATTGCCAAGGTCGACAGCGCCGCCCTTCAGGACGGATTTGATCTTTATCTGCACGGCTTCATCGTTGCCGATGACGGCCATTGGGTGGTCGTGCAGCAAGGCATGAACGGCGACAGGCGGCAGGCCCGGCGCTATCACTGGCTGTCCGAAGGGCTGGAGAGCTTCGTGGATTCGCCGCATGCGGCCATCGAGGGACGGAACCAGGGCGAGATCGTCAACCTCGCCGACCGGCGCGCCGAACGCTCGCGGCGTGGTCAGCTCGACCTGCTGGCGACCCTCGGTCCCGACCGGATCATCCGCGAAGCCGCCGCATTGCTGCGTGCCGAAGCGCCGGCGCCCGAACCTGCCGAACAACCGATGCTGCCGCACCTGATCATGCCCGCCCATCACGATGTTCGTGAGAGCGACGTCAACATTCGGCGCCTGCATGGAAATCTGGCTGCCGCTGCCGACCGCGGGCCGGCGGATTTCGAAGAGCTGCTGCTCGTTCCAGGCGTCGGCGCCCGCACGGTGAAGGCGTTGGCGATGGTGGCGGAGGTCGTCCACGGCGCGCCCTGCCGTTTTTCCGATCCGGCGCGCTTCTCGATCGCCCATGGCGGCAAGGACCGCCATCCTTTTCCGGTCCCGCTCAAGGTTTATGACGAGACGATCGCCGTAATGAAATCGGCGGTACAGAAGGGCAGGCTCGGACGCGAGGAGGAGTTGCAGGCGCTCAAGCGCCTGGACGACCAATCCAGGCAGATGGAACGCTATGTGACAGGTCCCGACCTCAAGGAAATCATCGCCGGCGAATTCCGCCAATCCGCCGATTTCGGCGGCCGGAGCGTCTTCGGCTGGGAGAAGCCGGAGACCGACCAGAGCTAGCTCTCAATGACCGTCGGGCGGGACGGCCTCAGTCGGAATCGTCTCTTTCAGATTCTTCCGATGGAAGATGAAGAGCCCTGCAACGACGATGATTGCGGCGCCGACGATGATCTGTGCATCGGGAATGTCGTCGAAGAAGAGGTATCCGAGGACGATCGCCCAGAGCAGCAGCGTATATTGCAGCGGGGCGAGCAGCGATGCCGGCGCGAGTTTCAGCGAGCGGGTGATCAGCAGATGCGCGCAGGTGGCGACGATGCCAAGCAGCAGCATGCCGGACCAATCGATGAGCGCTGCCGGCTGCCAGTGGCCGATGCTCAAGACGATGCCGGTGACGAGCGCGGCGATCGTCTGCCATGTCACCAGCGTCGTGTCGCTGGTCGAGCGCAGATAGCGGCTCATCACCAGAGACAGCGCAAAGGCAAGGCTGCCGGCAAGACCGAAGAGCGATGGGAGCGACAGCATCGCCGTGGACGGACGCAGCGCGATGACGACGCCGGCAAAGCCGATCAGAACGGCCAGCCAGCGGCGCCAGCCGATCTTCTCTCCGAGAAAGAAATGCGAAAGCGCCGCGATATAGATCGGCCCGGCCATATAGAAGGTCATGACGTCTGCGAGCGGCAGATAGGCGACGGCAGCGTAGAATAGGGCGACATCGCAGGTCGCCATGAAAACACGGATGAACTGCAGGCCCTTCTGCTCGACGCGGAACAAGGCCATCGGCCCTTGCCGGAGGATCATTGGTCCGAGCACGATGAAAGCGCCGACCGAGCGGATCACCAGCACCTGGCCGACGGCAAAGCTGGCGACCAGCCACTTGCCCATTGCATCGTTCAGCGCAAAGAGCAGATCGCCAATCAGCATCAGCACGACGCCTGTTATGATCAGGTTTCCGGCATCGGCTACGCCAGTCTTGGTCGTCATCTCTCGCATCCTCGCAAAACGGCCGCGCATGCGCGGCCGAGTGCGGCTTCTGCCTTAACACTGCCGATGTCAATGGTCAGTTTGAAGCGCCTGTACCCGAATTTGCCATAGGGGTATGGCGAGCGACCGTCTTCGTTCACCTTGACCGACAGCTTACCTGTCTGATCGAGGCGCCGTGACGTACAGTCGTGGAGCCAGCGATTAAATTGGCCGTCTTTAGGAAAAGGGCGCACCGCCGACCGCCCTAAACATTAAGTCAGGCTCACCAAGGTAGCGTGCCCTTGTCATTGATGAAGGCACCCGTCTGGCCGTCGTTCGCGACTGCAAGCTGGACGATGATCTCAGCCGCCTGCTCGACCGTCCGATAGCCTGTATTGCCGTTAAAATCGGTCTTCGTGTATCCGGGATCCGCGCTGTTGACCCTGATGCCGAACGACGCGAGGGCCTTGGAAAACGATACGGTCACTGCGTTGAGGGCCGTCTTCGAGCTGTTGTAGCCCAGGCTGTTCACACCATAGAATTCGCTCTCCGGGTCTGTCAGGGCGCCAAGCGAACCGAGCTCGCTGCTGACGTTGACGACATTGGCGGAACTCGCTGCTTTGAGCAGAGGCAGGAAAGCTTGCGTAATTCGAATCGGCCCGAACACGTTGATCTCGTAGACCTGACGGATGTCGTCTACGGTCTGATCCGCCGGGTCGATGAATGCTCCGGGTATGCCCGCATTGTTGACCAGTGCGTCGAGCTTGCCGTCTTCATGTCTGACACGATCCGCGGCTGCCTTCACACTTGCGTCGTCCTCGACGGCAATTTCAAGGAAGCGCACATCGTGACCCTGAGCTCGCAAAGTTTCCGCCGCACTCTCACCGCGCCCCGCATCGCGGGCACCAAGCCAAACACGATAACCCATTCCCCCGAGCCGTCGAGCGGTTTCAAAGCCGATGCTCTTGTTGGCGCCGGTGATCAATGCATTCTTCAACATGGTGGTTCTCCATTCTGGTTGCCCGTCCAATATGAGTAGGCGCCTTTCCGGCCGCGTGCCAAATTCTATTGAACTCTTGCCTAATCCTGCCGAAAGACTTGCGCGCGTTGGAGGAGGGTGCAATTTAACAGCATGGACAATGTGGGCGAAGAACTAAGGTCCCTGATCGAGAGGCACTCGCGTGGCGGTCGTACGACGACCGCCATTCCACGCGTCGGTTTGCTAAGAGCAGAACGCACGACTGAGCCGACGGCAGGCATGACGGAGCTTGTCATATGCTTGGTGTTACAAGGCGCCAAGGCAATCACTTGCGGCGAGAACGTATTGCACTATGGAGCGGGCAGCTACTTCGTGGCCTCGGTCGAGGTTCCTGTCTTTGGCAGAATATCCGAAGCGAGCCTCCAGAAGCCATTTCTCGGCGTCGGGTTCAGCTTTGACGCCCGTAACATCGCCGACCTTCTGATTGAGATGCCTGATGTTCACGATCCGGAATTCTTGTGTGGCCTCGGCGTGAGTCCGACCGATCCTCAGCTCGAGGAAGCGTTTCTACGGATGATGCGACTTCTCGATAGGCCAAACGAAATTTCCGTCATGGCACCAATGATTGAGCGGGAAATCCTGTTCCGCCTATTGTGGGGACCGCAGGGAGCGAAGCTGCGGCAGATCGCACAGATCGACGGCCGCCAGTCTCAGGTCAGGCGGGCGCTCGCCTGGATTCGCGAAAACTTCACGGAATCTTTCAAGGTCGAAGATCTGGCGCGGATGACGGGAATGAGTGCTTCGGTGTTCCACCGCCATTTCAAGGCGGCAACGACCATGACGCCCATCCAGTATCAGAAGCGGTTCCGTCTCCACGAGGCACGCCGCCTGTTGCTCGAGACTCCGGGCGACGCCGCCCGTGTCGCTTTCGCCGTCGGCTATGAAAGCGCGTCCCAATTCAGCCGGGAATACGGGCGGCTGTTCGGACTTCCGCCCGCCCGCGACGCAAGCCGGCTTCGCGCGAAACCTATTGCGCCGGTGACGTCGGACGCATCAGACGATGCGGTGACAAGTTTCGGACGCGCAATCTAGCGAGCCTCGTGATAGTATTGTTTCAGGATTTGGCTGGCACGTCATCCATAAGCCCGCTCGCTGATCAAGGAGCACCGATGGCAGCAAGTGGGCATCCATGAAGCCATGCCCATGTTGAAAATGTCATGACGTCGTGCGTGGCGACCACCATAATGCCATGAAGCAGGCCAAGCCGTTCCCGCGGGCGTGGAAGAGTACCGCTGACGCGCCTTTGAGCAGCAACGACAAAGACCGTCGGCGGCTTGGATCAGCTAGAGCGCCCAATCATCCCAATTCTGGACTTCGGCAGCTTTGTCCTCGCGGCAAATGGTTTCCAGCGCCAACGAGGCACGACTGGAGTGTCTTTGCTTATGCCGCAGGATCGCAAATTGGCGGGAGGGCAGAGGGAAGCGCGCCTTTACCAGCAGACCTTGCGTCAAGAGCGGTGCGGCCACGGCTCCAGAAACGACTGTCGCGCAGAGGCCCTCTCTTGCTGCCGATATGACCGCCTCGTTCGACGGCAGTTGCAGCGCGACAGCCAGGTCTGCGGGGTCTATGCCGAGATTGGAAATCGCCGCCTCGAAAGCCGACCGGGTTCCGGACCCCTTTTCCCGCATGACCCATTTTGTGCCCGAAACCAGGTCTGCCGGTGCAATTGGCTTGCCACGCGCCCAGGGATGGCGCGGACCGACGACGACAAGGAGTTCGTCCTCGGCAAGCGGCTGAACGTGCAGCGCCGGCTCATCAACGCTGCCTTCGACGAAACCGACTTCGGCCAATCCATCGAGCACCGCTTTTGCCGCCGTGGTCGTGTTGCCAATCATCAGCTTCAGGTCAATGCCCGGGTAGCGGATCTTGAAACGCATCAGCATAGCCGGCAGCCAGTAGCTTGCGATCGTCTGGCTCGCAAAAACGACCAGTTCACCCTTTTGCAAGCCGCCGAGATCGGACAGGACGAGCGCTGCGGCCTTTGCGCGCGCCAGGGTCGCTCTAGCCTCCCCCAGAAACACCCGTCCTTCATATGTCAGCTCTATGCGGCGTCCGACGCGATGGAAAAGCTCGACGCCATAGGAGGTCTCGAGATTGCGGATAGCCGAGCTGACCGCCGATGGCGTGAGCCCGATCGCGAAGGCGCCCTTGGTCAGATGCTCGCGTTCGGCCACCGCGACAAAAATGGAAAGCTGTTCAAACGTCACTGATTCAATCGTTCGATTTTACCGAATGAACTATACCAAACTATTCAATGGAAGTCGACAATTTGGTGTGGGAGATTGCAGTCTTCCGCAAGGTCTCGCCGATGATCGTTTCCGCCTCCCGTTCCCTGTCGCTTCCTGCCGTCCTGCCGGGACTCGTCCTGTGTGGAGCAGTCACGCTCTCGGCGTATCTCGTTGAACAACTGCAGCTGATGATTTTCGGCTCGCATTGGATCGAGAGCCTCGTGCTTGCCATTCTGATCGGCATTGCCGTGCGCTCTTCGGTCTGCCTGCCGCCGACCTTCATTCCCGGCATCCAATTTGCCGCCAAGACGCTCCTGGAGATTGCGGTCGTATTGCTCGGCGCCTCGCTCAGCACGGCTGCCATCAGGCAGGCTGGACTGCCGCTTGTCGGCGGAATTGCCGTTCTGGTTGCTCTGTCTTTGGCTGGCAGCTTTGTTATCGGGCGGCTCTTCGGACTGTCGGCCAGCCTGGCGACGTTGGTTGCTTGCGGCAACTCGATCTGCGGCAATTCCGCGATTGCCACCGCAGCGCCGGTGATCGGCGCCAAACCGGACGATATCGCGGCCTCGATAGCCTTTACCGCACTGCTCGGTATCGGCGCCGTGCTGACGCTGCCGCTTCTTCACCTGCTCTTTGGTCTGAGCGCCGTACAATATGGCGTTTTCGCAGGACTGACAGCCTATGCCGTCCCGCAGGTCCTGGCAGCCACGGCCTCTGCCGGAGCCGTCAGCACCCAGGTGGGCACGCTCGTCAAACTGATCCGCGTGATGATGCTCGGACCCGTCATCCTTGTGCTCGGCGCAGTTCATGGCCGCCGCCCTGGCGGTTCGCCAGTCAATCTCCGCCATCTTCTCCCATGGTTCATCCTCGGTTTTGCAGCCATGGCGACGCTTCGTTCCCTCGACGCGATCCCGGCACCGCTGCTGCCCGGGATGGCGGCTGTCTCCGCCGCCTTCACCGTCACCGCCATGGCCGCTTTGGGTCTCTCCGTTGATGTCAGATCCGTCGCCCATACCGGCGGGCGTGTCCTCGCAGCGGCGGCGCTGTCGCTGTTGGCGCTGGGGGCTCTCGGGCTTTGCCTGATCGGGCTGCTGAATATCGTCTGATCGAGCTGATATGCCCAAAATACTTGCAAAGATTCCGGTTGCCTTCCAAACGATCAGCGGCTAGCCTGTATATACAGGTCAGGCGGAAGCATAGATCGTCATGCGGGTCATCTCTTCACAACAAGCTGCGGATCTTCTCGAAGACGGGATGACTGTCGCTGCTTCCGGTTTTGGAGGATGCTGCCATCCCGAGGCCATCACGGCCGCTGTCGAGGAGCGTTTCCTCGCCTCTGGAAAACCCCGCAACCTGACGCTTCTGTTTGCTGCCAGCACGGGCGATCGTCAGACGCGCGGCATGGGGCACTTCGGTTATGAAGGTCTGGTCGCCTGCGTGATTGCCGGGGGATGGCGCGGAACGCCGCGCCTTGGAAAACTTGCGATCGAGGAAAAGATCGAAGCGCATTGCTGGCCGCAGGGCGTCATCGCGCAGCTCTATCGAGCGATTGCCGCCGGTCAGCCTGGAGTGGTCACCCATATCGGGCTCGGCTCTTTCATGGATCCGCTTCATGGCGGCGGTCGCATGAATGCGACGACGCCGCGCCCGCTTGTCGAGCGTGTGTCGTTGCGCGGCAAGGAATGGCTGCTTTATCCGTCGATGCCGCTCGACTGCGTGCTCTTGCGCGGAACGACGGCCGACGAAGATGGGAACATCACCCTCGAGGACGAGGCCTTCCCGCTCGACGTGCTCGCCATGGCGCAGGCGGGCCGAAACTCCGGTGGTATCGTCGTCGTGCAGGTCAAACGGATTGCCGAACGCGGCTCGCTGCAGCCGAACGATGTTCGTATCCCGGCGGCGCTCGTCGATTATGTCGTCGTCTGCGATGATCCGGCCCAGCACAGCATCAGTTTCGCCGAGACCGACAATATCGCCTATACCGGACGCGTCCGGATGGCGGCGAGCCGCTTGCTGCCGGCGCCGCTGTCGGTCGATAAGATTATTCAGCGACGCGCCTTCCTGGAACTGGCGCCGCTGAACCGCCCGACGATCAACCTCGGCATCGGCATTGCCGCCGGGATCGGCCGTATCGCCAGCGAAGAGGGGTTCGACGATTATACGGTGACGATCGAATCCGGCGTCATCGGCGGAGTGCCGGCCGAGGAATTGTCCTTTGGCGCTGCCGTCAATCCGACCGCCATCGTCCCGCAGGCCTCACAGTTTGACTTTTACGACGGCGGCGGCCTCGATATCGCCTTCCTTGGCATGGCTGAGGTGGATCGGCATGGTGCGGTCAATGTCAGCCGCTTCAATAATTCCATCGTCGGGGTCGGCGGGTTCACCAATATCTCGCAGACGGCCAAGCACGTCGTCTATCTCGGCGCATTTTCGGCGGGCGGCGCGCAAATTGCGGTTGCCGACGGCAGGCTCGACATCGTCAGGGACGGCCGCCTTTGCAAGATCGTCGAGGCTGTCGACCAGATCAGCTCGAGCCCGGCCTTTGCGCCTGAGGGACAATCACAGCTCGTCGTCACTGAGCGGGCCGTTTTTCGGGTGATCGGCGGATGCTTGACGCTGACGGAGTTTGCCCCCGGCATCGATCTTGCCGCTCATGTTCTCGACCGCCTGCCGAAGGGCATCGCGGTGTCGGACCAGCTGAAGCAGATGGATGCGCGCCTGTTTTCGACCCCTGCCATGAAGGACTTTGCCCCATGAAAATCGATGGAGCCGCCATCATCGTCACGGGCTCGGCAACGGGTGTCGGGGCTGCATGCGTGAAGCAATTCGCCGAGGGCGGCGCCCGGGTGGTCGTCAACTACAGCCGCAGCAAAAAAGAGGCCGATGAGACCGGCGATATCTGCCGCAGTCTGGGCGCGGAGGTCGAGATCGTCCAGGCCGACGTTGCCGATGACGCGGCTTGCCGCCGGATGGTCTCGGTTGCCGTCAATCGTTGGGGGCGGCTCGACGCCTTGGTGAACAATGCCGCAATGACGGTCAAATCCGATCCTTTCGATCTGGAGACATTGTCGGCCGAAGACTTTCAGAGCGTTTTCGGCGTCAACGTCATCGGCGCTTATCAGATGTGCCGGGCGGCGGTACCAGCGATGCGGGACAGCGGCGGCGGCGCGATCGTCAATGTCTCATCCAACGTTGCCTTTACCGGTGGCGGCAGCTCGCTTGCCTATACGGCCTCCAAGGGCGCGCTGAATGCGCTGACTTTGGCCTTGGCGCGCACCTGTGGTCCCGATATCCGCGTCAACGCGGTTTGCCCCGGCATCATCGATACGCGCTGGATGCGCGATACGCTCGGGCCGGATGCCTATGGAGCCATTGCCAAGCGATTTTCGGAAACCGCCCCGCTTGGCCGGGTCGCAACACCGGAAGACGTTGCCGGCGCCATTGTCTGGCTTGTTCAGGGTGCCGACTTCGTCACCGGCGAATTGCTTTCCGTTGACGGCGGCATCCGCCTGTCCGGTGGCGCTCGCAAACCCGCGACTTCAGGGGGAGCCGCATCGTGATGCTGTCGGCCCAATCCATCCTCGATTTTCCGGTGCCGCAAGCGACGCATGTGGTTACCGCAAGGGATGCCATCCTTTACGCCCTGTCGGTTGGATACGGCACCAACGCGCCCGACGAAAAGACATTGAAATACGTCTATGAACGCAATCTCGTGACCGCGCCGACCCTTGCCAATATCGTGGCACATCCGGGGCCATGGATGCAGCAGACGGGCGTCGACTGGGCACGTCTGGTGCATTCCGAACATCGCCTGACGATCCACCGGCCGGTCCCCCTCGATGTGCCGCTCATCTCCCGGTCGCGCGTCTTGTCGGTGGTCGACCGCGGCGTTGAGAAAGGGATGTTCGTCAGCTTCGAGCGCCTGATCGCAACCGCTGAACGTGATGAGCCAATCGCAACGATCGTCCAGACCAATGCGTGCCGCGGCGACGGTGGATGCGGCTCGGCAGGATCTGCACCTGAACCTCTGTCCAAAGTCCCGGACAGAGAGCCGGACCTTGAATTCAATGTCGACATTCCCGTGAACGCCGCTCTGCTATATCGCCTGAACGGCGATCTCAATCCGCTGCATGTCGACCCGCAGGCAGCCGGCAGGAGCGGCTTTGGCCGACCGATCCTGCATGGGCTCTGCAGCTTCGGTTATGCTGGCTACGCCATTGTCGCTGCCATCGATCCAAGCATGGCAAGCGGCTTGAGCGCCATCGCGGCGCGTTTCAGCGCGCCGATCTTTCCCGGCGAAACGATCACCGTGCAGATATGGCGCAACGATGCCGAGATTCGCTTCCGAGGCCTCGTTGCTTCTCGCGGCGCGACCATCCTCGACAATGGCATGGCGAGGATGTCATGACGAAAGCGGTCAAACCGGCCGCCGGCGAGGCGCGCCATTATATCAGGATCAAGGAGCAGATCCTGGCCGAGATCGCCGAGGGCAAGCTGCAGCCGGGAGACCGGGTATCCTCTGAAAGCGAATTGGTGGCGGCATTCGGCGTCAGCCGCATGACGGCGAACCGGGCGCTGCGGGAGTTGATGTTCGAGGGTGTTCTCAAGCGATCCGCCGGGATCGGAACCTTCGTTTCACCCAAGCACCTCGACGTCGATCTGCTTCAAATCCGCAACATAGCCGACGAAATACTGGAACGGGGCCACAAGCATCAGGCAGCGGTCGTCAAGGCCGGCTTGATGAAGGCGGATGCCAACGTCGCCGATGCGCTTGAACTCATCCTCGGCGCTGAAGTGATGCATTCGCTGATCGTGCACATGGAAAACGACCAGCCGATTCAGGTCGAGGAGCGCTACGTCAATCCGCTGGTGGCGCCCGACTATCTGTCGAACGACTTCCGCAGCATGACGCCGCACGAATATCTGACGAAGGTGGCTCCGATAACGGCGTTCGAACATATCGTCCAGGCCGTCAAGCCGGATACGACGATACGCAAATATCTTGGCCTCAGGAATGATCACCCTTGCCTGCGCGTCTTTCGAAGAACCTGGTCAGGCGAGGCCGTCGTGACCTGTGCGCTGTTATATTACCCCGGCGCGCAATATCGGCTGGAAGCACGGTCCACCAAGGGTCCCTCCAGGCCCGTCGCCATTCTCGGAGAGAAACAGTGAGCGCCACCAATTCTCCATCGATCATCCTCAGTGCGGCGCCGCCGACGATCGAGGACATCGCGGCAATTGCCCGTCGGCACGCAAGGATCGAGGTATCCGCCGAGGTCGATGCTCGGATTGTGGCCGCGCGCGCCGTGGTCGACCGCTATACGGAAAGTGATCTGCCGGTCTATGGCCTGACGACGGGACTTGGGGCGGGGGTCGATACACGACTTGCAACGGAAGATCTGGTGGCGTTCCAGATGCGGGTGCCGCAAGCCCGCTCCGTCGGCGTCGGAGAACCGCTTGCCCGGGAATCCGTGCGGGCGATGATGGCCGTCAGGGCCGCCGGCATGGCGGCGGGCGGCTCCGGCGTTTCGCTGAAAGTCTTCCACGGTCTGATTGCCGCCATCAATGCCGGTGTTCACCCTGTCGTCCCGTCACTGGGCTCGATCGGTGCCGCGGATTTGGCGCCGCTTGCCCATATGAGCCGGGGCCTCCTGGGCTTCGGTGAGATCGAGCTTGGCGGCGAAGTGCTGCCGGCCGCCATCGCCCTTGAAAGGGCCGGCCTGAAGCCTCTCGAATTCGCGCCGAAGGACGGCCATGCGCTTGTTGTTGCCAACAGCCTCTCCATCGGCCTCGCCTGCTTGACGCTCGTGGATATCGAGCGGCTCTTCGATTGGTCCCTGAAGGCGATTGCCGTTAATTTCGAAGCGTTCCGGGCTAATGTCAGTGCCTTCGACGACCGCGCTCTGGCTGCAAGACCGGCCTTTGGGCAGCGCCGCGTCGCAGCTCGGCTGATGGAGCTTCTTTCGGGCAGCTCCTTGCTTGCCGCCGATGCAGCAAGGCGTCTGCAGGATCCATTGAGCTACCGCTGCACACCGCAGGTCTGGGGCGCGTTGAGGCATGCGATCGATGAGGCAAGGCAGGCGACTGACATAGAGCTCGTCAGTTCCAGTGACAATCCTGTCGTGATCGCATCCGAGGGCGTCATTCTTTCACACGGCAATTTTGACATGACCGCCTTTGTGCTCGCCTGGGAAAGGCTGGGGCAGGCGATGGCGCATTGTGCGGCAGGCACTGCCTATCGGATCATGAAGATCATGTCGCCTGGCATGTCCGACCTGCCACGTTTCCTGACCCCGATGGGTCAGAGCCGTACGGGTTTTGCGACGGTGCAAAAAACCGTCTCGGCCATGGAAGCCGAAATCCGCCATCTGGCCACGCCTGTTTCGCTTTCGCCCATTCCTGTTGCCGATGGCGTCGAAGACCAGGCATCGATGGCTCCGAGCGTTTTGGCAAAGGCGCAGGCGATCGTCGAGCGCCTGCGCTATCTCACCGCCATCGAACTGATTGCTTCGGTACAGGCGGCCGAGCTCAGAGGCGTCTCAGACGAATTGGGCAAGGGATCGGCGGAAGCCTATGCCTTTGTCCGCAGCCACGTCCCGCCGCTTGAAGAGGATCGCGCGCAAGGGCCGGATTTTGCGACGATTGCCGCATTGATCGGGCTCGGCCCGCAATAAGCCGGTTCGCCACTGCCCCGGCAAGAAGGGCAGGGCGCCGACCGGTCATGCCGACGGTTATTCCGGGGAATGCCGTCGGTTCGTTCATTGAAAAGTCAACAAGAGGGAATGACTATGAAAAATTGGACAAAAGGCATTTTTGCAGCCGGCATCATGGCAGCCGCCATGTTTCAGCCTGCATCCGCAGAGACCATCAAGGTCGGCAGCAAGAACTTCACCGAGCAGTTCATCCTCGCCGAAATGTACGCCGCCGTTTTGGAAAATGCCGGCATCACCGTCGAGCGCAAGATCAACCTCGGCGGCACGCTGATTGCTCACCAAGCATTGGTGGCCGGCGAGATCGATCTCTATCCGGAATATACCGGCACGGCGCTCGCTTCTGTCGTCAAGGGTGAGATGTCGACCGACGCCGAGAAGGTCTACACGCAGGTCAAGGACTTCTACGCCAAGCAGTTCAACCTCACCTGGCTGAAGCCGAGCGGCATCAACAATGGCTACGTCATCGTGGTCCGGCAGGAAACGGCGCAGGCCAACAATCTGAAAAGCCTGTCGGATCTCGCCAAGGTTTCCAAGACCCTGGTCTTCGGC
Source organism: Rhizobium leguminosarum bv. viciae (assembly GCF_012276115.1). Taxonomy (GTDB): domain Bacteria; phylum Pseudomonadota; class Alphaproteobacteria; order Rhizobiales; family Rhizobiaceae; genus Rhizobium; species Rhizobium leguminosarum_T. The sequence continues at coordinate 123,199 of NZ_WIEU01000001.1, read as the reverse complement.
GGCGGCGCTGAATTTCCGGACCGCGCCGATGGCCTGCCCGGCCTAAAGCGTGTCTATGACGCCGAGTTCAAGGAGTTCAAGCAGTTTGCCAAGCTTGGCCTTCGTTATGATGCGCTGGAACAAAAGGACATTGACGTCGCCAATGGCGCCGCGACCGACTGGCAGATCGGCTCGAAGAACCTCGTGCCGCTGGCAGACGACAAGGGTCTGTTTCCGCCCTACTACGTGGCCCCCGTCGTCCGCCAGGACGTGCTGAAGGCCAATCCGAAAGTTGCCGAACTGCTGGAAGCGGTCGGCACCCATCTCGATAACGAGAAAATGCGCGTCCTCAATGCCAAGGTCGAGACCGATCACGAGGAAGCCAAGGACGTGGCGGTCGAATTCCTCAAGGAAAACGGCCTGCTGCCGAAATGATTGTCACGCCCGCGGCCGGGTATCGATCCGGCCGCGATCTGGTGTGGCGATCTTCTTACGGTGTTTGTTCGAAAATCCGTCCGTTCAGCAGCCGGACAGGAATGTGGAGAAGCGGGAAATGCAGGAAATCTGGATCGATTATCTCAACGCCCTCGATGCCAAGGCGCTGGCGCTGACGAATGACGAGATTCTCGATGCGGTGTCGAAAGCGCTGGATGCGCAGGGCAGGGGCGAAACCGTCATCGAGCCGCGTGTTCATCTTGTGCCGGAGAGCTCCGACAAGGGCCATTTCAACGTGCTTCGCGGCTATGTCAAAGCGCTGAACTATGCCGGCGTCAAGGTCGTCGGCGACTTCGTCGGTAACTATAAGGTCGATCTGCCCTCGGAGCTTGCGGTCCTCAACCTGTTCGACCCGAACACGGGCGTGCCGAAGGCCATCATCGACGCAACTGCTATCACCGACATGCGCACCGGCGCCGTGACTGCCCTTGGCGCAAAATACCTAGCCCGCAAGAATAGCAAGATTCTCGGCCATATCGGTGCCCGCGGAACCTCCTATTGGAATGTCCGCCTTCTCGATCATCTCTTCGACTTCGATGAAATCCGCGTGCATTCGCGCCGCCCGGAAAGTCGCGATGCCTTCGCAAAGCGTCTTGAGGCGGATCTCGGCAAGAAGATCGTCGTCACCGACAATTGGGAGGATTGCCTCAAGGGCGCCGATATCATGGTCGAGGCCAGCCGCCTGCCGGAACCGGCGCCGCTGTTCAAGACGGAATGGGTGAAGAAGGGAGCCTTCGTCGTACCCTATGGCACGATGAGCGCGCTTGAATTCGATCTCACCGATATCATGGACAAGATCGTCGTCGACGATTGGGGACAATGCGGCCCCGGCAAGCCTTTCGGAGCGCTTCGCCGTCACGTCGACGAGGGCAAGGTGACGGCCGAGAACCTGCATGCCGAAATCGGCCAGATCGTCTGCGGCATGAAACCCGGCCGCGAAAGCGACGAGGAGACGATCCTGTTCTGGCATCGCGGCCTCAGCACGACCGACGTGGCGCTCGGCGCCGCCATGGTGGCGAAAGCCAGGAAGATGGATATCGGCCAGCGCCTGCGGTTCGCATAAATAGCCATGGTCATGTTCAAGCCAATCGCCTGTTCGAGAATGTATGATCTCAGCCCGCGCATTCGCGGCCTGTGGGACGCGCTGTTCGCGCTGGTCAGCGTCGGTTCCGGCGTCGAGCTGGAGATCATCGCTCATGCCGCACCAGCACCCTTGTCGGAATTATGGGCGAGGCCGGACATGGGGGCGGTGTTCATGTGCGGCTATCCGTTTTCGCGCATGCCCGAGGCAGCGAGACCGACTGCCCTTGCTGCACCCGTCTCCAGCGAAGCATGGTCTGTGGACCAACCACTCTATGCCAGCCACATCCTCGTCGCCTCCACCGGGCCGGTGAGCGCGGTGGCGGATCTCGCTACGGCACGTTGGGGCTGGACCGTCCGCGATTCCCAATCGGGCTACCATGCTGCGCGCTCCTACCTTGCAGGCCGATTTGCAGGCACGATGAAGCAGGGCACGACGGTTGGACCACTGCTCAACCCCTCAGGCATCGTCGCAGCCCTCAAGGATGGCAGGATCGATGCGGGCGCGATCGACGCTTATGCCTTCCAATTGTTGTCGATGCACGAACGCGACGCGATCGATGGTCTTCGTATTCTGGCGACGACTGATCCGCTTCCCGCGCCGCTGTTGGTTGCCGCGCAAACATTGCCCGCGGACATCGCCACAGCGTTACAGCGGAGCCTCGTGACGTTGCATGAAACGCCTGAGGGAGCGGCGGCTTTGGAACGGCTCGGCCTCAGGCGATTTTCGGCGGTCGCTCCGTCGGCCTACGATGTCCTGCCGCAGAGAGCCGACGACGCCGATCGCAGATTGGGGATCTCATGGTAGACAGGCGAACGAGCGCCCGGACGCGGAGGTCTCGACGATGAAATGGGTCCCTAAACACCTCGACCGGCTATTCGAAGCGCTGTTGGAGCACCTGTATCTCGTTTTTTCCTCGGTCGGCATCGCCCTGGTGATCTCACTGATCGTCGGGATATGGGCGGCAAGGCGGCCGCGGAGCTTCGCGGTTATCATCATCTTCACCGGTATCCTGTTCGCCGTGCCGAGCCTGGCGCTGTTTGCGCTTCTCATCCCCATCATGGGGATTGGGGCAGCACCCGCCATTACCGGTCTTGCCGCCTACTCGCTAATGATCCTGATCCGCAATATCGGCATGGGCTTTCAGGCAATTCCGCGTGACATACTCGAAGCTGCCGATGGCATGGGCTATGGCACGGCGCGCCGGATCTGGGAAGTCGAGCTGCCGCTGGCGATGCCCTATATCGTCGGCGGTATCCGCATTGCCATGGTGACGGTCATCGGCATCGCGACCGTTGCCGCCTATATCAATGCCGGCGGGCTGGGCGTCATTATTTTCGAAGGCATCGACCAGCGGTTCCCCGAAAAGATCATCGCCGGCGGGCTGCTGACGTCATTTCTGGCGCTCTTTGCCGACTACTGTTTTGCATCCTTCGAAAAGCTGCTGCGCCGGCGCAGTGGAGGTAAAGCAGCATGATCGTTATCGATGCATTCAGCTGGATCTTCAACAACTCCGGCACCTTCTTCAATGCTTTCAATCGCCATCTGCTGATGTGCGTCCTATCGCTCGGCATCGCCTTCGTCATCGCCGTGCCACTCGGATTTGCCGTCGCACGGGCACCTCGCGCCGCCTTTACCGTGGTCAATATTGCCGGCGCCTTGCGCTCCATACCGAGCCTTGCGATCCTGTCGGCGGCGATGCCGTTTCTCGGCATCGGATTATTGCCGTCGGTGGTCGCCCTCATCGTCCTTGCCGTGCCGCCGCTGCTGTTGAGCACGATCATCGGCATCCGCGAGATCGACGCCTCGGTGATCGATGCGGCAGATGGAATGGGCATGAGCGCCGGGCAGATGCTGTGGGAGATCGAACTTCCTCTGGCCGTTCCGTCGATTCTGTCGGGCGTCAGGACGAGTGCCATCCAGGTCATCGGCGGGGCGGCGCTGGCCTCCTTCATCGGCGGCGGCGGGCTTGGCGATTTCATCAATGCCGGCATTGCGATCATGAACATGCCGCGCCTTCTCGTCGGAGCGGTCCCGATAGCCCTGCTCGCGATCTTTGCGGAACTGGCGTTCGGCGCCCTGGAGCGCGTCTTCACTCAACGGCGCTAAGCGGCCGAAAGCGGATATCAGGATGATTCATCTCGACCATGTTACGAAGAATTACGACGGAAGCGGCCAGCATGCGGTCGACAATCTCGATCTCCTGATCGAGACCGGTACGACGGTTGCCCTGATCGGTCCGTCGGGCTGCGGCAAGACCACGACCATGCGGATGATCAATCAGTTGGAGACGCCCACGACGGGACGTGTGCTGGTCGATGGCAGAGATATCGCCCGGGTCGATCAGAAAGAGCTGCGCCGCAGCATCGGTTATGTCATCCAGCAAGTCGGTCTGTTTCCGCATATGTCGATCGCGCGCAATGTCGCGACCGTGCCGCGGCTTCTTGGTTGGGAAAAGGCGCGCAGCGATCGCCGGGTCGACGAGCTGCTGGATCTCGTGGGCCTTGATCCGGCTATCATGCGGCAGCGCCTGCCACACGAATTGTCGGGCGGGCAGCGTCAGCGCGTCGGTTTCGCGCGCGCGCTCGCCGCCGACCCTGCCATCATGCTGATGGACGAACCCTTCGGCGCGATCGATCCGATCACTCGCGTTCGGCTCCAGGACGAATTCCGCGATATTCTCAGGAAGGTGAAGAAGACCGTCGTCATCGTCACCCATGACCTCGATGAGGCGATCAAGATGGGCGATCGCATCGCCATCATGCGGGATGGGCGCCTTCTTCAGTATGATACCCCGCAGGAAATCCTCGCGCGTCCCGTCAATGAATTCGTCGAGAGTTTCCTCGGTCCCGACCGAGCCATAAAAAGGCTGAGCTTGATCGCCGTATCGATGATCATGACCGCGCCGGAACCGTCGAACGGCGATGCCGAGATTGCCGCTGATGCCACGGTTCACGACGCCTTGGCGCTTATCCTCTCCGGTGAGATGCCGGGCCTGCACGTTAGAGCCGCCGATGGGACGCTTGCGGGATATTTGTCTCGTGACACCTTGTTGCGCGCCAATCGGCTGTAGAGCATCCAGCAAAGTGCGGAGTGGTCTTGTGCCCATGAACGGTGCTTCGGATTCGGCACCTCCCAATTTTTAGAGACCTGATGCGGGGGTAATCTGCATCTGCGCAGGCCGGCGCTCATCCTGTTGTTGGCCGGAAGGTGGTTCCAGGCCGGCCGGGCGCTTATCGGGTGAGGCCGGCGGCGGCTGGGATTGAGCGGCCGACCCCGTCATCTCCGCTCCGATGTTTGGATTTACCTCGGGAGACTGATCTCTCGCCGCATTTGTCGCAGCTTGCAATTTTACCTGGTCTGTGCCGATTGGCTGCGGCGTGATTTTGCCGTCGGACGACGATACGCGCCAGACGGTATTGCCGGCGTCATCGGCGACGAGCAGCGCTCCCGTCCCGTCGATTTCGACGCCGACCGGCCGCCCCTTCGCCTGGTCGCCCTGGATAAAGCCCGTGACGACGTCCTGCGCCTTGCCGGATGGTTTGCCGTTTTCGAATGCCACGTATACGACTTTGTAGCCGTTGAAGCTGTCCCGATTCCAACTGCCGTGCTCACCGATGAAGGCGCCGTTGGCGTAAGCTGCCGGCAGCGCTGAATTCATCGAGAAGGTCAGTCCGAGCGCGGCGACATGGCTCGACAATGCATAATCCGGTGGGGTCGCCCTTTCGACCATGTTGGGACGCGGCGGATGCACGCGCGCATCGACCTGCTTGCCATAATAGCTCCATGGCCAGCCATAGAAGCCACCTTCCATGACCGAGGTCATGTAATCGGGAACGAGGTTCGGTCCGAGTTCGTCGCGCTCGTTGACGACCGTCCAGAGCGTACCTGTCTCCGGGTTGAAGGTGAGGCCGTTCGGATTGCGCAGACCTGAGGCGAAGACGCGCGCCGCGCCGGTGTGCCGGTCGACCTGCCAGATCGCCGCACGGCCCTTTTCCGCCTCAAGCCCGTTCTCGGCGATGTTGGAATTCGAGCCAACCGAGACGTAAAGCATCTGCCCATCGGGGCTCAGCGCCAGATCCTTGGTCCAATGATGATTGATCGGACCACCGGGCAGGGGCGTCAGGGTTTTCGGTTGGGCGGTGATTTCATTCTGCCCAAGTTCATAGGGGTAGGCGAGAATGGCGGACGTCGAGGCGACATAAAGCGTGTTGTCGACCCAGGCGACACCGAACGGCGAATCGAGTTTCTTGAGGAGATCGTGCCTCTCATCCACCGTGCCGTCGCGGTTTGCATCACGCAGCAGTGTGATGACGTTGCTTTCCTTCTGCTCGCCGCCGCCGCCATGAGCGATCGACATGATCCAGCCCCGGATCAAATCCTTCGGCCGTGACGTCGGTTCGCCTGATGGGCCGCGCGACTGAATCACCAGTACGTCGCCGTTCGGCAAGGTGTGGACTGTCCTCGGATTGGCGAGGTCCTTGGCATAAGCGGTGACCGTCAAACCGTTCGGGGCAGCCGGCGTCTCACCATCCTTCCAGCCAATGACCTCCGCTACCTTCAGATCAGGCAGCAGGGAGGCGGTTGGTTCCGGAAGGACGGGATTCGGTCCGATCTGCTGAGAGATATCAAAATCTCCGCTTTGGGCGTAAGCGGCAAGACCGACGCCGAGAGATATCGACAGAACCGAAGCGCCGAGAATCGGGGACTTCATCATCATATCCTCCAGGCCAGTCTGGCATATTTTCGAGCGGAAACTGCTGCGGCCACCAGGCACAAGACAAAGGTGAGGGCCGAAAGCATCAGTCCATATGGGACTACGGCCGTCCATCCATCGCCGGCATGGACAAGGTTGTTGGCAAAGGAGAGGCCCAGTATGATCAGATAGAGGAGCGCGGACAGAAGCGGCGGCCGCAACGGGCGGGTGCGGGGACGCATCAGATCCATCAATCCGGCCAGAACGGCAAGCGAGCCCAACATGAGCCCGGCGAGCAGCAACCATGCAGAGAAATTCTGCCACATCAGATTGCCGGTCTGCCAGAAAGCAATATCGGTCGCTAGCGCGAGCGCAGACGAAGGGAAAGGGGACGAACAGCGACTGTATCGGATAGGCGGCCGAGTCTCGATTGCTGGCGGATATAGCCATCGCATGCTCCGTGGGGCTGAGAGCTTGAGGATGCCTATCCAACCCGCGGCGAGAGCAGATGGTTCCGTTGCAGTACCTTCGAAAGAGCAACCTTCGTCACCCAAATAACTGCTCACCTGCCCTGTCCTGTCAGCGGTAATAATCCAGACGCGAGAATCAAACACTACGCCTTCCAAACGCCTAAGGCGTTATCGACATTCCGCCACACAGTCCTTTGTGAAATATATTTCACGGCATGAATTATATTGACAGTACTCTGACGTTGCGATTATCTGCCCATACCGGACTTCGAGGAGGAACTCCGGTCTTCAATGGATCATCGGCAGCCGCTGAGGCGCCGCCGGATATTTGGGAGGGGCTTCGGCCTCGAGGAGGAAACTTGCGCAAATTTCTAAGCACGACCGCATTGGCGGTCCTCGCATCGACGCTTTTCGCCGGCGTGGCCAGCGCGGACGCGGAAAATCCATTCCGCTGCAAGCCGGGTGAAAAATACGTCATGAACGTCATGGTATCGGGCGTCGAATATTGGTTCCCGGTCTATGAAATGTTCAAGCAGGCCGGTCAGCAGCTCGGTTGCGAGACCGCCTATACCGGCACGCCGGAATATGACGTCAACAAGCAGATCGCCACTTTCGACCAGGCGTTGGCCCAGAACCCGGCCGGTATTCTCGTTCACCCGATGAACTCCGACCCGTTCATCGAGCCGATCAACCGGGCGATCGACCAGGGCACGGCGGTGGTGACCTTCGCGGCTGATGCGCCGCTCTCCAAGCGCATCTCGTTCGTCACCTCGGACAATACCCGCGAAGGCACCTATGCGGCCGACGCGATTGCCGAAAAGATGGGTGGCAAGGGTGAATATGCCGTTCTGGAAAATCCGGGCCAGGACAACCACGACAAGCGTATCGCCGCCTTCATCGCCCGTATGGAGGAAAAATATCCTGACATGAAGCTGGTCGGCCGTGCTGCGTCCAACCAGGACCCGAACAAGGCCTATCAGGGTCTGATGAGCTTGGTGCAGGCACATCCGAACATTGGCGCCGTCTTCATGCCGGAAGCGAACTCGGCCATCGGCGCTTCTCAGGCCAACAAGGAAAGCGGCGGCAAGATCCTCGTGATGTGCGCCGACGTCAACGCCAACATTCTCGACATGATCAAGGCGGGCGAAGTGTTCGGCTCGATCAATCCGAACCAGGGCATGCAGGGCTACATGGGCTTCATGCTCCTGTGGCTTGCCAAGCATCCGGAACTCATCGACCCGATGAACGACGCCAAGCGCGTCGGCTTCAATCCGATGAGCATTCCGTTCGTCGACAACGGCCTGTCGATCGTCACGGCTGCCAATGCCGACGATTTCTACTGGGACAAGTACCTGAAGCGGCGGGGCACCAAAGGCATCGAGGAGTAAGCCTTTGTGCCGGCTGTCCGGGGCAGGAAACTCCGGACAGCCACCGCGAGCGTGAGGAGGGGACGATGATGGTGTCGGTGCCGGTTCTGGAAATCCGCAATGTCAGCAAGCACTTCGGTGCGGTGAAGGCGTTGACGGAGGTGAGCTTCAGCCTGGAAAAAGGCGAGGTTCATGCGCTTTGCGGCGAAAACGGCGCAGGCAAGTCGACTCTAATGAACATCATTGCCGGCGTGCTGCAGCCGACCGAGGGGGAGGTTCTCGTCGATGGCGCGCCGGTAAAGGTGACGTCGCCGGCCGTGGCGCAATCGCTCGGGCTTGGTCTGGTGCATCAGGAAATCGCGCTCTGCCCCGATGCGACGGTGGCCGAGAACATGTTCATGGCCGCGACCAACCGCCGCCGCTCGCCTTTCATGAACTATGGCCGGCTGGAGCGGGATGCGCAGGTCGTGATGAACCGTCTGGCACCAATCGACGTGCGTCGCAAAGTCGGCGACTTGTCGATTTCCAGCCAGCAGCTTGTCGAGATCGCCAAGGCGCTGACGCTCGATTGTCGGGTGTTGATTTTCGACGAACCGACGGCGGCATTGACGGAGTCGGAGACGCAGATCCTGTTCGCAATCATCCGCGACCTCAAGGCGCAGGGAATTTCGATCATCTATATCAGCCACCGCATGGCCGAAATCTTCAGCCTGTGCGACCGGGTCACCGTGTTTCGCGACGGCCGTTATGTCTCGACCGAGAAGGTGGCGGATTTGACACCGGATGATGTGGTGCGCCGCATGGTCGGGCGCGAGATCACCCAGCTCTATCCGGAAAAGCAGGCACCGGCGGAGAAGACCGATGAGATCATTCTGAGCGTTCGCGATCTCGGCGACGGCAGCCGCTTCACGGATGTGAGCTTCGACCTGCGCAAAGGGGAAATTCTCGGCGTCGGCGGGCTGATTGGCTCAGGCCGCACCGAGATAGCCGAAGGTATTTGCGGATTGCGGCCGGTCATCGCCGGCGAGGTGCAACTGCATGGTGAGCGGCTGCGGGCGCGGTCCTATGCGCAGGCCGCGCAGGCGGGCGTCGTCTACCTGTCGGAAGATCGGAAAGGCTCCGGCATTTTCCTCGATCTTTCCATCGCCCAGAACATTGCCGTTCTCGATTTGAAATCGCTGACCGGACCGCTGGGACTGTTGAATTCCAAGGCCGAGGCGGATCGTGCCCACAAGCTGGTCCGGCGGCTCGGCGTGCGGATGGGTGGCATCGACATGCCGGTCTCGTCGCTGTCGGGCGGGAACCAACAGAAGGTGGCGATTGCCAAGCAGTTGGCGGTCAATCCGAAGGTCATCCTGATGGACGAGCCGACCCGCGGCATCGATGTCGGCGCCAAATCGGAAATCCACCGGCTGCTGCGCGATCTCGCGCGCTCCGGCATCGGCATCGTCGTCATCTCGTCGGAACTGCCGGAGCTTCTCGGTCTGTGCGATCGGGTGCTGGTCATCCACGAAGGCACCGTGGCAGGCGAGGTCGAGGGCGAGGCGATGACGGAGGAAGCGATCATGCTGCTCGCCTCGGGTATCGGCGGTCATAGCAATTCGAAGGCATCAGAGCATGCCGCGTAGGGAAAAAGCAGGGGCAGGAGACAGGGTCATGGCGGACGCTACATTGGCAACGGCACATCAGGCGCGCGCGCCCGGCTGGAAACGGCTGGGGACGATGCGCGAGGCGGGGCTGATCGCGATCATCCTGGCGCTCTGCATCATTATGAGTTTTGCCTCGCCGCATTTTCTGACGCTCGGCAACTTCCGGGCGATGCTGATGTCATTTTCGGTGGAAGGGATCGTCGTCGTCGGCATGACCATCCTGTTGATCGTCGGCGGCATCGACCTGTCGGTCGGCTCGGTCGTCTGCTTCTCGATGGTGCTGTCGGGTTCACTGTTCCTGATGGGGCTCGATCCATGGAGCGCATCCCTGATCGGGATCATTGCCAGCGGCCTGATCGGCTGCGTCATGGGCTTCTTCGTCACGATCGTCGGGCTCAACCATTTCATCACATCGCTTGCGGCCATGGTCATCGTGCGCGGTATCTGCCTGATCATCACCAAGGGCACGCCGCTGTCGCTGTTCACCTTGCCGCCCTCGTTCAAGGCGGTCGGGCAGGGCACATTCTATGGCGTCCCCTATGTGATCCTGATTTTTGTCGCGGTCGTCGTGCTGTTCGATTTCCTGCTGCGCCGGGCAACCGCCTTCCGCAAGGTGTTCTACACCGGCAGCAACGAGAAGGCGGCGCTCTATTCCGGCATCAAGACCAACCAGGTGAAGTTCTGGGTGACGGTGCTCTGCGCCACGCTATCAGGTGTTGCCGGGGTGATCTACATGTCCCGCTTCGGTGCCGCGACCCCGACCTTTGGCGTCGGCATGGAACTCAACATCATCGCAGCCGCGGTGATCGGCGGTGCGTCGCTGAATGGTGGCTCCGGCACGATCCTAGGGGCAATTCTTGGTATTGCCCTGCTGTCGGTCGTCACAAGCTCATTGATCTTGCTCGACGTGTCTGTCTATTGGCAAGACATGATCAAAGGCTGCATTCTGCTTGCCGCCGTCTCGATCGACCATTTCCTGCACAAGCGGAAGGCTGCCTGATATGCCGATAGCCAAGCTCAAACCCGCAAATGCGCCGCGCGAGGAAATCGTCATCGCCCGGCAGATGCACCAGGCTCTGGTCCTGCATTTCCTCGAGGGACTGACACAGGCGCAGATTGCCGATCAGCTCGGCATCTCGCACGCCACCGTCAACCGCCTGATCAAGCGCGGCCGCCAGCTCGGCCTGGTCGAGATCAAGATCAAGTCGCCGGTCGAGCCGCTGGTCGACATGGAAGAACGGCTCCAAGCGCTTGGCGGCATCGGCCGCGCCGTGGTGGTGCCGACAGTGTCCGACAATCCGCAGACGGCGCTTCAAGCCGTCGGCGAAGCGGCAGCAAGGTTGCTGTTGGAAGAGATCACCGATGGCGATACGATCTGCATCACCGGCGGCAAAGGGGTGAGCGCCGTCGTTGCCGGTCTGCAGCCGCCGCGTCGGTTCAATGTCGAGGTCATTCCAGTAACCGGCTGCGTCCAGGGTAAGCACTATACCGACGTCAACCATGTCTCGACCTTGATGGCCGACCGGCTTGGGGGGCGTTCCTACCAGATCCATGCGCCCCTCTTTGCCGACGATGCCGAGCAGCGGGCGATGCTGATCAACATGCGTTCCGTCGCAGACGTTTTCAAACGGGCGCGTGAGGCGAAGGTGGCGGTGGTCGGCATCGGCTCGATCCTCTCGGACGATTCGAGCTATTACGACCTGCATCCGTCCTCGAGCACCGACCGCGCCGCGATCGAGCGGTCCGGTGCCTCCTGCGAGTTGCTGGCGCATCTGCTCGATGATCATGGCCAGATCTGCGACTACAGCCTCAACCGTTCGCTGGTGTCGCTGACGCTGCCGGAATTCGCCTCGATCCCCACCAAGATCGGTGTGGCGAGCGGGCCGAACAAGGCAGGCCCGATCCTCAGCGTTCTGCGCGGCAATCATCTGGATACGCTGGTGACCGATGAGGCGACGGGTGCGCGGGTGCTGGCATTGGCGAATGGGGAGAGAAAATGGGCATGAGCGGACAGCAATTGACACGTGAGATCGGCAAATCGGGCGTTTCCGCCTCGGCGGTGGGATTGGGCACCTGGGCGATCGGCGGCTGGATGTGGGGCGGGACCGACGAGGCCGAATCCATCGCGGCGATCCAGGCATCGCTCGATGCCGGCGTGACGCTGATCGACACGGCGCCGGCCTATGGGCTTGGACGTTCCGAAGAGATCGTCGGCAAGGCACTGAGCGGGCGCCGCGACAAGGCTGTTATCGCCACCAAATGCGGCCTTGTCTGGCATACGCAGAAGGGCCGTCATTTCTTCGACCAGGACGGCAAGCCGGTGCACCGTTATCTCGGCCGCGACGCGATTCTGCATGAGGTCGAGGAAAGCCTGATGCGGCTCGGAACCGACTATATCGACCTCTACATCACCCATTGGCAAGATCCGACGACCCCTATCGAGGAAACGATGCGGGCGCTGGAAGACCTGCGCACATCGGGCAAGATCCGGGCGATCGGCGCAAGCAATGTCAGTCCCGACGACCTCAATGCCTATATCGCTGTCGGTGGTCTCGACGCGATTCAGGAGCGGTTCAGCATGATCGACCGGGAGATCGAGGCGGAGCTTCTGCCGCTGACCAAGGCCAACAGCATTGCAACGCTGAGCTACTCGTCGCTGGCGCTGGGGTTGCTGTCCGGCGCCATCGGTCCGGACCGGGTGTTCTCAGGTGACGACCAGCGCAAGGGCAATCCGCGCTTTTCGGTCGACAACCGCCAGAAGGCAACAGCGCTGGCCGACGCCATCCGGCCGGTCGCCGAAAAACACGACGCCAGCATCGCTCAGATCGTGATTGCGTGGACGCTGGCGCAGCCGGGCATCACCTTTGCACTTTGCGGGGCGCGCAACCCGGCACAAGCGCTCGACAATGCGCGGGCCGGGACCATCCGGATGGATGCGGCCGATCTTGCGGCCATCGATGCGGCCATAGTGGCGAAACTGACTGACATGGACAGGTAGCGGATCGCCATCATGAAACGGCAAGAGATATTGGACGGGCTCCGTCAGCGCCCGAAGGTGGACGTCTGCGTCATCGGCGGCGGCATCAACGGCATCAGCGTCTTTCGGGAGTTGGCGCTGCAGGGGCTGAATGTGCTGCTCGTCGAGAAACACGACTATTGCTCCGGGGCCAGTTCGGCGCTGTCGCGCATGGTGCATGGCGGGCTCCGCTATCTTGAAAATGGCGAATTCAAGCTGGTGCAGGAATCGCTGGTCGAGCGGGACCGTCTGCTGCGCAATGCGCCGCACTACGTCGCGCCGCTGCCGACGACGGTGCCGGTGTTCGATATCTTTTCCGGCCTCGGCAATGGCATCGTCCGCTTCCTGGGCCTGAGCCGCCGCCCGAGCCGGCGTGGCGCTATCGCCATCAAGGCGGGCCTGAGCATCTATGATTTCCTGACCCGCAAACGGGCGCTGATGCCGCGCCACCAGTTTCGTGGCCGGCGCAGAACGCTTGCCAAGTGGCCAGCGCTCAATCCCGACATCAAGAGTTCCGCCACCTATTTCGACGCCTGGGTCAGCCATCCGGAGCGGCTGGGAATCGAGCTTCTGCAGGATGGTCTTTCAGCAAAGTTTGGGGCAATGGCGCTGAACTATGCGGAACTGCGGCGGACAGAGGATGGTCAGTACCGCGTAGAAGACCAGATCGGCGGCGAGTCCATTGCCGTCGAACCGGCGCTGATCATCAACGCCACCGGCGGCTGGATCGACATCGCCAATCAGACGCTGTTTTCGCCAGAAGCGCGGCCTGCACCGCTGATTGGCGGCACCAAGGGCTCGCATCTGATCGTCGACAATGCGGATCTACGCGACGCGCTCGCCGGTCACATGATCTACTATGAGAACGAGGACGGGCGGATCTGTATCCTGTTTCCCTATCTCGGAAAGGTTCTTGTCGGTTCGACCGATATCCGCGTCGACGATCCGGAAACGGTGCGCTGCGAGGCCGACGAGCGGGATTATATCCTGCAATCGCTCGCCTTCGTGCTGCCTGATATCGCCATCCGGGCGGAACAGATCGTTTTCCAGTTTTCCGGCGTGCGGCCGCTGCCGGCCAGCACCGACAGTTTTACCGGCCGCATCCCGCGCGATCATTTCTGCACGGTCGTAGAGCCGAAGGATGGTGGCCCACCGGTTCTGTGCATGATCGGCGGCAAGTGGACGACATTCCGATCCTTCGGGGAACTGGCGGCCGACATGGCGCTGGAACTGCTAGGCAGGCGGCGCCGCGTTGCGACAACCGATCGGCCGATCGGCGGCGGGCAGGCATTTCCGGCCAACGCGCCTGTCTGGCTTGCGCAGGTGGCGGCCAGCAAAGGCCTTCCCGGTGGGCGCATAGCCGAGCTGTTTGCCCGGTACGGCACGGATGCCGAGGCGGTTGCCGGCTTCATCGTGGCAGGCCCCGATACAGTGTTGCCGCACGCCGGCTACTCGATGCGCGAATTGCAGTTCCTGATCCGCTGCGAAGCGGTGGAACATCTGGACGACCTGCTTTTGCGGCGTACGACGCTGGCCGTTTCGGGCGAGCTTTCGCTCGAGATGATGGATGCCGTACTCGACCTGCTGGCGCAGGAAAAGCACTGGACGCTCGCGCATCGCAGCCGTGAGCGCGACCGTTTTCTCACCCTTCTCACCGAACGCCACGGCGTCGACGAAAACATGCTTTCCGCAAGGAACGAACCAAGGAGCATAGAATGCGACACAACAGCAAAGTCCGGATGAACCGGCTGTTCGGCGGCGGCCGCTGCCTCGACGTGGCGATCGATCACGGCGTCTGCAACGAACCGTCCTTCCTCAACGGGCTGGAGGATATTCAGGCCGTCGTCAAGGCGCTGGTTTCTGCCGGCCCGGATGCGATCCAGATGAATTACGGCCAGGCGGACCTGCTGCAGGACGTGCCCGGCAAGGACAAGCCGGCGCTGGTCATGCGCATCGACATGGGCAATCCCTATAACCGGATCCGCCACCGCGACATGTGGGCGGTGCTGCAGAACGAGGCCGAGCCGTTGATCGGCGCGATCGAAATGGATGCCGCCTGCGTCGTCGTCAACCTGTTCATGCTGCCGGACGAGCCGGACCTGTTCCGCCAATGCGTGCAGAACATTTCCCGCGTGCGGGCCGATTGCGATAAGTATGGCATGCCGCTGATGATCGAGCCGCTGGTGATGCAGCCGGTCACCGAAAAGGGCGGTTACATGGTCGATGGCGATGCAGACAAGATCGTTACCTTGACGCGGCTCGCCCGCGAGATGGGGGCGGATATCGTCAAGGCGGATCCGACCACCAATGCCGAGGATTTCCACAGAGTGGTGGAAGCAGCCCGCTGCCCGGTTCTGGTGCGCGGCGGCGGCAAGGAAGATCTTCGTGCCGTCTTCGACAAATCCGCAGCATTGATGCGACAGGGCGCAATGGGCATGGTCTATGGACGCAACATCTATCAGCACGCCAATCCGAGTGCCGTGGTGCGCGGTCTGATGGCGATCGTGCACGAGGATGCGAGCGGCGAGCAGGCCTTTGCGCTCTATCAGCAGGGCTGAGCAGCGATTTCGAATCTTGGGAGGGGTTCTGCATGGGAGAGTATCTTTTGGGGCTCGATGCCGGAAACACCGTCATCAAGGCGGTGATTTTCGACCGGGCGGGCAACGAGATCGCGGCTGCGTCCGAAGAGGGACACAGCCGCATGCCGAGCCCGGGGCATGTCGAGCGGGGATTGGACGAACTCTGGGCGAATGCCCGGCAGGTCATTCGCGCCTGCATCGAAAAGGCAAAGATCCAGCCGGAGGAAATCGCCGCGATCGGTTGCGCCGGGCATGGCAACGGTCTCTATGCGCTTGATCGCGGCGGCGCTCCGCTTATCGGCATCCAGTCGCTCGACACTCGGGCGGCCGGGCTGGTCGATGAATGGCGAGAAGCCGGCGTTGGTGACCGGACCTATCCGATTGCCCGCCAGCGCCCATGGCCATCCCAGACGCCGACATTGCTTGCCTGGCTGAAGCGTCACCGGCCGGAACTGTTCAACCGCATCGGTACGGTGTTCCTCTCCAAGGATTTCGTCGTCAACCGCCTGACCGGCCGCCGCGTCAGCGAGGTATCCGACATGTCGGGAGCCGGTCTGCTCGATCTTGCCGCGCGCCGCTACGACCAGGCACTGATGGAAGCTTATGGACTGGACGATTGCATGGACCTGTTGCCGCCGCTCATCGAAAGCGCCGACATTGCCGGTGCGGTAACGGAAGAGGTGGCGACGCAAACCGGGCTCGCCGCCGGTACGCCTGTGGTCGGCGGGCTGTTCGACGTCGTCGCCTCGGCGCTCGGCTCCGGCGTTTCGCGCACCGGCAGCGCCTCGATCATTGCCGGCACCTGGAGCATCAACCAGGTCATCATAGACAGTCCCGACCTCGACGGGCCGGTCTTCATGTCCTCGACCTTCGATCGCAGCCGGTACATGGCAATGGAGAACAGCGCCACCTCGGCTGCCAATCTCGAATGGCTGGTGCGGGAGTTCTTCGAAGGCGAGCATGAGGGAGGCGTGTCGCCCTTCGATGCCTGCTGCGCACTGGGCGGGGCGATCGAGCCCGCGGCAGACGACCCGCTCTACCATCCCTATCTCTATGGCGCCCAGCAGGACGGGCATGCACGCGCCGGCTTCTACGGCATTGCCGGCTGGCACACCAAGGGGCATCTCGTTCGCGCGCTTCTCGAAGGTGTCGCCTTCGGTCATCGCCAGCACATCGAGACGATCCGAAAGGCCGGCGCGGTCTTCAACGAGGCCGTGCTCTCCGGCGGCGGCTCGCGCAGCCTGATCTGGCCGCAGATCTTTGCCGATGTGCTCGGCGTACCCGTCACTGTTGCCCGCTCGCGCGAAACCGGTGCACTGGGGGCGGCGATTGCGGCCGGAACCGGCGTCGGCCTCTTCACAGACTTCGGCGCTGGTGCTGCGGCCATGGTCCGGAGCGAGCGGCACTATCGCCCGGATGTCTCGCTTGAGGCGCATTATGCGCGGCGCTACGCTCTCCATCAGGATATCGCCGAGGCGATGGCACCGCTCTGGCGGCGTCTGACGGCGGTCCCGCCGGTGGCAGCGGGGGCGGCGTGAATATGCGTGTGGATGATGCGGCCGTTGATGCGGGGAGCTACGACTTCATCATCGTCGGGGCGGGATCGGCGGGATGCGTTCTGGCCAACCGGCTGTCGACCGATCCAAAAACCCGCGTCCTGCTGCTCGAAGCCGGCGGCAGCGACCGCTATCATTGGGTGCATGTGCCGATCGGTTATCTCTACTGCATGGGCAATCCACGCACCGATTGGATGATGAGGACGGCCGCGGAAGCCGGACTGAACGGCCGCTCACTGCCCTACCCGCGTGGAAAAGTGCTGGGCGGCTGTTCGTCGATCAACGGCATGATCTACATGCGCGGCCAGGCGGCCGATTACGACGGCTGGCGGCAGGCGGGCAATTCCGGCTGGGGCTGGGACGACGTGCTGCCCTATTTCCTGAAATCCGAGGACAACTATCGTGGCCAGTCGCGGATGCACGGGGCAGGCGGCGAATGGCGGGTGGAAAAGCAGCGGCTGTCCTGGCCGATCCTCGATGCCTTTCGCGATGCCGCCGAAGAACTCGGTATCCCGAAGACCGACGATTTCAACGATGGCGACAATGAAGGCTCGGGCTATTTCGAGGTCAACCAGCGCGGTGGCCTGCGCTGGAACACGACCAAGGCCTTTCTGCGCCCGGCGATGAAGCGGCCCAATCTGCGTGTGCTGATCGGCGCCGAAACCGAGCGGCTGGAATTCGACGGCAGAATGGTGACTGGCGTACGGTTCCGGCTGAACGGGCAGAACCATCTGGCTGGCGCCGGTCGCGAGGTCATCCTGTCTGCCGGTGCGATCAATTCACCGAAAATCCTGGAGCTTTCCGGGGTCGGTCGACCGGATGTGTTGTCCGCTGCCGGACTGGACGTCGTCCATGAACTTCCGGGTGTCGGCGAAAACCTGCAGGACCATCTGCAAATCCGTACGGTCTTCCGCATCGAGGGCGCAAAGACGCTGAACCAGCTCTATCACAACCTGTTCACCCGGGCGGGCATGGGGCTTGAATATATGCTGCGCCGGTCCGGGCCGCTGTCGATGGCGCCGAGCCAGCTCGGTATCTTTGCCAAGAGCGATCCGGCCGTTGCGACCGCCGATCTCGAATATCACGTGCAGCCCTTGAGCACCGACCGGCTCGGCGAGCCGCTGCACAAATATCCCGCCGTCACCGTCTCCGTCTGCAATCTGCGGCCGGAGAGCCGGGGGACCGTGCATGTTGTCGGCCCGGACTTTTCCGTGGCGCCGGAAATCCGCCCGAATTATCTTTCGACCGTCGGCGACCGGATGGTTGCGGCGAAATCGATCCGGCACGCCCGCCGGCTCATGGAGGCCGGTGCGATCGCCAAGTACCGGCCGCAGGAGATGCTGCCGGGCACGGAATACCGGACTGACGAGGAACTGATCCGTCGCGTCGGCGATATCGCCACAACGATCTTCCATCCGGTCGGTACCTGCAAGATGGGCAGCGACACGATGGCGGTTGTCGATCCGCAATTGCGGATGCATGGACTGGAGAAACTGCGGGTGGTCGATGCGTCGATCATGCCGACGATCGTGTCGGGCAACACCAACTCGCCGGTGATCATGATTGCCGAGAAGGCCGCGACGAGCATTCTGTCAGGGGCATGATGTGATCAGCTCATCGCATCGTCTAAAACGAATGCGTGGAACATCTTTTGTCAGAGAGAAAATGCTCTGATTGCCGCCGCTGCGCTGGCACGAGCGTCCTCACGCTTCATATCCGGGATTTCGAAGGCGCGGACATCAAACGGCACGCCAAGGCTCAATCGTCAGCGTTTCGGCTTAAAGCATGTGGCGCAAACGGTGCAGCGGCTTTGCGACAACGACATGCGTAACACAAAGACCTAAAGCGCGAAGGATCACGACGCGCTTTAGAGTACGAAGGCATTCGCGCCCGCGACTCGTGACGATGAGCCCAACCCGCTCAACGCAGGCCGGGCCATCTTCGATTTCGATCAGAGCGTCGAGACGTTCTCAGCCTTCGATTTTCCGGTCTTGCGATCCTGTCCAATTTCGAAGCTGACCTTGTCGCCTTCGCGGAGCGACCCGCCGCTCTGCAGCGCAGACACGTGAACAAAAACGTCCTGGCCGCCACCCTCAGGGGTAATGAAGCCGAAGCCCTTGTCGTCATTGAAGAATTTAACGGTACCTGTCGGCATGAGATAACTATTTCCTTATATCGTTCGACGATTTGCGAAGGCGAAACTATAGCTTCGGAGCTTCTCTATCAACCCTTTAGCACGCCAACGGCTGTTTGAACGCAAAAAGATATCAGCTCCGGCGAAGCTCAATGCGGCTCGTCACAACCGATCGACCTGTCGCAGGGTCGTTATCGATGGTTGTGAGACGCATGCCCGACGCCCCGGTTTTTTCGATCGTCATCTGCGCACGGCGATCGCCATT
The DNA here is from genome assembly GCF_012276115.1 of Rhizobium leguminosarum bv. viciae. Classification (GTDB taxonomy): domain Bacteria; phylum Pseudomonadota; class Alphaproteobacteria; order Rhizobiales; family Rhizobiaceae; genus Rhizobium; species Rhizobium leguminosarum_T. Next base: position 103,912 of record NZ_WIEU01000001.1, on the reverse strand, counting down.
GACCTCTTTCGCCCATTTGATCGCGAGGCTTATGGCATTACCGGCGCGTTTTCCGCCAAGGCCCGCGGTGCCGGTGCCCGCGCCGACGTAGGAGCCGGTGTAGGTGTCACCGCTGGCCTTGAGGTTAGCGCTGATGACACGGGAAAAAACGACGAGACTGGTGCAGCGCCCATTGAGCGCAAGGGAACTTGCATTCGCGTCCGACTTGAAACGGCAAGTGACTTTCATGGTGGGTGCATTTGTCCGCACTTTCACCGTACCCTTACCGCTCCAATTTCCCGCCAGTGTTTTGAGGAAGGCAGACTCGTCGGCTTTGGCGGCGCCGGCCATGAGCATTGACGCCGTCGCAGCGGCGATGGCGCAGGCAAGGACCTTGATCATCTGAGTAACTTTCGGGCCGCTTAACATCCACATCACGACGCTCGGCTCTTCGAGGAGGAGGGTGTCATATAACCACTCGGCGGTGAATTGGTTCCGTATGGGACGTATTCGCCCGCCGCGGAGCACGCGTTTTCAACAGGATCAAACTACCAATGCTGCCCATGCACGCTGAAAGGGATTGCCGCATCCTCGATCTGCTCAGCATTCACCGGACGGTTCTGAACCAGTGCGTTAATTGCGTCGCCCTCGGGTTTGCCGAAAAGAAAAGATGCTGCCTGCGGCCGAAGAGATCATTCGTCCAGTCCCACCTGGGATCTTGCGGCTTCACGTGAGGTGGAAATAGAGCATTCAATGCTGGCTCAGCCAGCGGACTGACCCGGACCTGCCTGGCGCAGCCGCGATCTTTACCATTTTAGGGACAAGCTCGGCGAAAAACCTGCGGATGCAGCCAACACGCCATTGCGAAACCAATAGCCTTCGGCGAATGTCACCTCACGTGGCGTGAGGCGAGTTTATGTCATTTCGGATCGAGCGTCTGCTTGAAAAACACATTAGCGGCGCGGCCGCCGTATTGGTAAATGCCTATGCCCTGCCTCCGTGGAATGAGAGCTGGTCGCTTGAGGCGGCTGCAGAAAATGTGACCTATGTGCTTGAAACTCCCAGGTCAATTGCACTTGCGGCAGTTGACGGAGACAAGGTGCTCGGCATTGCGCTCGGGATACGACAGCGGCGCCATACCGGCCCCGTCATTTATGTGGACGAGCTTTCAGTGCAGCCCGACGCACAGGGTACGGGAATAGGGACCGCTCTACTTTCTGCAATGTTCGAAACAGCCACAGCTGAAGGATGTAGCAGCGTGTGGCTGATCTCAAAGCGAGGAGGGGCGCTCTCGGAGTTCTATCAGCGTTGCGAATTTGCTATGATAAGCGACCTCGGCCTGTACTCCAGATCAAGCGGATAACGTTAGATTGGGAATCTCGATCCGCCAGCGAAAATCCTGAGTATGCACGGGTGAACGGCCTGCGACGACTTCAAGAAGCAGCCGCGCATCGATCGAGAATTACGCCCTTCCGTACATCCGGCTCGCGCGCAGCAGGCGTTGCGAGTAGGGGTGTTCGACCGCACCGCTTCGGAGGGCGCCGACATCGACCTGTTCGACGATCTCGCCCGCTTCCATGATGGCGACGCGGCTGCACATGTGCGAGACGACGGCGAGATCATGGCTGACGAGCAGATAGGTCAGGCCGCGATTGGTGCGCAAATCCTGGAGGAGATTGAGGATTTCGGCCTGAACCGACACGTCGAGCGCCGATGTCGGTTCGTCGAGAAGCAGAACGTCCGGATCCAGCATCAGCGCGCGGGCGATCGCCACGCGCTGGCGCTGCCCGCCGGAGAGCTGGTGCGGAAATCTGTAGCTCAGCGCCGGATCGAGGCCGACCGATCTCAGGACGGCGTTCATGTCGACGGAATTCGTATCCAGGCCCTGGTTGCGCAGTGGTTCTTTCAGCTGCGAGCGGATGGTCTTGCGGGGATGGAGGGATCCATAGGGGTCCTGGAACACCATCTGCACTTGCCGGAAGAATGGCCGACTGCGCCGTTGATTCAACGGCTCGCCTTGGAGCTCGATCCGGCCGTCATAGTTGGCGTTGAGGCCGGAAAGCGCCCTCAGGACAGTGGACTTCCCGCAGCCGGACTCGCCGACCAGGCCGAAGGCAGTTCCCTTTTCGATGGCGAAGCTTACGTCTCGAACGACAGGCCGCTGCCCGGGTCCGAAACGGACCGTAAGATTGTCGATTTTGATCACCGCGGCGGCTCCAATGCGAATTCTTTGAGCCAGGCCGGATCTCGTTTCAGGATCGGCAGCCGGGCAGGGGGATCTTCGATCGTCGGCAGGGATGCCAGCAATCCTTGCGTATAAGGATGTCGAGCCTTGTCGAGATCGCGCGCCTCGAGCACTTCCACGACCCGCCCCGCATACATGATGAGGACGCGATCGCAGAAATTCCGGATGAGATTGAGGTCGTGGCTGATGAAGATCAGCCCGAGATTGCGTCGCAAGACGAGCTCGTCGAGCAGAGCCAGGATCTCGAGCCTCACCGTCACGTCGAGCGCTGACGTCGGCTCGTCTGCGATCAGCACTTCGGGTTCGGCAATCAGCATCATGGCGATCATCGCCCGCTGACCCATGCCGCCCGAGATTTCGTGCGGATATAGGCGGGCCACGCGCTCGGGATCACGGATCTGGACGGCTTCGAGCATATCGAGCGCTTGGCTATAGGTCTTGCCCTTGCTCACCCTCGGATGATGGAAGCGGTAGGTCTCGGCAATCTGTTCGCCGATCCGCATGACGGGATTGAGCGAATATTTCGGATCCTGCAGGATCAGGCCGATCCGCCGCCCCCTGATCGTCATCATCGTTTTTTCGTTCGCCTTGAGCAGATCGACGTCGCGAAAGCGCATCCGCTCGGCATTGACGACCGCGGTCGGTGGCAGCAGCTTCATGATCGCGCGGCCAACGGTCGACTTTCCCGATCCGGATTCACCGACGATCCCGAGCTTTTCCTGTCCAAGCGAAAAGCTCACGCCGCGCACGGCCCGCACCTGTCCGCCGCCGAAGGCGATTTCGAGGTTCTGAATGTCGATCAGGTCAGTCATTCCGAACCTCGGGGATCGAGAACATCGCGAAGCGCATCGCCGACGAGGTTGAAGGCGAGGCTGACGAGCGCAATGGCAATGCCGGGTGCTGCGATGACCCAGGGGCTGTCGAGCATGAATTCACGTCCGCTGGCGGCCATCGAACCCCATTCCGGCCACGGCGGCTGCGCGCCGAGGCCGAGGAAGCCGAGACCGGCGGCAGTGATGATGATGCCGGCCATGTTGAGGGTGACGCGAACGATCACCGAGGGAATGCACATCGGCAGGATGTGGCGGGTGATGATCGCGATTGATGTCGCGCCCTGCAGGCGTACGGCGGCGATGTAATCCGCCTTGCGGAGGCTGAGCGTCTCGGCGCGCGCAAGGCGCGCGATCGGCGGCCAGGCGGTCAGTGAAATCGCGATGATCGCATTGGTGATGCCCGGACCGAGCGCTGCGGCAAAACCCAGAGCCAGCACGAGGCCGGGGAAGGAGAGAAAAATATCGGTGACGCGCATCAGGATTTCATCGACGATGCCGCCGAAATAACCCGAGACGGTGCCGATCAGCAGGCCGAGCGGGGCGACAATGACCGTGACGAGCATGATGATGTAGAGCGTCGTGCGGGCGCCATAAATCACCCGTGAAAAGACGTCGCGGCCGAAATTGTCGGTGCCGAGCCAATGGCTCGCGGATGGCGCGGCAAGCCGCCCGGCCATGTCCTGAACGATCGGATCGTAGCTCGTCAGCAGGGGTGCGGCCAGGGCCACGACGATCAGCAGCAGGATGATGGCTAATCCGGCGAGGCCAAGCGGGTGCAGGCTGAATTTCCGCCAGCCCTGGTGAATTTGCTGCGCCGATGACTGGAACCAGCCTCGAGGCTCCGGTGCGAGCAGCCAGTTGCGAAGGCCGCCGGTGTTGACGCTGTCTGCTTGCTCAGAGGAGATCGTCATGGCGTCACCGTGTCCTCGGATCAAGAATGCGATAAAGGAAGTCCGACAGGATATTGATCGTCAGGAAGACGGCACCGATCGTCAGCACCGAACCCATCACGACGTTCATGTCGTTCATCTGCAGCCCCCGGGTCAGATACTGACCGAGCCCTGGCCACCCAAAGACGGTCTCGATCAGCACCGCGCCTTCGAGAAGCCCGCCGAAGGTCAGCGCCATGATCGTCAGGAGCTGTACGCGGATATTCTTGAACGCATGGCGCCAGACCACCTTGCGGGTGCCGAGCCCCTTGGCTCGCGCGGTGATGATGTATTCCTGGCTGAGCTGCTCCAGCATGAAGCTTCGCGACATGCGGCTGATATAGGCGACGGAATAGTAGCCGAGGATTGCCGCCGGCAGGATGATGTGGCCAAGGGCGTTGTAAAACACGTCCCATTGGCCCTGAATCGCCGCGTCGATTAGGAGAAAGCCCGTCATCGGCGTGACGAGGCCTTCATAGAAGACGTCGATCCGGCCCGAGGCGCCGACGAGCTTCAGCTTCGCATAAAAGACGAAGAGCGCCATCAGCCCGGTCCAGAAGATCGGGATGGAGTGGCCGGCAAGGGCAACGATCCGCGCGATGTGGTCGATAACGGTTCCGCGCCTGACCGCAGCAGTTATCCCTAAGGGAATGCCGACGATCGCCCCGATGATCATGGCGATGATCGCAAGTTCGATCGTCGCTGGAAAGATCGTCAACAGATCGGTGAGGATCGGCTGGCCCGTCGTCGCCGACATGCCGAGATCGCCTGTGGCGATCTTGCCGGCGTAGGACAGGAACTGCATCCAGATCGGCTGCCCAAGACCCAGCTCGTTATAGACGCGATCGTAAACCTCCTTGCTGACTTCCGCCCCGGTGATTGATAGCACCGGGTCGGCGGGCAGCAGGCGGCCCATCGAGAAGGTCAGGAAGAGCAGGCCGAGCAGCGTCGTCACGACGGCTACGACTCGTCCTGCCAGGCGCCGCAGCAGGCTCAGTGCCGGGTGCGGGGCCGCCTCGGCGAACCCACCCGCCGGGGAGTGCCGGCTGCTCTCCCCCTTCGATGTCATATCGGCGCTCGCCACGCGTTCTACTCCTTGGTCACGTCATGCCAGCGCGTCGACCAGGTCGTATGCCCGTGATAGCCCTTCACGTTGGCGCGCATGACATAGGGGTCCGTTCGCTGGAAGAAGATGACCAACGGCGAAGCCATGCCGGCATAGATGCCATCCATCTTCTTGAAGATGTCGGTGCGCTTTTCCGTGTCGCGCTCCTTCATCGATTGGTCGATGAGCGTGTTGAGCTCGTCCACCTTCATGCCCGTGCGCCAGAGGTAATAGCTGCCGAGGCGTGCCTCGTCGCTATTGTCGGGGTTGAAGGCATATTGCGTGGCCACGGCGAAGGGATCGGGCAGGCGGGCGCCGGAGTTGCCGAGCAGCACTTCGAATTTGCGTTCGCGGAAGGCGGGCGTGAACTCGCCGGGTACGAGATCGAGATCGAGGCCGGCGGCGCGGGCACTCGCCTGCAGCGCTTCGGCGAAGGGCAGGGTCGGGGCTCCCGACGGATTGAGCACCTTCTTCAGGCCATTGGGATATCCGGCCTCCGCCAGCAGCTGCTTGGCCTTGGCGGGATCGTAATCGTAGCGGACCGCCGCCTCGCCGGGAGCGCCGATCATGCCGCGCGGGATCATCGACTGCCAGGGAAAGCCCGTATGGCGCATGATGTTGCCGGAGATCGCTTTCCAGTCGAAGGCATGCTGGAAGGCCTCGCGAACCTTTGGCTTCTGCAGATCCGGGTCTTTCTGATTGAGGGCGATATAGTAAAAGCCGAGACCCGGGACATTCTCTATGACCATGTCCTTCTTGGTGGCGAGCGCATCGAGGTCGCCGCTAGCGACATACTGGCCGACATCGACGTCGCCGGCTTCGAGCTGAAGCCGGAGATTGCCGGATTCCGGAATATGACGAGCGACGACGCGCGCCATGGCCGGCTTGCCGCCCCAGTATTTCGGCTGCGCATTGAAGATCGCGACATCGTTCGGCCGCCACTGCGCCAGGCTGAACGGGCCACTGCCGGCGGAATTGGCGGAAAGCCAGGCACCGCCGAAATCGCCGTTCGCCTCGTGCGACAACACCGTCTTCTTGTCGACGATGCCGATCGACGAGCCCGCCAGCGAATAGAGCACCAGATCGGTATTGACTGCCTGCGGCAGCTCGATCTCGAGCGTGTGTTCGTCTTTTGCGCGAACGAGCTTTTCGACGTTTTCAGGCGTGAAGCCCCAGAGCGCGATGTCGGTGGAGCCGACCTGGCCCATCTTGATGACGCGCTGGATCGACCAGGCCGCATCCTCGGCGGTCACCTTGTTGCCGCTCTGGAAGACCGCATCGTCGCGTAATGTCAACGTGATGATCTTGCCATCCGCCGAGACGCTCCATTGCGTCGCGAGCATCGGCTTCAGCGTTTTGAGGTCGTCCGGCGACAGCTGCACGAGGTTGTCGTAGAGGTTCGAGATCAGTTCGGAAACCGTGCGGGCATTGTTCTGCGCTGGATCGAGCGTCCTTATGCCGGTGAGATTGGTGCCGATCACCAGCATGTTGGGCGGCGACGCCGCGAAGCTGGGCTGCGCCGTCGTCAGGGCGCCGGCAATTGCGATCGTTGTCAGTACTTGTCTCAGCATCTCAAGACCTCCCAATCCTGTTGTTTGTGGATAATGTCGAACTCAGCCGGCCGCCTTTACGGCCGGCTGGTCTGAATGAGTTTGAATGTCGCCTTCGGCCTCCCAGCCTTGAAGCAGTCGATGAAGCTCCTCGCGGTCATGCTGGTCGAGCTGCGGCAATCCCGGCACACGCACGGGACCGACATCGAGACCGGAATAGGTGACGGCTTCCTTGACGACGGTCACGTTCGTGCCATTGCGGAATTTGGTTCGCATCCGCTCGAATGGCTCGAGCTTGTTGACGACCGCCCTGGCGGCGGCAAAGTCGCCTTTTTCAAGCGCAGCGTGGACCGCAAGCGAGAGCTTCGGCGCGACATTGACGAGGCCGGACGTGAAGCCGCGGGCGCCGGCTGCGGTAAATGTCGGCGCCCAGCTCTCCGCCAGGCCGCAGACGAACAGCGCGCCGCCGGGGCTCGCCGCCGGGATCGCTCTCGACAACAACATCAGATCGGTCGTGGCGAATTTGATGCCGGCAATATTGCCGTGATTTGCGAGGCGGACGATATCGGCGACGGCGAAACCATCCGCCCTGACATAGGCGATGAGCGGCAGGGCGGAAGCATCCGCAAGATTGCAGAAATAGTCGATCTGGGCCGCAGGTGCTGCGAAGGGATCGACGGGCTGATGCGACATGACGGCGGATGCGCCGATCGCGGCCGCATCTTTCGCCATGCCGATCGCCTCGCGCAGCGACCGGCCGATCGCCGCCGTCACCGGCGCCTTGCCGGCAACGCCTGAAACCGCCGCCTCGTGGACGATCCTGATCTCATTCGGCGTCAGAGCATAGAATTCCCCGGTATTGCCGGCAGCGACGATGTTGTGAATGCCCGCTGCCGCCACCCGCTCATAGACCTTCGCCGTGATCCGGGGTTCGACTTCACCCTTGCCGTCATAGGCGGTGACCGGAACACCCGATACGCCTGTAAGCGCCTTGCGCATGGTTGCGATGCTCATCTTTCTTCCCCGTTATCTTTCCACCCAAATGATCGTTATCCGAAGCGGAAGGGCGCCAGGCCTTCCGCATCCACATCGAAGGCAATGACGGTGCCTGCCTCGAAATGTCCGGTACGGTCCGTCGACAGGCTCGTGACGAAGAGGGTGCGCAGATCCGGCCCTCCGAAACACGGCATCGTCGGTGCGGGGACCGGCAGAATGTAGATTTCGACGATTTCGCCTTCGGGCGATATTCGGTTGAGGCGACCGGCGGAAACGCCGGCACTCCAGTAGAACCCGTCACGATCGGTTGTCGCTCCGTCCGGCCGACCCTCGTCTTCCGTGAAGCTGCGAAGCCGGCACCCATCGCCGAGGTCGCCCGTATCTGGATCGAAGTCGAATGCCTGCAGGAAGCATTGCCGGCTGTCGGAGTGATACATCCGCCGGCCGTCCGGCGACCAGGCAAGGCCGTTGGAACTCGTCAGTCCGGTTGCAACGGTCCGCGTGCGGCCATCGGCGCCCACGCGGTAAAGTGCGGCCTCATCGGTCTGCGGCTTGGCTTCGCTGAACGAGCCTATCCAGAAGTGCCCGTCGGGGCCGACCTTTCCGTCATTGAGGCGGCAGTTGATGTGGCGCCCGACTGGATCCGACACAAGCTCGAAATCTCCCGAGACAGGATCGAAGAGATGGACGCCCGTCTGAAGCGCCACGACGATCCTATGATCGCGGCAAAGCCCGAGGGCGCCGATTGCAGCCGGCATGTCGAAGCGGTCGATCTTTCCAGAAGCCGAGAGCCGGACGAGCGCCGGCGCCAGAATGTCGATGAACCACAAAGTGCCGGTCTCTTCGTCCCACACCGGTGATTCACCAACCGTCAGCGGCTGCTGGAACACCGGACGGATGTCCGGGCGGATGATCCGAGGCGCCGTCATTCAACCGTCTCCAGGTTCTTGGCCAGGCCCTCGGCATCGCGCATGCGGATGGTGCCGTCGTGATTGATCTCACAGAACCCGCCGCCCTGGAACGCCAGCGCGACCGGCCCTTCGGATCCCTCTTCGATCAGGGCGTGGTCACGCGGCCGGTCCTGCGGCTGGTAGCCCAATCGTGTCGCCAGATCGTTCTCCCACCACATCTCCTCGGTGTCAGAAACGCCGTAGACCACTGTTGCTGCGATCAACGGGTGCGAAAGGCCGATCCTGACCAATTGCGCCAGGTCTCGCGCGCTGATCCAGATCGCAATGGATCGCTCGCTGTTGGGATAGGTGCCCGCATTGCCGATGCGGATGGAAAGAGAGCGAATGCCCGACGTGTCGTAATAAAGCCCCGCCACAAGCTCGCCCCAGCATTTGGAAAGTCCATATGGGCTGTCGGGGCGCATCGGGTCGAGCGGCGACACGAGCTGGCCGCGCGGATAAAAGCCCGTGGCATGATTGCTCGATGCATAGACGACCCGCTGGACCTTGTTGATCCGCGCCGCTTCGTAGAGATTGTATGTTCCAAGCACGTTCGCGTGCAGAATGGCGTTCATGTCCGTGCCGCTGGCAATACCCGCCAGATGGACGATGCCGTCGATATCCTTCAGCGCAGCCGTCGCCTCGTCGAGCTTTGTGAGGTCGGCTTTTACGAAATTCTCGTTTTCGCCAAGCCCGTCAGGTTCATGGAGATCGATCAGGCTGAGGTGCTCGAAATGCGACCGAAGAAACGGGCGCAGCAGCGTCCCTACACGTCCGGCAGCACCCGTCATAGCGACCCGTTTCATCGTCTCTCCTCCCATTATCGCTCAAACGCCCTGGAACATGCGGGCGCGAGCATTCAGTATGTGTTTCTTCATCGCATCGTGCGCTTCGGTTTCCCGGCGCGCGAAGATCGCCTCGACGATCACCGCATGCTCATCCTGGACGCTGCGGATCTGTTCCGGCGTCCGCTTCAAGCTCAAGCTTCGCGTAACGGAATGCCCGATGGCGAAATGCGGCTTGAACCACTCGCGCAGGGTGATGTGAAACTGGTTACCGGTTGCCATGGCAATTGCATCGTGCAGAGCCTGGTCCTCCTCGGCGCCAAGCTCCCCGTTGCGCAAACATTGCTCGATCGACAGAAGCGCTGCCGTTATCCGCTCCTTGTCGACCGGTTGCCAGTTTCGCGCTGCAAGCTCCGCCGCCTCGGCTTCGAGACCGGCGCGAAATTCGAAGAACCGCTGGACATCGGCCAAGGAGCCGACCGGCACCATTTTCAGCATCGACGAATCCGGCCTTTGCCTGACATAGGAACCGGAACCCTTGCGCGAAACGACCAGCCCATCGGCTCTCAAGCGTTCGAGCGCTTCGCGCACGACGGGTCTCGATGCGCCGAAATCAGCGGCGAGCTTCGTCTCCGGCGGCAGCCGTTCGTTCACCGGAAAGTTGCCGTCGGCGATCATTCCCACGATCTTCTCGTAGATGATGTCGCTGAAGCGCGTTGCGCCCCTGTTCGAAACGGCATCGGCGGCGAATGTCATCATGGTCCTTTTCTCTCAACGCCGCGTGCGCCGGGTCAGCGGCCGCACCCTGGCTGTCGCCGGCCATGATGTTCAGGGCTGCGACAGCATCTGACAGATCCAACGTTTTTCGTCCTGCTGGCCGTATTTCAGCGGCACAACGCCGCATTTCAATGCAGCATGGCTACAAAATTTGTAATTATCTGTCAACTCTTGTAATCATTTGAGAACGTGTCTATGGTTTCGGTCGTAGCGCCGAGGAGGGCGTCAGCGTCGGGTCGGGAGCCCGCCGCATCAGCCGGTGCAAAGGCTGCGCCGGCACAAAAGGGAGGAATTCAATGGCCAAAGAAATACTGTCGCGTGGCGTCACCCGCCGCGCCGTGCTTGGTGGCATGGCTGGTGTCGCGGCGCTGTCTATCGCCGGTCGCGTGTCTGCCGCAGGCGGCGAAGCGCCGGCCCTTGCGCAGCTCGCCAAGGATGGAAAGCTGCCGCCGCTCGCCGAGCGCCTGCCGAAAAAGCCGATGGTCGTGACGCCGTTCGAGAAGGTCGGCACCTATGGCGGCTCACTGCGCCGCGGCCTTCGTGGTTCATCCGACCATAACGGCATCCTGCGCATGGTCGGCAACCAGAGCCTTGTGCGCTGGAACCTCGATTTTACCGCCGTGCAGCCGAACCTTGCCGAGCGCTGGGAAGTCAGCGACGACGCAACACAATTCACGTTCCATCTGATCGAAGGCGTGCGCTGGTCCGACGGTCATCCCTTTACGGCCGATGACGTCGTTTTCGCGATCGAAGACTGCGTCAAGAACACCGAGCTCTACAGCTCGACCCCGGCGCAGCTTGCTGTCGCCGGCAAGCCGGTCACGGTCGAGAAGATTGACGATTATACGGTGAAGTTCACCTTTGCTGCGGCCAACGCGCTTTACCTGGAAAACCTCGCCACACCGCTTGGACAGCATCCGACGCTGTTCCCGAAACATTACTGCAGCCAGTTCCTGCCGAAATATAATCCCAATATCGAGGCCGATGCGAAGAAGGCCGGCGTTACCAGTTGGACGGAGTTGTTCCGCAGCCGTTGCGGCGACATCGAGATCCCGTCGCGATGGGGCAATGTCGACAAGCCGACGCTCGATCCATGGGTGGTCAAGGAGCCCTATGCCGGCGGTGCTACGCGCGTCGTCATGACCCGCAACCCTTATTTCTGGCAGGTCGATACCGAGGGCAACCAGCTCCCCTACATCGATGAAATCAACTTCGGCATCTCGCAGGACGTCGAATCGCTGATGCTGAACGTCATCTCTGGAAAGATCGACATCCAGGAACGTCACATCAGCGTTCTCGCCAACAAGCCGACGCTGTCCAAAAACATGGAAAAGGGCGATTATCGGCTGCTGACGCTCGTGCCTTCGGCCGCGCAACAGTGCCAGATCTACTTCAACATCACCCACAAAGATCCTGCCATGCGTAAGATGTTTGCCGACAAGGCGTTCCGGCAAGCGCTCTCGATCGGCATCAACCGCCAGGAGCTCATCGACATCGTCTATTTCGGACAGAGCGAGCCCTACCAGGCCGGGCCGCGTCCGACCCATCCCTGGTATAACGAGACATACGCGCGCCAATTCACCGAATTTGACGCCGACAAGGCAGGCGCAATGCTCGATGAGGCCGGCTATAAGAAAGGCGGCGACGGTTTTCGCCTCCGGCCCGACGGCCAGAAGGTGTTCTTCTCGATCGACGTCATTCCGACGCTCTATCCCGACCTCGTCGATGCCCTGGAACTGGTCAAGGCGCATTGGGCTCAGATCGGTATCGACATGAAGGTCAACACGATCGAGCGGGCGCTCTATTACACCCGCGGCGACGACAACGCCCATGATGCGGCGGTGTGGCCGGGTCCTGGCGGTCTCGATCCGATGCTCGATCCGCGCGATTTCTTCGCCTTCCATCCGCAGGGTTCGCGTTACGCCATCCCGTGGACGCTTTGGTACACCTCCAACGGTGCACGCGGCGAAGAACCGCCGGAAAGCCAGAAGAAGCGCATGAAGCTTTTCGACGAAGCGCGTTCGACGGCCGATCTCGACAAGCGCGGTGCGATCATGAAGCAGATCTTCGACATCGCGGCCGAGGAGTTCGAGACCGTCGGCCTTTGCCTTGCCGTCGGCGGTTTCGGCATCATCCGCAACAATCTGCGCAATGTTCCCGAGAAGGAGCCGGATAGCTGGTCCTGGCCCAATCCCGGCCCTGCAATGCCGCAGCAATTCACCTTCACGAGCTGATTTTCGTCTTGAGCGCCGTACCATCAGGTACGGCGCTTTCTTTCAGTTCGCCCTCCGAGATACCTTGCCGGCCCCGACGGCCGACAGGGCCCGGAAGGCGGCGTTCAATGCAAGAGGCGCCTCATGCTGGTCTTTATCGCCAAACGCTTCCTATGGATGATTCCATCGCTGTTTGCTGTCAGCTTCCTGGCTTTCGTGCTGATCCAGCTGCCGCCGGGCGATTATGTCACGACTTATATTGCGACGCTGGCAGCCTCCAACGAGATCGTCGATCAGAACACGGCGGCGCAATTGCGCGAGCGCTTCGGCCTCGGCGACCCGATGCTCGTCCAATATTTCAAATGGATGTGGGGCATTCTCACGCGCGGCGATTTCGGCATCTCTTTCGAATGGCAGCAGCCGGTCTCGGACCTGATCTGGGAGCGCATGGCGCTGACGCTCGTTCTGGCCCTGTCGACATTGATCGCCACCTGGGCGATCGCGCTGCCGATCGGCGTCTATTCCGCCGTGCGCAAATATTCGATCGGCGACTATTTCTTCACCGCCTTCACCTTTTTCGGCCTGGCCGTTCCGTCCTTCCTGCTGGCGCTGGTGCTGATGTATGTCGCGGCGGTCGAATTCGGACAGGATGTCGGCGGGTTGTTTTCGCCGGAATACGAGAACGCGTCCTGGAGTTTCGCCAAGATGGTCGACCTCTTCTCGCATCTCTGGCTTCCGGTCATCATCCTTGCCGTCTCCTCGACGGCGAGCCTCATCCGCGTCATGCGCGCCAACATGCTTGATGAACTGCCGAAGCCTTACGTGACCACGGCACGGGCAAAAGGGCTCTCTGAGTTCCGGCTGCTGATGAAATACCCTCTGATGATCGCCCTTAATCCGTTCATCTCGACGATCGCCTGGCTGCTGCCCAACCTCATTTCCGGCTCGGTCGTCGTCGCCATCGTCCTCAATCTGCCGACGGCGGCACCCTTGCTGCTACAGGCGCTGATGGCCCAGGACATGTATCTCGCCGGCGCCTTCGTCCTGCTGATCTGCGCGCTGACGCTGATAGGCTCTTTGATCAGCGACATCCTGCTTGCGCTGGTCGATCCCCGCATCCGGTTGGAATAGGAGCCTCACATGGCCGACATCACCGTTACGAACATTCCGCCGGATCGCGCCGCCGTTGCATCCCAGTGGCAGCTCATCTGGTGGGCTTTCCGCCGGCACCGGCTGGCCATGGTGGCGCTTGTCGTCACCGTGCTGATGTATATCGTCGCCCTCATTCCCGGCTTCTTCGCCATCAACGATCCGTACCTGCAAAATGCGCGGGCGACCTTTCACCCGCCGCAGAAATTGCATCTGATCGATACTGAGAACGGGTTCTCCTTCGGCCCGCATTATTATCCGATGAAGCTGACCCGCGATCCGGAAACGCTGGCCGCCATCTTCAAGGAAGACACGACGAAGCGTGTCGATGTCCAGTTCTTCGGGCGCGGCTACGAATATTCGGTGTTCGGCCTGTTCAGGACCAACATCCATCTGATCGCCTCGCCCGACAAGACGACGCCGCTGCTTCTCTTCGGCGCCGACAGGCTTGGGCGCGACGTCTTCAGCCGAACGGTGCAGGGCTCGCAGATCTCGTTGTCGATCGGCCTCGTCGGCGTCTTCTTCTCGCTGATGCTCGGCATCGTGCTCGGCGGCATCTCGGGGTATTACGGCGGCCGCATCGATTTCTTCCTGCAGCGGGTGATCGATTTCGTGCTGTCGCTGCCGACGATCCCGATCTGGCTGGCAATGGCCGCGGCCCTGCCGCAGGACTGGCCTGCGACGCTGCAATATATGATGATCACGATCATCCTGTCGCTGACCGGCTGGGCGCAGCTCGCCCGCGTCGTTCGCGGCCGCTTCCTGTCTTTGCGCACCGAGGAATTCGTCGCCGCCGCGAGGCTCGACGGCGTTCGCGAAAGGCGCATCATCTTTCGCCACATGCTGCCGAGCTTTGCCAGCCATATCATCGCGTCGATCACGCTGGCGGTGCCGGCAATGATCCTTGCCGAAACCTCTCTCTCCTTCCTGGGGCTCGGTCTGCAGCCGCCGACCATCTCCTGGGGCGTGCTTCTGCGCGAGGCCCAGAACATTCGCTCGATCGCCACCGCGCCATGGCTCTTCATGCCGGGCTGTGCCGTCGTGGTCGCCGTGATGGCGCTCAACCTTCTCGGCGACGGCCTCCGCGATGCGGCCGATCCCTACAACAAATGAGGCCGGCATGACCGATATTGTTCCCATTGCCGGCAGGCCGCTGCTGCAGGTGAAAAATCTGACGGTCGAGTTCCCCCTGCGCACCGGCGTCTTTCGCGCGGTCAGCGATCTGTCTTTCTCGATCGAGCCGGGCAAGACGCTTTGTGTCGTCGGCGAAAGCGGATCCGGCAAGTCAGTGACGGCGCGTTCGATCCTGCAGATCGTCGATGCGCCCGGCCGCATATCCGGCGGGTCGATCATACTGAACGATCAGAACGGCGGGTCGATCGATCTGACCAGCCTCAATCCGCGCGGGCGTCAGATCCGAGCGATCCGCGGCCGCGACATCGCCATGATCTTCCAGGAGCCGATGTCGTCGCTGTCGCCGATCCACACGGTCGGCAACCAGATCGTCGAGGCGCTTCGCCTTCACACCCGGATGAGCAAGGCAGAGGCGCGCGCGGAAGCCATATCGCTGCTCAGCCAGGTCGAAATTCCCTCGCCGGAAAAAGCGCTGGACCGATATGCCTTTCAATATTCCGGCGGGATGCGCCAGCGCGCGATGATTGCCATGGCGCTCGCCTGCAAACCGCAGCTGCTGATCGCAGACGAGCCGACCACGGCCCTCGACGTGACGACGCAGGCCGAAATTCTCGACCTGATCGCCCGGCTGCAGAAGGCCAAGGGCATGGCCGTTCTGTTCATCACGCATGACATGGGCGTCGTGGCGCAGATCGCCGACGATGTGCTGGTCATGCACAACGGCGTCGCCAAGGAATATGCGCCGGTCGAGCAGATCTTTCATGCGCCGAAAGACGACTACACACGCATGCTGATCGGCTCGGTGCTGAAGCTGGAAGCGAAAGCCGAAATCCGGCTGGCGCGCGCGCCGCTCGACACGACGGCGGCGCCGATCCTCGAACTGCGCAATGTATCGATGGATTTCGGCGAGGTGAAAGCGCTGGACGATGTTTCCATTTCGCTTCTACCGGGCGAGACGCTCGGTATCGTCGGCGAGAGCGGATCCGGCAAGACGACGATGGGTCGCTCGATCATGCGGCTGATCGATCCGACTGCAGGCGAAATCCTCTATCGCCGCGCCGACGGCGACATCATCGACCTGGCAACGGCAAAAGGTCAGACGCTCGCCGCCGCACGGCGGGAATTGCGAATGGTGTTTCAGGATCCTTTCGGCTCCCTCAACCCGCGCATGACCGTCTCCCAGATCATCGGCGAGCCGCTGCTCGTCAATGGCGTCGCAAAGGGGCGGGCGCTGGAAGAGCGGGTCTGCCACCTGATGGAGCAGGTTGGCCTCGATCCGAGGGCACGCGAACGCTATCCGCACGCATTCTCCGGCGGTCAGCGCCAGCGCATCGGCATTGCCCGCGCCATCACCCTCAATCCGCGCGTCATCGTTGCCGATGAGGCGACCTCGGCGCTCGACGTTTCCGTGCGCTCGCAGGTGCTCGATCTGTTGATGCGCCTGCAGGACGAACTCGGCCTCGCCTATATCTTCATCAGCCATGACATCGGCGTTATCCGCTACATGTGTGACCGTGTCGGCGTCATGTACAAAGGCCAGCTCGTCGAAATCGGCGATGCGGAGAAGGTCTGCCGCACACCCGAGCACGCCTATACGCAGGCGCTCATATCAGCGATCCCGCGCCCCGATCCGCGTGATCGCGATCAATCGCGGCGCTTCCGCTATGTCGCGCCGGATATTTTGAAGAATGGGAGTTTTCAGCGATGAAAATCACCGGGATCCGCACTTTTCTCATGCATGTCGGTCAGCCCGATCCCGCGAACTGGGCTTCCGACCAGCATTCCGGTGGCGGCGCCTCGAAACAGTTCGGCGGCACCAGAAACTGGCTCTTTCTGAAGGTCGATACCGACGAGGGCATCACCGGCATCGGTGAATGCTCAGGCTGGCCGCGCGTCGTCGAGACGGCGATCCATGATATCGCCCCACTTCTCATCGGCGAAGATCCGGCCCATACCGAACGGCTATGGCAGAAGATGCATATCGCCATGATGGGCCATGGCATGCTCGGGACGGTCGGAGGCGGTGCGATGACCGGCATCGACATGGCGCTATGGGACATCAAGGGCAAGGCGCTCGGCGTGCCTGTCTGGATGCTGCTCGGCGGCAAGGTGCGCGACCGGATCCCGATCTATTCGCATGCGAATACGCCCGAGCGCGCGCTTGCCATAAAAGCGCGCGGCATAAAGGCGATCAAATGCGGCGGCGTCGCCGATCCGGTCCGCAAGGTTGCTGCGCTGCGCGACGCCGTCGGCGACGATATGGACATCGCCATCGATCTGCATGGGCCGCCGTGGCTGACGCCTGCGGATGCCTGCCGGCTGGTGCGGGCGCTCGAACCCTATGAATTGATGTGGGTGGAAGATCCGATCGCGCCGGAGAATATCGACGGCTACCGGCGCATCCGCGACGCAGCACATGTGCCGCTTGCCGCCGGCGAACGCTCGGCGACCATTTTCGGCGAGCGTGAGCTCATCGAGAAGGAACTGGTCGACGTGATCCAGCCGGACACCGGCCGGGCCGGCGGCATCACCCAGATGAAGAAGATCGCCGCCATGGCCGAAGCCCATCATATCCAGGTGGCGCCGCATTCGGGTTCGCTCGGGCCGGTGGCGGAATATGCAGCTTTGCATCTGCTTGCGGCGATCCCCAACGCCCTCATCCTCGAGCGCCTCGACGATGACTGGGACGGCCGCCGCCAGACGATCATGCCGCATCCGCAACAGGTCGACGGCTTGATCGCCGTTCCTGATGGCCCGGGACTTGGCTGCGATATCGACGAGGCCTTCGTGGCGCGCTTCCCCAGCAACGGCAATGTCTCGGTGCCGCAAAGCGCCGGCGCCTACAATCCCGGAACCGACAATGAGCATGTCTACGTGCAGACGCGCCAGTCGCGCCGCACCTATTTCAATCGCTAGAAGGACAGAAAGATGAAGATCGACCGCATGCGGGTTTTCATGACCCGCGACAAGGACCGTCCCCGCGTGATCGTCGCGCTCGACACCGATGACGGGCTGACGGGCTGGGGCGAATGCTACAATCACGGCCCCGATAAGGCGCTGCCGCCCCTCTTGGATTATCTGTACGAATTTCTCTCCGGCCGGGATCCGACACGCGTCGACTATCTCGTCAATCTGCTGATCCAGCAAAGCCGGTTTCCGCCGGGAGCGCTTGGTCTTGCCGCGATCTCCGCGCTCGATCACTGCCTGTGGGACCTTGCCGCCAAGGCGGCGAATGTCCCGGTCTACAAGCTGCTGGGTGGCGAAGTGCGCGACCGCATCAAGGTCTATGCCGGTGTCTACACCGCACCGGATGCGCCGGCGGCCCGCGACGAGTTCGATCGTCTCAAGGAGGGGTGGGGTTTCACCGCCTTCAAGCTCAGCCCCTGGCGGATCGACATGCACTCTAACCGCTGGGGCAATGTCGTCAAAGCCTCGGCGGATTATTTCCGCTCGCTTCGCGAAACGGTCAATGACGAATACGAAATTGCCTTCGATGCCCATGCGAAGATTTTCGAGCCAATCGCGGCTCGTCAGCTCGGCAATGCGCTGGCGCCTTATGATCCGCTGTTTTTTGAGGAGCCGCTGCGTCCGGAAAATATCGAGGCCTGGGGCGACCTGAAACAGGGCCTCAACTGCACGCTTGCGACCGGCGAGTCGCTCTACAACAGAAACGAGTTCCTGCGGCTGCTGCAGGTCAAGGGCGCCGATCTCATCCAGCCTGACATCTGCGTCGTCGGCGGCATCAGCGAGATGCGCCGCATCGCCACTCTCGCCGAAGCCTTCTTCGTCGGCGTGGCGCCGCACAACCCGATGGGCCCGCTTGCGACGGCGGTCAACGTTCATTTTTCGGCGGCGGCACAGAATTTTCGCATCCTCGAATACCGGCTGCCAAAGGGACAGGCCTATGTCTATGGCGGCCTCGATATCGAGAAGCGGGAGGGGGAAACCCGTTACGTCGTCGATCCCTATCTACCGAAGGACGGCTATCTGGAGCTGCGTCCCGACCGGCCGGGCTGGGGCGTCGAAATGGACGAGAAGGCGATGGAAGAGGAAGGTTACATCCATTGGCAGCGACGCGTGCCGAAGCGGCCCGACGGCTCCTACGCCTTCGCCTGAGGGCATCGCCCGCTTAAAACAGGAGCTGGCCGCCCGGATGGCGCGGCCAGCTCCCGCAGGGCGACGCTTCTAGAGCATGATGCCGAAAAGTGTGAGCGGTTTTCGGGTGACATCATGCTCTAACTATTTAATTTAGAACAGGATTCAGATTTTTGGGCCGTCCGGCCTAAAATCATCCGGTTCTAGGCATCTTTCGGCAGCACTGAGCGAACCCTTGCGATGAAGACATGGAAGTCCTGCATGAAGGTGCGAAGGAAATCGGCGGTTTTGTCGTTCGTGACCTCGCCGTCATCGGTGATCAGCCCCGGTGTGAACTGAATGTAAGCTTCCGGGGCATTCATCTGGGGAGAGTTGCAGAAACTGAGCACACTGCGCAAATTCTGCTGGGCGACTGCTGTGCCTATCGCGCCCGGCGATGTGCCGATCACCGCTGACGGCTTGCGTGTGAACGAGTTGGTGCCGTAGGGGCGGCTCGCCCAGTCGATGGCATTTTTCAGCCCGCCGGGTATGGATCGATTGTATTCGGGCGTGACGAACAGCACGGCGTCGACGGCCGCTATTGCTGCCTTGAATGCCTTGCCAGCCGGGGGGTAGTCGGCGTCATAGTCGTAGCTGTAGAGCGGCAGGTCCTTGAAGGATATCTCCGACATTTCAAGTTCCGGCGGGGCGAACCGCACCAACGCTTTCGCAAGCTTGCGGTTGATCGAGCCCTTGGCGAGGCTGCCGATGAGATAGCCTACTTTATGCGTGGTCATGGCGTTCTCCAATATCTCGCATGATGATCGCAAGTCACTAATCGCCGACGAACGTGACCGTCTCGTCGAGCGGCGCGCGGCCTGTGCGGGCGTAACTGACCGTGGGATCCTCGTAGCCGATCGACATGCCGCAGAAGAGGATGAGCTCGTCCGGGGGTGACAGGACTTCTGCGACCGTCTCGCGAACCTGCGACCAAGCCATCTGCGGGCAACTGTGCAGACCTTCGGCACGGAGCAGCAGCATGACGGTCTGCAGATACATGCCGACGTCGGCCCATTGGGCCAGGCCCAGGTCGCGGTCGATGTAGCAGAACAGGGCGGCGGGCGCGCCGAAACAGTTCCAGTTGGCGATCGCTGCCCGCTGGCGCGCCTCCCAGTCCTCGCGCGCAATGCCGAGCGCGCTGTAGCGCTCCTTGCCGAAGGCGGATCGGCGCTCCCCGTAGGGGGACTTCAGCACGGCCGGGTACATCTCGTACTGCCGCTTGTCCCAGGCGTCGCCATGGGCCACGCGCTCGACGGCGGACGTCTTGAGCTCAGCCAGCGGTGCGCCGGTCATCACATAGGTGTTCCACGGCTGGATGTTCGATCCTGACGGCGACCAAGCTGCGGCGGACAGCACTCGCTCAAGCACCTTCCTCTTCACAGGCTCGCCTTTGAATCCGCGCACCGCCCGTCGGCTTGTGACTGCCTCATATACGTCCATGATCGCCTCCATGCCGCCGGTCGTTCGGTACGTCCATCCTCATGGCGTCTCCTCCTGACAGTTCCCGTTCCTGATGTGGTTCATTATCTCCATTCGCAATGGAGGCGTAATCACACCGTCGTCTAGGAGGCGTACATCAAACGTACATCAGGGATCGAGGCATTCGAGGGGCATGTAGGCGAAGCATCGCCGGACCCCCGCGCCATTGCATCCAGGGCTTAGAACTACGCCCATTGAACGGCCTCGGCTTGGCGCTTGCGCTCAAGCCGGGTCATATCTTTCGCCGTCTTCGCCATTACGCTGCTCTTCGTCGCCGCGGCGCCGATCCCGAGTTGCCTACAAGATCATGCTCCAATCATGAGCCGCAAGAGCAACGCTTCGTCATTTCGTCAGGTACCTACGGCTCGGACGCGTTCCACTGGGGAGCGAGGGTGCCATCCGAAGATGTCGGCGAGCGTATCGAGCATCGCCGTGGCCGCCGCGGATTGAAGTGAATAGAAGATCGTCTGGGCAGCCCTTCGCGTCCGCACGAGGTCCTGTTCTCGAAGAATTGCCAAATGCTGGGAAGTCGAAGATTGGCTCAATCCCACCTCGTCAGCCAGGACGGACACGGACATTTCTCCTTCGGCCAAAAGATGCAGAATGTGAAGCCGTTTGGCATTCCCCATGGCCGACAGGAAATTTGCTTCGTTGTCGAAGGCGTTGGTTTCAGGGGAAGGCGCAGCTGACGATTGATTGTTCAAGGCGAGATCTCCTTTGGGGAACCAAAGCCGGGCACCAGGTCATATCCCCGAGCTTTAATTTAGAGATAACGCATAGGTGCGGGGCCGAAACCCATTATCGGCGCCGTATCGTCTTTTCCGGCGCGAATCGGATACGGCGCGCATCAAATGGACAGCGGCGGCAGAGCATCTTCGAGGCCGGCATCCTTCGCCTACTAGCGCGGGCCGACCTGGCGCATTTGCGCGGGCAGTGTTTCCCAGGCCCGGATCAGTTCGCCGATGGAGGCCGCCTCCATCTTGTGCATGACATTGCTGCGATGCAGCTTGACCGTCACTTCGCTGATGCCGAGGTCGAAGGCGATCTGCTTGTTGAGGCGGCCGCGCGCCACTTCATGCAGGACCTCGCGCTCGCGCTGCGTCAGTGTCTCCAGGCGTTTGATATTGCGCTTGGTGATCGCCGCTTCGGCTCGTCGCTCGGCATCCATCGCAATGCCGGCAGTCACGGCGTCGAGCAACGTCTGGTCTCGCACCGGTTTGGTGAGAAAATCCACGGCGCCGGCCTTCATCGCCTGGACGGTCATCGGGATGTCGCCATGCCCGGTCAGGAAGATGATCGGCTTGGAAATGCCGTTTTCGGCCAGATGGCTCTGCAGGTGAAGGCCGCTTGCCCCCGGCATGCGCACGTCGAGGATCAGGCAGCCGGGGCTATCCAAAATATCGGCGTCAAGCAATTCTCGGGTCGAAGCAAAACTGGTCGACTGGAAACCCGCCGACAGGATCAGCTCCGACAGCGCTTCGCGAACCGACGCGTCGTCATCGACGATAATGACAAGCGGCTGGTTCTCTTCATAACTGTACTGCAATGATAACGGCGCCGATCTCCGCGGCAACGGCTGGTCAACTCTCATGTCACCCTCCATCTGTCGATTTATGCAAAGCGTTGGCAATGGCCGTCAGCAGGGCCTGGGCATCGAAGGGCTTGCGGAAAAATCCGCTCGCGCCTTGAGCGCGTCCCTGATCCGCTATTTCGTGGCGGCCCGTGATCATGAATACCGGCAGCTCCGGACGCGACTTCCTCACGAGGTCACGAAGTTCGAAGCCGTCGATGCCAGGCATTCCGATATCGGTGATGAGCAGGTCGAGGTCCGACAGCCCGTTGACGAGCAGCGAGCCCGCCGATGAGAAGCTGCGGGCCACATAGCCCGCCGATTCCAGAAGGTCGCCCATCGATTCAAGCAACCTTGGATCGTCATCGACAATTGCCACGACATGTCTTGTCTTGTTCATGTTCAATTCCCTCCCACTCTGCGCGAATGGGTTATCGGTATTTCCAATCTCTCCGCGATCCGCACCAGATCGGCGAGTGATGCCGCGGCCATTTTCTGCATCACGTTTCTTCTGTGGATCTGCAGCGTGACTTCGCTGATCCCCAGTTCGGCTGCGGCCTGCTTGTTGAGAAGGCCGCTGACGACGAGCGGCAGCACCTCGCGCTCGCGCGGCGTCAGGTCGAGATAGTGTTGTCTGAGCATGTCGATCTCGGCGCGCCCGGCTCTCTTTTCCCGATCCTGAGCAATCGCTGCGTGGATTGCCGCCATCAGATCCGCATCGCTGAACGGCTTGGTCAGGAAGTCCACCGCGCCATGCTTGATCGCACGCACCGAGGAGGGAATGTCGCCGTGTCCGGTAATGAAGACGATCGGCGGATGATCCCTGTCGGCGATCTGTCTCTGCAGATCGAGACCGTTGATGTCAGGCAGCTCGATATCCAGCACGAGGCAGGCGGGCACGTGCGGCTTGTCCGCTCTCACGTAGTCGCAGGCCGATTCGAAGGCGACGGCGTGCATGCCGTGCGAGTCCAGCAGCTCGACGAGCGCTTCCCGGATACGTTCATCGTCGTCGACGATGAAGACGATATGGTCGTCGGCCGTCATGGCGCCGCCTTCGTTTCAATAGGCAATGTGAAGATCAACGTCGCTCCGCACGGATTGTTCTTCTCGGCCCACAATCGTCCGCCGTGCAGTTCGACGATCGAGCGGCAGATGGCGAGCCCCATGCCCATGCCGTTTTCCTTCGTCGTGAAGAACGGCTCGAACATCTTTTCGGGAAAGTCGATGCCCTGGCCGCGATCGCTGATCTCGGTCTGGAGGATATTCCCGATCTGGCGCACGCGGATTTCGATGACCCTGTCGCCTGTCGTGGCGTCCATTGCCTCGATGCCGTTGCGGATGAGATTGATGAGAACCTGCTGGATCTGGACGCGGTCGATTGCGATGAGCGGAAGGGTGGCGTCGACCTCCACTTCCATCTGAACGTGACGACGCCAGGCCTCGTCGGCCATGAGGTTGCGCGCTTCGTTGACGATACCGGAGAGCGTCGATGGGGTCCTCCTGTCTACGGATTGCTTGAACAGAGCGCGAATGCGGCTGACGACATCCGCCGCCGAGTTGGCATCCCGGATGATGCGCTCGACCGTCCTCTGTGCCCGCTCCATATTCGGCGGCTCGGCCATGAGCCAGCGCTGGCAGGCGTGTGAGTTGGCCACGACGGCCGCGAGCGGCTGGTTCACCTCGTGCGCGATGGAGGCTGAAAGCTCGGCCAGGCTCGCCACTTGGCTCGCCCGCGCAAGACCCTCTCGCGCCCGACGCAGATCTTCCTCCGCGTGAACCTCACCGTCGATATCAAGCCAGATGACATTCCACTGGACGATGACGCCTTCGGCATTGCGCATCGGTGCCGCGCGCGTCTCGACCCAGCGATATTCACCATCATGGCGCCGCAGACGGTGCCTGCGCGCATAGGGCTCGCCAGTGGACAATGAATGGGCATAGTTTTCCTTGACCCCGGCCAAATCGTCGGGATGAACACCGGCATCGAGTGTGCCGTCCAGCCGGGTTTTGCCTGTTCCATCCAGCTCTTCGAGATTATAACCGAGGAAGTCGCGCAGTTGCTGGCTGCGATAGATCGGCTCTCCATCAGGTGCTGCGCAATCGATCATCGCCGGCAGCGTTTCAACGAGCTGCCAGAGCGATCGTTCTCTCTCCCGCAGTGCTTCCTCGACGCGCAGTTGATCGTCGATGTCATGCGAGAGGCCGTACCACTGAACGATCCGTCCATTATCATCCCGCAGCGGCTCCGCGCTGCCTTTCACCCAGCGATAGACACCGTCGGCGCGCCGCAGGCGATATTGGCTGGAGAAGCGCTCCCCGGTGGCGAGAGAATGGTTGAGCGCTTGCTCCAGGCCGGCGGCATCGTCGGGATGGACGGCGGCCTCGATGAGCGCTGCCAGGCGGCTGACGCCCGGCTTTTCCATATCGGCGATATCGAGACCGAGAAAATCGATCAGGCGTTGGTTGAAGAAGGTCGGAGCGCCTTCCGGATTGAGCCGCCAGAGCAGGCTCGGAACCATGTCCACGAGTTGCGAAAGCTCTCGCTCTCGGTCGCGCAGTGCTTCCTGCGCGCGCATCTCATCGTCGATGTCGACGGATATGACATACCATTGCATGATCGCGCCGCTTTGATCGCGCAGCGGCTCGGCTCGGCCATCGACCCAGCGATAGGCTCCGTCGAAACGGCGCATGCGATATTTTATCGAGAAGGGCTCGCCGCTGGCGAGGGAATGATGAACCGTCTCCAGCAATCGTGATGCGTCATCGGGATGGACGAGGGTGTGAATGACCGACGAGAGGCGGCTCATGCCTGGCTTGTCCATATCGCCAACATCGAGGCCGAAAAAGTCGATCAGGCGCTTGTTGAAGAAGACCGGCTCGCCTTCCGGCGTCAGGCGCCTGATCTGCACCGGGACCATGTCCACGAGCTGCGAGAGCTCGCGCTCTCGGTCGCGCAACGCCTGCAGCGCGCGCACCTCCTCGTCGATGTCGAGGGAGACGCCGTACCATTGCACGACCGTTCCGTGGTCGTCACGCCGAGGCTCCACTCTGCATTCCGCCCAGCGATAGACGCCGTCCTTTTCAAGCCAGCGGAACCGCATGGTGGTGCCGCCGCCGGTTTCGAAACAGGTGTGCAGCGTGCGCTGCACTTCGGACGCATCCTCGGGATGGACCAGCTGCTGCAGCAGTTCATCGATGCGCGGTTCGGCCTGCGCGTCAAAATTGGCAATGACGGCGTGGAAATGATCCTGGTAGCGTTTGTTGAAGTAGATCGATCCGCCTGTTGGTTCCACGCTCCATATGCGGACCGGCACGGCATCGATCATCTGTTGAAGCTGCCGCTCGCTCCGGCGCACGGTCTCTTCGGCATGCACCTGATCGTCGATATCGTGACAAAGCCCGTACCACTGGACGATGTTGCCGGCCTGATCGCGCATCGGCTCGGCGCGGCTCGACATCCAGCGATAGAGACCGTCGGCGCGCCGCAGCCGATACCGCATGACGAAGCTCTCGCCGGTCGCGAGGCAATGGCGAAGGGCGTCCCTGAACCCGGCTGCGTCATCGGGATGAACGATGGCCTGCAGGACCGCCTCCAGCCGGCTGATGCCTGGCCTGTCCGAGTCCGCCACGTCGAGACCCAGGAAATCGACCATCCGCCTGTTGAAGAAGGTCGGCTCGCCGTCGGGCGTCAGACGCCAGACATGGCTTGGAACCATGTCCACGAGCTGAGAGAGTTCCCGCTCCCGGTCGCGCAACGTCTCCACGCTTTGGCGCAATGTCAGCACCGCCAACTGGTGCTGCCGGGATATGGCGGCAACGATAAGCGCCGAAAATGCCGAAATGGCCAAAAACAGCTGCAGCATGATCTGCTTGTGTTTCTGGGACTCGGCGTCGCCGACAAATTGGCTGGCGCCGGTTATCGTAAATACCGCCGTGATTAGAGCGAGCAGGGCGAGCGATACGGCTGCACCCTTGAACTCGAAACGGACCGCCGCCCAAAGAAGAGGCGGCATGATGATATAGGCGAAGGGAAGATAGCCGCTGAGCGAAAGAGCCGCGACACCGAGAAAGATGAGCCCCAGGACGCAGGCTTCCACCCATTGCGCGGTCGAGAACTGCGTCTTGCCGCGCCAGCTGTGAAAGAGCACCAGCGCCAGCGGCGCTACGATCAGAACCCCGGTTGCGTCTCCGATCCACCACAGCGGCCAGGCCGTCGCGAAGGATTGCGATTGGATCGCGAACCAGGCGAGCGTCGCACTTCCCACGGTCGCGCTCACGATCGGTGCAATTCCGGCAGCCAGGACGACGAATGTGAGAACCTCCTGCAGGGTCTCCATCCGAACCGGATGCTTCAGGGCCTGGTTCACCAGCCATGCTGCGACCATTGCTCCAAGAGCGTTGCCGACATAGATCAGGAAGGCCGCCGGCACGGGGCTGTAGAACCATAGGAAATTGCTGAACATTTCTGCCAGGCAGCCAGCCAGGATCCACCATGGCCAGCTGCGCCTGGAGGCGAGGATGAGCGTAGCCACGAAAAGCCCGCCCGGAGGCCAGATGGAAATACCCGTTCCCGGCACGATTGCCAGCGATTGCGCGAAGCCGCAGGCGAGCACATAGGCCAGGAAGAAAAGCCCCAGATGCAGGAACTGGGGACGGTGCGACCAGATGCTCAGCATCAACTGCCCCTGCCGGGCAGAGAGAACCGGGGGATCGTCGGCATTTCCTGAAGCGGTCGTTCTCGATTTCGGGGCGGGAGCGCTCATCTTCAAACCGTAATCCCGCGACACCACAACCGCAACTCATGGAAACCCATGCATTGCGCGGGAATATAGCCGGAATTTTCGGGGGCGAACGCGCAATCCGAAGGCTCCTCCCTCCTTCCGATGGCACAGACTAGACCTTGGGCTGCCTCCGCTATGCCGCAGGTCTAAGGCGCCGGACCTCAAGCACGATGGAAGGCGCGCGGCTTTCCGGCCATTGTCGATCCGCGCGAGGCATTGCAAACGAGATGCAACAGAGGATGCCGACATGAAAATCATGGTGGTGGGCGCAAGCGGTCTCATCGGAACCCGGCTCAGCGAGAAGCTGCGCCGCTCGGGCCATGACGTCACGGCCGCATCATTGTCGCTGGGCGTCGATACGGTGACCGGCAAGGGTCTCGAAGCGGCAATGGCGGGAACCGAAATCGTCGTTGACGTGACCAATGCCGCATCGTTCGGTGACAGTTCGGCGTTCGATTTCTTCAAGGCGTCGACGAAGAACTTGCTCGCAGCTGCGGGGCAAGCCGGCATCCGGCACTATCTCGCACTCTCCGTCGTTGGCACGCCGCGCCTCGTGGAGAGCGACTATTTTCGCGCGAAAATGGTGCAGGAAAATCTGATCCGCGCTTCAGGTCGACCCTATACGATCCTCCGCTCCACGCAATTTTACGAGTTCATAAACGGATTGATCGACATCGGGGCTGAAGGCAATGTCTTTCGGTTGCCATCGGCCTTGATGAGGCCGGTCGCTGCCGGGGATGTCGCCGCATTCCTGGCGGAACTGGCAGCCAGCGCTCCCTCGGGCGATGTCGTCGAAATCGGCGGCCCGGAGCAGTTCGGCATCGATGAAATCGCTCGGATCTATCTCGCCGCGAACGAAGACGAACGCCAGGTGATAACCGATCGGTCCACGTCGTATTTCGGCGTCGAACTGACCGACGACGCCCTGATTCCCGGCGCCGGTGCGCGCGTGGCGCGCCAGACGCTTTCCGACTGGCTCTACCAATCGATGGGGGAGTAGGCCGTGCGGCTTTTCTTCCGGCCGGTTGGAGACACAAAATTGGCTCGCCACAGAACGTTCATCTGGCTGCGATTAGAACCCTCAAAGGCTTCACCGTAATCTTTAAATCGAGATGAACGGGGGGTCCAAGGCTTGCCCCCTGAAAGATTGGCGGCGGGTACAATAATGAGCGAGCATATTCCGTGTCGGTTGAGCAGCGTTTAACCCAGCCGCCTAGATCAGTGCTTCGGGGATGCCCCAAGATTGACAAAAAGACATCCATTGCCGATCTCTATCTGGGTCAGAAGGTCGGCCCTTACCTCTTCGCCAACAACCGCTTTTATGTGCCGCCACTTTTGGCTCTTCGGGTGTGCGGGCACCGGTACGCCCTCTCGCAAGAACAGCGTCACTTCAGGAGCTTCATCTGATTTGTAGATGCAAATTCTCACCGGCTCACATCCCTGTTAACAGCAAATATTGTGCACTGCAAAACAAGGGATGGCAAACATTCATTTGCCGGATAAGACCTGGTGATTGC
Source organism: Rhizobium leguminosarum bv. viciae (assembly GCF_012276115.1). GTDB lineage: Bacteria > Pseudomonadota > Alphaproteobacteria > Rhizobiales > Rhizobiaceae > Rhizobium > Rhizobium leguminosarum_T. Next base: position 75,786 of record NZ_WIEU01000001.1, on the reverse strand, counting down.
CGACGCAGACTACCGCGCCGTGCCGCCATTTGATGAGGGAGCGACGCTCGACGGCGAATGGGTATCCACCTTCGCCTCGAGCAGCATAACCGCGACATCATCGGGATCGGTGGCGTCCAGCCATACGCTGACGCTTCATCGAAACGGTACTTTCGAACGCACAGGCTGGCGAAATGGGCGGATCGCAATCGGGCGTCACCACGTCGAGCAACCGCCGGGCGCAAGCGGACGCTACAAGCTTTCCGGCTATCGCCGCGATCTGACCGATGCGAGCGGCAAGACGGAGACCATGAGCATATTCGAACCCGACAAAGGTTCCGACGGGCTTCTGGTGATCAACGGCAACAACTACCTGAAGGACGATGGGAAATAGAGATGGCGCGCCCAAGCTATTGATAAATAGGGATTATAGGGCGACGTGATTGACCTCCCGGGCGACTGGAAACCACCGTAGTTATCAGTCACTTCGAATCATCGGCAATGCGCGGATCACTTGAAATCTGGCTCATGTCGCCAGCCGCCACGATGGGCTGCAACGGGCGGTTTGGTTAAGCATTTGTAAATTGGTAACGAATCGAGGCATATAGTAACTGCGCAACTGAAGCGCTTTCGTTCAAAATTGCGCAGTTACCTGGGAAAAAGATCATGCAGCCGAGTCTTGCTCTTCAAGACGATCAAGAGCACCTCCCATCGCTTCTGGCAACAGACGCGAAGGAGTTATCCTATCAACTTCAGCAGCATCAAGCGAAAATCTTTCCCCCGCTCTCGCAAAAGACCATCAGAACATTTTCGCCGGCGGAAGCTGCGGCCTTCATCGGCATCGGCGAAGGTTATCTCCGCCAGGTGGCCGCCGACGGCCATGGGCCGGATCCGCTCGCAAACGGACGGCGGCTTTACAGTGCAACCGATATGGACCGGATTCGCCGGGTCCTCGACGAGCGAAACGGAACGCCGAAATATGTACCGGCCCGCCGGCCGGGCGAAAAGCTCCAGATCGTCTCGGTCATGAATTTCAAAGGCGGCTCGGGCAAGACCACCACTGCGGCCCATCTGGCGCAGTTCATGGCGCTCAGGGGCTACCGCGTGCTCGCCGTCGACCTCGATCCGCAGGCCTCCTTGTCCGCCTTGTTCGGCCATCAGCCGGAGTTCGATGTCGGAGAGGGCGAAACGATCTATGGTGCGATCCGATATGAGGAGCCGCGCCCCATCGCCGACATCGTGCGCGCCACCTACACGCCCAATCTGCATCTCATTCCAGGCAATCTCGAGCTGATGGAATTCGAGCACGAGACGCCGAAGGCGATGGCGTCGGGTACGGCCGAGACGATGTTCTTTGCCCGCATCGGCGAAGTCCTGACGGAGATCGAAAGCCTCTACGACGTCGTGGTCATCGACTGCCCGCCGCAGCTGGGTTTCCTGACGATGTCGGCGCTCTGCGCGGCCACCTCGGTTTTGATCACGGTCCACCCGCAGATGCTGGATGTGATGTCGATGTCGCAGTTTCTGACGATGACGAGTGAGCTGATGTCGGTCGTGGAAAAGGCCGGCGGGCGTACCAGCTATGACTGGATGCGCTATCTGGTGACGCGGTTCGAGCCGAACGACGGACCGCAAAGCCAGATGACCGGCTTCATGCGAGCGATCTTCGGCAATCGAATGCTCCACAACGCCATGGTGAAGTCGACGGCGGTCGCCGACGCCGGCGTCACCAAGCAGACACTCTACGAGGTCGAGCGGTCGCAGTTCACACGCGGAACCTACGATCGGGCACTGGAATCCCTCAACCTCGTAAATGGCGAGATCGAGGCGCATATTCGCTCGACCTGGGGGAGGAAATAGATAGATGGCGCGCAAAAACCTCATCGAAATTTCCGCTCCGAACCCGGCAAGGGCGGAAACGGTCGCGCCGCGCGACAATCGTCCGATCGCCGGATTCGTACCGCAGGAGCGCAGTGCCGCGCCGGTCGGCGGCATTACCAAGACGCTCGGCAACATTACCGAGAAAATGGAGCGGGCGAGTGAGCTGGAACGGCAGCTTGCCACCGGCCAAACCATCGTCGAACTCGATCCCGGCCTGATCGACGCCTCCTTCGTCAGTGATCGATTGGCGATCGATGCGGCCGAACTCGCGCAACTTGTCGAGCAGATCCGCGAGCATGGGCAGCAGGTTCCGATCCTTGTCCGCCCGCATCCGGAAACCAGGGGACGCTATCAGGTCGCCTACGGCCATCGGCGCCTGGCTGCCACCCGAGAAATCGGCATCCGGGTGCGTGCGGTCGTCCGCGATCTCACCGACGGTCAACTGGTCGTCAGCCAGGGACAGGAAAACAGCGCTCGAACCAATCTCTCCTACATCGAGCGCGCGCTCTTTGCATCGCGGCTCGAGGAACGCAGCTTTGGCCGCGATGTCATCATGGCGGCTCTCGGTGTGGACAAGGCGGCGCTGTCGAGAATGCTGATCGTCATACGACAGGTCCCGCTGGGGCTCGTCAACGCTATAGGTGCAGCACCTGATATCGGCCGCCGGCGATGGTTGGAACTGGGCGAGCGGCTTGAGAAAGCCGACGTCGAGAAGATCATCGCCGAGTTGTCCGCGGACGACGCGCGCAAAATTTCAAGCGACGAGCGGTTTCAGCGGGCACTCGTTCTGGCAACGAAGAAGACGGCCGCGCCGAAGCCGGCGGTGGCCAAAACCCAGGTTAGTGGCGTGCCTGTCATGATCAAGAAGACAGCATCCGGTGCGACCTTCGTCTTCGACGGCAAGACCGCGCCCGGTTTCGATCAATTCGTCCAGGAAAGGCTGAAGGGCCTATTCCAGGAGTTCAACAAGGACAGAGGAGCGTAGCGCGCAAAAGAAAAAGGCCCCCAACGACGCCGTCGTGGAAGCCCTTCTCAGATCTTAAGCACATCGAGAATCGCATTTCCACGAATCACAGTCAAGCGTCTTAGGCACCAAATTGGTGGATGGTTTTCTTTTGCCTGAACGAAGGTGAAGGCAAATGGAGAGTGGATATGTGACGACGCCCTTCGGGCGGCGGCCGATGTCGCTTGGCATGCTGGCAAGCCAGCAACTGGCCGAGACCATCGAGCCGGGGATGAAACGCAGCAAATGGAAGCTGTTCAGGGCGATCTGCGAAGCACGGCCGGCGCTTGGCGTCACCGATCGGGCGCTGACGGTGCTCGACGCGCTTTTGACCTTCTACCCTGACGACGAAATCTCCGAGGAAAAGGGACTGATCGTCTTCCCGTCGAATGCGCAGCTTTCGTTGCGCGCTCGCGGCATGACCCCAGCCACCCTCAGGCGGCATCTTGCCGTTCTGGTCGAGGCCGGCCTGATCCTGCGCAAGGACAGCCCGAATGGAAAGCGTTATGCGCGCCGCGACAGGGCAGGTGCCATCGGCGAGGCCTTCGGCTTCAGCGTCGCACCGCTTCTGGCCCGTGCTGTCGAAATCGAAAGCCTGGCCGCCCAGGCGGTTGCCGACCGGGAGCTGTTACGGGTGACAAGGGAACGCCTGACGGTGTGCCGGCGCGACATTTCCAAACTAATCGCGGCGGCGCTCGAAGAAGGGGTTTCCGGTAATTGGGAAGGCATTTCGGCGATGTTTCGAGCGCTTCTTGCTCGAATTCCACGCGTGGCGACTGCCGAAGACCTCGCACCGCTGCTCGACGAGATGGGGCTGCTGCGTGCTGAGATCGTCAACATGCTGGAAAGACGGATAAAAGCAAAAAAAATAGACGCCAATGAGTCTCAAATTGAGCATCACAAACAGAGTTCAAATCCCAACTCCCTTTGTGAATTTGAACCAAGCTTCGAAACGAAGCAGGGCGAAAAGGCAGCGGCCGATAACGACCCGGACGCCGGGCCGTCGGACGAACGAAGATTGAAACAGCAAAAGCCTTCCGGCGGGATGAGCAACAGGGCGGGGGGCGCGGCCGATCCGGGCGCCGGACCAAGCCTGAAATCCTTCCCGCTCGGCCTCGTCCTCCAGGCCTGCCCCAGTATTCTCGATTACGGGCCTGGCGGAAGCATCGGCAATTGGCGAGACCTGATGTCGGCCGCCGTCGTCGTGCGGTCGATGCTCGGCGTCAGTCCCTCGGCCTATGAGGAAGCCTGCTCGGGCATGGGGCCGGAAAACGCCGCAACCGTGATCGCTTGCATCCTGGAAAGGGGAGGGCACATCAACTCGCCCGGCGGTTATCTCAGAGATCTGACCCGAAGGACCGAAAGGAGCGAATTTGCGATCGGCCCGATGCTGATGGCGCTCGTGCGAACGAACGGGCCGACAGTGAGGCATGCTAGTTGATCGTGAGAAAGCGACTGCCTCGACATTCGCGTAGGCAGAGTGCAATCACCTCTTTACATCTAACATGTTAGTTTGCTACATCTGATCCATTCTTTGGGAGGAAGCATATTTGACACAAAAATTCGGGCTCTCGGTCGCTCTCGCCACACCGTTCGACAGCAATGGCGATATCGCGATCGAGGCGATGGTCGAGCAGGCACGCCGAAGCCTCGCTGCGGGGTGCTCGAGCGTGACCCTGTTCGGGACGACGGGTGAAGGCTCTTCCATCGGCACGCGGGAACGTGAGAATGTTCTCGCTTCCTTGCTCGATAGTGGGATAGCCGCAAATCAGATCATCGTCGGTGTGCTGGTCGACGCGGCCGAGGATGCGGCGATGCAGGCCGGGCATGCGCTTTCCGAGGGAGCCCGCAATATCCTTCTTGCTCCTCCTTCCTATTTCAAGAACGTGAGTGACGACGGCGTCTTCCAGTGGTTTTCGGCTGTCTTCGCCATCCTGGGCGACAAGGCGCGAGACATTATCGTCTACAACATTCCCTCGGTCACCATGGTTCCGCTGACTGTTTCGCTGATCGGCCGACTGCGGACTGCCTTTCCCAAGGTGGTTACGGGCGTCAAGGATTCCTCCGGCGACTGGCCTTTTACCGAAACGCTACTGAAGGCGCATGGCGATCTCGTCATCCTGGTCGGTGACGAGCGTCACCTGGCGAAGGGCGTGCGGCTTGGCGGCCAGGGTGCGATCTCCGGCATGGCGAATTTCGTGCCTCGCGAAGTCAAGCTGATGGCGGAGGAGGGCAAAGACGATTCCCGCATCGAGGATTTCGTGGACGAACTGCTGAAATTTCCGGTGACCGCCGCCGTGAAAGCGATGGTCGCTCACCTGACGTCGGATGAAATCTGGCTTGCGGTTCGCCCACCACTCGTTTCAATATCCGGCGAAGGGCAGGCGCAACTCGCTCTTGCGTTCGACACTCTTTTCCGCTCGAAGGCGGCATAGGGCGGAGATGTTTCTGGGAGAGGCGATGGACGGAACGGACGAGCAGCCGACGCTGCGGGAAAAGGCGTATGAGAGCTTCACACGCCACCTTCTTGCGCGTGACGTGCGCCCCGGCCAGTTCGTTTCGCAGCGTCGCCTCGTCGAGCTGACAGGGCTGACGCTTGGCGCTATCCGCGAACTCATCCCGAGGCTCGAAGCCGAAGGGCTGATCAAGACGGTGCCCCAGCGGGGTTTGCAGATCGCTCATATCGACCTGAACCTCATTCGCGAGGCGTTCCAGCTGCGCGTCTTCCTGGAGAAGGAAGCGGTCGCGCTTTTCACCCGCTCCGCATCTGACGAGACGATCGCCGGGCTGGTGAAGCAGCATCGGGATATCGCCGACGCCATTCGAAACGGCGATGGATCGCACGAATTGGAAGTTCACGCGCAAGCCGTCGATTGGGGCATGCACGACGCCTTCATCGATGCTTTGGGAAATACCATCATCTCGAATGCCTACCGGGTGAACTCGATCAAGATGCGCCTGATCAGTCAGGACCGTTTTCGCATCGATGGTCACGTCGGACCTGTCATGGGTGAGCACCTGAAGGTGCTCGAGGCGATCGAGCGGCGATCGGCGGAGGACGCCGTCAACAGCCTTGTCGCACATATCAATCATGCAAGAGATCGTGCGCTCAGGATATAATCGGAAATAAACAGCCGGGGATGAGGAGATCGCCGGCAAAAGGAGGAGGAATCACATGACATCGTTTTTGAACCCGACGAGACGCGGCTTTCTGGCGGGTACGGCCGCTTTTGGCGCCAGCTGCATGCTCGGCGTCCGGTTGGCATCGGCTGCCGTCGATTGGAAGCGCTTTGCCGGCACGACGCTTGAAGTCAACCTGGTCAAGAGCCCGCGCAGCGAAATACTTCTGAAGTACCTGTCCGAATTCGAGGAGCTCACCGGCATCAAGGTCAATGCCGAAGCGACGCCCGAACAACAGCAGCGTCAGAAAACGACCATCGAGCTGAGCTCCGGCAAGCCGAGCTTCGATGTCGTGCACATGAGCTACCACGTCCAGAAGCGGCAGTTCGAAAAGGGCGGCTGGCTTGCGGATATCGGCGGGTTTCTCAAGGACCCCTCTCTGACCGACCCGTCTCTGGTTGAAAGCGACTTCGCCGAAGCCGGCCTGACCTTCGCCAGAGACCCGGACGGCGTTCTGCGTTCGCTTCCATTCTCGGTCGATTATTGGATCATCTACTGGAACAAGACGCTGTTCGAGAAGAAGGGGCTCGCCTACCCGACGACGTTCGAAGAACTCGCCAGTGCTGCGGAGGCGCTCACCGATCCTTCGAGCAACACCTACGGCTTCGTCGCCCGCGGCCTGAAGAACGCCAATACGCCGGTCTGGACGTCGCTGCTGCTCGGTTATGGTTCGAGCCCGCTCGGTCCGGATGGCAAGCTGCGCACCACCTCGCAAGAAGCGATCGATGCAGCCAAGCTTTATCAAAAGCTGATGACCAAGACCGCCCCTCCCGGCGTCTCCGGCTTCAACTGGGCCGAGGCGCAGTCGGCCTTCCTGCAGGGCAAGATCGGCATGTGGCTGGACGGCGTCGGTTTTGCACCGCCGATCGAGAATCCGGAAAAGTCGCGCGTCGTCGGCCAGGTCGGTTACGGCATCATGCCGAAAGGTCCGAAGGCACAAGCCGCAGGCACTTTTGGCGACGGTCTTGGCGTTGTCGCGGCAAGCCAGAAGAAAGAAGCCGGGTACCTCTTCTGCCAATGGGCGATTTCGCATGAAATGGGCGCACGTCTGCTGCAGGCCGGCGCCGGCGTTCCTTTCCGCCAGTCCGTCCTCGAGGATGCGAAGGTCCGCGAAGGCGTCAAGATGCCGGGCGCCTGGCTTGATGCCGTCGTCGGTTCCGGCAAGATCTCGCAACTCGCGCTGCCGGTCATCATTCCGGTCACCGAGTTCCGCGACGTCTATGGTGTCGGTCTCACTAACATGATCGGCGGCGCCGATCCCGAAACCGAGCTGAAGGCAGCGACGGCACAGTTCGAACCCGTCCTGGCGAAAAGCGAGGGATAATGGCCTCGACAAGCATCGAAACGGCCGCAGTGGCCAAGACGTCGAAAGGGAGGAGCAAACCGGACCGGTTTGCTCCCAACTACTGGCCTTTCGTCATCCCGGCGCTGATCGTCATTGCGGCCGTCATCGTTTTTCCATGGGTGTTTACGCTTTGGATGAGCGTCAACAGCTGGACGCTTGGCCAGTCCCAGGTCTTTGCGGGATTGGACAACTATGCCCGGCTGGTTGTGGACATGCGCTTCTGGGACTCGCTGTGGCATACGGTGCTCTATACGACGCTTTCCGTGGTGGTCCCCCTTTTTCTAGGGACGCTCGCCGCGCTGATCTTTGATGCTCAATTTCCGTTGCGCGGTCTTATCCGCGGCATATTCGTGATGCCGATGATGGCCACGCCCGTCGCCATCGCACTCGTCTGGACGATGATGTACCATCCGCAGCTCGGCGTCCTCAACTATCTCCTCTCCTTCATCGGCATCGGCCCGCAGGAGTGGATCTATAATCAGAGCAGCGTCATCCCGTCGCTGGTACTGGTTGAGACCTGGCAGTGGACGCCGCTTATCATGCTGATCGTGCTCGGCGGTCTGGCGGCGGTTCCGCGCGAGCCCTATGAAAGTGCTGAAATCGACGGCGCCAATGTCTGGCAGAAATTCCGCTATCTGACGCTGCCGATGATCGCGCCGTTTCTGATGATTGCGGTGATCATCCGCAGCATCGATGCGGTGAAAAGTTTCGACATCATCTATGCCATGACCCAAGGCGGTCCCGGCACGGCGTCGGAGACGATCAACATCTATCTCTACAACACCGCTTTCGCTTACTACGATATCGGCTATGGCTCGGCCATGGCGGTTGTCTTCTTCATCCTCATCGTGCTGCTCTCCTTCGTCCTTATGATGCTCCGGCAGCGCGTGAACTGGTCCGACGGGGAGGCACGCTGATGAAACGCAAGACGCTCGATCGCATCGGACTGCTGTTTGTTGCCCTGGTGATGATCTCGCCGGTCGTCCTGTTCTTTCTCTGGATGATCTCGCTGTCGCTGAAATATGAGATCGACAACGGCGCCTATCCGCCGGTCTTCATCCCGGAGCGCTTAGCCTGGTCGAATTATCTGAAGGTCTTCGAAGAGAACAACTTCTTCCTCTATCTCTGGAATTCGGTGCTGGTGACGGGCGCGGCCACGCTTCTGGCGCTGCTGATCGGCGTGCCCGCCGGATATGGCATTGCGCGCCTGAAGGCCGAGAAGTCCGCGATGGTCATCATGATCGCGCGCATGACGCCCGGCCTTTCCTTCCTGATACCGCTCTTCCTGCTATTCCAGTGGCTGAACCTGCTCGGCACGCTCATGCCGCAGATCATCATCCATCTCGTTGTCACCGTGCCGATCGTCGTGTGGATCATGATCGGCTATTTCGAGACGACGCCGATGGAGCTGGAGGAGGCTGCAAGCATCGACGGCGCAACACCCTGGCAGGTTTTCCGCCTGGTCGCCTTGCCGATCGCCAGGCCGGGCATCGTCGTCGCCTTCATCCTGTCAGTCATCTTCTCGTGGAACAACTTCGTCTTCGGCATCGTGCTCGCCAGCCGCGAGACGCGCACGCTTCCTGTCGCGGTCTATAACATGCTGTCTTTCGAACAGGTCAGTTGGGGTCCGCTCGCCGCAGCCGCATTGATCGTCACCTTGCCCGTGCTGATATTGACGGTGTTTGCGCAACGGCAGATCGTGGCGGGTCTGACGGCCGGAGCCGTCAAGTAAGCGGGTGAGACAACGGTTTTGACGACTTCTTCTGCCTTCGATGCGCCTCCCGGTCCGGCGCGCCGCGTTTTGTGTGTCGGCGCGGCGGTGATGGATACCCTGTTTCGGGTGCGCTCGCTGCCCACCGGCCAGGGCAAAATTCTGCCCTACGACATGCTGCAGATCGCCGAGGGCATGGCATCGAGTGCTGCCTTTGCGGTCGCCCGGCTGGGCGGCAACGCCAGCCTCTGGGGCGCTGTCGGCAACGATGCCACCGGCGAACGCATCATTGCCGATCTCAGCGAGAGCGGCATAGACACGAACGGCATGCTGCGCGTGGACGGCGCCCACTCGGCCATCTCGACCATCCTTGTCGATGATCATGGCGAGCGCTTGATTGTGCCCTTCTACGATGCGGGCCTGCACGAGACGGTCAAGCCGGTCACAAGAGAGGACGTTTCTTTTTTCGATGCGGTGCTGGTCGACGTACGGTGGCCGAAGCTTGCGTTGCGCACGCTGTCTGCGGCCCGAGAGGCGGGAAAACCGGCGATTCTCGATGGCGATGTCGCAGGCGATGGCGTAATCGAGATGCTTGCACCGGTTGCGAGCCACATCGTCTTCTCGCAGCCGGCGGCCGAGCGGCTTGCCGGAACGGCCGAGCTGGTGAAGGTCGTCGGCATTCTGAAGCGAAAGTTCGAGCAAGCTTTCATCAGCGTCACGGCTGGCGAAAAGGGCTCCTTCTGGTTCGATGACCGGACCGGCGAAATTGTCCATCTTGCCGCTCCGAAGGTGAGCACCATCGACACGCTCGCAGCCGGCGATATCTTTCACGGTGCTTTTGCGCTGGCTACTGCGGAAGGCTTGCCGATCGAAGAGACGATGCGCGTGTCATCCATCGCAGCGGCGCTCAAATGCCAGGTGTTCGGCGGTCGTACCGGCGCGCCTAGCAGAGCCGAGGTCTGCGATGGCCTGCGGTATTGGGACGTGCCGATGACCAAGATCAGGGATCGTCAATGGAAAAGGTCCGAAAGCCAATAGCCTAAGGCTGAAATGATCGCAGGGTTTCGGCCGCACCGACGACGGTCTTCGCGTGTTGGGCGAACAAATCGAAGAAGCGATCTTCCCGCGGCCTCAATTTTCGGAACCAGTTCAGCATCTGCGCTCCATCGAGTGTCGCAAAACTGCCACAAAGCACGCCGCTGCCGTGAAGAGCTGTTTCCCAAAGCTGGGCTAGCGCGCAAATCGGTCGGCCACTCAACTCATATTTCCAGCCAACAGCCCTTTATGACCGTCCGGCTTGGTGTCATCAAATGTTCATATGAACATTCCATATTTGCAAAGTGAAACTCGCCTGTTACGATCGGCTCACGTTCGTAGCGGGAGGCTATGAACCGACAACAAGTGGGAGTGAGAATGAACAAGATCGCTTTTTTCCTGTCCGCAGGACTGACCAGCCTTTCGTTATCCGTTCCGGCCATGGCCGCCACGAAGATCCAGTGGTGGCACGCAATGGGTGGCGAGAATGGCGCGAAGCTTGAACAGATCGCCAAGGGGTTCAACGCGTCTCAATCTGACTACGAGATCGTTCCGGTCTTCAAAGGCACGTATGATGAGACGCTGACCGGCGCCATTGCTGCGTTCCGTGCCAACCAGCAGCCGGCAATCGTACAGGTCTACGAAGTCGGCACCGGCACGATGATGGCAGCACAGGGTGCGGTCTATCCTGTATATCAGTTGATGAAGGACGAAGGCGAAGCCTGGGACCAGAGCAAGTTCATTGCCCCGGTCGTCGGCTACTACTCGGACACCAGCGGCAACGTCTTGTCCTTGCCGTTCAATTCCTCGACGCCGATTATGTATTACAACAAGGATGTCTTCCAAAAAGCGGGGCTCGATCCGGAAACACCGCCGAAAACATGGGCGGACATCGAAGCCTTCTCACGGACGATCATGAAGTCCGGCGCTGCCAAATGCGGCTTTACCAGCGCCTGGATCTCCTGGATCCAGACTGAAAACCTCAATGCCTTGCACGACAAGCCATACTCCACCAAGGCCAACGGCTTTGGCGGCCTGGATGCGGAATTCACCTTCAACAACGATCTGACGATCCGCCATTGGGGCAATCTGAAGAAGTGGCAGGACGAGGGGCTCTTCAAATTCGGCGGACCTGGCGGCGGCGATAACGCTCCTCCGATGTTCTATTCGCAGGAATGCGCGATGTACATGAATTCCTCGGCCGGCCGGGCCGGTGTCATCAACAACGCAAAGGCTTTCAAGGTCGGGTTTGCGCCGCTTCCCTACTATGACGACGTCATTCCGCAGCCGCTCAATTCGATTATCGGCGGCGCCACGCTCTGGACGCTGAAAGGCCGCCCGGAAGAGGAGTACAAGGGAGTCGCGAAATTCTTCACCTACCTGCAGAAGCCAGAAGTCCAAGCCGATTGGCATCAGTTCTCGGGCTACCTGCCGATCACCGAGGCTGCCTACAAGCTGGGCCAGGACCAGGGCTATTACGAGAAGAACCCCGGAGCAGATATCGGTATCAAGCAGCTGACGCGGGTGACACCCAACGACAATTCCAAGGGTATCCGGTTCGGCAACTACGTCCAGGTGCGTGGCATCATCGACGATGAGTTTGCAGCCTTGCTGGGCGGGAAGAAGACGGCGAAGGAAGCGGTTGATTCCGTGGTCGCACGAGGCAACGAACAGCTTCGCGATTTCCAGTCCGCCAACTAATGGGCTCCGCGACGGGGGCTGGTGAGAGACCGGCCCCCGTTTCCCATCCGTCAGTGTGAGGGCCTATGCAAACCAAACGGACCGTATTTCCCAATAAGCTTTTACCTTACCTGCTCATCGCACCCCAAATTTTCGTGACCGTGGTATTCTTCCTCTGGCCCGCGGCGACTGCATTCTGGCAGTCTTTCCTGCGCCAGGATGCCTTCGGATTCAAAACGAATTTCGTCTGGTTCGAAAACTATCGCCGGCTCTTTGCCGATCCGATCTACATCAATGCCTTCGGCCACACGCTCGTCTTCGCCATTCTCGTGACGGTCCTATCGACGGCGATCGCGTTACTCCTGGCCGCAGCGGCGATGCGCGTGTTGCGCACCTCTCGAATTTATTCGACCTTGCTCATCTGGCCCTATGCCGTCGCACCCGCGATCGCCGGCATTCTTTGGTGGTTCATGTTCAATCCATCGATCGGTATCATCGCCTATATGTTGCGGGCGATGGGGATCAACTGGAACCATCTGATCAATCCTGATGACGCCATGGTCCTGATCGTCATAGCGGCGACTTGGAAACAGATTTCCTATAATTTCTTGTTCTTCTTGGCTGCGCTGCAATCCGTCCCGCGCTCGCTTCAGGAAGCCGGCGCCATCGACGGAGCCGGTCCCATGAAGCGTTTCTGGACGATCGTGTTCCCGCTAATCTCCCCGACGACCTTCTATCTGATCGTCATCAATATCGTTTACGCGATGTTCGATACTTTCGGCATCATTCATGCGACCACCCAGGGCGGACCAGCGCGGGCAACCGAGATCCTTGTCTACAAGGTTTATTTCGACGGCTTCATCGGACTGAATTTGGGCTCGTCGGCGGCGCAGTCGGTCATTCTCATGGTGATCGTCATTGCTCTGACCGCGGTCCAATTCCGCTTCATCGAACGCCGCGTGCAATATTGAGGAATCCCGAGGATGGTTGAAAATCGCCCTTTCCTGAATTTTCTGGCGCACCTTGTCCTCATCATTGGCGTCACGATCGTCGTATTTCCGGTCTACGTGGCTTTCATCGCATCGAGCCACGGCCCAAACGACTTCCTGTCAGGCGTCGTGCCGCTGACACCGGGAAGCCATATCATCGAGAACTATTCGACGATGCTGTCGTCGGGAATGACAAGCTCCGGGGCGCCGCCGATCGGGCCGATGATGATCAACTCGCTGATCATGGCGGTTGGCGTCGCCGTCGGGAAGATCGCTATTTCGATCCTTTCAGCCTTTGCCATCGTCTATTTCCGGTTTCCGTTCCGGACCTTGGCATTCTGGATGATCTTCATCACGCTGATGCTGCCGGTCGAGGTGCGCATCGTGCCGACCTATAAAGTCGTCGCCGATCTTGGAATGCTGAACAATTACGGCGGCCTCATCATTCCGCTGATCGCATCGGCAACGGCAACCTTCCTGTTTCGTCAGTTCTTTCTGACAGTTCCCGACGAACTCATGGAGGCTGCCCGTGTCGATGGGGCAGGGCCGATGAAGTTCTTCCGGGATATCCTGCTGCCGCTGTCGATCACCAACATCGCCGCATTGTTCATCATCCTGTTTGTGCTCGGCTGGAACCAGTATCTGTGGCCGCTCATTATAACGACCGACCAGAGCTTCTATACCGTCGTGATGGGAATCCAGCGCATGGCAGCGGTTGCCGATGCCGAGCCGCGCTGGAACCTTGTGATGGCAGCCGTCATTCTGGCCGCCCTACCACCCGTCCTCGTCATCGTCGCCATGCAACGCCTTTTTGTCAAAGGCCTGGTCGAAACGGAGAAATGAAATGGCAACGATCAATATCATCGACGTCAAGAAGAATTATGGTGCCGTTCCGGCGGTGAAAGGCATCAACCTGTCTGTTGCAGACGGCGAACTGATCGTCCTCGTCGGCCCCTCCGGCTGTGGCAAATCAACCCTGCTTCGCATGATTGCCGGGCTGGAAACCATCAGCGAAGGCCATGTCGAGATTGCCGGCCGCAATGTCAACAAGGCAGAGCCCGCCGACCGCGATATCGCCATGGTCTTTCAAAATTATGCGCTCTATCCGCATATGACCGTACGCGGAAATCTCGAATATGGTTTGAAAAATCGCGGCACCGAACGGGCGGAAATCAACCGCCGCGTGGCGGAGGCAGCCGAGATCCTCGAGATCGGGCCGATGTTGGATCGTAAACCTCGCGAACTCTCCGGCGGGCAGCGCCAGCGTGTTGCTATGGGGCGCGCCATCGTTCGTGAGCCGGCCGCCTTCCTTTTCGATGAGCCTTTGTCCAATCTCGATGCCAAATTGCGGGTGCAGATGCGTGTTGAAATACGTCGGCTGCAACGGCGTCTGAAGACCACCAGCATCTACGTCACTCATGACCAGCTTGAAGCGATGACGCTGGCAGACCGGCTGGTCGTCATGAACGGAGGACTTGTCGAACAGGTCGGCACGCCCGTGGCGGTCTACGATCGCCCGGCGAGCCTGTTTGTCGCCAGCTTCATCGGCTCGCCACCTATGAATCTCGTGCCGATCGACGTCCTCAGGGCAGCCGACAGCGCAGGTGCGCTGGCATTGCCCGCCGGCACCGACATGGTCGGCCTTCGCCCGGACGCGTTGCTCGTCACCAAACCGGTAGAGCCTTCCGTTCGTCTCAATGCAACGGTCGAATTGCTCGAGCCAATCGGGGGAGAAAGCCACCTGCATGTGCGATTGCGCGGAAGCCAGCAGACGGTCGTCCTGACAGTGCCGGGTCGTCCTGATTTTGCTGAGAATGCAAATATCGACGTCTTCGCACGTGTCGGCGCAATGCATCCTTTCAACAGCGAAACCGGAAAACGCACAGATTGACTCCGGTTTATTATTTCTCCATCCCACCGCAGACGACGACGAAAGAGATGAGACGATGACGACCGTAGAGCCGCGATCCGGCCCAAGACGCAGTGAGGTTCAGGCGCATCGAGGCGCCTCTGCCATTGCGCCCGAGAATACCATTGCCGCTTTCCGGGCGGCCGCCGAACAAGGCGCGGAGTGGGTCGAACTCGATGTTGCACTTCTTGCCGACGGAACCCCGGTCGTCATCCACGACGTGTCCATCGATCGCTGTTCGTCGTCGAAGGGAAATCTTGCCGACCTCACCGCGTCGGATCTCGACGCCATCGACGCCGGCTCATGGTTCAGCCCGAAGTTCAAAGGCGAACCACTGCCGACGCTGGCCCGCGTTGTTTCGGCGCTGGACGAACTCGGCCTCAACGCCAATGTCGAGATCAAGCAGCACGCCCATCACAAGTCACTCGGCCAGCTGGTCAAAGTCGTTGATCGACATCTGAAGGCGCGGGCGGCGCACACCGAGATCATGATCTCGAGCTTTGACGTCGCTGCGCTGAGGGGAATGTACGAGATCGATCCAAGCTACGAACTCGCCATGCTGTGGAGCAAGCTGCCTGCGGATTGGACCGATATCCTTCGGTCAATACCCGCAAAGACCATCCATCTTGACTACAAGGCTCTCAGTATCGGGTTTCTTGAAGAGGCCGTTCGTCGTGGCATCAAGGTGCGGGCTTGGACCTGCAACGATCCCCGGCGGCTCGCATCTTTCTGGGATGTCGGTTTGACCGGTGTGATAACAGACGACCCCAGTGTCTACCTCACCTAAGGAGCGGCGATGGGGCAGCGGATCATATCGAGCCGGCAACGTGAGATCCTCGCGCTGATCGAGACGGAAGGTGTTCAGTACATCGAGGAACTGGCACGTCGATACGATCTGACGACGCAGACGATCCGGCGCGATATCAACGCATTATGCGATCTCGGGCACGCACGCCGCTTCCACGGCGGCGTCGATCTGCCGGTCGAAGGCAGCAACATCTCGCTCAATGCCCGCGCCCAGCTCAACCGACGGGCCAAGCGGCTGATCGCCAAGCGCGTCGCCGCCGACATAGGGGCAGACGCGACAGTGTTTCTCGGGATCGGCAGTACGGTTCAATTCGTTGCCGAAGCGCTGCGTGATCATCAGGGGCTGACGGTGATCACCAACAACATCCACGTCGCCTTGAGCCTTTGCGACGCGCCGAGCGTCGAGGTTCATTTGACGGGCGGTCTTTTGCGTCACGATGACCGCGATGTGGTCGGCACGGATGTGATCAGGTTCGTCGAAAAATTTTATGCGACTTACGCAATCGTCGGTGCAGGCGCTCTGAGCCCGCTGAACGGACTGATGGACTTCAGCTATAGCGAAGCCCAGATCACCAATGCCCTGCTGGAGAATTCACAAACGCAGATCCTGGCCGCGGACGTCAGCAAGTGGACGCGCAACGCGGCCGTGCGTGTTGCGCCATTCAGCAAACTCACCCGTTTCTACACCGATCAGCTGCCTGGCGACGCGGCCGCCACCAATGCTCTGGCCGAGAGCGGCTTGGACGTGGTCACATGCAGCGAGGATATGACATGAGCTACGTAGACCTGGCGCCATCAGCTCGTGAGTTGCAGGACGTGCGCTACCTGTTCACCGACATCGACGATACCCTGACGACAGAGGGTAAACTTCTGCCGCAGACCTACGGCGCTCTCTGGGATCTCAGCCGGGCGGGCATTGCAGTCGTGCCGGTTACGGGCGGCTCCGCCGGTTGGTGCGAACATATCGTTCGTGCCTGGCCGGTAGCTGCGGTCATCGGCGAAAGTGGCGCATATTGTGTCACCCGTCAGGACGGCGCAGTCGTCTTCGACTATTGGGAGGACGCCACCCTGCAGGCTGAGCGCCAGCGCCAGCATCTCCAGGCAATCAAAGAGCTGGTCTCTCAGGGGAGCAAGACGTTCAGAATTGCCCACGATCAGGTCTTCCGGCTGGCGGACGTCGCGATCGATATCCAGGGTCACGACCCGCGTGAGGTCGAGGACCTCGCGTCCAGTATAAGAGCCATTGGCGGAACGGTTGCGATCAGCTCCATTCACATCAACACGTGGATCGGCGATTACAACAAGCGGTCGATGAGCGAACGCGTTCTAACCGAGATATTCGGTATCGACTCGGCTGAAACTCCCGCCGTTACCGCCTTCGTCGGCGACTCTCGAAACGATGCGCCAATGTTCGGCTTTATCCGCAACTCCTTCGGGGTCAACAACATCATCCCGGTTCTTTCACAATTGCAATACGCGCCGAAATGGGTCTCCTCGCAACCCGCCGGGCTTGGCTTTGCCGAGATTGCCCAAACGATCTTGGACGCGGCTGGCGCGGGTTCTGAGACGTCTCGTCAGCTTTTGACCGAGCCGGCGGTCATGCCTGCCAGGAAATAGCGTTGAGCAACCAGGTAAAGAACCAGAAGGGGAAGGGAACCGAGCACGCTCATCGCCATCATTTCGTTCCATTCGAAGGCGTGCTGCCCCATCAGAAGCTGGATGCCGATCGGCACGGTTCTGAGGTCCATCGATTTCGTCAGCGTCAGCGCAAAGAGGAATTCGTTCCAGGCCAGCAGGAAGGTGTAGACCGCGGTTGCAACGATCCCGGGGATGGAAACGGGAACGATGACGCGCCAGAGCGCCGTCCAGCTTGAGCCGCCGTCGACAAGGACGGCCTCGTCCAGCTCTTTCGGCAGGGTGTTGAGATAGCCTGTCATCAGCAGGACGGCGTAAGGCAGGGTGAAGACCATGTAGGTGAGGATCAGCGCCACATAGGTATCGAAGATCCTGAAGGCGACCACCATTCCGAAGTAGGGGATGAGAAGGGTGATCGGCGGAACGGTCTGGGTGCTGATGATGAAGATGTTCAAGGTGTTCTTGAACCGGAATTGATAGCGGCTGAAGCCGTAGGCGGTTATGATTGCTACGATCAGGGTCAGGCCGGTGACGACGCCGGCGACGAAGTAACTGTTGATGAAGAACCGCACTTTCACTGGATCGTTGAAGATCGTCAGATAGGCGGCCACCGTAAAATCATCCGGCAACAGCCGCGGCGGAAGGGCGAAGATTTCCGTATTCGATTTCAGCGAACTGAAAAACATCCACACGATCGGAAAGGCCGAAAAGACCAGGCCGATCGCCAGGCCGAGATAGGTCAGGATGGTCGGCAATACCGAGCTCTTGAAGGAACGCTTTGCCATGGATCACCTGCGCTGCTGGTGTTTGATGTAGAAGTAGGTGACGCTCATCGAGATGATGAGGATGATCATCGCGCTCGCCGAAGCCAGCGAAAATTCATACTGGGAGAAGGCGAGTTTGTAGGTGAAGGTGGAGAGCACTTCCGTCGAATAGATCGGGCCGCCGCCCGTCGTCATCCATACGAGTGGAAAAACCTGCATCGTCCAGATGAAATCGAGGAGCGCGATGCTGATGATGATCGGCATCAGCTGCGGAATGGTGATGTACCAGAACTTTTGGAGTTCGTTGGCGCCGTCGATACCGGCCGCCTCGTAAAGCTCCTTCGAAATGCCCTGGAGGCCGGCGAGCAGGCTGACCATGTAGAGCGGATAGCCTGCCCAGATGTTTGCGAAGGTCAAAGCGTGGATGGCGGTGCGCGTGGAGGAGAACCACTCGACCTTGAAGTTGATGATATGGAGCGCCATCAGCACGCTGTTGACGACGCCGTTCGGGTCGAGCAGCAGGCGCCAGATGATGGCGATGATGACGGCCGTGAACAGCCAGGGCAGGATGAAGAGCACGCGCAGGATGCTGCGAATGAGCGGATCGACGCGGTTGGTGTTCAACAGCAGCGCGAAGGCCAGGCCGATGATGAAGTGGAAGATGACGCTCATGATCGTGAAATAAAGCGTCTGCACGACCGACTGCCAGAAGACCGGATTCTCGAAGATGGTCATATAATTCTGGACGCCCGCGAAGGCTGCGTCCTTTTTCATGATGGCGCCGTCCATCAGTGAATATTTGAAGACCATCACCATGGGAAACAGCATCAGCAGGACAAGCAGCAGGGTCGCCGGCGAAACGTAGAAATACGGCACCAGCTTCCTCAAGGTGCTGTAACGAAGCCATCCTTTTCTTCGCGCTTTGGCTTGCGCAGCGACCAGAGCCGTAGCCGAATGATTCATGAGCTGTGACTTTCTATTCTGCCGAGATTTGACGACTTGCACCGGCAGCGCCTGGTCGCGCTGCCGGTGATCCGTGAAAGCGACGTGCTTAGAACTTCGCCAGCCAAGCCTTCTCGGTATTGGCAGCTGCCTCCTTGGCTGACTGCCCGCCGTCGAACATCTTCTGAACTTCGACGTTCATGTCGCGCATCAGCTCTTCGGCAACCGGAAGGCCGACGAATTCGTTCGCAGGATAACCGCTCTGGAAGATCTTGAAGGCTTCCGCAAAGATCGGGTCCGAGGCCACGAAGTCCGGCTTGGCATGGACGTTGCCAGGGAAGGCGTTGGCAATCGAGACGAGACGGCCGTTGACCTCAGGGCTCATCAGATATTCGACCAGCTTCCAGGCTTCTTCCTTGTGCTGGCTGCCCTCGCTGATGCCGATGCCCCAGGATGCATAGGGCATGCCGCGCTTGCCGGTGTAGCCGTCAGTGGCCGGCAAAGCGGAGATGCCGAAATTGAGCTTCGGATTGCGCTCGCGGATGAGGTTCACATGTGCGAGGGAGTCGACCATCATACCGACGCGGCCGTTGACGAATTCCTCGACCTTGTCCTGTTCCTTCTTGGCGAAAATGCCGGGAGAAATAACGCCTTCCTTGTTGAGGGAAGCGATATAGTCGAGCGTGCCGACGACGGCGTCATTTTCGAGGTCAGGCTTGCCGTCCTTCATCATTGAGGCGCCGGAGGCCCAGACCCAGGACATGACGTCGTTCTGGATTCCGCTCGGAGACTGCAGCGATAGCGGCAGGACCCAGCCGTACTGGTTCTTCGAGGCGTCGGTCATTTTCTTCGCGGCTTCAGCGAATTCCGTGCGCGTGGTCGGCAGCTTGTCTACGCCGGATGCCTTGGAGATATCGAGGTTGACGAAGACCGGGTAGACGAAGGATGCCAGCGGGAACATCACGCTCTTGCCATCGACCTTGACGATATCGGTGATCTGGCTTTTGTCGTATTTCGCCTTCTCCATCAGTTCGTCCATGGAGGCGATCGCGCCCTGCTTGGAGAGCCCGTTTACCCAGGCACCATCGAGGCCCACCACGTCGCTCAACGTTCCGGAGGCTGCGCCGACGACGATCTGGTCACGCGTTGTGGCATAGGGACCGCTGACCAGCGTCACCTTGATGCCGGGGTTTTTGGCTTCGAAATCGTTCATGATGCCGCGCAGAGCGCCCGACGGCATTTCGGGTTCCCACCATTGAATGAACTCGATGGTGGTGTCGGCAAATGCCGATGTGGCGCAGAGCGCCCATACCGCCACGGCAGCCCGCATCGTCACGCCGAATTTTCTGATATTCATCTGTGCCTCCCAAAGATTGTCAGTTAATCGATCCTCCTCAAGATCGTAGGCAAAGTAGGTTCCCTGACGGCCCTATCTGTCAATGAAGAACTGCGATCTGGAAAAGATGGGAGGCCGGCATGCACGGAGCGAGTTGCGTTAAATCGTTGATAAAAAATCATAAAATTGATTGACATCATCAGTGTTTTTCTGCAGCATTTGTATTGCTTGTGACGCATTTTTTCTTTACTTTCGTAAACAAATGAAAGTTTACCCAACAAAATGAAAAGCGTGGCACCCGGCGTCTTCGTTGCAAATTTTCGAATTTTGGGTGCTGAAACAAGCGCCTTTTGCAACCACGCGGCGCAGACGGGGCAAGTCGCAGTGAAGGGAATATTTCGCTTTTCGAAAGCGAGGGCAGGGCCCGCACCAAAAACGACGGATCACGCCGGTTATGCGGTGATTTTCGACGATTCAGGATCCGAAGATCACCTGTACAAATTGCCGAATGCGAGATTTGGCGCGTCGGCGGATCTGCCTTTGTGCGAAATCGTTCCCGATCAGTTGTCGTCGTCCCGCCAATAAGGAATTGAATGGCCAAGAAAAGTTATAAATCGATGGACGACTTCGCGAGCGCCTCCGGCGTATCGCGTCCGACCTTGTCGAAATATTTCGATGATCCCTCGCAGATCAAGGAGGTGACCCGCAAACGTATCGAGGCGGCTCTCAAGAAGTCGCATTTCGAGCCGAACCTTTTCGCGCGGCATCTCAATCGCAAGCGGACCAGGAATATCGGGATTCTGGTCCCGACCATGTCGGATCCCTTTTATGTGCAGGTCGTGTCGCTGATCGAGCTGGAGTTGCGCGAAAAGGGATTCTGGCCCGTCCAGATTTCTTCGCACACGCGGCCGGAGCTGGAGGCGGAGGCCGTTCGGACCTTGCTCTCGCTGAAGGTCGCGGGTGCGATCGTGGCGCCGCTCGGAGCCGGTTCGCGCCGTTCCGCGCTCGAAAGATTAAGGGATGCCATCCCCGTCGTCTGCTTCGACAATCCTGCCGACGCCGACCTTCCTTATGTCGGCAACGACAATGCGCAAAGCATGGCAGCCATTGTGCAATATCTCTGCCGGTCCGGTGAGCCGCCGATCTTCCTGGAAATTCCGCATATGACCGAAAATGCCGGCGAGCGGCAGGCGGGCTACCGCGCGACCATGGCGAGGGAAGGGCATTCCCCGCTCGTCATCGATTGCGACGCGCCGCCTTCCTGGGAATTCGAGCGTCTCGGATACGAGCAGATGCAGAGAATTCTTGCGAATGGCGGTCTTCCGGGCAAAACGCTGCTATGCGCCAACGACCGCTTTGCTTTCGGCGCGATGGCAGCCGCATTCGCTTCGGGACTGAAAATCGGCCGGAATGACGATTGCGACGTGCGCATTGCCGGGCACGACGATCATCCGCTTAGCCGATACACCTGTCCGTCGCTGACGACGATGGCCCAGAACGCGCCCGAGATCGCCGCGAAGTCCGTGGAGCTTTTGCTGGCGCATATCGAGAGCGAGGATGATGGGACCACCCCTGTGACGAACAAGGTAATCCTCGAGGCAACGCTTGTTATGCGCGAGTCTGCTTGAGGGCGGCACGGGTTTCCGCGTCAACGGGCAAGCGCTGGGTCCATAGCGCGCCATGCCGTTGCGATGGCTTCGAGGGCCTCTTGCCCCTCCGGAATGGCCCGTCTCTTCGATACGAAGCCATGGATCTGTCCGGGCCAGGTCCGGGTCGTTGCCTTCGCCTCGGCGCTGAGCCGCTCGGCATAAGCGGCCCCTTCGTCGAACAGCACGTCGTATCCGGCAAGGATCACGAGAGCCGGCGCCACGCCCGCCAGCGACGCTACTTTAAGCGGCGAGGCTCGCCAGTCCGACCGCCTCGTGGTGTCCGGCAGATAGTGGTCTCGGAACCATTTCATCGCGGCTGCCGTCAGGCCAAAACCCTCTTCGTAACGTGAGTAGCTGTCGGTTCCCTGCAGCTGGTCGGTCACCGGATAGATCAGCACCTGTCCGATGACAGGCGGCACCTGTCCGTCCCGCGCCAGCAGGGCGACGACGGCGGCCAGATTGCCGCCGGCGCTATCACCAGCGACGACAACCCGCAAGGGATCGATGCCGAGCGCATCAGCCTGCTCCGTCATCCAGACGAGTGCGGCGGCGCAGTCATCAATGGCAGCAGGAAAGGGATGTTCCGGGGCTAGGCGATAGTCGGGCGAAACCACGACGGCGCCTGCCATATTGGCAAGCGTCCGGCAGATATCCTCATGGGTTTCCGGCGCGCCGATCACGAAGCCGCCGCCATGGAGATAAAGCAAGGCCGGCGCGCCCTGGCGCGGCGCAGCGCGGCCGCGCCATATCCTCAACCTGATTGCGCCTGCATGCTTTTCCAGGGTCTCGACCACGTCTTCGAGCGGCCGTTGAATGTCTGCGAAACTATCCAGATATTGCTGCCGGGCCAGCGCCGGCGTGCAGCTTTCGACCGGCGTTTGCGGATCGCCAGGCCATGCAAGCGCGCGTTTGGCGGATTCATCCAGTTGTGTCATTTGAGCAAACTCCTCGCTTCGTCTTCCCGCAATTCCCTCGGCTGCGCGACGGTACCCGAAATGGTCTGCGCGATACCGGTTTCGCCGGCATGCAGGATCGCTTCCATGACTTCGAGCACGTGCAGCGCCAGATCGCCCGAAGCGCGCGGCTTACGGCCTTCGACGATTGCGCGTGCGAGATCGGCAAGACCGAGCATGCGATAGTTGGCACGATCCGGCGCTGCGATCGGCCAATTGACGGCACCGAAGAGTTCGCCTGATGTATCCGTTTCCTGACAGGGCGCGCCGCGGCCGGAGAGCGCGACGGAGCCGCCGAAATTGTCGGGGTCGGGCAGGCGCAGCGAGCCTTCGGTTCCGTGGAGTTCGATGGGGTGGTTGGAATGGCGGAATACGTCCCAGGAGGTGCCGAAGGTGACTGTCGCACCGCACTCGAATTCTAGCAGCGACAGCACGCTGGTCGGCGTGCCGACCTTGAACGTCGTGCCCTGCTTCGGTCCCTCCGCCGTGATGAGCCGCTCTTCCTGCCCGCTTGTGGCGACGGCCTGCACACGACGGATCGGCCCCATCAGATTGACCATCATCGTGAGATAATAAGGCCCCATATCCATCAGCGGGCCTGCGCCGGCCTGGTAATAAAAGCTGGGATCCGGATGCCAGTGCTCCATGCCGCGCCCCATCATGAAGGCTGTCCCGGTCACCGGCTTGCCGATGGCGCCGGCTTCCATCTGCCGCCGGGCATGGCGTCCGGCCGCGCCGAGGAACGTGTCTGGCGCCGAGCCGAGCATGAGGCCCTTCGCCGCGGCGGCATCCACCAAGCTGCGTCCTTCTGCGGCCGTGACGCCGAGCGGCTTCTCCGTGAAGACATGCTTGCCTGCCGACAGAGCCCGCATCGAAACGTCAAAATGCGCAGCCGGGATCGTCAGGTTGAGGATGAGGTCGATGTTCCTGTCGTCAATGAGGCTATCGACATCAGCTGCGCGCAAATTGAACTCCGCCGCGCGACGCTTGGCGGCGTCGGCGTTGAGATCTGCACAGGCGGTGATTTCAACGCCGCAAAACAGCGGCGCGTTGCGCATATAGGCAAGCGAAATATTGCCGCATCCAACAACGCCGATCTTGAGTTTCATACCATTGGTCTGTGCCATCTAAGAACCTGATTTTGCCGTCGCGGCGCGGAGAGTGAAGGATGTTAGTGTTTTAAGCGCAAGCAATAAATTATATTGACGCACGGTAACATTTGACCGTACGTAATGACAAGACGCTGGGAGGCGTCGCAATCTCCGATGACGAGCCTGCCGTCCCAGTTTCGGCCGCCTCTCCCGCGGAAGGGGCTTTCGGCAAGGCCGGCGAAGCTTCCGAGGATTGCGTGCGGCTGCCGGCTTCGGCATCGGCTGTCGTCAACGGATGGGTCAGGACCAAGATATGAAAAATGCTGAGCTGCAGATCGGCTGCCAGACATTCACCTGGGAGATGCTGGGGACAGATTGGGGCGGCGGTCCGGACGATCTGGTGCGCGCCATTGCCGATGGCGGATATGCCGGTATCGAAATCACCGACACGATGATCGGTCACTACGCGCTCAAGCCTGCCGACTTTGCCCGCGCCCTGACGGATGCCGGCTTGGCGCTGGTTTCCTTTGCCTTCGGCTCCGCCAGTGGCTTCACGGTGGCGGAAAAGATCGCCTCCGATCTCGACACGGCGCGGCGATGGATCGATTTCGCGGCGAATTTTCCCGGTGCGTTGGTATCGATGGGATCGGCGACGGTCGTTTCGGATGGCCCGCGCGATGACAAGTTCGCCATTGCGGCCGAGTGCTACAATCGTGCGACCGAGATCGGACAGTCGGCTGGCGTTACAGTTGCCGTTCATCCTTCCTCGCACCACGACACGCTGCTCTTTACCCGGAACGACTATGATCGCCTGTTTGCTCTCTTGGACCCGCGGGTGGGTTGGGTGCCGGATACCGGCCATATCCTGCGTGGCGGCCAGCCGATCGGCGACACGCTGGTGGCCCACCGGGACCGGATCCGTTACGTGCACCTGAAGGATGTCGACGCCGGCGGGACCTGGGCGATGCTCGGCCAAGGCGTCTGCGACGTGCCTGCCGTGATTTCGGCCGTTCGGGATGCGCCGAAGTTTATCGGCTGGATTGTGGTCGAGGAAGAATCGGGCCATGCCGCAACCGATCCTGCTGCCGCCGTTCGCGCGAACCGCGAGACGCTTCGACGTCTGGGCTTCTAGCCCATCTAGTTTTCCCCCGTGTCGGCCGAAGCCACTGGTCGGCGCCGAAGCGTCGCCCCGATCTCTTCTAAAGTGGAGAGGTTGACTGCAGGTCACGCGTAGCGAACCTCCACGCCCAGCTTGTCCAGCCGGTGGCGAATGTTGTGCGGCATGTTGCTGTCCGTGATGATCATGTCGACGCGCGACAGCGAGAAGGCTTTGGAGGAGGCGCCGATGTCGAATTTGCTCGAATCCGCCACGAGGACGACACGCCGGGCCATGCGAACGAGGTTGCGCTTGGTCCGCGCCACGTCCTCAGAAACATCGACGACGTCAAACGCCTGATCGATCGCGTGGGCGCCGACAAAGGCCTGGTGGGCGACGAGGCCGCCGACCGCCCTGTCGGAATCTTGTACGATCGTGCTCACGGTGCTGGGAAATACGCGGCCGCCGATCATGTGTACGTCGAGCCCTGGCCGGTACATCAGATGCTGGGCGATGTTCATCGCCGTTGTCGCAACCACGACGTTGTTGACCGCTGGCATCTGCATGGCCACCTGCAGCAGCGTCGAACCGCTGTCGAAGACGATCGACTGGTTATCGATGATCTGTCTCGCAGCCATCTGGGCGATGCGTCGCTTCGCATCGAAATTGCGTTGCATGCGTTCCTCGAAGGCCGCTGCCGGAGAGTCGGACGGCAGGGCGATTGCCCCGCCATGTGTTTTGATCAGCTGTTTCTTGGCGTCCATGATTTCGAGGTCGGAGCGGATCGTCACTTCTGAGACTTCGAAGAATTCCGCCAGCTGACGGGTGCGTGCCTGACCGACCCGTTGAAGTTCCAGCATGATCTGCTGCCGCCTCTGTTCTGCAAGCATGTGTGATCCCGACCGCTGTTATTTGCAACAATGTGACTTTTGAAAAACGAAAGTTCGCCATCCCATCCCACGTCTATTGCTGCAGAAATAGCCGTTCGATGGCAGAAATGCACGCCTAAAATTCAGCATTCACGTAAAAACGAAAGAAATCGAAATATTGAATGTTTGTTTGTTTTCGAGTTAGGGTTTGCCAGCATCGGCGCCAGCAATCCAAAGGCTGCCATCACAAAGGAAGTATCGCCATGGGTCTCGGAACCAAAATCCGCCTCGCACGCCTGTTCTCGAACCCATCGGGTCATTTGTTCGGGGGTGCCGTCGATCATTTTGTCGGTTATGGCAATGTGCGTGAGGGCGGGCTTGCCGACCTGCCGGGTGCGCTCAGACGCGTCATGGCGGGAGGCCCCGACTATATCAGCATCCAGCCTGGCGCGGCGCGCCACCTGTGGTCGGAATATGCCGGAAAGGCAGCGCTCGTCATTCAGGGTGGTTGCTTCACCGCCGACGACCGCATTCGTCAGCTCATTGCGACTCCGGAGGACGCGGTGCGTTATGGTGCGGACGCTCTGGCTGTCGCCATCCCCGTGCGCGGCGCTACCGAAGGAGAGTATATCCGCTGGCTCACCGATACGGTCAACGCCGCCGCCCGCTTCGAAATGCCGGTCGTCGCCCATGTCTATCCCCGCGATTTCTCCGACGGCGGCAAGATCGTGTTCACCCCGGATGAAATCGCTTACGCCGTGCGCATCGGCTTCGAGGCCGGCGTCGACGTGATCAAGGTCGGCTACACCGGCGATTTCGAGTCCTTCCGCGAGACCGTTGCGACCTGCCCGATCCCGGTCGTGATCGCTGGCGGCCCGAAGACCGATACGCTGCTCGGAGCGCTCGTCCAGACGTCGGAAGCATTGCGCGCTGGAGCCAAAGGCACGGTCGTCGGTCGCAATCTTTGGGGTCACGGCGATACGACCATGGCCGCACGCGCCTTCAAATTCGTCATTCACAAGGGCATGACGCCGGAGGATGCGCTGGCGGCGGCCGGTGCTTGAGACGTGTCGCGCCCTTTCCAGGTTTTGGGCTTTGGCGCCCTGGCCATCGATGACATCATCTATGTCGATCGGGGACTGACGGCCGGCAAGGGGAAGGTGACGAAGCGCGCCACGGACCATGGCGGCAACGTGGCGACGGCTCTTGTCGCCGTCGCCCGGCTCGGCGGACGGGCCGGCTTCATCGGCTGGCTCGGCGACGAGCGGGCGGCCGACGTGGCGGGCAGCGAGCTCGAGCGGGACGGTGTCGACATATCGCTGGCTCCCCGCCACGCGGATGCCGCGCCGATCCGCTCTGTGATCACGGTCGGTCCCGACGGCGACCGGTTCATCGCTTATGATGACGATGTGCTGCACGGCACGTCGGAGGCGCTGTCCGACGAGGTTTTGATGCAGGCTCCGGTACTGCTGATCGATGGCTATGCCACGCACTCCGAAAGTGTCGTGGCGCGCGCACGCGCTTTGGGCCTTGCCGTGATAGCCGATATCGAATGGACGGTCGGTGCCGCGACCGACCGGATCCTGGCTTTTGCCGACCACCTGGTGCTGCCGCTCGCCTTCGGGAAGGAATACACCGGCGAAGGTGATCCCACGATGATCCTGGACAAGCTTTGGTCCGGGGATCGATCCGCGGTTGTCCTGACTGACGGCGAACGAGGGACCTACCTCCGCCAGAAAGGCGATGCCATCCTGTGGCATGTGCCGGCCTATCCGGTTCAGGCGGTCGACACGACCGGCGCCGGGGATTGTTTTCACGGTGCCTATGCGCTCGCCCTTGCGAGGGGCAAGAGCCCGCTTGATTGCACTGCCTATGCCACGGCGGCGGCCGCCATTTCCGTGACTGCACGGGGAGGGCGCAAGGGCTTGCCAGATCACCAGACGTGCCTGACATGGATGGCGGCGGAGAATGCACCTGCGCCACTCCCGATGCGCCAATCATAAAAGTTACGCGCGATAAAAAATATAGTTCCGCAAATAATTTTTGATTTCTTGTAAAACATATATTCTTTTCAGATAGTTATAAAGATCGTCTGACAATTTACGGCTAGCAATCCTCGATTCTTTGGTTGACTTTGAAGCTCAGGCCTGAGCTTTCTTGTCGAAAGGATCGGAGACGTCGGGAGCGCCGTTGGAAGATGTGATCCGAACTGGTACGGGAGGACGAGACGTGGCTGTGGTTGTACTCGACAAAATCTGCAAGACCTATGGAAACAGCTACCATGCGATCAAGGATCTGAGCTTGACGATCCATGATGGCGAGTTTCTGATTCTGGTCGGGCCGTCCGGATGCGGAAAATCGACCGCTCTGCGCATGATTGCCGGGCTCGAGGAAATCAGCAGCGGAACGTTGAGCATCGGCGGTCAGGACGTCGTGGATCTCGCGCCCAAGGACCGGGACATTGCCATGGTCTTTCAAAGCTACGCGCTTTATCCGCACATGACCGTGTTCGACAACATTGCCTTTTCGATGAAGTTGGCCGGAAAGAACAAGGCCGAACGCACCAAGCGCGTGCATGAGATCGCCAAGATCCTCCAGCTGGAGCCCTTGCTGGGCAACAAGCCCGCACAGCTTTCCGGCGGCCAGCGCCAGCGTGTTGCGATGGGCCGCGCCATGGTCCGCGAGCCCGCGGCGTTCCTCATGGACGAACCGCTCTCGAACCTCGATGCGAAGCTGCGTGTTCAGATGCGGGCAGAGATCGCAAGCCTGCAGAGACAGCTGGGCGTGACAACGATCTATGTGACGCACGACCAGACCGAAGCGCTGACCATGGGCGATCGGGTCGCGGTGCTGAAGGGCGGTGTACTTCAGCAGGTGGATACGCCCAAGGCTCTATATCACCGCCCGATCAATGCGTTTGTCGCCGGCTTTATCGGTTCGCCGTCGATGAACCTTTTCGAAGGGCGTCTGTCGAGCGGGCGGATCCATCTGCCGGGCTTCTCCATTCCCTTGTCCGGCGGCGCCTTCGAGCGTGCCCCCGGTCTATCCGCTTTCGAGGGAAAGGACGTGATCTTTGGGGTCAGGCCCGAGGACCTCTACGACAGCCGGTTGCCGTCTGGAGCTTCCCATCCGACGATCCCGGTTGTCGTGAAGTCGATCGAGGAGCTCGGCTCCGAGTTGATCGTGCATTTGAAGATCGACGCGGCCCGGATCGACTCGGGCGATCCCGATGCCGTCGAGGACCTGAGCGGGGCCGCCAACGCCGTCGCGCGGTTCGAAGCGGTCAGCGCGGTCGAGACGGGCCAATCGATCGATCTGGCCATCGACCCGGCGAAACTTCACTTTTTCAATCCTCAAACACATATGGCGCTGTGAAGTGACAAGGGAGAGCCGACACGCCGGTGGCGGTCCGGCCAGAAGAGGTCGGCAACGTTCGATGTCTTGAAAGCATTCCATCCGACGCCGAAACCAGCATTCATCTTCAATATCCGATCCAAAGGGCTTATCGATGCCAGCAAAACAGGAACGACGTCTCCGCATCGGCGTCTTGGGAGCGGGCCAGATTGCCCAGGCCGCGCATTTCGAGAGCTGCACCAAGGCAGCCAATGCCGACCTCTATGCAATTTGCGACGTTGCCGAGGATCTCCGCGAACGTATGGCCATCACCCACGGGGCGGAAAAAACCTATGGCGACTACGATAAGATGCTGGCCGATCCCGACCTCGATGCCGTAGTCATCGCGACGGCCGATGCCTTTCACGTCCCGGCTTCACTTCGCGCCCTTCAGGCAGGCAAACATGTCCTGTGCGAAAAACCGGTCGGCGTTACCATTGAGGAATGCCTTGAACTGAAGGCCGCGGTCGACAAGTCGGGGAAGGTGTTTCAGGTCGGGCACATGAAGCGTTTCGACGCCGGGCTCCAAGCTGCCAAATCCTTCATCCGCGATGAAATGGGCGAGATGGTCGCTCTGAAAGCATGGTATTGCGACAGCACGCACCGCTATCCGATGACCGATGCGGTCCAGCCGCTGATCGTTACCAGCGCCAATGCGAAGAAACCCTCCACCAATCCGAAGGCCGACCTGCGGCGCTACTATATGCTTGCGCATGGTTGCCATCTGATCGACACGGCACGGTATTTCGCCGGCGACATCGTCTCCGTCAACGCGCGTCTGTCCGAGCGCGCCGGTATCTGGTGCTGGTTCGTGGACGTGGAATTTGCCTCCGGCACGCTCGGCCATCTCGATCTCACCGTCCAGGTGCGCATGGACTGGCACGAAGGCTTTCAGATCTACGGCAAGAACGGCAGCATTTTGGGCAAGACCTATAACCCGTGGTACTACAAGACCAGCGAGGTGGACATTTTCCGGGAGGCGGACGGCGCCACCCATCGCATTCTCGGTGCCGACGGCCATTTCTATCGCCGCCAGGTCGAGGGCTTTGCCCGCACCATTCTGGATGGCGCGGTGATGGAAGGCGCCGATATCGATGATGGCCTGGCATCCGTCCGGGCCATGGTCGCGGTTGCGCGCTCCGTCGAAAGCGGCAAGGCGGTTGCGCTGTCCGACGTCACGGGTGGCGTGTGATGAAGCTCGGCATCTTCGCAAAGACCTTCGAGGGAACGGACCCCGCAACCGTTCTTAACTCGGTCGCTAGCGCCGGGTTCAACTGCGCGCAATATAACATGGCCTGCTCGGGCCTTGCGCCGATGCCGGAGATCATCACGGAAGCCCAGGCCCGCTCGGTTGCCGAAGCGGCGCGTGAGAGCGGCGTCGAGATCGCTGCTGTTTCCGGCACTTTCAACATGATCCATCCGGACCCCGCCGTGCGCGAGGCCGGCCTTCGCAGACTGGCAACGCTGGCTGAGCGCTGCGCCAACATGTCGACGAGCTTGATCACGCTCTGCACCGGCACACGCGACCCCATCGATCAGTGGAAGGCGCATGCCGACAACGACACGCCGGAGGCCTGGCAGGATCTCCTCGGGGCCATGGGCGCGGCCATCGAGATCGCCGAGCGCTATGACGTGGATCTCGGCATCGAACCCGAGCTTGCCAATGTCGTCAACTCGGCTGAGAAAGCCTATCGGCTGATCGCGGCACTGAAGAGCCCCCGCATCAAGATCGTGCTCGATCCGGCCAATCTCTTTGAGGTCGCGACGCTCGATGAGCAGCGGAGCATTGTCTCTTCCGCCATCGAGCTTCTGGCCGATTGGATCGTCATGGCGCATGCGAAAGATCGCAATCCGGACGGCAGTTTTGCGACCGCCGGCAAGGGTGTGCTCGACTACGCGCATTATCTCGGCCGTCTCGAGGCGATTGGCTTTAAGGGCAGTCTCGTCACGCATGGTCTTTCGGCTTCGGAGGCGGCCGGTGCGGCGGCCTTCCTGAAGAATAGCCTCGACGTTAATTTTGCGGGGGCAGGAAGATGAGACGGGCGCAACCGTTCGAAACCAGCGACGGGACCATTCTCAATGTCGATATGGCGGGCGAAGGCGCGCCCATAATCTTCCAGCACGGTCTATGCGGCGACGCGGCGCAGACCGATGAGGTCTTTCCGCTCGACGCAGGTTTTCGCCGGGTAACGATCGAAGCGCGCGGCCACGGCCGCTCCCAAGCCGGCAATCTGGAGCAGTTGTCGATTGCGATCTTCTGCAATGATATCGCCGCTTATATCGAGAAGAACCTTACGCCGCCGATCGTGATCGGCGGCATCTCGATGGGTGCGGCGATCGCCTTGCGTCTCGCGGTCAAGCGGCCCGATCTTGTCAAGGCTCTGATCATCGCAAGGCCGGCCTGGCTGACGGCAGCCGCGCCGGAGAATATGGCACCCAACGCCGAAGTCGGGCGGCTTCTGAAAACTTTGCCACTGGGCGAGGCAAAGACCACGTTCCTGGCCGGGCCGGTGGGCGTGCGGCTCGCCGCCGAGGCGCCGGACAATCTGGCGTCGCTTGCCGGCTTTTTCTCCCGCACGCCTTTGGATGTGACCGCCGAGCTGCTTACCAGGATTTCCAATGATGGTCCTGATGTGAGCGACGAGGAGGTCGGCAATCTCACCTTGCCGACGCTGGTTATCGGTCATGATCGGGACAGCATTCATCCTTTCGCCTACGCGCATGCTCTTGCCGAGCGGATTGCCGGCGCGCGTTTGGTGCAGATCACATCGAAGACCGAGAGCCGCCCGCAATACGTCGCCGACTTCCGGCTTGCCGCGGGCAATTTTCTGAAGGAGCTCTGAAACAATGACGACCCCCTCCAAGACCTGGATCGCCGATCTTCCGAAGGATCGCCTGATTGCCGAATTCTCCGTCTGGTCGGCCGATCTCGTGCGTCTGGCGGATGATCTCGCGCGTGTGGATCCTCATGTCGACGTCCTCCACATCGATGTCGCCGATGGCCATTTCGCGCCGGCAATGTTGTTTTTCCCTGATCTTGTTGCCGGCGTGCGCAAAGTTTCCGCGCGCCCGATCCACGTTCACCTGATGGTCGCCGACAGCATCCTCCTGTCGCAGATCGAGCAGTTCGCCGATGCGGGCAGCGACCTGATCAGTCTTCATGTTGAAAACGAAAGCGTCGCCGCCGAGGCTCTCGATCTTCTCGACCGCCGCGGTGTTGCAGCCGGCATGGTCCTCAAGGTTGACACCCCTGTCGAGCGCGTTGAGAAATACGCTTCCCGGCTGCGCTTTGTGACGCTGCTCGGCACGGCGATCGGCGTGAAGGGCCAGGGTCTCGACGAAAAAGCCGGCGCGCGGCTTCAGCAGGCAAAGCAGATCATCGGCGGCTGCGGTGCGGCGCATCGGATCGTGCTTGCCGCCGACGGCGGTATTCGCGAGCACACCGTGCCTCTTCTGCGCCAGTCGGGTGCGGAAACGGTCGTCCTCGGCTCCCTGGCTTTCAACGCACCCTCGCTCGACGAGCGGATGGCATGGGTGCGCGCACTCTAACTCATGGTCTTCACATGCAGCAGATTGCCATTGGAATCGACCTCGGTGGGACGCAGGTGCGCGCTGCCCTCGTCGACGAGCAGGGCAGTATCCTGGCGCGCGCAGCCGAACCGACGGATGCGCTGGCAGGCCCCGACC
Source organism: Rhizobium leguminosarum bv. viciae (assembly GCF_012276115.1). Lineage (GTDB taxonomy): Bacteria > Pseudomonadota > Alphaproteobacteria > Rhizobiales > Rhizobiaceae > Rhizobium > Rhizobium leguminosarum_T. The sequence continues at coordinate 42,852 of NZ_WIEU01000001.1, read as the reverse complement.
GTGTGCTCGCCCAAATCTGCGGCCTGACCGATGGACTGCTGGCAGCATCGAACCCTGCCTCGGTGGTGGGCGTCGGCGTATCCGCTCCAGGCCCGCTCGATACGGTCGCCGGTGTAGCCTCGCATATCCCGACCCTCTCCGGCTTTGTCGATTTTCCGCTGAAGACGGAACTGCAGAAGCGGTTTCCATTTCCGGTCAACCTCGAGAACGATGCTATTGCCGCTGCCATCGGCGAGTGGCAGTTCGGAGCCGGCAAGGGGCTCGATAATCTGGTCTATGTCACCGTGAGCACCGGTATTGGCGGTGGCGTTGTGTCGGACGGTCGCGTCGTGCGCGGCCGCAAGGGCATGGCGGCCCATGTCGGCCACATGTCGGTCGTGCCGAACGGAGAGCTTTGCCCGTGCGGCAACAGGGGTTGTTTCGAGGCCTACGGATCCGGAACGGCTTTTGCGCGCCGCGCCCAAATGAGGGCGATGGAAACCAGCGGGACGACGATCGGCAGCGACGGCGGCGCCATCGACAGCCGCAGCGTTTTTGCGGCTGCAAGAGATGGCGATCGTCTCGCAAATCAACTGATTGACGAGGAAGCAGAGATTCTCGGTCGCGGGTTCACCAGCCTGATCCATATCTTCAGTCCCGATATCATCATGATGGGAGGCGGGCTTTCCCACGAGTTCGATCGTCTACAACCCGGCATTCAAGCCTACATCACGCAATGGGCAATGCCGGCATTCAAGGATGTCAGGGTAATGCTGGCGGCGTTGGATCAGAACTCGGGCCTCGTTGGCGCAGCGGCTCTGGCGTTTCTGACCGGCAAGGCTCCTGCGATCGATCAGCTTTAGAAAAGCAGGCTGATCCTGCGTGCATCGGTAAACGCGCTGGCGCAAGGTCCCCTGTCCGTATCGAGAGGTTGCTCTTCGTCAGGGCGGCGGGGCGGTACTTTCTCTCAGGATCAGTTCGACTGGCCACAATTCGTGGACGTCATCCACGGCACGTCCAGCGATAAGCTGTAGCGTTAGCTCAGCGCAACGTGTGCCCGCGGCACGCATGGACGATCGTGTTGTCGAGAGCGACGGCGCCATGTTTTCGGCCGTCAGATAAGGGAAAACGTCGTCATGGGCGATAACCGACACATCCTGACCCACCGTCATCCCAAGCGAACGGACGGCACGGTAAACACCAAGCGCCGTCATCGTGGAACCGGCGACGATGGCGGTCGGCGCATTCGCGCTCTCCAGAAAAGAGCGGGCATGACGAAAGCCGCTCTCGTCGGAGAATTTATCGCAGACCATCAGGTTGGGATCGACGACGAGCCCACGCTCCTGATGGGCAATCCGAAAACCATGTTCGCGATGGATCGAATACGTCTTGCCCCGCAGGCCATTGATCATGGCAATGCGCCGGTGCCCGAGATCGAGCAGGTGTTCGGTGGCTCTGCGCACGGCATTTTCATTGTCGATATCGAGCCACGCGTGAACGCATTCGGTCTCCGAGCGGCCGTGAACCAGAAAAGGCAGGCCCAGGCTGTTCAGCAGCTCGATCCGCGGGTCCTTGGGGCGAGGCGAATGAATGATCACTGCATCCACTCGGCGACTTTCGACCAGGCGTCGGTAGGCCTGCATCTCATCGTCATCATTGTGCGCGGTAATAGGCGTGATGAGAATGTCGGTATCGGCCGTTTCCAGGCGCTGTGCCATCCCCGACATGAATTCAGCGAAATGGATTTCTCCAGAACGCGCCATCATGACGCCGATCGCTCCGGCTCTCCCGGTCTTTAGTCGCACGGCATTGATATCGGGACGATAGCCAAGCCGCATTGCTTCGCTCGCAACCCTGGCGCGCGTGGCTTCGCTCACCTCGGGATAGCCGCTGAGCGCACGGCTGACCGTCGTCGGAGAGAGCCCAAGCTGCTTTGCAAATTCACGAAGTTTCATCGGATGTCTTCTTTGTCCCGGCAATCAATGGACGAAGCTTTGGCGATGCGCAACGGGCAAGTGTCAGTCCGGCGAAAATTGAAATCGGTTTCAATTTTGTTGCTTTGAATCTCGGGGGAAGGGGGTAAAAAATACCTCTAATCACTGTATATTGGCCGATTTCCCATCGGAATACAACTGAAGATCGTTAATCGTGATGGGCTTGACGCCTCTGCGACCTTCTGCAATGGTTTGATCGCCAAATCGATTTCAATTTCTGGGAGGAGATCATGAAAAAATTTGCTTTGGGCTTGTCCGCGCTCGGAATCGCCATCGCGACCGCCGGCCCGATCCGTGCTGCCGAAATTTCCTTTGCCGCCAACACCACGGGAAAAAACGTCGAATTCTTGAACAAGCAGCTGGCTATTTTCGAGAAAGATACCGGCAATCAGGTCAAGCTCGTCACCATGCCGTCATCGAGCAGCGAGCAGTTTTCTCAATATCGCCTGTGGCTTGCTGCTGGAAACAAGGACGTCGATGTCTATCAGACCGATGTCATCTGGGCACCGCAGCTTGCCGACCAGTTCGTCGATCTGAAGGAGGCAGCCAAGGACGTGGTCGGCCAGTTCTTCCCGTCGATCATCGCGTCTCAGACTGTCAATGGCCGGCTTGTGGCGCTGCCGTTGTTTACCGATGCTCCCGCGCTGTTTTACCGAAAGGACCTGCTGGAGAAATATGGAAAACAGCCGCCGAAGACCTGGGACGAGATGGCCGCAACCGCCAAAGAGATTCAGGATAAGGAACGCCAGGCCGGACAAAAGGACCTCTGGGGCTACGTCTTCCAGGGCAATTCCTACGAAGGGCTTACCTGCAACGGACTGGAATGGGTGAAATCGTCGGGTGGCGGCCAGATCGTCGAGCCGGACGGGACGATCTCGATCAACAACGAGAAGGCGGCGGCCGCGCTTGAACGGGCAAAGGGCTGGATCGGCACGATCTCACCGCCAGGGGTGCTCGCATATCAGGAAGAAGAATCGCGCGGCGTCTGGCAGACCGGCAACGCCGTCTTTATGCGCAACTGGCCTTATGCCTATTCTCTCGGAAACGGTGCCGACAGCGCGGTGAAGGGCAAGTTCGACGTGATGACGCTACCGGTTGCAGCCGTCGGCGATAAGCCGTCTTCGACACTTGGCGGCTGGAACCTGGCAGTTTCGAAATATTCCGAAAAGCAGGACGCAGCCATCGCGCTCGTAAAATTCCTGGCGTCGAAGGACGTTCAAAAGGCACGTGCCATCGAACTCTCCAATTTGCCGACCCTGACGGATATTTATGACGACAAGGATGTTGCTGCCGCGCAGCCCTTCATGCCGAACTGGAAACCCATTTTCCAGGACGCGGTGCCACGCCCTTCGGCGACGGCCAAGGTAAAGTACAATGAGGTGTCCTCGAAGTTCTGGACTGCGGTGCACAATACCTTGTCAGGCAGCGGCTCAGCTGCCGAGAACCTCGAGCTTCTTGAAGCCGACCTAACGACCCTCAAAGGCGATGCTTGGTGAGTACTCCGACCGGCGGCTGTCAGGCCGCCGGTCCGGTCTTCGGACACGCTAACGAGGGATAGACGTTTCATGAGCGAAATCGTAGTTCCACACGCAATCAAGCCCAGGGTTTCACATTTCAAAGCCACCACGGAGTTGCGGTCCGAGCGCATTCGATCGGCATGGATGTTTCTGGCGCCGACGCTGTTGATCTTGGCAATCGTCGCTGGCTGGCCGCTGTTCAGAACGATCTATTTCAGTTTCACGAATGCGTCGCTGAACGACCTTGGCAATGCGCAGTTCGTCGGCTTTGACAATTATTTGTCTTGGGTGACACTGAAGAGCGGAAGGACCGTCTATCGCGGGCTGCTTGCCGATCCGGTCTGGTGGAATGCCGTCTGGAACACTGCCAAGTTTACCGTCCTTTCGGTGGTAATCGAGACCGTGCTCGGGCTGATCGTCGCCTTGGTGCTGAACGCACGGTTCGTCGGGCGTGGGATCGTACGGGCCGCAATCCTCATTCCTTGGGCGATCCCAACAATCGTCTCAGCAAAGATGTGGGCCTGGATGCTCAATGATCAGTTCGGCATTCTGAACGATATTCTGCTCGGCTTCGGTCTTATCAGCGAGAAGATTGCCTGGACCGCCAATCTGGAAACGGCGATGATCGCAGTGCTGATCGTCGATGTCTGGAAGACGACGCCCTTCATGGCGCTTCTGATTCTTGCGGGGCTACAGATGGTTCCGGGAGACATCTATGAGGCTGCCAAGATCGACGGCGTCAATCCGGTCAAGGTTTTCTGGCGTCTGACGCTGCCGCTGATCCGACCGGCCATCATGGTTGCCGTGATCTTCCGGATGCTGGATGCGATGCGCATCTTCGACCTGATCTATGTACTGACGCCCAACAATGCTCAGACGAAGACCATGTCGGTCATGGCGCGCGAGAACCTGTTCGACTTCGACAAGTTCGCCTACGGCGCCACCGCATCAACGGTGCTTTTCCTCATCATTGCCTCCGTAACCGTCCTTTATATCTGGCTCGGTCGCGTCAAGCTCGGCGGGGAGGAACGTTGATGCTGCTTTCGATCGCCAAAAATACGCTCTTCTACCTGCTCGTCACAATCATCGTCATCATTGCGGTATTTCCGTTCTACTATGCAATCATCACGAGCCTGAAGACCGGCACGGCCCTTTTCAAAGTCGATTATTGGCCGACCTCGATCTCCTTCGGCAACTACACGTCCGTGATGGGCCAGGGCGGTTTCGTCCGCAGTCTGGCGAATTCCGCGATGATCGCCTGCGTCGTGGTTTCAGCATCGCTGCTACTTTCGATCACCGCTTCCTTCGCTTTGGCCCGGGTGCACTTCCGCGGGCGGGCACTGTTGATGTTGACGATCCTCTCGGTGTCGATGTTTCCGCAGATTGCCGTTCTTGCAGGCCTCTTCGAACTCATCCGCTGGATCGGCATCTTCAACACGCCCTTCGCGCTGATCTTTTCCTACATGATCTTCACGCTCCCCTTCACCGTCTGGGTGCTGACGACCTTCATGCGGGAATTGCCGATCGAGATCGAGGAGGCGGCGATCGTCGACGGCGCCTCACCGTGGGTCATCATCACCCAGGTGTTCATGCCGTTGATGTGGCCGGCGCTGGTAACAACCGGACTGCTCGCCTTCATCACCGCCTGGAACGAGTTTCTTTTCGCGCTGACATTCACATCGTCGGATACGCAGCGAACCGTCCCGGTTGCGATCGCCCTGCTTTCGGGCAACAGCGCATTCGAGATCCCCTGGGGCAACATCATGGCGGCTTCAGTGATCGTCACCGTGCCGGTCGTCGTGCTTGTTTTGATATTCCAACGCCGGATCATTTCGGGGCTGACCGCCGGCGGCGTCAAGGGTTGAGGGAGTAGGACATGGCAGAAATCCGACTGGAGAATATCCGCAAGAGCTTCGGCGCTTTCGAGGTGATCAAAGGCGTGACGATGGACATCCGCCGGGGCGAGTTCATGGTGTTCGTGGGGCCGTCGGGATGTGGCAAGTCCACGCTGCTGCGGCTTATCTCCGGGCTCGAGGACATCACGTCGGGAACCCTCTCCTTCGACAACAAGACGGTGAACCAGCATGCGCCGTCGAAGAGAGGGATCGCCATGGTGTTTCAGTCCTACGCGCTCTACCCGCATATGACGGTCTTCGACAACATGGCTTTCGGCATGAAACTTTCCGGAAGCACCAGAGACGAATGCCGCCAGCGCGTTGAACAGGCCGCCGGTATGCTGCAGCTCTCACCCTACTTAGACCGCTTGCCGCGACAGCTTTCCGGCGGGCAGCGTCAGCGCGTCGCAATCGGCCGGGCGATCGTACGCGATCCCAAGGTCTTTCTGTTCGACGAGCCGCTGTCCAACCTCGATGCGGCGCTTCGCGTCGCGACGAGGCTGGAAATCGCGAAGCTTCATCGCAGCATGCACAACACGACGATGATCTATGTGACCCATGACCAGGTCGAGGCCATGACACTCGCCGATCGGATCTGCGTGTTGAGGGACGGCGTCGTCGAGCAGATCGGCACGCCGCTGGAACTTTACGAAAGCCCCAATTCGGTCTTCGTTGCCGGCTTCATCGGTTCGCCGAAAATGAATTTCCTCTCGGGCGGGCTGGCGCAACCCTATGATAGCCATACGATTGGCGTGCGCGCAGAGCATGTTCGCATCACGCCGGAGTCGCCCGTTTGGAGCGGCACGGTCATCCATTCAGAAATCCTCGGCGCCGATAGCTTCGTCTATCTGGATATCGGGGCGGATGAGCCGTTCGTCGTGCGGGAAGCCGGTGTCTCCCGCCACGCGCCCGGCCAAACACTTGGCCTTGTGCCGCTTGCCGGCCACGTTCACCGTTTCGACCGGTCGGGCCGAGCGCTTGAGCGAGCATCCATGCGGGCTGCCTGATTTTCCCAGGGTCGATGTTCCTCCCAAGGCTCGATCCGTTTTTAACTAAAAGGAGAGAACGACGTGACCATTCGCACCGTTGTGTGGGGTGAGAACATCCACGAGACTACCAATGAGATCGTCCGGGGCATGTACCCCGAAGGTATGCATACGACGATCGCCAACGCACTGAACACCGATCCAAGTATCTCGGCGACGACAGCGACGCTGCAGGAGCCGGAACACGGCCTCAGCGAAGCCCGTCTTACTGAGACCGACGTCTTGACCTGGTGGGGCCACAAGGATCACGGCGCGGTCTCCGACGTCGTTGTCGAGCGTGTCGCCAAGCGCGTCTGGGAAGGCATGGGCCTGCTGGTGCTGCATTCGGGCCATTTCTCCAAGATCTTCAAGCGGCTGATGGGCACGCCCTGCGCGCTGAAATGGCGCGAGGCGGGTGAGCGCGAGCGTCTGTGGACGATCAACCAGCGCCATCCGATCGCTGCTGGCATCGGCGAGCATTTCGAGCTTGAGAACGAGGAAATGTACGGCGAGCAGTTCTCGGTGCCGGAACCGCTCGAAACGGTGTTCATCTCCTGGTTCCAGGGCGGCGAAGTGTTCCGCTCGGGCCTGACCTGGCGCCGCGGCGCCGGCAACATCTTCTATTTCCGCCCCGGCCACGAGACTTATCCGACCTATCACGACGTCAATGTCCAGAAGGTGCTGATCAACGGCGTGAAGTGGGCCTATAACCCTGAGGGGTCGTTGACTGGTATCACCGATGCTCCAAATGTGCCGGTAGAAAAAGCACTGGAGCCGATCGTCGAACGCGGCCCGAGACTGCACCAGGCCGGCGAAGCCGGTTACCGCTGAGAAATTGAAACGCCTTCCTTGGGCGTGGAGACCATGACAGACGGGCGCTATCGGCAAGGGTGTCTGGTGCTTGTGAAAGACGATCGATTTTGCTGCTAACAGTTCGATAAACGACCATGAGGACAAAAATGCGCTTGATCATTCTCGGAACCGGAGGATGGGCAAACACCCATGCCATGAATTTTTCCGAAATCGCCGACGTAAAAATCGTTGCTGCTGTCGATACGGACGAGGTCCGGCTGCGGGCCTTCGCGCTCAGGCATGGTATCCCACTTACTTTCACGTCGCTTGATGACGCGCTTGCCTGGGGAGAGTTTGACGCCGTGACCAATGTCACGCCGGATCGCGCGCATTATTCCACGACAATGAAGATACTCGGCGCCGGAAAGCATGTCCTCTGCGAGAAGCCGCTTGCGGTTAACTACCGCGAAGCCAAAGAGATGGCCGACGCCGCCGCTGCGTCCGGCAAGGTCACGATGGTAAACCTTACCTATCGTAATGTGGCGCCGCTGCAAGCAGCGCGTAAGATGGTGCTGGACGGACGCATCGGCGCGATCCGCCACTTCGAAGCGTCTTATCTCCAGAGCTGGCTGGTCTCAAAGGCGTGGGGCGACTGGACCAAGGAATCGCAATGGCTTTGGCGGCTGTCGACAAAGCACGGCTCCAATGGCGTGCTGGGCGATGTCGGTATCCATATTCTCGACTTCGCGGTTTTTGCAGCCGGAAGTGACGTCAAGGCGGCCGCATCGCATCTTAAGGTGTTCGACAAGAGCCCCGGAAATCGGATCGGCGAGTATGATCTCGATGCAAATGACAGTTTCCTGATGATGGCTGAACTCGAAAACGGTGCCGCTGGCGTCATTCACGCAACGCGCTGGGCGACTGGCCATCTGAACGAATTGCGCCTGCGCCTACATGGAGACAAGGGCGCGCTGGAGGTGGTGCATACGCCTGAAGGGTCGACGCTTAGGGCCTGTGAAGGTCCCGATGCCGACAAGGCAATCTGGCGTAACATCGAGGTCGAACCGGTTATCACCAATTTCCAGCGATTTGCAAATGCCGTGCAAAAGGGGCAGCTGGATGAGCCTGGTTTCGGCCACGCGGCCAAGCTGCAATTCGTTCTTGACCACGCAGTGAAGACGGCCGGCGCTCTGACTGAACTTTAAGCGAAGGCGCTCCAGTTCAGTGCCACCTCTGCAGGTTGCTCGTCATTTTAAGGCGAGGGCACCGGTTGCGCGGCCTCGTTGGAACCGGCGCTGACGGCCTCGTACCAATTCCTCGACAGGGGAGTTGCAAAGGGACGCCGGCTTGGTCAGATGCGCCGATTCAGCTCATCTTCGCTGATCCCAAAGTGGTCGAGAATGATGCCGACGTTTCGGCGATGAGACTTGAAGTAGACGTCGAAAAGATCGCCGATCAGAGGAACTGTTCCGCCGGCGGCGTCGATCCCGAGATTGACGGCCATGCGTGCGAGCTTATGGGTGGGAACACCGAGACGTCTGGCTTCATCGATAATGAACAGACCGATGAGGGATGCGGCAATGTCGCCGACAGCCGGGATAAGACCGAGAATTGAGTCTGCGCCGATGCGCACGCCGATGACAGGCAATCGGATCGCGGTATCCATCAGGCGCGCTATGCTGACGGCGCGCCGAATTCTTCCAAGTTCGATGGACGTCAGGTGTTTCGTGCTGGCGGAGGCTGGCATCAGCGACCTTTTGGCGCGAACGACCGTTCCGCCTCCTCGAGTGACGGCGCGGGAAGGATGTCGTCGCATTGCTGCGAAATATTCCGACGTAGCGAAAGCCCGGTGCCATCATGATTTTCCATGGCCGTGAAACGCTGCAAACCCGATAAGGTTCGCCGCGAAAGCAAGGATCATCTGTCGTCGGGAACCACGACCAATTTGCCCACGAAGTTCTTCGCCATGAAATCGGTCTGCGCGCGGTGGAATTCCGACAGCGGATAGACACCGCCGACGAGAGGCCGGATTTTCCGGCTTTCGATATAGCCGACGATCCGGCGGAAGTCGGCGCGGCTTCCCTGGCTCGAGCCGTGCAGTTCCAGCTGCTTCAGATACATGGTCCGCAAATCGAGCTGGACGACCGGGCCGGCGATGGCGCCGGCTGTCGTGTAGCGGCCTTCGGGGCGCAGGATCTTCAGGAGATCGTTGAACAGCGGTCCGCCGACGAGATCGGCGACGACATCGATCGGCTGGCCACGGCTCGCAGAATGGACGGCTTCGACCAGATCGCCCTTGCCGCGGGTCACCACCGCCTCGGCGCCGATATCGAGCATCGCCGCCTCCTTGCCGGGGCCCGCGACCGCGATCGGGATGGCGCCGCGGGCCCGTGCGAGCTGGATGATCGCCGAGCCGACGCCGCCCGAGGCGCCGGTCACGAGGATGCGTTCACCGGCAACAAGCCTTGCCCGTTCCAGCATGCGCTCGCCGGTCAGATAGGCGCAGCAGAAGGTGGCGAGTTCGACGTCGGTCAGATCGGTTGCGACGACATGGGCGTTCTCGGCCGGCAGTGCCATGTATTCGGCATAACCGCCGTCGCGGCCATGGCCCATGTAGTCGATGTCTGCGAGGCTGTCGTCGTCGCGGTTATAGATCGAGAAGTCGACCATGACGCGTTCGCCGATGCGCGCCGGATTGACGCCGGTTCCGACGCCGACGATATGACCGACCGTATCGGTGCCCTGAATGCGTGGGAATGTCAGCGTATTGCCTTGCCTGCGCCATGTGGAGACGGCCGACGGATCATCCTCGGTCCCGTAGGCGCCCTGACGTACCCAGACGTCGGTATTGTTCATGCCGCAGGCCGTGACGCGGATCAGAACCTCGCCGTCCGCGGGCGTCGGGACGGGCACGTCCCTGTCATAGACGAGCTTGTCCAAACCGCCATGGCCGGTGAGCAATACGGCCGCCATCTTTTCCGGGATCGTCATACCGCTCTTCTCTCTCAGATGTTCTTGAAGACGGTTTCGATCGCATCCGCCGCGGCCTTGACCACGATGTCGGCCTCCTCGCGTGTCAGGCAGAGCGGCGGGGCGAAGCCGAGGATGTCGCCCTGCGGCATGGCGCGGCCGATGACGCCGCGTTCGAGGAGGGCAGAGGCGACCTGCGGGCCGATCTTGCGGCCGGCATCGAAGAACGTGCGGTCGTCCCTGTCCTCGACGAATTCGACGGCCGCCATCAGCCCGTCGCCGCGGACTTCGCCGACGTTGCGGTGGCCGCCGACGGCCTTTGCGAGTTCCGAACGGAAGTAGGCGCCGGTCGTGCCGGCGTTCTCGACGATGCCGAGTTCGTCGATCAGTTCGAGATTGGCAATGCCTGCGGCGGCACAGATCGGGTGGGCGGAATAGGTCCAGCCGTGACCGATCGCGCCCATCTGATCGGAACCCTGCACCAGGACTTGCCACATCTTGTTCGAAACGATCGTGCCGGAAAGGGGAGCGTAGGCCGAGGTCAGGCCCTTGGCGATGGTGATCAGGTCCGGATTCATGCCGTAATGATCCGAGCCGAACATCGTGCCGAGACGGCCGAAGCCGGTGACGACTTCATCGGCAACGAGCAGGATGTCATATTTGTCGAGCACGGCCTGGATCTTTTGCCAGTAGGTTTTCGGCGGCGGCACGATGCCGCCGGTGCCGAGGATGGGCTCGCCGATGAATGCGGCGACCGTTTCCGGGCCTTCGGCGATGATCATCTCCTCGAGCTTGTCGGCGCAATATTGCGAGAACTGCTCCTCGCTCATCGACCGGTCGGGGCGGCGGAAATAATAGGGTGCTTCGGTGTGCAGCACCGGCGCCCGCGGCAGATCGAAGGCATTATGGAAGAGCGCTAGGCCGGTGAGGCTGCCGGTCATGACGCCGGAGCCGTGATAACCGCGCCAGCGCGAAATGATCTTCTTCTTTTCCGGACGGCCGAGGATGTTGTTGTAGTACCAGATGAGCTTGATGTTGGTCTCGTTGGCGTCCGAACCGGAGAGACCGAAATAGACGCGGCTCATGCCGGCGGGGGCGCGGTCGATGATCATCTTCGACAGCGTAATCGAGGCTTCCGTGCCGTGGCCGACATAGGCGTGGTAATAGGCAAGGTTCTTCGCCTGTTCGGCGATCGCGTCGGCGATCTTCTGGCGACCGTAGCCGACATTGACGCAATAGAGGCCGGCAAAGGCGTCGAGGCTTTTGCGTCCTGTCGTGTCGGTGATGTAGACGCCTTCGCCGCCGGCGACGACACGGGTCGGCGTCTCGCCGCGGGCATGCCCACCCATATGGGTCGAGGGATGGAAGAAGTGATCGCGGTCCCAGGCGGTGAGTTCGTTACTTCTATCGAGCATGTCGTAACCTCTTTCTTGAAAATGGGGCGGCTCAGGCGGCCGTGTCGATGCAGAGATATTTGAGCTCGGTGAAGGCCTCGAGCCCATGGCGTGAACCCTCGCAGCCGAGGCCGGACTGCTTCCAGCCGCCGAAGGGAATGGGAGCGCCGGTGATTTTTACGCGGTTGACGGCGACCATGCCGTATTCCAGCGCGCGGCCGAGCCGCATCTGGCGGGCGCCGTTCTCCGTGACGATATAGGCGACAAGACCATATTCGGTATCGTTGGCGCGGACGATGACCTCGTCTTCGGTGTCGAAAGTGGTAACCGCCGCAACAGGCCCGAAGGTCTCTTCGCGCATGATCAGCGCATCCGCCGGCATATCGGTCAGCAACGTCGGCTCATAGAAAAGCCGGCCGGCCTTGTGGCGCCTGCCACCGGTGACGAGCCGTGCGCCATGCGCCAGCGCGTCGGCGACCTGTCCCTCGACCTTGGCGACGGCGCGTTCATGCATCAGCGGTCCGATCTCGGCGCCATCCTCGAGCCCTGGACCAACTTTCAGTTCGGCAATGCGGTCTGCGAAGGCCTTGGCAAAGCCATCGGCGATCCGCCGCTGGACGAAGATCCGGTTGGCGGCAAGGCAGTCCTGGCCGGAGGTTGCAAATTTGGCGTTGACGGCGATCTCGACCGCCTTTTCGATATCGGCGTCGTCGAAGATGATCAGCGGAGCGTGGCCGCCGAGTTCCATCACCAGCCGCTTCAGGGTCGGCGCGCACTGGGCGGCGATCAGCCGTCCGATCCCGGTGGAGCCGGTAAAGCTCATGGCGCGCACGCGGGTGTCCGCACACATCCGCCCGACGATCGTTGCGGCATTGCCGGTGACCACGTTGAAGACGCCGGCGGGAATGCCGGCCCGTTCGCCGAGCTCGGCAAGCGCCAGTGCCGAAAGCGGCGTCTCGGAGGAGGGGTGGGCGACGACCGTGCAGCCGGCGGCCAGCGCTGCGGCAGCCTTTCGGGTGAGCATGGCAGAGGGGAAGTTCCAGGGCGTGACGATGCCGACGACGCCGAGCGCCTCGCGCCGAACGATCATTTCCGCATCGGGCAGATGGCTAGTGACGCTCTCGGCGTTCAGCCGCTTGCCTTCCTCGGCATACCATTCGACGAAGGAGGCGGCGTAATCGATCTCGCCACGCGATTCCGCAAGCGGCTTGCCCTGTTCGAGCGTCATGATCAGCGCCAGATCCTCCTTGGCCGCAAGCATCAGTTCAAACCATTTGCGCAGGATCGACGCGCGGCTCTGCGGCAGCATCGCGCGCCAGCCGGCGAATGCCTCCGACGCTGCATCGATCGCCAGCGCCGTCTCATCGGCGTCAAGGCTTGCAACCCAGGCCAGCGTCGCCGAAGAGGCGGGATCGGTGACCTCAAAACTTTTCCCTGATTTGCCGGCGATCCACCGGCCGCCGACATAGGCGAGATCGCGCAGGAGATGACGGTCGGCGAGCCGCGACAGCGCGTCATGATAGGCGGGGCGGGCAAAAACGGCGGTCATATCCATTCTCCTCGTGGCGGTTGACGCAAGTCTTCCACGGGAGCGGGCGAGAGATTGTCTGTTGGCGAATGCGAAAAGAGAGAGACGGTCTAAAGGATGGCCGCCTGGCAGAGAGATTGTCTACGACGCGCTCGGTTCTTCATCGGTGGCAGTGAAGGAAGAGACCGAAAGGACTGTGTCCTCCTTCACCGTCTTGGTGACGATGTAGGTGAAGTAGCGGTCGATGCCGAGTTCGCGGTCGAGAAGCCCGTCGACCAGCCGCTGATAGGCATCGATATCGGGCGCGATGATCTTCAGGATGTAATCGACGCCGCCGCCGACCGACCAGCAGGCGACAATCTCCGGGATCGCGGTCACGGCGCGCTCGAAGCGCTCGAAATCTGCCTGGCGATGGTTGGCGAGCGTCACTTCCATCATCACGCTGGCGACCGGAGCGATCCGCCGCGGCGCGATGCGCGCGTGATAGCCGGTGATAACACCCGCCTTTTCGAGCTTGCGCAGCCGCATCCAGCACGGCGTCGGCGACAGCCCGGCCTTTTCGGCCAGCGCCAGTTTGGTGATGCGGCCGTCGCGCTGGACGGCGTCGAGAATACGCAGGTCGATGGCGTCGAGCTTCATGGTGCTTTCTTTAGAAAGAAATCATTTCAAACGCAGGGAAAAGACAATGGGAGCGCATTTTGGCATTGTCAATTGAACTGATTTTTAGCAGTGTTGAAATCATGACAAAGTGGCGCCCCGATCCCTCGCAACTTCGCCGGCCGGCCTATCTCTCGCTTGCCGAACAGATCGCAAGCGCGATCACGGACGGCAAGCTCTCCGACGGCACACAATTGCCGCCGCACCGCAAGATGGCCGACGATCTGCATCTTTCCGTGCAGACGGTCAGCCGCGCCTATGACGAACTGATCCGCCGGGGGCTGATCTCCGGCGAGATCGGACGCGGCAGTTTCGTCCAGACCAGGCCGCGTGAGCCGGAGCCGCCCTATCTGCCGGAACGGCTGGGCGAGGTGATCGATCTGTCGATCCTGAAACCGGTCTGCGAGCAGATCCATTTGGAAAGGCTTCGGCAGGCCTTCGGCTGGCTTTCGGAAAACCTGCCTTCCAGCTCGGCCCTTTCGTTCAGGCCGAACATGGTATTTCCGCGCCATCGCGCGGTCGCTACGGAATGGCTGGCGCGCTGCGGGCTGGAGGTGTCGCCGCTGAACATCAGTGTGACGAACGGTGCGACATCGGGCATGACGGTGGCGCTGATGAGCGTCGCCCCGCCCGGCTCGACGGTTGCGACCGAAGCCATCAGCCATCATACGCTCGTTCCACTCTCCACCTATCTCGGTCTGCACCTCGAAGGACTGGCGATCGACGAGGAGGGCATGATCCCCGAAGCGCTGGACGAAGCCTGCCGAAAGGGACCGATCCGGGCCATTTTCCTGCAGCCCTCGGTGATCAATCCGATGGCTGCGCTGATGAGCGCGGAGCGCAGGCAGGCGCTTGCTGACGTCGCTGCGAAGCATGATATCGCGATCATCGAAAACGATATTCTCGGCCCGATGGTCGAGGGTCGTGCGCCGCCGATGGCCGCGTTTGCGCCGGAGCGGACACTCTACGTCACGAGCTTCACGAAAATTACTGTTCCCGGCCTGCGGATCGGTTATCTCACCGCGCCCGACCGCTATGTCGCCGCCGTCGCCAACCGGCATCTTGTCTCCAACTGGATGGCGACGCCTGCCATGGCCGAGATCGCCACCCGCTGGGTCAGCGACGGCACGGCGATGGAGCTGGTCAACTGGCAGCGCCGTGCCCTTTTGAGCCGGCACGCGATCGCGGCGGAGATGCTGGCCGGCCTGCCGTACCGGGCGCATCCGCAAAGCCTGCACGTCTGGCTGCCGCTCTCCGGCAATCATACGGAGGACGGTTTCGTATCGCAGGCAAGGCTGCGCGGCGTGGCGATCGCGCCCGGCAAATCGTTCCACACCGCCGATCAGGGCTGGACGCCGGCCGTGCGCATCTCGCTTGGTTCGACGACGGAAAGTGAGTTGCGGACCGGGCTCGGCATCGTCGCCTCATTGGCGCAAGGCAATCCGGAAGAGCTGCTGCTTGCGATCTGATGCCGCTGCCTTGTATTTGAGCGTGTGCAGAATAATTGTCATGATATTATTTTACGAATTGACATGATTTTGATGGACCGTCATCGTTA
This sequence comes from Rhizobium leguminosarum bv. viciae, assembly GCF_012276115.1. Classification (GTDB taxonomy): domain Bacteria; phylum Pseudomonadota; class Alphaproteobacteria; order Rhizobiales; family Rhizobiaceae; genus Rhizobium; species Rhizobium leguminosarum_T. The sequence continues at coordinate 27,543 of NZ_WIEU01000001.1, read as the reverse complement.
GACATTGCTTGTCTCAACAGGGAGAGACATGAATGCTTCCGCCCATCATCCGCATCGACAATATCGTCAAGAAATACGGCCCGCTGACCGTGCTCGACGGCCTGTCGATGAATGTCATGCCGGGCGAGAAGCTGGCGCTGATCGGGCCGTCCGGCTCCGGTAAGACGACGATCCTGCGCATTCTGATGACGCTGGAGACGATCAGCGGCGGCCATATCGAGGTCGACGGCGAACAGCTCTACCATATGCCTGATAGCAGTGGGCTGGTGCCGGCCGATGAACGGCATCTGCATCGCATGCGCGAAAAGATCGGCATGGTCTTTCAGCATTTCAATCTGTTCCCGCATAAATGCGTGCTCGACAACGTGACGCTGGCGCCGATGCTGACCAAGGGCATCAAGCGGCCCGCGGCGGAAAAGCGGGCGATGGAGCTTCTCGATATGGTCGGCCTGGCCGACAAGGCAAAGAGCGTTCCGGCGCAGCTTTCCGGCGGACAGAAGCAGCGCGTCGCCATTGCCAGGGCGCTGGCGCTGTCGCCGAAGATCATGCTGTTCGACGAGGTGACGTCGGCGCTCGACCCGGAACTGGTCGAGGAGGTGCTGAACGTCATGCGGCGGCTCGCCTCCGAGACCGACATGACCATGCTTCTCGTCACGCATGAGATGGGCTTCGCCCATGATTTCGCCGACCGTGTGCTGTTCTTCGACCGCGGCAAGATCGTCGAGGAAGGCAAGCCGGGCGACATCTTTCGCAATCCGACGCAGGAGAGGACGCAGACTTTCCTGCGCAAGATCATTGCGGCGGGGCACCGCGTCTAACCTCAGACATTGCCCGCAAGAACAAAACTCAAGGAAAATCAGAGGAGTTGGGAACGATGAAAGCAGGATATCTTTTGAGCGCCGCCAGCCTGTCGGTGCTTCTGGTCATGACGGCCGCCCCGGCCTCCGCCGCCGATGATAAGCTCGAGCAGCTGAAGGAGCAAGGCTATGCGCGTATCGCCATCGCCAACGAGCCGCCGTTCACCGCTGTCGGCGCCGACGGCAAGGTGTCCGGCGCCGCACCCGATGTGGCGCGCGCAATCTTCGAAAAGCTGGGCATCAAGGAAGTGGTCGCCTCGATCTCGGAATATGGCGCGATGATCCCCGGCCTGCAGGCCGGCCGCCACGACGCGATCACCGCAGGCCTCTTCATGAAGCCCGAGCGCTGCAACGCCGTCGCCTATTCCGAACCGATCCTTTGCGATGCCGAAGCTTTCGCTCTCAAGAAGGGCAACCCGCTGAAGCTGACGAGCTACAAGGACATCGCCGACAATCCGGATGCCAAGATCGGCGCGCCGGGCGGCGGCACCGAGGAAAAGCTGGCGCTCGAGGCCGGCGTGCCGCGCGATCGTGTCATCGTCGTTCCCGATGGCCAGAGCGGCATCAAGATGCTGCAGGACGGCCGCATCGACGTCTACTCGCTGCCGGTTCTTTCGATCCACGATCTGATGGCCAAGGCAAACGATCCGAACCTCGAAACCGTCGCTCCCGTCGTCAATGCTCCGGTCTATTGCGATGGCGCTGCCTTCCGCAGGCAGGATGTTGCGCTACGCGACGCCTTCGATGTCGAGCTGAAGAAGCTGAAGGAATCCGGCGAATTCGCCAAGATCATCGAGCCCTATGGCTTCTCGGCCAAGGCCGCGATGTCGACGAGCCGCGAAAAGCTCTGCGCCGCGGCGAAGTAATAAAGGGTAAGCAGCCGGCCATGCCATGGGCATGGCCGGATCGTCCTCGAACGATCTCCAGAGAAGAGAAGTGAGCTGCCGATGTCGGGATGGTCCGGCTATCTGACACTGATCCTTGAGGGCGCCCTGGTGACGCTCGAACTGACGATCATGGGGTCTGCGCTGGCGCTGGTGATGGCCTTCCTGGCGGGCCTCGGCCGCCTGTCGCGCTTCTTCGCCGTGCGGGCTCTGGCGACGGCTTATATCGAATTCTTCCGCGGCACCTCGATCTTCGTCCAGCTCTTCTGGGTCTATTTTGTACTGCCTTTTGCGGGCTTGACCCTGACGCCGCTGCAGGCGGGCGTGCTGGCGCTCGGGCTGAATGTCGGCGCCTATGCGGCGGAAGTGGTGCGCGGCGCCGTCAAGGCCGTCGGGCGCGAACAGTCGGAAGCCTGTATCGCGCTCAACCTTTCGCGATACCAGCGCATGCGCCACGTCATCCTGCCGCAGGCGCTGCCGCTAATGCTGCCGACCTTCTGTAATAATGCGATCGAACTACTGAAGGGCACGGCGGTCGTCTCGCTGATCTCGCTGACGGATATGACCTTCCAGGCGCAGGTGGTGCGGGCGCAGACCGGCAATACGCTGGTGCCCTTCGCGACGATCCTCCTCCTCTATTTTCTCATGGCCTCGGCGATCTCCGCGACGATGCGCTGGCTGGAGCGGCGGCTGGCGCGCAGCCTCGACGGCATAAGGACCTGATCAGATGGAATGGGATTGGGACTTCGTCTGGCAGATCATGCCGACCCTTCTCGAAGGGTTCAAGATCACCCTTCTCGCGACCATCCTCGGCGCTGCCGTCGCCATGATCGTCGGCCTGGGGCTCGCCATTGCGCGGCGCTCACCGGTCGCCGGCATTTCCAGGACCGTCGCTTTCGTCTCGGAATTCATCCGCGGCACGCCATTGCTGGTGCAGCTCTACTTCATCTTCTACGTGCTGCCGGATATCGGCATCCGGCTGGCGCCGCTGGTCGCCGGCGTCATCGGCATGGGCATTCACTATGCGACCTATACCGCCGAGGTCTATCGCGCCGGCATCGAGAACGTGCCGCGCGGACAATGGGAGGCGGCCAAGGCCACCAATCTCTCGACGCGCCAGGCCTGGATCCACGTGATCCTGCCGCAGGCGATCCCGCCGATGATCCCGGCGCTCGCCAATTATTTCATCGCCATGTTCAAGGAGACGCCGCTGCTTTCGGCGATCACCGTGCTCGAACTCATGAACCAGGCAAAGAGCATCGCCAACAGCAACTACCGCTACATCGAGCCGATGACGCTGGTCGGCGTCTTCTTCCTCGTCATCAGCCTGATCTCGGTGGTGGGTTTGCGCTGGCTCGAGGAACGCTACGCCAGGATGGATGACTGACCATGACCGCAGAGATCGAGATCATCGCTGCCGGCCGGCCGCCGCGGCTGGAGGACCGGCCGCTGGAAAAGCGCATCGGCCTGGTCATCCTCGCAACGGACCATACGACGGAAGTCGACTTCCAGCGCATGGTCGCCGGAGATCGCCTCGGCGTCTATGTCAGCCGCATCCATTATGCCAATCCGGTCACGCCGGAAAATCTCCTGAAGATGCAGCCGTCGCTGACCGAAGGCGCGGCACTGATCCTGCCGGACGAGGCGCTCGATGCAATCGTCTATTCCTGCACCTCCGCTTCGGTGGTGATCGGCGACCGGAACATCGAGGCGGCGATCCATGCGGCCAAGCCCGGCGTGCCCGTCGTGACGCCAACGGCTGCCGCCGTGACCGGCCTGAAGGCGCTGGGCGCCAGACGGATTTCGGTGCTGACGCCCTATACGATCGAGACCAGCCGGCCGATGGCGGACTATTTCGCGGAGCTTGGCTTTGCGATCGACCGCTTCACCTGTCTCGGCCTGACCGATGATCGCGAGATGGCGCGGATTGCGCCGCAGGAGATCCTTGCCTTCGCGCGCCAGGCGCTGGCGCCGCAGTCGGACGCGCTGTTTATCTCCTGTACGGCGGTGCGGGCAGCAGAGGTCGCGGCCCGGATCGAGGCTGAAATCGGCAAGCCGGTGGTCACCAGCAATCTCGCGACCGCCTGGGCCTGCCTGCGGCTTTGCGGCGACGATCGGGCGCGGCCCGAACTCGGTCAATTGATGACCGAGCCCTATCGGGAAGGCTGAGATCATGGTGAGCACCTTGCTCGTTTCGCTGGAGGATATCCGTGCGGCGGCGCGCCGGATTGCCGGCCGCGTGCTCGGCACGCCGATGGTGCAGTCCTTTTCCCTTGGCGAATTGGCCGGTGTACCTGTCCATCTCAAGCTCGAACATCATCAGATGACCGGCAGCTTCAAGCTGCGCGGCGCGACCAATGCGGTGCTCTCCTTGTCGCGGGCGGAGCGCTCGCGCGGCATCGTCGCGGCCTCGACCGGAAATCACGGCCGGGCGCTTGCCTATGCGGCAAAGGCGGAGGGTGCTGTCGCGACCATCTGCATGTCGCGGCTGGTGCCGGAGAACAAGGTTTCGGAAATCCGCCGCCTCGGTGCCGATGTCCGCATCGTTGGATCATCGCAGGACGAGGCGCAGCAGGAGGTCGATCGGCTGGTCCGCGAGGAGGGGCTGGTGATGGTCCCGCCCTTCGACCATCCTGATGTCGTAGCCGGGCAGGGGACACTGGGGCTCGAAATCATCGACATCTTGGCGGAGGCGGCCACCGTGCTGGTGCCGCTTTCGGGCGGCGGCCTTGCGGCCGGCGTTGCCGCCGCGGTCAAAGGCATCAGTCCGACGACCAAAGTGATCGGCCTGACGATGGAGAAGGGTGCCGCGATGAAGGCGAGCCTCGATGCCGGACGGCCGGTGCAGGTGGAGGAAGTGGCGAGCCTTGCCGACTCGCTCGGCGGCGGCATCGGCCTCGACAATCGCGTGACCTTTGCCATGTGCCGCGACCTTCTCGACGAGATCATCCTGCTGACGGAGGCGGAAATCGCCGCGGGCATGCGCCATGCCTATGCCTGCGAACGCCAGGTTGTGGAAGGCGCTGGCGCGGTCGGCATTGCAGCGCTTCTTGCCGGGAAGCTTGTGGGGAACGGTCCTATCGTCGCGATCCTGTCCGGGCAGAATGTCGACATGGAACAGCATCTTCGGGTGATCAACGGGACTCAGCCGCTCTATCGCGAGGAGGGCCTATGAGCCGAATGATCATTCTGACGGAAGCGGAACTGAGGAAAGTCATCGGGCTTGATCGCGATGCGGTTGATTGCGTCGAGGCCGCTTTCGCAGCACTCGCGACCAAGGCCGTCGCCATGCCGCCGATCCTGCGACTCGACATTCCGGAATATCGGGGCGAAGTCGATGTAAAGACCGCCTATGTGCCCGGCATCGAGGGCTTCGCGATCAAGATCAGCCCCGGCTTCTTCGACAATCCCAAGATCGGCCTGCCGAGCACCAACGGCATGATGGTGCTGCTGTCGAGCCGAACCGGACTGGTGCAAGCGCTGCTGCTGGACAACGGCTATCTCACCGACGTGCGCACCGCAGCAGCGGGCGCCGTCGCGGCAAAACATCTGTCGCGGGAAAATGCGTCCGTGGCCGCGATCTTCGGTGCAGGCATGCAGGCGCGGCTGCAGCTCGAAGCACTGACGCTGGTCCGGCCGATCCGCGAAGCGAGGATTTGGGCGCGCGATGCCGCCAAGGCGCAAAGCGTGGCAGCGGAACTGGCGGCAAAGCTCGGCTTTCCCATCACCGCCACATCGGACGCCAGAGGTGCGGTGAGCGGCGCTGATCTCATCGTCACCACCACGCCGGCGGAAATCCCGATCATCGAGGCCGGGTGGCTGGAACTCGGACAGCATCTGACGGCCATGGGCTCGGATGCTGAGCACAAGAATGAGATCGATCCGACCGCCATCGCAGGTGCCGACGTCTATGTCGCCGACAGCTTGAAGCAGACGCGGCGCCTCGGCGAATTGCATCACGCAATCGATGCCGGCCTGGTCGCAGGCGATGCGGTCTTTGCCGAGCTCGGCCAGATCGTCGCCGGTCGGATGCCGGGGCGGACGCGCAACGACCAAATCACCATTGCGGACCTGACCGGGACCGGCATCCAGGACACCGCCATCGCCACGCTCGCCTTTGCCCGTGCCGGCGCGGCAAATGCCGGGACCACGTTCGAAAGCTGACCGGCGCGGCGCCGGAAAAGAAGGGAAGAAATATGACCCAGCCCAAACTCAAATTCTCGCTCGGCGAATATGCCGCGCGGCTGGAAAAGACACGGCGTGCCATGGAGACGAAGGGCGTAGACCTGCTTGTTGTCAGCGACCCGTCGAACATGGCCTGGCTGACCGGCTATGACGGCTGGTCCTTCTACGTGCACCAGGCGGTGATCGTGCCGCCGCAGGGCGAGCCGATCTGGTTCGGCCGCGGCCAGGATGCCAATGGCGCCAAGTTCACTACCTATCTGAAGCACGACAACATCGTCGGTTATCCCGATCACTATGTGCAGTCGACCGAGCGCCACCCCATGGACTACCTCTCGGGCATCCTGACCGAGCGCGACTTCGGCAAGCTCACGATCGGCGTCGAGATGGATAATTACTGGTTTTCGGCGGCGGCCTTTGCGGCGCTGCAGAAGCACTTGCCGAATGCGCGTTTCGTCGACGCGACCGCCCTCGTCAACTGGCAGCGAGCCGTCAAGAGCGAGACCGAGATCGGCTACATGCGCAATGCCGCCCGTATCGTCGAGGCGATGCACGCCCGCATCTTCGACAAGATCGAGGTCGGCATGCGCAAGTGCGATCTGGTCGCGGAAATCTACGATGCCGGCACCCGCGGCGTTGACGGGATCGGGGGTGATTATCCGGCGATCGTGCCGCTGCTGCCGTCCGGCGTCGAAGCATCCGCACCGCATCTGACCTGGGACGACCGGCCGCTGAAGAAGGGCGAGGGCACCTTCTTCGAGATCGCCGGCTGCTACAACCGCTATCATCTGCCGCTGTCGCGCACCGTCTTCCTCGGCAAGCCGACGCAGGCCTTTCTCGATGCCGAAAAGGCGACGCTGGAGGGCATGGAAGCCGGTCTTGCGGTCGCCAGACCTGGCAATACCTGTGAGGATATCGCCAACGCCTTCTTCGCTGTGCTGAAGAAATACGGCATCGTCAAGGACAACCGCACGGGTTACCCGATCGGCCTTTCCTATCCGCCGGACTGGGGCGAGCGCACCATGAGCCTGCGGCCGGGCGACCGGACGGAGCTGAAGCCCGGCATGACCTTCCATTTCATGACCGGTCTCTGGCTCGACGACATGGGTTTCGAGACGACCGAGAGCATCCTCATCACAGACAGCGGTGTCGAGTGCTTCGCGAACGTGCCGCGCAGGCTGATGGTCAAGGATTGAGGCTGTCATGACAGAGATTGGCTTGCGGCCGTCGCCGATCAGCGCGACGGTCAATTTTGCCGCCGAGGGCGTCCAGCACGGCTTCCTGCGCCTGCCTTACAGCCGCGACGATTCCGCCTGGGGATCGGTGATGGTGCCGATAACGGTCATCCGGAACGGCAAGGGGCCGACGGCGCTGCTGACGGGCGGCAATCACGGCGACGAATACGAGGGACCGATCGCGCTTTTCGATCTTGCCCGCTCGCTGAAGGCCGAAGACGTGAACGGCACTGTCATCATCGTGCCGGCCATGAATTATCCGGCATTCCTGGCGGGAACCAGGACCTCGCCGATCGACAGGGGCAACATGAACCGCAGCTTCCCGGGCCGGCCGGACGGCACGGTGACGGAGAAGATCGCCGACTATTTCAGCCGTGTGCTTCTGCCGATGGCGGATCTCGTCCTCGACTTCCATTCCGGCGGCAAGACGCTCGACTTTCTGCCATTCTGCGCCGCCCACATCCTGCCGAACAAGCAACAGGAGGAAAAAGCCTTCGAATTCGTGACGGCCTTTGCCGCTCCCTATTCGATGAAAATGCTGGAGATCGACGCGGTCGGCATGTATGACACCGCGGCCGAGGAGATGGGCAAGATCTTCATCACCACGGAACTCGGCGGCGGCGGCACCGCCACGGCCAAAAGTGCGGCGATTGCCAAGCGCGGCACCATGAACGTGCTGCGCCACGCCGGGATCGTCGCGGGCGCCGTCGATCCCGGTCCGACGACCTGGCTCGACATGCCGGACGGCCGCTGCTTCTCCTTCGCAGAGGAGGGTGGGCTGATCGAAGCTGTCATCGATCTCGGTGAAGCCGTCACGGCCGATGCCGTCATCGCTCGCATCTATCCGACCGGGCGGACCGGGGTAGGCCCCCGCGAGATCCGCGCCGGCATGAACGGCATTCTCTGTGCCCGGCATTTCCCGGGGCTGGTCAAGGCCGGAGACTGCGTCGCCGTCGTGGCGATCGTTGACGACTGAGGTAGAGAGACGAGCTTCAACGATCGCTCGTCAAGCCGCTTTCTGCGGTCTGCTGGCTCCCGCATCGACCTGAAAGCGGTTGACGACCCCCTCCAGCGTCTGTGTCTGGCTGCCGAGCGCCCGGCAGGCCGAGGCGGTTTCGACGGCCATGGCTGCGTTGCGTTGCGTCACCTGATCGAGGGCGTTGACGGAGGCGTTGATCTCGCCGATCGCCACCGCCTGCTCGGATGACACCGAAACGATACGGGCGATCAGCCCGGCAACCTGTTCGACCTGGCCTTCGATTTCCAGCAGCGCCTTGCCGGTGCGATTGACAAGCTGCACCCCGGTGGAGACCTGAGACGAGGAGGTGGAAATCAGAGCTCTGATCTCCTTGGCGGCGTTGGCCGAGCGCAAGGCGAGTTCGCGCACTTCCTGCGCCACGACAGCAAAACCCTTGCCTGCTTCGCCTGCACGGGCGGCTTCAACCCCGGCATTGAGCGCCAGAAGATTGGTCTGGAAGGCGATTTCATCGATGACATTGACGATGTCGCCGATCTGGGAGGACGAGCCTTCGATCCTTTCCATGGCGGCGATGGCTTCGCGAACGACAGCTGCTGAATGTTCGGCGCTGGTGCGCGTCTCGGCCATCATGCCGGTCGCTCTGCCGGCATGGTGGGAGGCGTCTTTGGCTTTGATATTCATCTCATCGAGCGCAGCTGTGGCCTCTTCGAGCATTGCGGCCTGCTGTTCCGTGCGCGACGCAAGACTGTCGGCTGCCTCTGTGATGCCGGCCGAGGAGCTGCCCACTTGCTTGGAGGTCTGGGCGATCTCCGCCATCGAAGCGCAAAGCGCGTCCATACTGTCGTTGAACTTCGCGCGCAACGTCTCATAGGCGGCGGCGAACGGCGTCGTGATCCGGCAATCGAGATTGCCGGTCGACAACTGTTCCAGGCCGTATGTCAACCTATCGATCACCGTTTCGCGGATCTGCTCCTCTGCGGCCCTTTCGGCCAGCTGGCTGCGTTCGCGCTCAAATTCAGCATCGCGAAGCACCGTCTCGCGCTTCTGCGCCTCCTGCCGCTCAAGCGCGTTGTGGCGGAATACCGCCACGGCCTTGGACATGGCTCCGATCTCGTCGGACCGGTTGGCATAGGGAACTTCGGTCGAAAAGTCGCCTTCGGCAAGGTTGCCCATATAGGCCTTCATGCCATCGAGCGGCACGATCGCCCGGCGACGCAAGAGATAGAGCCCCACCAGCAATAGCCCGAACGAACCGAGACCCGCAACCCCCGCATAGATCGTCCAGGTGACGATCTCCGAGGCAGCATTGCGCTCCTCGCCCTTCAGGAAGGCGTCGGAATTGGCAACGAGTTTCTCGACTGCATCTTGGTGCGAATGGAAGGCGACGCGCAGCTGCTCGATCGCACCATGCGCCTTGTCTTCATCCTTGGCATTCAGGGCCGGGATGATCTCACGGTTCATCACCCCCCAGAATGTATCGCCCTTGGCGATGACATCGTTTTCAAGTTCGTCCTTCAAAGCCTGCGGCAGGCGGGTGGTTTTCCAATAGGCGCGGCGGTCGTCGTAAGCGGCCTTGAGATTTGCGATCTTGGCAAGATTGGTTTCTGTGAGCTCCGGAAATTTGCTCGCCTCGAAGGACAGCATGTAGGATTCGACCACAAACAGTGGCGGCGGCAGAATATCGGCGATCAAATCCTTGCCGTAGACGACCTGCTCGTAAACCGGACCGTTGACCTTCAGCCGTTCGAGCGCCGATTGCTGCAATCCGATCGACATGAAAAGGCCGGCTGAAACGGCGACACCAAACGCCACTAGACTACGAGCAATGGTAAGTGCCAAGACTGTCTCCAAATAACTTTTGGCCTCTCTGCTTCGAGATGCCTGATCTACGTATGGCATTATTTCGTAAGACCACTGAGATATGGTTAATTCTTTTCGACATCGGAACAAAATCAGGACCCTGAATACTTGTGGTATCAAGCCATCAGTTGCCATGTTGATGGCTGACTGATGCTATATACAGGTGAAAGGAGACCGACATGGCTGAACCTCAACTTTCCGTGCGCAGTGCGAAGGCACGCGATCTTGCGCATCGGCTTGCCTGGCGCGAAAATCGCTCAATAGCTGACATCGTTGAGCGGGCTCTGGAATCGTATGAAATACGGGAAGCCGGCCGCGAGGCAGCCACGACCTTCTATGCTCGTCTTCTGCAGCAAAGCAGCACGGATATCGACCTTGAATCAGCCATCAAAGAGGACAGGCGGGCACACAAGGGCATCGAACTTTGATCTTTCTCGATACCAACGTCATATCGGATCGGCGCTGCTCGACGTGTCTTCGTCGAGCTGCCCGCTTTTGGTTGCTTTTGCCGACGAAACCGTATTAGACGATAAGATGTTCTGGGACCCGGATGTCGGGCGCTTGCTATAGGAATAGGAAGAGACTGATGTTGCAGCGGAAATAGTCGTCATAAGCGCTCCATCGCTAGGGAGGTGGGGACGCAACGCGCATTACAGAACTGATTAGTTCTTTAAATCGAAATCACTAATGCCACAACCGAGAACACTATCCCTTAGAAATCGTAGTCTACGTTCTCAGGTCGTCGCTACGCGTTTCGGCAGAGTGGTCTAGACCATCATGGATATTGTCGACGAGCCTGCGGCTGAGCCGCGCAAACGCGGTCGACCGAAAGTTTCCAGCGACGAGGACAAGCGGGCGCATATCGTTGAAGTCGCCGGCCGCGTTTTCGTCAAATACGGTTATGCCGGAAGCACGACCGCGATCGTCGCCTCCGAGGCGGGCGTTTCGAAGCAGACGCTCTATAAGCTGTTTCAGAGCAAGGAAGAGTTGTTTGCTGCCGTGGTCGGCGCGCATCGACGCCTGATGCTCGATCTGCCCAGGCCTGCCGAAGATATCTCGATAGCCGCGAGCCTCGAACGCATCTTCATGATCGATATGGATGAGGACAAGGATGCCGATCGCACCGGCTTCCTGCAGCTCGTCTTTCGCGAAGCGGCGCAATTTCCGGAACTTGTCGATATCCTGCAGCGCGAAGGCATGCTTGCCAGCCGCCAGCATCTCGCCGACTGGCTGAGCGAACGCCGGTCGGAAGGCAGATTGACGCTGGACGATACGGCGAGCGGAGCCCGGATGCTGATGGATATGATCCTCGGCGGCATGGGTCCGCCGGAAGGGCGCGCGCGGGCCTGGCCCGATCGGGCTCAACTGTTTGCCCATCTTCGCCGCTGCATTGCCATCTTTGCCGCAGGCGTCGGCGCCGCCTAAAGCGCATTCGAAAAATCCTGGAAAGCGATGCTCGGACTCGAAGCTATTTCAACAGCCTCGATGGTGACCGGTTCGTCGCCGAAGCCATCAACTTCGACAGCAATGGTGACGTGACCGTTTCGCTGCAGGCCATGTCGGAGTCCGTCGTCGACGACTATGCAACCTACTGCAAGCAGGACAAGATCCGATATCTCGAAGGCGACGAGTTGACCGAAGCGACCGACGCGGCGGACGAAAAAATTTGCCTATTTTCACGACCAGATGATGACGACCACGGCCAGCGAATTCCTGGCCGACGATCGTCTGGTTCCTTCGTGCTCGAGGCGAAGGGGCTCGATCCCAACGATGTCACGTCGGACGCGCGCGTCGCGCGTGAGTATTCTTGATCGTGGTGCAGATGCCATGATCGAGTTTGATTTATCGGGCGATATCCTCACCGCAAACGAGAGCTTCGGCAGGGCGCTTGGTTACGAGTTGAGGGAGATCGTCGGAAAACATCACAGCATGTTTGTCGAACCTGCCTATACATCCTGCACTGCCGAAAAAATCACCACGCGCTCCGCTGCGCGTTTTTTCAGCATGACCCATTGACAATTCATCCCTGATGGCACTTCATAGCATTATTCCAGTAAAACAGACATGCGTCCAGTATACTGGAACAATAGGAACAATCCATAAGGGGAACGCCATGACCATTTCCTTTCGCACCGGCGTGATGTCGCTGGCTGTCGCCGCTCTGTTGTCCACGCCTGCGCTGGCCGAAGGCAGCAAGCTCGATGAAGTGCTGGCCCGCGGCCATCTCGTCCTCGGCACGGGCAGCACCAATGCGCCTTGGCACTTCAAGAGCGCCGACGACAAGCTTCAGGGATTCGACGTCGACATGGGCCACATCATCGCCAAGGCGCTCTTCGGCGATCCTGAGAAGATCGAGTATGTGAACCAGTCCTCCGACGCCCGCATCCCGAACATCACCACCGACAAAGTCGACATCACCTGCCAGTTCATGACCGTTACCGGCGAACGCGCCCAGCAGGTTGCCTTCACCATTCCTTATTATCGCGAGGGTGTCGGCCTGATGCTCAAGGCGGATGGCAAATATGCCGACTACGCCACCCTCAAGGCGGCCGGCTCCTCCGTCACCATCTCGGTTCTCCAGAACGTCTACGCCGAGGCGATGGTGCATGCGGCCTTGCCGGAGGCGACCGTCGACCAATACGATTCCGTCGACCTGATCTATCAGGCGCTGGAATCGGGACGCGCCGATGCAGTCGCCACGGACCAGTCGTCGCTCGCCTGGTACATGACGCAGAACCCGGGCCGCTATAAAGATGCCGGCTACGGCTGGAACCCGCAGACCTACGCCTGCGGCGTCAAGCGCGGCGATCAGGACTGGCTGAACTTCGTCAACACCGCCCTGCACGAAGCCATGACCGGCGTTGAATTCGACTTTTACGCCAAGTCCTTCAAGACCTGGTTCGGCAAAGATCTGACGCCGCCGCAGATCGGCTTCCCGGTCGAGTTCAAGTAACAGCCATGCGGAGCGGGACATATTTCCCGCTCTGCATTTAAAGAGTGAGAGCATGATGCCGAAAACCGCTCGCACTTTTCGGCATCATGCTCTGGCCTGAAAGGACGGCCCGTATGGGTTACACGCTGAATTTCGCTGCCGTCTGGCGCAACTTCGATTTTCTCTTGAGCGGGCTCGCGCTCAGTCTCGGCCTTGCGGTGATCTCGATCCTGATCGGGGCCGCGATCGGCCTTGTCGTGGCCTTCGCGCTGACATCCAAGAGCCGTTTTGCAGTTGTGCCGGCACGGGTCTATGTCACTGTCATTCGCAACCTGCCGATTCTCGTCCTGGTGCTTTTCGTGTTTTTCGCGCTGCCGCAGATGGGCGTGCGCCTCGACAAGATAAAAAGCTTCGTCCTGGTTCTGTCGCTTTATTCCGGCGCCTATCTGGCTGAGGTGTTCCGCGCCGGGCTGCTGTCTATTCCGAGAGGACTGACGGAAGCGGGGCTTGCTATCGGCCTGACGGGGATGCAGATCCGCAGCTCCATCATCGCTCCGCTGATGCTGCGCAACGTGCTGCCATCGCTTTCCTCGACGATCATCTCGCTCTTCAAGGACACCTCGCTTGCCGCCGCCATCGCCGTGCCTGAACTGACGTTTGCCGCCCGCAAGATCAATGTCGAGAGCTTCCGCGTCATAGAAACTTGGATGGTCACATCAGCCCTCTATGTCGCGACCTGTTTCCTCATCGCCGCCGTGATGCGCTTCGTCGAGCGCCGTCTGGCCCTGCCGAGATAAGCCGATGTCCCACACCTTTCTCGAACAACTCTGGATCGCCCGACACGTCGTCATGAACGGCATCGGCGTGACCGTGTCGATCTCCCTGCTGGCCATCCTCGCGGGTTCCATACTCGGCGTTTTCGTCGGTTTGGCGCTCGTCTATGGCGGCGTTGTTCTGCGTCTGGCCGTGCGCGCCTATACGGATATCATCCGTGGCACGCCGGTGCTCGTGCTGGTGCTGGCGAGCTACTATGTCTCCGCCGCCGTCGGCCTCGATCTCGGGCCGTTCTCGGCCGGCGTGCTCGCCCTTGCCATCTTCTGCTCCTCCCATGTCGGCGAAATCGTGCGCGGGGCGCTTCAGGCGATCCCGAAAGGGCAGACCGAAGCCGCCAAGGCGATCGGCTTGACCTTTACCCAGACCTTCACCTCGGTGCTGTGGCCGCAGGCCATGCGCCAGTGCCTGCCGGCCTGGGTGAATACGGCGGCCGAGATGGTGAAGGCCTCGACGCTGCTCTCCGTCATCGGCGTCGCGGAGCTTCTCCTGCGCACGCAGGAAATCATCTCCCGCAATTTCATGAGCCTCCAGTTCTATTTCCTGGCCGGTGGTCTCTATTTCATCATCAACTACGGCATCGAGCACTTCGGCAAATATGTCGAGCGCAAGACCGCCCTGCCGTCCTGAGGAGACACCCCGATGGCCAAGACCATTCTCGACATCCAGGGTCTGCGCAAGACTTACGGCATCCACGAAGTCCTCAAGGGCGTCGATTGCGCCGTTGAGGAGGGCGAAGTCATTTCCATCATCGGCTCGTCCGGCTCCGGAAAGACCACCTTGCTGCGCTGCATCAACATGCTCGAAGAGTTCCAGGGCGGCACGATCAGCCTCGATGGCGAGGAGATCGGCTACCGCGCCGAAGGCGCGACGCGGCGCCGCAAGAGCGAGAAGGAGATAGCGCGCCAGCGCGCGCTGACCGGCATGGCGTTTCAGCAGTTCAATCTCTTCCCGCATATGAGCGCCGCTGAAAACGTCATGCTCGGCCTCGTCAAGGTGAAGAAGATGACGAAGCCGGATGCGCGCGCCATCGCGGAAAAATGGCTCGATCGTGTCGGCCTTTCCGCCCGCGCGAACCATTATCCCGGCCAGCTGTCCGGCGGCCAGCAGCAGCGCGTCGCGATCGCCCGCGCCATCGCCATGTCGCCGAGGCTGATGCTGTTCGACGAAGTGACCTCCGCGCTCGACCCCGAGCTGGTGGGCGAAGTGCTCCAGGTCATCAAGGGGCTTGCCGCCGACGGCATGACCATGCTGCTCGTCACGCACGAGATGCGCTTTGCCTACGACGTTTCGTCACGGGTCATCTTCATGAATCAGGGGGTCATCTGCGAAGAGGGCGATCCGAAGGACATGTTCGTGCATCCGAAGACCGAACGACTGGCGGAATTCCTCAAAACCTCGAGTTTCAATTAGGCGAAAAGAAAGATCCCATGACCGTCCGCTCTGCGGATCGTCACGGGCGCTCGGTCCAAGGGTCGACAAGTTCGATCCCCAAGCCCTCGAAATCCTTTATATTGCGCGTGGCGAGGATGAGATCGTGAGCAATCGCGGTGGCGGCAATCAGGCCGTCCATTGACGACAAGCCGCGTCCGCTTCGCTTTGCGAGCCCCGTCAAGTCGCCCCAGGCTATCGCAACCGGCTGGTCCACGGGGATGACGCGCTGCTCGAAGCGCTGCGGCAGATCCTGGGCAAGCCATTCGGCCAGCGCGTCGCGCTTCCGACCGCTTCCCATCAATGCAACACCACGCCGGATCTCCGCGATCGATACGGTGCTGATGAATGAGCGATCCTCGTCGAGACTGTCCAGCCATTGTAGGACATGTGCATCGGGACGCGGCCTTGTCACCTCGGAAAGCACGTTGGTGTCCAGCAGAAGTCTCACAGCTAGAGATCTCGCGGTTCGTCGCGCTGTCGTTCGAGGTCCAGATCGGCGCCACGCAGCGGCGATTGCATCAGAAACTCTGCAAGGGTGCCCTTGCGCGCGGTCTTCCGCTGCCATTCCTCGGCCGAAACGACGACGACGCTTGGTTTACCATTGCGCATGATCGTTTGCGGCGTTGCTTGCGCGCGTTCGATAACCTCAGACAGCTTGGCCTTCGCACTGGCGACGGTCCAACGTTTATCCTCTGATCGTGATGGTTGCATTCGCTCTATCCTGACTATAGTGACTACCATGACTATATAAGCCGAAGCGGTCCAGCCGCAAGCAACTTTTCGATAGGGAAGGGGCTTTGCCGGCTTTGGGCGGCCAACGCTGAGGAGTTTGCAAGGAATTTGCGGGGACTCGCTCAATTTACGCTCAGTCTGCATTCCCAGCGTGCAAATTCCAGGGCGAGGGATCCGAGACATCTTGGAAATCCTGAACGCAGAATTTTGGCACGAGCTTTGCTTTCCTGTCTTGTATGCAAGATAGCCACACATCTGAGAGCACGCAGAAGACCATCGAGGAGACGATCGTTTCCGGGATTCTTTCAGCTAAAATTCGGCCTGGGACGCGTCTCAGCGAAAACCAGCTGGCGGCGCTCTTCGGTGTGTCTCGAACCCGCGTCCGCGAAGCCATGATGCGCCTGGAAACACGCGGCATCGTGCATGTCAGTCCGAGACGAGGCTGGTTTGTTGTCGAGCCGTCCGCTGAAGAGGCGACCGCAGTCTATGAGGCACGGCGCGTCATCGAAGCCGGGTTGCTGCGCGGCATGCGCGTGCTGACAGGCGAGGGACGCGAAGCGCTCGACGCGCATTTGAACGAGGAAAAAAGCGCAATGGCTGCGGGCGACCGCCAGCGCCTGACCTATTTGATGGGCGATTTCCACATCCGCATCGCAGAATTGAGCGGTAACGCCATCATCGTCGACATCCTCCGCGATCTCACCGCGCGGACGATCCTCATTTCGATGCTCTATCAGTCTGAATTTCATGCCGCACAGTCCCATGACGGGCATTGCCGGATCTTCGAGGCCATGCAAGCGGGCGATTTCGTCAGAGCCGCAGAACTCTCCATCGAACATCTGGACGAAGTGGAAACGGGCCTCGACCTCACCACACGCCCGGACCCGCTCTCGGAACTGCGCAGTTCCCTGTCACTTCCTCCCAAGACCGTATCCTCCGCCCAAACTGTCAGACCCCAGAAACCACACATCCAAAGGAGCAATTAAACTATGCTGACAAGACGAGTCTTCTTCGCCATGGCGACCCTGGCTGCAACCTTCGGCTTCGGCTCGGCGTCTTACGCCGATGCTCTCGCCGACATCACGGCGCGCGGTACGCTGCGTGTCGCCGTTCCGCAGGATTTCCCGCCCTTCGGCAGCGTCGGTACCGATATGGCGCCGATGGGCTACGATATCGATGTGGCCAATCTCATTGCCGAAAAGCTGGGCGTCAAGACCGAACTCGTGCCGGTCACCAGCGCCAACCGCGTTCCCTATCTGCAGACGAACAAAGTCGATCTGGTCATATCAAGCCTCGGAAAGAATGCGGAGCGCGAAAAGGTGATCGATTTCACCACCGCCTACGCACCCTTCTTCAACGGCGTGTTCGCACCGGCCGATCTTTCGATCGCCAAGGTGGAAGATCTCGCCGGCAAGAGCATCGGCGTCACGCGCGGCGCCGTGGAGGATCTCGAGCTGACGAAGATCGCGCCGGCCGACGCGACGATCAAGCGCTACGAGGACAATAATGGCACCATCTCGGCCTTTCTGTCCGGCCAGGTCGACACCATCGCTACCGGCAACGTCGTGGCCGCTGCGATCCTCGCCAAAAATCCTCCCAAGCGCCCTGAGATGAAGTTCCTTATCAAGAACTCGCCCTGCTACATCGGTCTCAACAAGGAACAGGCAGCTCTTCTGGAGAAGGTGAACGGCATTGTCGCCGCCGCAAAAACCGATGGCGCGCTGAACGCCATATCGCAGAAGTGGCTCGGCGCCGATCTCCCGTCGGATCTCTAAGGACCGGTCTCACGGATGTCATCCCGCGCCCGCGAGCGGGATGACATGACGCTCCGTCGCCACAAGAGGGGACAATTCCTTGAGTTACCATTTCGAATTCGGCTGGCTGCTTGAATATTATCCTGAGATCATCAAGGGCATACTGATCACGCTGGAGCTTATCGCGATCGGCGGAGTGCTCGGCATATCGCTCGGCATCTTCTGTGCCTGGGTGCGTGCACTCGGCCCGGCCTGGCTGAAGCCTGTCGTGGCGACCTATGTCGAGCTGATCCGCAACACGCCGTTCCTGATCCAGCTCTTTTTCATCTTTTTCGGCCTGCCGTCGCTCGGCCTGCAGCTTTCCGAGCTGACGGCTGCGAACCTCGCGATGGTCGTCAACCTCGGCGCCTATAGCTGCGAAATCATCCGCGCGGGCATCCAGGCAACCCCGAAAGGCCAGTTCGAGGCAGGCGAGAGCCTTGCCATGACGCGCTTCGAAACCTTCCGGCATGTCGTTCTCGTGCCATCCCTGCAGCGCATCTGGCCGGCGCTGTCGTCGCAAGTGGTCATCGTCATGCTCGGCTCATCGGTCGTCTCGCAGATCGCCGCCGAGGATCTGACCTTTGCCGCAAACTTCATACAATCGCGAACCTTCCGCGCCTTCGAGGCCTACATCGTTTCGACAGCCATCTATCTTGTGCTGGCGATCCTGCTCCGGCAGCTGCTGGGGATGGTCGGCGGGTTCATTTTCCCGAGGAGAGCAGCACGATGATCGAGTTCACACTCTGGGACATCCTGCGCAACCTGCTGCTCGCCACCCGCTGGACGATCCTGCTTTCGCTCGTCTCGTTCATCGGCGGCGGCGCAGTCGGACTGGGGCTGCTGTTCCTGCGCATCAGCAAGCG
Organism: Rhizobium leguminosarum bv. viciae; assembly: GCF_012276115.1. Classification (GTDB taxonomy): domain Bacteria; phylum Pseudomonadota; class Alphaproteobacteria; order Rhizobiales; family Rhizobiaceae; genus Rhizobium; species Rhizobium leguminosarum_T. The sequence continues at coordinate 8,958 of NZ_WIEU01000001.1, read as the reverse complement.
CAAGGCATTCAAGGCACTCGCGAAATATTACATCGAGCTCTTCCAGGGCACGCCGCTGCTGATGCAGCTCTTCATCGCATTTTTCGGTCTCGGCCTCTTCGGGATAGACGTACCGGCCTGGCTTGCTGCGGGATTGGCGCTCACCCTGTGGAGTGCCGCCTTTCTCGCCGAAATCTGGCGAGGCTGCGTCGAAGCGGTCGCGCGGGGTCAATGGGAAGCCTCCGCCAGCCTCGGTATGGGCCGGTTGCAGCAGATGCGCTATGTCATTCTCCCGCAGGCGCTGAGGGTCGCCATACCGCCGACGGTCGGTTTCTCCGTTCAAATCGTCAAGGGAACGGCGCTGACCTCGATCATCGGTTTCGTCGAATTGTCGAAAGCCGGCACGGTCGTCACCAATGCCACTTTCCAGCCCTTCACCGTCTACGGGCTCGTCGCTCTCATCTACTTCGCCCTTTGCTGGCCTTTGTCAAAAAGCAGCCAGATCCTGGAAAGGAAGCTCAATGTCGCTCATCGAAATCACTGAAGTCCGCAAGAGCTTTGGCACCACCGAAGTGCTGAAAGGCATCAATCTCGATGTGGAGGCCGGCGAGGTCATCGCCATCATCGGCAAAAGCGGCTCGGGCAAATCGACCCTGCTTCGCTGCATCAACGGCCTGGAGACCATCACTGACGGCTCCATCTCCGTGGCCGGCGCGCAGCTCCTTGATGACGAAGTCCATCTGAAGGCACTGCGCCTCAAGGTCGGCATGATCTTTCAGCAGTTCAACCTCTTTCCGCACCTGACCGTCGGCGGCAACGTCATGCTGTCGCAGACCGTGGTCAAGAAGACCCCGAAAGCCGAAGCCGAGGCCACCGCCCGCAAGATGCTGGAGCGGGTAGGGCTGGGTCACAGGTTCGACGCCTATCCGGACGAGCTCTCGGGCGGCCAGCAGCAGCGTGTCGCCATCGCCCGCGCGCTGGCCATGCAACCGACAGCACTTCTCTGCGACGAAATCACCTCGGCGCTCGATCCGGAACTGGTCGCCGAAGTTCTGGCCGTCGTGCGCGAACTCGCCGCTGAGGGAATGACCCTCCTGATGGTGACGCACGAGATGAAGTTCGCCCGCGACGTCTGCAACCGCGTCGTCTTCATGCACCAGGGCCGAGTCCACGAAGCAGGCCCGCCGGAGGAAGTCTTTGCCAATCCGCAGTCTGCTGAGCTGAAGCAATTTCTCGGTGTCAACTAGGAGGCCGTGAGAATAGCCGACTTGGCGGATCGAGCATTTTTATGGCGTGCTGCGTTTGCGCGTCGATTATCCGCTCGGCAACCGGGCGCCTCTCGCCTATCTAACGCGGCTTGCTGCTCGATCTGCCGCCGCGCCGCCGGTGATCGCGGCCGACCGTCCTCAGGACTTCGGCCGAGGATGTCCCATCAACGCTTCATACTCTCTGTCGGACAATCGTTCGATTGTCCTCAGCTGCGCTGGAATATCCATCCGCTCATGCAAGACCGCGGCAATGACGAAGGTTGAGTCGTCAACGACGATGTATACGGCGTAATGGTGTTCTATCTTGTGGAGCCGGAAGAGCGAATTCCCGGCGCGCTCGTCTTTCTTTATCCTTACGCGGGCATAGGCTTCGGGGATGCCTTCAAATCCCGCCCGCAGCAAGCGACCATATGCTTTCGCCTGTTCGGCGGACCATTTTCGCGCCGTTTCGCGGACTGCCAGACGGTAGTTATCAAGGGCGGTCGGGAGGATGAGAACGCGAGGAGTCACTAGCGCAGTTCTTCATCCAGCTCCGCGTCGATAGCATCCAGAGCGGAAAGGGGCAGCATCTCTCCGCGCCGGAATTCCTCTTCCGCCCGCAGCAGCGAGCGGATGGCATAGCGGCGATCTTCTTCGCGTGCCATATCTTCGCGAATAAGGGCGCGTACATATTCGCTCGGCGTCGTGTACTGGCTCTTCCCGTTGGCGCGCATATCGACGAAGGCGCGCATTTCATCGGGCAAGCTCACATGCAGGCTGCTGGTCATGTAGCACCCTCCTTATCAAATTCCTGAAATTGTTCTGCATCCGGGTCGCGATGTCAATATTTGACATTGAGATTCGGTCCCTTCCAAATATCCCCGTGGCTCCAAGACGTTCATGACGTGGGCGGATGCAGCCGCGTATCGAGGGCAAAAGCCTCCTGGAACTTCAGCGCATAGGCGCCCGTTGCGCCGCCTGCCAGAAAAATCAGGTTCCAGCTATGCCGCGAGACCGCGCTCGGGATCGCCACGAAACGATGCTGTCGAAGCAAATCGTCTCCGAAGGTTTGCTGTCCGGCGCTGGGAATGCCCGGGCGCAACCAGTTGGGATTGGGCACGTTTCCCGGATCGACAACATGGATATCGCCGACGTCGGCAATGACAGCTGCCGTCATCCTGTGCGCCACGGTGTCGAGCGCCCGGAACCCCTTGTGGACCGCGACTTCAAGGATCGCCGTCGCGGGATCGAGCGAGCAGTAGACCGCGCGAACCCCCTTGCTGTTCCAGCGGCCGCCAACCCGATAGGCGCCTTCTCCGCTATCCCAAGTCGGCGCATGGACGGCCTGATCGAGCCGCCACGCGACCAGCTCGGTCCCGCCGAGCGCGATCGGCAAAAGGGTCATGCATAGACGCCGTATTCCAGGCGATCGAGATGATCCTCGACAAGCTCGACGCCGGCGGGCGTCCCGAGAAGATCGATCGGGCGGCGCTGCTCAAGTCCGACCGCCGGACGCTCCAGCCATTGTTCGGCTTCTGCCTGCGATCCGAAGATATCCGTTGCCTTTGCGAGGATCTCGGCGAATTTCCACGCGCGGCCGCTCTGTTCCTGGCTGAGCGGCTTGGAAGGCGTATCCTTCCGCCGCTGCCAGGTGCGCAAGCTCATGCCCACCGCCTTTTCGAGAGACTCGTTCTTGCCGAGGACGACGAGAGTACCGACAAGATGATCCAGTGCTGTTGCAGGCAGGCCGTGCAGGAGCAGCTCATGGGCGTCGAGGGCATTGGTCAGGCTACGCGACAGAATGCGCGAACCGCCGAGCAATGCTTCTATTTTTTGCAGTTCACCACCGCCTGCCGCTGAAGAAGGTGCTTTTGCTGCGACGGCCATGATCTTTCTCCTGCGTCATCTGTCGCTTTTTATATGTCATGTGTCGCGACAAATTTCAAGATCTGACGGGCGTATCCGGCGTATCGGCCGCGGAACCGTGCCTTTCTCGCTGCCGGCGCCAAACAAGCGGGCAGGCGGGCGATGGCACCGCCTGCCAAGGGCAGCTTGCAGCGGATTGAAATGCCGCGATCCCCACTGCTTTAAGAGGCTGGGTTGCGGCGTTCCAATTCCGTAAGCGCGCGCGGGAATGGCAGGCAGGGCTGCCGCTCCCGGGATTGTCAGTCTTTTTTGCTGGTCGGCGCAGGCAGCAAGATGGGCTCGACCGAATGTTTCGGTGCCATCAGCTGTGCAAGAATGTCGTCGGCCGAATGGCTCGAACTGCCAATACCGGCCTCGCGCAGCTGACGATCGAGGTCGCTGCCGTTTTCCAGCGCGGCCAGTTCGGCACCGGCTTCGATGCGGCCGGCAGTGACTTCCTGGCGTTTCTTGATGCGTTCGAGACTTTCGACGGCGCTACCGAGGCGGGTATTGATGCCCGACTGGCTATGGGCGATCGCCGATTGAGCGCGCAGCAGCGACTCATTGGCTTTGACATTCCCCACCTCGCGCTTCATCTGAGCAATGCGCGCTTCGGTCTCCTGGATCGTGCGCAGCATCTGCTGCTGGCGGGGCAGCAGCCGATCGAGCTCTTCCTGGTCGCGCTGCACTTCGGCACGGATACTCGCAATGCGCTGAGCCAGACCTTGAGCGAGATCCGTGCGGCCCGCGGAGATCGCGGCACGAGCGCTGTCGGTATCCTTGGTGTCCTTGGCGCGGTTTTCTTCAAGTCGGCGCATGACGCTCTTGTTGGAAGCCATGATGCCGGCCAGATCGGATCGCGCACTGCGCAGCGACTGTTCTGCGTCGCGGATTTCCTGGTCAAGAATGCGCATGGACTGGCTGTCGGCGGCCGCTTCCGCTGCCTCGTTGATGCCGCCGCGAATGGCGGTGAAAATCTTTCCCCAGGTGCTCATGCTGCAATCTCCCCGCTTTTCCATTCTTCAATCATATGTGCCGCATCGACGGCATTGGCAGCCAGAATCGCGACTTCCTCTACCACCGTCTCGGCCGGCGAGCGTGCTGACAGCGAGCCGAACAATTCATACCATTCCTCACCGTCGATCGTGGTGATGCCGAAGCTGGAGAGCGGCACGAACTTATGGGTCTTCAGCACCATACGTTCGAAGGCTTCTCGATTGGACACGTCCTTGCAGGGCACCAGAACAGCGCTGACTAGGATGTCGCGCTCCCCGCTTACCGCGACGAAGACGTCGAGATCGCCTTTTTCCTTAAGAGTCACGCATATGACGTCGCCCTGTTCGGGTACGGCTACATCCACATCACCCAGTGCGTCGGGATCGGCGGCGAACAGGCGCGTTAAAGTGGTGAGGTTCCAGGTCTCCAAAAAGTCCTCCATCGGTTGGAACGTCAAAATATTTGGGTAATCGGTTTGCAACTTAAAGATCTGGTGCGCTAAATAAATTTCGCTAGGGTACGCGTTGGGAACGGGGGCGAATCGCTTGCCATTTATCGCTTCATTGATGCGGCGTGTATATCTCTCGCTCAGCGAATTGGCCTGGTCAGCCCTTTTTGTTATCCTCGTGATCCACCTGGTCGCTTCTTATCTGCTCTTCATGCTCGCCGGCGAAGGCGATCTGGTCGGTAATCCGGTCGATTTTCTTTATTACTATATGGTGACGGCAACGACTGTCGGCTATGGAGATCTTTCTCCAAAATCGGGGCCTGGCCGATTAATTGCCGTCCTGTTCGTTCTTCCCGGCGGCATTGCCATCTTCACCGCTGTTCTTGGCAAGTTGTTGACAAATATCGGTACGATCTGGAGAAACCGCATGCGCGGATTGGGTGATTACAGCGAACGCGCCGGCCATATCATCGTCCTGGGCTGGCAAGAGGGGCAGACATACCAGACGCTGCGGCTGCTGCATGCCGAACGACAGGCCAACGAACCGATGAGCGTTTTGGTTGCCAAGGACCTGCCGGAAAATCCCGCCAGCAATTACGCCGACTATATCAGAACCGAGCGGCTTGCCGATGCCGACGCTCTGGTGCGGGCCGGAGTGGCGAAGGCGCGCGCGATCATCGCGCGCGGTGCAAATGACGACGAGACGCTCGCCGCCGTGCTGATTGCCGAAGACCACGCGCCCAATGCCCATATCGTCGCCTATTTCGCCGACGACCGCACGGCACAGATGGTCAAACAACGCCGGCCGCGCGTCGAGGCGGTGGGCTCGCTCGCCGAGGAGCTGCTGTCGCGTTCCGCTCGTGATCCAGGCTCTTCGGAAATCGCCGCACGGCTGCTGTCGGCCGCTTCCACCGACACGGCGTTTTCGCTGCCGGTACCGCCTTTGCAAACGCCGCTACTCTATGGGGACGTGTTTTTAAGGCTCAAGCGTCAGCATAATGTGACGCTGGTGGGCATGCTGAGCCAGGGCATGACCGACCTCAATTGCCAGGACGAGACGCTGATGCGGGGCGGCGAGACCCTTTACTACATCAGCGGAATGCGGCTAGATCCCGCTGCCATCGCTTGGGCTCGAATGGGAGACGTATCATGATCGGCTGGTTCGGCAGAGACAAGAACGAAAGGCCCTTACCCAAAGAACTTGGCCCGTTGAGCGCCGCCATCGGGGGGGCGTTGGACATCGATTTCCTCTCCCTCGAAGCCGAGGCTTTGGCCGGCCAGCCGGCGATGCCGCTGCCACGGAGCGGCCCGTTCATCATCGCCGCCTACGGTGAGGTTTCGCTCGATGCCGCGACGGTTCTGTCGCGCTACTACGATGAGGACCATCGGATGATTCAGGTGATGTCGACGTCGGGCCAGCCGGGTGATGTCGACGACATCAGCTTTTATCAGCCCTGGGACAGCGTCGTGCCTGCCGGGCAGGGCGAATGGAACCGCTGGACCGGGCCGGACGGCCTGATCGGTCAGCCAAGCTACGATGCCGATGGCATCCTCTATAGCCGCTTCTGGGGCGAGGGCCCGGAGCGCACCCCATTGGCGGAGTTTGTCGAGAAGGTCGACGACGGTGAGGCGCAGCGCTCCATTCACCAGACTTGCATGTTGTATTATCGCCCGCTTGGTTCGACGCGCGAAATGCTTCTGATCAATGTCGAGCGCGACCTGGATCTCGGACAGAGCCAGGCGGGCAGCTCGGTGGAATTTCTGATCGGCTATGGACTCACTCCGGCCGATGTTCGCCGCGTCTGAGGAGATTCTATCAATTTCAACGGAGGACTTTTTCAATGCTCGATTATGTGGCGGGTCTGCCTGCCTTCCTCGGCTATTTCGCCGTCGGTCTTGCCGCCTATGGCGTTTTTGCGGTGATCTACACATTCTTGACGCCACAAAAGGAAGTCCAACTCATTCGCGCAGGCAATCTTGCCGCCGTCACGGCATTCTTGGGCGCGCTTGTCGGTTTCAGCCTGCCTCTGGCTTCGGCTGCAGCCAATTCGGTCAGCATCGTCGACTACATCATATGGGCGGTGGTCGGCATTCTGGCGCAGATCCTCGCTTTCTATATCGCGAATTTCACCATGACGGATCTGCATGAAAAGATCACTGCGGACGATATCGCCGCGGGCATATGGGGTGGCGGCATCGCGCTCGTCATCGGTATTCTCAACGCCGCCTGCATGACCTATTGAGGGAGGGAACGATGCGCAGACGCATGACCGGGCACAAACGACCTTTCCTGGCCCTCGGCACTATTGCTGCCTCGACCCTGGCGCTGTCGGGTTGCGGCGATCAGACACCTTCGGAGACAATGTTCACCTCGGTCGACCAATGCGTGACTTCCGGCATGGACCGGCAGGTCTGCCAGGCAGGCTATCAGGATGCGATGCGCGCCCATCTCGCCGCCGCGCCGCGTTTCAACGGCATGGCCGCCTGCGAGGCCGAATACGGCTCGGGCCAATGCACGGAACAGTCGGCCGGTGCCGTCCCCAACAATACCGGCGGAGGCGGCAGCTTTTTCGTGCCGTTCCTGACAGGCTACGTGCTGTCTTCCACACTCAACAACATCGGCGACTATTACAATTATCGCCGGCGCCAGGAGGAGAGTGGCTCCTACGGCTCGACACCAATTTATCGCAATCGCTCGGGGCAAACGGTGACAACGACTGTTCGCTCGGGCGGCAACGACACCGCGATCGCGCCCTCGCGTCAGACTGTCAAGCCGGTCAACGTCAACACTCGCACCGTTGCCCGTCAAGGCTTCGGGGGCCGTTCGTCGTTCAGTTTCGGCGGCTGACATGAAGCGCATCACCCTTCCGGCGCGTCCTGATTGGCTTGACAAGGCGCGCGCCGTCGGCTTCGGGTTTCACGTCATGTATGGCGAGCCCTATTGGCTCGACGATGCCGCCTATACGTTCACGCTCGATGAGATCGAGATGCAGATCGAAGGGCCGAGCCAGGAACTGCACGACATGTGCATGGATATGGTCGGCGATATCGTCAGAAGCGAAGAGACGCTCGACAGGCTGGCCATTCCGGAGGACCTGCGCGATGTGGTGCAGCGCTCCTGGCAGCGCCGCGACCGGCACCTCTATGGCCGTTTCGATCTTGCTTACGACGGCACTGGTCCGGCCAAGTTGCTCGAATACAACGCCGATACCCCGACTTCGGTGTTCGAGACAGCCTATTTCCAGTTCAACTGGCTGACCGACCAGATGGCTTTGGGTGTTTTGCCCAAGGATGCGGACCAGTATAATTCCTTGCAGGAAAGCCTCGTCGAGGCGTTCGAGCAATTTTCCAAGGAGTCGATCTTCCACTTCGCGGCGATGACCGACAATGAGGAGGATCGCGGCACGACGGTCTATCTGATGGACTGTGCAGTGCAGGCCGGCCATCGCGTCGAGCTTCTGGACATCCGCGAGATCGGCATCGATGCGCAGGGCCGCTACACCGACCTCAAGGATCGGGTGATCGACCGCTGCTTCAAGCTGTACCCCTGGGAATTCATGCTGCGCGAGCCGTTCGCCCGCGATCTCGTGCGCTCGGGCGATGTTTTCGTCGAGCCCGCCTGGAAGGCCGTGCTCTCCAACAAAGGGCTTCTGCCTCTGCTCTGGCAGCGCCACCCCAATCATCCCAACCTGCTGCCCAGCTATTTCACCGACGACCCGGCGGTCTCGACTTTGACGGACTATGTGCGCAAACCGCTGCTGTCGCGAGAAGGCGAGAACGTCACGATATACCGAGATGGCCGTGAATTGATTTCCGCCCCCGGCGATTATGGCGACGAAGGCTTTATCGTCCAGGCCTATGCCCCGCTTTTCGAAAGCGATGGCGGCTTCGCCGTGCTCGGCAGTTGGATCGTCGGTGATCGCGCCTGCGGGCTTGCCGTCCGCGAGGACCGCTCGCGCATAACCGCCAATCTATCGCGTTTCGTGCCGCACGTCATCGTCGGGTAGGAGGAGATATATCGCTTCAGGCGCAGCGATCTTCGTCTATGCGTCGAGCGATGCCGGCCAAGTTTCTCGACGATAACTTCGACGCTGATCCCAGCCGTGCGCCAGCGGGCAATCTTGCGGCGTTCATCCATATCGATCTGGGAGTAGGTGCAATTCATATCTCGTTCCTTGCAAGGATAAACCGTTGTTATCTATTGCAAGTCGCACTTCATCCTTGAGCCCACCCGGCTACACTGTGGCGGGGAAGTTGGAATGTCCGCTCTGGCGCAAAGTAGAAATGTCATTTTGGGCGTCGTCAGCCATTTAGAAATGCGATACCCGAGCGCCGACGACCAGCCCCCGACCGGACCGGCTGGGCGGGGTTGCAAGGGAAGGG
>NZ_WIEU01000019.1:0-122965 GCF_012276115.1 Rhizobium leguminosarum bv. viciae | reverse complement strand
TGCTGCAACTGTCAAAGCTAAAGCCAATGGGTGCGTCTCATCCGCCCCCTCCCTTCCCTTGCAACCCGGCCCAGCCGGTCCGGTCGGGGGCTTGCCTCAGCGCAAGTGGACATGCCGAGTGTCGCATTTCTAAATGGCTGAAGACACACCCAAAGTCACACTTCTACTTTGCACACAAACGGACATTCCAACCCTGCCGCCACAGTGCCAACACATATCCTTTCCGACGGCCGGGAATTTCGCCCAGCTTGTGCAGCCGGGCATTATTTAATGACGTTGATGATTGCCGTCATTGCAAGCGCCGAAACGCTTCTTTCCGCGGCCGCCGTCGACCGAATGCACGATGGAGAACGTACCCGCTTCAACAAGGAACTATTCGCCCAGGGCGTCGGTAACGGACTTTGTGGTTTGCTCGGCGCATTGCCGATCACCGGTGTCATCGTCCGCTCATCGGCCAATATCCAGGCTGGGGCCCGCACGCGCACCTCGGCAATTTTTCATGGCGTTTGGATCCTGGCGTTGGTGGCGCTTCTGCCGGGGCTGCTGGGAATGGTGCCTTTGACGGCGCTCGCTGCCGTACTCCTCGTCACCGGCTGGAAGTTGATCAGTCTCCACCATGTGCGTCACTTGTTCGAGCACCATGGTCTCGTACCGGTCGGAATCTGGGCAGTGATGGTCGCAGTATAACCTATGTCTCCGGCAGATTTTGCCCGGTCTCACGAATTCTTGAACGCGGCGCGGTTATCAAGGCCCGATGCTTGCCCCATATGCGCAGCGACGGAGGCGGGCGGCACACGATGCTCAAGATGAAGCCGGTGCGGCTCCGTCAATGAACCAGCGAGATGCCGCAATGTCATTCAAACCGCTACTTGGTGACGGACGGATTCGGAGCCAGGAGGAGAGGTCTGAGCCGCTGCAAACGGCGTCATGGGCCGGATCGTCGATCGTTTTCGACAATCGGCGGTGGGCGTGCCGGGAGGCGGAACTTCGCTGGACAGCTCCTCATCATCTGGTCGTCTTGACCGAGGAAGGCGGAACGTCTCAAACGTCTATCCGGCATGAGGCAAAATCCGTGTACGACGGAAAGGATCGCCCAGGGGCCCTCACCTTCGTGCCCGCGGGTGCCGAGCGATTCGGCTTCTACCGGAACGTGGACCTCACCTACTCGGCCCTATGGATCGATCCCGACGCCAGGATTTCAGGATGTGAAAGCTTGGGGGATTTGCCGATCCTGGTGAACAAGAAAGACCCGGTCATCGCCACGCTCGTGGGCTCGCTTCGCGACGAGATGGCGCTCGGCCATAAGCCGGACACCGCCTATGTCGAGCATCTGGTCGCCCTTGTTGGCCTCCGCGTGGCGACCCTGAACAAGGAGCACAACTCGGTTCAGGGTCACGGCTGCCTCAGCCGTCGGGCGCTTGGTCGCGTTCGGGACTATATCGATGCACACATGAATTCCGACATTTCGCTGGGCGCACTGGCAGCCGTCGCAGACATGGCCGTCGACAGTTTTGCACGCCGCTTCAAAGCGACGACCGGCCTTGCGCCCTATGCATATGTGATCGAGGAACGTGTGTGGCGAGCTGAGACGCTGCTACGCGAAACAGGTTTGTCGATCGGCACGATTGCCTTTCGGCTCGGCTTTTCAAGTCAGAGCCACTTCACAACGACATTTCGGCGTCTGAGGGGCATGACCCCTCGGGTCTATCGGATGCATTTTTCTCCGGGATCCTGACATTGCTGCCGATTTCCTGAAAGAAAGCCGCCGCACGCCTCTCCACCTCCAGTATCGATGAGTAGCACCACCCGAGACGCACACTATCGGGTCGGTTGCCGTCAACGTTCTTCATTGCGATTGGGAGATCATGCATGGCTGAAACAGACCACAGGAAGGGGCCGACGCGTCGAACAGTATTGCAAGGCGGAGTCGCGACCGGCTTGTTCCTGGCAACCGGGATGCCGGTTGCCGCCGAGCAGGCGGACACCGCCACGGCCGCCGCATCGCCCACGCCAACACCGACCATGCCGATGTCCTTGCGGATCAACGCGAAGGACTTTGCCGTTGAGCTCGACCCGCGCACGACGCTGCTCGACGCCTTGCGCAACCATCTCGGCCTCACCGGCTCGAAGAAAGGCTGCGACCACGGCCAGTGCGGTGCATGCACGGTGCTTGTTGATGGGCGCCGGATCAATTCCTGCCTGACGCTTGCCGCAATGCACCAGGGCGACGAGATAACCACCATCGAGGGCCTTGCCGAGGGCGATCGGCTCAACCCGGTCCAGGTCGCCTTCATCGCCCGCGATGGTTTCCAGTGCGGCTACTGCACGCCAGGCCAGATCTGTTCCGCGGTCGGCATGCTGAGCGAAGCCAAGGCAGGCTGGCCTAGCCACGCGAGCGCCGACGTGGCAGCGGCTTCCACCGCTCTCACCGACGCCGAGATCCGTGAGCGGATGAGCGGCAACATCTGCCGTTGCGCCGCTTATCCGAACATCGTCGCCGCGATCCGCGACGCGGCAGGGGAGGCGTGAGCAAATGCGATCTTTCACTTATCAACGCGCGGAAAGCGCCGAGCAGGCGGCCACCGCGGTTGCGACTCGGCCGGACGCCAGGTTCATCAGCGGCGGCACGAACCTTCTCGACCTGATGAAGCTCGAGATCGAGCGGCCGGCACATCTCGTCGATATCAGCCGCTTGCCGCTCGATCGGATCGAGGAGACAGATGAGGGCGGGCTTCGGATCGGTGCCCAGGTCCGCAACAGCGATCTCGCGGCTGATCCGCGGGTAAGGTCACGCTATCCAATGCTCGCGCGAGCACTGCTAGCGGGAGCTTCCGGCCAGATACGCAACAAGGCCTCGACCGCCGGCAATCTCCTGCAGCGTACGCGCTGCCCCTACTTCTACGACCGCAACATGCCTTGCAACAAGCGCGAGCAGGGTTCGGGCTGCGCGGCGCTCCAGGGCCTCAATCGCATGCATGCGGTACTCGGCGCGAGCGAAGCCTGCATAGCGGTCCATCCCTCCGACATGGCGGTCGCCATGTCGGGGCTGGATGCCAGGATCGAAACCATATCGTCCGGCAGCGAGACGCGCACGATCCTGATCGGCGATCTCCATCGATTGCCCGGTACGGCGCCTGACGTGGAGACCGTGCTCAAACATGGCGAGATGATCGCCGCGGTTACCCTGCCGCCACCACCACCCGGCCGGCAGGTCTACCGCAAGGTGCGCGACCGAGCTTCCTACGCCTTCGCGCTGGTCTCGGTGGCTGCGATCGTCGAGAAAAGCGGCGACCGCATCCGAAGCGCCCGGATCATCCTGGGCGGCGTGGCAGGCAAGCCTTGGCGCGCAACGGGGGCCGAGCAAAGGCTTGCGGGAGCGGCGACGTCCGATGCCGCCATTACCGACGCGGCCGAGGCAGCACTCGCCGGAGCGGTCGGGCATGGCGGCAATGATTTCAAGATCCCGCTGGCCAAACGAACCGTGCGGCACACGCTCGCCGCCGCCGTCGAACGTGCATGAGGTGATGCGATGACAGAGACGACGACCCCGAACGACTGTTCTCAGATGCAGGCGCCTAACAGGAGATCGACATGAGACTTACGCGACGCGCCGTTGCCGCCTCGGGTGGCGCCCTTTTCGTCTCTGCCGCCGCAGCTTGGGGCGCCACATCTGATCCGGGAGCTCGACGCATGCTTGAGGCGGCCGTCGACGCCTTCTTTACCGGCTGGGCTTCCGGCGACTGGACGGCATTCCTCGATTGTTGCGATGAGACGATGACCTTCCAATTCCCTATCGGCGAACAACGAGGTCGACACGGCCCCCCCGAGGGCAAGCGGGCACTAACAGCCTGGACCGCCGCGCATCAAGCGCAGGGAAACAGGATCACGGAATCGGCAGTCGATCTCAAGCTCTTCGCCGCCGACTGGGTCATCGTCTGCGATCGCGGCAGCGGGACAATCGGTGGCGCGCCGTACACTGGCCTGCATGCGATCTTCATGCGAGCCGGCTCGACAGAGAAGCTGGTCGAGTTTCGCGAGTATTTCGGCGAGATCGCCGCGTGAGCCCGGCCACCGCGCGATGAACATGAAGGTGCGAGGATGAGGCATCGTCGCGGCCTCCATGCCTTCGAACGCCAAAATGACAAAGCTCAAGGTGACTTATGAACGAGACCAGACCTGGACTGCCTGCCGATTCGACCGGCTCCGCCACCCATTCAAGTGTGAAGCCTCGTCCCAATGCTGGCTTCATCGGCCGGTCAATCGACCGCGTCGACGGCCCGCTCAAGGTGACGGGGCGGGCCACCTACGCCTATGAGCACACGCTGGACGGCATGGCCTATGGCTATATTCTCGGCGCCGCCGTCGCCAAGGGCCGCATCGCCGAGATCGACACGGCCGAAGCCGAGCGGGCGCCGGGCGTGCTCCACGTCATGACGCACCGCAATGCGCCGGCCCAGCCGGATTTCGGGCCGGCCGCCACGTCGGCCGTGCCGGAGGTCTTCACGCGCGCCCGGCCAGCGCTCAACAGCGACCGGGTGCGGTACCATGACGAGCCAATCGCGCTGGTTGTCGCGGAGACGTTCGAGGCGGCACGTGCAGCGGCGGGCCTCATCGGAGTACGCTATGAGGAGGATCCGGGTCGATACGATTTCCGGACGCGCATCGCCAACGCCTATAGACCAAAACTGACCAACGCCGGCCTACAGACCGACAGCGTGATCGGCGACTTTGATAGCGCTTTTGCGGCGGCTCCGGTCACGATCGATGCAAGCTACCGAACACCGTTCGAACATCATAATCCGATGGAGCCCCATGCGACGCTCGCCGCTTGGTCGGGCAACGAGTTGACGATCTACACGTCGGCGCAGACCCTGGCGAACTTCCGGGCGGGCGCCGCCAGCACGCTCGGCATTGCGCCGGAGCGCGTGCGCATCGTCAGCCCCTTCATCGGCGGAGGCTTTGGCAGTAAGTTGATCGCCCATGCCGACACGATACTGGCCGCACTCGCGGCGCAGGCCCTGCAGCGTCCGGTGAAGATCGCGCTTACGCGACAACAGATGTTCGCCAATGCCGGGCACCGCGCGGAGATGATCCAGCAAGTGCGTCTTGGCGCGGACAATGACGGCCGGCTCGCCGGGATCGCACACGACGTATGGTCCGCGACATCCAGCTTCGAGGAGTACTGCGAGCAAACGGCAGCCTTTACCCGCTCGCTCTATGCGGCGCCGAACCGTATCACTCGCCACCGGCTGGTTCCGCTGGATATCAACCGTGGTGAGTGGATGCGCTCGCCCGGTGAAGCGCCCGGCATGCTGGCTTTCGAATGCGCCATGGATGAGCTCTCCGAGCGGCTCGGCCTCGATCCGATCGAACTCAGGATCCGCAATGAACCGGCGCAGGATCCCGAACGCGGCGTGCCCTTCTCCACCCGCAACCTCGTCGCCTGCATGGAGGAAGGCGCGCGTCGCTTCGGCTGGCAGCGCAGAGACCCGACACCGGGCCGCGTCCTGGAGGACCGCAAGCTCATTGGCTACGGCATGGCGGCTGCGATCCGTCCGAACTACATCGGCGCGGCGACAGCGCGGGTCGCAATCGACCGGGACGGCCAGGTGACGGCTCGCCTCGACATGACCGACATCGGCACAGGCACCTATACGATCCTGACCCAGATTGCCGCGGAGAACCTCGGCCTACCGATCGCGTCGGTCAAGGTGAAACTCGGCGACAGCCGCTTCCCGCGCACCGCCGGCTCCGGCGGCTCCTGGGGTGCGGCAAGCGCGGGGTCAGCGCTGCATAACGCGTGCGACGTCCTCAAGCAGCGGATTCTGGAGGCGGCGCGGACGAGCGAAGCTTCGCCCTTACACACAGCGAATGCCACCGAGACAAGGTTTGCCGACGGCGAGGTCACGGTCGGCCAAAGGTCGGCAAGCCTGGTCGATCTCATCCGCAAGATCGCTCCCGACGGGTTCGAGGCCGAAGGCTCCGTGGCCGCGGGCGCTACCACCGAGTCATACAAGGCCTACTCCCAGCATTCCTATGGAGCCCATTTCGCCGAGGTTGAAGTCGATTGCGATACCGGCGAAATCCGTATGCGCCGCATGCTGGCTGTAATGGCCGCAGGCCGCATCCTCAACGCCAAGACCGCGCGCTCGCAAATCCTCGGCGGCATGACCTGGGGCATCGGCGCGGCGCTTATGGAAGAGACCGTGCTCGATCCGCGCTTCGGCCACTTCGTCAATCACGACCTTGCCGAGTATCACGTCCCGGTCAATGGCGACGTTACGGCGATGGAGGTCGTGTTCCTCGAAGAACATGACGACAAGGCCAACCCGCTCGGCGCAAAGGGCCTCGGCGAGCTCGGCGTCTGCGGTGCGGGCGCTGCCGTAGCCAATGCCGTCTACAATGCGACCGGGGTTCGGGTACGCGAATTTCCCATCACCTTGGACAAAGTGCTGCCTGCCTTGCCGTTGACTTCCATTTGATGCCGGAAAATCGATCTCGCCATCACCGTGCAGGTCGCGAATTGCCGTGACCTCATGTGGTTGTGCCAATCGTCGAAGTGATCGCCCGCGTTGGCGGCGCAGCCAGCCAGCGCTTTGTCCAGATCGTCGAGCTGCATGCTCCAAGCAAGGCGCTGCCGGCGCGGTAGAAAACCAGGGTCAGCCTCGAAGCTCACTCGGGATCTCGTCGGGGCGAACTGATCCGCCGCGTTCTACGGTTCGCGTATTGCATTATCGAGGCCACGCAGCAGCGGATACAGGAAATAGGAGATCACCGTACGGTTGCCGACCTTGATTTCCGTGGACACGGTCATGCCGGGCAGCAGCCGTACCGGCATACCTGCGGCATTCAGCCGGGTATCGGCAAGCAGGATCCGCGCCTTGAAGAAGGGGGCGGCCGGCTGGCTCGGGGTCTCTGTCTGCTCCTGTTGGCCGGTGAGGAAGGTGTCCTGGCTGATGGTTCTCACCTCGCCCGAGGCGGTGCCGTATTTCTGGAAGGGATAAGCGTCGAGCTTGATGCGGGCTTCCTTGCCGACGGCGACGCGGCCGATGTCGCGGGTGTTGATCGAGACTTCGGCTTCGAGGGGCACGTTGATCGGCACCAGCGTCACGACCGGTTCCGCCTCGCGCACCACTGAACCGACCGAGCGCTGGGCGAGATCGAGCACGACGGCATCGGCGGGTGCGGTCAGCGCCACCATGTTGCGGCGCAGTTCCATCTTTTTCAGTTCCTCGTCAGCCATGTCGCGCTGGCCGCGCAACTCCACCAGCTGCTCCATTGCGGCGCGGCGGAAATCCTCGATGAAAGCCTGGCGGTCGGCTCGGAGCTTGGCATAGGCGTGGGCGGCCTCGTCGGCCCGGCCGCGGACGGCGGTCAGGTCGGACTCGACGTCGAGGCGGGCGTCACGCGAGCCGAGCAGCGTGATCAGCGAGCCGCTCTGCTTGTTATAGAGCCGCTCCCGCGCTGCCTCGATCTGCGAGAGCCCATCGCGCCTGTCGTTGAGCACCGCCTCCTGGTTCCTGCTCGCTGCGAGAGCGGCTGACTGGCCGGCGATCTGCTGCTCGAAATTCTGCAGCTGAGCCATGTAGAAGGCCTGTCGCTGGCCGAAGAGCTGCGCCTGCAGCACCTGGTCGGGCGTATCTCCCGCCATCTTCATGTAGTCGTCGCCGGCAAGCTCGGCCTCGATGCGCCTCACCTGGGCGTCGAGGGCGGCGAACTTCGCCTGCTGCTGGTCGACATCGGCCTGGCTAAACGTGGCGTCGAGGGTCGCGAGCGTCTGCCCGGCATGCACCACTTCGCCGGCCTTCACCTCGATCGTGCGGATGATCGAGGTTTCGAGCGGCTGGACGACGATCGTCGGCTGGGTGGTGACGAGCTTGCCGGGCGCAATCACCACCTCGTCGATCGACGAGACCGAGGCCCAGATGATCGCGGCGGCAATCAGCGCCGTCACGCAATACAGCGTCATCCGTGCAATGCGCGGCGGAGCGCGTTCCTCCAGCTCGACGGCGTCGGACTGGAATTCGGCAATTGCCGGCGGCAACGGCGGGCGGGCGGTGAGCTCCCTCCCCTTCCCCGATGGGCCTTTGCCTGACGGGACCTTGCCTGAAGGGACCGGCAGGTTTTCGCTGGGTTTTCTGGTGTGCGCGTTCATGCGACCTGCCTCATCTGCTGGGACCACAGATGGCGATAGGTCATACAGCGCGATACAAGCTGATCGTGCCGGCCGATATCGGCGACCTTGCCACGATCGATGACGAGAATGGCATCGGCATCGACGAGCGTCGAAAGCCGGTGCGAGACGATGATGACGGTGCGGCCGGCGGCGATGCGGCTCAGATTCTCGCGGATGATCGCCTCGCTGTCGGGGTCGAGCGCGCTCGTCGCCTCGTCGAAGATCAACAGCTTCGGATCGGTGATCAGCGCGCGGGCAATGGCAAGCCGCTGCTTCTGGCCGCCTGACAGGTTGGAGGCGTTTTCCTCCAGCATCGTGTCAAAGCCGCGCGGCAGGCGCTCGATGAACTCCTCGGCGCCGGCGATGCGGGCGACTTCCATGATCTCCTCGATGCTGGCATCGGGCTTGGCGGCGGCGATATTCTCGCGCACCGAGCCGCGAAACAGGAAACTATCCTGCAGCACGACGCCGATGCTCGTTCTCAGATGCACGAGGTCGATCTCGCGGCTGTCATAGCCATCCATGCGCACGAGGCCTTCCTGGCTCTGATAGAGCCCCTGGATGAGCCTTGTGATCGTCGTCTTGCCCGAGCCGCTCTTGCCGACCACGCCGAAGAGGCAGCCGGCCGGAATGGCGAAGGAGACATTGTCGAGCGCCGGCGCGCTATCCGGGCCGTAACGGAAGCTGACCCTGTCGAATTCGATGCGGCCCTGCAGATGCGGCCGAACACCTCGCCCGCGGCCCGCCTGCTCCGGCCGCTGGTTCATGATCTCGCCGAGCATGCGCACGGAGAGCGCGACTTCCTGATATTCGTGCACCATGGTGACGATCTGCACCAGTGGTCCCGAGACCCGGCCGGCGAGCATGTTGAAGGCGACCAGCGCGCCGATCGTCATCGCGCCGCTGAAGACATCGAGCGCGCCGAGGCCGATGATGGCAACGCTCATCAGCTTCTCCAGCAGTCCGGTCATCGCCTGGGCGATGGTCGAGATCTTGTCGACCCGGAAACGCACGGAGATCGACTGCGCCGAGTAATCGTCCCACACCTTGCGCTGGCGCGGCTCCAGCGCCAGCGATTTGACGGTGCGCATGCCGTGCACGGTTTCCACCAGCAATGCCTGCCGGTCGCCTTCGGCCTGGTAGAGCGCCTGCAACCGGCGCTGGAACGGCCCGACGAGCATCATCACCACGAGCCCGACAAGAGCGGCGAAACCGAGCACGACAAGTGTCAGCTTGACGCTGTAGAGAAGCAGGATCGGCACGAAGACCAGCAGCGAAACGCCGTCCAGGAGTGTGAGAAACAGCCGGCCGGTCAGGAATTCGCGGATGCGCCCGGTCTGCTGCATATGCTTGACGAGAACGCCGGCCGAGGCCTGCTCGAAGAGCGCGATCGGCAGGTTGAGCAGATGGCCGAAGGTGCGGGTCGCGACGCGGATGTCGATCCTGTTCGTCGCATAGAGCAGCAGATAGCGGCGCAGGAAGGTGAAGGTGGCGTCGAAGACGAGCGCGATCGCGATGCCCGCCGTCAAAACCGTCAGCGTCGCATAGCTCTGATGCACCAGCACCTTGTCGATGACGAGCTGAAAGAAGATCGGCGTCGTCAGCCCCAGCCCGTAGAGCACGAAGGCGGCGAGCGCGACGTCGCGGAAGAAGCTGCGCTGCTTGATGATCTCGGGGACGAACCAACGGAAGCCGAAGGGCCGGTCCTCATCGGACATGCGATAGTTGCGCTTCAGCAGGATCACCGATCCGAGCCAGGCCTTGGCGAACTGCTCTTCGCTGAGCATCATCACTTCGGCACGTGATGCCAGCGGGTCGAGAACGCGGATTCTCTCATCCTCCCCGCTCCCGACAGCGCCGGCGATGACCACCCAGTTGCCGTTCGTCAGCTCGGCGAGCACCGGGAAGGCCTCGCCGAGTTGGAACAGGGATCGCCAGTCGAGCGTCAGATGCCTTGCCCTGAGGCCGGCATCCTTGGCCATGCGCAGCAGCTGCCGCATGGCAACGGGATCGTTGCCGACGGCATAATCGTGCTGCAGTCGTTCAGGAGCAAGATCGACGCCGTGATGACGCGCGACCAGTGCAAGACAGTGCAGATTGGTATGCAGAAAACCACTCATGGCCCACCCGAAACAATACGAGACCGAGGCAATATTTGTTTTATCAGTTGAAGTTCGGCGAGGCGTTCGAAGCGCCGGCCTGCACCGTCTGGATATCGGCGGCAGCCGCAGCTGGCATATCGCCGATGCGACGGACCGCACCCGCCTCGACCAACCCGCCAAGCGCCTTCTGCATGAGATCGACCGCATTGGCGAAGGCATCGACCGGCATGATGATGCGCTGGCGGAAGACTGGCTTCGGATTGTTGTTGGCGTCACGATCGGTGGCCGAGAGTGACATCAGGTCGATGCGCACGATCGTTCCCGTGATGGTGATCTCGCCGATGCCATCTGCATAAAGTTCGTTGCTCATTGTTCTCTCCTCTGGTTGATAATCAAAACCTGTTCACCTTTGAGTCGACACATCGGATTATCCGAAAACCGCTTCACACCTTTCGGTCCGATGCGTGAGTATCGTGCCGCCATGCTGGAAACGGATCGCGAAGACCGATGGCGGTTTGCGGATCGAAACCCGTCTCCTCCCCGGCCAGGCAATCGTCGAGCGCGGCACGGATCGCCGCCTCGTCGAAGCCGGAGCCGATGAAGACCAGCTCCTGACGACGGTCGCCCCAGACATCGTCCCAATGCCGGTCAAGCAACTGGCGGAATTGCGGATGGCGCGGCCAGTGCGCCCGCGGCACCGAAGCCCACCAGAATCCCCTGTTCTCGATGCGGCATTGCGTGCCGGCAATTGACAGCAGGCCGATCTCGTCCGGCCGGGTCGCCAGCCAGAAATGCCCTTTCGCCCTGATGATGCCGGGCAATGGCTGCTCGATGACGCGGCTCAGCCGCGCGGGATCGAAAGGCCGGCGGCTGCGATAGACGAAGCTCGCAATGCCGTATTCCTCGGTCTCCGGCACATGGCCGCCCCAGCCGTAAAGCTCCTTGTGCCAGAACGGATGGCGGGCGGCCTTCGCCTCGCTGAAGAGCCCGGTATCCATGATCGCGCCAAGCGGCACCTGGCCGAAGGCCGCCTCGATGATGCGGGCATCCGGATTGAGCGCCGCGACGACCCGGCGAACCTCCAAGAGCATTGCCGGCGGCACATCGCCTGCCTTGTTGATGATGACGACGTCGGAAAATTCGATCTGCTCGACGAGGAGTTCGACGAGCTTGCGCTCATCGTCCCCGTCACGCCTTTCGCCGCGATCGGCAAGGAACTCGGCGCTCTGGTAATCGGCGAGAAGATTGACCGCATCGACGACGGAAACCATGGTGTCGAGCCGCGCGACATCGCAGAGTGCTGCCCCGCTCTCGTCGCGGAAGGAGAAGGTGGCTGCGACCGGCAGCGGCTCGGCAATGCCGGTGCCCTCGATCAGCAGATAATCGAAACGGCCGACGCTAGCGAGCCGGCGAACCTCGCTCAGGAGGTCGTCGCGCAGGGTGCAGCAGATGCATCCATTGGTGAGCTCTACCAGCGTCTCGTCCGTGCGCAAGAGGTCTGCACCCCCGTCGCGCAGGAGATCCGCATCGATGTTGACCTCGCTCATATCGTTGACGATGACAGCAACCCGGCGACCCTCACGATTGCTCAGGACATGATTGAGGACAGTCGTCTTGCCGGCGCCGAGAAACCCGGCGAGAACCGTTACCGGCAATCTGTTGTCTGCACCCATCATCGATCTCATTACCCTTTACAGATGCTTGGCCTTACATGCTCGCGGGCTTTACGCTGCGAGCTGCGGTCTGAATGCTACGTCCACATAGTAATTTGTGCTGTTATAGCTGGCGCTCGGGAACAGCCCGCTCGACCCATAGGCATAAACGCCGTTGCTGCCGCTTAGCGCTCTGAGGTCGCCATTCGTCACTTCGGCGCTGAAGTAATTGCCGGTCGCCGAATAATTGCCGTTGGTGCTGTAGGAAACGACGTAGGTCGTATCCGCGGCGATCTCCACCTGCTGGGTGAGTGTCGCAGTCTGCCAGCCGCTTGCCGTTTCGTTGCTGAAGGCGACGCTGCCGAGCAGCGTGCCCGAGGCGGTCCAGAGATAGCCGTTATGCGGGCTCGTATTGTCTGCCCCCTTGTAGAAGCGGATGCCGGTGATCCAGCCTGCCGTATCGGCCTGGAATTTCATGCCGAGATTGACCTGCTGATTGTCGTTGGTGGAGACGACCGAGGGCGTCGCATTCGCGGCAAAGAGGTTCTGCTCCGGGCCTGCAGCCGGGCTGTTGATGGTGAGCGCAACCTGGGCCGTGGCCGTGCCGCCCTTGCCGTCTGATATCGCGTAGCTGAAGCTCGCCGGTCCCGAATAGCCTGCGGTCGGCGTGAAGGTCACCGTCTGGGCCTGGGCATTGTAGGCGACCGAGCCGTTGACGCCACCGCTGACACCGGTGATCGCGAGCGGATCGCCATCGGCATCGCTGTCGTTTGAAAGCAGCGCCGAGGCCTGGATGGTGATCGGCGTGCCCGTATTGGTCGAGTAGCCGCTGTCATTGGCGGCAACCGGAACCGCATTCTGCGCGCCCTGCTGATAGAGCACGTCCACCCAGTAATTGCTGGCATTGTAGGAGGCGGTCGGGAACAGGCTGCCCGTGCCATAGGCATAGACGCCGTTGCCGCCGCTGACCGAACTTGCCGGCGCCGTCAGCGCGCCGCTCGTATGGTCTGTCGTGAAGTAGTTCGCCGTTGCCGAATAGAAGCCGTTGGAATGGTAGCTCGCCACATAGGTGGCGCCGGCCGTGACATTGATCGGCTGCGTGAAGGAAACCGTCTGCCAGCCGCTTGCCGTCTCGTTGATGAAGGTTGCCTGGCCAAGGAGCTGGCCGCCCGCGGTCCAGAGCGAGCCGACATGCGTGCCGGTATCCTGAGCGCTCTTGTAATAGGTGAGCCCCGTGATCTGGCCGCTGCCGGAAGCGATGAACTTGACGCCAAGTTCGACCGAGTTGGCGTCATTGGCGGCGGTAACCCCCGACGTGTCGGCGCTGGTAAACAGGCTCGAGGTCGTGCCGCCGCCGGGCTGCGAATTGACCGTGAGGCTGACGGTCGCCGAGGCCGTGCCGCCTTGCCCGTCCGAGATCGAATAGGAGAAGCTTGCGACGCCCGTATAGCCCGAGTTCGGCGTGAAGATCACCGTGTTGGTCTGGCTGTTATACGTCACCGTTCCGTTCACCGCGCCATTGGCGCCGGTAATGCTCAGCGGGTCGCCATCGCCATCGCTGTCATTGGCAAGCAGGTTGGCCGCGGCAATCGACAGGGCCGTGTTGGCATAGGTCGTATAGCCGTTGTCGTTGGCGGCAACCGGCACCGTGTTGCCCGTGGACTGATTGAAGACGACATCGACCCAGTAATTCGACGACTGGTAGCTCTGGGTCGGAAAGGTCGAGCCCGATCCGACCGCATAGACGCCGTTCGCACCGGCGAGCGCCGTCAGCGAGCCGTTGGTGTGGGCCGTGTTGAAATAGCCTGCGGTGGCCACATAGCTGCCGGTCGTGTGATAGGAGGCGACATAGGTCGCACCCGCCGTGATCTGCAGCGGCGTGGAGAAGGTTGCGGTCTGCCAGCCGGAGAGCGACTCGTTGGTGAAGGTGACCGTGGCAACAAGCGTGCCGTCCGCCCTCCAGATGGAGCCTGTATGCACGCTGGTATCGCCGGCAGCCTTGTAATAGCGGATTCCCGAGATCGTGCCGTTTGAGGAAGCGACGAACTTCATGCCGAGTTCCATCGCCGCATTGTCGTTGAAGCTGCCGCCGGTTGGCCCCTCGCTTCCCGTAAAGAGCGTCTCCCCGGCCGGGGCGGTCTGAACGGTGAGGCTGACATTGCCCTGATCCGTGCCGCCGCGGCCGTCCGACAGCGTATAGGTGAAGCTTGCCGGGCCTGAATAATTGTTAGCCGGCGTGAAGGTGATGGTTCCGGTCTGCGTGTTGAGCGCGACCGTGCCGTTGAGCGCATTGCCGACGGCGGTGATGGTCAGCGCATCGCCATTGGCATCGACATCATTTGCCACGAGTGCGGCAATCGAGATAACAAGCGTTCCGTTATGGCCGATGATCAGCCCGCTGTCGTCCGTTGCGACCGGCTGGCTGTTGGGGCCGGCATCGAAGACCACGTCCACCCAATAGTTCGAGCCGCCGGGGCTCTGACCGGGGAACGTGCTGGTGCCGCTATAGGCAAAGACGCCGCCGCCATCGACGGCCTTCAGCGCGCCGCTGGCATAGGGCTCGCTGAAATAGTTCTCGGTGACGGAGAAGAATCCGTTGCTGTGATAGGAGGCCACATAGGTCGTGCCGGCGGCGATCTGGACCGGCGAGGAGAACATTACCGTCTGCCAGCCGGAGAGCGGTTCACCCACCGACACGCCGGTTGCGAGCAGCGTTCCGTTGCCGGACCAGAGGCTGACGACGTGGTCGCCGGTATTGTAGAAGCCCTTGTAGAAGCGAATGCCCTGCACCGAGCCTGCCGTTGTTGCCTGGAAGCGCAGGCCGAGCTCGACGGGATCGCGATCGATCGCCACCTCGGTTGCAGGCTTTTCCGCAAGCGTCCACAGGCCCTGCGTGCCCGGCAGGTTGACCGTGACCTGCTTGCCGGCCGATGGCGCTTCCAGATTGACGCTGTCGTCGACGGCGCGCGACAGGATCGTGTAGGTGCCGCTTGCCTGGACGACCCAGTTATAGCTCCAGTTCTCGCGGCCTGACGCCTTGAACCAGTGCTGGCCGCCATCGGTGGAGACCTCGACACCGGCGATGATGCCGCCGCCGAAATCCTGCGCCGTACCCGTGATCGTCACGTGCTGCCCTTCGAGGAAGCTGGCGCCGATGATCGGCGACGTGACCGACGAGGTGGGCTTCAGCGCGTCGGTCGATTGCGTCGCGAGGATCAGGCTCGCATCCAGCGTCGTCGGCTGGATGCCCATGTCCGCGAACATGTTGACCATCGCCTGCTGCACATTGCGATCGGTCGATGTTGTCGGACCCTGGTGGTTGTCGCTCAGGCCCCAGGACCAGAAGACGGTGCCGGCGCCGAAGACCAGCGCGCCGCTTGCCGCCCGGTACATGGTGAGGCTGTGGGTGGCGACGGCAGAGCCGATCGTCGTGCCGTAATCGCGCAGATAGGTTTCCACCGAGACCGAAGAGAGCGACAGGTTGATCAGTCCAGCCGGACGGAATCCGTTCTCGACATCGGAATCCCATTCATAGCCGAGCAGGTTCTGCACCAGATTGTAGGTATCGCCTTCATTCAGCTGGGAGACATCGGTATTGCGCCAGAAGCGCAGGTTCGAATAGTCGTAGGGGATGGAGATCGTGTCCTGGCGGTAGCTGTCCACCTGGAACATCGTGCCCGTCAGCGAATTCTCCGGCTGCTGCCCCGGATCGGCATAACGCGGATCGCGCCATGTGCCGGTGCCGACATTGCTCGGGTCCGTGCTCGTGCCGTAGGTCTCCTTGTAGCAGACCATGGTGCGGTAGGCCTGGCCGCTGCCGTCGATGCTACTTTCCCAGCGGACTTTCCAGTAAACCTCGTTGCCGCTCCAGAAGGCGAGGTTCACGCCTGCATCGCGCGCGGCCTCCACATTGGCGCGCTGCTCGGCAGACCAGTATTCGTCATGGCCGACGGAGAGATAGGCATCATGGTTGAGCAGCAGGCTGCCGCTGCGCGTCGCATCGACGCCCGAGATATAGGACACGTCGTAGCCGTTCTGCTCCAGCCACGAGATGGCAGAGGATTCGACGCCGAAGATGAAATCATGCGAACCGCCGACCGGGCTCGTATTGGTGATGATCGGGCGGTTGTAGCTGACGGCCGAGGCGCGGCCGATCGCGGTCAGCCCGCAGCTGCAGTTCGGCGGCAGGTAGCCGATCATGTCGGCGGGATCGACGGGCACTTCGCCATAATAGAGGCTAGCGCCACCCCAGGCATTATAGGCCTGCCATGTCGTGTCCGACGTCTGGAAGACGATATCGCTGGTCGAAGCGTCGTCGCGCACGACGAAGGGGATGATGCCCGCATCCTCGGTGCCGTCCTCGCGCACCAGCTTGGCGAAATAGACGCCCGAGACGGCATCGGCAGGGATCTGCCAGCTGGCGGAAACCGACCAGTTGCCGCAATCGATGAGACCGAGCGACATGTCGACGATCGGATGCGGCTGGATCTGCGCCGTAGTCAGCGATTTCTCGATCGAGTCGACCTTGCGCGCGCCTGCCCCGCCGTAATAGCCCATGCGGTAGATATCGATGCGGTAATGGGTGGAATCCGTGGCGATCTTGAAATCGACCGTCTGGCCGATATTCGTGCTGATTTCGGTGGCGAAGCCCTGGATGGTGCCGTTGCCGTCGCCCTCCAGCCCCCATTCGCTGATCGGGTTGCCCTGCTTCAGGTTTTCGAGCGCGATCTTGTTGGGTGTCGCCGCAGCCGAAACCGCCGCCATCGGTGCCACCGGTGCCGCCAGTGCCGCCAGTGCTGTCGGGGCCGCGGTCGTCTCAGCAGAAACGTCCTGGCTCGGCTCTACAGAGACAGATGCTATCGAGGCCTGAAGGCGCAACGAAGCCGTGCCGAGACTGCTGGAAGAGCTGACCGGCGCCGCCGTCTTGGTGCTTCCAGTGTCGGCATCGGTGGTAACACCCGTAAGCGCGGGAGCGGCCGGCAGTGTCGCAGCCTCCTCGGACGGATCCGGGGCAAGCACGGTGCGTTGCAATGTCGAGGAAGGCGCCTGGAACACCGTCGCAGCAGCCGTCTTGGTAAAACCGTCTTGCGCGCCGCTATCTCCCGCAGGCGCCGGCATCGCCGTCGACGATGCGGGCGACGATTGCATGTCGCCTGATGATATCAGGGAAGATGTGACCGTGCCGGAGAAGGAGGATTGGACGGTTGCGCTGCCCTGATTGGCAAAGCCGTAGGGACCCTGAGTGCTTGAAGACACCACGGTCGCAGTTCCAAGCAGTGCGGTCCAGACAGAGGGTGGGTGACAGACGCTCGGCGTGCCGCCGGCAGTACTTAGATATTCGCGATTCCTCACATGAAATCTCAGCAAGAGCGGCGTCCCCGTTTCCCGTCGACCACCATTGGAAGGCTTCATCCTGCCAGCTTTCGTAAGGGAACGTACGACACCAATCTGGGGTATGTGGGTGGTACCCCCATACTCCGATGTGATGCCCGTCACCCCATCCCCGACCGACAAGGCCGCAAAGCTGCCTCCGGCTACTGCTCAGTGGCCGACTCTGGGTGAAGAGGAATTCTAGAGCCTTTCCGGGTTAGATTGCAGCATTCTGCCGGAGCAGGTTTTCGTCAGGGCAAAGGCGATTGGCGACGGGCATACCCCTTGGTACGTCCGAGCCGATCGCCTTTGATCCTGGCGCAAAGATGCCCGGCCCTTCGGGTTGGCTGAAACGGGCCGGCTGATCGATCGGCCGGCTTGGCCGTAGAGCTTGGCTACGACGCGCGCCGGCCGGTCGACCATCCGACTCCGTTTGAGCCAACAGAATGCTTCAATCTAACCCGGAAAGGCTCCAGTTCGGTATTGTCTCGCCGGTCCGGCCGGTCGAGCCGGTACTCCCGCGTCCCCGTGCTACCAGGCCGGAAACGGATCTTCGAGAGCCGACCAGTCCCGCGGGTCCGAACTGGCCAGACAGTCGTCCAACGCGGTGCGGACGCCTGTCTCGTCCATATCAACACCGATGAACACGAGCTCCTGCCGACGGTCGCCCCAAGCGCTGTCCCATCGGCTCTCGATATGCTGGCGAAACTGCTGATGGCTGGGCCAGTCTTGTCGGGGAACGGCCGCCCACCAGAGCCCCATAGGTTCACAGCGCCGTTGCACTCCGGCAGCCGACATCAAACCCACGTGACGCGGGCGCGTGGCAAGCCAGAAATGGCCTTTGGCGCGGATTACCCCCGGCCAGGGCTCGTCCAGGAATGCTCGAAACCGCTTGGGGTCGAAGGGACGCCTCGTGCGATAGACAAAGCTCGATACCCCGTATTCCTCCGTCTCCGGAACATGGTCGCCCGGATTGTAGAGTTCCTTGTGCCACAACGGGTGAGCGGCGGCTTTTGCTTCATCGAAGAGGCCCGTACTGAGGATGGTTGCAAGAGAAACCTTGCCGAAGTCCGTCTCCACCTGGCGGGCATCCGGGTTGAGTGCAGCCACCGTCTTGCGGACTTCCGCGCGGACCTCTTCGCTCGCATCCGAGATCTTGTTGATCACGACAATATCGGCAAACTCGATCTGGTCGACCAACAAGTCGATGAGTGTGCGCCGGTCGTCACCGTCCCGCTGCAGTTCGCGATCGCGAAGCAGATCAGCGCTGCTGTAATCGGCCAAGAGGCTTGCAGCGTCGACGACGGTCACCATCGTGTCGAGTTTCGCAAAATCGGAGAGCGAAACACCATTCTCGTCGCGGAATGAAAAGGTTGCCGCGATTGGGCATGGCTCCGCAATGCCGGTCCCCTCTATCAACAGATAGTCGTATCGCCCCTCTTCGGCCAGTCGCCGCACTTCCGTCAGGAGATCGTTGCGCAGGGTGCAGCATATGCAGCCATTGCTGAGCTCAATCAACGTCTCTGTCGTATGCGACAGGTTACAGCCGCCGTCTCGAATAAGACTGGCGTCTATGTTCACTTCGCTCATATCGTTGACGATGACGGCGACCCGCAGGCCGTCGCGATTGGTCAGCACGTGGCTGAGAAGCGTTGTCTTGCCGGCGCCGAGAAAACCCGAGAGCACGGTGACCGGCAACCGGTCGATGCTGTTCATCGGCATCCCGTCAATGAGGGCATTCGGAGCGACTGTCATTTGCGTTTTATGAGCCTCATCGAAATCGTCTCTAACCTCGTTCGACGCGTCAGGCGGCGAGCTGCGGCCGGAAGACCACATCGGCATAATAGTTTGCCGAGTCAAAGGTGCTGGTCGGGAAGAGACCTGTGGTGGCAGATCCGCCGTAGGCATAGACGCCATTGCCGCCAGCCGCAGCGCTGGATAGCGCCGACAGCGGACCATTGCTGACGCCGTTGGCGAAGAAGCCATCAGTTGCCACGTAAGCGCCGGTGGTGTGGTAGGAGGCGATATAGGTGGTGTTGGCAGCGATGGTGACGGGCGTTGTGAAGTTCACCGTCTGCCAACCGCTTGCCGTGGTGTTGGTGAAGGTGGCGGTGGCGAGCCTGGTGCCGGTGGTGGTCCACAGATCGACGACGTTCTGTCCGTTGTCGTTGGCGCTGCGGTAGAACTTGATGGCGGTAATATCACCGACGACGTTGGACTGGAACTTGACGCCGACCTCGAGCTGCTGACCGTCGTTGAGATTGGTCTGGGCCGGTGTGCTGGAGGCGTTAAACAGGCTGTAGGTCGCAGGCGCCACTGTCGCAGTGATATTGAAGGTCTCGTTGGCGGCAAGGCCGCCAAGGTCGGTTGCCGTCACCCTGACGCCGTAGGTGCCTGATGTCGTCGGCGTGCCGCTGAACGTCCGCGTCGTGGCGTTGAAGGCGAGCCAGGCGGGCAGCGCCGTGCCGTCGGCAGCGGTTGCCGCATAGGTGAGGGTCTCGCCGCTGTCGACATCGGTAAAGGTCGTCGTCGGCAGCACGAAGGAGAAGGCAGAGCCGACGGTGGCGTTCTGGGCGGCCGTCTGAACAGCCAGCACCGGCGCGTCATTAGCGCCATGGATGGTGACGGTCAGGTTTGCCGTGGCGGTGGCGCCGGCGGTATCCCGCATCGTATAGCTGAAGACATCGCTTAGCGTGTTGGTCGACTGCCGCAATGCCTGCACGGCGGCATTGCTCTCGTTGACGGCATAGCTATAGACGCCCGATGCGCTGAGCACGAGACTGCCATAGGTGCCGTTCAGTGCCGTGCCGAGCGTGCCTGATGTGGTGCCGAAGCGGATCGCCGTCACCGTCTTGCTATCACCGGCATCCGCATCGGTATCGTTGGTCAGCACGTTACCGCTGGCAACCACGCCGCCCGAACCGTTGGCCACCCCACCCTTCTCGGTCGCGTCACCCGCATCGGCAACCGCCGTCGGCGTCGTGTTGCCTGATGTCGACACGGCGATGTTGAAGGTCTCGTTGGCGGTGAGGCCGCCGAGGTCGGTCGTCGTTACCCTGACGCCATAGGTCCCTGATGTCGTCGCCGTTCCGGAGAAGGTCCTCGTCGTGGCATTGAAGCTCAGCCAGGCAGGCAGCGCCGAGCCGTCGGCAGACGTTGCCGCATAGGTGAGCGTCTCGCCGCTGTCGACATCGGTGAAGGTCGTCGTCGGCAGCGTGAACGAGAAGGCAGAGCCGACGGTAGCGTTCTGGCTAGCCGTCTGGACCGCCAGAACCGGCGCGTCATTGGCGCCATGGATGGTGACGGTCAGGTTTGCCGTGGCGGTGGCGCCAGCGGTATCCCGCATCGTGTAGCTGAAGACATCGCTCAGCGTGTTGGTCGACTGCCGCAGCGCCTGCACGGCGGCATTGCTCTCGTTGACGGCATAACTATAGACGCCCGATGCGCTGAGCACGAGACTGCCATAGGTGCCGTTCAGCGCCGTGCCGAGCGTGCCTGATGTAGTGCCGAAGCGGATCGCCGTCACCGTCTTGGTGTCACCGGTATCCGCATCGGTATCGTTGGTCAGCACGTTGCCGCTGGCGACCACGCCACCCGAACCATTGGCCACGCCACCCTTTTCGGTCGCATTCCCCGCATCGGCAACCGCCGTCGGCGTCGTGTTGGAGGCCGACGGATTGAACATCACATCGACCCAGTAATTCGTCTCAGCGAAGGTGGCCGTAGGGTACAGGCTGGTGCTGCCGTATCTGTATACGCCATTACCGCTCGCCGGTGCCGTCAGCGGCCCACTCGTCACATTGGAGACAAAGTAGTTGGCGGTGGTCGAGTAACGACCGGCATTCGTATGGTAGGAGGCCGTGTAGGTCTGCCCGACCGTCAATGCCACCGGACTGGAGAAATACGCGGTCTGCCAGCCGCTGGCGGTCTCGTTCGTGAAGGTGAGGGTCGCGAGCTGAGTACCCGTGCTCGACCACAGCGAACCGGTATGGGTACCCGTATCCTGGCTGCCCTTGTAAAAGCGGATGCCGGAGACGGTCCCTGCCGCAGAGGTCTGGAAGCGGACCCCGAGCTCGACAGCCGACGTATCGTTTGTGTTGACGACCGCTGGCGTCGCCGCGCCGAAGAGGGAAGTATAACTCGGTCCGCCGACGGTGACCGTGCGTCCGGCCGAGGGCGTTTCGAGGTTGATGTTATCGTCAACGGCGCGGGACCGGATCGTGTAGCTGCCGGCGACCTGCGGCGACCAGGTATAAGTCCAGTTCTCATCGCCTGTCGCCGGATGCCAGCTCGCCCCGTTGTCGGTCGAAACTTCGACGCCGGCGATGACCCCGCCGCCCGTGTCGGCAGCGGTGCCTGTAATCGTCACGGTGGATCCGACGGCCACCGTCGCGGGTACGGTGATGACGGAGGTCGGTGCAACAAGGTCCGTGGAACTGGTTGTGGCGACGAGTCCGGATTGCAGTGTTCCCGGCTGAATGCCCATGTCGGCAAGCAGATTGACCATTGCCTGCTGCACGCGGGGATCGGTCGGAGTCGCCTCCTTGTCGTGATTGTCGCTGAGGCCCCATGTCCAGTAGACGGTACCGGCGCCGAACACCAGTGCACCGCTCGGCGCCCGATAAAGCGTCAGATTGTGCGTCGCGGTCGCGTTGCCGGTCGTGTTTCCGTAGTCGAGCAAATAGGTGCTGACCGGAAGCGTCGTCGACGACAGCTTGACAAGGCCAGCCGGATCGAAGCCGTTATCGACCGCTTCGTCCCATTCGTAACCAAGATAGTTCTTGGTGAGCGTTGCGGTCTGGCCAGGCTGAAGATTGGCAACGCTCGTATTGCGCCAGAAGCGCAGGTTGGCATCGTCATATCCGACTTTGATCGCGGCGAGATTGCTGCCGACATCGTCGACCTTGAACAACTGTCCGGTCAGTGAGTTTTCCGGGTTTCCGCCGCCGACGGCGGGTGGGCTGAGGCGCGGATCACGGAATGTGCCTGTCCATTCGTTGGAAGGGTCGATGCTCGCGCTGGGCGACCATGTCTCCTTGTAGGAGATCAGCGTGCGATAAGGCGTGCCGTCGGCGCTATAGGCATTGCCCCAACGGGTGCGCCAATACACCTCGTTACCGCTCCAGAACATCAGGTTGACGCCGGCATCGCGCGCGGCTTCGACATTGGTCCGCTGCTGTCCGGACCAGTACTCATCGTGCCCGGCATCAATATAGGTCTTGTGATTGAGCAACAGGCTGCCATAACGGTCGACGTCGACACCCGACAGGTAGGAGACGTCATAGCCGTTCTGTTCCAGCCAGTAGATGCCCGCATATTCGGCGCCGAACAGGTAATCCTGCGGACCGGCAAAAGTGCCAACCCCGCCGCGGGTCGCAATCGGTCTGTTGTAGCTGACCGCATAGGCGCGACCGGCACCCTGCCCCGTCGCCGGACCGTTGCCGCCATAGAAGTTCGCGCCACCCCAACCGTTGTAAGCTTGCCAGGTCTGGTCTGCCGTCTGGAAGACGATGTCGCTTTGGCTGTCGTCGTCGCGCACGATGAACGGGATATGATTTTGGCCGGAGGTGCCATCCTGACGCACGAGCTTGGCGATATAGACGCCCGATACGGAGTCCTCCGGTACGGTCCACGAGGCAGACACGGCCCAGTTGCCGGCATCCACCGTGCCGGTCGAGGCGTTACGCAACGGATTTGGCTGAGTCTGCAAGCCGGTATGCTGCATGGTCGCGACCTTGCGAGCGCCCATGCCGCCGTAATAGCCGAGCCGGTAGATATCGATCCGGTAGTTGGTGGAATTCGTATTGATCTTGAAGCTGATCGTCTTGCCATTGTCGACGCTGATGTCGGTCGCAAATCCCTCGATGTTGGAGCTACCGGCACCGTCGATGCCCCACTCGCTCTGCGGGTTACCCTGCTTCTGGTTTTCCAGCACGATCAGGTTGTTGGCCGCAGCCGCGGCCGCCAGATTTTGCGTCGTCAACGACCGCTGCGTAGAAGGTGGCGTCGTCACCGAACCGGAAAGGATACCGATGCCCTTGGATGTGGCGGTGCCCGTTCCGATTTCTCCGCCGCCTGGCAACGATCCGTTCAAGATCGTCGAATCCGTCCACGTCGCGGTTCCGCGCCATCCCGAGAGAGGCGACAAGTCACGATCGAGAAGCGGGTCGCTGATCGAAGCGCTGATGGCCCGCTTGATCGTCGATACAAAGTCCGGCCCCTCGGTCAGCCTGGTGCCCGGCAATTGGCCGTCCTGTTGAAGCATGGCGCCGCCATGGGCCCAATCGAGAATCCGCGTGGGGGAGGTAAAGTAGCCGCATCCGCACACACCAAAGGGCATGCCAAACGCCAGTGAATCCGCGCCAGTCTGATGCGCAGTCGCCTGCGCTGACGGGCTCGATTCGAGAATGACGACGTTGCCCGAGTGAGCACGCTCGCCCGTCATCGCAGCAGAACCTTCTCCCGAAACTGTCGGTGCAGGGCTTTGCGGCAGATACGGAGCCAAAGGATCGTCGCCTATGAGGCTCATTCCAGCGTAGGTGCGATAAAGGGACGATTGAGCCCCGAATGCAACTCCGTGCGCGTCCCGCTCGAAACCTGCAAAACCAGGCGCGTGGGCGAACAGCCGAGACGCGGCAGTGTCCCCGCTTCGAACCCCCGTCTCGCGATTTGCTGCGAAAGCATCAGGCAAGGGCGGCGCCGGGTGGTTGCTATCGGCCCGACCGTCCTGGTCGCCGATCACGCCCGCTCTCTGTTCAACATCATGCTCATTGAGCGCCGCGGTGTTGTCGGGATTGTCGACAAGCGTACCATCATGCTTGTTTCCATCCGCCGTTTGCACGGATGTCGCAAGTTGAGCACTATCCTCGCTCTTATCGGCAGGCTTGCGAGGCCTTTCCTTTCCGCCGACAGTCAACCATCGGGGAACCAAGGAATCCAGCAGGAGTGAGCGTGATGTCCACCGGCGAGCGTTGCGATACATGGCAGGCCCTCTCTCGCGAGATTATCGGGATCGAATCTACGGGGATCGTTTGCTACGAAGCTCTGAATGATAGCCCAAAAATAAGCGAGTAGGTCCTACGCCTTTTGCTCTACAGGCGGCATCCTTTGGGCAAGCGGCCGTGTTGGCATGGACCACGTGATGGGAAAGACACGCAAGGTGTTCGTTTGGAGGCCTTTTCTTTGCGCCGACCGTTAAGGCGACGCCGCCGGTCAATATCATCGTCGCAAAATAAACGATCCAAACACGACGGCTCTGCCGCGAGGGATCGCTGGCCTTCGCGGCTAAGCGCGTCGCGCTTTAGAACTTTGTTTTTACGCATGTCGTTAGCGCAAAACCGCTGCACACTTTTGCGCGAGATGCTCCAGCGCGCCTCTTCCTGCGCGCATGACGTCCTGGTTTCCCGGGGCTGATGCCTCTTTGCCGCGCCGAAGGTATATGTTCCTACTCGGTTTAGGCTAAGCCCCTCCCCCACCTCATCAATAATGATAAGGCGAAGCAAACAACCGCCACCTTCCTCAAGGCTTCGCCAGATTGCACACTGGCATTGCGGCTTCGGACCTGGCGCCCGATGCTCGCGTGGCGCCTAAGGCATTGAACCGGTGTCCGTTTAAGGACGCCTTTGCAGGCTGGACATGTAAATGAAGCTATCGTATCGCGTTCTCAACGTGTTCTTTCCGGCGACGCTTGTCATCGGTACACTCGTCTTTCTTGCCGGAGCTGTATTGCCGGCTCTCGCCGATGACACTGCTTTTGCTCCGCAAACGAAAATCCGTCTGACGATTGTCCAATGGATGCAGTCCAAAGGCCAATATGAACGATGGGATGCGCTTGGCGGCGAATATACCGTCTCGGATGAAGGCGCTGTCTTTTTGCCCTTTCTTGGATCCGTTTCCATCGGCAATCGCGATAACACCAGCCTCACGAACGAGATTGCCAAGCGTCTGCAAGAAAAAATCGGATTGGTTCAGCCACCCGCGGTCACCATCGAAATTCTCGAATACCCGCCAATCTATGTCGTCGGAGACGTCACCACGCCTGGGCAGTACAAATTCCGCTCAGGACTTACCGTCCTGCAATCCCTGGCAATGAGCGGCGGCCCGTTCCGCGCCACAAGTCTGCAGCAATCGCAGACGATCAAACTCGCGGGCGAACTGCGGGAAATCGACCACTCCCTGCTGCGCAGCACTGCCAAATTAGCACGGCTCCAAGCAGAGATGACCGGGGCAAAGGAGATAACGTTCGATCGGACGCTCGGCGTCGATCAGCAATACGCCGCGGGAATATACAACGAGGAACGGGTCATTTTTCAGGCTCGCGCAAATGCGCTGGACAGGCAGTCGAAAGCGCTCACGGAATTGCGTGATCTTTTGAACAGTGAAGTCGGCATGCTGGGCGAGAAGGTGCAGGGCTCGGAGGACAATATCAAATCGATCGAGGACCAACTGACCAGCGTCAAAACGCTGGTTTCGAAAGGCCTCACCGTTTCGTCGCGTCAATTGGATCTGGAACGGTTGCTCACCACCTACCGCTCCGATCGGCTCGACCTTGTCACCGCCATCATGCGGGGTCGTCAGGCGATCAGTGAGACAACGCGAAATCTTGAGGGGCTTTATGATACGCGGCGAAGCGAAGTCGCTTCCGAATTGCAGTCGGAACAGGCAAGTCTCGACCAGCTCAAATTGAAGCGCGAGATGACGCAAAAACTGCTTCTCGATGACCTCGCGGCAGGGGGAAGCTCGAATATCACCGACGAGGCGCTCCCGCTGACGTTTACGGTGAGCCGGCGAAGCGAAGGCCAAATCAGGCAGTTCCAGGCCTCCGAAACAACGGCACTGATCCCGGGTGATGTTGTGAGGGTCGTTCGAACCCCCATTGCGGATCGTGTGTCTCAGGCAGCGCCCGCCGACCTGCCGCGTGAAACTGAAACACGCGCCAGTCAGGCAAGCCAGTGACCCGCGAAAAGCATGTATTGCAAACGAACTCGCAGCGGACGATTGACCAGCGCCAAGGCGCTCCGACTACCTGCGCGAGAGAAATTGCTCTTGATACAAGCTGCCATAAACCCGACCAGGTCTTGAATTCGCTTCCTGCCCTAACAGGAATACCTGTGCCGCGTATCTCCGAAGCGGCGTTGGGCAATATGTCGGCGACGCGCCGGAGATCCCGCCCCACAGCATAGCGGCTAAGGATAGTTGATGACTTTGCGCATGATCCCAGCCAGTGGGCAGACTTATACCCAGATCCTCAAGTCGACGATGCTGATGGGCGGTTCCTCGCTCGTGAACGTCGCTCTAAGCGTCATTCGTAACAAGGCCCTGGCCGTTCTGCTTGGGCCAGAAGGCGTGGGGCTCATGGGCCTCTACCAGTCAATCGTCGATATCGCGCAAACGGCCGCTGGTCTGGGACTAGGCGGCAGCGGGGTGCGCCAGGTCGCCGAGGCCGCCGGTACCGGAGACGAAGCGAGGATCGCACAGTCGGCGAAAGCGCTGAGACGCATATCGATAATACTCGGCCTGCTTGGCGCGCTCCTTCTTGCGGCGCTGGCATTTCCGGTCTCGGATTTCACCTTCGGCGACCACCAGCACGCCGGTGGCATCGCGCTGCTCTCGCTCGCTGTATTTTTCCGGATAGTGTCGTCCGGGCAGACGGCGTTGATCCAGGGCTTACGTGGCATCGCAAATCTTGCCCGCATCAATGTGCTCATAGGTTTTTTCGGCACGGTTATCACCGTCCCACTGGTTTACCTGTTCGGCGCGCAGGCGATCGCACCCTCGGTCGTAGCGATTGCGGCCGTCACAACACTCTCCACCTGGTGGTACAGCAGACGGATAGGAGCACACTCGCCGCGAATGTCGGCTCGCCAATTTGGTCAAGAGTGGGCACCTCTGCTGAGATTCGGCGCCGTGTTCATGGCGAGCGGACTTCTGACCTTCGGCGCGGCCTATGCCATCCGCATCATCGTATTGAAGGACGGGGGCGTGATGGCCGCAGGATTGTATCAGGCGGCCTGGGGGTTGGGCGGTCTCTATGCCGGCTTCATTTTGCAGGCGATGGGAACGGACTTCTATCCGCGCCTGACCACGACTGCGGACAATCACGCCGAATGCAACCGCCTGGTCAATGAACAGATGGAAATCAGCATCCTTCTTGCCGGCCCCGGTCTGCTCGCCACGTTGACGCTGGCGCCGCTCATGATGAGCCTGTTCTATTCTTCGGAGTTTCATGGGGCGGTGGATCTCTTGCGCTGGATCTGCCTAGGCATGATGCTCAGGATCATCGCCTGGCCGATGGGTTTCATCATCTTGGCGAAGCGTGCCCAAGCCATTTTCTTCTGGACGGAGGTGGCGGCCACGCTCGTGCATGTGGGCCTGGCATGGAACTTCGTATCGAAGTTCGGTACCCCAGGAGCCGGCATGGCGTTTTTCGGCCTCTACGTCTGGCATAGCATCCTCATTTACATGATCGTGCGGCGGCTTACCGGCTTCCGCGGATCCGCAGCCAACCGCAGGCACGTGCTGCTTTTCCTACCTGCATCGGTGTTGGTATTTTCGGCATTTTTGGTCTTGCCGTTATGGCCGGCGATCGGGATCGGCGCCTTGGCCGTAGCTCTGACGGGGATCTACTCGCTGCGCATGCTGATCCAGCTTCTTCCGCCCGAGATGATGCCCGCAGTGATCAGAGGATGGATCGCGAAATTTGCCTAACAAGAAATGCGCATCGAGGCGATGCGCATCAGGCCCTGCGGCACAACGAAGATCGCATCACGCAATCAGGAAATCATACAAGAGCAATGTCCCGATCGTGCTGTACGGCGGCGGGTATGCTGGCCGCCTCAGCCAATGAGCTTCGAAGTGCTTCGGCAACCCTGACGATGTCGAGATCCGTCATCTGAGCATAAAGCGGCAGGATTATCGTTTGCCGCTGCGCTGCCACGCTTCGCTTCAGACCTGTGGCAGCACGATGGGAACTTTGGCCCGAATAGGCCCCCTCCAGATGGATGTTCATCACGCCGCGCCGGGTGGATATCCCCTGATCGAGCATCGCTTGCATGACCGCCCTTTGGTCGATAGCATCAGGCAATCTCACACAAAAGCTCTGCCAGTTGCTGCGAGCCCAGTCGGGCTCGATTGGCAGCGTTAGCCCAGGGATCGTGGACAGGCGCTCTATATACTTCTCGGCAAGCTGCCGGCGCTGCGCAATCAGCTCCGGCAGCCGCCGCAGTTGCACCCGTCCGACCGCCGCCTGAAGGTCGGTCATGCGGTAATTGTAGCCTAGTTCATCATAGTCTTCAAAGATCACCTGCCTCGAGCCGTGACGGACGGCGTCGGTGACGCTCATGCCATGTTGGCGCCAGAGGCGAAATTTTCGGTCATACTCGGGATTGGCCGTAGTCAACATGCCACCATCACCGGTCGTGACGACCTTACGGGGGTGGAAGGAGAAGCAGGCAATGTCGCCATGCGACCTGCCAATTTTTTCCCAATTTCCATCCCAAAGGATTTCGCTTCCCGTTGCGCACGCCGCATCCTCGATGACCGGTATCGAGAGGCGCTTCCCGATCTCAACGACAGGGCGAATATCGCAAGGCATGCCGAGCTGATGAACGCACAGGATTGCCTTGGTCCGGGACGTGATTGCCCTTTCGATCAAGCTAGGGTCGATATTGTAACCGTCTGCCTCGATGTCGATAAAGACAGGCACGCCATCGCAGTATCTGATGGCGTTCGCGGTTGCGATGAACGAATGACTGACCGTAATGACTTCATCACCGGCACCGATACCTACCGCCATCAAGGCGAGATGCAGTGCCGTCGTGCAGTTTGAAACGGCGCAGGCATGTGCAGCGCCGACAAAGGCAGCGAATTCACTCTCGAAAGTGGCAACTTCCGGCCCCTGCGTCACCCATCCTGATAGAATAACGCGGCGGACAGCCTCCGCCTCCTCCTCTCCGAGAACGGGCTTGGCAACTGGAACTACGGGTAGCGACGGGCTCATGCAGCTTGGCCTCCTGCCGCATCGGTCTTCATCTTCCACCAGGCGACAAGGTCGCGAAGCCCTTGTTCCATCGATATTTCCGCTTTGAAGCCCAGGAGTTTCTCGGCCTTGCTGATATCGGCAAGACGACGGGTTACGCCGTTTACCGCGCGGGCTTCTTTGTGCTGCGGTTCGAGTGAGACCCCCATGATGCTGCTTAGCATCTGCGCGAGTTCCCGGAGGCTTATTTCCCTGCCGCTCGCGACGTTGAACACTTCATCCGTGACATCGCTCTTCGCAGCGAGCAGGTTTGCCCGGGCGATGTCACGTGCATCGACGAAGTCCATCGTCTGGCTGCCGTCTCCATAGATGAGGGGTGGCATTCCGGTCGCCAGACGCTCCATCCAGCGGATCAGCACTTCGGTATAGGCGCCGTAAACGTCCATTCGCGGCCCGTATACGTTGAAATAGCGCAGCGCCACATAGCGCAGGCCATACATCTCCGCAAAGCTGCGAAGCAGCCCCTCGTTAAACGTCTTGGCCGCCCCGTAGATCGTCCTGTTATTATAGGGATGATGCGCTTCGGTGGTCGGAAAGCTCTCGGCCAAACCCAGCACAGAGGCAGAAGAGGCAGCGACGACCTTCGACACACCTGCCTTTACGGAAGCTTCGAGAACATTGAACGTGCCTTCGGCCAGTACATCGAAGGCAAGCCGTGGGTCTTCGGCGCATTGCGTGATGCGGATGGCCGCCTGGTGAAAGACGATGTCCACGCCCTCGAAGGTTTTCGCCAACAACGCTCTGTCACGAATATCTCCCTCGATGATGTTGACGGAGCCGCCACCTATTGCCGTACTGAGATTGTCCCGGCGTCCACGCACGAAGTTGTCGAGGATGATAATTTCCCGCGGCTTCTCCAATGCGACGAGATCGGCGATATGCGACCCGATCAGGCCGGCTCCGCCGGTAATGAGTACCCGTTGATTTCTCACGATCTTCCTCCATGCGATATATCCAGCACAGGATCGGCTTCCGTGCGCCAGCGTATGAACTTCGCCGGCACACCCGCCACGACTGAAAACGGTTCGACATCGGAAACAACGACTGCGCCCGCTCCGACGATCGCCCCTTTTCCGATGCTCACGCCGGGAAGAATAGTTGCGTTCGTTCCAATATCGGCCCATGCGCCGATGCGGACCGGTTTGATTTCGAGATCCGTGCGAATGATCGGCACATCCACCGGCAGTGCTGTGTGCGTCGACCCAAGCACCTTGGCGCCAGGGCCCCAGCCGACGCAATCCTCGATAATCAGGTCGCGTGCATCGAAATAGGCCATCGGGCCGATCCAGACATTGTCGCCGATCACGCAAGTGCCGTCGAAGCGGCCCTGGATATAGGCCTGAGCGCCGATGAACACGCCATTGCCGATTTCAAACGTTTCCGGATGTTTGAAACCGGCGCCGCCCGCAACCTGCAGTCCGGTGCCGCAGCTCCGCGTGATCGCTTGCCAGATGGCTTTCCGCATCAGTGTGTCGACGACCCCGTCGCCTGTGGCGAAACGACCATAGAGGTCTATCAGGCCAGCGCGCCCGTATGATTGTCTGAGCTCTTCGACCAACCCAGTTTGGTAGCCAGGATCTGCCGGCCTTTCATGGCGACCATGGACCGCCTGCACCAGTCGAGCTTCGCCGGCGCGGTTAACTGACATAGGCGTACTCCAGCGCGGCGACCACCTGGTCAACGTGTCGTACAGGCATCTCTGGATAGATCGGCAGCGAGAGGACCTCCCGTGCCGCGGCTTCCGAGACCGGGAAATCCCCGGCCTGGTAACCAAGGTCGGCATGGGCTTTCTGCAGATGAACAGGGATGGGATAATGGAGCCCGCACGGAATGCCTTCCGCGCTGAGCAGGCGTTGAAGCCCATCGCGATCACGGCTTCTTATGGCATAGACATGATAGACGTGACGCCGGTCGGCTGCTTCGACAGGGGTCGTCAAAACCGTCGATCCAGCAAGCAGCGAGGAGTAGCGGCGCGCATGCGTGCGACGCGCCTCGGTCCAGGCTTCAAGGTGCCGGAGCTTGACACGCAGGATCGCGCCTTGAATGGCGTCCATGCGATAGTTAAAGCCTTTCAGCAGATGGTGATAGCGCTGCTCCTGACCCCAGTCTCGCAGCATGCGCATCGTCTTGGCCTGATCATCGTCATCGGTAACGACCATACCCCCCTCGCCGCAGGCGCCGAGGTTTTTGCCCGGATAGAAGCTGAAGCAGCCGGATAGGCCGATACTGCCGGCGCGGTGGCCTTTGTATTGCGCGCCATGGGCCTGGCAGGCGTCTTCGATGACGGGTATCCCGTGGCGCTCGGCAATTGCCTTGATCGCGTCCATATCGGCCATTTGACCGTAGAGATGGACGGGAACAATGGCCTTGGTGCGAGGAGTAATCTTTGCCTCGACCTCAGCCGGATCCATCGTGAGTGTCACGGGCTCAACATCGACGAACACGGGTCGTGCGCCTGTGTAGCAGATCGCCGACACGGTTGCGACGAACGTGAATGGCACGGTAATGATCTCATCGTCCGGGCCAACGCCCGCCGCAAGGAGGGCAAGATGCAAGGCACTCGTTCCGGTGTTGACGGCTATCGCATGCTTGACGTTGCAATAGTCGGCGAATTCCTGCTCGAAATGCGCGACCTCGTCGCCCAATACGTACTGCCCTGAGGCGAGGACGCCGAGCACGGCGGCGTCGATCTCACCCTTGATTGATTGATATTGTGCCTTAATGTCCAGGAACGGGATCATGCGATGCGCCTTGCCTCTTCGAGCTCGATGATGCGACCGCGCTGGGCTAACGACCGGCTTGCTGCTTCCAGAATGCGAACGACGCGCAGGCCGGCATGGCCGTCCGTAATGGGTCGCGAATTCTGCTCGATGCACTCGACGAACTGATCCAGTTCGCGTTTCAGTGCTTCGGTCATATCGAGCTTGGGCGCCCACATGTCGCCGCTGCGGTAGCCGACCATCATCTGATGCACATTCTCGCCGTAAGCCTGAGAATTGGGGTTCAGCGTGATGCCCTTGTCGTAGACCTTGATTTTTTCGCTGGGCTCCAGATCGTCGTAGACGACCATCTTGTTGCTGCCACCGATCAGCGTGCGGCGCACCTTGACCGGCGCCAGCCAATTGACGTGGATGTGTGCGATCAGCTTGCTTTCGAAAAAGAGCGTCAGATAGGCGATGTTTTCCGGCTCGCCGAGTACATGGCTCATGCCTGTCGCTGAAACAGCCACCGGCCTTTCCTGCACAACATGGTCCAGGATGGAGAGATCATGCACCGCGAGGTCCCAGATGACGCTGACATCATGCTGAAAGAGCCCCAAATTGACCCGAACCGAGTCATAATAATACATGTCGCCCAAGCCGTTCTCGACCAGTTCGCGCATCTTGCGGACGGCGCCGGTGTGGACGAAGGTATGATCCACCGCCAGCACGAGGCGTCGGCGCGTGGCCTCTTCGACCATCCGCGAGGCTTCCTCCGTCGTCGACGCCATCGGCTTTTCGACGAAGACATGCTTTCCGGCCATCATAGCCTGCATTGCGAGCTTGAAATGGGTGAAGACCGGCGTCGCGATAGCGATGGCATCCACTCTTGGATCACGCAGCACTTCCTCGAAATCATCGGTGATCGTCACTGCGGGGTAGCGGCTTTTGACAGCCGTCAACCGGTCAACATTGAGATCACAGACAGAAACGAGGTGCGCTCCGGCTGCCTCCGAGATGTTGCGAACCAGATTCGGCCCCCAATATCCATATCCAACAACAGCGATGCCGATCATCACATTCCCTCCAACGCGTGCATGTCGACTGGCCCGTCATTAACGCGACCGATCATCCTGGCCGGAACGCCAGCGACAATGGCGCCATCGGGCACATCCTTTGTTACAACCGCTCCAGCGCCGACCTGCGCAGCTTCTCCGATCGTGACGCCAGGCAGAATGGTGGCGTTGCTGCCGATCGACGCATGGCGCTTGACCAGGGTCGGGACGACAATCCAGTCGGCCTCCGTTTGAAGGCTGCTATCCGGATTGACGGCGCGCGGGTATATGTCATTCGTAAACATGACCCCGTGGCCTATGAAGACGCCGTCTTCCAGCGTCACGCCCTCACAGAGGAAGGAATGGCTGGAGATCTTGCAGCTTTTTCCGACTAGGACGTTTTTCTGAATCTCAACGAAGGTGCCGATGCGCGTTCCCGCGCCGATTGTACAGCCATAAAGATTCACAAGATCCGGATGGTGGATAATGGTGCCGTCATCCAGCTTGACGTTTGATGCAATCATCCCTGCAAAACCCCTAACTCTTGAACAGGTCCAGACTTTCAGTTGAAACCAACAATCGCTTGATTGCACCCAAGGTTTCACACCGACAGG
Organism: Rhizobium leguminosarum bv. viciae; assembly: GCF_012276115.1. Lineage (GTDB taxonomy): Bacteria > Pseudomonadota > Alphaproteobacteria > Rhizobiales > Rhizobiaceae > Rhizobium > Rhizobium leguminosarum_T. The sequence goes on along the minus strand of NZ_WIEU01000019.1, from coordinate 89,260 downwards.
ACTAATATTTTTCAACACGCCAAAGAGAATTGTTTTCTGCATCTGAGTAAAGAAACAAAACGTTTAAGGTTATTCACCTAAAGACGTATCTACTTATGATGACTTACGCCCACGTTCATACATCGACCAACGTTGGTGGCGGGCTCACCTACCGCATCCGTTGCCGGCCCTACCCCGGAGACTGCGATTGTTTCCATGCATTTAGTGGTCCGTCGCAAACTGCGGTGTAACGATGAAGTTTATTCAGAAACCCATCTAGTAACACTCAAGACTACTTCAGATTTATCTTTCTATTTCCGACTTAAAATGGAAGTTGCACGCTACTTAGCCTATATTAGCTACTGTAACGCTCCGCGAATTGTGGTATTCGATTCCTACTTTAGAGTTTCCTAAACCCCCGTATTGAGAGGGGTTCGGTACTCGGGCCCGTAGTTGAGCGTAACGTGTTAGGGGAGGGTAAAGCTGTGAATTCAGCACTTATACCGAATTTCGACCTCAGGCAGGAGAACGTAGCTCTCCCCCTCAGGCTAGAAAATAATTCGAACACACCTGCCGTGCCGGGAAGACACACGCATTCTCTTGTCATTCTCGATAATCGTGAGCTCGATCGTCAATGCTTGGCGCAATGTATGGCTGCCCAAAAAGCGGATTTGCAGATTTTGGCTTTTGGATCAATTGAAGAGTGGAAGCAGAAGCGCGACGAATATCCTCCGCTTTCGGCAATCCTCTTGAACGTCGGCGGCAAAAAGATCGATGAACCGACGGTTTCGGAGCACATCCGGAAGCTTTCGTCGGAATTCGCATCAACGCCACTCATCGTATTGGCCGATAGCGACGATTTCGGTCAAATCGTTAGGGCACTTGAGTACGGAGCCAAAGGGTTCATACCCGCCTCAGTCAGCGTCAGTGTCTGTATGGAGCTGATCGCGCTGTCAGTGGCAGGAGGAATTTTTGTGCCTGCAAGCGCCCTGTTCGCCATGCGTCACTTGCTGGACTCGAGCAATTCGACCGCACGCCCACTAGCCGGCATATTCACGGATCGTCAGGTCGAAGTCGTGGAGGCGCTCCGACGCGGAAAGGCAAACAAAATTATCGCTTATGAACTCAACCTGCGAGAAAGCACCGTAAAGGTGCATGTTCGCAATATTATGAAAAAGGTCAAAGCGACGAACCGAACGGAAGTCGTATTCAAGCTCAACGATCTTTTTCTTTCGGGCAGTTCTGCGGCAAGCAGCCTGTGCTGATGCGGTCGGCCGATCAGATCTTGCATCGCATCACGAGCGCATTCTCGCGCTAAACATCCTCGGTGGCTGCGCGCCAAATACGCCACCGAGTCCGCGATTGCATCTTCAGCCTCACCCGGGAAGTTTGTCATGCACGCCTCTCCAGGTGAGGCGGTCTGCATGTGCGATTTTCCCACGGCTAATTGCCGATGCCCATAGGAAGCCTGGAAAGCGCCGTTCGGATCCTGCGCAACGGGCCTCTCTGCGAACGGGGGACCAGCCCCCGCGCAAGATGCCAGAAATATCCGAACTCAGGCAGCGGCGGTACATTCGGCCGCAGGCCATTCAGGCGCAGTCTGACCATCAGGCCATCGACGCCTGAATATAGTCGCAGACGCCAACCAGCATCACGCTTGAAGTGTAGAAATGTTACTTTCTCGCCGGCGCTGCTTCCGCCGACGGGAGCGTGACGAAGAACATTTGCAAGATCTGGCTGCTGACACCGCTCAAGAATATCGGAGAACCATGCAAGCCACTCGGAATCGCTCCGATCGGGAATCTGATGAATGCTTTTTCGATCGCTGCCATACCGTCCCGACACGACTCCATCGCCTGAGCCACCGAGTTGCGCGATGACGAGGCGCGCGCGCCTGAATTCGTCGTGGGATAGAGATGGATAGAAATCTTGCAGCCTCCGCGCCCGCTCAAACTGGCCCCTGCAGATCAAAGCGAGAAGGAAGTACGCCCACTCGACCGGATCCGGGTTGAGTGCCCCATATTCGGTCATGGTCACCTTGAGCAGATCCACCAGTAGGTCATAGGCGCGCTCGGCGTCACCCTCCTTCAATGCACAGATGGCAAGACGGAATCTAGCTTCGGGCAGGTAGGATACATAGTCCAGGCAACGGGCGTAGCACTGCTTGGCTTCCTCCACCCTGCCCTGCTCGAGAAGCAGGTCGCCCTGCTTCAGCAAAGCGCGATCGCTCGCTTCCCCCACGATATGGTCGCTCTCCTGCTTAGAGATCCGCTGGACCTTTGTAAGATCGCCGAAGGGGCCGGACTGGATGATCTTTTCGCCGAACTGCAGGCCCTTGTTCAGCATGAACCACTGATATATTTGCGGCCTGTGGCTCAGTGTATGACACGAATGGATCAGACTGTAACCGGCTGTCGTGATACGCCGTATTTCGTCGGGATGGGCAAAAAGGTAATCTAGTCGCTCGACGACGTTGTGGTCGTCAACAAAGACACAGTTCTCCATGTCGACAAAGCCGGCCGCCTCCACTGCTGCCGTGCGTTCCGTCACAAGACACGCCTTTGCCCCGGGAATCTCAAAGTGCTTGCGTACCACCTCGCCGCCCATAGTGCCGCATGTGGGGACGACGAGGCTCGCGTTGAGCGCACGCGCATAAGCCTCTCCAGACAGGAGCTGGGAAGCTAGCTTGCTCTCATAGGCGTGTTGCGGCGAGACCAGGCAGGGGTAACGGTCGCGGATCATCGGAAAGACCGTCTGTCGCCAGGGATAAAGGCCGTAGGCCTGACCTGTGAGCATGGCCGGGATGACCTTTTGCTGGCCATAGTCGTGGTAGACTTCGGGATCGATGAAATTTGGCCAGACGAACAGATTCTCCTTCACCGCCGGCATATATTCCGGAGTCATCGTTGCGATCGCGAAATACGCCTCGATACCCCACTGCTCCATATCGGAAAGGAAGCCCGCGCGTCGATCGCACCAGGCGTCGGCGTTATGAAGGCCAAGCTTGGGAACGGCGATATGGGTATTGGTGTTGGTGATCTTTATCCGACGCGAGCCGTGCGACCGATAACCGCTTTCAAACAGCGTCAGATCCGGTTCGTACCTGTCGCATATCTCTGCATAATCGCAGTCGCGGTTAATGACGACGACATCGAAATGTGTTGTGAGGCATTTGACCTGCTGCTGCATGTGCAGCAGCAGGTAACCGGCCGCATTCGCATTGGGCTGATGGTCCCATTGAAAAAAAACGAGCCGCGGTTTTCGATCATTAACGTTGTTATTCATGTCCCTATCGAATGGCTTCAGGAGCAGTGAATTCGACGTTCGCAGACGCCAGATGCGGATAAGCCTCTTGCGAGGACTTGGCGCTAAGCCTGTTCCTTACGCCGCCGGAAAGCTTCCACTCGAAATAAGCGATCGTTCTCTCAAGCCCCTCACGAAGGTTCACCTTCGGCTGCCAGCCCAGTTGTTGCGTTGCGCGGCTGATATCGGGCTTGCGCTGTGTCGGATCGTCAACTGGCAGATCCTTGAAGACGATGCCGGACTTCGATCCGGTCATTTCGATCACCATTTCTGCCAATTCACGGACCTGGAATTCTCCGGGGTTGCCGAGATTGATGGGGCCTGTGACCCCAGCGGGCGCGCCCATCAGACGGATAAAGCCGTCGATCAGGTCGTCTACATAGCAGAACGATCGTGTTTGCCTGCCGTTGCCAAAGATGGTGATCGGCTCGTTTCGAAGCGCCTGAACGATGAAATTGGAGACGACACGGCCGTCATTGGTCTGCATGCGCGGACCGTAGGTATTGAAAATCCGCGCCACCCGGATTTCCACGCCATATTGACGATGATAGTCGAAGAACAGCGTCTCGGCGCACCGCTTGCCTTCGTCATAGCATGCCCGCGGTCCTATGGGACTGACGCTGCCTCGATACTCCTCGGGTTGAGGGTGGACTGCCGGATCGCCATAAACTTCGCTTGTGGATGCCTGGAAGATCTTCGCCTTGGTGCGTTTTGCCAAGCCGAGCATATTGATGGCCCCGTGCACATTTGTCTTCACGGTCTGCACGGGGTCGTGCTGATAGTGGACCGGAGATGCCGGACAAGCGAGGTTGTAGATCTCGTCGACCTCCACATAGAGCGGGAAGGTAATGTCATGGCGGAGCACCTCGAAGCGAGGATCGTCGAGAAGATGCAGCACATTGTCGCGCGAACCCGTGTAGTAATTGTCCACGCAGAGGACGTCATTGCCCTCTCGCAAAAGCCTTTCGCACAGGAATGATCCCAGAAACCCGGTGCCGCCGGTTACCATAATTCGCTTTTGTCCGTGCATTGGTATGCTCCGTTGTTGATGGTTGCCTCGCGGAAGCAAGGATGGTCAGTAGGCTCCCCTGCGCTTGAACACCGCAGGGATTGTGCTGAGAAGAATTTGGCAGTCGAGCCACAGGGAACGGTTGTCGATGTAGAACTCGTCAAGTTGCTGCTGCAGTTCGATATCCGCATTGCTTCGTTCGGATATCTGCCAGAGGCCCGTCAGCCCCGGTGTTACCGAACGCCGCTTGTCACGAAATTCGCTATCCATCGCTGAGAGGTGATATTCTGGAAACGGACGCGGTCCGACGATGGCCATCTGCCCCGCAATGATGTTTGCCAATTGCGGCAGCTCATCGATGCTCGAAGAGCGCAGCATATGCCCTATAACCGGAAGGACGCGCGGATCGTCCTTGAGCTTGAAGTGGCTCAACCACTCGGCGCGCATGTTAGGATCATCTCGGAAGACTGCTTCAAGGCGCTGCTCTGCATCCTGATACATCGTCCTCAATTTCAGGACGTGCACCGGCTTGCCGGACCGCCCCTCCCTGGTGTGCCGGAAGAAGACAGGGCCTGGATCGATGGCATAGATTGCAGCCGCTGCAAACGCGATGAATGGGGCGACGACGATCGATGCAGGGATGGCGATTGCGAGGTCGAGGATTCGGCGAACCAGGTCCGAGTCGACTGAACTCCCACTGTTGATAAGGCGAATACCGATCTCTCCGCCGACATCCGCAGGTCGCAATCCGCTTACCTTGAGGCTCGGCGTGTCGGACAGCAAAATGACTTCGGCGAACTTCCGACGCATCGCCGCCAAATCGGCAAGCGCGCCTGTGGTGCCCATAATCACGGCAATGGATGGCCCGCCGTCGGGCAATGCCTCCAAACTATCGGAGGAAATGGCCTCCGGCCTGATGCCATACTGCCAGTGGTTCTTGAAATGGGCCACGAGAGCGGGAGTAAGGTTGCCCCCCCCGATGACAACCGCGCGCTCCCCCCAGGTTCCAAGTTTCCAGCACAGGCCTCGTGCAAGCCAATGCCCAAATGGCTGAACAATGAGCCCGAGAGCGAGGAACCCAATGACGGCAAGCAGCAGTCGTTCCCCCTCCGGCAGGATAATTGCTGCAAACGCCGCCAGGACAGCCACCTTGACGGCAGCGACAGTGCGCCGCCGCAGATGTTCGTGGTCATGCAACCGATATCCAGGATAGAGGCCGGCCGATGCGTAAAGAATAATCGCGGCGAGTGCTGCGACCGTGAACGTGCGCTCCGCCAGCGTGCCCTCCAAACCGCTGGGGAAAAAGGACAGGACAACAAAATAGGCAACCAAATAGCTTGCAATGTCGCCGGCGACCAGGAAGGACGAGGTTGCAAGCCGAGGAAGCCGACGCCGTAGTGCGGCGGGCATATTCAGCCCTGCCCGCTCAAAGGGATCGGCGGTCTTAGCTGCTATGGGCGGCACGGAACCTGCCGCAATCGCCCGCGACGTCATGTCATTTGATGTGGCTGCCTTCGGCGGCCTCGGTGTCATTGCTGGCGACGCAAATAAGGACATGATGGCTTTACACCTTTGCAGCTGCTGCTTTTGGCGCGCTTGATCCAAAAACCGCGTCTTCGATCGGAAACTTCCGAAGCCCCAGTCTCTGTATTGCCGTCAGAGAGATGAAGGTCGGCACGACGACCGCATAGCGCCGCCACAGCCGTCGCGGCTCGCATAAAAGACGAAACGCCCATTCGAAGCCGCTTCTTTGAATGATCCTTGGAGCCTGCCGCTTGAGGCCGGCGTGGAAATCGAATGCGGCTCCGACACCGATGAGCATCGATGCTTCCAGACGATCGCGCATGCGCGCCATCCAGAGTTCCTGCTTGGGACTGCTCAGCCCGACCCAGATGATATCGGCGCCCGATCGATTGAGCTGGTCAGCAATCTCCGTTTCCTCTCGCGTCGACAGGTTGCGAAAAGGTGGCGCATAGGAGCCGACGATCCGTGCTTGCGGAAATTTTGCGAGAAGTCGCGCCTGCAGTTGTTCGAGCGTTTCGGCCGTTGCGCCATAAAGGAAGTGGCGCAAGCCCCTGGAACTGCCGGCATCGAAAACGGATAACATGAGATCCGGTCCATAGACCCTGTCGCTTTCGGCATGACCAGCACGTTTCAATGCCCATACCAACGGCATGCCGTCGGGTGTCACGAGGAACGCACGGTTATGTATCGACCGGAGCTCGGGATCATCTTGACATCGGACGACGCCGTGTGCGTCGCGAACGCACACATATTCCTTCCTGCCGTCTTCGATCGCTTTTTGAATAAATCCTGTGGCACTTTTGAGATTAACTGCCGAAATACGGACACCAAGGACATTAATAGATTCCGAATAGCTCGTTCGATTAAGAACCGAATCTTGACTGCTGTCTGCTGGTTGCTTTCTCATGACCTGCGCTTTCGCGATCTAAACTGTCATCAGAATATGCTGTCAGCACGATTGCCTCCATACTTGCCGCTCCAACTATTGGACGTAGATGAGCCTTCATATTTCTACGCCTTACGCCGGGATAAGTTACAATATTGGGAGTAAGGCAATGTACCCCTACGGCTTGCCACGTGCTCTTTTTGATGAGCGCCGTCGCGAAAGAGCGTTTGACCGTCGCAAAGCGCTATCGCGCAGGTAAAGCCGGGGGCTGAGTGCGCATAAGCCGGGAGAGAGATATGCGGATCCCAACAGGCGGGATGACGGCCTCGGCTGGCGAGCAGTCAGAGCTGGACGACAGAACCAACCGGCTGCAGAAAGATTTGAGTTCTGAAGGCTATACCGTCATCAGGGACCTGCTGACCGCCGATCAGGTGGAAAGCTTACGACTGATTGTCACACAGTACCTGAAATCGGAGCTTCAAAGTCTACAAGATCGCGTTCTACATGCAGGATCAGGACGAAAACTCGCCAGCGACATTGAAGGTTCGTCCAAGATCTCATCTCAAAGGCCTGGTAAAGAGCATGCCGGAGAAGGGCTTGGGCATACGGGCAAGTGATGCCATCATTTTCGATGTATGCATCGGACATGCCGGGCAAATGCCGACATTCGTTGACAGAAACCTGCGCAAGTTCTGTGAGCGGAGCGGGCCGCGACTTCGCGTTGACTCGCAAAGGGCTTTCACCGTGGCACCATCGGCCCTTCGACGGATGGCCGGGACGCCTGACCGCGTTGCGCTTTTCATGACCTTTGGTCCGCCCAACGAATTGACCCATTCTTATCGGGAAGCCTGCCTCACTCGACAAGCAGATTGTCGACATGACGCAGGCTCAGCAGAAACCGAAAGTATAGTCACACCGCATGCGCGATGATCTCGGCGGGAAAGCGGTGGCGCTGGAAATGCTGCGAAATGGGTTTGGTCGAATCGATATGGTCGACCTGCCATTACCATTCAATCAGCACCAATTGTTAAGGCGAGGCCGCCCAAAATTGCCAAATTCAGAAAAAAATGGCGATTCCGCATTTGGCGGGAGCAATCCAGCCACGCCCATCAGGTTTTTCTAAAGTTTTCAATGCACGCATGTCGCTCTGGTTGCAGAAAGAATAACTCGCGGTAAGCGAGATATTAATACTGCCACATTTTTGGCGACTCCAAATTCACCAAATATTTCAAAACGTAACTTTGGATCGATTCGGATATTGTGGCAGCAATAAGGCTATGCTTCTCAAGCACTTACTGTTGCGTTGCTGTTGCGCCCTCAAAAATGTCGCCCTATAACCTGCCGCCGTAGCGCTGGATTAACCACGAATATTAACGGGCAGGGGTTGAGGAACAAGACCATGACAACATACTACGTAGCGACGACTGGCAGCAACGGCGGTAACGGCAGTACCTCCTCTCCCTTCCGCACGATCAGCGAGGCGATGTCGGCGAACCTTAGACCCGGCGACGAGGTCGTGGTGAAGGCGGGGACCTACAACGAGGCTATTAACATCGACAAGGACGGCTCGGCGGCAGCCGACATCACGCTGCGCTCGGAAGTGCCCGGCGGGGCGCTGATCCGGCCGCCCGCGGGCTCGTGGAACGCGATCAGTGTCAACGCCAACTACGTGACAATCGACGGCTTTGACATCGGCGGCGCCAAAGGCGACGGCATCGAGGCGAACAATGTCCACCACGTCCAGATCCTCAACAACAAGGTCCACGGCAGCGGAGAGTCCGGCATCCAGTTCAACCAGTCGGACTTCATTCGCATCGAAGGGAACGAGACCTACAACAACGCGTCGTCGGGCTGGTTCTCGGGCATCTCGATCTACCAGAACCGGAACATCACCGGCGATACCTCGACCGACGGCTACCGGACGATCGTGCGGGACAACATCTCGCACGATAACGTCACCAAGTCGGGTGAGCACACCGACGGCAACGGCATCATCATCGACGATTTCCAGAGCACGCAGACGAGCGGTCATCCGAACTACACGTTCAAGACCCTGGTCGACAATAACCTCGTCTACGAGAACGGCGGCAAAGGCATCCAGGTTACCTGGAGCGACTCCGTCACGGTGAAAAACAACACCGCATACCACAACAATCAGGACCCGGCGAACAGCGGCACCTGGCGCGGTGAGCTCAGCAACTCGGCGTCGAGCAACAACATCTGGGCCAACAATATCGCCGTAGCGGACCCATCGGTGAACAAGAACAACACCGCGATCGATAACACGTCGACCGACAGCTACAAGAACACTAACGTCGTCTGGGCCAACAACATCACCTACAACGGCACGGCCGGCCAGGCATCGGTCAAGACCGACGGCGGCAACGCGATGCCGAGCGCGGCGAACGGCAACAAGCTCGGCGTCGACCCGAAATTCGCGGGGGCATCGAGCGACAACTTCCACCTCGGCTCCGGCTCGGCGGCGATCGACGGCGGAACCGCCAAGTACGGCGTCGGCTCGGTCGATCTGGACGGCCACGCTCGCGTCGTTGGAACTGTCGATATGGGTGCCTACGAATCGGGCTCCAGCGCGGCACCGGGAACGCCAACCACGCCGACGACGCCGACGACGCCAACCACGCCGACGACTCCAACCACGCCGACGCAACCGGGAACGCCAACCGCGCCGACGAAGGAAATCATCGGCACCAACGGCAACGACATCCTGCCACACACAGGTCAGTCCAACGGCGGCAACGAAACCTTCAAGGGTCTCGGCGGTAGTGACGTGTTGAAGGGCGGCGCCGGCGCCGACGTGCTCGACGGCGGCACTGGCAACGACACGGCCAGCTATGCGGGCTCCGGCGCGGTCAGCGTCAATTTGGCGACCAAGGCCGCATCGGGCGGGCAGGCCACCGGTGACAAGATCGCCAGCGTCGAAAACTTGACTGGCTCCAGCTACAACGACGTGCTGACCGGCGGCAATGGTGGCAGCAACGTTCTCAATGGCGGGGCTGGCGCGGACAAGCTCAGCGGCGGCGCCGGCGGGGACGTCATCAATGGTGGCGCCGACAACGACACGGCCGGCTATGCGGGCTCCGGCGCGGTCAACGTCAACTTGGCGACTGGGGCCGCAACCGGCGGCCATGCCGCCGGCGACAAGTTCGTCAGCATCGAAAACTTGACTGGCTCCAGCTACAACGACGTGCTGACCGGCAATAGCGGCAGCAACGTTCTCGATGGCGGGGCCGGCGCGGACAAGCTGAACGGCGGACTCGGCAACGACAAGCTGGTTGGGAAAGCCGGCGCGGACATTCTGACCGGCGGCGGCGGCGGCGATACCTTCGTCTTCAATGTGAAGCCCGACAATATCAGCGTCGACCATATCCGGGATTTTTCCTCCGCGGCGGGCGACAAGCTGATGCTCGATCATTCGATTTTCGCCGCGCTCAGCCTATCCGGATTTTCGAATGAGAATTTCGTTCTCGGAACAAAAGCGCTCGAGGCGGATGATAAGCTGATCTACGATAAGGCCAGCGGCATTCTATCCTATGATGCCGATGGAAGCGCAGCGGGCGCGGCGATCCACGTCGCCGATCTCGACAATTCCGCAGCACTTCACTTCAACGATTTCCTGCTTGTCTGAGCCGGTAGGCCCGTCCCCTTCCGGGGGCGGGCCTGCATCGTCACGGGCGGTCCCGTCTCCTCTTCGTGCCGGCACGAAAATCCCAGCCACATTCTCCGTTGACGCTCGTGCCGCAACGGAGGAGCCATTGCCCCGGATCGCCTATATCGCCCATTAGCGCCGCGGCATTTTTGACTAACGGCATCCCACATTTCGTCAACGGCGTCAGCGGCAGGCCGTTCCGCATCCCCATTCTGGCAAGAGGCAAAGCTCGGCTCGCCGACGGCGAATGTCGTCTGGGGCTGGGCGAAATTCCTCATCTCGATCCAGCGGTAATAGCGCCGCTTCACCGAGCGATAGTCGCCAAGCCGCTCCGGCAGATCTCGCCAGTGACCACCGGAACGCCGCAGGAACACGGCTCGCCCTTTTGTTACTCGGACGGCGCGACTACGCTTTCGGTGTCCGCCCCAGCCTTCTGAAGATCCTGTAAACTGCCAAATTCTCCCGAAGGCATGATCCTCGGATGTATTCGGAAGCTCTTGTCGTTCAAATTGCCGGTGTAGCGGTTATGCGCGAACTGCACGTATCCAGGCCCATGGTCAGGAGCGTAGACATAAGCTGCAAGCCCGTTGCTACTGTCGATCGACACGATATTGCCCTCGATACGATTAGGACGTGCCCATGGCGGACGCCAACCCCTGCCCGTACCGTCATCAACGCGAAAAGCCGCGCCCGATCCGTTCGTGATGACGTTTCCCGTCACCAAGTTGCTCCAGCCGCCGTTGATGCCGATCGCCGATATATTGTCCGAGAGCGTATTTCCTTCGATGCGCACACCACTGGCCTTGCCATCGGTGTAGATCGCCCAACTGATAGGCGTCGGCCATTCATTGATATTTTCATATCCGAAAGGCCAAAACGTCCCATCGACCCTGTTCATAAGTTGACCTGTCCCGATGACCAGATTGTAGCGGATGCTGCTGTTCAGGAGGTCTGCCTGCTCGCCCATCAGCTTGATGGCACCGCCATCTGCCGTCTGCTGATTGGCATTGCGGATTTCGTTATGTTCGATGACCGCGTCGTGGACTGCGTCTTGTGCTCCCCACAGTGAGCCGCCGGCGATACCGAACTGCGCAGTATTTTCGACCAAGTTATGAGCGATCCTGATACTGTCGGCCGCCTGGAACCATATCCCCGCGGTTTCAAAGTAGACCCTTCCGATGTCATGAATATGGTTCGACAGGATTCTGGCACCGTCGGATTTGCCGAAGCTGCCATAGGTCGTGCCAACGTAAATCCCGTTGCCAGCCACATCTCCAATCACGTTGCCGGCAATCAAGACATCTCTGCTCTCGGAAACATGGATACCGACGCCGACATTGTCGATGGAGTTGCCGAGTAGCCGAACACCGTCCGAGTGGTCGAGCCGTATGGCCCCAAAGCTTCTGGTGTCGGTACCGAACTTGCCGCTGCCCCGCGGATCCCCATCCCGAAACTGGAGCCCCGATACAACCATCCCGTCGGCTCCATCCAGCCTGAAGAAGGTCGGCAGGATGCCGGCCACAGCCGTAGAACTGGTTGGTAGTCCATCGGTCGGGATATAATCGAGTTGACCTTTGGTGCGGTCGTACCACCACTCCGCGGGCGCATCGAGCAGCGCCGCCGCACCGGTCAGAAAATAGCGGCTGCCTTCTGCGGTGAAGAAGTAGCCGGTGCCTTGGGTATTTATCGCCCGGTTCGCGGTGTCGATTGAAACCACTGGGAGGGTGTCACTGCCCCACTGGCTGCCGGGGTGAAAACCACCGACGATGTGGGCGACAAGGCCTGCTGCATTTTTTGAGATCGGAAGATCGCCGGCATGGAAGCAAAAGCGCGTGTTACCATGCCATAAGTCGTCGTCCTGCGTGCACTTGGCCGCGAAAAGCCACCCTTTGCGCGGGTCTCCATCGAGTGGAGCGTTGGGAAAGCGAGCCTGCGTCTGGCGCGCGCCGCTGACGAAAAGATCGCCCACATCCCGGCCCGCAGGCAGCTTCAGTGACGCCTTCCAACGACCATCGGCCTGCGCCGTCCAATCGCGCACAATCGGGCCGCCGTGCAGAACCGGCGCCTCGTTGCATCTCGCCGCGATGATCAGGCCCGCATCGCGAGCATCGAAGACTATCGGTTCAGCGAGATAGTAATCCCCATTGCCCATTGCGATCGTATTCTGGCCGCCCTTCTGGCGCGCAGCATCCCGCGCTCTTTCAATACTGGCAAAAGGACCGTCTGTACGCCGAGAATTTGCTTTAGGAAGGTGCCCGCTCCAGGTGTCTTTGCCATCGGGAGAGACATAGAATACTGCCCGGGCGGCGGATGCTCCGGTCAATATGTTGCTCAGTGAAGTCCCCTTCAGCTTGTCCGAAAAGGTCGCCGGCGAAGCTTCCGCGCAGGTTGCCTCCCTGACCGCCGTCTGCAGCCGGTCGGGCGCATCTGCGTCCGGGCTCACCGAGGCCAGCTTGCTCGGCTGCGGAAAGAGCATCGCAAGCAAAATACTCAAGATCGGTGCGAAGCGCAGCCTCATGAGATTTGCAGCTCCGCCGTTCTGCTGCGGGCCGGTGTTCGCAGTTGCCGGCCGGGGGACGTCGAAACAACAACAGGCTTGTATAAAGAGAACATGATGATGGCTGTTGTGAACAGAATGAAAATCGCGTCATTCTGGATCAGGAAGATCGTCTCGGTCAGGTTCATCACCAAAACCACAACCGTGAAGACGTTCAGCCACAGCCAGCCATAACGCGGGTCCCCGCATTGGAGGGCCGCCCCTTGGCGGAGTGCCTGCAGAAGCATCAGAGCGAACAAAGTCATTCCGCTTATTCCGAAGCTCAGCAGCGTATCGCGGAATCCATTATGGGCGTGGGGAGCCATCCATTGGATCTTTGACCAGATAATCCAGGCTTCGGGATTCGCTTCTGTCCAAAACGCTTGATAGCCGAAGCCGAGCAGCAAATGATCGGCGATCTGACCATCGACCAGCTCCCACAAGGGCACTCGGCCCGTCAAAGTGGCATCCTTGCCCAGCGCCTCAAGAAATGGGACCAGGAATTCGTGAAGCAAAAGGAGGATCCCGACGAACATTTGAACAAAAAACAGGATGAAGACGATGCGACCGATGCCACGGATTCGCTGCAACACGGAGTAGAACCCGATAAGGCAATATGCCGATACTGTCGCAATTGTCGCGGTCATCGATCCGGAAAGGAAGAGACAAGCCCCGCCCGCCATCAGCAAGATCAAAGGGGTTCGCCGCAAACCTCGGTTGCCGTCCATTACGACGGCGGTCGACACCAGTATCATCATGCCGGCGTACCAACCAAGGCTGTTCTTGTGGATGAATATGCCGCGCACCGCGCTGTCCGTGGGCATGCGAGCGAGCCCCGGCGACACCACAAGAAGCAACAGGCTGAGGACGATACATGTTCCGAAGGTCGCAAATGCAATGAGAAGCAACTGCCTCGGTGTAAAGCGTATCGCTAACACATAAGCGAGAAGTACGGTGAAGAGCAGGCCGATGGCACGCCTGAAAGTCGTCGACGGGCCAACCGACCAGAAGACAGACACGAAGGGCATGGCGACCATCAGCGGGACAAGCCAATTTCGCTTGAGCGCTATGATGAATTGCGGAAAATTTCGTGCCAGCATCAGCAATGTAAACCCGTATACGGGTAGACAAAGCAGACGCAATATAGACCTGGCATGATCGCTAAGGCCTCCGTCGGCATCCGCCAGCATGAGCGGGAAAAGCGCACCTGTCTGAAGAAAAAGGCATAGGCCGGCCCCCCAGCACTCTATTGCCCGCCAACTGACAGTCGGCCCATTCGCTATTCTAAGCGCATACGCTCTCATTACCCGTCCCGACTTGCTTGGACAGATGAGAGGCTGTTGATCGCGGCAATTTGGAAAGACATGGGTCCCCTTTCATAGCTGCGCTGCTTACCAACGAACAATCATCCCGCCACATCCCCGGTCAACCAACGCAAACGAAGGCGGGGCTAAGCCTAACGTCCATACCCACCATCCAAGGACGTGGTTTGGATTAAGCTTACGGTCTACCCCTCCCCCAAAAGTTGGTGCTGGGGCCTACGACATTGCCCATAAGAGGAGATGTCACCCGTGACCAATCACCGGTAGCTTGACGATGAAAACATACCGCGAAGCACGTCGCGCTGAGCCGCGGTTTCCGGTGAAGTGAGGCAATAATTCTGGCGCAGCCGGCTGTTGGCAGGTGACGCTTAGAAGGGTTGGGATTGCAATGGTTCTGCGTCATGGTCCTGGTTTTGTACGTTTTATAAAGGGAGTGTCACGCGTTGCGGCGTTGTCGGCGGTGACCCTACCGGCTCAAGGCGAAATCCTGATCGAGCAGAACTCCTTCCATCAATTCGCGCTGCCAAACGCGCGAGCGTTCGCAACTCCGGCGCACCGACGTGTCGCCCAGCGACGCGCTTGAGGGGTGTCATGGAGCGGCCTACAATCAGCGTCCTTATCAATAACTACAACTACGGTCGCTTCGTTGCCCGGGCAATTGACAGCGCCTTGAGCCAACAGGCGTCCAATTTCGAGATAATCGTCGTCGACGACGGCTCGAGCGACCAGTCGCGCGCTGTTCTCGACGGCTATGACAAGCGGATGAAGGTGCTCTTCCAGGAGAACCAGGGACAGGCCGCCGCCATAAATGCTGCTGTGAAGTTAAGCAGTGGCGACATCCTCTGTTTTCTCGATGCCGATGACTGGTGGGCGCCAGGCAAGCTGGCGGCAACAGCCGCTGCTTTCCACTCCAATCCTCAGGCATCGCTTGTTTATCACCGACTTCAGCCAACGCAGACCGATGGCTCACCAGCCTTCAAGCCAATCCCTCGGACCCTGTGTTCAGGAAATTTGCCGCCACGGCTCGCCAGATCGGCTGGTTGGTGGCCCTTCCCGATGACATCAGCCGTCGCTGTAAGACGTAGCGCATGGGATGCTGCAGGGGATATTCCCGAGCAGTTCCGCATGTCTGCCGATGCCTGGCTCACAGGCATCTATCCATTTCTGGGGAGCGTTGTCGCCTTGTCGGATCCACTCGGGTTCTATCGGATTCACAACAATAATTGGTATCGGCCAGTCGATGACGCCGCCATGCTGCGAAAGCGGATGGCCCATTGGCAGGCTACCGTTGAAGCGACGAACCGGTTTCTTTCCGCGCACGATCTGGCGGGAAGGCTGCGTCTGACTGATCACTATCCGTACCGGGTGGCCTCAGCCAAGCTGCAGGGCGCCGATACACGCACCCGGTTCAGCCTTGCTGTGGAAGGGCTCTTTTTCGCCGGAGAACCAAACTTGTTGAGGCGGACGCGTGATGCATTGCGCACAGCCTACGACTTGCCTCGACTTGGTCAGGATGTCGGCGTGTCGGAGTCGGCACGATGAAGGCGTTGCTGCTGGTTTCCGAACTGGAGGACTACACCATCTCCTTCGCTAGCGGCGTTGCGCGACATGCGCACGTCGTCCTAGCGGTTCCGCGCCGGCGCTACGCACACCTTGCTTCATGGATCGATCCAGCTGTCGATCTGCACCTCATGGACTGGCCAAGGCACCGCTCGCTCTCCAATCCCTGGTTCCTGCACCAACTCACACGTCTTATCCGGCAGGAGCGGCCGAACGTCATTCACCTTCTGAGCAACTCGACGCTCTGGTTGAACTTTGCCGCGCCGTTCTGGCGCCCGATCCCGATCGTGACCACCGTCCATGACGTGGAAGTGCATCCCGGCGATTCCGACACCCGCACGCTGCCAGCCTGGGCTCCCCAATTGATGGTGCGGCAATCGGGTCATGTCGTCGTCCATGGCGAAGGGCTGAAACAAATGGTCCTCGAGCGATATTCAAAATCGCCTGATTGTGTCCATGTCCTGTCGCATCCCGCCATTCATCGCTACGCGGAACTCGCTCGGCGGCACCAGATGGCGCGGCGCGGCGCAGATGGAACTTTGCGCGTTCTGCTTTTCGGACGGATTTTTGCTTACAAGGGATTGGAGCATCTGATTCGTGCCGAGGCGATGCTCAAGGACCTGCTCCCCAATCTACGCATCACAGTGGCAGGCCGCGGCGATGATCCGCGGATCTTCCAGCCCCTTATGGGGGACGCCGGCCGCTATGATATTCGCAACCGCTTTATCGAGGATATGGAGGTCGCCCAGGTCTTTCTGGATGCCGACATCGTTGTCCTTCCCTATACGGAAGCCTCTCAAAGCGGCGTCCTCAATCTTGCCGCGGCATTTGGCAAACCGGTTATCGTGACGGATGTCGGCGAATTGCGAGCCACCGTTCTGCCAAACGGACTGGGCATGGTGGTTCCACCCGGGGATGTGGAACAGCTGGCGATAGCCATACGGACACTGGCGGAAAACAGCGAGCTCAGAAGCAGCTTCGGGATCAACGCGCTCGCGTGGGCTACAGGTCCGAATTCGCCTCAACAGGTCGGAGCACAGGCTGCGGCCGTTTATCGTAAGGTGGTCGGGGCATGCTAATGAACACGCTCACGGATGGAAATCGGGTAGCGACTCGGAACGCAGCAGCAACCGTCCGCCACTACGTCCCGGGTGGTTGCGAAAACGGTGGCGGAATTGGCAGGCTCGTCGGCTATATATCGAACACGGCGAAGGAGGCCGGCGAAACACACCTCGTCACCGACACCAGAGGGCCTCGGTGGTCCTTAGTTGCGTCGCCTGTGCGCCTGCTCGGCGCCATCTTGATGATGGCAAAGGACCGGATAATTGCTCCGGCACGCATTCACCATATTCATGTGGCGGGTCGCGGCAGCACCGCAAGAAAACTGATCCTGACCGAGGCTGCCCGTCTCCTCGGATGCTCTCACATATTGCACCTGCACGACTACGACTACGCGACCGACTTTGCCGCACGCTCGCCACGTCAACAAATGCTTGTACGCCGGATGTTCCAACATGCTGACCAAGTCGTGGCGCTGGGCCAGCGCGACCGCATGACGCTCACGACGCTTCTCGGCGTGGAAGAGCGCCGCGTAATCGTCATCGGCAATTGTGTTCCCGACCCCGGGCCGCGCAATGTTCATGTCGGCGAGATGCCGTTGATCATATTTCTCGGCCGGCTGAGCGAACGCAAAGGCGTTCAGGAGCTTCTGCTTGCCTTAAGTCATCCGATCATGAAAGAGCTCCGGTGGCGAGCCGTGCTGGCAGGCGACGGACCTGTGGAAGACTACCGGCGCCAGGCTGCCGCCATGGGGCTTTCAGATCTGGTGAAAATGCCGGGCTGGCTTGGCGCCGACGAGGCCCAAGCCTTGTGTACACGGGCGGATATCCTGGTCTTACCTTCGCATGCCGAGGGCTTGGCAATGGCTGTGGTCGAAGGGCTTGCCCATGGGCTCGCCGTCGTCACCACGCGCGTCGGCGCGCATGGCGAAGTCATCTCCGACGGTGAAACCGGCGTCTTCGTACCTGTCGGAGACAAGGATGCCCTGGCTGCGGCGCTGGCCAAGCTCGTCACCGACCCGGAAGTCCGCAACTATCTGTCGGCCAAGGCCCGTGCTCATTATCTCAACAATTTCAGCATGAAGGCTTACATGCGATCGCTGGACAAACTCTACGACGCTATCTCCGCGCAACCTCAAACAACGGTTGGTGAACGATGACTATTTCGACTGTGCCGCCAGACCGCAACCCCTCGCTCTCGTCGATGCGCTACGATCCCCGGCTTCAGGTAGAGACTCGTTCGGACGAAATTGATCTGACTTCAGGGCTGCGCCTTATCCGGCGACGGATGACCATGATAATGGCCATCGTCATGCTCCTTATGGCGGTTGCCGCAACCGTGATTTCTGGATTGAAGCCGACTTATCATGCCGAGTCCCGGCTGATCATCCACACGCCTCTGGCGACAAAGCTCGGCACCGACGAGTCCGGCCGCAACGATCCGCTGGACGCCACATCTGAGACCGAACGACTTCTTTCCAGAAGCATCGCAGAGCGGGTAATTCGCGACCTGCGGCTCAATAAATGGCCGGAATTCAATCCGGCGCTGCAAGAAATCTCGCCTATCGACAAGATCCGATCAACGCTACGCGGTTGGATCGACAGCGAAAAACCGTCCTTGCCGATACGGGACAGCATCGAGCCGATAATCCCAAAGTACTACAAAGCCCTCCGCGTTTGGCGCGATGGCCAGGGTGACGTCATTCAGATCGGTTTCGATGCGAGCGACCCCGAACTGGCCGCCTCGGTCCCGAACCGGCTCATCAGCATCTACCTCGAAGAGCGGAAGGACAGTCTGCGCGGTCGAGTGGACGCAGCAGAAGAATGGCTTCTGCTGCGCATCGATGAACAGATGGGGCGCGCCAAGGCAGCACGCGATGCCGCCGACGTGTACCAGAAAACTACCGACGTTGCCTCAAATGACGACGATCAGGTTGAACAGATCAAGTCGATAATGGAGCTGGGCGAGCGACGGACAAAAATCGAACAAAGCCGCGCTGAAGCGAGAGCAACGATATCTGCACTCGAAGCGACCGATGATCCCTCGCTCGTCCTGCAGAATATGGTTATTCCCGACAGCATTGGTGCAATGCAACGCGAGCTTCGTGCGCAGGAGCAAGATCTCGAGCGCCTTCTTGAGACATATGGCAACACCGCCGACGCCGTGGTCGACACGCGCGCCAAGATCCTTAAATCCCGCACCGATCTCAGCCTTGCGACCGATCGATATCTCCAATCGATACGCGCCAAGCTTGCGGCGCTCGATCATGAGGACGACGCAATCCGGTCGGCATTGGCGGCCGCTCATGAGAAACGCACTCGCTCTGCCCTGGCGCAAACCGAGTTGGCCCGACTCCAGCACATGGCTGACAAAGAGCAGACGGCGCTGGACAAGCTCGAGGAGCAGCGCCGTGGCCTGGCTGCGCAAGCCATGCTGCCGGGCGCGGAACTGGAAGTCTTGTCACCGGCCGCGGTGCCGCTGGCGCCGCAGGGACGCGGGCGGCTTTTCTATTTGATCGGCGCCCTTTTGGCTTCGATATCGATCGCGGTGACGGCCGCTTTCGTGGTCGAGATGTTGGACAACTCAGTCCGCAGCTTCGACCAGATGGCCGGAATGTCGCGCATCGTACCCGCCGGATTCATCCCGCACCTGAAACGGAAAGACCGGAGAGATCCGTCGATGCTCTTCGGGAGCATCCAAGACGGGATGTTTGACGAAGCAATTCGCTCCGTCATGGCTTCGCTCAAACAATCCAACGGCGGAAAACTGCCAAACACGATTGTCGTGACGTCGGCTCACAGCGGAGAGGGCAAGTCGCTTGTCGCCAGATCCCTGGCAATCGATCTCGCCGCCAACGGAATTCCGGTGCTGCTTGTCGATGGCGACCTCAGACTCGGAAATCTCGACTCGTTTTTCAAATCGGAGCTAAAGCAGGGGTTGAACGAATTCCTGTGTGGACAGGCCGGAATGCGGGACATCATCCATCACCATCCAAGCGGCATCGACTTCATCCCGGCTGGCAATGCCAGTCTCCATCGGCGCGTTCGTTTGACTGATGCGGCTGACATCGTCGCGATGGCCGCCTCACAGGGCCAAATCGTCATCTTCGACAGCGCACCTGTGCTCGCCTCGGCTGATACGATGCATCTGACAGCGTTAGCAGAACGAACGCTAGTGGTCGTAAAATGGGGAAAGACGAGCCGTCGGGCCGTAGAGTTTTGCCTACATCAGCTGAAGACCGCGCGCAACGCAGAGATTGCCGTTGCCATAAATAACGTCAATCCGAAACAACACGCCATGTACAACTTCAGCGATTCAGAACTGTTTGTGAGCTCCCTGAGGAAGTACCACGAGTTCACATGATCTCGAACAGCAGTCCGTCTGATTCCGAAATAAGTTACGGAGACCGCAGTGAAAAACGAAAATAAAGTTGCGCTGATTACGGGTATAACGGGTCAGGACGGTGCGTATTTGGCCGAACTGCTCCTGGAGAAGGGCTATATTGTTCACGGCCTCAAGCGACGCTCATCGTCCTTCAACACCAGTCGCATCGAGCATCTATACGAGGATCCCCATGTCGAAAATCCTCGCTTTATTCTGCATTACGGGGACATGACCGATTCAACGAACCTCATCCGCGTCGTTCAGGAAACGCAGCCGGACGAGATCTATAATCTCGCCGCACAGAGCCACGTTCAAGTCTCTTTCGAGACGCCGGAATATACGGCTAACGCCGATGGAACCGGCACCCTTCGGCTACTTGAAGCAATTCGTCTCCTGGGGCTGACCAAGAAGACCCGCTTTTATCAAGCGTCCACCTCAGAACTCTACGGCAAAGTTCAGGAAGTCCCGCAGAGCGAAACGACACCTTTCTACCCCCGATCACCCTACGCGGCGGCCAAGCTCTACGCCTATTGGATTGTGGTCAATTATCGCGAGGCATATGGCATGCACGCCTCGAACGGCATTTTGTTCAATCATGAAAGCCCAATCCGCGGCGAAACATTCGTGACGCGCAAAATCACCCGGGCGGCGGCGGCGATCCATCTTGGGCTGCAGGAAAGGCTCTATCTCGGCAACTTGGACGCCAAGCGCGACTGGGGACATGCACGAGAATATGTCCGCGGCATGTGGCTGATGCTGCAACAGGACGAACCGGAGGACTATGTCCTTGCGACCGGCGAAACGCACTCGGTTCGTTCCTTTGTCGACAAGGCCTTTGCCAAGGTGGGCATGCCGATTGATTGGCGTGGGAACGGCGTTGAGGAAAAGGGATACGATAAGACATCCGGTCAGTGTGTAGTGGAGATCGATCCATCTTACTTCCGTCCGACTGAAGTTGATCTTCTGATCGGCGATCCGACGAAGGCGCACACGAAGCTTGGCTGGAAACATGAGACCAGTCTTGATCAGCTGGTTGCAGAGATGGTTCGCGAGGATCTGAAAGTCATGGCACGAAATGTTCCGTCGGTCGGCGCAACCAAAGGTTTTGCCTATGCCTGAGGTGATCTACAGCCTAGCCGGAAAGAGGGTCTATGTCGCGGGCCACCGCGGCATGGTGGGCTCTGCGATCGTGCGACGTCTCGCTTCCGAGGGCTGCGAGATTTTGACGGCCACCCGCGCCGAGGTCGATCTCAGACGGCAGGAGCAGGTGGAGGCGTGGATGAGTAAGCATCGTCCCGACGCTGTCTTCCTGGCTGCTGCGAGGGTCGGCGGTATTCTCGCGAACGCTACCTATCCGGCCGACTTCCTTTACGACAACTTGATTCTCCAAGCGAACGTCATCCACGCCGCCCATAGAGCTCACGTCGAAAAACTGATGTTTCTGGGCTCGTCCTGCATCTATCCGAAATTCGCCGATCAGCCGATCGTTGAGGACTCGCTTCTGACCGGATCGCTTGAGCCCACGAATGAATGGTATGCGATCGCCAAAATTGCCGGATTAAAGCTCTGCCAAGCCTATCGCAAACAGCACGGCAGAGATTTCATCTCGGCCATGCCTACCAATCTTTACGGTCCAGGCGACAATTTTGACCTCGGGTCAAGCCATGTCATGCCGGCGCTCATATGCAAGACGCATGAGGCCAAGGTCAACCAGCAGCAAGAGATATGCCTCTGGGGTACTGGCACGCCGCGGCGCGAATTCCTGCATGTTGACGATTGCGCCGACGCCTGCCTCCATCTCATGAAGACCTATTCCGCCGAAGGTCATGTGAACGTCGGTTGTGGCGAAGACATTACCATTCTCGAATTGGCCTACCTCGTCTCCAAGATCGTTGGTTTCGAAGGCCAGATCACGCGCGACCTCACCAAGCCAGATGGCACGCCACGTAAACTCCTGAGCGTCGACAAGCTTCGCACTCTCGGCTGGTCTCCTAGGATAGGTCTGAAGGAGGGTATCGCAGATGCCTACCGCTCCTTCCTTGATGGCCATCATCTCGAACGCAGCGACAGAGCTACGTCCGGCGACTTGATCGGTCAAAGCGACATCAGTTTCGAGAAAGCGAAGAGTTCGGCGCCGCATGCGCCCACGCTCTCGACCGTTGCGCATCATCCCTCGCCATAGGGAATTTGCACGAGGCATATGAGGGATAACAAGGTTTTGTCTCGGGGGGGACGCATATGCTGGGACGGCGCAAATAATGCAGCCTGTAGAAATCAGGATTGCAGCGCTCATTTTCCTGATCGTCGTGTGGGTGATGATTATCGGCGCGGCAATGGATTTTTTCGCGGTCGAAATGCCGGTATCGCTTGTCGCGCTATTAGGCAGATAGTCCACATCGGATGGCTCCACCGGGCCTTACCTTCGGCTGGACTTTCGGACGACAATCGCTGCGGTAAAGTCGACAGGCGAAGAGAGGAGCCGGACGGAACCCGCCTCAGTTGATTGGCGGCTCCGCATCGATGTGACCGGGCGGCAAACTTGGCTGACCGAGCCCGAAGAACGCCCGCGCGGTCAAGCAAGCGTCGTCCCCTGGGACGCAGGCGCGGCAGACGTCAGGCCGAAGATCGTACACTTGACAGGATGTCTCTGAACCGACGCGACCGACCAATGCGGAGCAGCGCGCACCGTCGCAGCGCATTCCTTGCTGGTTCGCGGCGACGAAATGCGCCGGCAGCAAATCGAGAGCAGCGTCTGTTTCGGTGGAAAATCTGGGCCAGGTCGGCGAAAAGGAGCAGCAGGCTCCGCAGCTTTGGCAATCGAAATCGATCAATGATGTCATGGCCCGCTCCTACCACACAGCCCGCCAAGAGCAAAGCCTTCGGCTATGCTCTTAACCTGGAGCGAGCGCATCCACCTTCATCAGGCTCCTGCTGGCGTTGTCCTGCAAGCCAGTCGCCGCACTCGTCGACCTTCCTGACGAGGCCGGGAATGCGGCGCGGCATTTCCAACGGGAGGCGCGACCTGTCAGGTGGCCTCGAGAACCATGTTGAGGGGCGTCTGGGCTGCACGCCGGATATGGGTGAAACCGCCTGAGCGGATCACCTCGGCCAATCGCCGCTCTCCCGCTTGCGCACCGAGTGCCAGCCCTGTCTCCTGCGCAAGCGAGGTCGGAACGCAGATCATCGTCGAGGCTGAGTAGTAGAGCCGTCCAACCGGATTGATATTCTCCTCCAGCGTATCTCCGGCCATTGGTTCGACCACCATCCAGACGCCGCCCTCTTTTAACGCCTTTCGGATATGAGCCGCAGCGCCTTGCGGGTCGCCCATGTCGTGCAAGCAGTCAAAGCAGGTGATCAAATCGAAATCCCGGCCGTCAAAATCCTGCGCCCGGCCGACCTCGAAGTGCAGGTTCGTCAACCCGTGTGCTTGGGCGTGCGCGGACGCAGCGGCAATCGAGCCTGGATGGAAGTCGTAGCCCACGAACCGGGAATTCGGAAACGCCTGCGCCATCAGGATCGTCGATAGCCCGTGCCCACATCCGACGTCAGCCACCTTCGCCTCGGTTTTCAACCTGTCGATGACACCGTCGAGCGCCGGCAGCCAGTCCTGCACAAGGGCATTGACATAACCTGGGCGGAACAGTCGCGCGACGGCGCAGAACATGCAGCCGGCCTGATCGCCCCAGGCAACGCCTCGGCCGGTTTTGAAGGCGGACTGCACCTTCGGCTGGTTTTCGACCATCGCAGCAGCGGTATCGAACGCGCCGATCAGATTGACCGGGCTGTCCGGCTCGGCAAACACGAAGGCCTGCTCGGGCGTCAGCGAGAACAATCCTCGCTCATGGTGCACATAACCTGAGGCAGCCTGTGCCGCCAGCCACTCGCGTACATAGCGAGGTGCGCATCCCGAGGCATCGGCAAGTTCGTCGGCCTTCACCGGCCCGATCTCTTTCAGCGTCCTGTACAGCCCGAGAGCATCTCCGATCTGGACCAGCGGCACGCTGACCGCTCCGCCAAGGTCGCCAAGGACGCGGCCCACGAGTTCATTGAGCGTTGTTTCGTTGATTTCCGTCATGTGAATTCCTCCCGGTGCTCGGACGGCGTCCTGCCATCCGTGACGCCAAGGATGAAGCTTGCCGTCTCGGCGGACATGAGGCGGTTGTCCCGCGTCTGCGAAGAAATCCCGCTCCTTCGAGGGACACCTGTCCCATCGGCATTGGAGGAGGTTCTATCCACCTGTCGAAACGGGACTATCGGGAGAGCGCGACGACGATCGCTTGCGAGCGGCTATGCACGCCGAGTTTGCTGAATATCACCGACAGCTGGTTTCGCACGGTCTTTGCACTCTTGCCAAGCCGTTCGGCGATCGCGCGGTTGTCTAGCCCCTCCGTGACGAGGTCGAGAAGGGCGGCCTCGGCCGGTGTCAGACCGGCCTCACTGACCGCACGCGGCCGCACCGACCGATCCTGCCCGAGAAAGGCAGCAAGTTCCGTTTGAAACACATTCCACGCAGGCTCGTCCGGCAAGAGCACATGGTTCTTGCTCTCAAGCGGCACGAAGCTCGCACCCGGAATCGCGGCGGCGAGCTTGCAACCCTGGTCAAACGGCACGCGCATGTCACCGCGGCAGTGTGCGATCAACGTCGGGACGCGCAACATCGCCGCAAGGTCCAGCACGTCGATCCCCTGCATCTGCCAAAGCAGTTGTGCGGCAACGTCGGCCGTTGCCGTTTGCCGCTCGAGATCGCCCCACCAGCGATGCTGTTCAGGCGTGCCGTCGGGGATAAAGAGATTGGTGAAGAACCGGCAAAACGCCGGATTATCGCGTCCCCAGCCGATGCGAACGAAATTGACAAGGGTCTCAGCTTCCAGCCGCTCCGCTTCGGTCTGAGCTCTGGCGCGGGCACCCTGACCATAGGCGTTCAAAAGCACCAGATGCGATACTCGCTCGGGATACTTGAGGGCAAACACGATAGCGAGCGCGCCGCCCTGCGAAAGACCGAGGAGGACGAAACGCGGCTCCTCGATCGACGCTGCCACGGCAGCGAGGTCTGCGTGCCACGCTTCGACCGAAAGGTCAAAGACATGCCGGTCCGACAGACCGCAGCCGCGCGGATCGTAGCGCACAAACCGGTTGTTGGCGGACAGCGCCTGGAGCCACGGCCGCCACACCGGGCTTTCGAGATCGTAATCGACATGGCTCAGCCAATGCGCCGCCCGCAGGATCACCTGACCCTGCCCGCAGGACGCCATGGCGATACGGGTACCGTCCTCGGCTGTAGCGAACCGTATGGTCTGACTGAGTTTCATCGGTCGAGAATATCGCAGCCGAAGATCGCATAACAGACCTATCTCCTACGGGATGATTCTCCTGGAAGACAGTTCAGCCTGGGATGCTCGCTAAGAAGCCTTTCGATCCGTTTCGCCCGCTTCGGGCCATATACCCGACCGGCGACCTGAGCCCTCTCGCTAGCACGAAGCAAAGTTGCCACGACCTCCGTTGACGGTCGCTGAGCTCACGGTCTTATGGCAAGAGCAAGAAGGCCATCGTAAAGCGCGGTGGCAAGGGGGTCGACATCCGGTGCCTCCTGATGGAGGCGGAAGGTGGTCGCAACAAGTTTACCGCGACCGAGCCGCTTTTCGATGATGAAGGCTGCTGGTTTGTGAACCCAGCCGATGACGACGCCGGCATGCACGCGACCTCGGAATTCCCAGGGACGGAGGCCGGCCATCACCTGGTGCGGCGCGACGCCAGTGAAGGACAGATCGAACAGCGGACCGCCCGGCACATGGGCGAAGACACCATCCCGGCGCAACCAGGAAAAGTTGCCGACCCAATCCCCGCGCCAGATCGATTTGTGACGATTGACGAGATTGTAGCCGGGAAAAGTGAAGTATGGTCCGGAAACCATGCCGCCGGCGCCCGGATCAATTTCGATCGACATCGGGCCATCGCGCGGCGGCGCGTCATCGCGCAGACGGCCGGGGTCCTTGTCGACGATCTGCAGCACCCGCTGGCCGGAATGGATTGCCTCGACGCGACCGGCATCGATGTCCTCGGTGACGAAGACATCCGCCTCGTGCGGTGATACGCTAACATGGCCAAGGGCGGACAACCTCTCGGAAATGCCGTCGTCGTTCGAAGCAAAGCGGATGGGCGGCACATCGCGTTTGCCGTAGACCGCGAGTGTCTCGGAATTCTGAGACAGCACGCTTCCATCAGGCGACACGACCTGGAACCGTGCCTTTTGGATCTCGGGCACCGGCACTGCACCTGCTGTCGCGGTGATCGGGGCATTGTGAATCTGCATCGGTGCCATAGCCGGCAGCGGTATCTCGCCTTTTTCAGCGCCGAATTCCCAGACGAGGCGACTGCCTTCGGGCAATGCTGTTCCGCCGCTCGACACCTTGATGTCGAAGCTGGCCGTCTGGCCTTCATAGACGGCGTGGCGGGCCGCGCCCGGCGCGATGACGATGTCGGAATTGACGGCCGGCAGCGATTTGGCGAAGACGCGCGGATTGCGTGCCATGTCCATCAGCCCGTTGCCTTCCCAATGGACATCAGTGAGTTCGGTGATGACATAGCCTCCGATCGGCGCGTGCGTTCGGATCACCTCGATCTCGTATTTCAGGTTCATGTATTGATACCACTGCACCTGCTCGATGAACTGGCCGAGATCGCCAAACACTTTCTCAAGGGCGAGTTCGCGGAAACGGGCTTCGATGCCCTGCGGCAGTGCCGTGCCATCCGCCCAGGTGGCACCATAGGCCATCCACCAGGGGTCGCGGCCGTTCTTTTCGCGCAGGCGGGCAGGATCGGGTAAACCCCAGACGCCGAACTCGGAGAGGACAAGCGGTTCCTTCCTCGTGCGCACGGCTTCCTTTTCGGTTGAGAAGGTCCAGTCGGCATTGCCTGCGAATTCGCGGCAGAGCGTGTCCCATTCCTCGCGCCGATCCACCGCCGTTCGGTAGAAGTGGTAGTCGTTGATGTCGGTCTTGACGTGGACGTTCGGGAAGCAGGCGGAATTGTCGACAACGAGCCGTAGCGGGTCTTCGACACGCAGCCAGTCGACCATGTCGGAAACCCATTGCCGCTGTTCGGCCGCTTCGCGCAGCCGGGTGCCCCAATCTTCATTGATCAGGGTCCAGATTACGATGGAGGGGTGATTGCCGTCACGGGCGAGAATACCTTCCATTGTCGTGCGCAGGCGCTCGGCGGAGGCCGGGGTGAAGGTCTCGATATTTGGAATTTCGCTCCAGATCAGCATGCCCAGCCGGTCGGCGACCTCGTAATAGCGCGGGTCCGGCACTTTGATGTGGCAGCGCAGGCAATTCAGTCCCATGGCCTTAGCCTTGCGCAACTGGTCTTCGAGCAGATCGAGCGAAGGCGGCGCGCCGAAACCATCGGGATAGTAATCCTGATCGAGCGCGGCGCGCAGATATAGCGGCTTGCCGTTCAGGTGCAGGAAGCCGTCCTTGGCTTCGAAGCGGCGAAAGCCGAAACTTTCCTGCCGGCTGTCGATCTCGACGCCGTCGGCGCTGAGGATAGTTGTAATCGTATAGAGGTTCGGGCTGTCCGGCGACCATGGCGCGACGGCGTCGAGCTGGATCGAATGTTCGAGGGTATTTCTCGCGGTCGGAATGTTTCCGGTAAAGACGGGCATGCCCTGCGGGCCGATGATCTCGATTTTCAGCGAGCCTGCAACCATGCTCGCAAAGCGGGCTTTAAGATCGAGCCTGGCTTCCGGCCAAATCGGGTCGAGGCGAAGCGATGAGATGTGAGCGGGATCGCGGGCCTCGATGAGGACGGACTGCCAGATCCCGCCTTGCGGGCCATACCAGCTCTGCTTGCCATGCGGGATCTCCGCAAAATCGGCGCCACCCTCGTTGCGATAAGCATCCGGCAGGCAGGCCAGGACCTCGACGATGTTCTCCGCCTTCAACAGAGCGGGTGGAATCACGAATTCGAAAGGAAGATAACCGCCTTCATGACGGCCGATCTCAGTGCCGTTGATGGAGACAGTCGCCAGATCGCTGACAGCACCGAAGCGGATGGCGATTTCCCGATCCGACCATTCTGCGGGGAGCGTGAAGGTCCTGCGATAGATTGCCGATCCGAAGCTGACGGCGAGATCCTCGAAACACGCCTGCCAGTGCGCCGGCACCTTTGCATGCCGCCAAGCACGATCGGTCTCGTGGCGGAACTCCCAGGTCCCATCAAGGGAAAGTGTTTCGCGGAGCGGCGTGTTCGCTGGGGCGAGCGACTGGGAATAGGCGTTCATCGGTTGTCCTTGGAAGATCGGCTTTTCGATTGGGGTTCCGGGATACGCATGGCGTGGCGCGTATCCCGGGGGGGGAAGACCACCCCCTCAAGAGGGGTTGGAGGAACTAGCGATTGCGACGCAGGACGCGCTCGACGCCGGCCTGCATCGCTTCAACCGTTGCCTGCGGATCGGTGCCTGTCAGCCACATCGCGTTCAAGTCGGTGATCATCGCGTTGTAGACCGCACGTTGGTTCTGGATCTGCGGCAGTGACATGGCATTTTTGGCAGTGTCGGCAAACTCGGCGCGATGCGGCAGGGCCTTGAACTCTTCGGAATTCAGAACCGACTGCCGGGTCGACAAATGGCCGGTACGCGACCATTGGAAGTTGTTGTCGTTCAGGAACTTGAGGAAGGCGAGAGCGGCTTTCGTCTTGTCTTCGCTGCGATCGTCATCCTGCGGGATGACCCACATATGGCTGTCGGCCCAGACGGACGGCTTGGCGTAGAGTTGCGGCACATTGGCGACGCGATAGTCCTTGAGGGCAACTTTGCCGCTCTTGGCCTGGGTATCGTAGTTGTCGACGCCCCAGGTGCCGTTGATCAGAATCCCGGTTTCGCCGTTGAGGAACGCCTGTTCGGAGCCGGGATAATCCAGCGCCGGGTTGGCAAGACCTTCCGAGAAAATCGATGAGATCAGCTTGGCTGCGTTCAGCCCTTCCGCTGTATTGATGCTGGCCGTCTTGCCGTCGTCGGCGAGGACATCGACGCCCTGCTGCCAGAGAAGCGTGTCGAACAGGCGCACCATCATGCCTTCCGAACTCTGGGCTTCCGAACCGATATAGTACTTGCCGGTCGCTTCCTTGAACTTCCTGCCTTGCTCGAGCAGTTCCTCGGGCGATTTCGGCAGGATCGGCGAGCCGTCTGCGTTCACAAGGCCCGCTTTCTTCATCAGGTCCATGTTGACATGGAAGAGCAGCGCATGAAGGTCGTATGGGAGGGCATAAATTTCATTCTTGGCGGTAGCGTTCTTCAACGCCGCCGGTACGAAGTCGCTTGTCTGGATGCCGAGATCGGCAATAGGCTTGGTCAGCGGCGTCAGGAGATCCCGGTCGGAAAAATTCGGCATTATCGAGGCGTGCATGACGGCGACGTCTGGGATGTTGCCGGTGGAATAAGTCGCGGTCAGCAGGTCGTAATAGGCTCCCCACTCGGCCGTCTGGGTGACGACCTTGGCGCCGATGGTGTTTTCTGCGTTGAACTTGTTGGTGAGCGCGGTGATGATGCCGCATTCGCCGTTGGCCTTGGTCACGTCTGTCATCTCGCCGTATTCGCCTTGGCAATCGCCGAAGAAGCGGAAGAACGAGATGTCGACTGCTTGGGCTGCTCCTCCCCAGAGCGCGGTCATCAGTGTCGTGGCGAGCGCCAGACGTTGCAGCATTTTCGTCTTGTGCATCATATCCTCCTTGCGATGCCGTTGCGAAAAACCCGTCCCGGCATGGCCGGTCGGGCCGGTGCCTATTTGCCGGCGCTCATGGCAACACCTGCCACGATGAAGCGCTGGAAGATCAGGAACAGAAGAACGATGGGCAGGCTGGCAAAGACCGCCGATGCCATGACAGCGCCGATGCCCTCCGAGAAAGCGAAGTTGGTCTGGATCGAGGCAAGGCCGACCGTGACCGTGTACATGTCGGCCTTGGTCGCCGAGACGAGCGGCCAGAGAAAGTCGTTCCAGGCGAAGATGAAGGTGAACAGACCGAGCGTGGTCAGTGCGGGCACGGAGAGCGGCAACATAATCTTCAGAAAGATCGTCAGCCGTGAGGCGTGATCAATGGCGGCCGCTTCCTCCAGTTCTTTCGGAACGCTGCGGAAGAACTGCATCATCAAAAACACACCGATCGGCACGGCGACGCGCGGCATGACCAGCGCGAAGTGGGTATTGTGCAGTCCCCAGCCCGAGACCATCGTGTGCAGCGGAATGAACACTGCCTGCTCGGGCACCATCAGGCCGGCAATCACGAGCATGAACAGCGTCTTCTTGAAGGGGAACTCCAGGCGCGCGAACGCGTAGCCGGCCATGGACGAGACGACCAGAACCAAAATTGTCATCGTTACCGAGACGATGAGACTGTGCATCAGCCAGCGCGGCACGGTATCGAGCTTCAGGAGGCCGCTATAATTATCGAGCGTGAATGGGACCGGCAGGAAGCCTGCCGTGGAACGCATCAGCTCGGTATTCGGCTTCAGCGACATGGCGACGACCCAGACGACGGGCAGAAGCCAGAGGATCGCAAAGGCGATGGTTGCGCCGAGGATGAGAACGTCCGTGGCGCGGCGTAGGCCGCTTGTGCGTGCGCTTGCCATCATTCGTCCCCCCTGCGGCCGAGCCAGAGCTGCAGCATTGTGAAGCCAAGCATCAGGATGAAGAGCCCGAACGACATGGCCGTGGCGTAACCGACCTGCCAGTCGCGGAAGCTCGTCTCGTAAATGTACTGAACCAGCGTACGCGTCCGATTGGCGGGGCCGCCCTGCGTCATCAGGTGGGCCTGACCGAAAATCTGGAACTGACCGACGATCTGCAGGACCAGAACCAGGAGCACGGTGTGACGGATCGACGGCAGGGTGATATTTTTCAGGACGCCGAACCGACCGGCATGATCGAGTTCGGCCGCTTCGTAAAGTTCCGGTGGTATCTGGCTTAGTGCCGCCAGAAACAGCGCCATGGGGAGGCCGACACCCCACCAAAGCGTCGTCAACGCAATCGACGGCATGGCGAGCGTCGGGTGCCCGAGGAAATTGATGGGCTTGACGCCGATGAGATTGAAGAGCGGCACCAGCAGGCCGTTGTCCGCAGACAGCACCATCGACCAGATCAGCGTCACGACCGATACCGAAAACACGCTCGACATGAAGAACACGGACCGCAGCACACCCTTGAGCCGCCCCTGCCCGAACACGGCAAGAGCCAGCACCAGGGCCAGTGCTGTCATGGTCGGCACGGTCATGGCGACGAAGGCCAGCGTGTTGCCCACGGTCTTCCAGAAGATCGTGTCGAACCACATGTCCTCATAGTTGAGGAGGCCGATATATTTCCGGTAGCTTCCGGCAAGCTCCCAGTCGTGGAGACTGATCCACAAGCCCTTGAAGAAGGGGTAGACCAGGAACGTGGCGTAGATCACCGCGAAAGGCGCGAGGAAGATGTAAGCGGCGAGTGCGTCGCGCCTGCGCGCGGCGGTCAGGCTGCTGGTACTCATGCTCCACGCACCCCCGAATGCTGGGTAATCGAGACCCTGTTTGCATCGAAGACGTGGCGCGTGCCGGGGCCGATCGCGAAACGGGCGACGGAGCCGATCGAGGGCGCCGCGCCGCCGCGCAGTTCGGAGACGATGGCGGTGCCATCAGCAAGTGTCGCGTAGACAAGTTGCAACGAGCCGAGCTGCTCAACGACATCAACAGTTCCGCTGAGCGCTCCTTCATCGGCCGGCGACAGGATTTCCGGCCTCAGGCCGATCGTCACCGTGTCGCCTTTGGCGGGACTGGCACGAACCTTGGCAGTAAGGCGGGCATCTCCCGCACAGGCGAGTTCGACCATTTCGCCGTCGACGGCTGTGACTGTTGCCGGGAGCAGATTGATGCGCGGCGCTCCGAGGAAACCAGCCACGAAGGCATTGGCAGGGCGCTCGTAAAGCTCGATCGGCGCGCCGACCTGTTCGATCTGCCCGTCCCTGAGGACCACGATACGGTCTGCCATGGTCATGGCTTCCGTCTGATCATGCGTGACGTAGATCATGGTTGCGGCGAGGCGGTGGTGGAGCTTGGCGATCTCGGTGCGCATCGAGACGCGAAGAGCGGCATCGAGATTGGAGAGCGGCTCGTCAAACAGAAAGACATCCGGTTCGCGCATGATGGCGCGGCCGATCGCAACACGCTGACGCTGGCCGCCGGAAAGCGCCTTCGGCTTGCGGTCGAGATAAGGTTCAAGCTGGAGAATGGCGGCGGCCTTATCGATGCGTAAGGCGATTTCGGCCTTCGGCGTACCAATATTGCGCAGGCCGAAGGCCATGTTCTCGCGAGCTGTCATATGGGGGTACAGCGCGTAATTCTGGAAGACCATCGCCACCCCGCGATCGCGGGCGGCCATGTCATTGACCCGGTTGCCGCCGAGCAGGACGTCGCCGCCGGTGATGGTTTCGAAACCGGCGATCATGCGCAGAAGCGTCGATTTCCCGCAGCCGGAAGGTCCGACGAAAACCAGGAACTCGCCATCGTTGATCGAAAGCGAAATGTCACGGATGACATTCACCGCGCCATAGCTTTTGGACACCCCAGCCAGCGTTACTCCTGCCATGCACTCCTCCCAGAGTGATTAGTTATAAATCACTGGTTATAACTAAAATTATTATCAAGCAAGCCCTCACCGCTTTTGCGTTGGTAAAACTTCGTGCTAAGCGGATAGTCAGTCTTGCAAGGGGTTCGCGTGATCAAAAAGCCGACGATGTCCGACATCGCTGCCGCCTGCGGCGTCTCGCAGGCGACCGTGTCGCTTGTGCTCAACAATGCTCCGGGAACGCGCATATCGCCGGCAACGCGTGAGGCTGTTCTCAGTGCGGCGGCCAGGATGGGTTACAGGACGCAGGCTCGGCGCATCGATCGGCGTCCTCTGATTGCCATGCTCATCAACGAGGTGACAAGTTCGCCCCATGTCGCCGGCTTGATCGACGGAGCCGCAGAGGCGGCAAACGAGCTGGGCTATCTGCTCTCGGTGATGCCGACGGACGCCGACGAGGAGGCAGAGCAGGCCGCTCTCGGCCATCTCGCGACGCTGCCAGCTGCGGGCGTCATCTATGCGCGGCTGATCACGCAGCAAGTGACGCTTGCTCCGCAGCTCGCGGAATGGCCGACCGTACTTTTGAACTGTTATACGGTCGACAAGCCTCTGCCGAGCGTGGTGCCCGGAGACCTGTCGGCTGTCATGAAGGCAACGCTGTCGCTGATCGATGCCGGGCATACGCGCATTGCTTATATCGGTGGCGAGGACGCGATCGAAGCCTCTCGCGAGCGCATCAAGGGTTATCGCCGAGCGTTGACAATGCGCGACATTCCTGTCGACAACCATCTTATCATCAAGGGGCGTTGGACGATTCAGGGAGGCTATGCAGCCTTCAAGCGCCTGCAAGCGCTCGATGACCGGCCGACGGCGATATGCTGTTTCTGCGACCGAATTGCCATGGGTGTCTATGAAGCCGCAAAAGAAGCCGGCCTCTCTATTCCGCGCGACCTTTCGGTCATCGGTTTCGACAATGAATCCTATTCCGGCGATATGCTGCCGCCACTCACGACGATGCAACTGCCCCATGCCGACATGGCGCGCTATGCCGTCGAGAAACTTGCCGAGATGATCGCCGCGCCGCGGATGCGGCATGACAACCACAAGGTCAAGCTGGAGTGCGAAATGATCGTGCGCCAGTCGGTCGCGCCAATAGACCCCGTATAGGCCGGATGCCAGGGTGGATTCCCCGGTTGTTCACAAGCGCTTCCTCGGATGACCGGCTCAAGGGCGAAACTCTGTCGCGGTGCCGGTGCATTTGGTTGTCTGCGCGCGTCCGGGCTGGCGCCGACAGCTGGAGAAGGGCTGACTGCTCAGCTCCGACAGTTTAAGCACTAGCTCGCAAGATATACGTCCAGCTCGTGTGGAACGCTCTGGGCGGCTGGCGCTCGCTTGTCGCAATGCTATCTATGAGATAGCGCCCCGCTTCCTCCAACGATCCCCATTCCGGGCCGATCGTGGTGAGGCGCGGCTCGCAATAAAATCCTTCCTCCGCATTACCACATCCCACGACGGCGATCTCCCGCGGCACCGAGATACCCAGGCGGGAAAACTCCTCGATCACCGTCAC
The DNA here is from genome assembly GCF_012276115.1 of Rhizobium leguminosarum bv. viciae. GTDB lineage: Bacteria > Pseudomonadota > Alphaproteobacteria > Rhizobiales > Rhizobiaceae > Rhizobium > Rhizobium leguminosarum_T. The sequence continues at coordinate 54,874 of NZ_WIEU01000019.1, read as the reverse complement.
GGCAGTATAGTCCGACTCGACAAAAACCGCTGTTGGGCGTGGCTCGAGCGCCACGATCCTGCGCGCGCAGTCGGCGGCTAACGATCTTTCGCTGGCCCCCACCATTGTGTCGATGACGACATCACCGTTGAGCCGTCTCTGGTGGTCCATGATGGCTTGAAGACGGTGATTGGGACTAAGGCCGGTATTTTGAACATAGGCAAATATTCGGTGCCCTTTCGAAATGAGATCCTCGAATGCGGTTTCGAGTGCCGCCACGAGGCCGTTGTTCAGCACGCTAAATCGCATTGATCGGGCCGTCGAGTGTATGATGAGGCAATCCTTGCCCATGCCGGCGAAAACTTCGTCAACCTGTTCTTCGCTCAGATACTCAACGTCGGCGACCACACCATCGGCCAAGCCGGCTTCCACTTCCGCAAGGACTTTCTGCAGCTCAGCGATGTTCGATGCCGTTGACACGATCGGCAGCAAACCACGTTCTACGGCAGCCTGGCCCAGATCCTGCACCATCTTATCGGCGTAAGGGATCCCGAGTTTTGGCAGAATGATGCACAGGCGCTCGCTCTTCTGGCGGCGCAAATGACGCGCAGTCTTGTTTGGCACATACCCAAGCGCCTCAACCGCTGCTCGGATACGTTCCCGAGCCTCGGGACCGACACGCTTCAGATGTTCAGCTCTGTCACTGAAGTAAAAGGAAACGGCAGCGGTAGAAACGCTTGCATGGCGCGCGACGTCAGCGACCGTCACGTTCCTTTCGTTGGACGCCGGCTGCAACGGCCGCGCCTGTTTCCCGTGCTCATTCATATCGGCGTTATCGTCGGTAGAGGTTCGCCTGCGTCGGCGATCCGGCGTAGGAGTTCTGTTCGCAGGCTCTTGCGAACATCCTCGAATTCGCCGTGCCTGCAAAGATTATCCAGCTCATACGGATCCTTTTCGAGGTCGTAAAGATGGGTCTCGACATAAGCGGAACCGTTCATGTCATGCCAGCCACTCAACTCCGGCCCGCCCACTTCGTATTTCCAGCGCCTGGTCCTCAAGGCCCGTCCGACATGGCTCTCGCTTATTTGCACGAAAATACTCTCGTTCTCCAACGGAGAACATCGGAATATCGACCGTCCTTGCATCTCGTCCGGCACCGGCAACCCGGCCGCCGCGAGCAAAGTTGGGGGAAGATCGATAAGACTTGCCAACCCCTCGTAGGGGCCGCGGTTCATAAATCCAGGCCCATGAAAAAAGGTCGGAACTCTGATCGATGCCTCGTGGCACGACCGTTTGTATTCCTTGTTTCTCGTCTTGAAATGGCAGCCATGGTCCGACGTGAACAGGATCACAGTGTTGTCGAGCTGCTTGAGACTGATCAACGCATCGACGAGCCGCCCAAGCGCTTCGTCAAGCCGCTGAATCATGCCCATATAGCCGGGATAATGCTCTGAGGACGATCCGCCAAGCACGGCCAGATCGGGGGGCAATTCCATTCTTTCTCGGATACGCTCCTCGTAGCCAACCGGGGCTGGATAATCATCAAACTCGTTTTGGTGGTGTGGCTCGATGAACGACAGAAACAGGAAGTACGGTTTGTCCCGCGGCTGGGCGACATAACGGATTGCGGCGTCTGTCAAAGCGTCGACCCTGTAGCCGGGCAGCTTCACCGCTTCGCCTGCCGCATTAAACATCGTCGTGTCGTAAGCATAGGAGGTGAATTCCAGGATGTTGGACGCCAGCCAGTGCTGATATCCACCTCGCTCCTCCGGCGGCACCGGTTCCCTGGAGGCAAGATGCCACTTGCCGATGTAGCTCGTCTCATAGCCGCCCTTGGCGAAATGGTGGGCCAGCGTCTTCTGTTCCGGAGGAAGCGGGATGTCGTTTCGAAAGCATCCGGTCGTCGTCGGATAGAGCCCGGTCTGAAGCGCGGAGCGCGCCGGGCCGCAAACCGGCTGGCAGGTAAAGGAATTGGGAACAAACATGCCTGCCTGGGCCAAGCGGTCGAAATTCGGCGTAAACCTGAGTGGATGACCGTGAAGTCCAACTGTGTCCCAGCGCTGCTGGTCCGTGAAGAACACGATGACATTCGGAGAAGAGTTCATGATAACCTCGTTCGACTATTTCATCCCGGACATCATCACCGACTGGACGAAATAACGCTGCATAAACACGAACAGCAGAAGGCTCGGGACGAAGAGAATGACCCCGCCCGTTGCGGTCAGATTCCACTGTGTAAAGAATTCGGAATTGAACAGAGTGAGCCCGGTGGTGATTGGCCGCATTTCGACCGAGCTGACGACGACCAGCGGCCAGAGAAACTCGTTGAACTGAAAGACGAATGTGAGAAGCCCGAGCGTGGCCATTGGTGGCCCAAGCTGCGGGAGAACGATCGCACGATAGATCCGCCACTCCGACGCTCCGTCCAGCCTTGCCGCATCGAGAAGCTCCGAGGGGACCGGCCGGATGAACTGACGCATCATGAAGATGCCATAGGCGCTCATCGCGAACGGCATGATCAGCCCCTGATAGGTGTTGAGCCAGCCGAGCTCCGCCGTGAGAATATAGAGCGGGATCATTCTGATGAAGAAGGGCAGCATCAGGGTCGATAGCAGGGCGGCAAACAGGAAGCGCCGGCCCGGGAATTCTAGCTTGGCAAACACATATCCGATCAGCGGATCGAACAGCAGATGGAGTATCGTTATGCCTCCGGCGATCACGAAGCTATTGACGATGAAGCGGGCAAAGGGAGCTTTGTCCCAAATGGTGATGTAGTTCGAGAATTGCAGTTCCGAGGGGATGATAACTGGCACGCCGCTGAACAGATCGGCGTCGCTCTGCAGCGATAACGACACCATGTAGAAGAAAGGAAAAAGCGCCAGGATCACGAAGAATGCGAGCACAAGATAGGTGATCAGAGACGTTCCAACCGAGCGCTGGTTTGCTACGCTTGCCATCAGTAAGAGATCTCCCGATTCAGGAAGCGGAACTGCAAGGCGGTGACGACCAGGATGACGATCAACATCAGAAATGACAGTGCCGATGCATAGCCGATATTGAGTTCGACGAAAGCCGTTTCGTAGACATGCAGCGCGTACAATCTTGTCGCTTCGGCAGGACCGCCACCCGTTAAGAGATATGGGGCCGAAAGGTCCTGGAGGTGGGCGATCATGCTGATGACGGCGAGAAAGAGCGTTGTCGGGGTCAGCAGCGGAACGGTAATGCGGAAAAACTTCTGCCTGGCCGATGCCCCATCGACGTCAGCCGCCTCGTATAGATCCTTGGGAATCGATTGGATCGCCGCAATGTAGATCAGCATTGCATATCCGATATCCTTCCATACCGTGACTGCGATGATGGTCGGCAAGGCGGTCGACGGTGTGCTCAGCCAGTTCTGCATCGGTAGCCCCAGGGAGGCCAACATTGCATTCAACATGCCGGTGTATGGGTCGAGAATGCTTTTCCACATCAGCGCAACGATAACGAAGGAAATGATGTAGGGGAAAAAGATGATCGCCCGGATCGTCGTTGCAGCCTTGACGGGTCCGGCGAGGATGGCGGCCAGGCAAAGGGCAGGCAACAGAGTCCCGATCGTTCCGCAGATTGCGAAGACAGCGGTCCGGATGAAGGCATTGCGAACCCTTTCGTCCGTCAGCGCTTGCATATAGTTGTCAAATCCGGCGAATTCGGAGTCACCGATCAGCGGCTGCCCGCGAAAGAAGCTGGCCCAAAGTTCGACGGCGATCGGGTAGAAGAAGTAGACGGTGAAATACAGGATCGCCGGCGACAATACGATATAGGCAAACGTTGCCTGACGGCCTTGGTGGCTGTTCAAGGACTTCATGCCGGCGATCTCCGGTTCTACTTTTTCGTCACTTTTTCTGAAGTTCTGCGTTTGCCTTTGCAGCGTAATCCGACAGCACTGCCTGGGCGGGCTTGTTGTTGTAGAGAATGTCCTGAACAGCCGCTTTGAACAGGTCCTGAACAGTCGCATTCTTGCCCGTCAGGGAGAGTTCCGCCGACGAATCCACCGCGTATGGTAGGCACTGACTGAATTTCCCGAGCACCGGATCAGACTTGACCTTTGGATCGGCAGCCCAGGATTTGCGCGGCATTGTCATGCCATTTGGTATCGAGGCCGCCAGTTCGGCATCAAGCGAGACCAAGCGCTTCAACAGATCCCACGCTTCCGCCGGATGTTTGGCATCCTTCGGAATGAAGACGCTGACACCTCCGGACATCGTTGCCTGATCCTTCTCTGTCAGCGAAGGCGCGACATCCCAATGCAGCTTTGGATTGCCTGTTTTGATGGGTCCGACATCCCATGGCCCTGTCAGGATCATGGCTGCCCGTCCAGCCGTGAACAGTTTTTGCGGACCCTCATAATCAGCGCCGGCGACAGGAAGGGTTGCGGCCTTATCCTTGTGGATCAGATCGGCGACGAACTGCAGCGCTTGAGCGGACTCGGGACTGTCGAAAGTCACCTTATTGGCGGCTTTGTCGTAAAACTTGCCGCCGTTTTGATAGATCCAGGGTGTGAAGTAGGTGGCCACCTGGTTGGGTGCGAAGCCAAATCTTCCGCTCTTCGTAACGGCAATGGCGGCGTTGCGGAATTCTTCCCAGTTGGCGGGTGGCTTTTCAAAACCTGCCGCTTTCAGCAGATCGACGTTATAAACCAGCGTCGCGCACGTCAGGTGTAATTGAACGCCGTAGTACTTTCCATCGATGGTATTTCTCGCCACCGAAAAGTCCTGCCAATCGTCAGGATAACCCATCGCCTTTCCGTCTTTGGCGACGAAGTCGTTGAGGGCGGTTATCTTTCCTTGCAACGCGAATTCCGGCACCCAGCCACCAGGTTCGGCAACAAGATCCGGCGCATTACCAACAGACAGGTCGGCCACCAGCTTCGTGCGCAGATCCGGCCATTGAAAACGGCCCCACTCGACGGTCCAGCCGGGATGATCCGTTTCGAACTGTTTGATGACGTCTGCATAAGCTCGGTAGGCGTGGCCGGCGTTCCAATAGATTCTTAGGGTTTCGGCCTTTGCTGGTGCGCAAAGCGCGAGGCCAAGTGCGGTAACGGCTATACGATTGACAAGCTTCATCTGTCTCCTCCTAGCGCAATCCTGGCCATATGTAGCAGGACGCCCCTCCTCAAGAACGTCGTGCAGCCAGCAAGTTAATGGATTAACTTACCTTGGCCGCGCTGTCAATCTGCCGATCAATTGATGTCGAAAGCGATGCGAAAGCCTATGTGGCCGGTCGTGGAGTCGCCGGTGCTGCCCATTCGAGCAGCGATGCGATACCGATGGCAGTAAGATGCATGACAGAGGTAAGAGCCGCCTTTCAGAACTCTTTTTCCTTCCTGTTTGGATGCCGAATTGGCTGAGTTGGCCGCCTTTCGGAGAGAACGAACGCGGAATGGATCGGCGGTCCATTCCCAACAGTTTCCGACCATATTGTAGAGACCATATCCGTTTGGCTCGAAGGAGAGTGCCGGCGCCAGGCCGGCATACCCGTCCGCAGCGGTATCAAGGTCGGGAAAACGTCCTTGCCATATGTTGCAGGGTGTGAACGTCTCGCTCGGCTGTTCATCGCCCCATGGGTAGACGGGCTGGTCGAGGCCGCCGCGTGCGGCCTGTTCCCACTCAGCCTCACTCGGCAATCGTCCGCCCGCCCAGTGACAATAGTCCGACGCATCCTGCCAGGAGATGTGTACGACAGGAAAGTTCCGGAGCTTTTCAAGCGACGAACCCAGACCACTGGGGTGGCCCCAATTAGCGCCCTCGACCTTCCGCCACCATTCGGCGCCGACTACTCCCGATGTCGGAATATTTCCATCGAGGAATTTATAGAAAACGTAGGACCAGCCAAGTCGCTCCGCCTCGGTCACGTATCCGGTTGCCTCGACAAACCGCGCGAATTGTTCGTTGGTGACTGCGCCGACAGATATTTCGAACGCGTTTATTTGAACCGACCTGACCGGTCCCTCACCGTCATGAGGCAACAAAGGCCGGCTCGTTCCGACCAAGACGCGACCACCTTCAATTCGGGCAGTTTGCAACACCGGACGGGATGAAGCAGAGTGGATCGAGGCCCGCGGCCCGTGCGGAACTTCCTGTCCGCCCGTCGATTGAAAACCACAACAACTCGCCATCAGCCTGCCTCCTACAGCATTGCAGATCTAAGCTTACATAAGGGGCTGACGGAACCATAATCCAGCGGCCCTCTAGCTACCGCGCCGCCTGACTTGGCGTTGGGATACCTTAACTGCCGATACGCAGCTTGCGCGCCAGCGCCTGAAGCTCCTTGAACCCTTCATAGCGCTTGTCATGAATATTGGGGATCGCCCCTTCTGATGGCAGAAATGTCGTTTCGACCGCCGAGAGTGTCGTCATCGCTTCGCGCACATCCGCAAACAGCCCGCCGGCGACCGCGCCCAGGATGGCGGCCCCCAGGAGCACCGGTTCCTCAGCCTTTGTCGCGATGACCGGCTTGCCGCTCGCATCGGCGAGCAGCTGGCGAACGAAATCGTGCTGGCCGGCGCCACCGCTGATGACGATGTTTTCGATGGTAACGCCCGCATCGGCTTGCGTCTCGATGATCTGCCTCAGGCCGTAACCGATACCGCAAAGCCCTGCGACGTAAAGCGAGACCAGGCTGCCTATATCGTCCTCCATCCCGAGACCGGCAATGATTGCGCGGGCGTGCGGATCGGCAAAGGGCGCGCGGTTGCCGAGGAACTCGGGAACGACGTGCAGTCCGCTCGCAAGCGTGACGGCGTCGGAAGAACGGCCCGCCTTTAGGGCGGCCATATCTGCAAGCAAAACCGGCAGCGGAACGCCCGCCTTCTTCGAAAGCTCCCGCGCTTCCGCGGCAGCCGGATGGAAGGAGAGCAGCTGGTCGATCGCCGCGCCGGCGGCACTCTGGCCACCCTCGTTCAGCCATAGTCCCGGCACCATCGCCGAATAATAAGGCCCCCAGACGCCGGGCACGAACGACGGTTCTGCTGTCGATGTCATCGTGCAGGAGGAGGTGCCGAAAACATAGGCCAGATTGGCTTGTGGACCGGCACCCGTGCCGACGGTTCCGATTCCGCCCGCATGGGCGTCGATCAGTCCGACAGCGACAGGCGTTTCCGGCTTCAGGCCGAGCTCGCCGGCTGCAGTCTTGGTCAGTCCTCGACCGAGGGCCGAGCCGGGCTCGACGATAGCCTGACCGATGCGGGCAAACTCTTCGTCGGCGAGACAGCCGAGGCCGATCTGATGAAAATAATCGCCATCCCAGCGGTTTTCATGAGCGAGATAGGTCCACTTGCAGGTGACCGTGCAGGTCGAACGCGACAGATCGCCGGTCGCTCGCCAGGTCAGGAAATCTGCAAGGTCGAAGAATTGCCACGCGGCATCAAAAACCTCAGGGCGATTTTCCTTCAGCCAGAGAAGCTTGGGCGTTTCCATCTCAGGCGAGATACGGCCGCCGACATAACGCAGGACGTCATGGCCGAGCGCATTGATGCGCTCCGCCTGCGGGACGGCGCGGTGGTCCATCCATACGATGATGTCCCGGTTCGGATCTTCCGAAGGCCCGACAGGAAGCGGCTTGCCGCCTTCGCCAAGGACGACGAGCGAACAGGTGGCATCGAACCCGAGCCCCATGACGGACGCCGGATCGACCCCGGCCGAGGAAACCACTTCGCGCACTGCCGCGCAAACGGCCGCCCAGATCTCGGTGCTCGATTGCTCAACCATGGAGCCCGGTTCGTGAAACAGGGTGATATTCCGCTTGGCGGACGCAAGCATCCGGCCGGTTAGGTCGAACAGGCCGGCGCGGGCGCTGCCGGTGCCGACGTCGACGCCGATGACATGTTTGGCATGTGCTTCTGGCGTGCGAGATGTGTCGCTCATGGTCTCTCCTTTGAAATCGGCAAGGATCAGGCTAACTGCAGTCTGGGCCGGTGTTTACAGATCCACGCTATTCGGCAGAATCACCAGATCGCGGACGGTCACATTACGCGGTCGCAACAGCATGAAAAGGACGGCGTCGGCCACTTCTTTCGGCTGCATCAGGCTGCCATTGGCCAGCGCTTCTTCCATTTTCGCTTTCGGCCAATCGTCTAGCAAGCTGCTCCGTTCCGCAGCCTGCGCATCTCAGGAACTCTCCGGTCGCCCATTTGTTTTATATTCTGCACCGCCCAGAAGTTTGCCCCCCGATGCAATCGGCGACAGTGGAGCTGATCCATGGATATGACGCGCATCCGAGATCGCATGGTGGAGCACCACGTGACGCGTCGTGGCATTCGCGATCAAAGCGTCATCGGAGCGATGCGCATGGTACCGCGCGAAAAATTCGTTCCTCCAGGCTCCGAGGAATTCGCCTATGAGGATGCACCGCTGTCGATCGGCGAGGGCCAGACAATTTCGCAGCCGTTCATCGTGGCGCTGATGCTCGAAAAGGCCAATCTGAATGCCGGTGACAAAGTGCTCGAGGTCGGAACCGGCTCCGGCTATGCTTCGGCCCTCATCAGCCGGATAGCAAGACATGTCTACTCCATCGAGCGTCATGAAAAGCTGGCGTTTCAGGCCAGGGAACGGTTCGAGAAGCTGGGATACCGCAACATTGACGTTCGCGTCGGCGATGGCAGCAAGGGCTGGGCGAAAGCCGCTCCGTTCGATGCCATTATCGTTTCTGCGGGCGCACCCGAGGTGCCAACCGCCTTGAAAGAACAGCTGCACCTTGGAGGGCGGCTCATCATCCCGGTCGGCGGCGGTGAAGGGCAGCGCCTGAAACGGTTCACGCGCACCGGCGCCGCCGCATTCGAGGAAGAAGATCTCGGCGGGGTACTCTTCGTTCCCTTGATCGGCGAAGACGCCTGGACAGCTTCACATCCAATGTACACGGCGACGACCCCCTCATTGCCGGGAACTATTGCGCCCAAGCCAAGTTCTCCGCCAAACGCACAGGGAGGGGGCATGGGACAGACAAACAAGTTGCCCGCGTTGCCGGAAGGCGTGCTCGATCATAGCGAATTTCAGCAAAGGTTCTGGGCTGTCCAACGTATTTCCTGGATCGTGTTCATGCTTCTTTTGGTGACCTGCTTGCTGGGATTGCTGGGAAGAGGTGGTCCGTTTTCGCGGCAAACACTCGTATTGCCCGAAGGATCCGTGGATTTTCCCGTCATCTCCCGATGGAATGCCCCCGAGGACATGACCGTGACCTTCACGCCGTCATCCGAAGACAGGGTCTTCACGATCGATGCCGCCTTTCTTCAAAGCTTTTCAGTTGAGGGGATCGATCCGCCCCAAAAGGCGACCTTCGCGCGCGACGGCCGGATAGGTTATGTGTTCCCCGCCGACCCGGCTGGGCCGACGCAGATCGTCTTCCGGCTGCAAACGCAAGTTCCCGGCCTTCGTCGCGCCCTCATCGGCATGGGCGGCGAGACTCGCACCCAATCGACTTTCATCTTTCCATGAGGGCGGCACGGTGGAAGCGGTATTACGTGGACTGGCAATTTATTTCACGCTGCTCGTGATCATCCGTCTGTCGGGAAGGCGGACATTGGCCCAGATGACGCCGTTCGATCTGGTCATCGTGCTGGTGATCTCCGAAACCACCCAGCAGGCGATGCTGGGCGATGACTTCTCGATCACCAACGCCGTCATCTTGATCCTCACGCTGTTTACGACCGATATCGGCCTGTCCTACGTGAAGAGGTGGTGGCCTCGCGCAGCTCATATAATCGATGGTGTTCCAACCATTCTGGTGACGGATGGCGTCTACGACGAAGGCGCACTCAAAGGTGCCCGGCTGCAGAAGGAAGATGTCATGCAAGCGGCTCGAAGCCAGGAAGGCATCGAGAGCGTGACGGAGATAAAATTTGCCATCCTCGAAGTGAGCGGCAACATCAGCATCATCAAGAAGCAGAAATCCGGCTGACAATCGATCTCTGGCATCAAAAGATCAAATGTGATCTTGTCACATCACTGAGGCGGCTCTGACTGGGGAATGATCCAATGCCCGTATATGAAACGACGAGGCCGACGACGCGTTGCCCTTCCCACCCTGGGGCACTGCTTGAGGACATCATCCCTGCAACGGGAAAAACCAAGGTGGAAATCGCCAATCTGCTCGGAATCTCGCGCCAGCAACTCTACGATATTCTGAACGAGAAGAAGCCGGTTTCGCCCAATGTCGCTGCCCGACTTGGGAAATTGTTCGGTGATGGCCCCGCAATATGGCTGCGCATGCAGGCTGCCTATGATGCTTGGCACGCCGAACGGGAGGTGGACGTCTCCAGCATCCCGACGATCAGGGCGGCATGATCAAAAGCGCGCTTATCGGCATTGCCGAGGCAGCAGCGAAAACATCGTGATGATCTTTCTGCTTTTTCGAGCGGGATGCGCTTCAGAAGGATAGGTCGAGCACTCTGCCCTCGAACAGGCGATCCCGGGAGCCTTCGAGATGCGCTTTCATCAGTCTTTGCGCATCGTCTGGCCGGCCATCGGCGATCGCCTTGTAGATGGCGTTATGCTCCTCATAGACCTGTTCCAACCCCTGGCGGGGGCCGAGCAAAGAGAGGCCGTGGAGATGCATGCCGACGGCGATATGGGCTTTCAGCGCATCGATCGAGGCCGTGTAATAATGATTGTTGGCAGCCTCCGTCACCGCGCGGTGGAAGAGGAAATCCGCATCGGTGCGGTGAAGCTGATGGCTGGTCGCCTCGCGCAGATCCGCAAGCGCACTGGCGATCTTCTGAATCGCCTGCTCATTGCGGCGTTTGGCGGCGAAATAGGCGGCGGCCGGCTCGATCGTCAGGCGGAATTCGTAGCAGCGCTGAATGTCGGCGATCGTCTTGACCGGCGAATAGGCAAGCTGCGTCGTCGGTGATCCATGTGCGCCGACGAAGGTGCCGGCGCCCTGCCGGGCATAGACCATGCCCTGATCGCGCAGGCGCGCCAGCGCATCGCGGACGATCGGCCGCGACACACCCAGCATGGAAGCGAGCTCGTGTTCGCCGGGAAGGCGTGAATCCGGCGGATAGTTTCCGCCGCGGATACGCTCGAGCAACTGGTCGAAGACGCGATCGACCAGCTTGACGGCCTTGCCGCGTTCGGGCTTGCCCTGCGGGCCGGCTTCCGCGTTCAAAGATTCGCCATTCCCTTCAGCCACGTCATTCTCCTCGGCGGTATCTTACTATGCCGCCCGATTCCAAAGGACTAGTCTTAGCAAACTATCGGGCTTGCCGAAGCCCCCCGACTTCACGGCGCACCGAAAATGCCGCCCGTCGGCTGCCGTGACATCGAACCACGGCACGCCGGCTTCGATTTCACCCTGCGGCGCCAACACTCTGACCCCGAGCGCCTGGAAAACGGCAAGGGCCGTATCGCCGCCGCCGACCATCAGCATGTCAGGCTTGGTATCGCCGATAACCGATCTGACGCCCGCCGCAAAACGGCGGGCGACCAATGCCGCATCGGCTGCCATATCGCCGGAGCAGCGCAGCAGCGCCGGCAGCGCCATACCCTCCCCGACTTCGACCTGCCCCATCGGCGCGTCCACGACCATGCGCAGGACACCCGAGGCTTGGAGCCGCTCCATCTGGATAGCGGTAATCGGGTCGCGCGAGCCAAAGGCAAACAGGGTGCGCCGGGTCGCCGCAAATTCCGGCACCGGCTGCCGCCCCATTTCGCCGAGCTGGCGGGCAAGCGCGGCCCCGAGGCCCCTTGCGCCGACCGCAAGTGTCGTCAGCCAGTCATGCCCCTCTGCGATCTGGTCGAGATCGCCATCGTCCTCGGCATCGGCAATCACGACGCCGTCCGCGCTGATTTCGAACAGCTCAGCGATCGGCAGCGGCTGGTTGATGCCGCGGCCGACGACACACCCTCGGTAGGTCAACCGCTCCTGATCGGGAATGGCGGGCGCTACTAGGATGGTCTTCCGATCGAATGCCTTCGCCAGCGCAAGGCTCTCGGCCGCGACATTGCCCTTGAGCCGGGAATCGATCTTCTTCATGACGACCGCGGGCTTCTCGCCACGAAACACCGCCGCCGCCGACCGTACTCTTTCGGCGGCTTCGCGCTCATCCAGCGCGCGGGAGGCGGTGTTGATGACGACAACGTCACAGCCGGTGGCGATCGCATCCTCTGCTGCCTCGACATCGACGGCAACCGCAACCGAAAGACCGGCTTCGACGAAGGGTGTGCCGGTATCGAGCGCGCCCGTCAGATCATCGGCAATGATGGCGGCCTTCAGCGTCATGCGGTCTGTCCGGTGTTGACCGCATGACAGGCGACGAGATGGCCGGGTTTTGTTTCCTGCCACGCGGGGATGACCTTGCTGCAGACATCCATGGCAATCGGGCAGCGCGTATGGAAACGGCAGCCGGATGGCGGGTTCAGCGGGCTCGGCACATCGCCCTGCAGGATCTGGCGCTGGCGGGTGCGCTCATGCTCGGGATCGATCTCCGGAACAGCCGACAGCAGCGCCCTGGTATAGGGATGCAGCGGATTGTCGAAGAGTTCCTCGCGGGTGGCAAGCTCTGCGAGCCGCCCGAGATACATGACGCCGACACGGGTGCTGATATGGCGCACGACCGCGAGATCATGGGCGATGAACAGATAGGTCAGCCCGTATTTTTCCTGCAGATCGAGCAGCAAGTTGATGATCTGTGCCTGGATCGACACGTCGAGCGCCGAGATCGCCTCGTCGCAGACGATGAATTTCGGCTGGCAGGCAAGCGCCCGGGCGATGACGACGCGCTGGCGCTGACCGCCGGAAAGCTCGTGCGGATAACGTTGGGCAAACCGAGTCGGCAGGCCTACATCAGTCAAAAGTGTCGCGACCCTGTCCTTCAGCTCGGCCTTGGTGCAGAGCTTGTGGAAGAGGATCGGCTCACCGATCGCCTCGCCCACCGTCATGCGCGGATTGAGTGTCGAATAGGGATCCTGGAAGACGATCTGCAGGTCGCGGCGGAAGGGCCGCATCTGCTTCTCGTCGAGCGCCGCGAGATCCTGGCCCTTGTAGACGACTTTGCCGCTGGTCGCCTTGTAGAGGTTGAGGATGGTGAAACCGGTGGTCGACTTGCCGCAGCCGGATTCGCCGACCAGGCTCAGCGTCTCACCTTCCATGATGTCGAGATTGACATTGTCGAGGGCATAGACGGTTGCTGAGCGTTCGCCGAAGGCGCCGAGCTTTACGTGGAAATGCTTGACCAGATTTTCGATCTTGAGCAGTGGTTGAGCGCCCATCACGCGGCCTCCTGCATTCTCTGGACGACGAAACAGGCGGCGCGGTGGTTGGCGCTGCCGCTCAACGGTTCGAGCTGCGGTACCTTTTCGTGACAGATGTTCTCGGCAAGCGGGCAGCGCGGCGCAAATGGGCAACCCTTCGGCCGGCGGCCAGGCTCCGGCGGCGTACCGCCGATCGAGCTCAGCCGGCTTGCCGGCGGGTCCGAGAGCTTCGGGATCGATGACAGCAGTCCGCGCGTATAGGGATGGCTCGGGCGGGCATAGAGCTCGTCGACCGGCGCATCCTCGACCACCGTGCCGGCATAGAGCACGGCGACGCGATCGACGAGGCCGGCGATCAGCGCCAGATCATGGGTGATCCAGACGACCGACATGCCGAGCTTGGCCCTGAGATCCTTCACCAGATCGACGATCTGGGCCTGGATGGTGACGTCCAGCGCCGTTGTCGGCTCGTCGGCAATCAAAAGCTTCGGATTGCAGGCAAGGCCGATCGCGATCATCACGCGCTGGCGCATGCCGCCGGAAAGCTCGTGCGGATAGGCCTGCAGCCGTTCTTCCGGACCGGGAATGCCGACAAGGCGCAGAAGCTCGACGGCACGGGCGCGGGCCTCCGACTTCTTCATTCCGCGGTGATAGATCAGCGGCTCGCAGATCTGGGCACCGACGCGCATCACCGGATTGAGCGAGGTCATCGGATCCTGGAAGACGAAGCCGATATCGCCGCCGCGCACCTTGCGCAGCTCGCGATTCGACATCGTCTGCAGATCGCGGCCGTCGAATGTCGCCGATCCCTTGGTGACCTTGATCTTGTTCGGCAGCAGCCGCATCAGGCTCAGCATCGTCAGGCTCTTGCCGCAGCCGGATTCGCCGACCACACCAAGCGTCTCACCCTTGTTGACATGCAGATCGATGCCATCGACGACCACGGCCGGGCCGTTGCGGCCATCGATCTCGACGGTGAGGTTCCTGACATCGAGCAGGCGGTCGGTGCTTTTCGTATCCATCATTTGCTGCCCCGCGGATTGAGCGCGTCGTTGAGGCCATCGCCAAGGAAGCTGAAGGCAACCGAGGCAAGGCCGAGCACGGCCGCCGGAGCGGCGAGAAGGTGGGGATAATGCTGCCAGACACGCAGGCCGTCGGAGATCATGTTGCCCCAGCTCGGCGTTGGCGGATTGACCCCGACGCCAAGGAAGCTGAAGGCGCTTTCCAGCACCATCGCCGTGCCGAGACCGGCGCTGACCGAGACGATCAGCGGTCCCAGCGCATTCGGAATCACATAACGCTTGATGATGATCCAGTTCGACAGGCCAAGCGCCTGGGCCGCGGTGATATAGGGTCGGCTGCGGATCGACAGCACCTGGGCGCGGACGAGACGGGCGTAAGGCGGCCAGGAGATCAGCGCCATCGAGCCGAAGACGAGGATGAAATCCACCCACATGGTTTCGCGATAGAAGGGATTGAGGGTCTCGAGGTAACGCGCCTCCATCCATTTGCTGATCGGCGATTTCAGCGAGGCGTTGATGACGACGACGAGCAGCAGGTTGGGAACCGACATCGTCACGTCGGTCAGCCACATGATGGCACGATCGAACGGATTGCCGAAGAAACCGGCAACGGCGCCGAGCACGAGACCGATCAGCACGGCGAAGACGGTGACGATGACGGCGACGAGGAAAGCGGTGCGCGTGCCGAAGACCACGCGGCTGAAGACGTCGCGGCCGAGATCGTCGGTTCCGAAGAGATGGCTCATCGACGGCAGGACATTGCGGGCGTTGAGGTCCTGGCTCAGATAATCATAGGGCGTAAGGTAGGGGCCGAAGATCGCCGTGAAGGCGAGGATCAGGACGATGACGAGGCCGAAGATGGCAAGCCGGTTGCGCTTCAGCCGATACCAGGCGTCGCGCCACAGGCTGACCGGCTCTTCGTCGGTTTCGATGGTGGAAAGAGGGATGGCGGACATGGTCAGCGGCTCCTTCTTGAATCATTGGCGCGCGGGTCGAGCAGCGGATAGAGCACATCCACCAGGAGGTTTGAGACCATCACCAGGAACGACCCGATCAGCGTGATCGCCAGAATGACCGGATAATCGGAATTGATCAGCGCCTGCACCGTCAACCGGCCGAGGCCCGGCAGGCCGAAGACGAGTTCGACGAAAATCGCGCCGTTGACGATGGTGATCATGATCAGGCCGAGCTGCGTGACAACGGGAGTCAACACCGGCCGCAGGATATGGCGCAATGCCACGATGATCTCGGGCACGCCCTTGGCGCGGGCGGTGCGGACGAAATCCTCCGACAGTACCTCGATGACGGCGGCACGCGTCTGGCGCACGATCAGCGCGATCGGCTGGAAGGAAAGGACGGTGAGCGGCAGCAGGATACGGACATCGAGGATACCGCCCCAGCCGTAAGGCACGCTCGCACCCGGCAGCAGCACGATGAGGCCGACCATCAGCAGCGGACCGGCGACATAGGCCGGGATCGCCCAGAGAAAGAGTGCGGAGCCCAGAATGGCATAGTCGATGCGCGAATTCTGGTTGAGCGCGGCGATCATGCCGAGCGGTATCGCGACGACGGCGGTCAGGATGATGGAACAGAGCGCAAGCTGGAAGGAGACGGGGGCTGCGGCCGAGACCATCGCCCAGACGGAGCGGCCCGAGGTCAACGAATTGCCGAACTGGCCGTGCAGCAGGTTCCAGATGTAAAGGCCGAACTGGACGATGAAGGGTTTGTTGAGGCCGGCACTTTCGCGAATGGCTTCGATGCGCTGCGGATTATAGGCGACGTCGCCTGGCGCGCGCAGGAAGATCAGCTTGATCGGATCGCCGGCGCCATAGAAGGCCAGCGCGTAAACGGCCAGCATCACCACCAGAACGGACGGAATCCAGATGGCAAATCGGGTTAGCACGTAGCGCAGCAAGGCCACCTCCCACCTGTTGTTCGATGCGTTCCCGCATTTGGCTGCGATCGCATCTCTTGTTCTTGAAACTTGCGCGAAGGCCTTGCGGCCTTCGCGCGGCTTATCGCCGACAGGGACGGTTTCCGCCGATCAACCGATGGAAATGTTCCAGGGTTCTACGACCTGCCAGTCAAGGTTCTTTTCCAGGCCCTTGACGTCCTTGGTGGCCCAGCGCGACATCGCCTGAGAATACCATGGAATGAAGGCCCAATCCTCGCGGAACACCTTCTGGGCTTCCTGGGCGAGAGCGATGCGCTGCGGATCATCTGCAGCCTTGGTCGTGGCTTCGGCAAGGGCACTGTCGACCTTGTCGTTCTTGTAGCCGCCGAGCTTATTCTGCGCGTTCGACGAGGTCGAGGCGATGCAGCCCGCCAGATAGGAGACGGCATCCGGCACGCGGGTGCCGACGTCGTCGCGGAAGATCTGGACCGAATTCTGATCCGGACCCGCATAGGAATCCTGCTGCGGCTTCATGTCGACGGCTGTGATGCCGAGATTCTGACGCCACTGCTCGGCGATGAACTGGGCGGCGGCCTGAATGGCCGGCGCCGAAATGCCGACGAACAGGATCTTCGGCAGGCGCTCCGGACCGCCGTAGGTCGATTCCGCAAGCAGCTTCTTGGCAGCCTCCGGATCATAGGGATAGGGCTCGAAGCCGGAATTCTCCGCACCCGGGACCGCATTGAGGATCTGGTCCGCCTTCTTATGCGGCCCGTCGGGATAGGAAGCCTTGAACAGGCCATCGCGATCGACGGCCATGATCAGTGCCTGACGAACCTTGGGATCGTCCATCGGCGCACGAGAGATGTTGAACCAGAAGTGCTGGCTGGTCGGAATCAGCGGGCCGGCGGAAAATTCCTGGCCGAGATCCTGGATGATGGTCGAGGTGATCAGCTCGGTATGGGCGTTGAACTCGCCCGACTTGATCAGCGACGTCGCGGTGACATTGTCCTCGATCGAGGTGATATCGATACGGGCAAGCTTCGGCTTCGGCCCGAAGAAGTTCTCATTCGGCTCGAAAGAGAGTTTGCCGGCGTCGATGTCGATGCTCGTGAGTTTGAAGGGACCGGAGAAGACCGGCTTGCTCTCTGGCTTGTACCAGTCGATGATCTCCTCGCCGTCGCTGCCGCGCGACTGCGAGGCCTTGGTGATCGGCGCGATGTGGTTTGCCAGGCGCATGAAGAAGATCGGGTCTGCGGCAGCCAGCGTCACGACGATCGTTCCCTCGTCGGGTGTCGCGACACCGGTCAACTCGTTGCCAGAGCCGGCGGCGATTTCGGCGTAACCCTTGACCCTGCTCAGCACCTGGTCGGCGCGCTGGTTCTTAGTGTTCGGCATCGAGGAGACTTCCCACGATCCCTTGACATCCGCCGAGGTGATCTTGCTGCCGTCGGAAAAGACGGCCTTCGGGTCGATCTTGAAGGTCCAGACCGTGTTGTCGGCCGATTCCCAGCTGGTGAAGACGTAGGGCTTGATATTGCCTTGGCTGTCGAAATACATCGGCGATGCCCACCAGATCGAATTCCAGCGGAACGTCCTGCCGCCGCCGCGCAGCGGCGACCAATCCTGGTCGAAGGCCGGATTTGCGACCTTCAGGACCTGGCCTTCATCGGCCATAACGATGCGGGCATTCATTCCGAATACGGTGAGGCCGACGCCGGCTGCAAGGCCGAGCTTCAGCGCGTTACGACGTGATATATTGGTTTTATCCGATTGATCAGACATGGCATTCCTCCCAGAGTGAATTCGGCAGCGCTCTCCCTGCACCTGCCAGGCGCAGCACAATCCGTTCCGTATCGTTCTCTCGTTATTGTAAATATGTCAACAAAAAATCGCAATTTCCATTCGAACAAAATTTTCCACTGAAAATATATAAGTTATAACAAATAGATAACTTTTCGCGGCGACGTCACGGCATTTTGTCTTCTTGACAAAAGCGCGGCAATATAAAAGTTCTTTGCACTCCATCGCGACAGACGGATGACAATTGCAATGCGCAGCGCCCCGGTTCGAACACGGATCGGCAAGACAGGACGCGCCGAGGAGGGCGGAATGAGCCATCACAGGATTACCGGCGTTTTCAGCGCCTCCGCAACGCCGCTGACGGCAGACAACAGGCCGGATTTCACCCTTTTCACCGATCATTGCCGGCAGTTGCTGGCCGAGGGGTGCCATGGCGTGGCGCTGCTCGGCACCACAGGCGAGGCCAATTCCTTCTCCGGCGCCGAGCGCCGCGGCATTCTGGAAGCAGCACTGAAGGCCGGTATTCCCGCCGACAGGCTTTTGCCGGGCACCGGCGTCGTCGCCATTCCTGAGACTGTGGAATTGACCCGGCACGCGCTGTCGCTTGGCGTCACCAAGGTGGTGATGCTGCCACCCTTCTACTACAAAGGCGTCTCCGACGATGGTCTTTTCGCCGCCTATTCGCAGGTGCTGGAGAAGGTCGCCGACACGCGCTTGCAGGTCATCCTCTATCATATTCCGCAGGTCTCAGGCGTTCCGCTATCCATTCCGCTGATCGGGCGACTGATTGCGGCCTTCCCGGAAACAGTCGTCGGCATCAAGGAATCTGCTGGAGATTTCAACAACATGCAGGCGATCATCGCCGCCTATCCCACCTTCTCGGTGCTGGCGGGCGCCGATCCGCTGCTGCTGCCGTTGCTGAAGGCAGGCGGTGCCGGCTGCATCACCGCCACCTCCAATCTCGTGGCGAATTCGCTGCGCACTGTCTACGACCATGTCCATGATGAGGCGCGCGCCGCCGATGTCGAGGCGGCGCAAGCGCGCATCAACGCCTATCGCACGCTTTCCAATTCCTACGTCCAGATCCCGACCATCAAGGCGATGGTGGGGCTGAAGACCGGCAATCCCGCCTGGAAGCGCACGCGCGCGCCGTTGATGCCGCTCGGCGATGCCGACTATGCCGCACTCGCCGAAAGCTACGCCAAGCTGCCCTGAGGAGATCCGTCATGAGTTTTACCGGCCTGCCTCCGGAAGTCGTTCCGGCCCTGATGACCGGGGCCATCGCCCCTCACCCCACCCTCGAAGGTCGTGCGGATGCCTATCTGCCCTCCCCCTGCATCCAGAACCATGCCGCAAATCTCGCTTTTCTGCCCGACGGCACGCTAACCTGCGTCTGGTTCGGCGGCACGATGGAGGGCATGGGTGATATCTCGATTTACATGTCGCGGCTGGCGCCGGGCTCCGAGCGCTGGTCCGTGCCGGAAAAGATGAGCGACGACCCAGAGAAATCCGAACAGAACCCATTGATTTTCAATGCTCCGGACGGAAAAGTATGGCTGCTCTATACCTCGCAGACCTCGGGCAATCAGGACGGCTCGGTTGTCAAATGCCGGATTTCAGGCGATGGCGGCCAGACCTTCGGCCCGGTTCGTATCCTCTGCGACAGCCCCGGCACATTCGTTCGCCAGCAGATCGTCGTCAACGGCAAAGGCGACTGGCTACTTCCGGTGTTCCGCTGCGTCGGCCTGAATGGCCGGCGCTGGAGCGGCGATGCCGATACGGCTGCTGTGCTGATGTCGCGTGATGGCGGCGCCAGCTGGGAAATGCGCGATATTCCAGACAGCATCGGCGCGGTGCACATGAACATTCTGCCGCTCGGCGGCGACGAGATGATCGCCTTCTACCGCAACCGTTTCGCCGAAAACATCCTGTCCAGCCGATCATCCGACGGCGGCGAGACATGGAGTGCGCCCGAGCCCGCCGAATTGCCGAACAACAACTCCTCGATCCAGGCCACGATCCTGAACGATGGAGCAATCGCAATGGTTTACAACCATTCAAACGCCGGCATGTCGGATGCGCGGCGCCAGTCTCTCTATGACGAAATCGAGGGTGGCGAGGCTGGAGAGACAGCCGTCGTTGCCGATACCAGCGCACGTAAGGCCGTCTGGGGTGTTCCGCGTGCGCCGCTGAGCCTTGCGATATCAAGGGATGGCGGCAAGAGCTTTCCGCATCGCATCGATCTCGATACCGGTGACGGCTTCTGTCTCAGTAACAATTCGAAGGAGTCGCTGAACCGCGAATTCTCCTATCCCTCGATCGTCCAGGGCGGCAACGGCACGCTCCATATCGCCTACACCTACTACCGGCGCGCCATCAAATATGTGCGCCTCGCCCCGCAATTCCTGCCGTAAACGAAGCGGCAGCCGGAAAATTGTCATCCTGCATCCGCTCGCATGCGAAAGCATGCAGGATGACAACGGCTGCGTGTTGACTGACGAACGATTTGACAACAGGGTCGGATAATTCACCGTCGCCACAAAGAGATGGCCAGCCGGTGTCTGACATGTAGTTTTCATCATGACGGATTTCATAACACACTGATATCTTTATCGATACGCGCAGGACAACGCCGCCTTGAAGCGCGCGACCGAGCGCATATCAGATGATAAAAAATTCCGCTCGCTGGAATGTCGGCTTGACATTGACCTTACAACTTTACATTAAAGAGGGCAACGATAGTGCCGCAAGATCTTGCAAGGAGGACTGGTTCATGGCCAGCTTGGATTCGCCGATCACGATAGTTCGGCCGCATCTGATCGAATTCGGGGTCGGTACGGCGGGAAAGCTCGGCCAATGGGCTGCCGAAAAGGGCTATCGGCGCACGCTCGTCATCTCCGATGCGTTCAACGCCTCGCGCATCGACGTGCTGGATCTCAAAGGCGAGGTATCCGTCTTTGCCGAAGTGACGCCCGAGCCGGATACGGCCAATCTCGAAAAGGTCCTGGCGGCGGCAAACGCCGCCGATGCCGAGCTGATCGTCGGCTTCGGCGGCGGCAGCGCCATGGATCTGGCAAAACTCGCCGCAGTGCTTGCCGGTTCCGCCCAGACGCTGCAGGAGGTCGTCGGTCCGAACAAGGTGCATGGGCCGCGCAAGGTGGCGCTCGCCCAGGTGCCGACGACATCGGGCACCGGCAGCGAGGCCGGCATCCGTGCGCTCGTCACCGATCCGGCGACGATGGCAAAGCTTGCCGTCGAAAGCCTGCATATGCTGGCCGATATCGCCGTCATCGATCCTGCTTTGACCTTCAGCGTCCCTGCCCGCACGACGGCCGCCACCGGCGTCGATGCCATGGCCCATTGCGTCGAGGCCTTCACCAACCGCAAGGCCCATCCGATGGTCGACATCTATGCGATCGAGGGAACGCGCCTGGTCGGCAAATATCTCGCCCGGGCGGTCAGGGACGGCAATGACGCCGAGGCGCGCGCCGGCCTCTCGCTCGCCTCGCTTTATGGCGGTTTATGCCTCGGCCCGGTCAACACAGCTGGCGGCCATGCGCTTGCCTATCCCCTCGGCACGCGCTGGCATGTCGCCCATGGCGCGGCCAATGCGCTGATTTTTCCGCATGTTCTCGCCTTCAATACGCCGTCCGCGCCTGAGAAAACCAGGGCGGTGATGGAAGCGCTTGGACGTGAAACCTCCGAAAACGTCACATCCGTCTTCGATGCGGCTTACGCTTTCTGCGCCGAACTCGGTATCGAGATGAAGCTTTCCGGTCTCGGCGTGCCGGAAAGCGATCTCGACGCCATGGCCGAAGACGCCTTTGCCATTCGCCGTCTGCTCGATAACAATCCGCGCGATCTCACGCGCGCCGACATTCGCTCGATTTATGCGGCCGCTTTCTAGGCCAAAAAGTTTTCAGAAGGAATTCGATCGATGGACAGGAATGCGAAAGTCGCGGTAACGCTCGGCGATCCGGCCGGCGTCGGCCCCGAGGTGATCGTCAAGGCCTTGGCAGCCCTTCCAAGAGAAGAGCGCCGCGATTTCGTCATCGTCGGCAATGTCGAAGCGCTGGAGCGCGCCGACCGCGTCAGCGGCACCGGACTACGGTTTGGGCCTGCCGATGCACCTGATGACGACAGGATCGCCGTCGACGAAGTCGCGCTCGGCGCGGCCCTACCCGAGATCGGCAAGGTCAGCCCCGTCGCCGGCGATGCCTCGGTGCGCTATATCACCCGCGCCGTCGATCTCGCCATGTCTGGTCAAGCCGATGTCATCGTCACCGCGCCGATCAACAAGGAAGCGATGAACCTCGCCGGCCATCACCATGACGGCCATACCGGGCTTCTCGCACATCTGACAGGCTCGAAGAGTTCCTTCATGCTGCTTGCCTCCGAGCGGCTGAACACCATCCATGTCTCGACCCATATCTCGCTGAAGGGCGCGATCGAGCGCGCCAAGACCGAGCGGGTACTGGCGACCATCGAAGCCGGCCACCGGCACTTTCTGCGGCTCGGCAAGACGGCGCGCATCGCCGTCGCCGGCCTCAATCCCCATTGCGGCGAAAACGGCCTGTTCGGCACCGAAGACATGGAATTCCTGGCGCCCGCCGTCGAGCAGGCGCAGGCAAAGGGCATCGACGTCGTCGGCCCGATCTCGGCCGATACGGTGTTTGCCCGCGCCTATAACGGCGCCTTCGATCTTGTCATCGCCCAGTATCACGATCAGGGCCATATCCCGATCAAGCTCGTCGCCTTCGATACGGCGGTCAACGTCTCGCTCGGCCTGCCGATCGACCGCGTCTCGGTCGATCACGGCACCGCCTTCGACATTGCCGGCACCGGCAAAGCCAACCACGTCAACATGCTCTCGGCCATCGCCTATGCCAGGCTGATGGCCCGCTCGCCGCGGCAGAGAGCGTGATCGCGGCTTCCAGTAAGACCGACAGGCGCCGATCGCCGACACAACGATGTCGAACTTTGTTATGACACCTCATAGCAGAACCGGACTCTGTCGTTCAGGAACGTCCCGCCGTTGACGCGCAAGCATTCCGCGCCCTACATAGCTAGACAGTCTAGCTAGGAGCGGAATCGATGGAATGGCAACTGCAGGACGCCAAGAACCAATTTTCGAAGGTCGTGCAGAAGGCCCGACAAGAAGGGCCGCAGGTGGTGACCGTGCGGGGCGAGCGCACGGCCGTCGTTCTGTCCGCCCGCGACTACGACGCCTTGCGCGCCGGTAGGCCGACCCTCGTCGACGACCTGCTCGGTGGCCCCGCCTGGGACGATGAGTTCGCCGATGCGGTCGAAGCACGCAACAAGACTCCGAGCCGCGACGTCGCCTTCTGATGTATCTGGTCGACACCAACATCGTCTCGGAGGCGCGACGCGGCACGCCGCAGGCGGTCTCCTGGCTGCGCTCCGTCGATCCGCTCACCATCCACCTGAGCGCGCTGACGCTTGGCGAGATCATGCGCGGCATTGCCCTCAAACAGAAATCGGATTCGAAGACCGCGGCCCATCTCACCGAGTGGCTGCGAAAGCTGCGTTATGATCATGGCGACCGGATCCTGCCGGTGACCGACGAGATCGCCGTCGAATGGGGCCGCATCGCCGCCATCCGGCCGCGTGGCGATATCGACGGGCTGATCGCCGCAACCGCAATCGTCCATGATCTGATTGTCGTCACTCGCAATGTCGGCGATTTCGACGACACCGGTGCAGCGGTGATAAATCCATGGGAGACGGACGCGTGAGCAGTCGAGGCAGCCACCTCCTCGTTTAAAATGGCCTCCTGTGCAGTGTGACCAAGCCCCATCTGTCCGGCGTTTTGATCTGCTCTGCGGAAACGTTGATTGCACCGCCAACCCATCACATGCCGAACAAACGGCGATCCCAGAAAACCGGTTGGTGAAGGCTTGTCGTGATCGACGGGAATTCCGGGTGGGCCGGATTGATCAGCACGTTGCGGTCGACGCGGGCGACGACGCTTGGCACCAACAGGATGGCGCTGCGCTTTTCCTGGCACCACCGCTCGCCGAAAGCCTTGCTGACGTTTGCCGGCATGCAGTCCCAGCCGGGCAGCGCGGGCTCGGAGAAGACCTCGTAGCTTAGCCCCCGCGGTAGGGTGATCGTGACATAGTGCTGGTTGGGCGGCAGCCGCCCGCTGCCATGGACGAGCTTTTCGAGCAGCGCCGTCGAATAGTGCTCGCTCGTATAGATGATCGGGCTGCCCGAAGTGTTCCACCGCCCCGGCGCGATGGTCGAGCCGGTGGCGTCGAAGATCGGATAGGTTCCACTGGGATCTCCGATGCGGATGGATGTCAGCGTACGGTCGAGATGCTGTGCACTCACGCAGCACTGCCGTATTTCAGGCTTCCGAGGATATCGAGCACGAGCTCGCCGCCGATCTCGCTCTGGATGACCACGTCGATCGGCCGCTTGTCCTCGAGCATCGCATGCGGCCGAAACAGGAAATCGCGTGCCTCGGTCTCTGTCTGCCAGACATCCAGTGCCGATCCCCAGACGCGCGCCAGACGGGCAAGCTTTATGCCCTCGTCGGAAGAGAGCCGATGCTTGGATTTGCGCCGCTCATAGGTGGCCTTCGGAACGAGCCTATATTTGAACTGGGTATCATCAGGCGCCAGAAGCAGCGCCATGCGATCAAGCGCCTTGACCGGCAAGCCTTCCTCGATGCTGGAGAGCAGGCCAAAGGCGGAACGCGACGCCGGTTCCCTGGCGGGCAGTCCGAGAACGTCGGCGATGACTGCAAATCCCATCATGGCAAAGCTCCTTTTCACTTGAGGTTATATTTAGCCTCAAGTGAGCAAATGTTCAAGAGTGCCATTCAGACAACGCGGGAGGCCTTGTCATATCCTGGAAGCGTCAGCGTTTCGGTGCCCGCACTGAACGGCTTTCAGTTTCGCCCCAGCTGCAGCCGACGGAAAATCCGCTCGATCTGGGCAACAGCGGCAAAAAAGACGATGCCGGAGAAAGAGGCGAGCACGACGGCGGCAAAGAGCCTTTCCGCCTGATAGTTGAATGTCGACTGGATGATGACGGCCCCGAGCCCCTGGTTCGAACCGATCCACTCCCCGACGATCGCGCCGATCACACAGGTGGTTGCAGAAATGCGCAGCGAAGCAAAAAGCAAGGGGGCAGATCGTGGCGCGCGCAGGCGCCAGAACGTCTCCCACCCGCTCGCCGAAAGCACATGCATCAGGTCAAGCTCGCTCGTCGTCGCCAGATTGAGGCCCCGGGCCGTATTCACCAGGGTTGGGAAGAAGCAGATGAGAGCGGCGATGATGACCTTTGGCAGCATACCGAGGCCGAAGATGAGGATGATGATCGGCGCAAGCGCCAGCACGGGGATGGTGTTGAAGAGCAGGACAACGGGAAAATAGGCGGCCTGGAACCGCGGATTATAGACAAAGGCAATCGCCATGATCACAGCGAGACTGTTGCCCAGGAGGAAACCGAGACCCGCCTCGCCCCATGTCGGGATCGCATTCGACAGAAGGAAGCGCCATTCGATGCCAAGCGTGCGCAGGATCGCCAGCGGCGTTGGAACGATATAACTGGGAATACCGAGAGCCGGCACCAGCCATTGCCAGGCGAGAAGCAACGAGAGGGCGCCGATAACAGGAAGGCCGATTGCCTCGGTGAGGGATAGCCGACGATGCGTCATGCAGCCGAACTCCCCTGCTGCAGCAATTGGCGCAGATGAGCAGCGGCCTCCTGGACATCGAGGCTCTCGCGCCGACAGAGGCCACGCTCGTCTTTCAGCGGTGCAAGGTCGATCAGCGCCTGGACGCGGCCCGGATTGGCCGCCAGGACCAGCACGCGTCCGCCGAGATAGATCGCCTCGATGACGCTGTGGGTCACGAAAAGGATGGTCGTGCCGGTCCGGCGCCAGACGTCCAAAAGCTCGTCGTTCAGTCGTTCGCGCGTGATCTCGTCGAGCGCACCGAAGGGCTCGTCCATGAGCAGGATATCCGGCTCGCATTGAAGCGCGCGCGCTATGGCGACGCGTTGGCGCTGGCCCCCTGACAGTTGGTGCGGGTACCGATCGGCCAGATGCGACAGGCCGACCAGTTCAATCCAATGGTCGGGCCAATGGTCGGGCCGCGGATCGACCGATCGCGAGACGCTGTTCTTCCCCACCTGCAGCGGCAGCGCGACATTCTCCCTCACGGTCCGCCAGGGCAACAGCGTTGCGTCCTGAAAGACGAAGGCGACCTCGCGGCGCCGGCGCGCCTCCGACGCTGTTCTGCCGAGCACCGCCAGCTGCCCGTCAAGCGGCGGGAGAAGATCCGCCACCGCCCGCAGCAAGGTCGACTTGCCGCAGCCGGAAGGGCCGAGAATGGTCAAAAACTCGCCCCTGCCGACGCTGAGGTCGACGCCGGACAGAATGCGGGTCGTCTCGCCGGCGCCGGCATAACCGACAGCCAGATCCTTGGTTTCGATGGCCGCTGCTTCAGGCAAATCCGCTCTCACGCAATCTTCGGACGGTCGTCCGCCGTCATGTCGAGGATCCTGGTCGTATAGCAGTCCTCCAGCTTCGGCGCGCCGCTCTTGAACTGGCCGATCTTGTCGTAGACGGAAATCTGCTCGGCAAGAGCGGCCGGATCGAAACTGCCCCAGCCGTCCTTGCCTGTCGTCGCGTCGAAGCTCAGCGACAATATGCGCGGCACCGTCTTCAGCTCCACGGCAAGATCGAGCTGCGGATAGGCCTCTACCGTCAATTTGACCGCCTCCTCAGGATGTTCATGCGTCCAGGCCCAGCC
This sequence comes from Rhizobium leguminosarum bv. viciae, assembly GCF_012276115.1. Lineage (GTDB taxonomy): Bacteria > Pseudomonadota > Alphaproteobacteria > Rhizobiales > Rhizobiaceae > Rhizobium > Rhizobium leguminosarum_T. Next base: position 28,164 of record NZ_WIEU01000019.1, on the reverse strand, counting down.
CTTGGCGACGGCACGCAGCACCTTTGCCAGTGTCTCGGCATGGCCGCTCACGGCATCGTCGGTGGCGAAATAGACGTTGGCATAGGACGGCAGGCCCGTGTCCTTCATCATCAGATCGATGCGGTCGGGGCCGATGATGGAAAGGGCCTGCGTGTTGGTGATCCATCCGGTTACTGCATCGACCTGACCGGTCATCAGCGGCGTCATGTCGAAGCCGATATTGGTGATGGTCAGGCTCGAGGGATCGATATTGTTCCTCAGCAGGATGGCATCGAGCACATAACGGGCCGTCGGCTGGATGCCGATGCGCTTGCCAACCATATCCTTGACGGTGCGGATCGGCGCCTTGGGCAGCGAATAGAAGGCGAAAGGCGCCATGCGGAAACCGCAAGCGAAGATCTTGATCGGCACGCCGGATGAACGGGCTAGAAGAAGCTGTGCCGAATCCGAGAACTGGCCGAGCTGCGCATCACCCGTGATCACGGGCGGCACCGTCGCCGAATTGGGGCCGCCGGGGGAAAACTCGACATCGAGACCCTCGGCCTGGAACAGGCCCTGCTTGACTGCGACGATATCGCCGATCTGTCCGTTGCTCATCAGCCAGTCATATTTGATGACGACTTTGGATGCGGCGGCTTTCGAGTGACGCGGCACGAACAGGCTGATCCCTGCCGCCGCTGCAGCAAGGGCAAAGGCTCCGCCCTTCAGGACGGTACGCCTGCCGACCACGATTTGTTTGTCATCCCCACTCATTTGCTTGCCTTTCCCCTTGTTGGATTGTTGGACGACCGGCCGATTGCGCTCGCTATTGCGGGTCGATGTCACCGATCGGGCCGCCTGCGGACCACGCATAGATTTCCCAGAGATTGTCGTCAGGATCGGCGAAATAGACGCATCGCGCGTTCCAGACATAGTCCTGCGGCGGCGCGTGGAAGAGCACGCCCGCAGCTTTCAGCTCCGCATAGGCAGCATCGACCTGCTCTGGCGAGGCGAGCTCGATGGCCGCGCAGGCCTTGTGCACACCTGGAGGGGCACGGCGGCTTGAGACACCGGTATTCTCGGCAATATGCTCGATCTCCCACAGCGCCAATGTCACGCCCGCCCCTTTGAAATCGGCAAAGCCGGGAGCCCGGCGGCGAGGTTTGAAGCCAAGACGCTCGACATAGAAAGCCGATGCTTTGTCGATATCCTCGACCAGGAAGCAAATGTCGGTAATCGGATTGGTTTGGGCAAAAGCGGTCATATGGGCCTCCTGATGGGAAAAGCCTCGCAGACCGCAGCCTCAAGAGATTTCAAATTCGTGCGGTTGTCTTTCGCAAAGCTGCTGATCTGTCATCGGCAAGAGCCGGCTCAAAGACGGACCGAACGCTGGTATTCCTTCGGGGTCGCCCCCATCAGACGGCGAAAGACGCTGGAGAAATGCGCCTGGCTGGAAAAGCCTGTGGCATAAGCGATGTTTGCGAGCGTCTCCTTGCCATCGGCGAGGTAAAGTCGCGCCCGCTCGATCCTGCGTTCGAGAACGAAGCGATGCGGCGCCATGCCGGCCGCCCGTTTGAATTCCCGGCTGAAGTGAAAGGGGCTCATATGGGCCACCCCGGCCAGCTCCTCGACACTCAGATCGGATTTGCCAAGCAGGTTCTCGATGTAATCGATCACACGCCGGAGATTGTCCGATGTCAGCGGACGATCGCCGGCTTCAGGTTTGGCGCCCAGCAGCTTTACGACGCAGCAGGCGAGCGCCATCCCCAGATGCTGCATCAAAAGCGGGTCGTTACGCCCGGTCTCCTCGGCGGCAAATGCAAGGGAGAGCGCGACCTGCAGCGTTGTCGGATCAGTCGTCGCGCTGAGCGCGTCACTATCCCAATGCTCGGGATCGAAGCGAGAGCCGCCGATGCCGCTGTAAAGCGCAGGTGACTGGAAGATCGAGATATAATCCGCCGCATCGCCCTCGACTTCGAGGAGGGTGGCGGCCGGTTGAAATCCGAGGGTGAACGGCGGCCTCTCAACTTTGCGGAATGCCCCGCTTCCAAGCCGATAGGCATATTTGCCGTGCGCCGTGCGGTTGATCGAAATTCTATGAAGGGAGCCCCTCGAAACCATTTGCCCCGCGGCGCTGCGATAGGTCTCGACGATCATGTCGCGTTGAACGAAGGCCTTGTAGCCTCCGAGGGATGGTCGGCTTATTGAGAAAATCTGCGGGTCGATGTCGGGCATTGTTTCATTCTCCCTGGCAGGAGAGAGGCAAGTTGCGCGCCAAATGGAAGCCAAGCTTCGTGCCGGATATCTGCGCTGCGAGATAAAACCTGACGGCGCCCTATTAATCGCGATTTTACACCTGCCGTCCCCGCACGATACCACGGCTGAGCAAGTATCCGCGCCACGGCGGATTGGTCGCCATGCGCAAGAATTATGCAGCTTATGTTTCCTCAAGAGCGGCGGCGGGCTATCTGAAAGCTCGCAGCTATCCCGCCGAGGCGTCCGAAATCATTCTGGAGACGGCATTCTTCCAGCCGATGATCTTGCCCTGCCGCTCGGTCTCGTCCATCGAAGGGCTGAAGCGGCGGTCGCAGGCCCAGGCTTTGGCAAAATCCCGCTTGCCGGGCCAGATGCCGGCTTTCGAGCCGGCAAGCCAGGCTGCGCCGAGCGCCGTCGTCTCGCGGATCGCCGAGCGGTCGACAGGGTTTCCGGTCATGTCGGCCAGGCACTGCATCGTCCAATCCGAATCCGCCATGCCGCCATCGACGCGCAGCACCGTTTCCAGCTGGTTGGCGCCCCAGTCCTTCTTCATCGCCACCAGCAGATCGAGCGTCTGGTAGGCGACGGATTCAAGCACGGCGCGGGCGAATTCCGCCGGCCCGCTGTTTCGCGTCAGACCGAAGATCGCGCCCCGCGCCGCCGGATCCCAGTAGGGCGCGCCGAGGCCGGTGAAGGCCGGAACGATATAGACTTGCTGTCCGGGATCGGCCTTGGCGGCAAGCACCCCTGCCTCGGATGCCTGGCCGATGATGCCAAGGCCGTCGCGCAGCCATTGCACGGCAGCACCGGCGATGAAGATCGAGCCCTCGAGCGCATAGGTCGTCTCGCCGTCGAGCCGGCAGGCGATCGTCGTCAGCATCCGGTTGGAGGAGGAAACACGATCCCGGCCGGTGTTCAGCAGAGCGAAGCAGCCAGTGCCATAGGTGGACTTCATCATGCCGGGCTCGAAGCAGGCATTGCCCATCGCCGCTGCCTGCTGGTCGCCAGCGACCCCGAGGATCGGAAGTTCCGCGCCGAACAGCGTCTCGTCGACGCGGCCGAAATCATCGGCGCATTCCCTGACGTCAGGAAGCATGGCGGCCGGAATGCGGAGAATGCCGAGAAGCTCCTCGTCCCAGGCACCGTCATCGATATTGTAGAGCAGCGTTCTCGACGCATTGGTCGCATCGGTGGCATGCACGCGTCCATCAGTCAGATTGTAGATCAGCCAGCTGTCGATCGTACCGAAGCAGACATCGCCGGCCTCGGCCTTTTCACGCAGGCCATCGACATTGTCGAGCAGCCAGCGCAGCTTCGTTCCGGAGAAATAGGGGTCGAGCAGCAGGCCGGTCTTGGCGCTGAACAGCTTCTCGTAGCCATCGGCCTTCAGGCTCTCGCACATTTCCGCCGTGCGCCTGTCCTGCCAGACGATCGCCCGGTGAAGCGGTGTCCCGGACCTGCGATCCCAGACGACCGCCGTCTCGCGCTGGTTGGTGATGCCGATCGCGGTGATATCGGCGGCGTCAATACCAGCATCGGTGATCGCCTTGCGCACCGTATCGACGACGGATCGCCAGATTTCGGCGGCGTCGTGCTCGACCCATCCGGGCTGCGGATAATATTGGGTGATCTCCGCCTGCGCCGAGCCGGCCATTTTCATGTCGCCATTGAAGATGATGGCGCGCGACGATGTCGTGCCCTGGTCGATTGAAAGAATATAGCCGCTCATATCCGTCTCCGGCTCGCACGAAACCGCTCCGCCTGCAGAAGACAGCAGGACGCCGACGTTTCATGAGAGAAAGATTGTGGGTGCCACCGGCTTGTTGCCGGTGGCAGGAAGTGATGGCCGGAAGCCTCGTCGCTTCCGGCCTGGTCCGCCTTACTTCTTCTGCCAGCTCTTGACGAGTTCGTCGTAGTTGACAGTGACCGGCTTGTCCTTCTCGTTCTCGATCTTCAGCTGCGGGGCAAGGTTGCCGTTCTTCACCGCATCCGCGTTCCAATAGGCGAGATCATGCTCCTCGGCGAGCTTCGGGCCGATGTCGCCCTGGACCTTGGCGCGTTCCAGGCGCTGCAGCACCTTTTCCTGCTCGGCGCAGAGCGAGTCCATCGCCCCCTGTGCCGTCTTGGCGCCGGAAGAGGCATCACCAATCGCCTGCCACCAAAGCTGAGCGAGCTTCGGATAGTCAGGAACGTTCGTACCGGTCGGCGACCACTGCAGGCGGGCCGGCGAACGATAGAATTCGATCAGGCCGCCGAGTTTCGGCGCACGATCGGTGAAGGACTTGTGATCCAGCGTCGACTGGCGAATGAAGGTCAGGCCCATGTGGCTCTTCTTCACGTCGACGGTCTTCGAGGTGACGAACTGGGCATAGAGCCAGGCCGCCTTGGCGCGGTCGTCAGGCGTAGACTTCATCAGCGTCCACGAACCGGCATCCTGATAGCCGAGCTTCATGCCGTCCTTCCAGTAGACGCCATGCGGGCTCGGTGCGAAACGCCATTTCGGCGTGCCGTCCGCATTGACGACCGGCAGGCCTTCCTTAACGAAGTCGGCGGTGAAGGCCGTGTAGGTGAACATCTGCTGGGCGACTTCGCCCTGCGACGGGACCGGGCCGGATTCCGAGAAGGTCATGCCCTGGGCGGCAGCCGGCGCATAGGCCTTCATCCAGTCCAGATATTTCTGGATGGAATAGACCGCAGCTGGGCCGTTGGTATCGCCACCGCGCGCGACGCAGGAGCCGACCGGACGGGAGTTCTCGTCGACCTTGATGCCCCATTCATCGACTGGCTTGCCGTTCGGGATGCCCTTGTCGCCATTGCCGGCCATCGACAGCCAGGCATCGGTGAAGCGCCATCCGAGCGATGGGTCCTTCTTGCCGTAGTCCATATGACCGAAGACCTTCTTGCCGTCGATCTCGCGGCCGGTGAAGAACTCGGCAATATCCTCATAAGCCGACCAGTTGACCGGCACACCGAGATCGTAGCCGTACTTCGCCTTGAAGTCCGCCTTGTTCTTCTCGTCGTTGAACCAGTCGTAACGGAACCAATAGAGGTTCGCGAACTGCTGGTCAGGCAGCTGGTAGAGCTTGCCGTCAGGCGCCGTGGTGAAGGACTTACCGATGAAGTCGTCGATGTCGAGGCCGGGATTGGTGACATCCTTGCCTTCGTTGGCCATCCAGTCGGTCAGCGAGCGGGCCTGCTGATAGCGCCAATGGGTGCCGATCAGGTCGCTATCGTTGATATAGGCGTCATAGATGTTTTCGCCCGACTGCATCTGCGTCTGCAGCTTCTCGACCACGTCGCCTTCGCCGATGAGGTCGTGCGTGATTTTGATGCCGGTGATCGCCGTGAAGGCGGGCGCCAGCACCTTCGATTCGTATTCATGGGTCGTGATCGTTTCGGACACGACCTTGATGTCCAGGCCGGCGAAAGGCTTTGCAGCATCAACGAACCACTGCATTTCCTTTTCCTGGTCGGCGCGCGGAAGCGCCGAGAGATCACCGACTTCCTTGTCGAGGAACGTCTTGGCCTCGTCCATGCCGGCATAAGCCGATGCTGTCATTGCCAGCAGCAAGCCTGCTGTCGTCGTCAATAAGTGCCTTCGCATAATATCCTCCCAGGGTTTGCGATTGCAGTCACGTCTCAGGCGGCCAGTATCCCCGGCCATCTGTCTTCTCCTTGCCTTCACACGTAGCGGAAGACGCCGATGGCGTAGACCACGGAGATGGCAAGAGCCCACCACAGGTTGGGCCCACCGAGCCCAAGCCATGCAAGATGAATGAAAGCGCTGCCCAGCAGCGAAATGAAGAGCCGGTCGCCGCGCGTCGTCTCGAAACGCAGCACGCCCGTGCGCGGCGAGCCGCCCGGCGAAAAATATTCCCAGACACTCATGGCGATCAGAAGCGCCAGGATCGTCAGGAAGAACAGCGTCGTCGGCAGCGTCCAGGCCATCCAGGAAAAATTCATGACCGTCTCCTCCTCAAACGCGCCCGAGCGCGAAGCCCTTGGCGATGTAGTTGCGGACGAAATAGATGACGAGTGCGCCCGGGATGATGGTGAGCACGCCGGCCGCTGCCAGCACGCCCCAGTCCATGCCCGAGGCGGAGACCGTTCGCGTCATGATCGCCGAGATCGGCTTTGCAGCCGTCGTCGTCAGCGTGCGGGCCAGCAGCAGCTCGACCCACGAAAACATGAAGCAGAAGAAGCCCGCGACACCGACGCCGCTGGCGATCAGCGGAATGAAGATCTTGATGAAGAACCGCGGGAAGGAATAACCGTCGATATAGGCGGTCTCGTCGATCTCCTTCGGCACGCCGGACATGAAGCCTTCGAGGATCCAGACGGCGAGCGGCACGTTGAACAGGCAGTGGGCAAGCGCCACGGCGATGTGCGTGTCGATCAGGCCGAAGGCCGAATAGAGCTGGAAGAACGGCAGCGCGAAGACCGCCGGCGGCGCCATGCGATTGGTCAGCAGCCAGAAGAACAGGTGCTTGTCGCCGAGGAAACGGTAGCGCGAGAAGGCGTAGGCCGCCGGCAGCGCCGCAGCGACCGAGATTACCGTGTTCATCACCACGTAGATGATCGAGTTGATATAGCCGTTATACCAGGACGGATCGGTAAAGATGACCGTGTAGTTGCGCAGCGTCGGGTTCGTCGGCCAGAGCGAGAAGGCGCCGGTAATCTCGGAATTCTCCTTGAAGCTCATATTGATGAGCCAATAGATCGGCAGGATCAGGAAGACGATATAAATCGTCGGAACGAGCCAGGAAAGGCTGCCTGCAGGTTTGTATTTGTTGGTCATATCTCGCCCTCCCTTTTAGCTCGCGTCGCTGCTGGTCATCACGGTGTAGAATACCCATGAGAGCAGCAGGATGATGAGGAAGTAGATGATCGACATCGCCGCCGCCGGGCCAAGATCGAACTGGCCGACGGCCATCTTCACGAGGTCGATGGAGAGGAAGGTCGTCGAGTTGCCGGGCCCGCCGCCGGTGACCACGAAAGGCTCGGTATAAATCATGAAACTGTCCATGAAGCGCAGGAGCACGGCGATCAGCAGCACCCGCTTCATCTTCGGCAGCTGGATGTAGCGGAAGACGGACCAGCGCGAGGCGCCGTCGATCTTGGCGGCCTGGTAATAGGCGTCCGGGATCGACACCAGGCCGGCATAGCAGAGCAGCACGACGAGGCTTGTCCAATGCCAGACGTCCATGACGATAACGGTCACCCAGGCATCGATCGGATCGCGGACATAATTATAGTCGAGGCCGATCGCTTCGAGCGTGTGGCCGAGCAAGCCGATATCGACGCGCCCGAAGACCTGCCAGATGGTGCCGACCACGTTCCACGGAATGAGCAGCGGCAGCGCCATCAGCACCAGGCAGACGGGAACGCCCGGTCCTGATTTCGGCATGTTGAGCGCGATGAAGATGCCAAGCGGAATCTCCAGCGCCAGGATGATGAAGGAGAACAGCAGATTGCGCTGGAGCGATTCCCAGAAGCGGTCGGAATGCAGGGTCTGGACGAACCAATCGGTACCGGCCCAGAAGAACTCGTTGTTGCCGAACGTATCCTGCACTGAATAATTGACGACGGTCATCAGCGGGATGACGGCCGAAAACGCCACGAGCAGCAGCACCGGCAGGACCAGAAACCAGGCTTTGTTATTCCACGTCTTCTGCATGGTTCAGGCCTCCCTGCCGACACGCCAACTGTCGGCGTAGATGCTGATGGCGGACGGATCAAAGGTGACGCGGGCGTCCGCGGGAATGTCGGCGTCTTCAGTCACGACGATGGCGATCGGCTGGCCGGCAAAGCGGGCGCGCACGATCTTCTGCCGACCGATATCCTCGACCTTGCTGATCGTGACCTGCATGCCCTCCCGTCCGAGGCGAATGAATTCGGGACGGATTCCGAGTTCGGTTTTGGCCGTGCCTGACGTCTTCGGCGCGTAATCCAGCGTCAGGGTCTCATCTCCGACCTTAACAGTGCTGCCTTCGATCCTGGCCGGCATGAAATTCATGCCTGGCGAACCGATGAAATAGCCGACGAACGTATGGCTCGGCCGCTCGAAGAGCTCGGCCGGCGTGCCGATCTGGACGATCTGGCCGTCATACATGACCACCACCTTCTCGGCGAAGGTCAGCGCCTCGGTCTGGTCGTGGGTGACATAGACCATGGTGAAGCCGAACTGCTTGTGCAGCCGCTTCAGCTGCGAACGCAGCACCCATTTCATATGCGGATCGATGACGGTCAGCGGCTCGTCGAACAGGATGGCGTTGACGTCGTTGCGCACCAGTCCGCGGCCGAGCGAGATCTTCTGCTTCTGGTCAGCGGTCAGGCCCTGCGCCTTGCGCCTGGCCCAGCCGGCGAGATCGATCATTTCGAGGATATCGCGGACACGCCGGTCGACATCCGCCTCGGCCACACCGCGGTTGCGCAGGGGAAAGGCGAGATTGTCGTAAACGGTCATCGTGTCGTAGATGACGGGGAACTGGAAGACCTGGGCGATGTTGCGGCTCTGCGTCGAAAGGTTCGTGACATCGTTGCCGTCGAAGAGGATGCGGCCGTGCGAGGGCTGTAGCAGCCCGGAGATAATGTTGAGCAGCGTGGTCTTGCCGCAGCCGGAAGGGCCGAGCAGCGCATAGGCGCCGCCATCGTTCCATTCGTGGTCGACTTCCTTCAGCGAATAATCCTTGTCGGACTTCGGATTGGCGCCGTAGGCGTGGCGGATATGGTCGAGGGTGATGCGTGCCATTGTGCTCTCCTACGCCTTTCCAGCTGCTGCAGTAGCGCGGCCGGCCGCAGCGATGGCGCGGCCGTCGCTGCCGAAGGCCATCAGGTGGCGGGTGTCGAGAAAGGCCTCAACTTCCATGTCGGGATCGATGTCGTGAATGCCGTGCGCCAGCATCACCCAGCGCACACCGTCATATTCCAGGTGAACGAAGCTCTCCGAGCCGGTGATTTCGGAAACCAGCGTGCGCGCCTGCAAGCGGGCCGCGTCGCCGGTCTGCGGCGCAAGGCCGAGATGATGCGGGTGAAAGGCGATGGTGGCGGGACCATCCGGCACGATGGCCAGATGCGAGGGAACCGAGATCGCCACCCCGCTCGGGCGCGTGAACACATTGCCGGATTTCGTGACGTCGAGGGTGTTCAGCGGTGGATCGGCGAAAATGCCGGCGGTGGCGAGATCGACGGGTCGGCGATAGACTTCGATCGTCGGCCCGAACTGGGTCACCCGGCCCTGGTTCAGCGTTGCCGTATTGCCGCCAAGCAGGAGCGCCTCGGAAGGCTCGGTCGTCGCATAGACGAAGATCGCGCCGGATTGGGCAAAGATCTTCGGCAGTTCCTCGCGCAGTTCCTCGCGCAGCTTGTAATCGAGATTGGCGAGCGGCTCGTCCATCAGCACGAGGCTGGCATTCTTGACGAGTGCGCGCGCAAGCGCCGTGCGCTGCTGCTGGCCGCCGGACAGATTGAGCGGGGTGCGGTCGAGATAGGGCGTCAGCTTCAGCAGCTCGGCCGCCTTGCGCACCTCACGGTCGATCGTCGCGGCATCCTTGCCCGATATGCGCATCGGCGAGGCGATGTTGTCGTAGACGGTCAGCGCCGGATAGTTGATGAACTGTTGGTAGACCATAGCGACGTTGCGCTTCTGCACCGGCATGCCGGTGACGTCAGTGCCGTCGAAATGGATGGAGCCGCCGGTCGGCCGGTCGAGCCCCGCCATCAGCCGCATCAGCGAGGTCTTGCCCGCGAGCGTCGGCCCGAGCAGGACGTTCAGCGTGCCCCGCTCGAGAACCAGGTCGGTCGGATAGATATGATAGTCCGCGCCCACCATCTTGGCGGCGTTTCGCAGTTCCAGCATTCCGATTCCCGTGCCTCCACGCATCGGGACCACATGGCTCCTACCCGGCCATCGCCGGCATGGCAGCCATGTACTCCTCCAGTGACTGGGCCTGCTCCTTCGAAAGGCGCAGACCATCCTTTGTTCTCCTCCACAGCACGTCTTCGGCGTGCCGGGCCCATTCCTGCTCGACGAGATAGGTGACCTCTGCCTCGTAGAGATCGCCGCCGAACAGCCGTCCGAGATCGTCGATGCCGCGGGCATCGCCAAGTAACAGCTCTGCCTTTGTACCGTAGCGGCGCACCAGCCGGCGGGCATGCCGATCGGCGAGGAACGAATAACGCCGCTTGAGCTTGTCAACCTGCGCCTCGTAACCCCGGACAGGGAAATCGCCGCCCGGCAGATGGCTTTTGGCCGTCCACGGGGCGCCTTTGGCGCCGATCGCAGCACCGATCTTCTCCAGCGCATGTTCGGAAAGCCGGCGATAGGTGGTGAGCTTGCCGCCGAAAACGTTGAGCAACGGCGCAGCGTCACCCTCGCCTTCCAGCTTCAGCACATAGTCGCGCGTCGCTTCCTGCGCCTTCGAGGCGCCATCGTCATAAAGCGGCCTGACCGCCGAATAGGTCCAGACGATATCCTCCGGCCTCACCGGCTCCTTGAAATATTCCGACGCTGCGTTGCAAAGGTAGGCGGTCTCCTCCTCCGAAATCCGGACGTCCTTGGGATCAGCGGTGTAGTCGCGATCCGTGGTGCCGATCAGGGTGAAGTCACCCTCATAGGGAATGGCGAAGATGATGCGATTGTCGGGATTCTGGAAGAAATAGGCTCTCACATCGTCGAATTTCTTCTTCACGACGATATGGCTGCCCTGGACGAGGCGGACATGGTGGGCTTCGTTCTGGCCGAAAGCGGAACGAATGACGTGATCGACCCAGGGACCGGCGGCGTTGACCAGCATCCTGGCCTGGTGGCTGTCATTGCGACCGGAGACTGTATCGGTGGTTTCGATCTGCCACAGGCCATTCTCGCGCCTTGCCGACACCACTTTGGTGCGCGGCATGATCTGCGCACCTTTGTCGGCCGCGTCTCGGGCGTTCAGCACCACCATGCGGGCATCATCGACCCAGCCGTCGGAATATTCGAAGGCCTTGGAAAACAGCGCCTTCAGCGGTCGGCCGGCCGGATCTTGGCGCATGTCGAGCACCGATGTCGGCGGCAACAGCTTGCGGCCGCCAAGATGGTCGTAGAGGAAGAGGCCGAGCCGGATCAGCCAGGCCGGGCGGATGCCGCCCTTGTGGTAGGGCAGCACGAAGCGCAACGGCCAGATGATGTGCGGCGCCATCGCCCAGAGGATCTCGCGCTCCATCAGCGATTCACGCACCAGGCGGAACTCGTAATGCTCGAGGTAACGCAGGCCGCCATGGATCAGCTTGGTGGCGCCCGACGAAGTACCCGAGGCGAAATCGTTCATCTCCGCCAGCGCCACCGAATAACCGCGCCCGACGGCATCGCGCGCAATGCCGCAGCCGTTAATGCCGCCACCGATGACGAATATGTCGTGAATATTTCGGCCCAATTCCCCCTCCGAGCCCGCAGTCAATTTCGCATCGCACAAAACTTGCGCAATTGCGAAAGTAACATCAGTTAAAACGAAAGCAATACGAATGTCAAACGAATGTTTGTGAAGGATCCGTCGCCTAGCGAAATCTGCCGTTCGTTTCGATCAGTTTCACATTGTTTTCGAGGCAGAGATTGCGGATCGACGGCACAGGACAGCGATCGGTGATAAAGGTATGAACCTGGGAAAGCTGACCGATCCTGACCGGTGCGGTGCGTTCGAACTTCGTCGAATCAGCAACGAGAATGACATGCCGGGCATTGGCGATGATGGCCTGGGCGACCTTCACTTCGCGAAAATCATAGTCAAGAAGCGCGCCGTCGATATCGATCGCCGACGCGCCGATCACGGCGTAGTCGACCTTGAACTGGCGGATGAAATCGACGGCCGCCTCGCCGACGATCCCGCCGTCCGAACCGCGCACGACCCCGCCTGCGATCACCACCTCGATCGCCGGCAGCAGACGTAACCTATTGGCAACATTTATATTGTTGGTGATCACCATCAGCTCGTGATGGTTGGCGAGTGCCTCGCCCACCGCCTCGGTCGTCGTTCCGATATTGATGAATAGCGAGGCCCCGCTCGGAATCAGCTCGACCGCGGCAATGCCAATCGCCTGCTTCTCGGAAGCGGCGATCTGACGGCGCGCTTCGTATTTGACATTCTCGGTCCCGCTCGGGAATGTGGCGCCGCCATGGATGCGCGTCAGCACCTGCGCATCGCAGAGATCGTTGAGGTCCTTGCGGATCGTCTGCGGCGTCACCGAAAAGCGGGAGGCGAGCTCCTCGACCAGAACCCTGCCGCTCGATTTCGCAATCGCCACGATTTCAATTTGCCGGTCGGTCAAGAACATGAGCGCGCCTTTCGATGTGCTTTCGTTTTAAAGAAAGCGAACCGCAGCGCAATGCCTATCTGTTACCGGGCCGGCTTCCCGGCCCGAATTCGACGCTTACCGCTTCCGCATCACGTTGACGACGAGCACGCCGAGGATCGCCATGACGCCACCGACCGCGCCGAGCGCCGTCGGCGTTTCGCCCAGCCAGACGAACCCGATCAGCGTGGCAACCGGCGGAACACCGTAGAGGAAATTCGATGCGCGGGCGGCCGTCAGCCGCTTCAGGGCGATTGCCCAGGTGAGATAGCCGATCGCGGTCGGGAAGATAACGAGATAGGCAACGCCCCAGTTCACCTCCGCCGGTGCGGCGGCCAGCGCCTGGATCGTCGCCGGGACGGCCGGAAACAGTGGCACGGAACCGATGAGCAGGATCCAGGCAGTGACGGCAAGCGCCGGCAACCGTCCGAGCAGCGGCTTCTGCAACACGCTGGCGATCGCCGAGCAGAGCGCTGCGCCAAGGATGAGGACAGCATTCGGATCGAGCTTGAAGCCGCCATCGGAGGCGACCGCGATCAGCGCCACGCCGCCGAAAGAAACCGCGGTGCCCACCCAGCCCCAGCGGCCGAAGCGCTCGCCGAGCGCGAATGTGGCAATGAGGGCGGTGAAGACGGGCATGGTGTTGATGATGAAGCTCGCCGGTCCTGCCGCAACGGTCTGCTCGCCGGTGTTCAGCAGAACCGCATAGGCGGCGATGAAGAGCACCGCGGCAACGGAGAGGCGGAAAAAATCGCGTTTTTCCGGCATCGGCCGATAGATGATGAGATAGACGAGGGCGATGACGCCGGCCGCCACATAACGCGCCGTCGCCAGTTCGATCGGCGTCAGCGGTCCGAGGCAGATGCGGATCACCACGAAGGAAGAAGCCCAGGAGAGGATGGTGACGACGATCGCCGCAAAGGCCACCAGATCGAACCCGCCTTGCTGTTTCGCCGAAACCGGTACGCTTGCCGCCATGCTCATTTTTGCCTCCATATGTTCCTGCGACAGTGATTAGGCCTTCGATGCGTGCTTGAAAAGCATCGCAATCGATGATCAAATGTGCGTATGGTTCACAGCTCGCCAGTGCTTCCGCCGCTCGATACGCTCGAGACCTTTGCCCGCGCCGCGCGGCTAGGATCGTTTTCGGCTGCGGCTGAGGAAAGCGGCATCACCCACGGCGCGGTGTCGCGCCAGGTCTCGCGCCTGGAGCGCTGGATGGGCGTTCGCCTGTTTGCGCGCGAAGCCCGAGGCGTGCGCCTGACGCCGGAAGGCATGCGGTTTTTCGCGCGGACGGAAGAAGCACTTACGCTGCTCGGCAATAGCGGCGAACGCTGGCTGCCTCGCCGCAACAAGGCGGTGGTACGCCTTTCGGTGACGCCCTCTGTCGCCTCTCTATGGCTGTTTCAACGCCTGCCGAAGCTCGAAGGAAACGAGCTGCATGTCGAGCTGACGCTCGAACACCGGCTGGCGGATTTCGGCGAAGGCGCCGATCTTGCCATTCGCTGCGGCAAGGGACCGTGGGCCGGCGTGCGCGCCCTGCCGCTCTGGCAGGAGAAATCGTTTCCGATCGCCGCCCCGGCGCTGGCGGAGCGGCTCGGGCAGCGCTCCGATGCCTTGGCGTTGCTCGATCTGCCGATCCTGCACGATTCGAATATTGAAGGCTGGCGGCGCTGGCTCTCTCGTGAGGGCGTCGACTATATACCGCGCGGCCAGGATCGGCGCTTCGAGGATTACAATCTGGTGATCGATGCCTGCGCCCAGGGCCTCGGGATCGCGCTCGCGCGGCCGCCGCTGTCGGATGCCGCGTTGGCCACCGGGCGCGTCGTCGCTGTCTCGGAGCGGACGCTCGATTATCATGTGGCCTTTCATCTGATTAGACCGGACGAGGCCCTTAGAAGTCCTGCCATCGAATTCGCCAGCCGCTTCCTGCGCGAGGCCGGTCACGACGAGACGACGATCGCCGCGTTCACCGCGCCAGGCCGGGCCAAAACGTAGGCGGATCGGACGGCCAGCGCTAGATCGAACCAGTTTATCATAGAGCAGACAAACGACGGCATTGCCGCTGCGCGGGCCAGAGGAAAGAAACCGCGGCGCCAGCCGCTCGATGGCAACAAAGTCGAGGCCGCTCAACTGTTTATCGCGAATGCACCAGCTAGGTGTCAGACGCTTCGAGCAACTGGATTTTCTTATGATACGCAACTCCTTGCAAAGCAATATCCTGAAACACACGGTACGATCCGATGCAGAAAAAGCGCGCATTTGTGCCGCTAACAATGCAGACCTGTATCAGGCGATGTTCCGTGCCCATGGACTGCCTGATCAGCGAACCAACGCATTTTGGTCAAGCGATGCGATCGCACCCCCCTACTATTCCAACATGACGACACTCGACCCGGATGCAACAGAGGAACAGCTGATTGAAATCGGTCGGCTGACAGATCGGCTAGGACGGCGACCTGGTTTCAAAGACGGGTTTTCCAGGCTCGATCTCGTCAACAAAGGGTTCCAGTTGTTGTTTTCAGCATCATGGATTTGGGCTGAACCTCGCAGAATTTCAGCGCGTGCGCCTCAGGATTGGGCCCGCATTCGCGATGCATCGGCACTGGATCGCTGGGAACATTCCTGGAAAGAGTCTGGTAGCCAGACCGATGCCAACGTCTTCACACCGGCCCTGCTTTCCGATCCCAACATACATATCTATGGCCGATGGGCCGGCGACGGTTTTGATGCGGGCTGCATCGTAAATCGATCAACCGAGGCTGTAGGGATCTCCAATATCTTTAACTTGACTGGTACGCCGCGGGCGTTCGGGGATGCCGTGTCGTTGGCCACTATCGCATTTTCACCCGACGTGCCGCTAGTCGGGTATGACAGTGGCGCAACGCTAAACGAAATGACAAAGCTGGGCTTCAGGCCAGTCGGCAAACTGAGGATTTGGCTACCTGATGACGGTTCCTAAGCGTCTTTCTCTATTTGTTATCCAATAGCGTAGTTTGATGGGACCAACGCTCGCCCTCTATCGTGCTTCGGCGGCGTGCCGTAGATATCCCAGATCTTCAGATAGTGCCCAACCAGGATCTCGTCCTCGCCGGGCGTTGCCATTCGAATATCCATCATGTCGTGATCCGGCTTGGGCATGCGAGGGTGCAAAATCGCGCCTCAGACGAGATGACGTCCCCTGCCGCGTCGCGGCAGGGGACGTCAAAAGGCCATATCAATTCGCTGGTGTGAGTGTCATCGAGGCGCTGCCGGCCGCAACGTTGAGGCCGAGCTGACCGGTCAGGCTGACCGTCTGCAGATGGATCGAACCGGACGTACCGCCAACCAGGAGATTGGCGCCGACACCGGCGCCGAGCGTCGCTTCGGCGGTGGCGCCGACGTAGAGGCCGGCGAGCGATCCGCGGTGATAGCCGGCCGTCGGCGCGAACACGGCCCAGATCAGGCGGCTGCGCGTGGTGAAGCCAAGGTCGATGCCGAGCTTTCTCATTTCACCCGTATAACGATCCGAAAGTTCGTTGCCGACGGTCGACTGGAAGATGCAGTCGGCCTCTTTGGAGGAACCGAGCACGTAACCCGTGCCGCCGCCGATATCGCAGGTGAGGTAACCGATCTTCACGCCATTGCGCAGGTCCGGCTCTTCATATGTCCTGGTGCCGAGGTCGGCGGCATTGACCGCCCCAGCGCCGACAAACGTCAACGATACCGCGGCAAACGCCGTCGCAAGAATTTTGTTCATAAGTCTCTCCTTCTCAAATCGTGACGGGAGCATACCCGGCTACTCGCCACCAGATTCGGCAACAGATAACGGACGGAACCGCAAAACGATCCCGAACCGGCATCATTACGCATCGCATGTCAAAGCGCCTGGGAGGGCGCAAGCGACAAACACGCTTACGGTTCAGCTCCCATTGGGACATTTCGAAGGCACCTTTTCGCGTCATCCGGTTATTTCACGATCTTGTCAGGGATGGTTGCCGGAAAGGCACGATCCTGATCGCCGTCAACTCTCGACGAGCGGTATCGTGCACATCGCAGGCGCCCCCTATTTGGATAGGCGATCGATGATCGCGCAGGTTGCCATGCCGTATAGATAGCTGTACTATTTGAAAATACTCTCCATGCAGTACTGCAACTGGAGAGGAAACTGCATGATTGCTTGGCATTGCCGCAGAATTTCCGCTTGTTTTCCGGAATTCTGCTTCTGTTCGAACAGAAACTAAGTCTGAATTTGAGAAATATCATCAGGCGATATTTTCGCGGGGGCCGGACAATCGTACGCCCGCCGATCTCTATTGGAGATAACGGGTAATTTATCGGGAGGGAAAGATGCGCATACGCAGGACAAACATCATACTGGCGGGATGCCTTGCCATCTCCGCCTGCCAGTCCGGCCCGACATCGCAGGCCGTCTCGGATCGTAATTCCGAATTCGGCTGCATCGCGGGAACCGTCGGCGGCGCGATTGTCGGTGGCTTGATCGGCAGCACGATCGGCGCCGGAACCGGGCAGGTGCTTGCTGTCGGCGCCGGCATCGGCGGCGGCGGTTACGTCGGCAACCGTCTGGCTTGCCGCTAATTGGGGAGGGATATCAAGCGATGAAGACCTTGGCTTTGGTGACCACATTCATACTGTGCCAATGCGTTGGGGCAGCGGCGCAACAACAGCAACAGCCCGGATCGATGTATCAGGGCCAGATGGATCGGCTTGACGCAAATACCAGCAAGACCGTCGACCGATCGGAATACGAGACCTTCATGGGCACGGCCTTCGTTAGTCTCGACAAGAACAAGGACGGCAGCCTGCAGTCCGATGAGACGGTGCAGATCCTGACTGTCGAGCAATTCACTTTGACCGACGCCAACCACAACGGCCGCATTAGCCGAAGCGAATTCATGCAGCGGGTGATGGCGGATTTCGCGACAGCCGACCACGACCGGGACGGAAACCTTCAGTGACGGAGACGTCAAACCGAATGTGGCAATAAAGAAAAACCCGGCGAGATGTTTCGCCGGGTTTTTATACTTTAATCTGTCCGCGTTATACTTTTCGCATCAGTTGCATGACGAGCGATACGACGAACAGCACCAGGAAAATGAAGAACAGAACCTGGGCAATGGAAGCTGAAGCCCCTGCGATGCCGCCAAATCCGAGGACGCCGGCAATCAAGGCCACGACGAGAAACACCAGAGCGTAATAAAGCATCGCAATCTCCTTGTACGTTGCTGCGGAGATAACGGAGGCAGCCCCATTTGGTTCCCGTCTGCCTGATGGCCGGGACCTGCAGCGTCGCATCAGCTCCATTCAGCCGAGGTGAAAGACGCCGCTGTACATCCGGTCGCCTTCATTCGGCTCGGGAGGTTCGGCTGCGTCGAGATAGGCCTTGAGCGGCCCGGTCAGCACGAACCAGATGCTGGCTCCCAGCATGAAACAGGCTCCCACCGGATCGTCGACGCGGGCGATGAACGGAAGGCAGGCCGATGCGAAGAGAACGATGATCCGCACCGACCACTCTGCCTCACGTTTGGCGATGGCGCGCGCTCTCAGCGACTTGTACTCCCGGGCGCCGTAACTGCCTTGCCCTGCCTTCACAGCCGAAAGCAGCTTTCGCGCGGACGGCAGCGCCAGCATGACCAGCGCGGCAACACTGAGCGTGAAAGTCTCGCCGGCCATGACCTGCCCGCTCGCGATCAGGAGAAAGGAGAGCACAACGAGATTCCACGTCGGCTCCAGCAACTCCGGCGGTTGCCGCGTGCGGAGATGCCAACTCCGCAGCAAACCCGCCGCGCCGTGCAGTAGCGGCTGATCGATATAACGATTGATCCAGTCCATGCCGATGCGCCCGTCCCCGATTGCATGAAGAGGCCTCCGAACACCACGGAATTTGGTCATCATCGTGGCGACAACCGTCGAATCCGTCCGCAACCGATCGAACCGCGTGTCGCAACCCCTAAAATTTGGAGCCGATTTCAGACGCGCGGCAGCCGTCCAGCGCAATTCCTGCGCGACTTCCCAAACATGGCCGATGGATCCGCAAAGGCCGCGGTGCGTTTTCGCCTCCGTTGCCCCGAGCGGCCAATCGATGTCGCTAGCCGGCTCTTCACTGGTCGTTTCGACACTGACGGTTTCGACATGCCGGGCAAAATAACCGTCAGCTTCGCAGGCCGGGCGCCTCCTGACCGGTGCGCGCCACATATTCGGTATAGCCGCCGCCATATTGATGGATGCCGTCGGGCGTCAGCTCCAGCACCCGGTTGGAGAGTGCCGCCAGGAAATGCCGGTCGTGCGAGACGAACAGCATCGTACCCTCATATTGCGACAGCGCCTTGATCAGCATTTCCTTGGTGTCGAGGTCGAGGTGGTTCGTCGGCTCGTCGAGCACGAGCAGGTTCGGCGGGTCGAACAGCATCATTGCCATGACCAGCCGCGCCTTCTCACCGCCTGACAGCACCCGACACCGCTTTTCGATATCGTCGCCGGAGAAGCCAAAACATCCGGCTAGAGCACGCAAAGGCCCCTGCCCTGCCTGGGGAAAACGGTATTCCAACGATTGGAAGACGGTGTGCTCGCCATCGAGAATATCCATGGCGTGCTGGGCGAAATAGCCCATCTTGACGCTGGCGCCGAGAGCGACGCTGCCTTCGTCAGGCTCGGCCGTGCCCGTCACCAATTTCAACAGCGTCGATTTCCCGGCGCCGTTAATACCCATGATGCACCAGCGTTCCCGGCGCCGCACCATGAAATCCAGCCCTTCATAGATGCTTCGACTGCCGTATTTCTTGTGAACGTTCTTCAGGCTGACCACGTCCTCGCCGGAGCGCGGTGCCGGCTGGAAATCGAAGGCGACCGACTGGCGGCGCTTAGGCGGCTCTACCCGGTCGATCTTCTCCAGCTTCTTGACGCGGCTCTGCACCTGCGAGGCATGCGAGGCGCGCGCCTTGAACCGCTCGATGAACTTGATTTCCTTGGCGAGCATCGCCTGCTGGCGTTCGAACTGGGCCTGCTGCTGTTTCTCGTTCTGCGCCCGCTGCTGCTCGTAGAATTCATAGTCACCGGAATAGGTCGTCAAGGTGCCGCCGTCGATCTCGATGATCTTGGTGACGATGCGGTTCATGAACTCGCGGTCGTGCGAGGTCATCAGCAGCGCGCCCTCATAACCCTTCAGGAACTCCTCCAGCCAGATCAGGCTTTCCAGATCCAGATGGTTGCTCGGCTCGTCGAGCAGCATGACATCCGGGCGCATGAGCAGGATGCGGGCAAGCGCCACGCGCATCTTCCAGCCGCCCGACAGCGCGCCGACATCGCCATCCATCATCTCCTGGCTGAAGCTCAGGCCCGCGAGCACTTCGCGCGCCCGTCCCTCGAGCGCATAGCCGTCCAGTTCCTCGTAACGCGCCTGCACCTCGCCGTAGCGCTCGATAATCTCCTCCATATTATCGGCCTGCTCGGGATCGGCCATGGCCGCCTCCAGATCGCGCAACTCCGCAGCAACGATGCTGACCGGCCCAGCGCCGTTCATCACCTCGGCGACGGCGCTATGGCCGGCCATCTCGCCGACGTCCTGGTTGAAATAGCCGATGGTGACGCCCTTCTCGCAGGAGACCTGCCCCTCGTCGGGCTGCTCCTCGCCGTTGATCATCCGGAAGACCGTTGTCTTGCCGGCGCCGTTCGGACCGACGAGACCGATCTTCTCGCCTCTGTTGAGCGCTGCGGAAGCCTCGATGAAGAGGATGCGGTGGCTGAGCTGCTTGCTGATATTTTCGATACGGATCATGATTTACGCGGCGCCTGGAGAAAGAGATTTTGGCGCGCTTATGCCATGCGGGGAAACCGCAGGATAGCCCCGTTTCCCACCCTCTCGATCAAGAATATGATGCCGAAAAGCCTGAGCGGTTTTCGAACCACATCATGCTCACCTTCTTTAATTTGCGACAGGATTGAGTAATATCGCGGCTCACGCCAACGGAGACCTGTGCCAATGAGCGTTCGTCCGCCGCAATCCTTCAGACAATCCGAGCAGGATAGAAACGGCTTCAACGTCCTCGAATACGAGTTGATGTCGGAACGCGCGGATTCGCTTGGACGTCACGGGCTGAAGGTGGAGGCGACGCTCGCCGCCCTGAAGGCCTGGACTGCCGATCGCCAGAGCACTGAGGAACGCGAGAGGCTTCTCAACGAAGCATCAGACGCCGTCTGGGCATTCTTCATCCAGCGTGAGATCTGCGGCTTGCGGAACAACCGCGACGCCATCCAGCGCTACGGCATCCCGAACGAAGTGATCGCGAGATTGGGCGCGATCAGGAAATAACGAGGGCGGCGGCTGGTGTGGCTGCCGTCCCCGCCCTCTATTGGGTGGAAATCCCTCGTGCGGAACGGTATGGCTTGGTGCCGAACCAATGCGAAAGGAAACGCGATGCCAATCTCCATCCGGATCGGGAACAAGGATCTCACCGTCGATGTCTCCTCCCTCGGCGCCGAGATGCAGGCGCTCACGTCAAGCGACGGGCGCTCTTGGTTATGGACCGGCGACGCAACCTTCTGGACCGGGCGGTCGCCGATCCTGTTTCCGATGGTCGGCAAGGCGTCTGATGACAAGATAGCAATCGACGGCACGGTCTATCCGATGGCCCAGCATGGTTTTGCCCGCCGCAGCGAATTCGCGCTTGCGGCCTCCACTGAGACGATGTGCCGGTTCGAACTGGCCGCCTCGGATGCGACCCGGGCGGTCTATCCGTTCGAATTTCAGCTGACCGTGGTGCATGCGGTCGAGGGCCGTGTGCTGACCGTCACGGCGGAGGTCACCAATCGCGGCCGGAAGCCGATGCCGTTCGGTCTCGGCTTCCATTCGGCCTTCGTTTGGCCGCTGCCCGATGCTTCCGGCCGCGACCATATCGTCACGCTCGACAATGAAGGCGAGCCGGCGCTTGTGCGGCTGGAAGGCGGTCTCATCAACCCCGCGACCCTGCCCTCGCCATTCGATGCCGGCCGGCTGGTGCTCGATCATTCGATGTTCGAACAGGATGCAATGATTTTCCCTGATGGTGCGGGCGAAGGCCTGCACTATGGCGCGGAAGGCGGGCCGGTCATGCAGTTCCATTTCGAAAACCTGCCCAACCTTGCGCTGTGGACCAAACCGGGTGCGCCCTTCCTCTGCATCGAGCCGTGGCATGGAACGGCTGCGGAAGCTGGGAGCTCCAGCGAGCTTTCGAAGAGGCCGTCGACCACGATCCTGGCGCCGGGCGCCGTGGCAAGCTTCGCCTTCACGGTTGAAACTCCGCAATAAAAGACTCTCGGAAAACGATGTTTCAGTGGGCGCCGGCGCCACCACCGGCCCGCGGTTTTTGGGTGAGCAGAAGGGCGACGGCTGCAATGGCAAGAACCACGCCGATGACGGCGAAGGTATCGGCAAAACCCAGGATGAGGGCCTGGCGTTTGACGATCTGGCCAAGCGCCACGACGGCCTTCTGGGCTGCGACGGCATGGTCGGAGACACCATGCTGCATGAAGTAGGCTGTCAATTGGTCGAGACGTGTGCGGACTTCATCGCGGCCGGGTGAGCGACACTGGGAGCGAATGCACTGAGCGCAAGCGAAGGGCAATATTGAGCGACGTGCCGCGCGGCCCCCTCAACCGCCTGCCGGCACCTTCTCCCCGCTGGGGAGAAGAGGCGTGTGGCAGCGTCTTGCCATCTCTCCTTACCCGATATCCTTCGACGATACCCTCAGTTTGGCGGAGCGCCCAGCGCATGCAGGATGCCGCGCAGTTCGGCGAGGCCGCGCATGCGGCCGATCGCCGGGTAGCCTGGTGTGACGACCTTGTCGAGGTCGTCGAGCATGCGATGGCCATGGTCCGATCGGAACACGATGGTGTCTTCGGGACTGCGGCGGCGGTCTTCCGCGACCAGTTCGCTGAGAACGGCGACCATGTCGACGTCGCCTTCCAGATGCGCGCTTTCATGGAATGTCCGGCCGTCACCCTCGCGCGTCGTGGCACGCAGATGGGCGAAGTGGATACGCGAGGCAAAGCGTCGGGTGATCGCCGGCAGGTCGTTTTCGGCGCGCACGCCGAGGCTGCCGGTGCAATAACACATGCCGTTCGCCGCCGACGGCACCGCATCGAAGAGAGCGGCATAGTCGTCCGCCGTCGAGGCGATGCGCGGCAGGCCGAACAGCGAACGCGGCGGATCGTCGGGATGCAGCGTCAGCTTGACGCCGCGGGCTTCGGCCGCCGGCGTCACCGCCTCCAGGAATTCGATCAGGTGCCGGCGCAGTCTTGCAGCATCGATGCCGCTGTAGGCGACGAGCTTTTCGCGGAAAGCCGGAATGGTCAGAGGTTCGGTGGTCGACCCCGGCAGAGCCGAGGTGATGATGCGGGTGATGTCGGCGACCTCGTCGTCCGTCATCGCCTCGAAGACGATACGCGCCCGTTCGCGGTCTTCGCTGGAATAGTGCTGCGCCGCATCCGGCCGTTCCAGAATGAAGAGATCGAAGGCTGCAAAACGCTCGTGGTCGAAGCGCATGGCAGTGGCGCCGGTCGGCGTCACGAAATCGAGTTCGGTGCGGGTCCAGTCCACCACCGGCATGAAATTATAGCAGACGATTGGAATACCGCAGGCGGCGACCGCTTCGAGACTGGCGATCCACGCCTCGATTTCGGCCTTCGCCTCCCCGCCCTTGCGCTTGACGGCATCGGGGATCGGGATGCTCTCGACCACTGACCAGACGAGCGACGAGCGATCGCCGGGCGTCGTCTCGATCAGAGCCTGGCGTTCGCGCACTTCCTTCTCCGTCCAGGCCCTGCCGATCGGCACCTGATGCAGCGAAGAGACGATATTCGTCGCGCCCGTCTGGCGGACATCATCCAGCGTCACCGGCGCTTCCGGCCCGAACCATCTCCAACCCTGTCGCATCCTTCTTCCTTCCCTCTCGCTTTTCGTTTCGTGTTCTGGCCTGCTGTCAGCAGAAATAATCGGGGTAACGCGCGCGCAACTCGTCGACATCGGGAATGACGGCACTCAGATGATGGGTCATCGCGCTGCGTGCAACCGCCGCATCATGGGCGGCGAGCGCATCGCGGATGATCATATGTTCGGGCACGACGTTATCCATACGCCCGAGCACCGGCAACGTCAGCCGCCGTGCCCGGTCGATCTGCACCTTGACCGTTTTCAGGATTGCCCAGATGCCGGGATAACCTGAGATCTGCGCGATCGCCTCATGAAAGGCCTCGTCCTCCTCATGGAAGCTCGAGGCATTGCCGGTCGCGGCATGCGCCCGCTGCCGGGCTATGATGGCGTCGAGACGGGCGATATCGGCGGCCGTCGCGGTCAAAGCCGCAGCCTCGACGGTCGCGCCTTCGAGCGCCTTACGCACGACGACCGCCTCCGGGATCGCCGAGACCGGCACCCGCGACACGACGGTGCCCGACTGCGGGTAGATATCGACCAGTCCGCCTTCGGAAAGCCGGAGCAGCGCCTCGCGTACCGGCGTGCGGCTGACGCCGAAATCATCGGCGATCCGCTTTTCCTGCAGCAGCATGCCGGGCGGCATCCGCAGCGACACGATGTCGGCATAAAGGCGATCGTAGATGGCGCCGGCCGTGGTGATACGGCGCAGCCTGCCCCCGGGCTTCCGCGACGTCGGGACGACCAAAACTTCGGTTTCTGATGCTTGCTGCATGGATATACCGGGACGCTGAAACTTCGTGGCATACTAGTATATCAGTTCTATCCCCGTGCCAAGACATGCCGCTCAAGGTTCGGCGCTTGGCGAATTGAGCAAGTCGACCGCGGGCCGCAGGCTGGAGCAAAAACATGGAACGGCAATTACAGTGCGCAAGCGCGGGTGAACGGCATAGACCTCGCGGAAATGAAAAGCCGATCTCTACGCCGAGGCACTCTTTGTTTGGAACTTAGATCGGCCAAGTTGGTTGAGATCCGCAAGGAGACCCTCATGAAAAAGCCTGCACCACGCAAGACAAGCGAAAATACGACTGACGGCGGCCGGCCGAAAACTACACCCGCCGCGGACGCAGGCGGAAGGAAGATGGCTCGGCGAGCCGCAAACGAAATCGACAGGCTGAGCGGCGAGTCGCCAGCCGCCGGCCGCGAGGAGGAGATCCGAAGAAAGGCATATTCCCTGTGGGAGAAAGAAGGGAGGCCGGAAGGCAAGCACTGGCATCACTGGACCCTGGCCGAATATGAACTCGATGCGCAGCAGGGTGAAGCCGACAATCCCCCAAACCTCGCAGCATTGCGAGAGGCCTCGCGCGAACATACCGATGCATTCCTCGTCAAGACCGATCTCGAGGACGCCGATCAACGCGAAGCCTCTCCCGGCACACACGAGCAGGATTGAACTTTCCGCCTCGCGCCAATCTCAGACCTCTTGCCATTCAGAAAGGTCCCCGGCATGACCGGCAAACAGAACTTGAACGCCGGATTCACTGGAACACCCACTGAGCAGCCGGAGGGATTGAACAAGGTCGCGAAGTCGGCAGCCAAAGAGATGAAACGTGAGGCCTATGCCGTCGCCTTCGGTGCCAGAGAGCACCCGCATACCGCAAGCGCATTGCTGCTCACCACCGGCATTGTCGCATTCGGGCTTGGCTATCTCTTTGGTCGATCATCGGCGGAAGGTTCGACACGCCCATATTGGCGATAGCGGCAGCCGCTTCACTTCAACGAGGCGCATGCATCGGTTCTTCGACTAGCGTGCAGACCGATGTTGCCGCCTTCTTTCTCTCGGTGTGCTCGTCGGCTGCTTGCTACACCGTCACATCACGCCCGCACCTCAGACGTGTTTTCTGTTGAAGCCGGCCTTACCGTCGCACCCGCTTGCCACCCATCATCGGATAGAACCACGTCCGTCTGGACGACTGTTGCCGGAATACCACGTCGAATAAAGCCATAGATTGCACCCTCATCACAGCTTGACAGCTGTGATGACGATCCTTAGCGAGGCAACATCGACACGGTCAGGACCGGCAAAGTGAATTATTTTAGACAACTCAAGATGGCAGTGCTTTATCCGGGGGATGAGGCCGGAAGCGCACTCGACCGAAACAACCGTATTGCCGTCTTTCTCTTTGCAATCCTTCCAGGGCTTTCGCCGAACTTTAACTCCTTCATCCTCCTCGCGTCGATTGTGTGGGGCGTCTACTGTCTGGCGACGGGCAGCCTCGCCTTGAACCTGTCGAAATCCGACCGGCTGGTTGCCATTGGCATGTCGATCTACCCGCTGGTGATGATCGCCAGCATCTTCATCAATCCGCCCTACTCCGAAGTCCAGGACTGGATATTCCGGCTCCTGCCTTTCTTTTCCATCTGGCTGATATTGCCGCGGATGCGCCAATCTCCCGATGGCCGTCTTGTGCCGCTCTTTATCCTCGGCGCAGGCATCGGCATGATCGTCACCTTTCTTTTCAGTCTCCTGCAGATCATGTTTCTGATGGACAGGGCAGAGGCTGGAACGTCCAACGCTGCACTCCTCGGCGTGATAGGTATTCTGTTCGGCGGCATTGCGCTTCTCAACATTCAATCTCCCAGAAGCGTGGAGCAAAGAATTGCGATATTGGGATATGCCGCGGGTCTAGGCTGCGTTCTGCTTTCCGGAACGCGCTCGGCCTGGCTGGTCATTCCCATCCATATCGTCATCTTTCTCTGGTACTTTCGCAAACATAGCTTCCATCTGAGTTTGCGCAGCCTGGCTATTACCAGCTCCTTGCTGTTGGCGGGACTTATCACCCTGGGCAGCGGCCAGATCCTCCATCGCATCCAGGCGCTTCAGGAAAATCTGACATCGCTCGAACGCACCGACGGCGAGATCACGTCGCTGAGTGCCCGGTTCGCCTTGTACAAAGGCGCACTATCAGCAATCAGTAAGGACCCGTTGACAGGTTATGGCCCGCAGAACCGGATGAGTTCGGTTTTGGCAGAGCTTCCCGATAATATAAGGCCGCAGTTGCCTTACTCGCATGTCCATAACGGCTTTCTGACCGCGGGAATCGACGCCGGCGTTTTCGGCATTGCAGCGCTATCGCTGATGCTGCTGACGCCCGTGATCGGAGCGTGGAGAAAAGAAGTGGGACCGGGCCGGGATTTGGCGATTGCGCTCGCTCTTCTGCTCGTCAGCAGCTACGTCATAACAGGCAGCTTTGGCATCATGTTCAATCAGAAAGCTTTGGATCCGATCTTCGCCTACATGGTTGCCCTTATTTGTGCGGATCGCGGCAGCACGGGCTTTGCACCCGTCGCTCGGAGCTGACGTCCGACCCCTTGAGCCTGCAGACCCTACAGCGTGCCTTGAATTGTCTGAGGCAGCCGTATTGGCTCGGCGCCGGTGAATGCTAGATCAGAAACCTCACCCGTTGAGGAATAGCCGGAAACAAGCTCCGCCAATGTCGCACGTGCAGCGATCATATCGTTCCGGTCCAATGCCGCGTTGAGCGCGTTGAGCCTTCGCGACAGCTCCGGCCAGGACAGGAAATCCTCGCGCGCCTTCATAATCCGAGGATGTTCGGTTGTTTCAGGGTTGTCCCCGATCAACAGTTCTTCAAAGAGCTTCTCGCCGGGCCGAAGACCGGTAACGGACAGCTCGATATCGCCTTCGGGATTGTCTTCGTCGCGGACGGCCAGCCCGGAAAGCTCCACCATCTTGCGGGCAAGATCTGCGATGCGAACCGGCTCTCCCATGTCGAGCAGGAAGACATCTCCGCCCTCCGCCATCGCGCCGGCCTGTATGACGAGTTGAGAAGCCTCCGAAATGGTCATGAAATAGCGGGTTATGTCAGGATGTGTCAGTGTCACCGGGCCGCCCTCCTTGATCTGCTGCCGGAAAAGCGGCACGACGGATCCGGAGGAGCCGAGGACGTTTCCGAAACGGACCATGGAGAAATTCGTTCGCATTCTGTCGACTGCCGATTCCGCCGCAAGCGCCTGCAGAACCATCTCTGCCAGCCTTTTGCTGGCGCCCATCACATTTGTCGGACGCACGGCTTTGTCTGTGCTGATCAGCACGAAATTCGAGACGCCGCATTTATTCGCCGCGCGTGCCGCAACCAGCGTACCCATCACATTGTTCTTGATGCCTTCCACGGCATTGTGTTCGACAAGGGGAACATGCTTGTAAGCGGCTGCATGATAGAGCGTCTGAGGTCGCCAGCTCTGCATGACATGTTCCATGCGATCCTGATCGCGGACAGAACACAGAATCGGAACGATCTGCATATTTTCATGTTTGTACAGTTCGGCGAGCTTCTGCAATTCGGCATGGATATTATAAAGCGCAAACTCATTCTGATCGATGAGGATCAGGCTGGAAGGCCCGGTGCGCAAAATCTGACGACATAGCTCGCCACCGATCGAGCCGCCAGCGCCGGTGACCATCACCACCTTGTTGCGCATCGACTTGTCGAGTAGCTCCTGGCGCGGCGCGACCGCTTCTCTTCCCAGCAGATCTTCGATTTCCAGCTCGCGGATGTCGGAGACGGCGATGCGTCCCTGAGCCAGGGCAGTGAGATCCGGCAACGTGCGAACATTGACCCTGGCTTTACGGATGTGCTCCAGGATTTCGTTGCGACGCTGCCGCGATGCGGAGGGAAGAG
>NZ_WIEU01000018.1:0-134058 GCF_012276115.1 Rhizobium leguminosarum bv. viciae | reverse complement strand
CCGGCAAACCCAAAATGGTCATCCGCATCGCGCTCGCCCGAAAACTCCTGGTCATTCTCAATGCAAAAGCACGAGATGCGCGAAGAGAATTCGAATATGCAACTTGACAACCCAGATAGTCGCTCATTCCTGTGCTTGTCACAGGAATCCAGCCATGGCGCGTCTGCGCCGTGAATGACTTCGGTGCTTGAGACTTGTAGCTATCCTTCGATTTCGCTTCGCCAGGCAATGAAGCCCAAATCGAGGTTCTCCCGCCGCGCGGACGCGCGGTGGCTGGATTCCTGTGACGAGCACAGGAGGGAGAAGCTGCGCCCGACCGCAACTCACCCATTCCCGATCAGGATACCGGCGCCGAGCACTAGGCTGCCGCCGAGGACGACCTGGAAGGCGGCGCGCAGGAAGGGGGTTTCCATGTAGCGGTTCTGGATGAAGGCGATTGCCCAGAGTTCGAAGAACACGACGACGGCGGCGGTGATCGTCGCTGTCCAGAAATGGGGGATCAGATAGGGCAGTGCATGGCCAAGGCCGCCGAGCGCGGTCATGATGCCGCAGGCAAGGCCGCGCTTGACCGGCGAACCTCTGCCGGAGATCTTGCCGTCGTCATGGGCGGCCTCGGTGAAGCCCATCGAGATGCCGGCGCCGACGGAGGCCGAAAGACCGACGAGAAAGGTCTGCCAGGTATCCTGCGTGGCGAAGGCGGCGGCGAAGATCGGCGCCAGCGTCGAGACCGAGCCGTCCATCAGCCCGGCAAGACCCGGTTGCACATAGGTCAGCACGAATTGCCGATGCACCGTCGCGTCCTCGTCGTGCTTGACGTCTTCGGGCGTATGTTTGTCGCCCAGCATGCGGGCGATATCCTCATGCCCCTGCTCGGCAAGGGCGAGATCGCCGAGAAGCTCACGCGTCGAGGCGTCCGAGGTTCGTTTTGCCGCCTCGACATAGAAACGATAGGCCTGCTCCTCCATCGCCTCGGTTTCTTCCCGCATCGCATCCAATGAAAGGTTTGCCCTGAGCCAGTCGGGCTTGCGCTCGTAGAAGCCCTGCACATGCTCGCGCCGGATCAGCGGGATGCGCTCGCCGAAACGCTGACGATGGATCTCGATCAGCGATTTGCGATGCGTATCCTCGACCTCGGCCATGTCTTCGAAGACCTTGGCCGAGGCCGGAAATTCGCGGCGCAGCCTGTCGGCATAGGCGAGATAGATGCGGGCATCGTCTTCCTCGGAAGCGATCGCCAGGGCGAGGATCTCCTGCTCGGACAGCGACTCGAAAGATCGTTTCGAGGATCTGAAAAATCGCGCCAGCATGACTTTCTCCAAATTTAGAATTATTCTAAATCTAAAGAAGGTGGTGATAGCGGTCAAGTGCGCGTGCAAGCCAACTGACAGATTGCCGCAAGCGGCACAGAGGACTTTGG
Source organism: Rhizobium leguminosarum bv. viciae (assembly GCF_012276115.1). Lineage (GTDB taxonomy): Bacteria > Pseudomonadota > Alphaproteobacteria > Rhizobiales > Rhizobiaceae > Rhizobium > Rhizobium leguminosarum_T. The sequence goes on along the minus strand of NZ_WIEU01000018.1, from coordinate 132,641 downwards.
CACGCTGCGATAAACACCTATATGGGAGGGCGCCGCATCACGCGGCGCCGGGGTTTTGGAATGGACAATGAGATTCAGGGCCGCCCTGCCCATATCGCGGCGATCCGCGAAAGGGCGGAGGCCGAGATGCGGGAGATGGGCGTCGACGCGGCCTTCATCGACAGGCTGGTTGAGACCTTTTACGGACGCGTGCTGACGCATCCCGATCTCGGCCCGGTGTTCGACGCCCGGCTGTCCGGCCGCTGGCCGGAGCATATGGCGAAAATGAAGAGCTTCTGGTCGGCCGTCGCCTTCCGCAGCGGCGCCTATGGCGGCAAGCCCGTGCAGGCGCACACGGGTGTCCAGAACCTGACGCCCGATCTCTTTCCGAAATGGCTGTCGCTGTTTGCCGCGACGCTCGACGATATCGCCCCAACGCCGGAAGCCAAGGCGTGGTTCATGGCAACGGCGGAGCGAATCGCCAAAAGCCTGACACTGTCGCTCTTCTACAATCCGGCACTCGACGATCCCGCGCGGAAACTCGCCTAAGAAATCTCAGGCCTTTTCCGCCGAGGCGGTGGCGCCGGCGCTGGCCGCCACCACAAGCGCCGTACCGAGCATCTGCAACGCGGTCATCGGCTGGGCGAGGATCAGAAAACCGGCGAGAGCGCCGAGCGCCGGTTCGAGGCTCATCAGGATGCCGAAGGATGCCGACGGCATGCGCCGCAGCGCCACCATCTCCAGCGCGTAGGGCAAGAGCGGCACGAGGATGGCAAGGCCGAGAACCTCGACCAGTCCCTTCACTGTGAAGGCGCCCCCTGTCTCGGCAAGACCGAAGGGTGTCGCGACGAGGCCGGCAACGATCAGCGACATGGAGAGGCCTTCCAGCCCCTTGAAGGCAGCGCCAACCTTCTTCGTCAGCAGGATATAGACCGCCCATCCCACAGCCGAGCCGAGGGCAAAGAGGACGCCTGAGGAATTGCCGACCCAGCCTTCGCCGTCATGGGCGAGGAAGAGAATACCGGCCGCAGCGATCAATGGCCAGGTAAGCCGCCAGCTCAGGCCATAGCCGAAGACGGCGACCGCGAGCGGCCCGAGGAAATCGATGGCGATCGCCAGGCCGAGCGGCAGCCGCTGGATCGCCGCGAAGAAACACAGCGTCATGGCAGCCGTCGTCGTGCCAAGCAGCAATGTCGCCCGCCATTGGGCGCCGCTATAACGCAGCACCGAAGGCCTGACGACGGCGGCAAGGATGATCGCCGCGAAAGCAAGCCGCAGCCAGGTGGCGCCAGCAACGCCATAGGTCGCAATAGCTGAAGAAGACAGTGCCGCGCCGAACTGGATCGACGACATCGACATCAGGCACATGGCGACACCGGCCGCCAAACCGCCAGAAGTCGGGGATACGCCCGGCTGAGCAATCAAGGCTGCGCCGTCCGTCCCGGTCTCGATATTCTTGATGTCCATGTGGCCCCCGATCCTGGCGCGGTTTTAGGCCGAGACGGGTGAGAACCAAATTCAAACTTTTCATGCCGGGATCAAGAGCGCTGATGCTGAGGCGTCAAGGAACGGCCGGCAAGAATGACCTCTTCGGCATCTTCGAAGCTCATGTCGAAGACCTTCCTGCCGATGTCGAAGCTGAAGCCGTTGCGGGCAAAAGCCGAAAGCTCTTTCGCCTTTCGCTTTTCGTCAAGCTCGACCCGGCGGAAGGGGCCGAAGGCGCGCTTGCGGGCAAATATCGCTGCGGCATAGAGATCGTCAGCCTCTTCAAGTGCTGCCTCGACCTTGTCGCTGGAGACGCCCTTGGCAGCTAGCTTCTGGGCGATCGCGCGCTTCGATTTACCGCCGCGCACGGCAGAGCGCGTGCTGATCTCCGCATAGGCGCTGTCGTCGAGCACCTTGTTGTCATAGGCAAATTTGACCGCGAAATCGGCGATGGCCTTGAGTTGCGCCGCGCTGATATCCTCGAATTTCTCCTTCGCCTTGCGGCTGATGGCGTCAAACAGCTGCTTTTCCGTCATCATCCGCCGTTCCAGGCGATAGATAGCGGAATTGCGCGCCCAGCTCAGCATGCGGGATGTCGGGATATCGGATGGAACGGTCTCGTCGGTCATCGGCGGTGATCAGGCTTCCAGACCCTTGAGGACGTTGGCTACGTTAAGGCCGATCTCCGGCACGCCGTAACCGCCCTCCATGCAGGCGAGCACCGGCAAGCCGGTGGCAGAAATCATCTCGCCCATGCGGGTGAAATCGTCGGAGGTGAGGCTGAAGAAGGAGATCGGGTCGCGCTCGAAGGTGTCGACGCCGAGGGCTACGACGATCGCCTCGGCGCCGAAGGTCTTGATGCGGGTGAGCGCATCGGCAAGGGCCGAAGACCAGACATCCCAAGGCGTACCCGGCGGCATCGGATAGTTGCGGTTGCTACCTTCGCCCTCCCCCTCACCTTCCTCGTCGGCATGGCCGAGGAAATAGGGAAAGGCGTGCATGGGATCGCCATGCAGCGATGCGGTGAACACATCGCCGCGGCGATAGAAGAGATCCTGCGTGCCGTTGCCATGGTGGAAATCGACATCCAGCACCGCGACTTTGCTCGCACCGCGATCGAGCAGCCGCTGCGCGGCGACGCCCGAATTGTTGATGAAGCAGTAGCCCCCGAAGAGATCGATGCCGGCATGGTGGCCGGGCGGGCGGCAAAGCGAAAAGGCGAAGCGATTGCCCTGCGTCAGCCAGTCGGCGCCGGTGATGGCACAGCGCATGGAAGCGATCGCTGCCTCGTAGGAGCCCTTGGTGATCGAAGTATCGGCGGCATTGGCGTAATGGCCGATCGCGCCGACGATATTGTCGGGCACGCGCTGGCTGGTGCGGCGAACGGCGAAGGAATTGGCGATCGCCTCGCCGGTGAAACCGGCCGCCACCCAGCGGTCCCAGACGGCGGCAAGAAAATCCAGATAGGCGGGATCATGCACTTTTCGAGCCGTTTCCAACCCGTGCGCATCGGGCGCCACGACATCGGTAAAGCCCGCCTCCTTGACCGCCGCCAGGATCCATTCGGCGCGAAACGGCGCCTCGAAGGGCGTCACCAGCTGACCGGCGTGCAGCTCCGTCCTGGCATCGCGCAGCTTGTGATCCTCGGTATAGATGACGCGCATTTCAGATCCTGCCTTTGATTGACAATGGAGATTTACACGGCTCGGCCCCGACAAAAAAGCGGCGCGGGCTCTTGATCGTCTGGAATAATGACGCCACCTTCGCCGGTGTTTTGAGAACGAGGAAATTTTCCGGATGAAAGTGCTGATGGTCGATGTCGACGGCGTGCTCATTCATGGTCGTCCAACCGATGGCCTGCCTCTCTTCACCTACCTCGAGCGCGATCTTGGCCTGCGCCTCGACCTGCTGCAGCAGGAATTCTTTCAGACGCACTGGGGCGATATCATCATCGGCCGCGCGGCGCTGGAGCCGCGGCTCGCCGGCGTTCTCGCAAAGATCGCGCCCCATCTCAGCGCCGCGACGCTGATCGATTACTGGTTCGAAAACGATTCCCGCCTCGATCTCAATCTGCTCGAAGAACTCGCTACCCTCAGGCAAAGCGGCATCACTCTCTTGCTGGCGACCAACCAGGAGCATAGGCGGGCACGCTACCTGATGGAGCAGATCGGCCTTAAAGCGCATTTCGACGACATCATCTATTCCGCAGCACTCGGGCACAGCAAGCCTTCGCCCGATTTCTTCCGGCTGGCGACCGAGCGGGCCGGCGTGCTGCCCGGCGAGATCGCCTTCATCGACGATATGGCGGTGAATATCGAAGCGGCGCGGCAATTCGGCTGGAATGCCGCGCACTGGACGGCGGGCGCGACGCTTGGCGGCACGCTTCCGGTCTTCGCCAGGACGGCTTGAGCGGGGCCGGCGCAATCAGGCGAGCCGTTTGTAGAACAGGGTGGTGGCGCAGAAGCCGCCTTCCGGCCACAGCGCATAATCGGGGATGACACCGACACGCTGCCAGCCCAGGCGCGGATAGATCGCCTCGGCATCGCTGCCGGTTGCCGTATCGAGCACGAGCAGGGTCTTGCCGCGGCTTGCCGCCTCGCGCTCGGCAGCCTCCATCAGCATCCTAGCGAGGCCCTTGCCGCGGGCGGAGCGGTGTACCAGCAGCTTCTTCAGGTCGCCGCGATGCGGCTGGTTCGGCATCTGCGCGGCCCCCACCTGCACCGTGCCGACGATCCTGCCGTCGAGTTCAGCGATCAGCAGCAGATTGCCGCCGGTGGCAACGGCATCGGCGACATCGCGCCAATAGGGCTCGGCATCTTCAGACCGATAGGGCTGCATGAAGCCGACGGAGGCGCCGCCCGCGACGCAATCGACAAGCACCTCCGAAAGAGCCGGAATGGCCGCGCGGGCCTCCTCGGCGGAAAGTGTACGAATAGCGGGCATGCTGTTCTCCTGAAATGGATGTTTCTATCGGCCGCCGCGATCGAGCACGACGCAATAACGCGCCGGCGCGTTGCCGGGATTGTGGAAGACATGGCCCTCGCCGACCGGCATGAAGAGGCAATCGCCCGGGCGCAGCCGATAGACAGTCTCAGCCGCCGTCATCTCCAGCTCGCCGTCGAACAGCCAGATATGCTGCGTCATGCCATGGGCGCCCGCATGCGGGGGGAAGCTGACGCGGGCGCCGGCCGGGAATTCGACCTCGACGATATCAACATCGGAGGCCGTGCCCGGGGGCGAAACAGACCGCCGCATATATCCCGTCTCCGGATCGCGCCAGACCTGCTGTTCCTGCCGACGGGCGAGCGGCGAGGCCCGCCCCTCTTCCGCAAAGAAGGCTGACAGCGACAGGCCGAGCGCGGCGCAGATCCTTGCCAGCAGCGAGGCGGTCGGGCTCGCCTCCGCCCGCTCGATGCGCGAGATCATCGCCCGGCTGACGCCGGAGGCCGCAGCAAGATCATCAAGCGTCAGAGCCTTTTCCTGCCGCAGCGTGCGGATGCGGATGCCGATCGCCTGTTCGAGTTCCGGTTCCATTTTCCCGTTCCGTGATTCCACTATAAGAGAAATACATTATCCGATGATGGAATCAAGGGCCTACGAAAAGCGGCCAAACGCGCCTTGCTTTCGCCGCTGCGCCGTCCATATATGGCGGCGTAATCCGAGGAGAGAGTGATGGACGCCAGCACACAGAGCACGGAACTGACGGGAAGCTTCACGGCTGCCGCCTGGGACAGGATCGCGCCGATCATGGCTGAAATCGAGGCGTTGCCGCTGCTGCAGCGGCTTTCGGACGGCACGCTGCCGCCGGAGGTCTTCCGGCATTACATCCTGCAGGATGCGCTCTATCTGAAGCATTATGCGCGATGCCTTGCGATCGTCGCGGCCAAGGCGCCCGACAATGCGCAGGTCCTGCGCTTCCTCGGTTCGGCGCAGAAGGCAATCACCGTCGAGCAGGGGCTGCATGCCGGCTTCCTCACCCAGTTCGGCATCACCTCCGCCGATGTCACATCAGCTGAGCCCTCGCCTGCCGGCTTTGCCTATACGAACTTCCTGCTTGCCACCGCCTATCACAGCTCCTACGCGGTGGCGCTGTCCTCGATCCTTCCCTGCTTCTGGATCTACTGGCATGTCGGCGAAGCGATCAAGAACCGGTCTGTTATCGAAGGCAATGCCTTCCAGGCCTGGATCAACACCTATGGCGATCCACAATTTGCTGCCGGTGCCCGCGAAGTGATCGCGTTGACCGACATCGCCGCCCGCGCCGCATCGCCGATTGAGCGCGCGCAAATGACCCATGTCTTCGTACGCGCCTCGCAATATGAATGGATGTTCTGGGATTCGGCCTGGCGGCAGGAGACGTGGCCGGTCTGATACGCGTCCGACACAGGACGAAATAGCGTAAACAGCGGGATAATTACCGCTTTGCGGCAGGGGGCGGCGCTGCTATATGGCGCGCATGAGCACCAATTCCACCACTCCGCTGTCCCATATCCGCAACTTTTCGATCGTGGCCCATATCGACCACGGCAAATCGACACTGGCCGACCGCCTGATCCAGACGACGGGCGGCCTTGCCGAGCGCGAAATGTCCGAGCAGGTGCTCGACAATATGGATATCGAGCGCGAGCGCGGCATCACCATCAAGGCCCAGACCGTGCGCCTGCATTACCAGGCGAACAACGGCGAGAAATACATTCTCAACCTGATCGACACGCCCGGCCACGTCGACTTCGCCTATGAAGTCTCACGGTCGCTATCGGCCTGCGAGGGTTCGCTGCTCGTCGTCGACGCCAGCCAGGGCGTCGAAGCGCAGACGCTCGCCAACGTCTATCAGGCGATCGACAACAATCACGAGATCGTCACCGTCCTCAACAAAATCGACCTGCCGGCCGCCGAACCCGACCGCATCAAGGAACAGATCGAGGAAGTGATCGGCATCGACGCTTCGGAGGCCGTGCTGATTTCGGCAAAGACCGGCCTCGGCATTCCCGACGTGCTGGAAGCGATCGTCCACAAGCTGCCGGCGCCGAAGAGCCCCGGCGGCGAAAAGGCGCCGCTGAAGGCGCTGCTCGTCGACAGCTGGTACGACGCCTATCTCGGCGTCATGGTTCTCGTCCGTGTCATCGACGGCGTGCTGACCAAGGGCCAGACGGTGCGGATGATGGGCACCGATGCGAAATACCAGGTGGAGCGCGTCGGCGTGCTGACGCCGAAGATGGTCAATATCGACCGCCTCGGCCCCGGCGAGATCGGCTTCATCACCGCCTCGATCAAGGAAGTGGCCGATACCCGCGTCGGCGACACGATCACCGAAGACAAGCGGCCGACAGCCCAGGCGCTGCCGGGCTTCAAGCCGGCGCAGCCGGTGGTGTTCTGCGGCCTCTTCCCGGTCGATGCCGCGGATTTCGAGGATCTGCGCGCCGCCATGGGCAAGCTTCGCCTCAACGACGCCTCCTTTTCCTTCGAAATGGAATCGTCGGCGGCCCTCGGCTTCGGCTTCCGCTGCGGCTTCCTCGGCCTGCTGCATCTCGAAATCATCCAGGAACGGCTGGAGCGCGAGTTCGACCTCGACCTCATCGCCACCGCACCCTCGGTCGTCTACAAGATGTACATGACCGACGGCACAGAGCGCGAACTGCACAATCCGGCCGACATGCCCGATGTCGTCAAGATCTCCGAAATCCACGAGCCGTGGATCCGCGCGACGATCCTGACGCCCGACGATTATCTCGGCGGCATCCTGAAGCTCTGCCAGGACCGGCGCGGCATCCAGATCGAGCTTACCTATGTCGGCACGCGCGCGATGCTGACCTACGACTTGCCGCTCAACGAAGTCGTGTTCGATTTCTACGACCGGCTGAAGTCGATCTCGAAGGGTTATGCCTCCTTCGACTATACGCTGACCGACCACCGCGAGGGCAACCTCGTGAAGATGTCGATCCTCGTCAACGGCGAACCGGTCGACGCGCTGTCGATGATGGTGCACCGGACGGCCGCCGAAAAGCGTGGCCGCGACATGTGCGAGAAGCTCAAGGAGCTGATCCCGAAGCACATGTTCAAGATCCCGATCCAGGCGGCGATCGGCGGTAACGTCATTGCCCGCGAGACGATCTCGGCGCTACGCAAGGACGTGACCGCGAAATGCTACGGCGGCGACGCCACCCGCAAGCGCAAGCTGCTCGACAAGCAGAAGGCCGGCAAGAAGCGCATGCGCCAGTTCGGCAAGGTGGAGATCCCCCAGGAAGCGTTTATCGCAGCGTTGAAGATGGGCGACGAATAACGCTTCTCAACGTCATCTTATGCGCATATCATCTGCGCATAAGATTGAGGAGATCGTTATGGCTCAGCAGACGAGAAAAGCAGCGAACCTGTCTCTTGACGAAGGTCTCGTCTCTCAGGCGCGCGAGCTCCAGATCAATATATCCCGGGCGGCGGAGGACGGCATCGCAAAGGCCATAAAGGTGGAGCGAGAGCGGCTTTGGCGCATCGAGAACGCTGAGGCTATTGCCGCTTCCAATGCCTATGTCGAAAAGCACGGTCTGCCGTTTCAGAAATATCGACAGTTCTGATGGCTCGGTTTCATGTTTACAATCTCATGCATACCGACGCGCTCGCCCTTGATCTGCAGTCCGACTTGCTTGGTGAGCTGACAACGCGGACCATGGCGCCGATGCTTCCATTAGAAGCACTTCCCAAAATCATGCGTCAGCTCAACCCACAATTCGTGATCAATGACCTGCCCTATGTGATGGCTACCCAATTCACCGGCGCAATTTCCGTAAAGGAGATTGGAGGCGTGGTGGCGGATCTGACCGCCGACAGCGATCGCATTATCGCTGCCGTCGACTTTCTCTTCCAGGGCTTCTGAGATCAACTCCGCGCCATATACTCCTTCACCAGCCCCTCATACGCGTCCATCTCAGGCAGCGCCTCATAGCTGTACACCGCGCCAGTCTCGGCGAATGACAGCTTCTCGCTTGTCCACGTCTCGATGAAGGGCGTAAACCAGCTGGGGTCGTCGAGCATCGTCACGCGCAGATTGACGAACCAGTCCATGCCTTCCGGGCGGGTGAACATCCAACTCATGCAATGCGGGCAGAAATAATGCTTCGTGACGCCATGCAGACCGCCGATGACCGGCTCGCCTTGCGTCACTTCGAAGCCTTCGCTCGGGATGGCCGCACTCAGCGAATAGGCGCTTGATGTCATCTTCTGGCAGCCCGTGCAATGGCAGGCCATGGTGAGCAGCGGCGGGGCGCTGATCTTCAATCGCACCCGGCCGCAACGGCAGCTGCCTTCCATGGGTAAGGTTCGCACGCTCATGATGTCCTCCCGTTTTGCCTTTTGATCTAGCGGAGCTTTCGTCGCTGTCGAGGTGGTGAGGCCATCGCGGAATGGGCGGCTTGCCGGCGCTAGAGCGTTTCCGTTTTCTCCGAATCACGGAAATGCTCTATCTCTTTGTTTTCACGCAATTCCGGACGCAAACCGCTACGCACTTTTGCTGGAATTGCTCTAGCGGATGCGGGCCGGATTGCCGACCACGGTTGCGCCGGCCGGCACATCCCTGGTCACCACCGCACCGGCGCCGACAATCGCACCGTCGCCGATGGTGACGCCGCCGAGGATGATGGCGCTGCCGCCGATCCAGACATCGCTGCCGATGGTGACCGGCCGCGCGATCTCGATACCTGTGCTGCGCAGTGCCGGATCCTTATGATGCTCGGCGCAATAGATCTGCACGCCGGGGCCGAACATGCTGCGGTCGCCGATGCTTACCCGGCCGGAATCGAGGATGGTGCAGCCGGCATTGAAATAGACGCGCTCACCGAGAGTGATATTGATACCGTAGGAGCAGTGAAACGGCGCTTCGATGAAGACATCAGGTGCTGCCTGCGCAAAGAGTGCCTTCAGGGCCGGTGCGACGGCGCCGCGTTCGTCCGGCGGCAGCGTATTGTGGGCGTGGACAGCGGCACGCGCCTGCCGGCGCAGGAGATCGAGCTCGTCATCGAGGCAGCAATACCATTCGCCTGCCGCCATCTTTTCGCGTTCGCTGGCCGGCATCGCATCACCCCTCACGCCGAGACCTGCGACAGCATTTCGACCTCTTGCCACTCGATCAGGCCGACCCAGGCGCGCGCAATGGCAAGGCCCGCGGCATCGGCGGCTCCGGCATGCCTTACCGCCAGTTCGGCATGGTTCTCCAGCCAGCCCGGCGCAATGCGCGCGATCGTATCGGGGAATTCGGCTTTCCATTGCGCGACGTCCGCGGCATCGGCCTCGAAGTGGAACTGGGTGCCATAGACGGCGCGGCCGATGCGGAAGGCCTGGTTCTCGGCGACGGGGCTCGAGGCGAGACGCACCGCGCCCTCGGGCAGCGAAAACGTATCGGCGTGCCATTCGAAGATGGTGAACTCGCCGCCAAGCGCCGACAACAGCGGATCGGACCGGCCCTCGGCGGTGACGCCGATCCCGTGCCAGCCGAATTCACGGGCGATTCCTAAGTGATTGTCGGCGCCATAGGCGCGGGCGAGGATCTGGCTGCCGAGGCAAATGCCGAGCACCGCTTTGCCGGCATCGCCGAAACGGCGCGTGAGCCGGGCGAGCTCCGGCAGGTAGGGATGGGTTTCGTCATCCAGGGCGCTCTGCTCACCGCCGAGAACGACCAGCGCGTCATGGCCGGATATATCTTTCGGCAGGACGCCATCCTGCCACACCCGGAACCACTCAATCTCCGCGCCGGCCTCGTCGAGGGCCGCGGCAAGCGCGCCGAGGCCGGTATTCCGCATGTTTTCGATGACTGCGACGCGCATAGGCTCTTCCTGATATGGCCGACCACGGGAAGAGACCATGGCGGAAGGCGGCGCGCAAGACGCTTCTGCGAAGCGATTGCGCTAGCGCGCGACAGGGCTTAAATCTCAGCAAACGAAAGGATATCGCCATGACCGAAAAAGCCCGCGTCACGATCCTCTACTGCACCCAGTGCAACTGGCTGCTGCGCGCCAGCTGGATGGCGCAGGAGCTGCTGCACACCTTTTCCGACAGTCTTGGCGAAGTGGCGCTGATCCCCGCCACCGGCGGCAATTTCGAGATCCGCGTCAATGGCGATCTGATCTGGGAGCGCAAACGCGACGGCGGCTTTCCCGGGCCGAGGGAACTGAAGCAGCGGGTCCGCGACATCGTCGAGCCCGGTCGCGATCTCGGCCATGTCGACCGCGCCTCGCTCGAAAGCTGACAGCTCAGCGGTAGGGCGAGCGGCAGGTCTTGTAGATGCCTTCATAGGTGAGGAAACGATCCGTCCTCGGATTGTAGGAGCGGTATTCGTTGCTGCACCAGGCGGCATGGCTGTTCATGTCACGCGCCTTCGGCTGCACCCGGCGCACCGGCGGCGGATCATAGGTCAGCTGCGGTCGGCCGGCAGCACCCGGCTGGTAATAGGTCGGCCCGGTCGCGCCGCGCGGCCTGTAGTTCGGCTGGACATAGGCGGGACGATGCCATTGCTGCGGCCCGAAACCGAAGCAGCCGCGAAAATCGCAGAGCGTCGAGCCCGTGTTCAGGGGCCCGACCCCCGGCTTGCCCAGCTTCAGCGAATCGGCCCCGGCGATTGCGGGCGCGAGAATGGTGAGAAGGCCGGCGAGCAGAAGCGTGCGAGCAACGGGCATGAGGCATTCCTTTCGATATTTCCTTTATATAGGGCCTGACCGCCGAAACGCTATGCCGCCTTGGGCCACTCCCGCCCATGTGATCGGCAGCTTTCTCGCCAACTGTCAGAAAAACTTCAAAAACCCAGTTGACAGTCAGGAGCCACCCCCTTACATCGCTCTCCGTCGCCCAGATGGCGGAATTGGTAGACGCGCCAGCTTCAGGTGCTGGTACCCGAAAGGGTGTGGAGGTTCGAGTCCTCTTCTGGGCACCATTCCATTCTTGATCACTACCAAGATCAAGGAGTTAAGCCTTTCCAACAAAGTTGTGCATTGGTGCCTTGTAGCAAAGGCCAGCCACGATGCACTTGAGTGCTTGTTCACTCGATAGCTCCCAAGAACTATCCGAAATCCTCATTTCTGGACGCTTATTTCCACCGCTGGAGATTGCTGGCCTCCATTGACTCCCTCACTCCAAAATGTGAACATATAGCGAACATAATGGAGTCTTGCGATGATCCGATACGCCACGTCCGCAGCCGGCAACCCCCAGCCACCAAAGGCGCGCGAGGTGTCAGCCGCCGAAACGGCCGTTGAAACGCCGCGCACCAAACCGGTCAATGAGGTAGCTTCTGCCGGCGCGGTGCCTGCTGCCTACCCGCTGCTGCCCAGCGGCGAGTCAGATGAGCTCGGCTCCGACACTCTGCCGAAGACCACCAAGCGACCACGCCGTGCGGCAACAAAACGTAAGCCTAAGGTCGCCGAGGCAGACGATGCTTCACTCCAGCTCAGTCTAGAGGCTTAGACGCAACGATCCGGCCAAGGTATGGCGGCGCGTAGAGAACTCCCACCATAATCTATATAGCACTTCGGAATCCCGAAATTGGTTGGGGGCCTGAAATCATTGGATGTTTCTCGGCGGCGACAGCCCGCGAAAGGCGGCGAATTTCGGGATCCCGAAGCGGGGGAATTTCGGGATTCCGAAGTGGGATTTTTTTCTTCGGGCCGAAGCGCCGGGCCGGGGTAATCGGCCGGCAGTATCCGACGTTTTCCTATCAGGATCGACCGCGTCTGGTCGGATCAATTGCGCCCGCTTGGCGCTCCTCGTAGAACTGGAGGGACGTGCCCTCGGCCAAACGGGATGTCCCGAACGGCGAGCCTGTTCCATTGCTCAACGCACGGCCTGCGAAACGCGCGGCTGCCCGTTCCGATACCACCGCAAGCCTCGCACAAGAACGAAATCGGATACCGGGGCAAGGATGAACATACGGCCGTTCCGCCTGTAAAGAGCCCGGGGTGGCTCTGAGGGTGGTCGGGAAACCTGACTAGACACTCTGGAGTTCGCTTGGGATGAAAGTCGTAATTCTCGCCGGTGGCCTCGGCTCTCGTCTTGCCGAGGAAACCAGTATCCGACCCAAGCCTCTGGTCGAAATCGGCGGCATGCCGATCCTCTGGCACATCATGAGCATCTATGCTCATCACGGGCTCAATGATTTTATCATCTGCGCCGGCTACAAGGGCTATATGATCAAGGAATATTTCGTAAACCTTGTTCTGCACCACAACGACATCACCGTCGACCTCGCCTCCAACAGCATCAATTATCACGGCGGCAAACGACCGAACTGGCGCGTGACCGTGGTCGATACCGGGATGTATTCGATGACTGGCGGCCGCCTCGGACGCGTTCGCGATCATCTGACACCAGGCGAACCCTTCTGCATGACCTATGGCGACGGCGTCGGCGACATCGACATTACCGCCGAAGTCGCCTTCCATCGCGATCATGGCCTCAAGGCGACGATGTGCGCGGTAACTCCGCCCGGACGTTACGGCGCCACGAATATCGAAGGCCAGTTCATTACCTCCTTCGTCGAGAAACCGAGAGGCGACGGCCAGCGCATCAACGGCGGCTTCTTCGTGCTCGACCCTTCGGTGGTCGATCTCGTCCCCGGCGACGATACGATCTGGGAAGCCGGGCCGCTGGAGTGGCTTGCCGCCAACAACCAGCTTGCTGCCTTCAAGCATGACGGCTTCTGGCAACCGATGGATACGTTGCGCGAGCGCACCCATCTGGAAGAACTCTGGAATTCCGGAAAGGCGCCGTGGAAGCTATGGGCCTGACAGACTTCTGGAAAGGGCGACGGATTTTCCTCACCGGGCACACGGGCTTCAAGGGTTCCTGGCTTTCCCTGTGGCTGGAGCGGCTCGGCGCAGAGGTCACCGCGGTGTCGCTGGCGCCCGAGACTGAACCGTCGCTATACCAGAAGCTTGCTCCCTGGAACGATCGCGGCCATCACATCGTCGATATCCGCGATGCCGAGGCGCTTCTTGCTCTCTCCAAGCGTTTCAAGCCGGAGATCGTCATCCATATGGCGGCACAGGCGCTGGTGCGGCGCTCCTACGAAAACCCGGCCGAGACCTTCTCGACCAACGTCCTTGGAACGGCAAATGTCCTCGATGCAGTCAGGCAGACGCCTTCCGTCAAGACGGTGCTGGTCATCACCTCGGACAAGGTCTACGCCAACAATGGTAGCGGCATTCCCTTCGTCGAGACCGATACGCTCGGCGGCAAGGATCCATACAGCAACTCCAAGGCCTGCACCGAACTCGTCTGCCAAAGCTACCGCGACAGTTTTTTCAAAGGGCGCGATCTCAGGCTCGCCACGGTGCGCGCCGGCAATGTCATCGGCGGCGGCGACTGGTCGAAAGACCGGCTGATCCCGGATTTCATCCGCGCCTTCGAAGGCGGCCAGCCGATCCTGCTGCGCTATCCCGAAGCGATCCGCCCCTGGCAGCATGTGCTGGAGCCGCTCGGCGGCTATCTCGCCTTCGCCAAGGCCCTGACACTTGCCGGCGAAAAGGAACTGCCCGAAGCGCTCAATTTCGGTCCCGATCCGCAGAGTTTCGCAACGGTCTGCGAACTTGCGGAAGCGCTCGGCCTCGCCCATGGCGTGAAAAACGTCTGGAAGCCGGCGCCGGGAAAACATCTGCCGGAAGCGCCTGCCCTTACCTTGAGTTCGGCACTGGCGCTCTCCGCCATCGGCTGGCGTCCGCGCCTCACCCTGCAGCAAACAATCGACTGGACAGCCGCATGGTACAAGGCCAATCGCGAGGGAGCCGACATGCGCGCCTTCTCGCTCGGCCAGATCGCGGCTTATGAGGAAACAGCATCATGACAGCGCATAATTGCCGGTTCTGCAACACTCCGCTGAAGCATCGTTTCGTCGATCTGGGCTCGACGCCGCTCGCCAATGCCTATCTGACGGAGGAGCAGCTCAAACTGCCCGAGCCCTCCTATCCGCTGCGCGCCTTCGTCTGCTCGGAATGCTGGCTGGTACAGGCCGATGCCTTTGTCCCGCCGGAGGATATCTTCAGCCACTATGCCTATTTCTCCTCCTACAGCGACGGCTGGGTGGAGCATGCCCGCCAGTTTACGATCATGGCGCGCGAGCGCTTCGGCCTCGACGCCACATCACAGGTCATCGAAGTGGCGAGCAATGACGGTTATCTGCTGAAGCATTTCGTCGAAGCCGGCGTGCCGGTGCTCGGCATCGAGCCGGCCGAGAACGTCGCGGAAGTGGCACGGCAGATCGGCGTTCCAACGGAAGCGCGTTTTTTCGGCAAGGAAGCAGCTGCCGATCTCGTCTCCCGCGGGTTTGCCGCCGACATTGTCATCGGCAACAATGTGCTGGCGCACGTGCCTGACATCAACGACTTCGTCGGCGGGCTTTCGGCCGTGCTGAAGCCTGACGGTGTCGTCAGCGTCGAATTCCCGCATTTGCTGCGGCTGATGGAAAACATCCAGTTCGACACTGTTTACCACGAGCATTTCTACTATCTGTCGCTGCTCGCCGTCGAAAAAGTGTTCGCGGCGCACGGCCTCAAGGTGTTCGACGTGGAAGAACTGCCGACCCATGGCGGGAGTCTCCGCGTGCTGGCCTGCCATGCAACGTCCATGGCTCACGCAATCGGCCACGGTCTTGCCGAGGTGCGCACTGAGGAGGCAGCCGCCGGCTTCGACAAGGTCGAGACCTACGAGGCGTTTCAGAGCCGCGTGGCGCCGATCAAGGATGGCCTGCTCGCCTTCCTCGAACAAGCCAAACGGAGCGGCAAGAAGGTCGCCGCCTATGGCGCTGCCGCCAAGGGCAACACGCTGCTGAATTTCTGCGGCGTCGGCACCGATCTCATCGAATACGTCGTCGACCGCAATCCGCACAAGCAGGGGCATTTCCTGCCGGGGAGCAAACTGCCGATCTACGCACCGGAGAAGATGGACGAGACGCAGCCGGACTACGTGCTCATCCTGCCCTGGAACATCAAGAACGAGGTCGTTGCGGCCAACAGCAGGATCGGCGCCTGGGGCGGACGCTTCGCCGTTGCCGTGCCGGAACTGACGGTGCTTGGATGAAGTTTCTTCCGACCGCGGTTTCGGGCGCCTTTGTCGTGGAAGTCGACGCGCGCTCCGACGACCGGGGAATGTTCGCACGAACCTTCGACGCGCAGACCTTTGCGGCGCAAGGTCTCGTGCCGGTCTACCCGCAGTGCAACGTCTCGCAGAACCACAGGCGCGGGACGCTGCGCGGCATGCACTACCAAGCCCAACCGCGGCCGGAGATCAAGCTGGTACGCGCCACGCGCGGCACGGTATTCGATGTGGCTGTCGATCTGAGGCCGGATTCGCCGAGCTACCTCAAATGGGCCTCCGTCGAGCTCGATGCGATCAGTCACAACGCCTTCTATATACCTGCCGGATGCGCACACGGCTTCCTGACGCTCGAGGACAACTGCGAGCTCTTCTACCAGATGTCGGAAGCTTACGTCCCAGAACTTGCCCGTGGCGTCCGCTGGGACGATCCCGCCTTTTCCATCGCCTGGCCGTTCACGCCGAGCGTCATCAGCGAGCGCGACGCCGCGCTTGAGAGCTTCAGCCAGGAGACACGCCTTTGAGTGGCATCAAACTCAGCATCTGCATCCCGACCTATAACCGCGAAGCCTATCTCAGAAACGCACTCGCGCATTGCGAAAAATACAATTTCAGCTTCCCCTACGAAATCGTCATTTCCGACAACGCTTCGACGGATAACACGACCCAACTCGTCGAGGAGTTCATCGCCAAAGGGCTGCCGATCCACTATCACCGCCGCGCCATCAATGGCGGCTCAGGCCCGAACCTCGCTTGCGCCTTCCATCACGCAGTCGGCGAGTATTCGATCTATCTTGCCGATGACGATTTCCTCGTCCCGAGCGGCGTCGAGGCGGCTATGGCCTACCTTGACGCCAATCCTGATGTCGCCGCCTGCCACGCACCCTGGTATCTCTACGACGAGATCGCCGACCGCGACCTTCATCAATTTTACACGATCGATGGGAACATCAAGTTCGAGCAGCGCAATTTTGCAGCCGTGTTCCAATTCATCTGCGAGCGCCATATCTTCCCGGAGATCGGCATCTATCGCGCCTCGGCGCTTCGCTCCTCCTGGGTTCCACGCGATTTCTGCTTCTGGGCCTTCTCCTATCTCGCGCATTTCGTCGATCAGGGTGCCGTCGCCTTCCTGCAGCAGCCGTTCTACCGCTCGGTCGCCGTGTCTTCGATCGCGCCGAACCGCCAACAGGCCGGCAATGACGACGTCATGACCTCTTGGGACAAATATCGCGGCGGCCTCGAATATTTCCTCTATATCGGCTCCAAGCGCGGCAATCTCGCCACAACCCGCGAAGCCCGTATCGTCTTCGAGGAGCTCTGCAAGGTCTTCACGCTCAACCGCATGGCCGTCGCGTTTCGTTTCTGGGTGCAACGGAAGGATTTCATCAAGGCCTACGAACTCTATACACGTCTGGCGATCGGCGGTATGCCCGACCATCCCGAGGTCATCCATATCCGCAACTCGCTGCCGCTGATGGTGGCGATCCAGACACTTGCCTATCAGGTCGGCGCTACACAGGGCATCAGTCGGCTGATGCTCAGTGGCGTTGCCGACAGGCGCTCGATCGAGGAGATGCTGCGCGATCTCGGCCTGCCGGCGGAAGTTGACGTCGTCGAGGAAACGGCGGACCATGATGCCGACCTGACGAAGCACACGGCGGTTTTCATCGCCGACGCTGCACGCCACGGCGAATTCGTCGCGCGCGGATACAAGCCGAACCTGATCTTTAGCGAGCAGGATCTCATCCAGCACGTGATCATTTGAGGCGGAATGGCCGAGCGGAATTCTGCGATTAACGCTAAGCCTCGCGCCAGTTTCATGCGTTAGTCAGTTTTAATGTGCCCCGGCTTTACGAGTTCCAAGCCCTCATCCCAAGAGAATAAGGCATGACGAACAGGATATTCTACACCAAACCATCGATCACCGCGTTGGAAACCGATTATGCCGCCGATGCTGCGGCAAACGGCTGGGGCGCGCGCTGTTACGACTACATCAATCGCTTCGAGCGCGAATTCGGCGCCTATCTCGGCAGCGGCTTTGCGATCACGACATCGAGCTGCACTGGCGCGATGCATATGGGGCTCGCCGCGCTCGGTATCGGCCCCGGCGACGAGGTAATCCTTGCCGATACGAACTGGGTGGCGACCGTGGCGCCTATCAGGCATCTCGGCGCGACCCCCGTCTTCGCGGACGTCTTACCCGATACATGGTGCATCGATCCCGCCGCAGTCGAGCGCAGCATCACGCCGCGGACCAGGGCGATCATCGCCACGCACATCTACGGCAATCTCTGCGACATGGACGCGCTGATCGAGATCGGCAAGCGCACCGGCATCGCCGTGATCGAAGACGCGGCCGAGGCAATCGGTTCGGTCTGGCGCGGCCGCCGCGCCGGATCGATCGGCACCTTCGGCACCTTCTCCTTCCATGGCACCAAGACGCTGACAACCGGCGAAGGCGGCATGTTCGTCACCAGCGACGCCGATCTTTACGAAAAGGTGCTGACGCTCAGCAACCACGGCCGTGCCCGCAGCCAGAAGAAACAGTTCTGGCCGGACGCGATCGGATTCAAATACAAGATGTCAAACATCCAGGCAGCGATCGGCTGCGCCCAGCTGGAGCGCATCGAGGAACTCGTCTCCCGCAAGCGGGAGATTCTGGCCGCCTACATGGTGCGCCTGTCCACCCTGAACGGCATCAGCATGAACCCGGAATATACCGGCACGATCAACGGCGCGTGGATGCCGACCGCCGTCTTCCATCCTGCCACCGGCATCAACCGCGAAATGCTGCAACAGGCCTTCGAAGCCGCCAATATCGATGCGCGCGTCTTCTTTCACCCGCTTTCCGGTCTTTCAATGTTTGCGGAGAAGCCGGCCAACGTCAACGCCTGGAGCATTCCGGAGCGGGCGATCAACCTGCCGAGCTACCACGACATGAGCGAGGCCGACATTGATCGCGTGGCGGAGACGCTGATCTCAGTCGTACGCAGACATCAGGACAATAGCGCCGTTCGCCTCCATAAATCGGCCTGAGCGCAAAATATACAGAAGGTTTCCGA
Source organism: Rhizobium leguminosarum bv. viciae (assembly GCF_012276115.1). Taxonomy (GTDB): domain Bacteria; phylum Pseudomonadota; class Alphaproteobacteria; order Rhizobiales; family Rhizobiaceae; genus Rhizobium; species Rhizobium leguminosarum_T. The sequence goes on along the minus strand of NZ_WIEU01000018.1, from coordinate 114,051 downwards.
GAGTTATGACCACCAAGGACGATCGCCTCGAATTCGAAGCTCAAAAGCGCGAAATGGCGCTTGCGCTCGGCAAGGACGAAGATGCCTTCCAGCAGGCGCTAAACACGCTGATAACGCTCGACAAGTATGACTACGCCTATCTTTGGTCCTGGATGGGCGTGCCGATCATCCAGATGCCGGCCGACGTGATGGCCACCCAGGAAGTGATCTGGAACACCAAGCCCGACGTCATTATCGAAACGGGTGTCGCCCGCGGCGGCTCGATGATCTTCATGGCTTCGCTACTGAAGGTGATCGGCAAGGGCAAGGTGATCGGCGTCGACATCGACATACGCGCCCACAACCGCGATTCCATCGAGAAGCATCCGCTCTCGCCGTTGATCACACTTATCGAAGGGCCTTCGACGACAGCCGAGACGCTTGCAAAGGTCAAGGCCGAAATTCCGGCCGGCGCCTCCGTCATGGTCGTTCTCGACAGCGACCATAGCCGCGACCACGTTCTCGATGAACTACGCTGCTACGGTCCGCTGGTCACCGAAGGCCGGTATATGGTCGTCGCCGATACTCTGCTCGGCCGAGGAGACATGTCTCAGACGCCGACCAAGCGCTCGAAAATCTGGTATCCCGGCGACGAGCCCTATGCGGCGCTCAACGCCTATCTCAAGGAGACCGACCGTTTCGAGACTGATGAGGCGCTGAACGGTAAGCTGGTACTTTCCAGTTCGCCGGGAGGATATCTCAAATGCGTCCGCAAATGATGGAGATCCGTCGCAATGTTCCGCACCAAGCCTCGGTCAGACTGCGCGCGGTAGTGGATGGCGACCGGCCACTGCTCTTTTCCCTCCGCCGCGACAGCACGCTGCAGTCACGTCTGCTGACGGTGCCCGACGCGACAGATGATGCAGCACTCGACGCCTGGATCGAGCGGCGGCGTAGCGAGACGGGAGGGGCATTTCTTATCATCGAGGACCAGGCCAGCGGCAAGGCTGCCGGCTATGCGCAGATCACCCAGGTCCATCGCCGAAACGCGACAGGCTACGGCGGACTTGTTCTGGCAGAAGAGACACGCGGCCTCGGGCTCGGGCGTGCGGCCCTCGTCGAACTTGCGCTCCATGCCTCCCGTGGGCTCGGCCTTCGCAAGCTGATGGCCGAAATCGACATCGACAACGGCGCCTCTGTCGGGCTGCATCTATCGCTCGGTTATCGCGAAGTCGGTCTTCTCGAAGCGCATTTCACCGATGCCAATGGCATGACTCGCGACGTGTTGCTGTTCGAGCGGCGACTGGAGGACGAGTGACATGACTGCCGTCGTCATAACCCAACCGATGCTGTTCCCCTGGCCGGGCTTCTTCGAACAGCTCATGATCGCCGACAGCTATATCTATCTCGACGATACCCAGTTCTCGAAGGGCAGCTTCACCAACCGCATCCAGCTTCTGCGCGGTAACGACCGCTGCTGGATGACGATCCCACTCGCCGGCAAGGGCAGCTTCCAGAAGATTTCCGAGCTCGCGGCGGCGGGAGACAACTGGAGGACCAGCCACCGCGTACTGTTACGCCAGTCGCTGCTTGGCGCACCTTTCATCGACGATGCGCTCTCGATCTTCGACAGCGTGTACCGGCATTCCTCCCTGCTGGAGCTGCTGATCGCCAGCATCGAGGAACCGGCCCGCTATCTCGGCATCGGCACGAACCGGAAGATCGAGAAGACCAGCGAGATGGGCGTCGACGGCACTTCCTCGCAGCGTGTGCTCGACATCGTGCTGAAGGCCGGCGGCACCCGCTATCTCACTGGTCATGGCGCGGCAAACTATATGGACCACGCGGCCTTCGAACGCGCCGGCGTGCAGGTGGAATACATGAACTACAGCCGCACGCCCTGGCCCCAGCCAGTCGGCACGTTCACGCCGTATGTTTCTGTACTCGATCTTATCGCCCGAACGGGCTCGGAGGCGCGTAACTGTCTCATCCCGGCCACGGTAGCGTGGCAAGACTTCCTGAAGGAGGAAACGGTCACATCATGACAAATGCAAACGCAAAGATCACCAACAGCCAGCGCGCGGATTTCGATACCAAGGGCTACCTCGTCATGCGCGGCTTCTACGATCCGACCGCCGACATCGCGCCGATCCAGGAAGGCATCCGCCAAATCCTCGAATTGATCTGCAGGAAGCATGGCGTCGACGCCCCAACCGAAACCACGCATGACGCAATGACCGTCGCCTATCCGAAGCTGATCGCCAAGAACCGCGCGTGGGGCGGCGAGGTCTATGACGCGATAAAGCAGATCCCTGCTTTCATGCGCCTCGTCACCAACATCACCAACGACGAAGCCTTCAAGGTGCTGCGTCCGGACAGTGTTCCGGGCATTGCCGCTGGCGGCTACGGCATCCGCATCGACAACCCGGGCGAAGAAAAATTCCGCGCGCAGTGGCACCAGGAATTCCCCGGCCAACTGCGTAGCGTCGACGGTGTGGTCTTCTGGACGCCACTCCTACCGGTCACGCAGGATATGGGCCCGGTACAGATCGCCGAAGGCTCGCATGCCGAAGGCCTGGTCCCCGTTTACGAGGACGATGCCGGCGCCGGCAAGACGGGCGCCTATGCTCTGCATCTCGACCGCGCCGAAGAACGCCTCTCCCGCTACAAGCACGTCGCACCGCTGACGAATCCTGGCGACCTCGTGCTAATGGATTTCCTGACGTTGCACCAGTCGGGTCACAACGTCTCGACTACGCCGCGCTGGAGCATCCAGTTCCGCTATTTCAATTACCTCGAGCCGGTCGGTATCAGAATCGGCTGGAAAGGCTCGTTTGCTGCCGGCGTCAAGTTTGCCGACGTGCTTCCCGAGCTGTCCGTTCAGCGCGAGGCTGCTGAATGACGGCTTGCCGCGTCTGCGGTGGGAAGATTGCGGCGCCGGCCTATGAAGCGCCGGCGCCCGCCCTCACCTCAATCATGACCCTTCTCGACATTCCGACACGCGTCTACGTCTGCGACAGGTGCGGCCATGCGCAATGCGACGAGATCCCCGATATCGAGACCTTCTACGATACCGGCTACCGCATTTCGCTCAACAGCGAGGGCCATGACCAGATCTTTGCGGTCAAACCCGACGGCACCGTCATTTACCGGACGGACCATCAGGCCGAGATTGCACGCAACCTGCTCGACCTTCCACAGGCAGCGACGCTTCTGGACTACGGCGCGGCAAAGGCCGATACGCTACACAAGATCGTTGCTGCAAGGCCGGATATCGAACCCTACGTTTTCGATGTTTCTACCGATTACGCTTCAGCCTGGAATGGCTGGATCGCGCCGAATGCGCAGGCGACCTACGAGGTTCCAGCAGCCTGGGACGGACGCTTCGATGCGGCGATGAGCCATTTCGTCATCGAGCATGTGGCCGATCCGATTGGTTTCATTCGCGGAATACACAAGCTGCTGAAGCCGCGTGGCACCCTGCTGCTTTCGATGCCCGACGTTTCGGCCAATCCTGGCGACATGACGGTGGCCGACCATATCAACCACTTCAGCGAGGCATCGCTGCGCCGGGCGCTTGCCGCCGGCGGTTTTGAAGTGTCCGTGATCGACACGACCTCCTTCCCCGGCGCTTTTTTTGCCGTTGCGGTTCGCAGCGAAACACCGGTCAAGCAAGAGCAGGACGCCACTCTCGTCCAGCAAGCCGTCGAGCGCGGGCTGGAGATCTGCGATTTCTGGCGGGCTTCAGCTGCCTATCTCGAAAAACGGGCTGACACCTTCCGTGGGCGCAAGGTCGCGATCTATGGCGCCGGCTTTTATGGCAGCTGGATCTTCAGCCGTATCGGCAACGATGTCGAGCTGACGGCCTTCCTCGACCAGAATCCTAATCTGCAGAACGCAGTGCATTTCGGCCATCCTGTCATTGCACCGACTGCAATTGCCGAAGATGCGGAGGCATTGTTCATCGGCCTCAATCCGCTGAAGGCGCGTGCCGCGATCGGCAACATGCCGCACCTGCACAAGTCGGGTCTGCAACTGGTCTGGCTGGAAGCCTGAAAACGATCAAGCCGGCGCTTTCCGCTTCCGGCCCTCACCGCACCGGCTGATAGTGGCCGCGGAGCGGAACTTTGCCACCTGTGGTAACGAAGCCGTCGCGTTCGCAGACATACATCAGCGTCGGCATGCCGCCCGAGCGGAAGATCTCGTCGTAACGGCGGCGGACCTGGACGGTTTCCGTGCGGCAATTGTAGGATTCCTCTTCCTTCTTGTCCGGCTGCGCCTTGACGCCGGGAAGACCCTTATAGGGATAGAGGGGTTGAACGCCCGAATCGACGGATTTCGTCCAGTCGACGGCAAAGGCGGAGGCCGGGGCGAGGCCAGGCACGGCAACGAACGATATAAAAAGCATCATCAACAGCCGCATGGGAACTCTCCTGCCGACTAGAGCGGTTCAGCTTTTCACGGAAACGCAGAACCGCTCTAACTTTTTGTTTTACACAATTCCGGACGGAAAACCGCTTCGCACTTTTCCTGGAATTGCTCTATAGTCCGCTTCCCCGATGTAGGGAAACCGACGACCGTCATCAAGCGGCCGCAGCGGGCGACTTCCTGAAATAACTTCTGATGACCGGATGGCCGAAGAGGCCGGCGAGGATCGCGAAGCCGGCGCCGACGACGAAACCGGCGAGAAAACCGCCGATGACGCCGGCAATCAATAGAATCGTCTTTCCAGGACCGTCGGCCTTGACCGGCGGCTCGGCCGGCGAGATGACGCGAATGTTACTCTGGTTGAGGCTCTGCTCCTCGCTCGTCTGGCTGGAGCGCTTCAGCACCGTCTCGTAAATATTGCGCGCCGCGGTCGCCCTGCGCTGCAATTCGTTCAATTCCACCTGCTTGTCGGACGAAGTCGCGTGCAGCGCCTTCTGCACTGCAAGCTCCTTGGCGATGCTGTCCTCGGCGGCCTTGGCCTGCTCGTATTCGCCCCTTGCCGAGGTGGCGAGACGCTGCAATTCGCCCTTGATTTCGCCTGATATGCTCTGCAGCGACGAGCGGGCCGCCTGCAGGCGCGGATGACGCGTGCCCATCTGGCTTTCGAGGCTACCGACGGCGGCGGCCTGGGTGGCATATTGCTGACGCAGGCTGACGAGCGGCGAGGTGACGCCGCCCTCCATCTGGTTGCCGGCGACGATGTCCTCGACGCGGAGATTGGCGACGGCATCGGCGCGCGCCTTTGCCTGGATGGTCTTTTCCTGCGCCGTCACCAGCAGCGTGTTCAGCGAGACGAGCCGCTGATCGGAGATCAGGTTGCCTTCGGTCGCGGCCATGTCGTTGTCGGCGCGGAAGGTTTCGACTGCCTGCTCGGCTTCCAGCACCTTCTGGCGCAGGTCGTCGAGGCGTCCATCGAGCGTCGAGGAGGTGTTTTCGTAAATGCCGTTCGAGGCGCTGTTTTCTTCCTCGGTGAAGGAGGTGACGACCTGATTGGCAAGCCTTGCGGATTTTTCGGGATCGTTGGTCGTGGCAGCCAGCGAGACGACATAGGTGCTGGCCTCACGGGTGATGACCAGCGCCTTCTGCAGAGTGCCGATCACGGCGGCGCCGTCCGTCCGGCCGCCGGTGAATTCGGGATCCTGGTCGAGCTTCATGGCTTCGGCGACGCGGCGCAGCACATTGCCCGAGGTCAGGATCTGCACTTGGCTGTCGATCAGCGCCGAGATCATTTCCGGCGAGGGACCCGACGATTGCGCGCCCGCATCGGCAAGGCCGATCTGGCGCGGATCGAAATAGAGGCTGCTGACGGCGGTGAATTTCTGGGCGATGAGCGGCGCCACCACTCCGCCGGCGAGGGCTCCGAGAAGCGCCAGGCCAAACACGATCAGCCGCCGGCTCCAGATCGCGGCGATACTCAAGCGGAGGTCGAGAAGCGGTGCGGCAGGTGCGAACGCTGCATTCGGCGGCGCGTCCACGACGGGCGGTTTCGGAGGCGGAGGCGCCGGACGCTCATATTGGCGGGTTTCGGCAATGCTTGCCGGCGGCACGAAGGGGGGCGGGGCGGGTTCGGGCGATGGCCGGACGAAATCATCCGGGCGAATGACAGGACTGCGCATGCGCACGCCTTCCGGCGCAGTCTGAGATGGCTCAAAACTGCGCCAGCCAGGGAGCCGGCTTACCCTGTTCCTGTCATACTGGTTCATACGCGCACTCGTGTCCTGCCCAGCGTGAAAGACTGAAGCCGAGGTGCCGATACTTTAGAAATTCTTAGCTAACGGACCGTTAAAATAAGCCAGCGACGCCGATGTTGCGATTTGCCGCGATAGCGAGGATGCCCATGAAGACGACACGACATCTGACAGCGCTGCTGCTTGCAGCCGCTCTGATCCCGTCGCCGGCCCTTGCGACTGAGGCCCCCTGCTACCGGGGCGTCAATCTGTCCGGCGGCGAATATGGCGAGCGCGGCGGCATCTACGGCACCAATTACACCTATCCGAGCGAAGCCACGATTGGCTATTTCGCCGAAAAAGGCATGACGATCATCCGGCTGCCCTTCCGCTGGGAACGATTGCAGCCGGCGCTCGGCGGGCGGCTCGACGAGGATGAGCTCAAGCGAATCAAAGATACGATCGGCCTGATCCGCAAACACGGCATGGCGGTTCTGCTCGACCCGCATAATTTCGGCTATTACGACAAGACCCAGGTCGGCACGGCGCCGGCGACGGATGCCGCCTTCGGGGATTTCTGGGCAAGGCTCGCCGTCGAATTCGCCAATCAGGATGGCGTTCTCTTCGGCCTGATGAACGAACCGCACGACATCAAGGCGACGGACTGGCTGGATGCCGCCAATGCCGCGATCCGCAGTATCCGCGCCGTCGGCGCGCGCAACCTCATCCTGGTGCCGGGCACGGCATGGAGCGGCGCGGGCAGCTGGGAAAAGGATGTGATCGGCGGCGCCAATGGCACGGTGATGCTCGGCGTGCGCGATCCGCTCGATTTCTACGCCTATGAGGTCCACCAGTATCTCGACGCCGACTCCTCCGGCACCCATCCGACCTGCGAAGGCTCGACTGCTGCGGTCGAGGCGATCGCTGGGGTAACCGCCTGGCTGAAGCGGAACCACAAGCGCGGCTTTCTCGGCGAATTCGGCGCCTCCGCCGACAAGGACTGCATGAGCGGGTTGACCGAAATCTACACCACCATGTCTGATAATAGCGACGTCTGGCTCGGCTGGTCCTACTGGGCCGCCGGCGATTGGTGGCCGGCGGATGAGCCGTTCAACGTCCAGCCGCGCAAGGGTCCCGAGCGGCCGCAGATGCGGCTTCTTGCCGAGGTGGCAAAAGCCGGTGCCGGCACTTGCTCCGCCGTCAAGCCTGCGGGGAAATGAGCATGGCGGTCGTCGATCAGAGGACAGCAACATTCACTGTAGCCGGCACTGTAGCCGGCAACCGGCTCGATGCCGTCCACGAGGCATCGCGTACCGATCATACGGTGCTCTGGCTCGGCCTGCTCTCCGTGCTCTACAACGGCATTCTCGGCTTCATCAACCACAACATCGTGCCGCTCTCGATAACGCATGTCGCCGCCAGCGAAGGCCTGATCATGGCGAGCGCCATCATCTATATCCTGCATAAGGGGATCTACGAGACCGACCTTCCGGCCTTCCTGTTCCTGCTGTTCACACTCATTGTTACCATCTATGTCAGCGTGCTCAACCGCATGCTGTTCATCGATCACTTCCGCAACGTGCTGATCATCTTCTGCTTTACCGGGCTCGGGGGCTGGAGCAACGAGAAAACGATGAAGCTCGCCTTTCGCTGGGCAAGCCTTGCCGTCATGATCTTCCTGATCTTCGAGATCGTCAGCGTGCCGTTCTATGTCAGCATCGTCCACCCGTCCGATTATTTCGCCAATACGCGCGGGCTGCTGCCGCTGAGCTACAACACGACGGGGCTCTTCCAGAACGCGCTCGGTTTTCCCGAGCGCTTCTCCTTCGGGATCATCGACCACCGTTCCTCGTCGATCTTCCTCGAGCAGGTGTCGCTTGCCAATTTCTGCGGCGTGATCGCCGTCTACCTGATTTCGATGTGGGAAAAGCTCGGCCGCTGGGACCGGCTGCTGATGATCGGCACGGCCGTGCTGATCCTGGTGACGAACGACACGCGCACGATGCTGATCTTCTGCTTTGCCTGCATCGTCGGCTATTTCGTCTTTCCGAAGATCCCGAAGAATTTCAATCTGGCGCTGATGCCGCTGATCGTCGCTGCGGGCTTCCTCGTCTATGTCCTGAAACCCAACGCGACCGGCGACAACTTCACCGGCCGCATCAACCTGACGATGAAGAAGATCATGGAACTCGATCCGCTCGCCGTCCTTGGGCTTTCGGTCGACCGGGTCGCCGAATTCGCCGACAGCGGCTATGTCTACCTGATCTACGCGGCGACGATCTTCGGCGTCATCGCCCTGTGGCTGTTCGTCTGCCTCTTTCCCGCCGGGCGCACGGCAGCGCAGCGGCGCTGCGCCCATTCACTTTCTCTTTTCATTTTTCTGAATATGATGATCGGGGGAACCGCGGTCTTCTCGATGAAGATCGCCGGTCTCCTCTGGTTCGTCGTCGGATATATGCGTTTCCACGACAGCCCGCGCATCCGGCAGGGTCGTCCGGCAGATGTATTGAGTTGACCGCAGCGGCGCGGCTGAGACCGACGCCCGAGGGAGCAAGATGCTTGTCCAGCTTCAGTATCTGCGCGCCATCGCGGCGCTGATGGTCGTCTATTTCCACGCGATATTGCAGCTTGCCAAGGTCAATCCCGCGGTCGACGCCACCGCCTTCGTCTATGGCGAAACCGGCGTCGACATCTTCTTCGTCTTGAGCGGCTTCGTGATGTGGCTGACGACGAGCGGACGCGCGATGAGCCCGATCGATTTCGCCCGCCGGCGCATCAAGAGGATCGTGCCGCTCTACTGGCTGGCGACGCTGTTTTCAGCGACGGTGGCGCTTGTGGCACCGTCATTGCTGAAATCGACGGTGTTCGACCTGCCGCATCTCATCGCCTCGCTGTTCTTCCTGCCGTGGAGCAATCCTGCCGATCCCAGCACGATCACGCCTGTCGTCGTTCCGGGCTGGACGCTGAATTACGAAATGTTTTTCTACTTCGTCTTCGCGCTGCTATTGCCGCTACAGGAAGTTCGGCGCATCCCGGCGATGTTTGCCGTCTTTGCCGTCATCCTGATCGCCTGCCGGCTGCTGCCGGAAACGACTATGACCCGGTTCTACCGCGAGCCGATCATGCTGGAATTCCTCGCCGGTGTCGTGCTCGGCTGGCTCTACGGGCAGAAGATACTTCTGCCGAACCGCTGGGCCTGGGCGGCCCTTGCCATGGGCTTTGCGTTTCTCTCCATCAACGAGGCGCTGATGCCGCCGGACAGCCGGTTCTATGCCTGGGGAATCCCGGCGATCTTCATCGTCTACGGCGCCATCTCCATCGATTTTTCCAGGCTGCCGCTGATCGGATGGCTGAACTATCTCGGCGACTGCTCCTACAGCATCTATATCACCCACGCCTTCACGCTGGCTTTTCTCAGGGTCGCCGCCGACCGCCTGCCAATCGGCATCCTGCAGCAGCCGGTGCTCTTCGTGATCCTCTCGCTGGTGCTCTCGTCGATCGGCGGTGCGATCATCCATGAGATCACCTCGCCGCGCCGCCGGAAGGTTGCGGTGGCGAGCCGGCCGCCGGCCTAAAGCGCGTCGAAGGCGAGAATACGCATCCAAGCGGCGCTGACGGTACAGTTTTTCGCGCAACTTCTCCTAAGCTTCAGACTGAACAATGACAGAACTTGCACAAACGTGATGGTTTATCTTGCAATTTGTCGCATGAATGAAAGTGCGCCGGCCTATTCGCGGTCCGGGCTTTGATCTAAGCACAGCGGCGGCCTTGGAGAGGGAAGAGGGAAAGACATGACAAGTTACGTATTGACGGTATCCTGCAAGTCGACGCGCGGCATCGTGGCGGCGATTTCGAGTTATCTGGCCGACAAGGGCTGCAATATCGTCGATAGTTCGCAGTTCGACGATCTCGATACCGGCAGGTTCTTCACGCGGGTCAGCTTCATCTCCGAGGAAGGCGTGCCGCTTGCCGAACTCAAGGAAGGCTTCGAGCCGATCTGTAAGCGGTTCGCCATGGATGCCGAGATCCATGACGGCAATGCCCGCATGAAGGTGCTGCTGATGGTGTCGCGCTTCGGCCATTGTCTGAACGACCTGCTCTACCGCTGGAAGATCGGCGCGCTGCCGATCGATATCGTCGGCGTCGTCTCCAACCATTTCGATTACCAGAAGGTCGTGGTCAACCACGACATTCCCTTCCACCACATCAAGGTGACGAAGGAGAACAAGCTGCAGGCCGAAGGCCAGATCATGGATATCGTCGAACAGACGGGCACCGAACTGATTGTGCTGGCGCGTTACATGCAGGTGCTTTCGGATGCCATGTGCCAGAAAATGTCCGGGAAGATCATCAATATCCACCATTCCTTCCTGCCAAGCTTCAAGGGCGCCAACCCTTACAAACAAGCCTATCAACGCGGCGTGAAGCTGATCGGAGCGACGGCGCATTACGTCACCGCCGATCTCGACGAAGGCCCGATCATCGAGCAGGACACGGCGCGCATCACCCATGCGCAGTCGCCCGACGACTATGTCTCGATCGGCCGCGACGTCGAAAGCCAGGTGCTGGCGCGCGCCATCCACGCCCATATCCATCACCGCACCTTCCTGAACGGCAACCGCACCGTGGTCTTCCCGGCAAGCCCCGGCGGTTACGCCTCCGAACGCATGGGCTGAGCTCAGCCCTGCATCTCTTTTCCTGGCAAACGACAATCCCCGTTGCCTGACAGCGGCAAGTGCTTGATTATCGCCTGCAATAGGTAATCGAATCATGCTGCGGGAGAGGTGTCGTGACCGACGAGGCGCTTGTTGATCGCATGGCGCTGCCGCGCCCCGACGTGACCGCCACCGACGCGGAAAAGATCCTCCTTGCTCATTACAGCCTCTCCGGCAGGCTTGCCGAACTCGGCAGCCAGCAGGATCGCAACTATCGCGTCGATAGCGATAGGGGTCGCTACGTCCTGAAGATCTGCCATGCCGCCTACGACGTCCGCGAGCTCGAAGCACAGAATGCGGCGATCCATCACCTCAAAAACAGGCAAGGTGCGCCGCGCGTTCCGAAGGTGGTCACCACCAATGACGGGCGGGAGATCGTCGTCCTTACCGTGCGCGGGCAGGGCTATCAGGTCCGGCTGTTGGAATATCTGGAAGGCCAGGGGCTGACGGCGCTGACTTATCTGGCGCCGGCTTCCGTGGCGGCCCTCGGGGCGCTCTGCGCGAGACTGGCGCAGGCGCTTGCCGATTTCAACCATCCCGGTCTCGACCGCAGCCTGCAATGGGATCTCAGACGAGCAGGTCCCGTTGCCGTGCAGCTGCTTTCGGCCATCACCGACAGTGCGGCGCGCGACCGGATCGCCAAGACCATGGTGATGGCCGTCCGCCGCATCCAGCCGTTGGCGCCGTCGCTTCGGCTGCAGGCCGTGCATCACGACGTCACCGGCGACAATGTCGTCGGCCACCGTGACGCCCGTGGCCATATCATCCCCGACGGGGTGATCGATTTCGGCGACATCATCCGCGGCTGGCTGGTCGGCGACCTCGCCGTCACCTGCGCTTCGCTGCTGCATCAGGCGGATGGCGACCCTTTTCATATCCTGCCTGCCGTCACCGCTTATCAGGCGATCTATCCGCTGAGCGACGAGGAGCTGAAGGCGCTCTGGCCACTGATCGTCGCCCGCGCGGTCATTCTCGTCGCCAGCGGCGAGCAGCAGATTTCGGTCGATCCCGACAACGACTATGTCCGCGACAATCTCGACCGCGAACGGGCGATCTTCGATACGGCGATGTCGGTTCCCTTCGATCTCATGGAAGCGGCGATCCTCAAGGCAGCCGGCGCAGATGTCGCCACGCCGGAAACATCGGGATGGCTGCCGTTGCTGCCCGACATCGATCCCGCCGGGATCGCCTATGTCGATCTTGGGGTGCGGAGCTCGCATTTTTCCGCCGGCAATTGGCTGAATACCGACATGGACTGGCGGTTGCTTGCCCGCATGGCAACCGAAAACGGTACGGCAGCGACGCGCTACGGCGAATATCGGCTTTCCCGCGCGGGAACTGCGAAGGGACAGGCGACCTGCGCCCTGCATGTCGACATATGCCTTGCCGCAGGCAGCGCGATTGCCGCGCCCTTTGCCGGCCGCATCGGCTGGAAGGACCAGCATCTGACGCTCGCCGGCGACAACATGACCGTGCATCTCGATGGGCTGGACCTCTCGGTCGAGGATGGAGCCGAGATTGCCGCCGGCGATTCGCTCGGCACGGTTTTCGGAGAGGCGTCGTCGCTCGGCGGGCTGCGCGTCCAGCTTTGCAGCGTCGCCGGTCTCGAACCGCCGCTCTTTGCCTCACCGCGCGCGGCGGCGGCCTGGTCGGTGCTCTGCCCTTCGCCTTCGTTGCTTCTCAGCCCGCAAGCGGATGCGCCGCAACCTGAAACCGCCGCGCTCTTCGCCAGGCGGCGGGCGCATCTCGCAAGACCGCAGAAGAATTATTATGCGGCGCCGCCGCAGATCGAGCGCGGCTGGAAGGAGCATTTGTTCGATGTCGAGGGCCGCGCCTATCTCGACATGGTCAACAACGTCACCATTCTCGGCCATGGCCATCCCAAGCTCGCGGCGGCGATCGGCGCGCAATGGCTGCGGCTCAACACGAATTCGCGCTTCCACTATGCCGCGATCACGGAATTTTCCGAACGCCTCGCCGCTCTGTCGCCGGACGGGCTCGACGCGGTCTTCCTGGTCAACAGCGGCTCCGAGGCCAACGATCTGGCGCTTCGGCTCGCGCAAGCCTATAGCGGCGCGCGCAACATGCTCTGCCTGCTCGAAGCCTATCATGGCTGGTCGGCGGCGAGCGATGCCGTCTCCACCTCGATCGCCGACAATCCGCAGGCACCGACCACCCGGCCGGACTGGGTGCATACCGTCGTTTCGCCGAATACCTATCGCGGCGACTTCCGTGGTCCCGATACGGCAGCGGATTATCTCGGCATGGCGACGCCGGTGCTGGAGGCAATTGATGCTGCGGGCGAAGGCCTTGCAGGCTTCATCGCCGAATCGGTCTACGGCAATGCCGGTGGCATTCCACTGCCGGACGGTTATCTCAGGGAAATCTATGCGCAAGTGCGCGCCCGCGGCGGCCTTTGCATCGCCGATGAGGTGCAGGTCGGTTATTCCAGACTCGGACATTATTTCTGGGGCTTCGAGCAGCAAGGGGTCGTGCCCGATATCATCACTATCGCCAAGGGCATGGGCAACGGCTATCCGCTCGGCGCCGTCATCACCACGCGGGAGATCGCGCAATCGCTGGAGAAGGAGGGCACTTTCTTTTCCTCCACCGGCGGCAGCCCGGTCAGTTGCGTCGCCGGCATGACGGTGCTCGACATCATGGCCGAGGAAAAGCTGCAGGAAAATGCCCGGACGGTCGGCGATCACCTGAAGGCGCGGCTTGCCGCGCTGATCGACCGCCATCCGATTGCAGGCGCCATGCACGGCATGGGCCTCTATCTCGGCCTCGAATTCGTCCGCGACAGAACGACGCTGGAGCCGGCGACGGAAGAGACGGCTGCAATCTGCGACCGGCTTCTCGAACTCGGCGTCATCATGCAGCCGACCGGCGATCACCAAAATGTGCTGAAGATCAAACCACCGCTCTGCTTCAGCATCGACAGCGCCGATTTCTTCGCGGACATGCTGGAGAAAGTGCTCGAAGAAGGCTGGTGACACAGGGCTTCCAACATTAACCAAATCGGTCATTTCGAGGCATGTCGATTTTTAATGAAACGGCCATTGCCGGATACGGCAAGGCTTCCTATGTCTGCCGCTGTGATCAATCGAACTTCCGATTCTGTCATACGAATTTAACGAAGAGCTGATATGTTTCTTTCTGTAAGTTCGGGCTACGACGGAATGAATTTTTTCGGATCGTCGATATTTTGACACGTTTCGGAATATGTTTCTGATAGGCCGTCGGGTAATCTCTACCAAGTTAGTGGATTATCGAAGGCAACCTTCACCGGCCCTGGGCTCTACCGGGACCACTCAAGTGCAACGCCAACACAAGGAACGAGCATGATAGACATCGATATTCTCGCCGATCTCCTTAGGCGATCTGTGCTTGGCAATGACCGTCCGGGCGCCCTCTCCCGCCCGAACTGTCGAATGTGACGTTCGTCCTCCTTTCAACGGTACCAGACAAGTCAATTCGCCATGGCTGCGCATGTTGTGCGGCAGGAGTTCTATCTATGAAGAAGCAAGTTATCGAATATGCAGGCGTTCCCGTCGGGATCGTCATTCCCGATGAAGACCGGCTGAAGTTCATCGCCGTGAAATTTCATGTCCACGACCTCGACGAGCAGCGTTTCGGCTCGCCGGACGAGGTGCGGCTGGCCATCCATGACCTGATGACCCGCCGTCATCCGAAGCCGCTTCATGCCTGAGGGCATGAGGCCGCGATCAGCATTCGCGGCTTTTCCCGATGTCCGACCGGTCCCGCCAAATGGGGCCGGTCTTGTTTTTTGAGGGCATTACAGCGCCGCGGGTCTTTATCAGACGCGCAAAGGACGCTGTAACACTTTGAATTGCTGCATAATTTTACCCTTAAATCGATTCCGATTTAAGGAATTATGCAGTACAGTCCTACCGGCCACCTTTCCGTGATAAGGATCCGCCCTTGCCCGATCTTCTCAACCTCATCACCGACATCGAAGGCGTTTCCGTCGGCCATGCAACCGACCTTGCGCTCGGTTCCGGCGTCACGGTCATCGTTTTCGACGAACCGGCCGTCGCATCCGGCACGGTGCTCGGCGGTGCGCCAGGCGGGCGCGACACCGGCCTGCTCGATCCGTCGATGACCGTCAATGCCGTTGATGCCTTCGTGCTTTCCGGCGGCTCGGCCTTCGGGCTGGATGCCGCCGGCGGCGTGCAGGCGGGCCTGCGCGAACTCGGCCGCGGCTTTGCCGTCGGGTCGGTGCGCATTCCGATCGTGCCGCAGGCGATCCTGATGGACCTGCTGAACGGCGGCGACAAGGATTGGGGCCTTCACTCGCCCTATCGCGACATGGGTTATACGGCACTGCAGGCCGCGGCCAAGGGCACATTCGCGCTCGGCACGACAGGTGCCGGGACGGGAGCGACGACGGCCACCGTCAAGGGCGGGCTCGGCTCGGCCAGCGCCGTCAGCAGCGCCGGGCATCGTGTCGCGGCGATCGTCGCCGTCAATGCGCTCGGTTCGGCAACGATCGGCGACGGGCCGCATTTCTGGGCGGCACCCTTTGAAAAAGACGCGGAATTCGGCGGGCTCGGCATGCCTGATGTGGCCGACCACCGGATGCGGCTCAAGGGCATGAACACGCCGGCAACGACGATCGGCGCAGTGGTGACCGATGCGCAGCTGACAAAGACCGAGGCGCACCGGCTATCGCTTGCCGGCCATGACGGGTTTGCCAGGGCACTACTGCCGGCGCACCTGCCGCTCGATGGCGATACCGTCTTTGCCGCTTCGACGGCCCAGCATCGAAGAGACGACATGGCAAGCCTGATGGAGCTGTGCCACCTTGCGACCCTCGTCATGGCGCGGGCAATCGCCCGAGGGGTCTACGCTGCGACCGCGCTGCCGGTCGAGGGCGCGCAAAAGGCGTGGCGCGACCGCTATGCGAGCAGCAGCTGATTGAATAGGGTCAGACTCTCTACAGATCCAATATGCCGAATGGCGGAGAGACGTGAATGCAGATCCGGGCGCTGATGTATTTCGACGAGCTGGTCAGGACCAATTCGATGCGCCAGGCGGCCGAGAACCTCAATGTCGCGCCGACGGCGATCAGCCGGCAGATCGAGAACCTCGAATATCATTTTGGCGCGCCGCTCGTCGAACGCAGCGCCCGCGGCGTCAAGCTGACGGCCGCCGGCGAGCTGCTTGCCGCCCGCGCCGGCCGGACCCTGCGCGAGCTCGATCATGTGCAGCAGTTGATCGAAGACCTGAAGGGCCTGCAGCGCGGCCGTGTCAGCATCTATGCCAATGGCGCCACCGTCGCCAATCTGTTGGCGCCTGCGCTTGCCGAATTCAGCCTGAAATATCCAAAACTGCGTTTTAACGTGACGATCACCAGCGCGCGGCAGGCGGTCGATGCCGTCAACAGCGCCGAGGCGGATATTGCGGTGACGCTTTTTGCGCCACCGATGTCCGGCACCAAGGTGCGGCTGCGCTCCGAGATCGCCTATGATCTCATTGCCACGCCGCAGCATCCGGCGGCAGCACTTTCCGAGATCTCGCTGAGGACGCTTGCCGACTATGCATTGGCGCTACCGGACCAATCCTTCGGCTTCCGCCAGGCCTTCGACGCGCTGTTCGAGAAGGAAGGGCTGAGCCTCGATCCCGTCTTCGTCACCAGCTCGCTCGAAATGCTGAAGGAACTGGTGCTCAGCGGGGCTGCGGTCACTTTGCTACCGGCGCTGACCGTCCGCCGCGAGATCGAGGCGGGTCAGCTCCTTGCCATTCCGCTGGCCGGCAAAACCGGCATCCGCACCCATGTCGATCTCTGCGTCGCCCCGGATCGTCAACTATCCTTCGCCGCAACGAAACTGCTCGACTTCATCGAGAGGTTCATGCGCGAGCGCACGAACCGCCGGGCCGGTGTGAAAGACTGACGCTTCGAGCTTGCATCGCGCGCGGATTTACGGTGTAGCTTTTTCGGCTACACTGAGCACACAAAATCGTCATTGTGTGTGCACTGGCATAGTGTCACTCTATTCGCAAATAGGCCTTCGTCATCGACGCGCGGCCAGACAAGGGAACATGATGATCAAGCTTTCGTTTGCGCCTTCAGCGCGTTTCGCCCGGCGGCTTTCGCTCGGTGCCGCGCTTTCGGCCGGCCTGGTGATGACGGCGATGACGCCGGCGGAGGCGGCGAAGACCACCCTCAATCTCGGCATGAGCGTCGAGCCGACCGGTCTCGACCCGACGATCGCGGCACCCGTCGCAATCGGCCAGGTGACCTGGCAAAACGTGTTCGAGGGGCTGGTGACGATCGACCAGGCCGGTAAGATCCAGCCGCAGCTGGCGAAAAGCTGGGACATCTCTCCCGATGGCCTGACCTATACGTTCAGGCTGCAGACCGGGGTCAAATTTCATGACGGCGAGGCCTTCGATGCCGCGAGCGCCAAGTTTTCGCTCGACCGCGCCCGCGGCGCCGATTCCGTCAATCCGCAGAAGCGCTTCTTCGCCTCGATCGCCTCGATCGATACCCCTGATGCCGAAACGCTGGTGCTGCATCTCTCGGCCCCGACCGGCAGCCTGATCTACTGGCTCGGCTGGCCAGCCTCGGTGATGGTCGCACCGAAGACGGCTGCCGACGACAAGACGACACCTGTTGGCACCGGTCCCTTCAAATTCGTCAGCTGGGCAAAAGGCGACAAGGTCGAACTCGCCAGGAATGCCGATTACTGGAACAAGGATGCGGCCGCCAAGCTCGACAAGGTGACCTTCCGCTTCATTGCCGATCCGCAGGCGCAGGCGGCTGCACTCAAATCCGGTGATCTCGATGCCTTTCCGGAATTTGCCGCACCCGAGCTGATGAGTTCTTTCGACGGCGATGCGAGGCTCGTCACCAAGATCGGCAATACCGAACTCAAGGTCGTTGCCGGCATGAACACTGCCAAGAAGCCTTTCGACGACAAACGCGTCCGCCAGGCGCTGATGATGGCGATCGACCGCAAGACGGTAATCGACGGCGCATGGTCCGGCCTCGGCACACCGATCGGCAGCCACTACACGCCGAACGATCCGGGCTATCAGGACATGACAGGCGTGCTGCCCTATGACGTCGAGAAGGCGAAAGCGTTGCTTGCCGAAGCCGGCTACCCCAACGGCTTCACCTTCACGATCAAATCGCCGCAGATGGCCTATGCGCCGCGCAGCGCTCAGGTGATGCAGGCGATGTTTGCCGAGATCGGCGTAACGATGAATATCGAGCCGACGGAATTTCCAGCGAAGTGGGTCCAGGACATCATGAAGGACCGCAACTTCGACATGACGATCGTTGCCCATGCCGAACCGCTCGATATCGACATCTATGCCCGTGATCCCTATTATTTCAATTACAAGAACCCCGCTTTCAACGCGCTGATGAAGAAGGTCCAGGAGACGACCGATCCCGCCGCGCAGAATGCGATCTATGGCGAAGCGCAGAAGATCCTCGCCGAGGACGTGCCGGCGCTCTACCTCTTCGTCATGCCGAAACTCGGCGTCTGGGACAAAAAGCTGAAGGGCCTGTGGGAGAACGAGCCGATCCCTTCCAACGTGCTGTCTGGTGTTTCCTGGGACGAGTAACAAAGGTAGGCCGGGCCGGGATGGTTGGCACGCCGTGGGCCTTGGAGAGATCCGACATGCATTTGATCGATGTAGTGCGCAGCCCTCTCCATTCCCCACCAAACCAGTTCAGCCCGGGCCGACATTGTTTGGTTTCGCTGGCGGGTAGCATTCCTGCCACGAACGCCTGCACAGTGAATGGCTCCTTCCGCCCGCCCCGTTCTCCGTCATGCTCGGCCTTGAGCCGAGCATCCACACCCCATCCACCAGCAGCCGCGGCATGGATCCTCGGCTCAAGGCCGAGGATGACGGAGAGTGGGGTCGGCGTTCTAGCCAAACTCACCGTCGGTGCGTCGGGTGGTAGCAGCCGCGCCACATCGAAAGCGTGGCACGCATGATCCCACTCCTCGCCCGCCGCTTCGCCGGTCTCATCGTCACGCTCGTCGTCGTCTCGCTGCTGATCTTCGCCGTTATGGACCTTCTGCCCGGCGATCCCGCCTCGATCATGCTCGGCACCTCGGCAACACCGGAAACCCTTGCAGCGCTCCGTCACAGTCTCGGCCTCGACCAGCCGCTGTTGATGCGCTACGGGCAATGGTTGGCCGGCGTGCTCTCCGGCGATCTCGGCAATTCGCTCACCTATGGCGTACCGGTCGCGGGTTTGATCGTCGAGCGGCTGGCGGTAACGCTGCCGCTGGCGCTGATGGCGATCGTGCTTTCGGTGGCGATTGCCCTGCCGCTCGGCGTGCTGGCCGCCTCGCGCCGCGGCGGTGTCTTCGACGTCATCGCGACGCTGTTTTCGCAGATCAGCATCGCCGTGCCCGCCTTCTGGGTGGCGCTGCTGTTGATCATCCTGTTTTCGACGATGCTCGGGCTGATGCCGGCCGGCGGTTTCCCGGGCTGGAGCGCCGGCCTGCAGCCCGCATTGCAGGCGCTGGTTATGCCCGCCGTCGCGCTGGCGATGCCGCAGGCGGGCGTGTTGACGCGGGTGGCGCGCTCGGCGGTGCTTGACACGATGCATGAGGATTTTGCCCGTACCGCGGTCGCCAAGGGGCTGTCACGCAGTGCGGTGCTGTGGCGCCATATCGTGCCGAATGCGCTGATCCCGATCCTGACGATGATCGGGTTGCAATTCACCTTTCTCGTCGCCGGCGCGGTACTGGTGGAAAACGTCTTCAACCTGCCTGGCCTCGGGCGGCTCGCCCTTCAGGCGCTCTCTCAGCGCGACATCATCGTCATGCAGGATGTCGTGCTGTTCTTCGCAGGCCTCGTCATCGTGATGAATTTCATTGTCGATCTCTCCTACCTGGCGATCGATCCCAGGATGAGAAAGGCGGCCTGACGCATGGCACCGATCGTGTCCACCGCCATTATCAGCCGCCGCCGGGTCTTTAGACTTAGCCGGCGAATGAACCTGATTTCGGGGGTCGTCATCATTGGCCTGCTCACCGCCGTGGCACTGCTGTCGCTGGTCTGGACGCCGCTGCCGCCGGCGAAAATGCAGATCATTCATAAATTGCAGCCGCCGCTTGCCTTCGGCCTGCTCGGCACGGACCAGTTCGGCCGCGATGTGCTTTCGATGCTGATGGCGGGATGCTGGAATTCACTATCGATCGCCATCACAGCGGTTGCGATCGGCGGGACGCTCGGCTCAATCGCCGGCATTTCGGCAGCGGCGATCCGCGGTCCCTTCGAGGCGTTGCTGATGCGCATCTGCGACGTCATCTTCGCGCTGCCACCGATCCTGTCGGCCATGGTGCTTGGCGCCTTTCTCGGGCCAGGGCGGTTCACCGCGATCACCGCGATCGCCGTCTTCATGATCCCGGTCTTTGCCCGGGTGACGCTTGCGACCTCGCTGCAGGCCTGGAGCCGCGACTATGTGACGGCGGCGCGCGCCATCGGCAATACCCGCCTGACCATTTCGCTGCGCCATGTGCTGCCGAATATCATCAGCCAGATCATCGTGCACGGCGCGATCCAGCTGGGGCTGGCGATCCTCACCGAAGCGGGTCTCAGCTTCCTCGGGCTCGGCATGGCGCCGCCGGCGCCGACCTGGGGCCGGATGCTTGCCGATGCGCAAACCTATCTGGCGCTCGCCCCCTGGCTGGCGATCCTGCCCGGCCTTGCCATCGCGCTCACCGTCTTCGGCTTCAACATGCTCGGCGACGGTCTGCGCGATCTGCTCGACCCGCGCGAGGCAAGCCGCTGATGTTCTCCCAAGATGAAACGCCCGAAAGACCATGCCATGATCGAAACCGACCTTACCATTCGCGAACTCAGGCAGCACTTCGCCGATAAAAGCCTCTCCCCCCTCGAATACTGGCTCGCCCTCGAAGACCATATCGCCGCCTGGGAACCGTCGATTGCGGCGCTCTACCTCTACGATCGGGAATTGGCGCGCGCCCAGGCGAAAGCGTCGACGGAGCGCTGGGCGAAGGGAGAAACGCTGGGTGCCCTCGACGGCATCCCGGTGACGCTGAAAGAGCTCATCGCCACAAAGGGCCAGCCGGTGCCATCAGGCACGAGGGCAGTGGAACTCAAACCCGCGGACGCGGATGCGCCGGCCGCCGCCCGTCTTCGGGAAGACGGCGCGGTGATCTTCGCCAAGACCACCTGCCCCGATTACGGCATGTTGTCCTCCGGCCTTTCGAGCTTTCATCCTCTCAGCCGCAATCCCTGGGACATCACGCAGAATCCGGGCGGATCGAGCGCTGGGGCTTCCGCAGCGGCGGCGGCCGGTTATGGACCACTGCATATCGGCACCGATATCGGCGGTTCGGTGCGCCTTCCCGCCGGCTGGACCGGCATCTTCGGCTTCAAACCGAGCCATGGGCGTGTTCCAGCCGATCCCTATTATGTCGGGCGCTGCGTCGGACCGATGGCGCGCACCGTCGAGGATGCGGCCTTTTCGATGGCGACGCTGTCACGGCCAGACTGGCGCGACGGCACCAGCCTGCCGCCGAACGATTTCAACTGGATGGATCTCGATATCGACCTGTCAGGCATGAAGATCGGGCTGATGCTCGATGCCGGCTGCGGGCTTGCGGTGGACGACGAGATCAGGGCCGCGGTCGAAACGGCGGCGAAACAGTTCGAGGCGGCCGGCGCGACCATTCTATCGGTCCAGCCGGTGCTGACACGCGCCATGCTGGATGGGCTCGACAATTTCTGGCGATCCCGGCTGTGGGGCGATATCGCCGAACTCGACGATAACAGGCGCGACAGCATCCTGCCCTATATCAGGGATTGGGCGATGGGCGGCGCCGACATCAGCGGTGTCGATGCGGTCAGGGGCTTCAATCAGACGATCGAGATGCGCAAGAGCTGCGGACGGCTGTTTACCGAGATCGACGCCCTGCTTTCGCCGACCAATCCGATCATCTCCTATCCGGCCGAATGGGCATCGCCGACCAACGATCCGGCCCTGCCGTTCGAGCATATCGGTTTCACGGTGCCGTGGAACATGTCGGAGCAGCCGGCCGCCTCGATCAATTGCGGTTTCTCCCGCTCGGGCATGCCGATCGGGTTGCAGATCGTCGGGCCGCGTTTCGACGACATGCGGGTGCTGAGACTGTCGAAAGCTTTCGAGGACAGGACGGGCGGAGTGAGATCCTGGCCGCAGCCTCCGATCGGCTGATCAGCTGATCGGGCGGCGATAGCCGGTCGGTTGCTCGTAGAGCCAGCCGATGCGCTCGACCGCGGCCGCGAAATTCTCGCGCGCCACCGTCATGCTATGGCCGTTGGCGTGCAGAATGGTTTCCGGATCTTCGAAGACGGCGACATGACCCTTCCAGAATACCAGGTCGCCACGGCGGAGTTCGGATCGATCGATCGGCTGGCCGAGGCCTGCCGCCTGCATATCGGTATCGCGTGGCGCAGCTCTGCCCGTCATCAGCATCGCCAGCTGGACGAGGCCAGAGCAATCGATGCCGAGGCCGGAACGCCCGCCCCAGAGATAGGGCGTTTCCAGGAAACGGGCGACGACCTCCACGTAATCGGCGCCGTCGAGAGCGCCGATCGGCTGGACATGCTTGGCGAAGATCGCCGTTCCGTCCTCGAGCACGACATAGCGATTGCCGCGCGCTTCCGCCTCGCCGGCGACATGAACGCGACTTCCCATCGACAGGATCGCCTGGTGGGGCTTGCGCAGTTCCGGTTCGGGATAGAGGAAGCTGCGCTGGACGGTGACGATATGGGTGGGCGCCGGCCGGCCTTCCAAGAGCGCGTCCGCCGCGACATAACCGACATAGCCGTCCGAGGCGGCTTTCACCCAGCACCAGCCACCGGCACGATCGAAAACCGTCACGTCCTCGCCGAGAAGCATTTCGGTATCGATGCCGCGGGCAAGGTCCGGTTCGGGACGCAAGGCCACGACCGGGACGGCGACGCGGGCCGGGGCGCCTTCCGTAAAACGCGACGCCTCGACCTTGCCTTCGAGCCCCGCTTCCGCGAGATCAGACCTATAGGCATGCAGGCGGCGGTCGAGCATCGTCATTCGCATTCCTTTCAGATCGGCAACCGGCGGGCCTGATCTCGGATGAGATCGCCGAGCTTTTCCAGATAAAGCGCACCGCCGACAGTGCGCTTGATGATCACATTGCGCCGGTCGGCATCGTCGCGCACACGATCGACCAGGCCCATCTCGCCCATCGTATCCAAGGCACGGGTAATGACCGGCTTGGTGACCTCAAGCGTGGCGGCAAGCCCGCGCACGGTGTGCGGCGGCGGCACCAGATAAATATGCAGCAGGATCGCCATCTGGCGCAACGTCAAATCGCGGTCGTCGTGGCGGACCTGATCGAGCGCCACGCCATGCCAGAGCCCCAGCGCCTGCGAGGCGGTCAGTTCGATCGGCACGGCCCCTCCGGAAGATCGTTACGCTAACGTTCCATTTTCCGGCAGTTGCCATGCACATGCAAGGGGCGGCAGAAATTGCCGCCCGGCAAGGTGAATAAAATTTTAACGATCGGCAGCGAGGCGCAGCGCGTGAACAGGGATCATGCGATGCGCCTCAGCGACGCGCTTTAACATGGCGTCAGCGCAGGCTCTCGCGGATATGGTGAAAGAGCGCGCGGATTGCTTGTGCTTCGCCACCGCCTGGCGAATGCGGCCGTTCGGACTGGGCCCAGCCGTAAATGTCGAAATGCGCCCAGCTCTTCGCCTTGCTGACGAAACGCTTCAGGAAGAGGGCGGCGGTGATCGCCCCTGCCATGCCGCCGGCCGGTGCGTTGGTGAGGTCGGCGAACTTGGTGCGGATATCCTTTTCGTAGCCGGAATAGAGCGGCAGGCGCCAGATCGGATCGTCGGTTTCCAGGCTCGCTTCGGTGAGGTCATGCGCCAGATTGGCGTCATCGGTGAAGAAAGGCGGAAGATCCGGACCAAGGGCAACGCGGGCGGCGCCGGTCAGCGTCGCCATGTCGATCAACAGTTCTGGCTCTTCCTCGTCGGCATAGGCAAGCGCATCGGCAAGGATCAAACGGCCTTCGGCGTCGGTATTGTCGATCTGGACGGTCAGGCCCTTGCGGCTCCGGTAGATGTCGCCGGGCCGGAAGGCATTGGACGAGATCGCGTTTTCGACGACCGGAACGATAACGCGCAGGTCGACCTTCAGCTTGGCGTCCATGATCATCAAGGCAAGCCCCATGACATTCGCCGCGCCGCCCATGTCCTTCTTCATCAGCAGCATGGAAGCGGCGGGCTTGATGTCGAGACCGCCGGTATCGAAGCAGACGCCCTTGCCGACAAGCGTCACCTTGCGATGGCCCTTCTTGCCCCAGCGCAGCTCGAGAAGGCGCGGCGCATCGGCGCTGGCGCGGCCGACGGTATGGACCAGCGGGAAATTCTGTTTGAGCAGGTCGTCGCCCGTAATAACCGATATCTCCGCCTTGTAATGCCCGGCCAGGCCGCGGAAAACAGCCTCGAGCTGGTTCGGACCCATGTCGTTCGTCGGCGTATTGATGAGGTCGCGGGCGAGAAAGACGCCGGCGAGCTGGCGCTTGATGTCGGCGGCGTCGGCATCGCGGGGGATCATCAGCGTCGCCGCCGGCGATTTTTCGGATTTGTAACGGTCGAAACGGTAGCTGCCGAGGCCAAAGCCGAGGGCCAGGCGATTTGCCGTCAGCGGCGCGGTCTCGATGTGCCAGTCGCCGGCCGGCAGCGCACGGGCGAGCCTGCCGGTGATGTAAGGCTGCTCGGATGGATTGGTGCCGAGGCCGTAAAGCGCGCCGCCGAGATGGCCTTCGGCCGTCGGGATCAGCAGCAGCGACCCGCTTTCGGCCTTGTAGCCTGCCCTGCGCGCCCAATCGAGCGCGATCGGATCGATCGTGCCGGTCTCGATATGGGCAGGCGTGACGGCAAAGATCGGCAGCGTCAAACCGCCCTTCGTGTTGAAAGGGCTCGGTCTCTCGATGAACTGATAGGGGGCCATGATTGTCCTTCGGCGGTCGCAGGGAATCGTTCCTTAACGGTCTGTTAGGGTTAACAGACTATTGCTGGAGCGAAGATTACGCGTCAAACCTTTCCCTGTTCCGCTTCGAGGTCAGGCGCCGATTTCGGAATCCAGGAACGCGCCATGCCTGCCTCGCTCACCACCACATTCACCAATCGTATCCTGCAGGGCGCTGCGGCATCGCTGCTCGTCTTGGCACTTGCCGGTTGCTCGACGACCAAGGACCGGATGACAACGGGCTCGGTGCCGAAACTCACCAAGCCGGTCGAAGAGATGGACGCGACCGAGCTGCGCTCGGCAACGGACCGGCTCGGCCAGGCCTATGAAAAGAACCCGCGCGATCCCGTCACCGGCGTCAACTACGCCAATCTACTGCGCATGAACGGCCGCGATACGCAGGCGCTCGCCGTTATGCAGCAGGTGGCGATCGCCAATCCCGGCGACCGCAACGTGCTGGCCGCCTACGGCAAGGCACAGGCGGCGGCCGGCCAGTTCCAGCAGGCGCTCGACACGATCGGCCGCGCCCAGACGCCGGATCGTCCGGACTGGAAGCTGATCTCGGCCCAAGGCGCGATCCTCGACCAGATGGGCCGGGCAAGCGATGCCCGGCAGCGCTACCGCGACGCGCTCGACATCCAGCCGAACGAGCCCTCCATCCTTTCCAACCTCGGCATGTCCTATGTGCTGACCGGCGATCTGCGCACGGCCGAAACCTATCTGCGCTCCGCCGCCAGCCAGCCGACCGCCGGCAGCCGCGTCAGGCAGAACCTTGCCCTCGTCGTGGGCCTGCAGGGGCGTTTCCCGGAAGCCGAGCAGATCGCCCGGCGCGAACTTTCGCCGCAACAGGCCGATGCCAATGTCGCCTATCTCAGAGGCATGCTCTCGCAGCAGAATTCCTGGCAGAAACTCGCCGCCAAGGACAAGACGCCGCAGCTAGCCGGCGACAGCAACACCAATTGACCGAATCATATTGTCGAAAAGGCTTACGGCTTCGGAGAGATCATGTGTAATTTAAAGAATTAGAGCATGATGTCGTCCGAAAACCGCGCACGCTTTTCGGCATCATGCTTTAGCGGGCGCTCAGGCCCGAAAGAATGAGACGCAAACCTAGGCCGCCCATGACGGCACCGGCGGCCCGGTCGATCCAGCCCTTGGCGGCAAGATAGAGACGCCGCGGATGGCGGGCCGAAAAGGCGAAGGCCACGATCGAATACCACCCGGCCTCCACGGCAAAGACGCCGAGCGGCAGCGCGACGATGAGATCGAGCGGCACCGTTCTCGGCAGAAGTGCCGCAAAGAGGCTGGCATAGACAATGATGGTTTTCGGGTTGCTGAGCTGGGTCAGCAGGGCGGTCGTGAAGCTCAATCTCAGTGCGCGGTTGCCGTTGACGGCGTCAGAGACTTCGAGCGGCTGACCGGCGCTCCTCCAGATATTGACCGCGATATAAACGAGATAGGCGCCGCCTGCGACCTTCAGCAGGACATAGAGCCATTCGAACTGAGACAGCAGCGCCGTCAGCCCGGCAAGCGCCAGCACGGCAAAAACGACACCGCCGGCGCCCATGCCGAGCGCGGCCGCAAGGCCATCCAGCCTCGAACGCGAGATGGCGATCCTGGAGACGACGACGAAGCTCGGGCCGGGGCTCATCGCGCCGACCGCCAGGGCTGCCATGATGCTGATGAAAATGCCGGCAGAAGACATCGGAGACCTCTCTTTTGGGTTGAACGAGCGCCAGGGGCACTGCGGCTGCATCCGCGCGCTTGCCAATGGTCGTCCATCCCATTTACCAGCTATGCCGGCGGCGGTCACGCGTGTTTGAAGGCCGCGATCGGCCGACGGCCCTTGAGGCAACAGCGTCTCTGCCGAAAGCGGCATCCGCTTTCCGGGGCCGGCGTAATCGTCAGAACTTGTCTGCCACCTGAATGCCGGCCGGACCGAGAATGACGGCGATCAGCACCGGCAGGAAAAACAGGATCATCGGCACCGTCAGTTTCGGCGGCAGCGCGGCCGCCTTCTTTTCCGCCTCGTTCATACGCTCGTCGCGTCCTTCCTGGGCGAGAACGCGCAACGCCTGCGCGACCGGCGTGCCGTAGCGATCGGCCTGGATCAGCGCCTGCGTCACCGAGCGTACCAGCTCGATCTGGGTGCGCGTGGCAAGATTTTCGAGCGCTACGCGGCGATCCGGCAGGAAGGAGAGCTCGGCCGTGGTCAGCACCATCTCCTCGGCAAGCGCCGGCGACTGCTCGCCGAGTTCTTCCGACACACGGCGCATCGCGGCCTCGATCGAGATGCCGGATTCGACGCAGATCAGCATCAGGTCCAGCGCATCCGGCCAGGCGCGCTTGATCGAGTGCTGGCGCTTGCCCATGCGGTTGGAGATATAAATGTTCGGTGCGTAGAAGCCGAGATAACCGACGCCGATGACGGCAAAGAGGCGGATCGGCGTGCCCTTTTCGGCGAGATTGCCGAGACCGAAGACCCAGAAGGCAGCAAGCGCCAGGAAAAGGAAAGGCAGCAGGAAACGCGCCACGAGGAAGCTATTCAGCGCATTCTCCGAACGGAAACCGGCGGCACGCAGCTTGTTGACCGTGTTTTCGTCGACCAGCGCCTTGCGCAGGTTGAAGCGCTCGACGATCTGACGGACCGAGCGGTTGTTCTGGCTCCTGAGCGAGGCCTTGCCGGCGCCGGTTTCCGTGTTCATGCGCGCGCGTTCGCGGGCACGGATCTGCTCGCGCTCTGTGGAAACGGCCTTCATGCGCTTGTTGAGATCGCCGCGCTCGAAGAAGGGAACAGCGATCGTATAAAAAGTAGCGAAGACGGCAATCGCCACGAAAAGTGCGATCAGCATGCTCGGATTGGTGAGCGTTGCGGCAAGGTCGTGCGACATGGTGCTTCCTTCCGGCTAGATATCAAAACTGACCATTTTGCGCATGACGAAAATGCCGATCGACATCCAGATTGCCGAGAAACCCATGATGAAATGGCCACGCGGATCGGTGAAAAGGATCATCATGTAGCTCGGCGAGGTGAGGTAGACGAGGGTCGCGACGATGAAGGGCAGAGCGCCTATGATGTATGCCGACGCCTTGGCTTCCATCGAGAGCGCGGTAACCTTGGCCTTCATCTTCCTGCGATCACGCAGGACCTTGGAGAGGTTGCCGATCGCTTCCGACAGATTGCCGCCGGCCTGCGACTGGATGGCGATGACGATGGCGAAGAAATTGACTTCCTGGAGCGGCATGTGGATCGTCATGCGGGCGCAGGCATCGGAAATGCTGAGACCCACCTGCTGCGCTTCAATGACCCGCCGGAACTCGCTCTTGACCGGCTCGGTGCCCTCGGTTGCGATAAGACGGATCGCATCATTGAGTGGCAAGCCCGATTTGATCGAGCGGATGATGACGTCAAGTGCATTGGGCAGCTCGTTGAGAAACTTGTTCTGGCGGCGCTTGATCTGGAAGCCGATGACCCAGCGCGGCAGGCCGAGACCGGCGACGACGGCGACACCGACCATGACCATCCACGATACACCAACGATGAAGGCCACGAGCAGCAGCACGGAGGCGAAGATGGCGCTGACGAGATAGAATTTCGCCACCGTGATCGTCAGGCCGGCCTGCACCAGCCGGGATTTCATCGACAGGCTCTTCTTGGTCTTTTCGTGCTGACGCTTTTCCAGGTCCTTCAGGTTGTCCTGCACCGACTTGCGGCGCTTCGACAGCTCCTGCACCCGGTCGCGGGCAGCCTTGACCTTGACACGGTCGCTTTCGGCCGACTTGACGCGGTTGATGCGGCTTGCCGATTTCTTGTCAGTCTCGATCCGGGAAAACAAAAAGGCATAGGACACCGCGCCCGCGGAGACGGCGGCCAGGACGACGATTGCCAACACTATCGGATCGAACCCGAACATCTCGCCTATTCCTTCGTTTTCGCTTCCATCGCGTCGAGGGCGGCGGCAAGGCGCTTTTCCTCGTTGAAGTAGCGGGCGCGATCCCAGAAATGCGGCTTGCCGACGCCGGTCGATATGTGCCGGCCGATCAGGCGGCCGTTCGCGTCCTCACCTTCGATCTCGTAGCGCATCAGATCCTGGGTGATGATGACGTCACCTTCCATGCCGATCACCTCAGTGATCTGGGTGATGCGGCGCGAACCATCGCGAAGGCGCGCCGCCTGAATGACGACGTCAACCGAGCTGGAAATGATCTCGCGCACCGTCTTTGCCGGCAGGGTAAAGCCGCCCATGGCGATCATCGATTCGATACGGCTCAGGCATTCGCGCGGCGTATTGGCGTGGATCGTGCCCATCGAACCGTCGTGACCGGTGTTCATCGCCTGTAGCAGGTCAAAAACCTCCGGTCCGCGCACTTCGCCGACGATGATGCGCTCAGGACGCATGCGCAGGCAGTTCTTAACGAGATCGCGCATGGTGATTTCGCCCTCGCCTTCGATATTCGGCGGGCGCGTTTCGAGACGGACGACATGCGGCTGCTGCAGCTGCAGTTCGGCGGTATCCTCGCAGGTGATGACGCGCTCGTCCCTGTCGATATAGTTGGTGAGGCAGTTCAGAAGCGTCGTCTTGCCCGAGCCGGTGCCGCCTGAAATGACGACATTGCAGCGTACGCGCCCGATGATCTGCAGCACGGTTGCGCCTTCCGGCGTGATTGCACCGAAACGGACGAGCTGATCGAGCGTCAGCTTGTCCTTCTTGAACTTACGGATGGTAAGCGCCGGCCCGTCGATCGACAGCGGCGGCGCGATGACGTTGACGCGCGAACCGTCCGGCAGGCGGGCGTCGCAGATCGGGCTCGATTCGTCGACGCGGCGGCCGACCTGGCTGACGATGCGCTGGCAGATCGAGAGAAGCTGTGCATTGTCGCGGAAACGAATCTCGGATTCGATCGTCTTGCCGCCGACTTCGATGAAAGTCTGGCCAGCGCCGTTGACCATGATGTCGGCGATGTCGTCGCGCGCCAGCAACGGCTCCAGCGGACCGTAGCCGAGGACGTCGTTGCAGATATCCTCAAGCAGTTCTTCCTGCTCGGAGATCGACATCGCAAAGTTCTTGATGGTGATGATGTCGTTGACGATGTCGCGGATTTCCTCGCGGGCGCTTTCGCCGTCGAGCTTGGAGAGCTGCGAGAGATCGATCGTATCGATCAGCGCGGAAAAGACCTGCGCCTTGGTGTCGTAATATTCATCGGTGCGAGCCGGGCGCTTGCGCTGCGGCGTCTGCATCGGCGGTGACGTCACCTGCTGGCGTGCGGACTCGCGCGGGGGTTCGACCAGAATGGAGGGGGAAGAGGCCGCAGGGGCGGCGGCCGGAACCGGCAGCGGCGGAGCAATCGCCCCCCCGACCTTTCCGGAACCTTCGTTTCCGCGTTTTCCAAACATGCCACTCGATCCAATCTGCTCGTTCTAGAACATTTCCCGATCTCTCCGAGTCAAGGAAATGCACTATCTTTTTGTTTTCACGCAATTCCGGACGCAAAACCGCTGCACAGTTTTGCTGGAATTGCTCATCGTCTACTTGCGCTTCAGGAGGCCCAGCAGGCCGCCTTTCTTCGCCTTCTTGATCGCGACCCGGCCGGTGACGATGTGCGATATCTGCGAAAAGGTTTCCGCCGTCGGCGACTTCGGGTCGACTTCGGAAATCATCCGGCCGCTGTTGGCGGCGTTGCCGAAAAGATTGATGTCGAAGGGGATGATCGCGATCGGATCGATCTCCAGCGGCTCACAAAAATCCGACGGCGAAATCTCTGGCCGTTTCGGCATGCCGACTTGATTGAGGATGAGATGCGGCGGCCGGTCGTTCGGTCGCATCTTGCGCAGCGCGTCCAGCATGTTCTTGGCGTTGCGCAGGTTGGCGAGATCGGGAACCGCTGCGATGACCACCTCGTCGACGCTCGACAGCACCGAGCGTGTCCATTCCGACCATGCATGCGGAACATCTAGCACGGTGACGGGCGCGCTGCGCTGCAGGACGTCGAGCACCGGCTGGAAGGCCTGGCCGTCGAAATCATAGGCACGGTCGAGCAGCGAGGGTGCCGCAAGCAGCGACAGATGCTCGGAGCATTTCGTCAGCAGGCGGTCGAGGAAGACCTCGTCGAGACGATCGGGTGCGAAGACCGCTTCGGCGATGCCCTGGGCCGGATCCTGATCGAAGTCGATGTTCGCCGTGCCATAGGGCAGGTCGAGATCGGCGAGGATCGTCTCGGTGGAGAAGAGATTGGAAATGCCGAAGGCGCAATTATGCGCGATGGTCGAAGCGCCGGTGCCGCCCTTCGAGCCGATGAAGGCGATGCTGCGGCCGAGCGGCTCGGCGTCCGGATCGACAAAGATCGAGGCCATCGCCGTGAGGATATCGGGCATGGCGACGGGCTGAACCATATATTCGGAAATGCCGTTGCGGATGAGTTCGCGATAAAGCCCGATATCGTTGTAATAGCCGATAATGACGACCTTGGTCGTCGGATCGCAGACGGCGGCGAGCGGCGCAAGTTCGCCTAGCAGGTTCGCGGCATTCGCCTTGGTCTCAAGGATGATGAGGTTCGGCGTCGGGGCGCCGGAAAACATATTGGCGGCAGCGGCGATGCCGCCGCTGGTGATGCGCATGCTGACTTTCGCGACGCGCCGATCATTGGCGCAGCGTTCCATGACATGCTGCAGGGCCTCGCTCTCGCAGAAAGCATGGACGGAGATGCGCGGCAGCGGCCGCATGTTTTCCAGATCCGCCATGCGCACCGCCTCCTCGGCGTTGCGAAGCTCGCTGGGATTCCTGATTTCGTATTCGATCGCGCTCATCGTCCCGTTCCGCCTCAGAAGCTACTGTCGCTGCCGACATCTTCGATCGTCGTCGTTGTCGTCCGGTATTCCTGGATGGCATTGTTACGCCGCTGCGCGTCAATCGGGGTCATGCCGCGGGGCGCCACCAGATCCTCCGGATTGGCGATCTGGGCGGCGAGGTTGTTCTGCGAGGCGCAGCCGAAATTATAGTAGTTCTGATTGGTCAAATCGTTCGAGATGTCCTTCGGCCACTGACCGCATTGCGTGGTGACCGCGGTGGTGCCGGTAAAGCTCAGCCGGATCGGCGCCGCATCGCCGGGACCGATCGCGGCATAGGAGGTGTTGACGATTTTCGAGCTTGCAATCCCTCTCGATGTCAGCTCGGCACGAACCTGATTGCGCAACTGATAGGCTGCGGCCGAATTGGGTGAGCCTTGCGGCGACAGCACGTAAACCGGGCCTGAAGCGCGCGAGATGTAGTTTGCGGCAAAGCCGCGGATGAGGTCGCGCTGGGCGATGGTCAGGCGGCGATCGGTGGAGGCGACGGGTATATCCACCGTCTGCTCCGCCTCTGTGACGATGATCGGGTGGCGGGCGCGGTAATCGTCCGGAATGCCGCCGGTCGTCAGTTGGTCATGCGGGCCGGCGCATCCAGAAAGTATCGCCGCCGACATGGCAACCGTGGCAAAAAGCGCCTTCGAGATTCCGAGGCGAGGTGTCGTCGCATTCATATGGGCCATCGCCTGATCTCTGTTTTCTGCCATCGCTGCCGCTCGCGCCCCGCTCATTTGTAGATGAACCCGATCGAGCCGTGGAACTGCGCATCGGCGACGGGCGCCTCGCGGCGGCCATAGACCTTGTTGACACGGTTGAGGAAGAAGGTCGCACCGTCATTCTCAGGGCTGAAATTGTCGTCCGGCCGGTTGAGCTGATTGCGCGCCACCGGGCGCACCAGATAGGGCGTTGCGATGATGACGAGTTCGGTTTCCTGACGCTCGAACCCCTTCTGGCGGAAGAGCGTACCGAGCAGCGGGATCTTCGAAACGCCGGGTGTGCCGCCCATCGTCTGGGAAACATTGTCGCGGATCAGGCCGGCGAGCGCGATCGAGCCGCCCGAGGGCAGTTCCACCGAGGTTTCCGCCGAACGGCGCTGATAGGTGGCATTGCCGCTGCCGGCTACCGGTTCGGAGACATTGGTCTTGATCTGCAGGCTGATGCGGCCCGACGACAGTACGACCGGTTTGAAGGCAAGGTTGATACCGTAGTTGAACGGGACGACAGTGACGTTGCCGTCGTTGTCGGTCGTCGAATAGAGCTGCTGGCCACCGGAATTGAAGGTCGCGGCCTGACCCGATATCGCCGTCAGCGTCGGTTCGGCGAGTGTCTTGACGACCTTGGCCTGCTCCAGCGCGTTGAGGTAGGTCGAGATGTCGTATTTGCCGATCGAGCTCTTGAAGAGCGCCGCCAGACCGCCGCCGACCGTCGCCGTCGCGCTGTCGGCGCTTGGGCTGCCGAGCTGGGCGACCGTCATGCCGGAGGAGCTGGAAACCAGATTGTCGAAGCCGAGTTGCTTCAGCACCTCGCGGCGGACCTCGGCGATCGTCACCTTGAGGGTGACCTGGTCCTCGCCCTCGATCTGCAGGAGGTTGACGACCTGCGAGCTCTGGCGACCTTCGGCAAAGAGCGCCACCGAGCTGTCGCCGCCGGTGCCGGATGCCGTTTCGGTTCTGGTCGTCGCCTCGCCGCCCTTCAGGAAAACCTGCGCCAGATCGGCCGCCTGCGTGGCATCCTGTGGCGTGCGCACCGTGCCGGTCAGCACGATGTTGTCGGAGACGATTTCGACGTTGATGTTGGAGTCGGGAATGAAGCGGCGGAGATTGACTTCGAGGCCGGAGACGTCGCGCTCGATCTCGATGTCGAGATTGACGATCTCCTGTCCACCGGCGCCGAAGACGAAGATATTCGTCTGGCCGACCTTCTTGCCGAACAGGTAGATGCGCCGCGAGGTGCGGGTCACGGCATCGGCCATGGTCGGATCGGAGACGAGGATATCATGCGCATCGTCCGGCAGATCGACGACGACGGCCTTGTTGAGACCGATCTTCAGCCGGCGATGGGCATTGGAGCCGGTCTGCGAGATCCGGACCAAGCTATCGGAATCGGCGCGCGCCTCGCCTGCGCCGAGAAGCGGGGCGAAAGAGGCCGGCACTATACCGGAGACGCCGACCGCCAGCGAAAGGCAGCCTGTCAGGAGAGGTCCGGCGCGCCGCGTTGAATTGCCCATTTGCACGTCCTTTACTCCGCCTTCGGCGCGGCGCCGGCGTCCGTGACGATGGCGCCCGATTTGATGACCTGGATGATCGCACTGCCGTTGTCGCCGCTCAGCAGATAGTCGGCGGCACTGGTATCCTGCTCCTGCGCATCGGCGACCGAGCGCAGCGCGAGCGACAGCCGGTCTGCCATTTGCTGGGCGACGGCAAGAACCTTCGTTTGATCGGGCGTGAGCTCGAGCGTCGCGGTCGTGCCGACCACCGATTTCGAGCCGTCGTCCTTTTCCTGGATCTGCTGGTCGATGGCGAGGACGCGGACATTGCTCAGCACGGTTTCGGTGATGAGCTTGTCGGACTCAGTGCCCTTGCGGACCATGATGACGTCGACGCGATCATTCGGCAGGATGAAACCGCCGGCACCGGTTGCCACCGATATCTCGGTCGCGACGGCGCGCTTGCCGGCCGGCAATAGCGAGGAGAGGATGCGGCTGCTGGAATCGGCGATCTTTTCCGGCCGGATCGGTTCACCTTCGAAGATCGGCAGACGCACGACGGCGCCCTGCAGATCCTTGATCGCATCCGGCTTGTCGGCTTCGGTGATGAGGCCGGGAACGACGCCGCCCTGCGGCCAGGCCATCCAGTGCACCGACTTGTCGTCCAGTCTTGCGCCGACCGACAGATTGGCGCTCGAGACGAGGATGTTGACGGTCGGTTCCTTCTCGATGACCGAGCGGACCTGGGTAACGACACCGCCACTGCCCGCCATTTGCATTGCCAGGAGACCGGCAAGGCCGGCTGCCACCACGGCGACAGCTAGAATTATAAGGCGGGCCGGTTTCATCGATCATTCCTCAGGGCACGATATGTTCGCCCTGTAGAATGCTCAGCAATTGGTATAATTATGGTTAATGGAATGCTTACATTTTAAGTTAACGGGCATTTAAAATGCCGTTATTTCAGGCTTTCCAGCGCGGCGATGAAGAGCGGCGAGGAGGGAAAGGCCATGAAGCCGCCGATCGCGATCGCGATGCCGTAAGGAACCTTCTTGGCAAGCAGCAGCGAATTGGGGATGGGAAGGCCGATGGCCAATATCGTATTTGACTGTGACCGGATCAACAGGATCGCCAACGTGACCAAGCCGCCGATGGCACTGATATAGGCCAGAAAAGTCAGCAGAGCAGGCTCGCAACCGAACCAGAGCGCGGCCGCGCTCAAAAGTTTCGCATCTCCACCGCCCATCACATTGAGCGCAAACAGGGCAAAGCAAATGCCGAACACGATGGCGGCGCCCAGCGCATGCATTCCGATTGCCGGAAGAGCCACTCCACTCAATGGCGCCAACACGGCGAATGAAATCACCATGATCAACGATACCCTGTTCGGGATCGTCATCGTCAACAGATCGGATATGGCCGCAAAAGCAAGGCAGAGCGGAAAAATCAGAAGGATTGCGGCTACGATCATCTTCTCACCTGCCCAAATTCAAGACAAATAGGCTCACGGCGGTTCGCTCGTGAGCCTGATCGTTCTAAACCAGAGCTACGCTCCAGTTATTAAGGAGTGGTCTTCGTCGTAGCGTTGGTCAGCTTCGTACCGAGTCCAACGAACGTGTCGTTGAGCTTAGTGCCGAGCGTGGTGGCACCAGCCACGAGGGCTACGGAAATGAGGGCGGCGATCAGGCCGTATTCGATTGCGGTCGCGCCGGATTCATCCTTCAGAAAACGGCTAAAAAGCTTGGTCATGGTTACTCCTAACTCCAGTTGATGTTCAGCACGTCCGCCAACTGTTTGCCGTTGATCGGATGACTGCAACCTAGCGAATGGCCGTTTCCATCGGCTTAAGGAAAAGAGTTAACGACATGTGAACGAGACAACATGCCCCTGTAGAGTCAGTATTTTCTTACGCACTTCGCTCAATATTTAACGATATTCCTGGAATAACCGCTGTATTCATCCGGAAATAGCACATATTCTGCTTCCAACCGGGGCGTGCGCCGTCTTAAAGCCGTACCAAATCGGATCATTACGCTTCATCCCGGAACAGAGTGGTAGGCTTAAGGCTTCGTTCACCAATTTTTTCCATTCTATGCAGATATTGCGCTGTGATCGTGAAAGAGGACCCAATGTCATCGAGCGGCAAAACCATTTTCTTTGCCGGCATGATCGCCGTTTTCGGTATTTCGGGAGTATCCGCGGCCGCAGACGATGACATGCTGCGCGTCTACATGGATCACGCGCGCGTGCTGAAGCTCGATCGTCCTGTCAGCAAGGTGATTGTCGGCAATGCCGCAGTTGCCGATGCGACCGTGGCCGACGCCAAGACCATCGTGCTCACGGGACGCAGCTTCGGCACCACCAATCTGGTCCTCCTCGATGCCGACGGCAACGCGATCCTCGACGAACGCATCCTGGTGTCGATCGACGAGGGCAATACGGTGCGCGTCTACCGGCAGACCCAGCGCTCCGTGCTATCCTGCACGCCGAACTGCGAGCAGCATGCGCAGCAGGCGGCCACCGGGGCAACCTCGCCCTAAGTGGCTTTACCTTCAGCTTTCTCGACCATTCGTTAAAATCGTCGTGTCAGGTTGAAACGGAAAATCAACGAACGGACCTTAGGCTGGCGACTGGAAAATATCGCTCGGGTCCAGGCTAATGACGGTAATTGATCAGAAGACGGATAAGGGGCGCGCTTTTGCGCCGTTCCGTTTCTTACGGTTTCGCGCTCTCGCCCGCTCACGCGAGGGTGCTGCGGCGATCGAATTCGCCCTGCTCGCCATTCCCTATTTCCTGGTGATTTTCGCAATCCTCGAAACTTTCGTCGCCTTCGCCGCAGAGGAACTCGTCTCCAACGGCGTTGATACGATGAGCCGCCGGATGCGAACCGGGCAGATCACCTATAATCTCGGCCGTACGACCGATATGAACCAGGCGCAATTCCGCCAGGCTTTCTGCGATGAGATCTCGATCCTGATCCGCTGCTCGGCGACCGAAGTCGCCACACCGAGCAAGCTCTACCTGGATGTGCAGACGTTCAGCACCTTCTCGGCCATTCCGACGACGATCCCCAAGGTTTCCACCGACAAATATGCCGACATCAACACGGCTGCCTTCAAATATGCGCCGGGCGGCGCCGGCACGATCAACATGCTGCGCGCTTATTATCGCTGGGAAATCACCGCGGACCTGGTCCGGCCTTACATCACCACCATACGTCCCACCGACGCCTCGATGCCGAGGCAATATCTGATCGTCGGGACCGCGGCTTTCCAGAACGAGCAGTATCCATAATGGCGTTGCGCAACCCGTTCACCAGATTGGTCCTGACGGTGCGGCGGCTGGCCCGCGACCGCAAGGGCGCCGGAGCGATCGAATTCGCGATCCTCTTTCCCGTGCTCGTCATGCTCTATATCGGCGCTTTCGAGATTACGGTCGGCCTCAGCGTCAGCAAGCGGGTGACACGCGCCGCAGGAACGGTGGCGGACCTCATCACCCAGCAGCAATCCGTCACCAAGAGTGCGCTTGCGCAAATGCCATCGGTCGCAAACGCAATCTTCCTGCCCTACAACACGACGTCGCTGACGATGAAGATCACCGGGATTAGCATCGACGCCGGCGCCAATGCGAAAGTGCTCTGGTCCTGGGCGCAAGACGGGACGGTGCCCTATGCCAAGAACACCGCGGTGAGCGACGTGCCGACCGACATGAAGACGGCGAACAGCTTCCTTGTTCGTACCGAGGTCAG
The DNA here is from genome assembly GCF_012276115.1 of Rhizobium leguminosarum bv. viciae. Classification (GTDB taxonomy): domain Bacteria; phylum Pseudomonadota; class Alphaproteobacteria; order Rhizobiales; family Rhizobiaceae; genus Rhizobium; species Rhizobium leguminosarum_T. Next base: position 76,381 of record NZ_WIEU01000018.1, on the reverse strand, counting down.
CATCCCCTATACGATGTTCCTGTTCGCGCCGAACTTCATGCCGGACGGCATGCGCACGATCACCATCAGCCGCAATTATTTCTACCGCCAGCGGCAAGGCGACTCGATCCCCTGCGGCGACTGCTGACGGCCCTTCCTGCTCTTCTCTGCTGCATAACTCGCAAATCGAAATCGATTTAGGAGTCGTGCAGCAATTCAAAGTGTTACAGCGTCCTTTGCGCGTCTGAAAGACGCGCGGCGCTGTAATTTGCCAAGCCGGCCACAGCATTATATGGCTGGGCCCGAGCCATCTCCGAGATCCGGAGGTCGGCGATCGGTTCTTTCAGGTGTAAAATGGCGCGTGCCTTTCTTTTCGTTCTGGATTCCTTGGGCGTCGGCGGAGCGCCGGATGCGGCGGCTTATGGTGACGAGGGCGCCGATACGCTTGGCCATATCGCCGAGTTCTGCGCAGCCGGAGCCGCAGACCGCGCCGGATTGCGCCAAGGGCCGCTTTCCCTGCCCAACATGTCGGAACTCGGGCTGATGCATATCGCGCGATCCGCCTCCGGCAGGTTTCCGGCCGGCATGCCTCTCCCGGAGAAGGTCTACGGCATTTATGGCGCCGCCACCGAAGTTTCCCGCGGCAAGGATACGCCGTCGGGCCATTGGGAGATCGCGGGAACACCTGTCAGTTTCGATTGGGGTTACTTCCCAACGGAGGGAGACGCCTTTCCTCAGGAATTCATCGAGGCGCTGTGCAGGGAGGCTGACGTGCCCGGCATCCTCGGCAACTGCCATGCCTCGGGAACGGAGATCATCGCCCGGCTCGGCGAGGAACATATCCGCACCGGCAAGCCGATCTGCTATACCTCCTCGGATTCGGTCTTCCAGGTCGCGGCGCACGAGGTGCATTTCGGCCTCGATCGTCTGCTCGCCTTCTGCCGTCTAGCCCGGGGGCTGCTCGATCCCTACAATATCGGCCGCGTCATCGCCCGGCCTTTCATCGGCCAGTCGGCCTCTACTTTCCAGCGCACCGGAAACCGGCGCGACTTCTCCGTCCTGCCGCCGGAGCCGACGCTGCTCGATCGGCTGATCGAGCATGGCCGGCATGTGCATGCTGTGGGAAAGATCGGCGACATCTTCGCACATCAGGGCATTTCCAGGGTCATCAAGGCGAATGGCAACGAGGCGCTGATGGATGCGTCGCTCTCGGCGATCGACGCGGCTGAGGACGGCGATCTCGTTTTCACCAATTTCGTCGATTTCGACATGATCTACGGTCATCGCCGCGACGTGCCGGGTTATGCCGCGGCACTCGAAGCCTTCGATGCGCGCTTGCCCGAAGTCCACAAGAAACTGAAGCCCGGCGATCTCGTCGTGCTCACCGCCGATCATGGCTGCGATCCGACCTGGCGCGGCACGGACCATACGCGCGAACGCGTGCCTGTCATCGCTTATGGCCCCGGCATCCGGTCGCGTTCGATCGGCGTGCGACGCAGCTATGCCGATATCGGCGAGAGCATCGCACGGCATCTCGGCATCCCGGCCGGACCGCACGGAAGGAGTTTTCTGTGACATCGCATTTGAAGAAGGTCGAACTGCACTGCCATCTGGAGGGTGCGGCACCGCCAGCTCTGACCGCGGCGCAGGCACGGAAATATGGCGTCGACATCAGCGCTGAGCTTCGCGACGGCGCCTATGTCTGGCATGATTTCGCAAGCTTCCTCGAATGTTACGACAAGGTTTCCGAGGTCTACAGAACCGAGGAGGATTATGCGCTTCTGACCGAAACCTATCTCGACGAACTCGCCGGCATCGATACGATCTACAGCGAGCTCATCGTTTCGCCCGACCACGGCAAGCGCATCGGGCTGGGCGCCGATGCTTATATATCCGGTATCTGCGAAGGCATCCGGCGGGCCAGGGAAAAGAGCGGCATCGAGGCCCGGCTGATCGTCACCGGCGAGCGGCATTTCGGTCCGGAAAGCGTAATCGGTGCTGCCGAATATGCAGCAAAGGCGGACAATCCTTTGATTACCGGCTTCAACCTTGCCGGCGAAGAGCGCATGGGCCGTGTGGCCGACTATGCCCGCGCCTTCGATATCGCCCGCGATGCCGGCCTCGGGCTCACCATCCATGCCGGCGAGGTCTGCGGCGCCTTCAGTGTCGCCGACGCGCTCGATGCGGTGCGCCCCTCGCGCATCGGCCACGGCGTGCGCGCCATCGAGGATCTCGACCTAGTGAAGCGGCTTGCCGACCTCGGCACCGTGCTCGAGATCTGCCCGGGCTCCAATATCGCGCTCGGGGTGTTTCCCGATTTCGCGTCCCATCCGCTGCGGCGACTGAAGGAAGCGGGCGTGCGGGTGACGATCAGCTCGGACGATCCGCCATTCTTCTATACTTCACTGAAGCGGGAATATGAACTTGCCGCCGGAGCTTTCGGCTTCAGCGACGCCGAGATCGATGCGATGACGCGCACGGCGATCGAAGCGGCCTTCGTCGACGAGCAGACGCGCAAGGACTTGCTCGCCCGGCTTTAAAGACCCCAGAGACTGGGGAAGATCGACGCAAATTGGCCGCCACTCTTGCGGTCGGGCCAATTTCCGTGAAAGAAACATTCGATAGAAAGAATGAAAGGCTTCCCCATGGACGGCGTCACGGTCATCGATCATCCGCTTGTGCAGCACAAGCTCACCATCATGCGGCGCAAGGAGACATCGACGGGAAGTTTCCGGCGTTTGCTGCGCGAAATCTCGACGCTGCTCTGCTACGAAGTGACCCGCGATCTCGAACTGACGATGGAAACGATCGAGACGCCGCTGCAAACGATGGAATCGCCGATCCTCGAGGGCAAGAAGCTGGTCTTCGCCTCGATCCTGCGCGCCGGCAACGGGCTGCTCGAAGGCATGCTCGATCTCGTGCCGTCCGCCCGCGTCTCGCATATCGGCGTCTACCGCGACCACGAGACGCTGCAGCCGGTCGAATATTACTTCAAGGCGCCGGAGGACGTAGCCGAGCGGCTGATCATCGTCGTCGACCCGATGCTTGCGACCGGCAATTCCTCGATCGCGGCGATCGACAAGCTCAAGGAGCGCGGCGCCCACAATATCCGCTTCCTCTGCCTGCTTGCCGCGCCGGAAGGCATCCGCAACTTCCGCGCCGCGCATCCCGATGTTCCCGTCTTCACCGCATCGATCGACAGTCATCTCAACGAGAAGGGCTACATCATGCCCGGCCTCGGCGATGCCGGCGACCGTATGTACGGCACCAAGTAATTTCAGCATTCCTTTACCAAATCGAAGGACTTTACGGCCCGGGGGTTCATTCCCGGCCTTTTGGCGTCGATCTTAGCAACTTATCAGCACTTGAGGTTTAACAAGCTTGGAGCATGAGGCCCTGCATGAAGCCGGGTTTATACAGGAAGGATTTCTGTTTCATGCTCGTGCGTACCGTCCTATTCGCCAGCATCGCCGCAGTGCTCGCCACACAGGTGCCTTCCTTCTTCGGAAGCACCAGCCAGCAGCCCGCTGACGCTCTCTCCGCCAATTACGTATCGACCGAAACCGAGCAGCCGGTCGCACCGGAGCCCGTCTACGGCAGCAATGCGATCCGCCTTCAGGCCGATGCGCAGGGCCATTATACCGGCAGCTTCAAGATCAACGGCAAGCCGGTGCAGGGCCTGATCGATACCGGCGCCACCTATGTGGCGCTCAACGAGACGCTCGCCCGCCGGCTGGGCTTCACCGCCAACCAGCTCGATTTCCGCTATGGGGTGAACACCGCGAACGGCCGGACGAAGGCCGCGCATGTGACGCTCGACCGGGTCGAGATCGGCGGTATTCGCGTGCGTGAGGTCGAAGCCTTCGTCCTGAAGGACGATGCGCTGACGACGACGCTGGTCGGCATGAGCTTTTTGCAGAAGCTCGCCTCCTATTCCGTCGCCGACGGTTCGCTCAGCCTCAAGCAGTAAACCGCGTCAGATCAGGCCGGCAATCACCGGTGTCAGCTCCGGCTTGTCCTCGGTGATGCGATAGTGCGCGGCAAGTGCCGCAGCTGCCCTTTCCGCCGCGGCTTCGTCGGCGGCATGAACCAGCGCGATCGGTTCGCCGGCATTGACGCGGGTGCCGAGCGGCAGGAGTTCGGAGAACCCGACGCGATGATCGATCCGGTCCGCGGGGTGGCGTCTTCCGCCGCCAAGATCGATGACACTGACGCCGATACCGCGCGCATTGCAGGCGGCTAGCCAGCCGGATCGGGCGGCCCGAACAGGCTTTGCGACCGGCGCCCTGGCCAGGTGTCGGTCGGGGTTTTCGATGAGATCGGCCGGGCCGCCGAGCATGGACACCATGCGCGCGAAGACCTCGGCCGCCTTTCCCGATGACAGGGCTTGCCGCGCCATCCTCTCGGCTTCATCAGACGAGGCGGCGATACCGGATTTCACCAGCATCTCGGCGGCGAAAGCAAGAACGACGGTCTCAAGCCGCGTGTCGGCCTTTCTGCCTGCCAGGAAATCCAGGCAGTTGCGCATTTCGACGGCATTGCCGGCACTATCGGCGAGCGGCTGGTTCATGTCGGTGATCAGGGCCGAGGTCTTCACGCCTGCGCCATTGGCCACCTCGACCAGTGACTGCGCCAGGATCTCCGCCTGGCCGCGATCGGCCATGAAGGCGCCGTTGCCGACCTTGACGTCGAGCACCAGCGTCTCGAGCCCCGCCGCAAGTTTCTTCGAGAGGATAGAGGCAGTGATGAGGGGAATGGAATCGACGGTGGCGGTCACGTCGCGCACGGCATAGAGCCTGCCATCGGCAGGCGCCAAAGTCCCGGTCTGGCCGATGATGGCGCATCCCGCCTCCTTCACGACCTTGTGGAACAGGTCCGCGTCCGGGGTGATCATATAGCCGGGAATGGATTCGAGCTTATCCAGCGTGCCGCCGGTATGGCCGAGGCCGCGCCCGGAGATCATCGGAACGGCGAGGCCGCAGGCGGCGGCGATCGGCGCCAGCATCAGAGATACATTGTCGCCGACGCCGCCGGTCGAATGCTTGTCGGCGATCGGGCGGTCGATATCGTCCCATTGCAGCCTGTCGCCGGAGTCGGCCATCGCCAGCGTCAGGGCCACGATTTCGGTTCGCGACATGCCCTTGAACCAGACGGCCATGGCGAATGCGCCGATCTGACCTTCCGACAACTGACCGGCGGCGAGTGCCGCGACGAAGGAGCTGATTTCGGCGGCGTCGAGCTCGTCACCATCGCGCTTACGCCGGATGATCTCCTGCGGAATCATTTCAGTAGCCCGACGCCGTAGCCGGTGCCGACTGTGTTCCGCTCAGAACCGCCAGGATATCGTCGAGCAGGTCGGAAGCGCCGAAGCGGAACGTCGACGGCATCGCCCAGTCCGGTGTCATGATGGTTTCGGCAAGGCTCAGATAGAGCGCGGCATCGGCCACCGAGCCGATGCCGCCTAATGGCTTGAAGCCGACCTTGCGTCCACTTTCACGAATGGCGCGGATCATGATGTCGGCGGCTTCGAGCGTCGCATTGACGGCGACCTTGCCGGTGGAGGTCTTGATGAAATCGGCGCCGGCTTCGATGGCGAGTTCGGAGGCACGGCGGATCAGTGCGGCATCCTTCAGTTCGCCAGTCTCGATAATGACCTTCAACAGGACGGGGCCGGCGCATTCGACGCGCACGGCCTTGACCATGTCGGTCACCGCCTTCTCGTTGCCGGCGAGCAGCTTGCGGTAGGGGATGACCAGATCGATCTCATCGGCGCCATCGGCAATCGCCTCGCGTGCTTCAGCGGCGACATCGGCTACTTCCATATCGCCGGAGGGGAGGTTGACGACGGTCGCGATCCGCACGGCGTGCCCGGTGCCGAGGATATTGCGGGCCTGAGCGACGAACCGCGGCCAGATGCAGATCGCAGCGCTGGTGCCGTAGGGCGTCTGCGCCCGGGCGCAGAGCGCGTCGATCTGCGCCTCGGTGCAATCATCCTTCAAATTCGTGAGATCGAGAAGAGAAAGGGCGACAGCCGCCGTCTCCCGGTTGGAATGGCTATTCATCTTCGCATCCTCTAGAGCATGAAGCCGCAAAGTGCGCGCGGTTTCGGCACCATGTTCTAATTATCTATTTAGAACAGGATTCAGATTTTAGGCCGACCCGGCCTAAAATCATCCTGATCCAGCCGCAATCATGTCTTTCAAAATGGCGGCGAGACGGGCGCCGCCAATGGGCGCCATGTCCTTGGTTTCTTCATGGCTGAGCTCATTGCCGGTCATGCCTGCCCCATAGTTGGTGATAACGGAGGCGGCTGCAACCCTCAGGCCCAGCATTCTTGCGATGATGACCTCGGGCACCGTCGACATGCCGACGGCATCGGCGCCCAGGATGCGCGCCATGCGGATTTCGGCCGGCGTTTCGAAGCTCGGGCCGGAGAACCACATATAGACACCTTGCGCCAGCTCGATTTTAAGCTTTGCCGCTGCCCGCTGCATCGCCGCGGCAAGGCCCGCGTCATAGGCATTGGTCATGCCGACGAAACGGTGATCGCTTTCCTCGCCGATCAGCGGGTTCATGCCGGAATAGTTGATGTGATCGGTGATCTGCATCACCGAACCGGGCGGCATGTCGTCACGCAACGATCCGGCCGAATTGGTCAGGATCAGCGCTTCGACGCCGAGCGCCTTCAGCACCTCGATCGGCAGGCGCATGGCGTTGGCATCGCCCCTCTCGTAATAATGCACGCGGCCGGAGAGCATGACGACAGGCACGCCGCCGAGACGGCCGGCGACGACTTCGCCTGCATGGCCGGAGACGGCACTGACGGGAAAGCCCGGCAGGTCGCGATAGGGAACACGCACGGCGCCGTCCAGCGCACCGACGAGAGAGCCGAGACCGGAGCCGAGCACGATACCGTGGCGCGGCTTGATGCCGCCGAGCAACGCGGCAAGCAGGTTGACGGTCGCCTTCATCCGAGTTCGGTCTCGAAACTGAAGGGAAGAAGCTCTTCCATCGTCATGGTCTTCTTCACGCCCGCCTCATCGCAGAGGTAGATCTTCGTCTCCTTGGAGGCAAATTCGGAGATCTTCTGCCGGCAGCCGCCGCAGGGCGGGCAGAGCGGCAGTTTTTCGGCAATGACCGCCATTTCGACGATCTTCTTGGCGCCGCCCATGATCATGGCGCCGATCGCCGTCGGCTCGGCGCACCAGCCTTGCGGAAAGGAGAGGTTTTCGATGTTGGCGCCGGTATAGACCTTGCCGTCCTCGGCGCGGATCGCCGCGCCAACCGGGAATTTCGAATAGGGCGCATGGGCAAAGGCCATAGCGCCACGGGCGGCTTCGAACAGATCGTGAGACATATCAACGCTCCTTCGTATAGGGCACACCGCCGGCTTTCGGCGGGGTCGCGACGCCGATGAAGCCGGCAAGCAGGACGCAGGTGAGGACATAGGGCAGCGCCTGGAAGACCTGAACCGGCACTTCGCCGATCAGCGGCACCTGCTTTCCCTGCATGAAATTTGCCAGCGCATCGAGAAAGCCGAAGAGCAGGCAGGCAAACATGACTGGCACCGGCTTCCACTTGGCAAAGACGAGAGCGGCGAGCGCGATGTAGCCCTTGCCGGCCGACATGTCCTTGATGAAGGCGGCGGACTGGGCGATGGCGAGATAAGTGCCGGCAAAGCCGCAGAGAATGCCGGCACACATGACGGCGCGGTAGCGCAGCCAGGCAACGGAAATACCGGCCGTATCGACCGCGCCCGGATTTTCGCCGACGGCGCGCAGCCGCAGGCCGAAACGTGTGCGGTAAAGCACCCACCAGGAAAACGGCACGGCGAGGAAGGCGAGGTAGGTGAGGATATTATTGCCGGATATGACATTGGCATAAAGCGGGCCGACGATCGGAATGTCGCGGGCGGCATCGGCGCCCGGCAGGATGATCGGCGCAAAGCGCGAATCCGGCACCAGTTGCGGCGTGCGCCCGCCCTGGCCGAACCAGGCCTGACCGAGCACGATGGTGATGCCTGCAATGAAGAAGTTGATCGCCACGCCTGACACAATCTGGTTGCCTCGGTTGGTGATCGAGGCAAAGCCGTGCACCAGGCTCAGCGCCACCGAGCAGAGGATGCCGGCACCGAGCCCGAGCCAGGCCGAATCGGTGAGATAGGCAACGCAGGCGGCGGCAAAGGCCGAGCCCAGCATCTTACCCTCGAGGCCGATATCGAAGATGCCGGCGCGTTCCGAAAACAGACCGGCGAGGGCGGTGAAGATCAGTGGGATCGACAGGCGGATGGTCGAGCTCAGAACGCTGATGAAGATGTCATAATAATCCATCGCCCGCTCCTTAACCGCGCTTGAACTGCTGATAGAGGCGCACCATCGCCGGCCGGAACATATATTCCAGCGCGCCGGCAAAGAGGATCACCAGACCCTGGATGACGAGGATCATCTCGCGGGTGATATTCGGCATTTCGAAGGAGACCCAGTCGCCTCCCTGATAGAGGATACCGAAGAGGATCGCGGCCACGATGATGCCGAGCGGATGGTTGCGGCCCATCAGCGAGACGGCGATGCCGACGAAGCCGGCACCACCGACGAATTCCACCTGCAGACGGGCCGACGAGCCCATGACGGGGTTCAGCGCCATCATGCCGGCAAGCGCGCCGGAGAGCAGCATGGCGATGATCACGGTGCGGGCATAGGGGATGCCGGCATAGGCGGCCGCCGTCGGGCTGACGCCCAGCGTGCGCATCTCGAAACCGAGCTTGGTGCGCCAGACGAGCAACCAAACGAGGTAGCTGACGACGAGCGCAATGATGAAGGAGACGTTGAACGGGGCAGCCCCCAGCTTGGCGCCGAACAGCTGCATAACCCAACCGAGCTTTGGCAATTGGCCGCCTTCGAGGAAGGTGCGAGTCTCTGGAGCCATCTTGCCCGGTACGATCAGCACATGCACCAGGAGATACACCATCAGTGCTGCGCCGATATAGTTGAACATGATCGTCGTGATGACGATGTGGCTGCCGCGCTTTGCCTGCAGGAAGGCCGGAATGAGGGCCCAGGCCGCACCGAACAGGCCAGCGCCGACGACCGCGATCGGCATCGTCACATACCATGGCACGTAACGATCGAGCGCCAGCGCCACCAGTGCGCAGCCGAGGCCGCCGAGATAGGCCTGGCCTTCGGAACCGATGTTGAAAAGTCCGGCATGGATCGCCACCGCGACGGAAAGGCCGGTGAAGATGAAGCTCGTCGCGTAATAGAGCGTGAAGCCGATGCCTTCGCCATTGCCGAGCGCGCCTTGGATCAGCAGCGACAGCGCATCGAGCGGGCTCTCGCCGATCAGCCAGACGACGAAGCCGGAGATCAGGAAGGCGACGGTGAGGTTCAAAAGCGGGATGAGGCCGTAGTTGATCCAGTTTGGTAACGGAACGGAAGCAGTGCTCATAAAGGCCTCATGCGGCAATGCCGGCCATCATCAGGCCGAGGGTCTGTTCACCGGCATCAGGCGTCTTCTCGCCAACGACGTGGCCGGCAAACATGACAAGGATACGGTCTGAAAGGGAGCGGATCTCATCGAGTTCGACGGAGACGAGCAGGATCGCCTTGCCCGCGTCGCGCATCTCGATAATCCGGCGGTGGATGAATTCGATGGCGCCGATATCGACGCCGCGTGTCGGCTGGCCGATGATCAGCATCTTCGGATCGCGTTCGATCTCGCGTGCGACGACGATCTTCTGCTGGTTGCCGCCGGAGAAATTCGCCGTCTTCAACCGCGGGTTCGGCGGGCGGATATCGTATTTCTCGATCTTCTCCATCGCATCCTTGCGGATCGCTTCGAGATCGAGCAGCGGGCCTTTGCTGTAGGCCGGACGTCGATGGTAACCGAGCACGGAATTTTCATATTCCTCGAATTTCAGCACCAGGCCCATATGGTGGCGGTCCTCGGGAATATGAGCGAGGCCGAGATCACGCAGGCGGGCCGGATCGGCCTTGTCGATCGTCTGGCCGTCGAGAAGGATTTCACCGGAGGTCGGCTTGCGGATGCCGGCAATCGCCTCCAGCAATTCGGACTGGCCATTGCCGGCGACGCCGGCGATACCGACGATCTCGCCGGCGCGCACGTCGAAGGAGACGTTGTCGACCATGGTGACGCCGCGATTGTCCTTGACCGTGAGGTTGCGGACGGACAGCACGGCGGCTTGCGGGTTCGCCTCGCCCTTCTGCACGCGCAGCAGCACGCGGCGGCCAACCATCAGCTCGGCGAGTTCCTCCACCGTCGTTTCTGACGTCTTGCGGGTCGCGACCATCTCGCCGCGGCGCATGACCGAAACCGTATCGGTGATCGCCATGATCTCGCGCAGCTTGTGGGTGATGAGGATGATCGTCTTGCCCTGGTCGCGCAGCACCTTGAGGATACGAAAGAGATGATCGGCCTCTGCCGGCGTCAATACGCCGGTGGGCTCGTCGAGAATCAGGATCTCGGCGCCGCGATACATGGCTTTCAGGATCTCGACACGCTGCTGCAGGCCGACCGGGAGCTCTTCGATCAGCGCGTCCGGATCGACCTCCAGACCATATTCCGTTTCCAGCCGCTTGAGCTCGGCGCGGGCCGATGCGACGCCCCTGGCCAGCAGCATACCGCCTTCGGCGCCAAGCATGATGTTTTCGAGAACCGTGAAATTATCGACCAGCATGAAATGCTGGTGCACCATGCCGATGCCGGTGGCGATCGCCGCCTGGCTGTCGCGGATGGTGACTGGATTGCCGTTAACCCGGATCTCGCCGCTGTCGGCATGGTAGAAACCATAGATGATCGACATTAAAGTCGATTTGCCGGCGCCGTTTTCGCCGATGATGCCATGGATCGTCCCCTTGGCAACGATGAGGTTGATGTCCTTGTTGGCATGAACGGCGCCGAATTTCTTGTCGATGCCGACAAGCTCGATAGCAGGCTTATCTGTCACTGCAGGCTCCAAATAAGAAAAGGGCGTATGGCGAAAATCCCCTCCGCCATACGCCCGATCTCAATCATCACTTTCGGGCGCGGATCACTTCGGGCAAGCGTTGTCCGAGGTATAATCGTGAACCTTGATGGTACCCGCGATGATGTCAGCCTTGGCCTTGTCGACGGCAGCCTGCATTTCCGGCGTGATCAGCGACTTGTTGTTGTCGTCGATCGCGGCGCCAACACCGTCTTCCTTGACGCCGAGCGCCTGGACGCCGCCGGTGAACTTGTCGTTCTTGGTGTCGTTGTAGGCATTGTAGACGGCGAGATCGACGCGCTTGACCATCGAAGTCAGGACCGAGCCCGGATGCAGATGGTTCTGGTTGGAGTCGACGCCGATCGACAGCTTCTTGTTGTCGGCCGCCGTCTGCAGAACGCCGAGACCGGTGGCGCCGGCTGCCGCATAAACGACGTCCGCGCCCTGGTCGATCTGGTTCTTGGCCAGCTCACCGCCGCGAACCGGGTCGTTCCAGGCGGCGCCCGTGGTGCCGGTCATGTTCTGGAACACTTCGATATCGGCCTTGACGGAGCGGGCGCCCTGCTCGTAGCCGCATTCGAACTTGCGGATCAGCGGGATGTCCATGCCGCCGACGAAGCCGACCTTGCCGGTCTTGGAGGCCATGCCGGCGAGAACGCCGACGAGGTAGGAGCCTTCTTCTTCCTTGTAGACAACCGAGCGGACGTTCGGCTTGTCGACGACGGAGTCAACGATGATGAATTTGGTATCCGGGAATTCGGCTGCAACCTTCTCGATGGCCGAGGTCCAGGCGAAGGAAACGGCAACCACCGGATTGAACCCGCGGCTCGCGAAGTTACGGATGGCCTGTTCGCCCTGGGTATCGCCCGTCGGCTCGAAGTCGCGATAGGCAATGCCGGTCTCGGCCTTGAACTTCTCGGCACCGTTATAGGCCGCCTCGTTGAAGGACTTATCGAACTTCCCGCCGGTGCCGTAAACCAGCGCCGGCTTGACATCGGCGGCAAGCGCCGTCGTCGACATGGCAGCCACGGCAAAGAGAGTGAGAAGGGATTTTTTCATTGTGCAGCCCTGTTGTTGCTATTCGTTAGGGGTCCTCCCGCAAGCCCTTTTCGGGCATGTCTGCGGAACCACCGACCTCCCCCCGGAGGCCTGGCTGCGCGCATCCTTGCATGGCTCAAGGAAAAATTCACCAGAAATTTTTCAGCTGGTAAAGATTTGCAGCGATTGCCGAAAATCAGCTCTTCGGGGCTGATTTTTGGACGTTCCTTGCATCGGAATGCGGATTTTCTAGCCAATCAGGCGCAAATACAAAGGTAGAAGAGCGGGCGGATGCCCACCCGGATCTCTCGCCCGATCGTGCCGGCAAACCAGCTTTGTTATGCGGTGAAGCGACCGGCCACCTGCGGCTTCTTGTAGCCGATCATCCACAGAAGTAGCGCGATCACCAGGAAAACGGCAAAAGCCGGCTGGAGCATCAGCCATTGGAAGATGAGGGCGTAGAAACGCGGGTGGATATAATAGGAAAGGGAGGATTGCAGCGACGTCAGCGTTGTCGGGCTGACATCCTGCCAGGCATCGGAGATCGGCGTCATCACCACGGAGGACGCCGCAACCGATTGGATCGAATCAATGGTCCCGGCAATAACGGCCGCCGCAAGCGCGACAAGACTCGCCAGACGCAACAGGAAACGCATCAATTCCTCCGACGCTCGATATGCCGGACAATTCCGGCCGGCCGCGCCATTCTCCACCTAGAGAATTACATAGTCGTCGATGAGGTGAAGCACAATGGATGGGCCGAGGCGAGTTTTATCCGAAGAAGTCAAAAAACTGTTAGATTTAGGTTGATCGGCAAAAATTCATCGGTATATATCGCGCCGTTCCGACGATTTGCTCCTACCCTGGGCGCGAACGCCAAAAAAGGACAGGTGGCCGAGTGGTTTAAGGCGCACGCCTGGAACGCGTGTGTACGTGAAAGCGTACCGTGGGTTCGAATCCCACCCTGTCCGCCATACCCTCATTCTCAATATTGATTCAAACCGTATCGAGAGCGGGACGCGGAAGCGTTTTGGCGGCACGCTCGCTGGAACAAGCTGGTCGTCCGCATATTCTCAAGAGCGCTGCAGCAGGGCGCGTCCGATCGGTTTCGGATTCTCGCTGCGCAACACCAGAGATGTCGTTACGGCACCAAAACGCGCGATCGTGTCAACGATCGTTTCCAGCTCCCCCGGCGACGGAACCAGCACCTTCAAGAGAAAACAGTCCTCTCCGGTGAGGCGCAATACTTCCATGACCTGCGGCATCTCCGCGAACTGTTTCAGACAGGCCTTGATATGCTCATGCGTCGTGCGTAAGCGAAGCACAGCCGTCATTCCAATCCCCAGAGCGGTGGGGTCTATCCGGGCGGTGTAACCGACAATGATGCCGCGATCTTCCAGCCGCTTGACCCGTTCCGACGCTGCCGGCTGAGAGAGCCCGACCCGTCGACCGAGTTCGGAAATCGCAATGCGTCCATTTTCCTGCATCGCCTCGATAATGGCGATATCGGTTGGATCGAGCAGCACCCGATTGTTTTCCTGAAAAGCCATGGGGGTCACCTTAAAATCATCGGAAAGAGACGCGGTTTTCCGATGATCATTCATTCCGAAGCAAATGAAAATGCATCATTTTCAACTGCGCGGATGATCAGAGGAAAAGACATGAAGGACATCATCATATTGCCGGGGATTGGCGGTTCGGGCGAGGCTCATTGGCAAACACGCTGGGAAAGGTCGAACCCGGAAATGCGACGTTTTCAACCAGCCGATTGGGAAAAACCCGCCCTGGCGGACTGGATTTCAGCACTGGAGCGCGCCGTCGGCGCATCGGCGACCCCTCCCCTGCTGGTCGCCCACAGCCTTGCCTGTCTGCTGGTCGCTCATTGGCAGCAGGTTTCTTCGCTTGCCGTTGCCGGAGCGTTTCTTGTGGCGGTCCCGGACCCGCAGTCCGCGTCATTCCCAGAGGAGGCGGCCGGATTCGCCGATCCACCGTCACAAAAGGTGCGCTTCCCCACTCTGATCATCGCAAGCGCCGATGATCCCTTCGGCACGCTCGACCATGCCCATGCACGAGCGGATCTGTGGGGCAGCGGTCTTGTCGCGATCGGTCCTTTCGGCCATATCAACGGGCAAAGCGGCCTTGAGGACTGGGGCCAGGGAAAGGCCTTGCTGACGGCCTTCTCTGCCGGATTGGCGAAATCTGATCGGGCTTGATCTTATTTCGAGTTCCGACCAAATTGCGGAAACAGGCCTTTGCCGCGGCGGACGTGTGCGAGACGGAGCAACGAAATGCCCCACTCGCAAGCGTACGTTCGAGACTCTCGAACCCGTCGCTCCGATGACGCTACGAGGTTTTAATCGTCGAAAGATTCCTGAATTTTTACCATGCGGCTTCACCGCGTCTTTGCACGTTTGGGTTTACCTTCTGCCAAATTAAAAAACAGAGGTAAAACAGGTGGAAGAACTTTCGGTAAAGTCGAAGATCATCAAATCCGTCTATTTCAGCCAGGACGACGGACGACTCAGGATTTGTTTCAAGAATGGCGAGGAACGTCTGTTCGAAGGCGTTCCAACCTCGGAAGCCCATGCAATGACGGCGGCGCCGTCTCCCGGCCATTATTATCTCGACCGGATCAGAACCCGGTTTCGCAGATTGGCTGCCTGAAAACCCGAGAGGTTGCCGCTCCTGCAGGACAAAATTAGGCGGCATTGAAAGTGTTGCAGCGTCCTTTGCCCGTCTGAAAAGACGCGCGCCGCTGTCGCCCGCGTTGCAGGTTTGTGCGGGTTCGGGAAGACACCGGTGGATATTAACCGGCGATTAACCTTCGAGATCATCTGGGTTGGATCACGCCTGCGGAAAAGCGGCAACTTGCCGGCGCTGCCGGCCAGTTCAAAGTCGGCCAGCCGGGAGGCTCGGCGGCGGACCCCAGCCAGGAAGCCGAGCCTCCCCGTCACGACGCTCGTGAAGCATATTGCTGAACGTGCATGGTTTCGAACGCCGTCAGGCGAGTTCCCGTTTCCATTATCGCCAGAACTAGCGAATTGGAGCTAATCCTGTGAAAAACTCGAACTTTCGCATCCGGACTCGACAATGCTTTATTAGGATGATTGCATGAATCCATCGGGTAAAGACCGGGGGTAACGATGTTCGAGGATCTGCTTGAGATGCAGGAGCGTGGCGTACGGGACCGTGCGCGTGGCCGCAGTCTGGCCGACAATCCGATGTCGAAGCCGGATATCCTGCCGATAACCGATTTCCAGGAATGGTACTCGATGTTCGACGCCTGGCGCTTCGGTTGGTCGATCGAGGATGCGATGGCAGGGCATGCCAATGCGTCACGGGATGGCGACGCCTTGTCCCGGACCTATACCAGAACGGTCTGATCGATCCTGTCCTCGGCGCCGAAGAATTTCAGGTAGCGTTCGACCTCGGCCGGGTCGCCGGTCGCCTTCTGCGGGTTGTCGGAGAGCTTCACCGCCGGACGGCCGTTGGCGTCGCTGACCTTGCAGACGACGGAGATCGGGTTGAGCCCGGAGATCTCGATCGGCGCGCAGCCGGAAAAATCGTTCGTCAGGTTCGTGCCCCAGCCGAAGCTCATGCGCACGCGGCCTTCGAAATGCCTGTAGGTATCGATGATGGCGTCGACATCGAGACCGTCGGAGAAGATCAGCAGCTTCTGGCGCGGATCGCGGCCCATCTTTTTCCACCAGTCGATAATCTTCTCGCCGCCTTCGATCGGCGGGGCACTGTCCGGGCGGAAACCGGTCCAGTCGGCGACCCATTCCGGCGCATCGCGCAGGAAGGCGGCGGTGCCGAAGGCATCGGGCAGCACGATCAGAAGGTTGCCGCCATAGAGTTTGTTCCAGTCGCGCAGGATCTTGTAGGGCGCGTTGCGCAACTGCTCGTCGGTTTCGGCAAGGGCGGCGGCCACCATCGG
Source organism: Rhizobium leguminosarum bv. viciae (assembly GCF_012276115.1). Lineage (GTDB taxonomy): Bacteria > Pseudomonadota > Alphaproteobacteria > Rhizobiales > Rhizobiaceae > Rhizobium > Rhizobium leguminosarum_T. The sequence continues at coordinate 60,446 of NZ_WIEU01000018.1, read as the reverse complement.
CAGCTCGTGAGCATTGGTGCCGACGGCCTCGAGATCGGAATCCATCGCCAGCAATACGTTGCTGGTACCGGCAAAAGCCGGGCCAATGCCTTCCTTCAGCGCCTCGACGCACCAGCGCTGCCAGAGGAAACTGTGGCGGCGGCGGGTGCCGAAATCGGAGATACGCAGGCCCGGCAATTCCTTCAGCCGTTCGACCTTCGACCACATCTTCGCCTTGGCGCGAGCATAGAGCACATCGAGGGTGAAGGGACCGAGCGCCTTCATCGCCGAGCGCGAGCGCAGCTCGTTGACGATGGCGAGCGCCGGGATTTCCCACATGGTGGTTTCCTTCCACGATCCGTGGAAATCCAGCACATACTGGCCGTCCTTCTTCGACAGCTCGTATTCGGGAAGCTGGAAATTGGAAAGCCAGGCAAGGAACTCCGGCTCGAAGATCTGCGCGCGACCATAGAAGCTGTTACCCGCAAGCCAGATCATTTCCTTTTTGGAAAGTCTCAGCGTGCGGGCATGATCGAGCTGCTCGCGCAACTCGCCTTCGTCGAGCTCCTCGGCCAGACGCACACGCTTGGTGCGGTTGATGAGGGTGAAGGAAGCGTTCACGTTCGGATAAAGCTTCCAGATCATCTGCAGCATCAAAAGCTTGTAGAAGTCGGTATCGATCAGACTGCGGATGATCGGATCGAGTTTCCAGGCGTGATTGTAGACGCGTCTTGCGATATCGGTCCTGGCCATCAAACTCCCGCCCCTGTCCACTCCGGTCAGGTGCTGCCAAATTCCTGGGTACTGCCAAGTTCCCGGCCGGCGCACAAAACCGGCTCGTGCGCCTTCTTATCGAAAAATCGGCGGCTAAAGTCCAGACAAAACAATGAACGTCCCGCCGCGGTGTGGCGGCGGGACGTGAACATGGTTTTGCTCACGATTATTGGGCCGGCGTTGCGGGTGCCACATTCGGAGCGGCCGGCGTGGTGTTCGGCGTTTCGGTTGGAACGGCAGTCCCATTCTGCAGCGCCGGCGCGGGAGCCGGAGCCGGCTGCTGCGACTGGAGCTGCTGACCCGGCTGTTGCGGTGCCACCTCGTTTGCCTCGCGATTTCCCCAGATCTCGACCGGTATCCAGACCACGAAAGCAAGCACCAGCGCGACGATCAGCACCGTCAGGATGCGATAACCCATGCGTCCCTGCCTTGCCTTCACCGGCGGGATCTGCTGTTCCTTGCGGAGCTTGCCATCCGACTTTTCCCAGCGTGTTTCCGTCTGATGGGCCATCATCGTCTCCTTCCGCTGTCTTGACCGGCCGATCCGGCTGCGAAGAATTTCCGCAGAGGAAACGGGTGGCTGTCTGGAAGGTTCCGAAAGCCTAAACTAAAGCGCGTCGCGATCTTTCAGATTCGCTCCTCGCGCTTTAGGTCCTTGTTTTTACGCATGTCGTTATCGCAAAACCGCAGCACACTTTTGCGCGACATGCTTTAGTAGCCGGCGGCGCGGTCGACCACGAATTGCAGCGGCTCGCCGCGCTCGAAACGAGCGATCTGCGTCTCGACATGCTGAAACAGCGCGTTTTCTTCGGAGACGGCCGCATCGTGCGGCGTGATGAAGACGTTCTGCAAGTCCCACAATGGGTGGTCTGATGCAAGCGGTTCCGCCTCGAAGACATCCAGGGAAGCGCCGCCGAGGGTACCGTCACGGATGGCGGAGACGATATCGGCCTCGACCTGGCTCTTGCCGCGGCCGGCATTGATGAAGACCGGCTTCCCGAGCGCGCAGTCGCGGCGCAGCTTCGCAAACAGCCGGGCGTTATAAAAACCTGTTGTTTCAGGCGTCAGCGGCAGCAGGCCGACGAGGATGTCGGTCCTTGCGAGGAAGCTGTCCAACTCGCTGGCATCGAAGGTTTCGACGCCATCGATCTGCTTGCGGCTGCGCGACCAGCCGATGACGTTGAACCCCATCACTCTCAGCTTGGCGACCGCATCCTGCCCGAGAATGCCGAGGCCCATGACGCCGACCGTCACTTCCGCCGCCTCCGGCGCGATCAATTTTGCCCATTGGCGCTGGCGCTGGTGGCTATCATGGGCGTATTGCCCGCGCAGATGCATCAGGCATTGCATGACCACCCATTCGCTCATGCGGGTCGTCAGGCTGCGGTCGACGAAGCGGACGATCGGGATCTCGGGCAGGCCCGCCATGCCGATGATATGGTCGACGCCGGCCCCACCCGAAAAGATCACTTTCAGGTTCGGCGCCCGCGCGAAAAGGTCGGCATCCGGTTTCCAGAGGAGCGCATATTCGACCGCGCGGAGATCGCGCGCCTGATCGGCCGGATCGGCGAGATTGATGCTGCCGCGGTCGGCAAAGGCGGTCTTCAGCACGCGGGCGACGCCTTCGGGATTGAACTTGATATCGACGAGAACGGGGGGGCTTGCGGGCATGATCTTCTTTTATTGCTGTACGGCGGGCGTCGGCACCGCCTCGATGTTGAAAGCGGCGGCCATCAGCGCCCGGGTGTAATCGTCCTTCGGTGCGCGGAAGATTTCCGCTGACGGGCCCTGCTCCACCACCTTGCCGAAACGCATGACGATGACGTCGTTGGCGAGCGCCTTCACCACCTTCAGGTCGTGGCTGATGAAGAGATAGGCGAGATCGTGCTTCTTCTGCAGATCGCGCAGGAGATCGACCACCTGGGCCTGCACGCTCATATCGAGCGCGGAGGTCGGCTCGTCGAGCATGACGAAGCGCGGCTTCAGCACCATGGCGCGGGCAATGGCAATGCGCTGGCGCTGGCCGCCGGAGAATTCGTGCGGATAACGCCAGCGGGTCAGCGGATCGAGACCCACCTCCTCCAGCGCCCAGCAGACACGCTGGTCGCGTTCTTCTGATGTCAGGGAGCGCTCATGCACCTTCAGCCCTTCGGCGACGATATCGCCGACCGACATGCGGGGGCTCAGCGATCCATAGGGATCCTGGAAGACGACCTGCAGTTGGTTGCGCAGCGGCCGCATCTCGCTGAATGAATAGCCGGCTATATCTTTGCCGACAAAGGCGATCCGCCCTTGCGACGAGATCAGCCGGGTGAGCGCCAGGCCGAGTGTGGTCTTGCCGGAACCGGATTCGCCGACGACGCCGAGTGTCTGGCCGGCGCGCAGCGAAAGATCGATGCCATCGACGGCCTTGACGTGATCGACGACGCGGCGCATCAGCCCTGATTTGATCGGGAACCAGACGCGGATGTCCGAACCTTCCATCACCAATGGTTTCGACGGATCGGCCAGCGGCGGCTCGCCACGTGGTTCGGAGGCGAGAAGATGGCGGGTATAGTCATGCTTCGGATTGGAGAAGACCTCCTCGACGGTGCCGGTTTCGACGATCTTGCCCTTGGTCATGACACAGACGCGATCGGCGAATTTGCGGACGATGCCGAGATCATGGGTGATGAACAGCAGCGACATGCCGTGGACGGCCTTCAACTGCCGGAGCAATTCGAGTATCTGCGCCTGCACCGTGACGTCGAGGGCGGTGGTCGGCTCGTCGGCAATCAGCAGCTCCGGCCGGTTGGCGAGCGCCATGGCGATCATGACGCGCTGGCGCTGGCCGCCTGACAGTTCGTGCGGATAGGCCTTCAACCGCTTTTCCGGTTCGCGGATGCCGACCTGGTTCAGCAATTCCAGCACGCGCTCACGCGCCGGCTGGCCGGTAAGGCCCTGGTGCAGAGCGAGGATCTCGGCGATCTGCTTCTCGATCGTATGAAGCGGATTGAGCGAGGTCATCGGCTCCTGGAAGATCATGGTGATGTCGTTGCCGCGCACTTCCCGCAGTGCCCGCTCCGAGGCCTTCAAGAGGTCCTTGCCCTTGAAGAAGATTTCGCCGGAGGGATGGCTTGCGGAGGGATAGGGCAAAAGCCGCAGGATCGAATTGGCCGAGACCGACTTGCCGGAGCCGGATTCGCCGACGAGCGCCACGACCTCGCCTTTGGCGATATCGAAAGAAATGTGATCGACGGCGAGCGAGGTCTCGCCGCCCTGATGAAAGGCAACCGAGAGATCGCGGACGGAAAGAAGGGGTTCTGTCATGTCACTCATTGAAACGTCTTCCTCGGATCGAAGGCATCGCGCACGGCTTCGCCGATGAAGATCAGCAGGGAAAGCATGATCGACATGGTGAAGAAGGCCGTCAGCCCGAGCCAGGGCGCCTGCAGGTTGGTCTTGCCCTGGGCGATCATCTCGCCGAGCGAAGGGGAGCCGGGCGGCATGCCGAAGCCGAGGAAATCGAGCGACGTCAGCGTCGTGATCGAGCCGGACAGGATGAAGGGCAGGAAGGTCAGCGTCGCGACCATGGCGTTCGGCAGCATGTGCCGCCACATGATGGTGCGGTTGTTGACGCCGAGCGCGCGGGCGGCGCGGACATATTCGAAATTACGGGCGCGCAGGAATTCGGCGCGCACGATGCCGACGAAACCGACCCAGGAAAAGAGCAGCATGATGCCGAGCAGCACGAAGAAGCCTGGCGGCAGAATGGCGGCGATGATCAGCAGGATGTAAAGCACCGGCATCGACGACCAGATTTCGATGAGACGCTGCAGCAGGAGGTCGGTCCAGCCGCCGAAATAGCCCTGCACCGCACCTGCCGTGACGCCGATGATCGCCGAGCAGATGGTGAGCGCCAGGCCGAAGAGCACCGATATGCGGAAACCATAGATGACGCGGGCGAGCACGTCTCGGGCCTGGTCATCGGTGCCGAGCCAGTTGAGATTGCCGAGGGTGCAGGCGGGATCGTTCATCCCTTGCGGATAGCCGGCGCAGCGCTCCTCCTTCGTCATCAGCCAGAACGGGGCGGTGGGCGCCGAATGCGGAATGTTCGAATTGACCGAGCGGTAGGAATAACGGATCGGCGGCCAGATCATCCAGCCATTGGCGTTGATCTCGTCGGCAATGACGGAGGAGCGGTAGTCGGTTTCTGCGAGGAAGCCGCCGAACTTCTCCTCGGGATAGTCGATCAGCACGGGAAACAGGATTTCGCCCTTGTAGGAGGCGATGACCGGCCGGTCGTTGGCGAGGAATTCTGCAAACAGGCTGAGCCCGAACAGCAGCAGGAAAAGCCACAACGACCAGTAGCCGCGGCCGTTCGCCCGGAAATTCTTCCAGCGACGGATGTTGGTCGGCGACAGCAGCCCCTTGCGCGGCGGCTTGACGGGGGTTGCAGTGACAGGATTTGCGGCGGCGTCCATCAGACATCCCTCCGCTCGAAATCGATGCGCGGATCGATCCAGGTGTAGATCAGGTCGGAGATCAAGCTGACGAACAGACCGAGCAGCGAGAAGATGTAGAGTGTGGCGAAGACGATAGGATAATCCCGGTTGACCACCGAGAGATAACCGAGACGGCCGAGGCCATCGAGCGAGAAGATATTTTCGATCAGCAGCGATCCGGTGAAGAAGGCGGAGATGAAGGCGCCGGGGAAACCGGCGATGATGATCAGCATGGCATTGCGGAAAATATGGCCGTAAAGCACCTGCCGCTCATTCAGACCCTTGGCGCGGGCGGTGACGACATACTGCTTCTTGATTTCCTCGATGAAGGAATTCTTGGTCAGCAAGGTCGTCGTCGCGAAGGCTGCAAGCGAAAGCGAGATCAGCGGCAGGGTGAGGTGCCAGAAATAATCGAGCGGCTTCTGCCACCAGGCGAGCTGATCGAAATTGTCGGAAACCAGGCCCCGCAGCGGAAACCAGTCGTAGAAGGAGCCGCCGGCGAAAAGCACGATCAGCAGAATGCCAAAGAGGAAGCTCGGGACGGCGTAGCCGACGACGATGACACCCGAGGTCCAGACGTCGAAGGTCGATCCGTCCTTGACCGCCTTGCGAATGCCGAGCGGGATGGAAATGGCATAGGAGAAGATCAGGATCCAGATGCCAAGCGAGATCGACACCGGCAGCTTCTCCTTGATGAGGTCGAGCACGGAGGTGTTGCGGAAGAAGCTCTCGCCGAAATCGAAGCGGATGTAATTCCACATCATCTCGCCAAAACGCGTCAGCGGCGGCTTGTCGAAGCCGAACTGTTTTTCGAGCTTGGCGATCAGTTCAGGATCGAGCCCTTGGGCGCCGCGATATCTGGAGCCTTCGTCCCCTCCTCCGTCACCCATCAGGTCACCGCCACCGGACAGGCGCTGATCGGCGCCATCGGCCTGGCCGGTCAATTGGGCGATCACCTGCTCGACCGGGCCTCCCGGCGCGAATTGAATGACGATGAAGGAAATCGCCATGATGCCGACGATGGTCGGGATCATCAGAAGCAGGCGGCGAATGACATAGGCGCCCATCAGCCTTCAGCCTCCGGAAATCTTCTTCTTGTCTGCCTGCCGTCCAGTCCGATGCTGCTCAATCCGCCAGCCTTCCCTTGCCGGCCGTACCGGCTTGTCGTGATTCGCTTGCGCCATTTGGAGCCGAGGCCGCCTTCAATGCAAGCCCGCTCATTTCGCCGAGGTCGACCACCAGGCATCGGGGAAGCCTAGGCTATAGGCCGGGAATTCGGCGGGATGGGTGATCGTGTTCCAATAGACGATGTTCTGGGTACCGCGGTAGAACAGCGGGATGACGTAGTGGTTTGCAAGCAGTACCCTGTCCATCGCCTTGATCGCCGCGACCTGTTCATCGCGGTTCGGCGCGAAGATGATCATGCGGATGAGCTCATCGACAGCCGGATTGGCAATGCCTGCGTAATTTTGAGACCCCTGCTGATTGACCGAACCGGAGCCCCAATAGACGGACTGTTCGTTGCCAGGGTTCATCGTCTGCGCCCAGACATTCCAGATCATGTCGTAATCGAAGCTGCGTTCGCGATTGACCGCTTGCGATGCATCGACCGTCCGCACGCGCGCATCTATGCCGATTTTCTTGAGATTGCTGGCATAGGGCACCGCCCAGCGCTCTAGCATGGGGCTCGACAACAGGATCTCGAAGCTCATCGGCTGGCCGGTCTTGGTATTGACCATGCGATTGCCCTTGATCTCCCAGCCGGCTTCTTTGAGAAGCGCAATTACCTTGCGGAGGTTATCACGGCTCTTCTGCGGATCGCCACCGACCGGATTGGCATAGGGCGTGGTGAAGACTTCGGGCGGAACCTTATCCTTCATGCCCTGCAGAATTTCCAGTTCTCTACCTTGTGGAAGGCCGGACGAGGCGAGTTCGGTATTCCAGAAATAACTGTCGATGCGTTTGTAACTGTTAAAGGCAACGGTTCGGTTCAGCTCCTCAAAATCCAGTCCATAGTTCAGCGCCTCGCGGACCCTGATGTCCTTGAAGAGGTCACGTCGCATGTTGGGCACGAGAGCCTGCATGATGGCGGTGGCGCGCAGCGGGTTTGCAACCTCCTCTTTCTTGACACGTCCTTCCTTCACCGCGGGGAAATCATATCCCGTCGCCCAGCGGGCAGCCGTGGTCTCCTGCCAGTAGTCGCTGTTGCCGGCGCGAAACGCTTCGAACTCGACATCCCGATCGCCGAAATAGGTGTAGATGACATTGCGAAAATTGTTCTGGCCGACATTCACATTGAGGTCCTTGCCCCAATAGTCATCGCGCAATTCGTAGCGGATCGTCGCGCCGGGGGAGAAGGACGCAATCTTGTAAGGTCCCGAACCCATCACGGGCTCGAGCGTCGTCTTTGAGATATCGCGTGGCTTGCCGTCCGGTCCCTGCCCCTCCCACCAATGTTTCGGCACGACCACCAACTGGCCGAGAATATTCGGGAGCTCCCGGTTGTTCTTCTCGTCGAAGGTGAAGGTGACGTCGCGATCACCGGTCTTTTCGGCCTTCACCACGTGCCGGTAGTAGTTCGCGGTAAGGGGGTTTAGCTCCTTGGTCTTGTCCAGGCTGAAGATGACATCCTCGGGCGTTACCGGCTGACCATCTGCCCATTTTGCCTCCTTACGCAGGCGAAAGGTTGCGCTCGAGACATCGGCGGGGAAGGACAGCCCTTCGGCGAGCAAGCCGTAGGAGACAAGCAGCTCGTCATCTGCCGCCTTCATCAAGGTGTCGTATACGAGCGTCAGGCCTACTCCCACCTGGCCTTTGGCAAGTACCGGGTTGAAGGTGTCGAAGGCCCCGCTCGCGGAAAGGCGCAGGTCTCCACCCTTCGGGGCATTAGGGTTCACATAGTCGAAATGAGTAAAGCCCGGCTTGTACTTCATCTCGCTGATGACCGAGCTTCCGATCTGAAACGGCTGGCCCTCAGCCAATGCCGTCCGCGGCACCAGAGCACCCGCAAGCGACAGAAACAGACCGATTTTCGACCACAAAGCCGCCATTCCCATTTCCCCTGAATATTGATGGATACGACAATACGAGAAATAGGGGCGAAAAACAGGAGAGAGTCTGGTTTTTGCCGGCTCGCGACATTTTGAGCCGCCAGCTCCTGTCAAAGGTCAGCTCCTGTCAATGCCTGAGGCGCTGCGGCGTTCCGTCACCGGCCCCTGCTGCGCCCGTCCAGCAAATCATCGATTCACCAAAATCGCTTTTCAGGATAGATTCGAGTGCAAATCACTTCGACAACGAATTAAGGGAACAGCATGGCTTTCGGCTTCGCCCAAGCTTTCAGGACATTAGGCACACTGGCGCTCGCCGGCGCGATCGGCGCAGGCCTTGCCGTTGGCGACGTCGGCGCTGAGCAGAAGACGCCGAGCCCGGGCAGCGCCAAGGGGCAGTTCGGCGCCGTCGACCTGCCGACGCAGGGGCCGGCACAGCCGATCGGCTTTTACGCAAAGGGCTGCATGACGGGTGCGGTGGCGCTGCCGACCGACGGGCCGACCTGGCAGGCGATGCGGCTTTCGCGCAACCGTCGCTGGGGCAATCCGGCCATGATCGCGCTCTTGGAGCGGTTTTCGCAGGATGCGGTCAAATATGCCGGCTGGCCGGGCATCCTTGTCGGCGATATCGCGCAACCACGCGGCGGGCCGATGCTCAACGGCCATTCCTCGCACCAGATTGGCCTCGATGCCGATATCTGGTTTAGCCCGATGCCGGCGCGCCGCATGACGGCCGAGGAGCGCCAGGATCTGCCCTTCACCACCATGCTACAGAAGGGCAAGTTCCTGACCGTCGACCCCAAGGTGTGGACGCAATCGCACGCGCGGCTGCTGATGCTCGCGGCGAGCTATCCCGAAGTGGAGCGCATCTTCGTCAATCCGGCGATCAAGAAGAAGATGTGCGACACCTGGGCCGGCGACCGAACCAACCTTAGTAAGCTCCGGCCGATATACGGTCATGACTCGCATTTCCACATCCGCATCAAATGCCCGCCGGGCGCTGCCGGATGCACGCCGCAAGCTCCTGTCCCCGCCGGCGACGGCTGCGACAAGTCGCTCGCCTATTGGTTCACGCCGGCGCCTTGGGCGCCGCCGAAACCGCCCAAGCCCGGCGCCAAGCCGCCCAAGCCGCCGCGTGAGATGATGGTCACCGATCTGCCCAACGCTTGCGCCGCCGCGCTCGATGCCGCTTCCGTCGCTTCGATGCAGGCCGCCACCTATGGCGGACCCTCCGCCGCAACCGCGCTCGCCGCCGCTCCGGCAGCCGCGTCGGCTGACGGCGCCGATGGCGCGTTGCCGGATGTCGGCCCGGTTCCGAACGACAAGCCGGCGATCCAATGAAGGGGCGGATGCGCTGTCTTTCAAATCGCAAATTCTTGGTATACAGCGGTCAAATCGATTGAATTGTTGGGGCGGAGATTCACTTCATGGCCGGCGGCAAATGCCTTGCGCTGATCGCGCATGACCAGAAGAAGGACGACATGGCGGCGTTCGCCCGCGCCAACCGGGACATTCTCTCGCGCTGGAAGATCGTCGCGACGGGCACGACCGGCGGGCGGGTGCTCGACGCCGCTCCCGATCTCGACGTCGTCAGGCTGAAAAGCGGCCCGCTCGGCGGCGACCAGCAGATCGGCGCGCTGATTTCGACCGGCGAGGTCGACGCCCTGATCTTTTTCGTCGACCCTTTGACGCCGATGCCGCACGATGTCGACGTGAAGGCGCTGATGCGACTGGCGATCGTCTACGATATTCCGATGGCGCTCAACCACGCGACCGCTATAAAACTTCTTCCCACACTTAAAGCCTGATCAGCACGGAACCGGCCATGCCAAAACCGAACAACAGCACCGCTCCGCTGCCTTTCCCGATCCTGATCGGCGATATCGGCGGCACGAATGCCCGCTTCTCCATCCTGACCGATGCCTATGCCGAGCCGAAGCAGTTTCCGAACGTGCGCACGGCGGATTTCGCGACGATCGACGAAGCGATCCAGCACGGCGTACTCGACAAGACCGCCGTGCAGCCGCGCTCGGCGATCCTGGCCGTCGCCGGCCCGATCAACGACGACGAAATCCCACTGACCAATTGCGACTGGGTGGTGCGGCCAAAGACGATGATCGAGAGCCTCGGTATCGAGGACGTACTCGTCGTCAACGATTTCGAGGCGCAGGCGCTGGCGATCGCCGCACTTTCGGATGAAAACCGCGAACGCATCGGCGACGCCACCGGCGACATGATCGCCTCGCGCGTCGTGCTCGGACCGGGCACCGGCCTCGGCGTCGGCGGGCTCGTGCATGCCCAGCACAGCTGGATCCCGGTTCCCGGCGAAGGCGGCCATGTCGATCTCGGGCCGCGCAGCAAGCGCGATTATGAAATCTTCCCGCATATCGAGACGATCGAAGGCCGCGTTTCGGCCGAACAGATTCTCTGCGGCCGCGGCCTCGTCAACCTCTATCATGCCATCTGCGTGGTCGATGGCATCGAGCCGACGATGAAGGATCCAGCCGATATCACCTCGCACGCGCTTGCCGGCAGCGACAAGGCAGCCATAGAGACCGTCTCGCTGTTTGCCACCTACCTCGGCCGCGTGGCGGGCGACATGGCGATGGTGTTCATGGCGCGCGGCGGCGTCTATCTCTCAGGCGGCATTTCGCAGAAAATCATCCCGGCACTGAAGAGGCCGGAATTCCGCATCGCCTTCGAGGACAAGGCGCCGCATACGGCGCTGCTTCGCACCATCCCGACCTATGTGGTGACACATCCGCTGGCAGCGCTTGCCGGGCTTTCCTCCTATGCGCGCATGCCGGCGAATTTCGGCGTCTCGACGGAAGGCCGCCGCTGGCGCCGCTAACCCGGCGCGCAAAGCAAATGGAGCGTGCCTGGCGCCTCCTATCCGGACGCGCGGCGCTCTAGCCAAACCGGTCCCAACTCTTTATAGACCCCGGCAAAAGTGCGTGTCGCCCTCGCGGGGCGCTTGGCCCGAGACAGGAAACCTATTTGGAAGCGGCGGAAAGCAGAACGCAGAGCGTCAGCAGCGATACCGTAACCGGCATCCTGAAACGCATCATCGCTGAAAACGGCCGCGACCATCTGTGGGGCTATGTCTTTGCGATCGCCTGCCTCATCGTGGTGGCGCTTTCGACGGCCTTTACCGCCTGGATCATGCGGGCGATCATCGACGAGGCCTTCGCCAATCGGCGCGCGGACGTCGTCTGGATCATCTGTCTTTCAATCTTCATCGCCTTCGTGCTGCGCGGTTTTGCGAGCTATGGCCAGGCGGTGGCGCTTTCCAGGGTCGGCAACGATATCGTCGCCCGCTACCAGCGCCGGCTCTATGCGCATCTGATGACGCTTTCGGTCGGCTTCTTCAGCGAGGCGCGCTCGGCCCATATCGCCGCGCAGGTGAGCCAGAACGTCAGCGGCATCCGCGACGTGCTCAACCTGACGATCACCTCGACGGTGCGCGACCTGCTGACCTTCGTTTCGCTGCTCGCCGTGATGATCATCCAGGATCCGCTGCTCAGCCTTGCCGTGTTCATCATGGCGCCGCCGCTGCTTTATGCATTGCGCTATGTTTCCAAGCGGCTGCGCTCGGCGACCCGCGAGGCCGTGCACCTGAACAGCCACGTTCTCGGCGCCATGCAGGAGACGATCCAGGGCATCGCCATCGTGAAAGCCTTCACGATGGAGGAAGAGCTGGAGCGCAAGGTCAACAAGCTCATCAAGGGCGCCGAAAGCCGGGCGAACCGGATTGCCCGACTTTCCGAGCGCACCTCTCCTCTGACTGAAAGTTTTGCGGGCTTTGCCGTCGCCAGCGTGCTTGCCTATGCCGCCTACCGCTCGATCTACTTCAATGTGCCACCCGGCGCCTTCTTCTCCTTCGTCACGGCGCTGCTGCTTGCCTATGACCCGGCCCGCCGGCTTGCCCGCCTGCAGGTGCAGATGGAGCGCGCCGTCGTCAATGCGCGGATGATCTATGAATTGCTCGACATGGAACCGCGCCAGCGCGACCTGCCGGATGCCCGGCCGCTGACGGTGACGCAGGCAAGAATCGAATTCCGCAATGTGTCCTTCGCCTACGGCAATGAGAGCGTACTCAGCGGCGTCAGTTTCACCGCCGAGGGCGGCGCCACCACAGCGCTGGTCGGGCCGTCCGGCGCCGGCAAATCCACTGTCATCAGCCTCATTCCGCGCTTCTACGATCCGCGCGAGGGAGAAATCCTGATCGACGGGCAAGATATCGCCCACATCACCAAGAAGTCGTTGCGCCAGCAACTCGCCTATGTCTCGCAGCAGCCCTATCTGTTCGAGGGCACGATCCGCGACAATATCCGCTATGGCCGGCCGGAAGCGACCGATGCCGAGGTGGAGGAGGCGGCGCGGCTTGCCTATGCGCATGATTTCATCTCAGCACAGCCGCAAGGTTACGAGACGCCGGTCGGCGAAAACGGCGTGACGCTTTCGGGCGGCCAGCGGCAGCGGCTATCGATCGCGCGCGCCCTGGTACGCAATGCGCCGATCCTGCTTCTCGACGAGGCGACCTCGGCCCTCGACACCGAATCCGAGGCCGCCGTGCAGAAGGCGCTCGATGAAGCGATGAGCGGACGCACCGTCGTCGTCATCGCCCATCGGCTTTCGACCGTGGTGCGCGCCGACAAGATCGTCGTCATGCAGCAGGGCCGCGTCGTCGAGGAAGGCAATCACGAGACGCTTGCGAAGGTCAGCGACGGTCTTTACGCTCGCCTCAACAATCTGCAGAGGCCTTCGGCCTCCGATTCAAACTAAGCTGGCGAGACTGACATGAGCGATGCTGCGATGAAACTGGTGGTGGTTGGCGCAGCAGGACGCATGGGGCAGACGCTGATCCGGCTCATCCATTCGATCGAGGGAGTAAGCCTGCATGCCGCGGTCGAGCGCGCCGGCTCGCCCTTCGTCGGCAAGGATGCCGGCGAGATCGCCGGTCTCGGCCCGACCGGCGTCATCATCGGCGACGATCCGCTCAACGCTTTTCTCGATGCCGAAGGCGTGCTCGACTTCACCTCGCCTGCTGCAACAGTGGAATTCTCAGGCCTCGCCGCGCAGGCCCGCATCGTCCATGTCATCGGCACGACCGGCTGTTCGGACGACGACAATGCCAGGATCGCCGCGGCGGCGCGCCATGCCCGCATCGTCAAGTCGGGCAATATGAGCCTCGGGGTCAATCTGCTCGGCGTGCTCGCGGAACAGGCAGCGCGTGCGCTCGATTCTGTCGACTGGGACATCGAGATCCTGGAAATGCACCACAAGCACAAGGTGGATGCGCCTTCCGGCACCGCTCTTCTCCTCGGCGAGGCCGCGGCAAAGGGGCGCGGCATCGATCTTGCCTCGAAGTCGGTCCGGGTGCGCGACGGCCATACGGGCGCCCGCGAAGCGGGCACGATCGGCTTTGCGACGCTGCGCGGCGGCTCCGTCATCGGCGAGCATTCCGTGCTTTTTGCCGGCGAAGGCGAAATCGTCACCCTATCGCACAGCGCGGCCGACCGCTCGATCTTTGCGCGCGGCGCCATCAAGGCGGCCCTTTGGGCGCGTGACAAGAAGCCGGGTCTCTATTCCATGCTCGACGTGCTCGGGCTTTCTTCCTCATAACGATACTACGGAGGCATATTCATGAGCGGTACCCTCGTCCTCGTTCGCCACGGCCAGAGTGACTGGAACCTGAAGAATCTCTTCACCGGCTGGAAGGATCCCGATCTGACCGAGCTCGGCGTCCGGGAAGCCAATACAGGCGGTGCGGCGCTCGCCGAATACGGGATCAAATTCGACGTCGCCTATACCTCGGTGCTGGTGCGTGCACAGCACACGCTGAAGCTCATCCTCGACAAGGTCGGCCAGCCCGATCTCCTGACGATCCGCGACCAGGCGCTGAACGAGCGCGACTACGGCGACCTCTCCGGCCTCAACAAGGACGATGCACGCGCCAAATGGGGCGAGGAACAGGTGCATATCTGGCGCCGCTCCTATGACGTGCCGCCTCCCGGCGGTGAAAGCCTGCGTGACACCGGCGCCCGCGTCTGGCCCTACTACCTCACGGAGATCCTGCCGCGTGTGCTCAGGGGCGAAAAGGTGCTGGTTGCCGCGCACGGCAATTCGCTGCGCTCGCTTGTCATGGTGCTCGACAAGCTGAGCAAAGAAGGTGTGCTCGCCCTCAACCTCGCGACCGGCGTGCCGATGGTCTACACGCTGAAGGCGGATTCCACCGTCGCTTCCAAGGAAGTGCTCGGCGATATGTCGGGCGCGCATTGATCGGCCGATCTTCCCCGCCACGGCGGGGAACGGCGCTCAATTCTCGATCGTGAACTGCACCCGGTCGGCCGCGAAGCGGCTGATCGAATATTGCACCGGCACACCCTCAAGATCGGTGTTCATCGCCTTGGCGATCAGCAGGATCGCGCCGGGGGTGAGTTCGAGGTCGGCCATATCGGCTGCGCTGGCATGGGCTGCCGTCACCTCGGTCGTCGCCCGGACGTAATCCGGCAGGCCGAGTTCGGCGAAAGCCTTAGTGATCGATTCCCCCGTCCGGTAAGCCTCACCGATACCGGCAAAGCGTTTGGCGGGAAACCAGCTCGTCGCCCTTGAAACCGGCCGCTTGTCTGCCTGGCGCAATGTTTCCAGGCGGATCACCTCCTCTCCCGGCGTCAGGCCCAGCCAGCGGGCGATCTCGGCACTCGCCTCCTCCTTCGCCTCATCGAGCAGAAGGCCGCGCATTTCACGGGCCTGATCGCCGATGCCGGCGGTGAAACGCGTGCGGCGGCTGATCGGGAAATTCAGCCGCTCCTTGCGCTCGATCAGGGTACCGCGGCCCTGCACCGCACGCACGATACCTTCCTGGGCAAGTGCGGCAAGCGCGCTGCGCACCGTATGCCGGTTGACGCCGAATTGCAGCGCCAGCATGGTTTCCGGCGGCACCATTCCCGTTTCGTCATAGGCTCCGGTGCTGATCGCCTCGCGAATCCGATCGGCGATCTGGCGCCAGAGCGCCACCCCGGTTTGCCTTTGCACCTGCTTCAATCCCGCCATTCCATCCCCTGCCACCCATTTAACTCGTGATGTCACACGCTTGTCACGACATCGATTTAGAGCTAAGTATATCTTGTATAGTTGTCTATATCAATAGACATTTTAAGGGAAGCGGCGATGATATCAGCGGACAGGACAGACGCTGCGTCACAGACGGCATCCGGGCGCAAACGCGCCGCCGATCTGCTGGCGCGGGCGGAGCGGGGCGAACTTCAGGCGGTCTTCGATGCATTGCCGGAAAAGCCTGTGGCCCATCCGGTGCGCGGACCGGAGACCGGGCTGGTGATGGTGCGCGGACGCATCGGCGGCGGCGGCGCTCCCTTCAATCTCGGCGAGGTGACCGTAACGCGGGCGACCGTCCGGCTCGACTCCGGCGCGGTCGGCCATGCTCAGGCGCTCGGCACCGACCGCGAGAAGGCGCGGCTTGCGGCGATCTTCGACGCGCTCTGGCAGGAGGAATCGACGCAGGATCTCGTCGAACGGGCCCTGCTTTTACCGATCACTGAGCGGATCGCCGATGCCGAACGCCGCAAGGCGGACGAGGCGGCAGCAACCCGCGTCGATTTCTTCACCATGGTGCGGGGGGACGACTGATGGCTCTCAAGACCGATGCCCTGACCGGCGGCTTTGCCGAGCCGGTCTTCCACGCACAGAGCGTCTTCAAGATGCTGATGGACGGCATGGCGCGCCCCGGCACGATCCAGACCGTCCAGCCCGACGTCGCTCCGCCGGCGCCGCTCGGCATCGCCGCCGGCACGATCGCGCTGACGCTTTGCGACCACGACACGCCCGTCTGGCTTTCCCAGGGACTGGCGAAATCCGCCGTGCCGGAGTGGCTCGGCTTCCATACCGGCGCGCCGTTGACCACCGAAAAGGCCGAAGCGCGCTTTGCCTTCACCGAGGCCGGCACCGCACTTTCCTCCTTCGGCCTCTTTGCGTCAGGTACGCAGGAATATCCCGACCGCTCGACGACCCTCATCATCGAACTCGCCGAACTCGAGGGCGGCCGCAGGCTGGCGCTGATGGGTCCCGGCATCCAGAGTGTGGCGGAGATGGCGCCTATCGGCCTGCCGGAGACCTTCCTGCGGCTCTGGACCGAGAACCGTGCGCTCTTTCCGCGCGGCGTCGACATCGTGCTGACGGCGGGCAAGCGTTTCCTCTGCCTGCCGCGCACCACCAAGATCACAGCAACGGAGATCTGAGCTCATGTATGTTGCCGTCAAGGGTGGCGAGGCCGCCATCGCCAATGCCCACCGCCTGCTGGCCGACCGTCGCCGCGGCGACCGTTCGCTGCCGGCGATCGGCATAGAACAGATCGTGGCGCAGCTGGCGCTCGCCGTCGATCGTGTCATGGCTGAGGCTTCGCTTTTCGACCGCACGCTCGCAGCCCTCGCCATTCGCCAATCGCGGGGCGACATGATCGAGGCGATCTTCCTGCTGCGTGCCTACCGCACGACGCTGCCGCGTTTCGGCTATTCGAAGCCGCTCGACACGGCTGATATGACGATCGAACGCCGCATCTCGGCGACCTACAAGGATCTGCCGGGCGGCCAGCTTCTTGGGCCCACCTTCGACTATACCCATCGCCTGCTCGATCCCTCGCTGCTTTCGGACGAGGCGGTCGAGACGCCTGCTCAGCGTGCCGCCGAGACCGGCCGCGTCATGCGCGTCTCCGAGATCCTCGGCGAGGAAGGCCTGATCGAGGCCGACGGCGACATGCCGGAAGATCACGAGATCGGCGACCTGACCCGCGAGCCGATGGAATTCCCGATGACCCGGGATCTCCGCCTGCAGGCGCTTGCCCGCGGCGACGAGGGTTTCCTGCTGGCTCTCGGTTATTCCACCCAGCGCGGCTACGGCCGCAACCACCCCTTCACCGGTGAAATCCGCATCGGCGACGTCGAGGTGGAATTCGACGTGCCGGAACTTGGTTTCGCCGTCTCGCTCGGCACGATCCAGATCACCGAGTGCCAGATGGTCAACCAGTTCAAGGGTTCGGCCAAGGCACCGCCGCAATTCACCCGCGGCTACGGCCTGGTCTTCGGCCAGAGCGAGCGCAAGGCGATGGCGATGTCGCTGGTCGAGCGAGCGCTTCGCGCCGAAGAGCTCGGCGAGGATATCACCGCACCGGCACAGGACGAGGAATTCGTCATCTCGCACTCCGACAACGTCCAGGCGACGGGCTTCGTCGAGCATCTGAAGCTTCCGCATTATGTGGACTTCCAGGCCGAACTCGATCTCGTCCGCCGCATGCGCCGCGAATTCGAAGCCGCCCGCAACGGTGGCGAAGACATGAAGGAAGCCGCCGAATGACCGATCTGGCCAGCTACAACTTCGCCTATCTCGACGAACAGACCAAGCGGATGATCCGCCGCGCCATCCTGAAGGCGATCGCCATTCCCGGTTACCAGGTGCCGTTCGCCTCGCGCGAAATGCCTATGCCCTACGGCTGGGGCACCGGCGGTGTGCAGGTGACGGCCTCGATCATCGGACCTGATGACGTGCTGAAGGTCATCGATCAGGGCGCCGACGACACGACCAACGCCGTTTCGATCCGCGCCTTCTTCCAGAAGGTCGCCAATGTCGCGGTGACGACGCATACCAAGGATGCGACGATCATCCAGACGCGCCACCGCATTCCCGAGGAAAAACTTAGGGTCGGCCAGGTGCTCGTCTACCAGGTGCCGATCCCCGAGCCGCTGCGCTTCCTCGAACCGCGCGAGACCGAGACCCGCAAGATGCACGCGCTCGAGGAATACGGTCTCATGCATGTGAAGCTCTACGAGGATATCGCCCGCAACGGCCGCATCGCTACCACCTATGCCTATCCGGTCAAGGTGCACGGCCGTTATGTCATGGATCCCTCGCCGACGCCGAAATTCGATAATCCGAAGATGCACAAGTCGGACGCACTGCAGCTCTTCGGAGCCGGCCGCGAAAAGCGTATCTATGCCGTGCCTCCCTATACCGATGTCGTCAGCCTGGATTTTGAAGACCATCCCTTCGAGATCCAGCGCTTCGGCAAACCCTGCGCCCTTTGCGGCGCCGAGGACGTCTATCTCGACGAAGTGGTTCTCGACGACAAGGGCGGGCGGATGTTTGTCTGCTCCGACACCGATCATTGCGAAGACCGCCGCGTGCACGGCCATGTCGGCGATATGCTGGCCCGGGAGGCTGCAGAATGAGCGACACCCCGCTTCTCAAAGTCCATGACGTTTCGAAATTCTACGGCAACCGTATCGGCTGCCGCGATGTCTCCTTCGAGCTCTGGCCCGGCGAAGTGCTCGCCATCGTTGGTGAATCCGGCTCCGGCAAGACGACGCTGCTCAATTGCCTCTCTACCCGGCTGCTGCCGAGCACCGGCAGCGTCGAATATCACATGCGCGACGGCAGCTACCGCGATCTCTATCGCATGAACGAGGCCGAGCGACGTTTCCTGATGCGCACCGATTGGGGCTTCGTGCATCAGAACCCGGCCGACGGCCTGCGCATGACCGTTTCTGCCGGCGCTAATGTCGGCGAACGGCTGATGGCGATCGGCGACCGGCACTACGGCAAGATCCGCGCTTCGGCGATCGACTGGCTCGAACGCGTCGAGATCGACGCCGACCGCATCGACGACCAGCCGCGCGCCTTTTCGGGCGGCATGCGCCAGCGATTGCAAATCGCCCGCAACCTCGTCACCGGCCCACGCCTCGTCTTCATGGACGAGCCGACCGGCGGCCTCGACGTCTCGGTGCAGGCGCGCCTGCTCGATCTCGTGCGCGGCCTCGTCAACGATCTTGGCCTCTCGGCCATCATCGTCACCCACGATCTCGCCGTCGCCCGCCTTCTCTCGCACCGGATGATGGTGATGAAGGATGGCTACGTCATCGAACACGGGCTCACCGACCGCGTGCTCGACGACCCGCGCGAACCCTATACGCAGCTGCTCGTCTCCTCGATCCTGCAGGTCTGAGGCCCGAAACCAAGGAAGAAGAATATGGCAACGCCCCTCGTCGTTTCCGAAGTCTCAAAGAGCTTCACCATGCACCTGCGCGACGGCATCAGGCTGCCTGTCGTCTCCGATGTCGCCTTCTCCGTCGCATCGGGCGAATGCGTCGTGCTCGGCGGCCCATCGGGCATCGGAAAGAGCTCGCTGCTCAAGATGATCTACGGCAATTACGCCGTCGACACCGGCCAGATCCTCATCAGCCACGACGGACGCATCGTCGATCTCGCCTCCACCGATCCGCGCACCGTGCTCAACGTCCGCCGCGATACGCTCGGTTATGTCAGCCAGTTCCTGCGCACCGTGCCGCGCGTTGCGGCGATCGATGTGGTTGCCGAACCGCTGCTGGCACGCGGTGAGGACGCCGTCACGGCACGGGAAAAGGCGGGCGCCCTGCTTGCCAGGCTCAATCTGCCGGAAACGCTCTGGCAGCTTCCGCCCGCCACCTTCTCCGGCGGCGAGCAGCAACGCGTCAACATCGCGCGCGGCTTCATCACCGAGCACACGATCCTGCTTCTCGACGAACCCACGGCCTCGCTCGATGCCAGGAACCGTGCCGTCGTCGTCGGCATGATCGCGGAAAAGAAGAAGGCGGGTGTGGCTCTTCTCGGCATCTTCCACGACGAAGAAGTGCGCGAAGCCGTCGCCGACCGCATCCTCGACGTCCAGCAGTTCTCACCCAGAAAGATCGCTGCATGAGCCGCAAGCTTGGCATCGAGCCGTACTTTCATGAGACGGCATCCGTCAGCGATTCCACTTTCGGGCGCTATACGGAGGTCTCTGAACGCTGCCGCATCAGCGAGGCCACGTTCGGCGACTATTCCTACATCATGCAGGATGGCTCCGTCTGGTGTGCGACGATCGGCAAGTTCGTCAATATCGCCGCCGCCGTGCGCATCAACGCCACCAACCATCCGACCTGGCGCGCGACGCTGCATCATTTCACCTATCGCGCCGCCGACTACTGGCCGGACGGCGACGTGGAAACGGACTTCTTCGCCTGGCGGCGCGCAAACCGCGTGACGATCGGCAACGATGTCTGGATCGGCCACGGGGCGACGATCCTGCCCGGCGTCAACGTCGGTAACGGCGCGGTGATCGGGGCCGGCGCCGTCGTCGCTAAGGACGTCGCGCCCTATACGATCGTCGGCGGCGTACCGGCCAAACTCATCCGCGAGCGCTTTCCAAGAGAGGTCGGCGAACGGATGGACAGGCTTTCCTGGTGGGATTGGGAGCATGACCGGCTGCGCCAGGCGCTCCAGGATTTTCGCAACCTGGACGCGGAAGATTTCCTGTCCCGCTACGGCGGATAAAACCCCCGATATAGGGGCGAAGAATTGTGACAGGACTTACACAAATATGACATGCGAGGTTCATCAAGCGGGACTAATGCGAAGCTGACCAAGGCCTGGATCGCAAGGGAAGAGCATGATGTTCGAGCTGAAGAATGTCACACGTCGTTTCGGAAAAAAGCTCGCTGTCGATTCCGTCACGCTTGCCATTCCCCAAGGCCAGATGGTCGGCATCATCGGCCGCTCCGGCGCCGGCAAGTCGACGCTGCTGCGCATGATCAACCGCCTTCAGGAGCCGAGTTCAGGCTCCGTTCATTTCGCCGGCGTCGAGGTCTCCGGGCTTCGCGGCCAGGCACTGCGCAACTGGCAGCGCGACTGCGCGATGATCTTCCAGCAGTTCAACCTGGTGCCGCGCCTCGACGTTCTCACCAATGTCATGCTCGGCCGCCTCAACCACCGCTCGACGCTTCTGAGCCTGCTCAACATCTTCACCCGCGAGGAACGCGTGCATGCGATCGCGGCACTCGAACGCCTTGGCATCGAGCAGACGGCGCTGCAGGCAGCCGGCACGCTTTCCGGCGGCCAGCAGCAGCGCGTGGCCATTGCCCGCGCGCTGATGCAGAACCCGAAAATGGTTCTCGCCGACGAACCGATCGCCTCGCTCGATCCGCTGAACGCCAAGATCGTTATGGATGCCCTGCGCGATATCAACGAGCGCGAGGGCATCACTGTCATCACCAACCTTCACACGCTCGATACCGCCCGCAACTATTGTGAGCGCATCGTCGGCATGGCCGGCGGCCGCGTCGTCTTCGACGGCCAGCCCTCGGAGCTGACCGCCGAAGCGGTGAAGGAAATCTACGGGACCGACAAGGACGGCGCCGGCATCGACGAAACGGTGACCTCGACCTCAATCAATATCGCCCCCGAGCGGGCAGACAATCAATCCGCCGGCACCCAACCGCTGGCACTGGCCGGTCTCTGAGAGAGACGGCTGCGATCGAGCGCCCGCGTCAAGGGCACACTTCTTCGTAACGGGAAGGCCGGGGACACCGGTCAAAAGGAGAGAACATGTTGAAGAAAGCACTCTTTGCGGCAACGGCGCTCTTCGCGCTCGCCGGCGCTGCCCATGCTGCAGAACTCAAGGAATTCCGCATCGGCATCCTCGGCGGCGAAAACGAAACCGACCGCCTGCGCAACTATGCCTGCCTTGCCGACCACCTGAAGCAGGAATTCGGCTTCGAGAAGGTTTCGCTCTTCCCGGCCGCCGACTATGACGGCGTGATCCAGGGCCTGCTCGGCGGCACGCTCGACTTCGCCGAACTCGGCGCCTCCGGCTACGCCGCGGTCTACATCAAGGATCCGAAGGCTGTCACGCCGATCCTGACGACGCAGCAGAAGGACGGCTCGACGGGCTATTACTCGATCGGCCTCGCTCTGAAGTCCTCCGGCATCAAGTCCATCAAGGACGCCAAGGGCAAGAAACTCGGCTACGCCGATCCGGATTCCACTTCCGGCTACCTCGTTCCGCTGACCCAGATCCCGAAGGACACGGGCATGCCGAACGACAAGTTTTTCGCCTCGACGCAGTTCAACGGCGGCCATGAGAACAACCTGCTTGCCGCTTATGACGGCAAAGTCGACATCGCCGTCGACGATAGCTCGGGCATCGGCGATTTCAAGGACGGCTACACCTCCGGCACCTTCCGCAAGGAAGTCGACAAGGGCGCCGTCGATCCGAACAAGCTGGTTGAAGTTTGGCGTTCGCCGCTGATCCCGAACGGCCCGCTCGTCGTTCGCAACGCTCTCGGCGAAGAGTGGCAGACGAAGCTTGCAGCCTTCTTCACGGCTCTGCCGGCGAAGGATCAAAAGTGCTTCACGGCTGTCGAAGGCGGCGATTACCAGGGCTACGCCCCGGTCAAGCACGACTTCTACAACGCCGTTGTCGACGTCCGCAAGGCAGCCATCGGCGGCTGATCGGTCTTTTGAATGCGGGGCGGCCGGAAACGGCCGCCCTTTATCTTGCGACTATAGCGCCAGGCGTCTTTTCGAGAGCCGCAAAGGACGCTGAAGCACTTGAATTATGCAGTAGGCGAGGCGTTGATGACTATTGCCGATACACAGCCGCACATGCAGAGCACCAAGGAGATCGGCACGGCCTGGGACCGGATGGTCGCCAAGCGCCGCCTCTACACCGTTCTCGGCCTGGTTATCCTGATTGCGGCTTTCATCAGCTCCGTCCGCTTCGCCGACGAGAGCAATGCCGGCCATTTCTTCGACCGCCTGCCGCATCTCTTCGACTTCCTGAGTTGGCTCATTCCCAAGGATTGGCACGACGTCTGGCGCGCGCTGTTCGACATAGCGAGCGTCAACGACAAGGGCGGCGAGGAATTCAATTTCGACAGGGGCCGCGTCTACGTCTGGGGCGCCTTCTACATTCCCGAATATTTCGAGCTGATGATCGTCACGATCAACGTGGCGCTGATTTCGACGATCATCGCCTTCGTCTTTGCGGTTCCCTTGAGCTTCTTTGCCGCGCGCAACCTGACGAATTCATGGCCGTTGCGCATCTTCACCAAGCGGCTGATGGAGTTCCTGCGCGCCTTCCCGGAAATCGTCATTGCCGGGCTGTTTTCGGCGATCCTGTCGATCGGGCCGGTTGCCGCCATCATCGCCATCACCCTGCATACGATCGGCGCGCTCGGCAAACTCTTCTACGAAGTGGCCGAGAATATCGACATGAAGCCGCATGAGGGCATGAAAGCCGTCGGCGCCAACTGGTGGGAGCGCATCCGTTTTGCCGCCCTGCCGCAAGTGCTGCCGAATTTCACCTCCTATGCGCTGCTGCGCCTCGAGATCAACGTGCGCGCCTCGACCATCATCGGCGCCGTCGGCGGCGGCGGCATCGGCGAGGAGCTGAAGCTTTCGATCTCGCGCGGCTTCGGCGCCAAGACGGTGGCGCTCGTACTCCTGCTGTTCGTGACGATCGTCGCCGTCGACCAGTTCTCCGCATGGCTGCGCCGTCGCTTGGTCGGCGAGCACGCCTTCCTCCTGCAACATTGAGGCCGCCATGACGGTGATCGACGCAAACCGCATGCACGAGATAGAAACGCGCTATCCGGAATATTTCCACCGGTCGTTCCGCCAGCGTTTCGGCGGGCTGATGATCCTCATCACGACGCTGCTCTACAGCCTCTATGCCGTCTGGTTCTTCGACCTGCCGAAGCTTTTCGCCGAAGCCCATTGGGAGCGCGTCGGCATCTATCTCAGCCAATGGGTGAGCTACGACGTTCAGCCGGAATTCCGCATCGAGGGTGACGGCTCAATCGACATCCGTTATCCGCGCTTCTCGCCGCTCGGCGACAATCCGCATCCGGACTGGCTGGTCAACAACCCGGATGGCAGCATCACCGTTTCGATCAGCGGCACTAGCCGCAGCGTCACCGTCTCGAAGAGCGAGACGATCGTGACCGCGCATGGCGTGAGCGTCCCGGTCGAAGTTTCGAGCGGTGCGCCGAAAGTCGTCGGACCGGTGCCCGGCTGGATGACTGTTTATGACGACAATGTGCTGGCCGATCTCGGCTTTGCCGGCAATGTCAGCATTTCCGTCGACCGGGTGAAGATCCGCAAGCGTTTCATCGGCTGGGCGAATTTCATCTTCGACACGCAATCGTCCTTTTTCGACAAGCCGGTCGGCGAGGTCGTCAGCCTCATCGTTTCCGGCCCGCGCACCAAACCTGACCAGTCCAACCTGTCGCTCGCCTTCGACGATATATGGAACAACAGCGAGTGGCAGCACGGCGACGTCTGGACCAAGCTTTTCCAGACGATCGTCATGGCTTTCCTCGGCACGCTGCTCGGCGCGCTTACCGCCTTCCCACTCGCCTTCATGGCGGCGCGCAACATCACCCCGAACCGTTTGCTGAACCAGGTGCTGAAGCGCTTCTTCGATTTTCTGCGCTCGGTCGACATGCTGATCTGGGCGCTGTTCCTGACACGGGCCTTCGGCCCTGGCCCGCTTGCCGGCAGCGGTGCGATCTTCCTCACCGAGACCGGCTCGCTCGGCAAACTCTATTCCGAAGGCCTCGAGAATATCGACAACAAGCCGCGCGAAGGCGTCAGGTCGACTGGCGCATCGAACATACTCGTTCATCGTTACGGCATTATGCCGCAGATCGTTCCCGTCTTCGTCAGCCAGACGCTCTACCAATGGGAATCAAACGTGCGCGGCGCGACCATCATCGGCGCTGTCGGCGCAGGCGGCATCGGCCTGAAACTGTGGGAGGCCATGCGCACCAACGCCAACTGGGAAAACGTCGCCTACATGGTCATCCTGATCCTGATCGTCGTCTTCCTTTTCGACGCCGCCTCGAACGCGTTGCGCCACCGGCTGATGGGCACGAAAACCCACTGATCCATCGATCAAAGGGGGTGGCGCTGCCGCCGCCATCATCATTCTGTCACGGAAATCTTTTAGCCGGAAGCCTGCTTGCGGTTCGCCGCCAAATCACTGCACTGTGCGCTCCCCGTTGGACGATCCCCAGGATAAAAGCCTTGCGCTACGCTCTCTATTTCTCGCCGCCGAAGGATGATCCCCTGACCGGCGCGGCCTCGCTCTGGCTCGGCCGCAATGCCTTCACCGGCGAGACCTATCCTGCACCGGAATATGAGCAGCTGGGTGCTGCAGAACAGTTCGAGCTGACCGCCGACCCCCGCCGCTACGGCTTTCACGCCACGATCAAGGCGCCGTTTTCGCTCGCCTCCTCCGTCACCGAGAAGGATCTCATGGCCGTTGCCGAGGATTTTGCCCGGCGCACGCAAGCCTTCGAGATTCCTGAGCTGGTGCTTGGCCAGCTCGGCCGTTTTTTTGCCCTCGTTCCCGGTTCTCTTCATCAACCGCTTCAGGATTTCGCCGCGAAGGTGGTAAGGTCGTTCGAGCCGTTCCGCGCAGCACTTTCCGAGGCCGATATGGTGCGGCGCAACCCGGAGAAGCTCAGCGACAGCCAGCGCGCCCATCTGCAACGCTGGGGTTATCCTTACGTCATGGAGGATTTCGGCTTTCACATGACACTGAGCGGCCAGGTGCCCGAGACACGCGCCGCGGTGATGAAAGCGATCCTGACCGAGCGTTTTGCCGATTTCACCGGCCGGCCGCTTTCGATTTCCGGCCTTGCCGTTTTCATCGAGGAGACGCGCGGCGCCCCATTCAAAGTTCATTCCTGGCTGCCGCTTGCCGGCGCCAAAAGCTGAAAGACCTGACGCCATGAGCAAAGAGACCGTGTTTTCCAACGCCCGCATCGTTCTCGAGGACGACATCCTCTCGGGCTCGATCCTCATTCGCGACGGGAAGATCGCCGATATCTCCGAGGGCAACTCGGTAGCCGGCGAAGATTTTGAAGGCGACTACATCATTCCCGGCCTTGTCGAGCTGCACACCGACCATCTCGAAGGGCATTATCAGCCGCGCCCCGGCATTCGCTGGAACAAGACTGCCGCCATCCAGGCGCATGACGCCCAGATCGTCACATCAGGCATCACCACGGTGTTCGACTGCCTGCGTATGGGGGCGGACGAGGACGGCGGCTTCGAACATGGCGAGATGCGCGAGATGGCCGATGCCATCCAGTCGGCAGAGACGGAAGGCAGGCTGCGCGCCGAGCACCTCATCCACCTGCGCTGCGAGGTCTCGGCCGACAATGTGCTCGAACATTTCGCCGATTTCGAAAACGACCGGCATGTGCGGCTCGTCTCGCTGATGGATCATGCGCCCGGCCAGCGGCAATTCCAGACGATGGATCAGTATATTTTCTACTACCAGAAGAAGCGGGGGCTCAGCGACGAGGCCTTCGCGCGTTTCGTCGCCAAGCGCCAGGCAGAATCGGCACGCAATTCGACGCCGCACCGCAACGCCATCGCCAAGGTCTGCGCCGAGCGCGGCATCACCGTGGCAAGCCATGATGATGCGACGCTCTCGCATGTCGACGAGGCGATCGACAACGGCGTGCGCCTGGCCGAATTCCCGACCAGCTTCGACGCCGCCCGGGCGTCGCACGGACATGGCATGAGCGTGCTGATGGGGGCGCCGAACATCGTGCGCGGCAAATCCCATTCCGGCAATATCGCCGCCCGCGACCTTGCCGAGATGGGCGTGCTCGACGTGCTTTCCTCCGACTACGTGCCGCTCAGCCTGCTGCATGCGCCCTTCATCCTCGCCGACGAAGTCGAGAGCATCAGCCTGCCGAAGGCGATCGCCATGGTCACGTCGACGCCAGCCCGTACCGTCAGCCTCGATGACCGCGGCCGGATCGCGGCGGGGCTGCGCGCCGATCTCGTGCGCGTCCACCGTTCGCACGGCGTGCCGGTGACACGCTCGGTCTGGCGCCAGGGACGCCGTGTCGCATGATGTCGCACGAACCCCACCCCGGAGCCGGAGCCGAGCGCGGCATCATGGTCGTCGTCGTCGGACCGAGCGGCGCTGGCAAGGACACGCTGATGAACCTCGCGGCCCGGCGTTTCAAGGGCCGCGACGATGTGCATTTCGTCCGTCGCGTCATCACCCGTCACCGTGACGCCGGCGGCGAAGACCATCTTTCCGTCTCCCTCGAAGGTTTTGCCTCCATGGAACAGTCAGGCTCCTTCGCCGTCTGGTGGGAAGCGCACGGCCTGAAATACGGCATTCCGGCCGAGGTTTCGGTGGCGCTGTCACGAGGTCACATTGTCGTCGCCAACGGTTCACGCTCGGCGCTTCACCGTTTCCAGGCCGCATTCCCGCGGCTGAAGGTCATCAACGTCACCGCCCGCCCCGAAGTGCTCGCCGGCCGGCTGGAGGCGCGCGGCCGCGAGACGCATGAGGATATCATGGCCCGGCTTGCCCGCGGACCGCTGACGGTGCGCGGCGAATATGACGTGGTGGAGCTCGACAATAGCGGCTCGCTCGAAGAGGCCGAGCAGAAGATGATCGAGATCCTCGACGGATTGCTGACCAAGGCGACCTGAACAGATCGAGAGGAAGGGTATGCGCGCCATCAAAGTGGTCGACTACGATCCTTCCTGGCCGCGGCTGTTTGCCGAGATCAGCACCGAGGTCTCCGCCTTGCTCGGTGATCGCCTGCTTTCCATCGATCATATCGGCAGCACCTCGGTGCCGGGCCTGCCGGCCAAGCCGAAGATCGACCTCGATGCGGTGATGATATCCGACGCGTTCCTGCCGGCAGCGATCGAGATGGTGCGCGTTGCCGACTTCGTCTTCCACGGCGATACAGGAGAGCAACGATGGGCTTTCACCCGCGATCATCAAGCTTATGGCTTCAAGCTCTATCTTTGCGGACCCAATAATTACGCGCATCGGGAGCGCATTCTGTTTCGCGATTATCTCAGGGATCACCCCGAGAGGGCCAAGGTCTATGCCGATCTGAAGCGCCGGCTGGCTGCGGAGGCAGACGGCGATTGGGATTTTTATACCGGCGGAAAGACCGAGTTTGTCAGCGAGACGGTTCGGCTGGCCGCCTCGATGATGTAAAACAGGAATCCGTCAGACGCCCTGGCAGCCGGCGATTACTCGCCGTCGCCCCGTCCCGATACGATCTCGCGCTTGCCGACATGGTTGGCGGGGCCGACGAGGCCTTCCTTTTCCATGCGTTCCACTAGTGATGCGGCGCGGTTGTAGCCGATGCCGAGGCGACGTTGGATGTAGGAGGTCGAGCACTTCTTGTCGCGCATGACGACCTTGACCGCCTGTTCGTAAAGCTCGTTGCCATCCTCCGAAGCCATGGCGCTCTTATCGAAGACGGCGCCCGCTTCTTCCTCTTCCGTCTCTTCCTCCTCATCGGCGGTGACGGTGTCGAGATATTCCGGGCGGCCCTGGGTCTTCAGATGGGCGACAACCTTTTCGACCTCGACATCCGAGACGAAGGGGCCGTGGACGCGGGAAATCCGCCCGCCGCCCTGCATATGCAGCATATCTCCCTGACCGAGCAACTGCTCGGCGCCCTGTTCGCCGAGAATGGTGCGGCTGTCGATCTTCGAGGTTACCTGGAAGGAGATGCGGGTCGGGAAGTTTGCCTTGATCGTGCCGGTAATGACGTCGACCGACGGACGCTGTGTCGCCATGATCAGATGGATGCCGGCGGCTCGCGCCATCTGGGCGAGTCGTTGGATCGCACCTTCGATGTCCTTGCCGGCGACCATCATCAGGTCGGCCATCTCGTCGACGATGACGACGATATAAGGCATCGGCGTCAGGTCCAGCGCCTGGCTTTCCTCGATCGGGGTGCCGGTGCCCTTGTCGAAGCCGACCTGGACCATGACATGGATGGTTTCGCCCTTTTCACGGGCCTGGGCGACGCGGTCGTTGTAACCGTCGATGTTGCGGACACCGAGGCGCGACATCTTGCGATAGCGCTCCTCCATTTCGCGCACGGCCCATTTCAGCGCCATGACCGCCTTCTTCGGATCGGTAACGACGGGCGTCAGCAGATGCGGGATGCCGTCATAGACGGAGAGTTCGAGCATCTTCGGGTCGACCATGATCAGCCGGCACTGTTCCGGCGTCATGCGGTAGAGCAGCGACAGGATCATCGTATTGATGGCGACCGACTTGCCGGAACCGGTGGTGCCGGCGACGAGCAGATGCGGCATCTTGGCGAGCTCGGCAATGACAGGCTCGCCGCCGATGGTCTTGCCGAGGCCGAGCGCCAGCTTGTAGCCGCTCTTCTCGAAATCCTGGCTCTCGATCATCTCGCGGAAATAAACGGTTTCGCGTGTGACATTCGGCAGTTCGATGCCGATGACGTTGCGGCCGGGGACGACGGCAACGCGGGCCGAGAGCGCCGACATCGAGCGGGCGATATCATCGGCAAGGCCGATGACACGCGACGATTTCACGCCCGGCGCCGGCTCGAATTCATAGAGGGTGACGACGGGGCCCGGACGGACATGGATGATTTCGCCCTTGATGCCGAAATCTTCCAGCACGCTTTCGAGAAGCCCGGCATTCTGCTCCAGCGTCTCCTGCGACATGATCTCGCCGAGGCGTTCCGGAGGCTCCTGTAGAAGGGCACGCGGCGGGAATTCGTAGCCGGATGCGTCGATCCTTTCGGGCCTCGCGGCCAGGCGCGGCGATGGCAGGACCGCAGCGACGGGCGGCGTGCGCTGCGGCGCCGGCGCGGCCTGAGGTGCTGATGCGATGTTAGGGGCTGGCGCGAGCTGAGGGGTTGGCGCCGCCTGAGGTGCGAGCATGACCGGTGCCTCGACAGGAATGCGCCTGGGCTTTTCCAGGGATATTGCGGCCGCAGGTCGCACGGCGACCTTTGCGGAGACCGCGGCAGGCTGCGGGGCCGGGCGAGAGACGACGGGAGCCGGGGCCGGCCGGCCGGGGCGCCATTCCATGATCCGGAACAGCGACGTGATCGATTCGGGCGAGGTCTCGGTCTTCGGGAACGATATCAACGGGGACGCGCGAACCGGCTCGGCCTCTTCGAAGGCCATGACTTCCCAGAAGGCGAAATCCGAAATGGAGGAAAGCTCGGCGCTGGCGCGGAAAGCCGGCGCGCTGGGCTCGTCAAGCAAAGGTGACTGCTGCAGTTCGATCCTGTGCGGTGCTGCGGAAATGTCGTCCGGCTCCGGCAGATAGATATCGAACGGCACGTCGACGGCAACCGGCTCTGTCCGTATCGCCTGCTGTCCAATCTGCGAATCATCGCGAACGGGCTCATTCGGCGCGCGCCGCCTGCTGATCAGCGTTTCCGGCGTGCGGGTGAAACGGACATTCGGCGCGAGGGAAAAGTTGCTCTGCCAGATGGGTGCCGCCGGCTTCTCCCCTGGGTTTTCCTCCGGAAGGTCCGTTTCAATCTCGCTGGAAAAATCTCCGGCATCCGTCAAATTGGTTCTGGGAAAACGCATGCGTCCGCTACTCACTCATGCTTTGCAAATTACGACCCTACCGGGATAGAAAAGGAAGGTTAATAAGTTCCTTCCAGCCGTATCGTTCCGATACGACCCCTTGGGATAAATCGCTGCACTTTCAATGAGTTCTGGTGGCGAGAAAAATCTTTGCGATTTTTGGGGAAGCCGTTAGTGCGCCTCGTCCCAATTGGTGGCAGCGCGGGCATCGACCCTCAGCGGCACGCGCATTTCCAGCGCCGGCATGGTGGCGTTTTCCATGACCGAGACGATGACCGGCATCGCCTTTTCGACATCCTCGTCCTCGACCTCGAAGATGAGTTCGTCATGCACCTGCAGCAGCATGCGAACGCGATCGGCAAGGCCGACTTCAACAAGCGCCGGCTCTATCTTGATCATCGCCCGGCGGATGACGTCGGCAGCCGAGCCCTGGATCGGCGCGTTGATCGCCGCACGCTCGTTAAAGGCGCGCACGGATGGATTGGAAGAGCGGATTTCGGGATAGTTGATGCGGCGGCCGAAGATCGTTTCGACGTAACCCTTGTCGCGCGCCATGGCCTTTCGGCTTTCCATATAGTCGCGGATGCCGGGGAAACGCTCGAAATACTTCTTGATGTAGTCGCCGGCTTCCGAACGCTCGATCGAAAGCTGATTGGCAAGCCCGAAGGCCGAGATGCCGTAGATGATGCCGAAATTGATCGCCTTGGCGCGGCGGCGCACCTCGCCCGGCATACCTTCCACCGGCACGCCGAACATTTCCGACGCCGTCATGGCGTGGATGTCGACGCCATCTTCGAAGGCCTTGGTCAGTTGCGGGATCTCGGCCACATGGGCAAGCACGCGCAGTTCGATCTGGCTGTAGTCGGCAGAGATCAGCTTGTGGCCAGGCGTCGAGATGAAGGCGGTGCGGATCTTGCGGCCTTCGGCGGTGCGCACCGGAATGTTCTGCAGGTTCGGCTCGGACGAGGACAGGCGCCCCGTGGTCGTCGATGCCAGCGAGTAGGAGGTGTGGACCCGCTTTGTCTCGGGGTGAACGTAACCCGGAAGTGCGTCGGTATAGGTGGATTTCAGCTTGGTGACCTGGCGCCAGTCGACGATCTTGCGCGGCAATTCGAAACCGGCGGCGGCCAGATCCTCGAGCACCTGCGCGGAGGTGGACCATTGGCCTGTCTTCGTCTTGTTGCCGCCGGCAAGGCCCATCTTGCCGAACAGGATATCGCCCAGCTGCTTCGGCGAACCGATATTGAACCGCTCGCCGGCCAGCACGTAAATCTCGTCCTCCAGCCTTGCTGCACTCTGGGCCAGCTCGCCGGAGAGGCGCGACAGGATCTGTCGGTCGACGGTGATGCCGCGCGCTTCCATGCGCGCCAGCACCGGCAATAGCGGCCGCTCCAGCCGTTCGTAGACGCTGGTCAATCCCGCGGCCGCCAGACGCGGCTTCAGCACAAGCCAGAGGCGCAGCGTCACCTCGGCATCTTCGGCGGCATAGCGGGTGGCGCGGTCGATATCGACCAGATCAAAGGTGACGTTCGCCTTGCCGCTGCCCGCCACGTCCTTGTAGGGGATCGGGGTATGGCCGAGGAATTTTTCCGAGAGCGGGTCCATGCCATGCGCGCCGGTGCCGGCATCGAGCACGTAGGAGATCAGCATCGTGTCGTCGAAACTCCTGGTCTCGATGCCGTAGCGCTTCATCAGCAGGTAATCGTATTTCAGGTTCTGGGCGACCTTGAGGACCGATTCGTCTTCCAGCAATGCCTTCAGCCGTAGCAGGGCATCGCCCATGGGAATCTGGTTTTCGGCAAGGCCGCCGCCGAGCAGATCGCCGACGCCGTTCTTATGGACGAGCGGCACATAGGCGGCACGGATCTTCGTGCCGGTGGGATCAGCCGTATTGTCGGCGATCGCCAGCGAAAAGCCGACAAGCTCGGCCTGCATCGCATCCAGCGAGGTGGTCTCGGTATCGAAAGCAACGAGGCCGGTGGCGCGCGCATCGGCGATCCAGCGGTCGAGGGTCGCCAGATCGCGGATCGTGACATAGGTCGAATGATCGAAGGGCAGCGTCGCAAAGGCCTCGGCCCGCGCCTTGGCAAGATCGGCGGGCGAAAAGGCGCCCTCGACCGCGGTCTTCGCCTTTGCACGCGGCGGCACCGGCACGGATTCGCCGGAAACGTCGGGGATGCCGCCGGCAACGGGCTCAGGCTCGGCCGCATCGAGATCCGGGCCGCGGGCCGTCTCACCCCATTCGATGCGGACGATCGCCGGTTCGATGGCGCCGGCATCGCAATCGCAGGCTTCGGCGACGCGGCGCGTCAGCGTGGTGAATTCCATCGTCTTCAGGAAGCCGATCAGCTTCGGACCGTTCTGCGGTTCCAGCACCAGCCCGTCGAGATCGAGATCGAGCGGCACATCGGTGCGCAGCCGCACGAGATCGCGTGAGAGCCTGGCCATGTCGATATTGGCGAGGATCGTCTCACGGCGCTTGACCTGCTTGATCTCGGTGGCGCGTTCGAGCAGCGTATCGAGATCGCCGTATTCCTCGAGAAGTTGGGCGGCGGTTTTCGGGCCGATGCCGGGAATGCCAGGGACATTGTCGACCGAATCGCCGGTCATGGCCTGCAGGTCGATCATCTTTTCCGGCGGCACGCCCCATTTCTCGATGACATCGGGAATGCCGATCTGCTTGTCCTTCATGCTGTCATACATATGGACATTGGGGCTGACGAGCTGCATCAGATCCTTGTCGGAGGAGACGATGGTGACATCGGCGCCGGTCGCCTCGGCCTGGCGGGCATAGGTGGCGATGATGTCGTCGGCCTCGAAGCCTTCGGTCTCAATGCAAGGCAGATTGAAGGCGCGGGTCGCCTCTCTTATAAGGCCGAATTGCGGGATGAGTTCTTCCGGCGGCGCGGAGCGGTTCGCCTTGTAGGCGTTGTAGAGATCCTTGCGAAACGTCTTGGCGGAATAATCGAAGATGACGGCAAGATGTGTCGGCGTCACGCCGACATCGGTATTGCGGGCATCCCTCAGCAGCTTCCACAGCATGTTGCAGAAACCGGACACGGCGCCGATCGGCAGGCCGTCGGTCTTGCGGGTCAGCGGCGGCAGGGCATGAAACGCCCGGAAGATGAATCCGGAACCATCGACTAGGAAGAGGTGATCGCCTTTTTTCATGCGTGCATGGATAGCGCGGGCATGGGACGAGGTCCATATAGAGTTCGGCATAAAGTTCGGCGCACGAAAAGGATTATGGTGTTCGGAGCGCTGCGTTGCCACGCGCATTTTCGGACGCGCAAAGGATGCTGAGCACTTGGCGTTGCTGCATAATTTTATCCTTCCATCGATTCCGATCTCAGGAATTGTGCGGCAGGGATTCCGGCTCACCAAACTGTTACCGATTTGTAACGATGGCCCTCCCTTGAAAAACCACATTCTAAGCCACAAATCCATGTCACCGGCGCTTGATCGCGCCGCGGGTCTGATTACCGGCTTGTCCCCCGCCGCGTCAGGCTTGGACAAAGGCCTTATCCCCCTCTCCGGGCCTTTGTCCCCACTTTAAAGTCGCCATGGCCAACCTCCAGGCCATGGCGACTTTTGTTTTTTCGAGACACTCGAAATTCTGATCGCCGCTTGCATGTTATGGAGCATCGTATGCGATTTGCTGCATTGTCTCCGGCATGGTTTTGAGCCTAACTTGCAGTCATGGGATTTAACCGCATGGATTCGGGAGCCTACCTTGCCAGCCAGCTGGCGAAGGGTTTTGCCCGCTCGCTGCACCAGCGCGCGGTCGGGCTCGGTTTTTCTCCAGGGCAGTTCCCCATTCTGCTGGAACTCTGGGCCGAGGACGGGCTGACCCAGAAACAGCTTCTCGAGCGGGTCGATATCGAGCAGGCGACCATGGCAAATACGCTTTCGCGCATGGTCCGCGACGGGCTGATCGAACGCCGGCCGCATCCATCCGACAAGCGGGCGCAACTGATCTTCCTGACGCCGAAGGCCCGCGCCGTGGAGGCCGAGGCGATCGAAACCGCGCGCGAGGCCGATCTTGCGCTGTTTAAAGGTTTCCGGGTTTTCGAGCGCGAGCTGACGCTTGAATATATCCGCCGGCTTCTGGAAAACGCCAAGACGCTCTGACCACTGCATAATTCCTTAAATCGGAATCGATTTAAGGATAAAATTATGCAGCAGTCCACAAAGTGCTACAGCGTCCTTCGCGCGCGTCTGAAAAGACGCGCGGCGCTGTAAGATCACTCGCCAGCACCATGTGCGCCCCGCAATGAGGACACGCCGGTTTCGATCTGTGCGGTCAGGAGGTTTTCGTGGGCGGCAAGCTTGATGCTCGGCTCGATATCCGGCTTGCCGAGTAAAAGGCCCTGCACTTGCGCGCAGCCTTCCTCGACGACAATCCGGCGCTGCATCTCGGTTTCCACGCCCTCCGTCACGACAGGCATTCCGAGGCTATGACCAAGGCCGATGATGGCGCGCACGATCGAGCGTGCCGCCGCATCATGTTCCAGCACGCCGGTGAAACTGCGGTCGACCTTGATCTTGTCGAAAGGGAATGAACGCAGGTTGGAAAGCGAGGAAAAACCGGTGCCGAAATCATCCATGACGATGTGCACGCCGAGCTTGTGCAGCCGCAGCAGCGTCGTCATCACCCGGTCGCGATCGCGAATGAGGGCCGCCTCGGTGATCTCGAGCTCCAGCCGGCTGGGCGCAAGCCCGGTTTCGGCGAGGATCGCCTCGATCCGCTCGCAGAGGTTCGGCAGCATGAATTGCACCGGCGAGAGATTGACGGCGATCATCAACGGCAGCGGCCAGCGCACAGCCTCCCTGCAGGCCTGCTGCAACACCCATTCGCCGAGTTGCACGATCGAGCCGCTTTCCTCGGCGATCGGGATGAAGATATCGGGCTCGGTCAAGCCGTGACCTGGCCGGTTCCAGCGCATCAGGGCCTCGTAGCCGCCGATCTCGCCGCTCAGCGCATCGAGGATCGGCTGATAGCTGACATGGATCTGGTTGCGGATGATCGCATGGCGCAGTTCGCTTTCGATCTGGCGGCGGTTCCGTGCCGCCTTATCCATTTCCGCGTCGAAGAAACAGACCTTGCCGCGACCGTCATGCTTGACGCGGTAGAGTGCAGTATCGGCATTGTTGCAGAGTTCTTCAGCAGCAGCCCCATCCGCGGGATAGAGTGCGATGCCGACGCTGACGCCGACGGCGGTCGGGTCACGCGCCGTGTCCATCTCGGCAGCGAATTCGTCGAGGATATCAGCCGCAAGCTTTTGCGCCGCCGCCGGCTGCTGCCCGGCGGGCTGAATGATGGCGAATTCATCGCCGCCGAGGCGGGCGACCGTATCGCTCTCATCGGCCACGCGGCGCAGGATCGAGGCGACCTTGCGGAGAATGCGGTCGCCTTCGGCATGACCGAAGATATCGTTGACGGCCTTGAAGCGATCGAGGTCGAGATAGAAGAGGGCAACCTCGCTGTTCTTTCGTTCTGCCATCTGCAGCGCCTGCCGGATGCGGGTATCGAACAGCGACCTGTTCGGCAGATCGGTGAGGACGTCGTGGTGGGCGAGATGCTCGATCATCTCCTCGGCCTGCCTGCGCTCGGTGAGATCACGCACCGCCAGCACCTCGCAATTGTGCCCGCGATAAACGATCCTGCTCGCGGTCACTTCGACGGCGATCTCCCTGCCGTTCCTGGTGTTGAGCAGCGTCTCGCTGGGTCTGTTCTGCCCAGTCCCCTGAATAGCGGACAAAACAGCCAAGGGCGCCTTGCCGGCAAGATCGGCAAGTTTCCAGCCGGAAAGCCCCTGGAAGCGTTCATTGGCATCGATGATCCGGCCTTCCCGCAGGATCAGCAGCCCTTCCTGCGAGGCATTCGCGAGCCCCCTCAGATCCGTCAGGTGGCTTTCGATAAAGACCGCTGCGAGCGCAATGAGAATGAGCGTCGTCGCCGCCACCACGACGATCGCAGCAAGCAGGCTGGCGTCGAGCACCGTTGCCGGAACCTCTTTGCCGGGATCCGGTACGAGCGTGATGCTGGCCATCGAGATGAAATGGAGAGCGCAGATCGCGAGGACAAAAGTGATTGACGAGGCGAGGAGCCGCCTCAGTCCCTTCAATTGGAAAAAGGCGTGGAAGGCGGCGCTCGACAACAGCGCTCCTGCGAGAACCGCACTCAGCGTCATGAAGGGATCATAAAGGATTGCCGCCTGCGTTTCGATCGCCTGCATGCCGGTCAGGTGCATGGAGGCGATGCCGAGCGCCATCAGGACGCCGCCGCGGATGCGAGAAAACCTGCCGCGGCTTTCCGAAGCGACGAGGATCGCCGCCCACGAACCGACAACCGACAGGAGGAAAGAAAGCGCCGTCAGGCCCAGTTGGTAGCCGATCGGCATGCCGCCGTCATAGGCCAGCATGGCGATGAAGTGGGTTGCCCATACGCCGGTGCCGAAAGCAAAAGCCGCGGCGCCGATCCAGAGCTTGCGCCGCCCGGCATCGCATTCCTGGGCGCGGGAAAGCAGCAGCATAGCCGCCATAGCGCCGACCAGGCAGACCGCGGCCGCCACAAGCACCAGCCGCCAATCGTGGTTGTCCCGAATACATGTAATGACCGAAAACATCCGAACCTCGCACAGCTGAATTCGGTCAGGCTATTTAGGTTGTGCTAAATAACTGTAAATTGAATTAGAATTCTCTTTTATATTATCCAGCAAACCTTCCTGATATTAATCTATTCCCGGCCGGCATTTCGCGCCGCCCATTTTTACCTTTTCCGCCTCGCCTGCCTTCCTGGTTTGGTCTATCGTCCGGCCGAATTTCAAAAAGGAGTCGAAAATGACGGATGTACAACAGGTGCTTGCGCGCGCGGATCAGAACCTTTCCACGAGTCTCGAAAGGCTGTTCGAGCTTCTGCGCATCCAGTCGATTTCCACCGATCCCGCCTATAAAGCCGAATGCCGAAAGGCCGCCGAATGGCTCGTCGGCTATCTCGGGACGCTCGGCTTTACGGCCTCCGTGCGCGATACGCCTGGCCATCCGATGGTGGTCGCCCACCATGCCGGCGCTTCGGCCGATGCGCCGCATGTTCTCTTCTACGGCCATTACGACGTTCAGCCGGTCGACCCGATCGAGCTCTGGGAAAACGACCCGTTCGAGCCTTCGATCAAGGATGTCGGCGAGGGCCGCAAGATCCTGACCGGCCGCGGCACCTCCGACGACAAGGGCCAGTTGATGACCTTCGTCGAGGCTTGCCGCGCCTATAAGGAGATCAACGGCGCGCTTCCCTGCCGCGTCACCATTCTCTTCGAGGGCGAGGAGGAGTCCGGCTCGCCGTCCCTGAAGCCCTTCCTCAAAGCCAATGCCGCAGAGCTTAAGGCCGATTATGCGCTGGTCTGCGATACCGGCATGTGGGACCGCGACACGCCGGCGATCGCTGCAGCGCTACGCGGCCTCGTCGGCGAGGAAGTGATCGTGACGGCCGCCGACCGCGACCTGCATTCCGGTCTCTTCGGCGGCGCGGCCGCCAATCCGATCCATATTCTCGTCGAGGCTCTTGCCGGTCTGCATGACGAGACGGGCCGCATTACGCTTGACGGTTTCTATGACGGCGTCGAGGAAACGCCTGAAAACATCAAGGCGTCATGGGAAACGCTCGGCAAGACCGCGGAGAGCTTCCTCGGCGAAGTCGGCCTCTCCATCCCATCCGGCGAAAAGGGCCGTTCGGTGCTGGAACTCACCTGGGCGCGGCCGACCGCCGAAATCAACGGCATCTGGGGTGGCTATACCGGTGAAGGCTTCAAGACGGTGATCGCCGCCAAGGCTTCGGCGAAGGTTTCGTTCCGCCTCGTCGGCACGCAGGATCCGGCCGCCATTCGCGAGGCTTTCCGCAGCTATATCAGCGCGAAGATTCCCGCCGATTGCTCGGTCGAGTTCCATCCGCATGGCGGCTCGCCGGCGATCCATCTCTCCTATGATTCGCCTGTTCTCACCAAGGCGAAGAACGCGCTTTCCGACGAGTGGCCGAAACCCGCCATCGTCATCGGCATGGGCGGGTCGATCCCCATCGTCGGAGATTTCCAGAAGATGCTCGGCATGGAATCGCTGCTCGTCGGCTTCGGCCTCAGCGACGATCGCATCCACTCGCCGAACGAGAAATACGAGCTCGTCTCCTACCACAAGGGCATCCGCTCCTGGGTGCGGATTCTTCAGGCGCTCGCTGCCTGAACTGAAGTGGCACGCCTTGCATGCCGGCGTGCCAGCAAAGGCGCACAACAAAAAGGCCGGTTCGACCCGGCCTTTCGTCATCCGCTCATCTCAGTGCCAGTTCATCCGTGGTCAAGGAGCAAGCGGGTATTGCAGTGAGACTGCCGCCGAAAGGTTAACGGGCCGTTAACGGTATCGGCCCTTGCCGGAAGCACCACTCGCGGCTCCAGGAGCGATGACCGACATTTCGCCGTTCAAGCTACGTTCATCGCGAGCGACTATAAGCCGTTGAAAGATAAGGTGAATGATACCGCCCTAAACACCTGCGGGCGATCACTCTATCTTTTGTTTCAGTGGCATATGCCAAGGAAACGCGGCCAAGCGCTGCCTGAAAAACGTGCCAACAAGGACTGAGAAGCGTGAAAAATCTCTTTGTTAAAATCGCAGTTGCCGGCCTGCTTATGCTGGTCCCCGCCATAGCGCAGGCTGCCGAGGGCTACTCGACGGCGAATGTCAACATGCGTGCCGGTCCGAGCACCCGATATCCTGCCGTTGCCGTCATACCCGCCGGTTCTTCCGTCGAGATCCGCGGATGCCTTTCCGACGTCAACTGGTGCGACGTCGAATTCTACGGCGGCCGCGGCTGGGTTTCCGGCCAGTACGTGCAGGCCCTCTACCAGCAGCGCCGCATCTATGTCGGCCCGCAATATTACCGTCCGCTCGGCATTCCAGTTATCCGCTTCAGCGTCGACAATTACTGGGACCGCTATTACCGCAACCGCGATTTCTATCGCGACCGTGACCGCTGGAGCCGCGGCCCGGATTATTACTACCGCGACCGCGACAATCGGGATCGGGATAACCGGGATCGCGACCGCAACTGGCGCGAGCGGGATGGCGACCGCGATGGGCGCGACCGAGATCGTGACTGGCGCGACGACAATCAAAGGGACGATCGGCAAAGAGGTGAACGGCAGAGGGACGACCGGAGAGGCGATGATCGCAGGCCGGACCGCAGGGATTTTGATTGCCGCCCCGGCGATCCCACCTGCGACGAATGAATAGAAAGGGGCGGCCGCGCCGCCCTCCAAGTTTGCCAAGCCAAGGGCAAACATCCAAGAAAAAGCCCGGCGCTCCCTTGGGAGAGATGCACCGGGCCTGATGTCGATCGGCACGCGTTGAGGGGAGACGGCCGATCATTCGCGGGACGTGAGGGGCTGTCCCGCTTCTTCATAAACAATCGCGAAGCCTATTGGTTCCACCTGCTGCATATTTCCTTGAAGCAGAACCGATTTGACGAAACAAAATGCGGCAATTCAATGTGTTGCAGCATTTTTTATGTTTCTCAAAAAGACGCCCGGCACTGAAAAATGCGTCGTATCATCAGTGATTCACGTGACGCACGTGCGGCTTGGCCGGTGAGCGCAAGATAAGAGCCGGGGGGAGCATCGATCCTCGAATGCGGTCACCGACAATTTGATGTGAGGCCATCGCGATGCTCTTGTTTTGCGGGATTCTTTATTGCATTCTTGTGAAGTTGCGGATCGATCTTGATCCGTTCAAGGCTGGACCCTGATGACGCAAGACTACCTGGCTTTCTTCGGGCTTTTCGCCCCTCGGGCGGCCGCCACAGATGTTACCGTTTGGCATAAACACAACCCTATCCTACCTGTGCGCCTCACCGATGGGGCTAACCTCAACCCTTCCGGCCAGATCTGGCGCCGCTTTCACCTGGGCGAGTGGGAATATAAGCAGGATCCGGAAACGCTCGACGATTACGAGGCCCGCCAGTTCTGAGCGGCGCTGTCTGCTTTACTTTCCATTATTAACACCCCGTTAAATCGCCGCATTTACAGTTCAGTCGGATGATCACGGCGGCACTCAAAGTGCTCCAGCGTCCTTTGTGCGCCTGAAAAGACGCGCGGCGCTGCAGAAGAGCGCCGTTATGCGAAGCTAGCTTCGCGATCGAACATGGGGTG
The DNA here is from genome assembly GCF_012276115.1 of Rhizobium leguminosarum bv. viciae. GTDB lineage: Bacteria > Pseudomonadota > Alphaproteobacteria > Rhizobiales > Rhizobiaceae > Rhizobium > Rhizobium leguminosarum_T. The sequence continues at coordinate 19,733 of NZ_WIEU01000018.1, read as the reverse complement.
TGACCGGTCCGCGATGGCAGGCAGAAGCAGATCAGGCGACAGAATAGAACCCTCCTTCAGCGGCCGCCCGGCACGCGACGATGACGAATTCTCGCTCGATGCCGACGACCGCATCGCCGGAGGCCGATCTCCGCGCCGCGGCGGCTCGAAACCCCCGCCGCAGCGCCCCGCCCCCCGGCGACGGCGCGAGCCGCGGGAGCGTGAAGGCGGCGGGTTGTTCGGCTTCATGCGCCGCATGATCTACTGGTGCGTCGTGCTTTTCATCTGGGCCGGCATCGGCGTTGCCGGGCTCGTGGTCTATTATGGCTCGCGCATGCCGAGCGCCAGCACATGGGCGATCCCGGAGCGGCCGCCGAACGTCAAGATTACCGCTGTCGACGGCAGCGTCATTGCCAATCGCGGCGCGACCGGCGGCGAGGCGCTGTCGCTCGAAAACATGTCGCCCTATATTCCGGAAGCCGTCATCGCCATCGAGGATCGGCGTTTCTATTCGCATTTCGGCGTCGATCCGCTCGGCCTCGGCCGGGCGATCGTGACCAATCTCACGGCTGGCCATATGGTCCAGGGTGGCTCGACGCTGACCCAGCAGCTTGCCAAGAACCTCTTCCTCTCGCCTGAAAGAACGCTGGAACGCAAGGTGCAGGAGGTGCTGCTGTCGCTCTGGCTGGAGCAGAAGTACACCAAGGACCAGATCCTGGCGATGTATCTCAACCGGGTGTTCTTCGGATCGAACGCCTATGGCGTCGAGGCCGCCTCGCGCCGCTACTTCAACAAATCGGCGCGTGACGTGAACCTCGGCGAAGCCGCGGTACTCGCCGGCCTGCTCAAGGCGCCGTCGCGGCTTTCGCCGGCGCGCGATGCGGAAGCTGCGAATGCACGCGCCCAGCTTGTACTCGCGGCGATGCGCGAACAGGGTTTCATCACCGATTCCGAGGTCAAGACGGCGATGTCGCAGACCCCGGCTTCGGCCAAGAGTTACTGGTCGGGCGCCGGGCACTATGTCGCCGACATGGTGATGGACGCGCTGCCGGGTCTGATCGGCGACGTCAAGGAAGACGTCATCGTCGATACGACCATCGACAAGTCGCTGGAAAAGAAGGCCGAGCAATCGCTGGTCGACGTACTCGACAAGGAGGGCGGCAAGCTCGACGCCTCGCAGGCGGCCCTGGTCTCGATCGACGGCACCGGCGCGATCCGGGCGCTGGTCGGCGGCAGGGATTATGCGACGAGCCAGTTCAACCGCGCCGTCAAGGCCAAACGCCAGCCGGGTTCCTCGTTCAAGCCCTTCGTCTATGCCGCAGCACTCGAGAAGGGGCTGACGCCCTTTTCGGTGTTCAACGACGCGCCGATCCGGATCGGCGACTGGACGCCCGAAAATTACGAGAAAAAATACAATGGCGAAGTGACGCTGGCGACCGCGCTTGCCAAGTCACTGAACACGGTGGCCGCCCAGCTGGTGATGTATGACGGGCCGGATCAGGTAATCAAGCTTGCCCACCGGCTCGGCATCGAAAGCGAGCTGCAGCCGAACGCCTCGATCGCTCTCGGCACGTCCGAGGTGTCGCTGATGGAACTCACCGCCTCCTATGCCGCCTTCATGAACGGCGGCTACAAGGCGACGCCGCACGTCATTCGCCGGGTGACGACCGCCGAGGGCAAGGTTCTCTACGAAAATACCTATGACAGCCCGCCGCGCGTGCTGTCCGAGCAGATCGTCGCCCAGATGGATGCGATGATGATGGGCGTCATCGACAATGGCACCGGCAAGAGCGCCAAGATCCCCGGCTGGCAGGCGGCGGGAAAGACCGGCACCACCCAGAATTCGCGCGACGCGCTCTTCGTCGGCTTCACCAGCAATCTCACCACCGGGGTCTGGTTCGGCAATGACGACGGCAAGCCGATGAAGAAAGTGACCGGCGGCGGCTTGCCGGCCAAGGCCTGGAAGGAATTCATGATCGCCGCTCACAAGGGTCTTTCGCCGGCACCGCTCTTCGGCAACGGCCAGTTGATCGCCGATCCGAACAATGGTCAGCCGATGGTGCAGGCACCGGGCGATGGGCAGCTGGGCAGCGGACAACCGATGACGGCCGAGGCGCCGCCATCGACGATCGGCGGCATCATTTCCGGCGTCTTCGGCGGCGACGACAATGCAAACCGCTATCCGCAAGCGCCTGCCCGGCAGCAGGCGGTGAGCTCCGGCAATGGCCCGATTCCTCCCGCAGACATTGCCGAAGGCGGAGGTTCGAACTATGAGGGCATGGTGCCGCCTGGAGATGTCGGGGGCCCGCAGACAACCTCTTCCGTCCAGCCGCGGCGCACGACGCTGCTCGATCTGATCATGGGCCAGTGAGATCTTTGCTGCATGCCCGGCCCACGCCCGATGCTCTAAAGCGCGCCATGATCTTTCGGATTCGCGCCTCGCGCTTTGAGTCTTTGTTTTACGCATGTCGTTGTCGCAAAAACGCTACACGGTTTTGCGCGACATGCTTCAGAAATCGGCCGGTTTCCGGACACAGGGCGACCTCTTTCCCGGCTACTGTCAAAATTGAATGCAACACATTCGTTTTGCTGGATTCCGGGCCATTTCTCGCCTTGCAGTCCAGAAAACCGCTCCTTATATACGCCGCATCACCGCAATCACGATTGCGTAATCTTAAGTAGACCCATCCCGTAAGGGGCTGTCAGGGAAATGCCTTCTCGGGGTTCCCACAGCTTGCTTCAAGGAGAGAATGACATGGCAAAAGTAATTGGTATCGACCTCGGAACGACGAATTCCTGCGTCGCAGTTATGGACGGCAAGGACGCGAAGGTCATCGAGAACGCGGAAGGTGCGCGTACGACCCCTTCCATGGTGGCATTTTCCGATGATGGCGAACGCCTCGTCGGCCAGCCGGCCAAGCGCCAGGCAGTCACCAACCCGACGAATACGCTCTTTGCAGTCAAGCGCCTGATCGGCCGCCGCTACGAAGATCCGACCGTCGAGAAGGACAAGCACCTCGTTCCCTTCACCATCGTCAAGGGCGACAATGGCGACGCCTGGGTCGAAGCCAATGGCAAGGGCTACTCGCCCGCACAGATTTCCGCGATGATCCTTCAGAAGATGAAGGAAACCGCCGAATCCTATCTCGGCGAGAAGGTCGAGAAGGCCGTCATCACCGTTCCCGCCTACTTCAACGACGCGCAGCGCCAGGCAACCAAGGATGCCGGCCGCATCGCCGGTCTTGAAGTCCTGCGTATCATCAACGAGCCGACTGCTGCAGCGCTTGCCTACGGTCTCGACAAGAAAGAAGGCAAGACGATTGCCGTCTACGACCTTGGCGGCGGCACTTTCGATATTTCGATCCTCGAGATCGGCGACGGCGTCTTCGAAGTGAAGTCCACCAACGGCGATACCTTCCTCGGCGGTGAAGACTTCGACATGCGTCTCGTCGAATATCTCGTTGCCGAGTTCAAGAGAGACAACGGCATCGACCTGAAGAACGACAAGCTTGCCCTGCAGCGCCTCAAGGAAGCTGCGGAAAAGGCAAAGATCGAGCTTTCGTCCTCGCAGCAGACCGAAATCAACCTGCCGTTCATCACCGCCGACGCCTCCGGCCCGAAGCATCTGACGCTGAAGCTGACCCGCGCCAAGCTCGAAAGCCTGGTCGACGATCTCGTCCAGCGCACGATCGCGCCGTGCAAGGCAGCGCTCAAGGATGCCGGCGTCACTGCTGCCGAAATCGACGAAGTGGTTCTCGTCGGCGGCATGAGCCGCATGCCGAAGGTACAGGAAGTCGTCAAGCAGCTGTTCGGCAAGGAGCCCCACAAGGGCGTCAACCCTGATGAAGTGGTAGCGCTTGGCGCCGCCATCCAGGCCGGCGTTCTGCAGGGCGACGTCAAGGACGTCCTGCTCCTCGACGTGACGCCGCTGTCGCTCGGCATCGAGACGCTCGGTGGTGTCTTCACCCGCCTGATCGAACGCAACACGACGATCCCGACGAAGAAGAGCCAGACGTTTTCGACCGCCGAAGACAACCAGCAGGCCGTGACCATCCGCGTCTCGCAGGGCGAGCGTGAAATGGCTGCCGACAACAAGCTGCTCGGCCAGTTCGACCTCGTCGGTCTGCCGCCGTCGCCGCGCGGCATGCCGCAGATCGAAGTCACCTTCGACATCGACGCCAACGGCATCGTCCAGGTTTCGGCCAAGGACAAGGGCACCGGCAAGGAACAGCAGATCCGCATCCAGGCGTCCGGCGGTCTTTCCGACGCCGACATCGAGAAGATGGTGAAGGATGCCGAAGCCCATGCCACCGAGGACAAGAAACGCCGCGAGGCCGTCGAAGCCCGGAACCAGGCCGAAAGCCTGATCCATTCCTCGGAAAAGTCGCTGAAGGATTACGGTGACAAGGTTTCCGAGGCCGACCGCACCGCGATCTCGGATGCGATCGCCGCGCTGAAGACGGCGTCGGAAGCGTCCGAGCCCGATGCCGACGACATCAAGGCCAAGACCCAGACGTTGATGGAAGTGTCGATGAAGCTCGGCCAGGCGATCTATGAGGCACAGCAGGCCGAAGGCGGCGCTGCCGGTGATGCCTCCGCGGAAGATGGCGACAATGTCGTCGATGCCGACTACGAGGAAATCAAGGACGACGACCGCAAGAAGTCCGCGTAATCCGCGACGGCGTGGCTATGCTTCAACATCTGATCCGGCTGCTCACCATGGCAGCCGGAAATCCATTTCCGGGGTTTAATCCTTAATGGCAAAAGCGGACTTTTACGAAACTCTGGGTGTAGCCAAGTCGGCGGACGAGAAAGAGCTGAAGAGCGCCTTTCGCAAACTGGCGATGAAATACCATCCGGACAAGAACCCGGATGACAAGGACGCCGAACGGAAGTTCAAGGAAATCAACGAAGCCTACGAGATGCTCAAGGACCCGCAGAAGCGGGCGGCCTATGATCGCTATGGTCATGCGGCCTTCGAGCATGGCGGCATGGGCGGCGGTGGCGGCGGATTTGCCGGCGGCGGTTTCTCCGACATTTTCGAGGATATCTTCGGCGAGATGATGGGTGGAGGGCGCGCGCGCCAGCGCTCGTCGGGCGGCCGCGAACGCGGCGCCGATCTTCGCTACAACATGGAAATAACGCTGGAGGAGTCTTTCTCCGGCAAGACGGCGCAGATCCGCGTTCCGACGTCGATCACCTGCGACGTCTGTTCGGGTTCAGGCGCCAAGCCCGGCACGCAGCCGAAGAACTGCGGCACCTGCCAGGGAACGGGGCGCGTGCGCGCGGCACAGGGCTTCTTCTCGATCGAACGGACCTGCCCGACCTGCCACGGCCGCGGCCAGATCATTCCCGATCCGTGCCCGAAGTGCCACGGCCAGGGCCGGGTGACGGAAGAGCGTTCGCTCTCGGTCAATATTCCCGCCGGCATCGAGGACGGCACCCGCATCCGGCTGCAGGGCGAAGGCGAGGCCGGGGCCCGCGGCGGACCGGCAGGCGACCTTTATATCTTCCTGTCCGTCAAACCGCATGAATTCTACCAGCGCGACGGAGCCGATCTCTATTGCGCCGTTCCGATCTCGATGACGACGGCCGCGCTCGGTGGCACCTTCGACGTGGCGACGCTCGACGGCACCAAGTCGCGCGTCACCGTGCCCGAGGGCACCCAGGTCGGCAAACAGTTCCGCCTCAAGGGCAAGGGCATGCCGGTGCTGCGTTCGGTGCAGACAGGCGACCTCTACATCCAGATCCAGATCGAGACGCCGCAAAAGCTCACCAAGCGTCAGCGCGAACTGCTTCAGGAATTCGAGCAGCTTTCCTCCAAGGAGAATAATCCCGAATCGACGGGCTTCTTTGCCCGGATGAAGGAATTCTTCGAAGGCTGAGCCGCGATCGACATGCCCATTACAAAAGCCGGGGACGGAAACGTCTCCGGCTTTTTTGTTCCAGGAATCCTAAAGCGCGACGCGATCTTTCAAATTCGCTCCTTGCGCTTTAAGTCTTTGTTTTTACGCATGTCGTTATCGCAAGACCGCTTTACAGTTTCGCGCGACATGCCTCAATTTGCGACATTCGCCGTCCATGCTGGCGAATCTGTCCCGGATCGATACGGCGGCGGGCGGGACGACGACTTGCGTTAACGCAGCCAGATAATGTCGCTTGCAAGTTTTCCAAATGAATTCAGTCTCTGCCGTCAGTGCATGACCCCGGGGATCAGAATCGATTTCGGGGTCATGCACAAAATCAAAGTGATAGAGCGTCCTTAGCGCTAGCGGGAACAAACAAACCAAGGGTATCAGCCATGGCGCCAGCCTTTTCATCTCAGTCCGAAGACGTCGACGTTCTTGCCGGCGCCATCTACACATGGTGCGCCGAGCGCAACATCAAGCTTCGCAGCCAGCAAGGCCTTTCCATCGCCAACATCGCGATCGACCTCTATCATGCCGGCCACCAGACGCAGGACGATCTGCTGATGGCGCTGCACGAATGCGAGATTCACTGAAGCGCGCGGCATCGAACCTCAATCAGGCGGTCTGCTTCCGGTCTTTGTCCTGATGCACGTCATCCCCCCAATATTGCTGCACACACCCGCAGGTGTCCGGAAATCATCCAGACCTTGAATAGGTCGTGCTTTTCCGTGCGAACCGTGATCCCTGCTGCGGTGGAATCAGGCGGCGGTTTCGGCCGCTTCGCCCGTCATGAGGTTGACGATGGTCTTGACCGCTTCCTTGCCTGCCGGTGAGTTCAGCTTGTCGTAGCTCAGCGCAAGCGCATAGGCGTCGGGGCTGAGTTCGACACGGCTGCCGAATGGCGACATGCCGGCACCCTCGAAGAGAGCAGAGATCTCGACGTCGAGAAAAACCGCGATCTGATGCAGCTTGCTGGCGGAAACGCGGTTCGCCCCCTTTTCGTATTTCTGGATTTGCTGGAAAGTCAGTCCGAGTGCTTCGCCAAGCTCGAGCTGAGAAACACGGCGAAGGGCGCGAAACTGTCTGACGTTGCGACCGACGATAATATCAACCGGATCTGGCACTTCATCACTCTCTTATACATAAACGGTCCGTTTACCATATCGTTTGCACCGGATAACTCAACCCTGCAGTTGCAAAATTCAACCAACTTTTTTTGGGCTTTACGTTACGTCAGTAGCCTTGGAGGATGGCGGCAAACCTTGAATATCCGGCGCTGGAAGACATTGGCAATGACTGTCGACGGATCGGTTTGGCGATGTCAGGCCATCTACGATGGTTGTATTTTTAAATGAATTTCCAAAGCGTCCTAGCCGTTCCATCGGCGTCGGACACAGGGATTTCGGTCACGGGATCATCTGGAATATATGTTCTGCGTTGCGGCACCGGCGGTACGCGATCCGCGGCCAAATAGCTGCCAGCCTTGCCATCAGCGCCGCTTCGGCTTAGCTGTCACGCTTTACGATTCCGGACATTCGATGCCGCACAAGGTTTCTCTTTCCCGTCTGAAGCTGACAGACTTCCGCAACTATGTGGCGGCGGCCCTTACCCTTGATGGTCGGCATGCCGTGCTGACGGGAGACAACGGCGCCGGCAAGACCAATCTCATGGAGGCAGTCTCGTTGCTTTCGCCCGGCCGCGGTCTGCGCCGCGCTGCTTATGGCGACATTACCCGCGTCGGCGCGGCCGGCGGCTTTTCGATCTTCGCCGCGCTCGACGGCATGGAGGGCGACGTCGAGATCGGCACCGGCATCGAAACGGGCGAGGAGACCACCGCCCGAAAGCTGCGCATCAATGGCACGACGGCAAAGACTGCCGACGAACTGACCGACCATCTGCGTCTTCTCTGGCTGACACCGGCGATGGACGGCCTCTTTACCGGCGCCTCTTCCGACCGGCGCCGCTTTCTCGACCGGCTGGTGCTATCGCTCGATCCCGCCCATGGCCGCCGCGCCAGCGATTTCGAGCGCGCCATGCGCAGCCGCAACAAATTGCTGGATGAAGGCCGCTTCGATCCCTCCTGGCTTGCCGGCATCGAGGAGCAGATGGCAAGCCTCGGCATCGCCATGGCGCTCGCCCGGCAGGAGATGCTCGGCCTGCTGACCCGGCTGATCGAGGAAACCCGCGAAACGTCGCCCTTCCCTTCGGCATCGCTGCAGCTTTCGGGCTTCATGGACGGTCAGTTCTCGCGCCCCTCGGTCGACCTTGAGGACGACTATGCGGCGATGCTGGCGGAGAGCCGCTACCGCGATGCCGGCGCGGGGCGCACGCTTGAGGGGCCGCACCGGGCCGATCTCATCGTGCATCACCGCGAAAAGGCGATGGAGGCGGAGCGTTGCTCCACCGGCGAGCAGAAAGCGCTGCTTGTCGGCCTGGTGCTTGCGCATGCCCGGCTCGTCGGCAATCTCACCGGCCATGCGCCGATCCTGCTGCTCGACGAGATCGCGGCCCATCTCGACGAGGGCCGCCGCGCCGCGCTCTTCGACCTTATCGACGGGCTCGGCGGCCAGGCCTTCATGACCGGAACGGATCGCGCGATGTTTTCAGCACTCGGCGACAGGGCGCAATTTTTCACGGTGGCCGACGGAAGGGTGTTCGAATGACGGAGGCGGCTTTTCCAGGCGTCGGGCGTCATGATAACATCGGCGCCATGGAACCGCTCAGCCCGGAAGAAATCGCTCGCTATCACCGCCACATCCTGCTGCCCGAGATCGGCGGCGCCGGCCAGCAGAAACTGAAAGCCGCCCGCGTGCTGGTGATCGGCGCCGGTGGCCTCGGTGCGCCGGTCCTGCAATATCTGGCCGCAGCCGGTGTCGGCACGCTCGGGATCGTCGACGACGACCGGGTGTCGCTGTCGAACCTGCAGCGCCAAGTGATCCATGATTCCGGTACGATCGGCGAATTGAAGACGGAGAGCGCTGCTTTCGCCATCGCCAGGCTCAATCCGCATGTCCGACTGATCCGCTTCGAGGAACGCTTCTGCCCGGGGGCCGCCCGCCGTCAGCTCTCAGGCTTCGATCTGCTGATCGATGGCTCCGACAATTTCGACACCCGTTATGCCGCCGCCGATGCGGCTGATGAAGCGCGCATTCCGCTCGTCACCGGCGCCGTCGGGCGCTTCGACGGCTCGTTGACGGTTCTCAAGCCCTATGAAACGGCTGAGGACGGAACGCCCAACCCTAGATATCGTGACCTGTTTCCGGGAGCGCCGCCGGCCGGATTGATTCCCGCATGCGCCGAGGCCGGCATCATCGGCGCGCTGACCGGCGTCATCGGCACGATGATGGCGATGGAGGCGATCAAACTCGTCACCGGCACCGGCGAACCGCTGGTCGGACGATTGCTGCTCTACGACGCACTCTCGGCCCGCTTCGACACCATCCGCTACAAACGACGCCGTACAACAGAGAGACAGGCCGGATGACGATTCTTCCGCTTGATCAGACTTTCACGCGCTGGGATGAACTGCTGGCGCTGATCCTTTCCGCCTTCGCCGCCATGAATGGCAGGATCGACCCGCCATCTTCGGCGCTCAAGCTGACGACCGCATCACTGGCCGAAAAGGCCGGGACCGAGATCGGCCATGTCGCCATCGACGGCGAAAAACTGATTGGTTGCCTCTTCCTGCGGCCGGAGGCCGATTGTCTGTATGTCGGCAAGCTCGCCGTTCTGCCTGAGGTGCAGGGCAAGGGCCTCGGCAAACGGCTGCTGACAATTGCCGAGGAGACCGCTGCGGCGCTCGGCCTTCCCGCCTTGCGGCTGGAAACGCGGATCGAACTTACCGACAACCACGCCGTCTTTGCCGCCTGGGGATTTTCCAGAACCGCCGAAAAGGCCCATCCCGGCTTTGCCAGGACGACGTTCATCGAGATGCGCAAGGTCCTTGTGTCTTGATGCGCCTCGCGCATCTCGATCCTGAGATGCGCTCTAACGCCCTGGCAGTACCCGATTCGGCGGTCTGTGACCGTCGATGAAGGTGCGGATATTGATGATGACCTTGTCGCCCATGTCGATGCGGCCTTCGATCGTCGCCGAACTCATATGCGGCAGCAGCACGACCTTGCCCTCATTGGCGAGCTTGATGAGCCTCGGGTTGACTGCAGGCTCGTTCTCGAAGACGTCGAGGCCGGCGCCGGCGATCCGTCCTTCCCTCAGGCACTTGATCAGCGCAGCTTCATCGACCACGTCGCCGCGCGCGGTGTTGACGAGATAGGCCGTCGGCTGCAGCAGCGCCAGACGACGAGCCGAGATCAGATGGAAGGTCGCCGGCGTCGACGGGCAATTGACCGAAACGATGTCGACGCGGGCAAGCATCTGGTCGAGGCTTTCCCAATAGGTCGCCTCCAGCTCGTCCTCGACGGCCGGATTGACGCGCTTTCGGTTGTGGTAATGGATCGACAGGCCGAAAGCCTTGGCGCGGCGGGCCACCGCCGTGCCGATGCGGCCCATGCCGACGATGCCGATCCGCTTGCCGTGAATACGCCGGCCGAGCATCCAGGTCGGAGACCAGCCTGCCCATTCGCCGGGCTTGTCAGTCAGCACGCGCGCACCTTCGCCGAGCCTTCTCGGAACAGCGAGAATCAGCGCCATGGTCATATCGGCGGTGTCCTCGGTCAGGACGTTCGGCGTGTTGGTGACGGTGATGCCCTTGCGCGCCGCCGCCTCGACGTCGATGTGATCGGTGCCGTTGGAGAAGCTCGCAATCAGCTTCATCTGCGGTCCCGCCTGTTCGATCAGCGCCGCGTCGATGCGATCGGTGACAGTCGGCACCAGCACATCGGCGGTCTTGACCGCAGCGATCAGCTCGGGAACGGAGCGCGGTGCGTCGTCGATGTTCAGCTCGGCGTCGAAGAGTTCGCGCATGCGGGTTTCGACGGCATCCGGCAGCTTGCGGGTGATGTAGACCTTCGGTTTTTTCTTCGCTGTCATGGCTGCCTGTGGTGCCTTGTTCAGAGGTCTTTAACCAAGAGGGGTGATAATTTTCCCATTCCGGGCATTTTCTACCAGACCCGCACGCGAAGACAAACAAAACTCGTGGTGCAGCCGGGGAATGTCAGAGCCCGGAGCGCGAGCAGGCCGGGCCTGCCCGCGAATTCGAGCAAACGGAAACTTCCATGCGCAGCAAAGTCCTGAAGTCCTGCCTCGCCCTTGCCGTCGCTCTGGCTGCGTCCATGGGAACCGTCGGGTTCGCCCATGCGCAGGCGGCCAAGGGGCCAAGCGGACTGCCATTGCCGCGCTTCGTCACGCTGAAATCCAAGCGCGTCAACCTGCGCATCGGTCCGGGAACGGATTACGCGGTGTCGTGGATGTACCTGAAATCCGGCCTGCCGGTGGAGATCATCCAGGAATACGACAACTGGCGCCGCATCCGCGATGCCGACGGCACCGAAGGCTGGGTCAACCAGTCGCTGCTGTCAGGCCAGCGCGCGGCGATTGCCGCCCCGTGGATGAAGACCAAGGGCAAGGGCATCTATGTCAATCTGCGCCGCGAGGCGCAGCCCTCCGCCTCGATCGTCGCCAAGCTCGAACCCGGCGTGATGCTGACGATCGGCGAATGCAACGGCGACTGGTGCCGTGCCGAATCCGACGGCGCCTCGGGCTGGGTGGCGCAGTCGGAAATCTGGGGTGCCTATCCCGGCGAAGCCTTCAAATAAGCCCTGCCCGTTTGGCGGCCTCGGAAAGCGAGGTCATCGGGCGCGGGCCGATCTGCTGGATGACGATACCGGCAGCCAGGCAGCCGAGCTTGCCGCAATCCTCGAGAGAGCGTCCCTGCGTGTAGCCATAGAGGAAGCCGGAGGCGAAAAGATCACCGGCACCTGTCGTATCGACCACTTCCCTGATCCTGATCGCATCGACGTAAAAACGCTCGCGGCCCTTCAGGATGACGGCGCCATTCTCGCTCATCGTCACGGCGGCGATCTTGCAATCGGCGGCGATCCTGTTCAGCGCCTCCTCGAAATCGTCGGTCTCGTAGAGCGACAGCGCTTCCTGGCGATTGGCGAAGACGATATCGACCTTGCCGGAGCGCATCAGATCTAGGAATTCGCCGCGATAACGGTCGACGCAGAAGCTGTCCGACAGCGTCATCGACATTTCGCGGCCGTTTTCATGGGCGATGCGGGCACAATCGAGGATCGCTTCCTTGGCGCGTGGCGGATCCCAGAGATAACCTTCGAAATAGGTAACCTTGGCGTCGGCCACGACGTCGGTCTCAACGTCTTCCGGGCCGAGCTCGACGCAAGCGCCGAGATAGGTGTTCATCGAACGCTCGCCGTCCTCGGTGACGAAGATCATCGAACGCGCCGTCGGCGGGAAGGTGCCCTTCGGCCGGGTCTGGTAATGGACGCCTTGGGCGCGGATATCGTGCGCGAAGATGTCACCGAGCTGATCTTGGGCGACGTTGCCGAAATAGGCAGCCTTGCCGCCGAGGCTCGCCACGCCCGCCGCCGTGTTGCCGGCGCTGCCGCCGGAAGCTTCGAGCGCCGGTCCCATGCGCGAATACAAGAGTTCGGCGCGTTCGGCATCGATGAGGTTCATCGCCGCCTTGGTGATCTGGTTGTCAATGAGGAACTGGTCGTCGCAACGGGCAATGATATCCACGATTGCGTTGCCGACTGTCAGAACATCGAATCTTGTCATGAAATGGGGGGTCCCGGAGTTTGTGATAGCCGGGGTTTGGTATTAGCGAAATTTCCGCGGTTTGGAAGGATAAATGGTGGATGGCTTCTCTATTTCTTCGCAAAAGTGCCGCCTGTTCGTCATGTCCCTGTCATTTTCAATATCTAGAAATCCTCGCAGGAAGACCGGCATGAAGCAGCTTTCAGTTGCAGCCGGGCGCACGAGGGATGATCCCTTCGATCTTACCGGCGCGATGCTGACCACGGATGAACTGGCAGCTTCGTGATCCGGATATCCGGCAAAGGCCGGAGCGGAAAAGCGGGCTGTGCCCGCTTTTTTTGCTTTCGGATGCCCGGGCTGCCGGATCGGGCGGCTATTGCCTTTTCATTCCAAGCCGTTTGCTGCTACTGCATAATCCTTAATTCAAAAGTACTACAGCGTCCTTTGCGCCTCTCGAAAAGACGCGGCGCTGTAGAGGTCGTATACTCCCCCGCGCAGAGCAGCCTCCCCTATGTCAGCCATCATTTTCGACGTCCTTCCCGTCTTCATCCTGATTCTCATCGGCTGGGTGATCGTTCGCAGCGGATTGATGGCGTCGAATGTCGGCGAAGCGCTCAGCGAATTCGTCTTCAAGATCGCCGTACCGCTTCTGCTCTTCCGCACCATCGCCGAGGCGGATTTTCATGGCGCCTCGCCCTTCCGCCTCTGGATCGTCTATTTTTCCGGCGTCGCCATCACCTGGACGGCTGGCCATATCGCCGCCACCCGCCTCTTCGGCCGCGACGAACGGATCGGCGTGCTGGCCGGCGTTTCCTCGGCCTTCGCCAACAATATCTTCATCGGCCTGCCGCTGGTCGAGCGGACTGTCGGCGACGAAGGGCTGGTGGCGCTGTCGATCCTGCTTGCCGTGCATCTGCCGGTGATGATGGTCGCCGGCACGGTGCTGATGGAGCATGCCGAGCGCAAGATCGCCGGCAAGAGCGATCGCAGCATGGTACTGGTGCTTCGCCAGATCGCCGTCAATCTCGTGCGCAACCCGCTGGTGATCGGCCTTGCAGCCGGCATGGCCATGCACCTTTCCGGTCTCACCATGCCGGCAACGGCAGCAACGGTCGTCGGGCAGATCGCCGGCATTGCCGGTCCGGCGGCGCTGATATCGCTCGGCATGGCGCTGGAGAGATACGGCGTCTCCGGCAATCTCGGCATCGCCAGCGTTACCTCGAGCCTGAAGCTGCTGCTGCTGCCCGGCTGCGTCTGGGCGGCGAGCCATCTGCTCGATCTCAGCCCCGAATGGACGGCAGCGATCGTGCTGACCTCCTCTGTCCCAACCGGCGTCAACGCCTGGCTGATCGCCAATCGCTTCGGCGTCGGTCACAGCCTGGCCGCCTCGACGATCACCGTGACGACGGCGCTGGGCGCCATCACGGTCTCGCTCTGGGCCTATTTCCTCGGCGCCTGAGCTGATATCCGCACCAAAGAAAAGCCCGGCTTGCGGGCCGGGCTTCGATGTCTTGCGATTGTCTGGCGCGTTACTGCGTCGCGGCGTTCGGATCCGGCAGCGGTCCCGGCGAATCGGCAAGCGTGTGCAGGTAGAGGATGACGTTGGCGCGGTCCTGATCCTTCGCCAGACCGGCAAAGCCCATGGCGGTGCCCGGAATGTCCTTCTTTGGCGCCAGCAGGAACTTGTTGAGATTTTCGAAGGTCCACTTCTCGCTGCCACCCTTGGAGAAATCCTTCATGGGAGCGGAATAGGCGAAGCCTGCATGCGAGGCGATCGGGCGATCTACGACACCAAAGAGGTTGGGACCGACCTTGTTCGGTCCCCCTTTGGCGCCGTCATGACAGGCCTGACACTTCTTGAAGACAGTTTCACCGGCCTTGGCATCTGCAGAAGCGAGCAATTGCGCGATCGGAACGGCAACGGCAGGCGCAGCCTCACCGCCAGCAGCGGGCGCCTCTTCGGCAACGATCGCGAAACCTTCCTTTTCCGGTGCTTCGGAATGGAAGATCCCTTCGGACGCGATGGAGACAGACATCAGAACGAAAATCGTTCCGAGCAGCGCCCCAACGGCCGTATTGACGTATGAATTCATCTGCAATGCTCCCCTTGCAGCCGGCAGACCATAAACCGGACCATCTTGAAATCGCGCGGAACCTATGTCTTTTGGTTGATCGTTGCAACTGTCTAAATGGTCTTGTGCGTGAGACTTTTTGACACTTTTCAGCCCGGAATAGAAGGCCCGAACAATGAGTGATTCAAATTTAGACGGCGTGCTCGTATTGATCCCGGCACGCATGGCCTCCACCCGGCTTCCGGGCAAGCCGCTGGCCGATATTTGCGGTCTGCCGATGATCGTGCAGGTGGCGATGCGCGCCAGGGAGGCAGCCATCGGCCGTGTCGTCGTCGCCGTCGACGACGTCCGAGTGTTCGAGGCCGTGGCCGCCGCCGGCTTCGAAGTCGTCATGACCCGCGTGGACCACCAATCGGGTTCCGATCGGATCTTTGAGGCGCTGACGAAAGTCGATCCGGAGGGAAAGGCGAAAATCATCGTCAACATCCAGGGCGATCTGCCGACGATCGATCCGGGAACGGTGCGCGCGGCTTTGCGCCCGCTCGAGATCGAGGCGGTCGATATCGGTACGCTGACGACCGAAATCGACAATGAGGAAGACAAAACCGCGCCGCACATCGTCAAGATCGTCGGCTCGCCGATTTCCGCCAACCGGCTGCACGCGCTCTACTTCACGCGGGCAACCGCGCCTTACGGCCAGGGGCCGCTCTACCATCATATCGGCCTTTATGCCTATCGGCGCGCGGCGCTCGAACGGTTCGTCTCGCTCGGCCCCTCGACGCTCGAAAAGCGCGAATCGCTGGAGCAGCTGCGGGCGCTGGAAGCCGGCATGCGCATCGACGCCGAGATCGTTGACACGGTTCCGCTCGGTGTCGATACTCCCGCCGACCTCGAAAAAGCGCGGCGCATCCTCTCCGCAAAGTCGAACTGACGGAACCATCATGAACATCAAGACCAACAGGATCGCCTTTCAGGGCGAATTCGGCGCCAATTCCGACATGGCCAGCCGCGACATGTTTCCGACCATGGAGCCGCTGCCCTGCCAGACCTTCGAGGACGCGTTCACGGCGGTCGACAACGGCGACGCCGATATCGGGATGATCCCGATCGAGAACACGATCGCAGGGCGCGTCGCCGATATTCACCATCTGCTGCCGGAGTCGCGGCTGCACATCATCGGCGAATATTTCATGCCCATCCGTTTCCAGCTGATGGTGCTGCCCGGTGTTACCAAGGACGAGATCCGCACGGTGCACAGCCATATCCACGCGCTCGGCCAGTGCCGCAAGATCGTTCGTGCCAATGGCTGGAAGCCGGTGATCGCCGGCGATACGGCGGGGGCGGCGAAACTCGTGCAGGAAACCGGCGACCGCTCGATGGCCGCCTTGGCGCCACGCCTTGCCGCCGATCTCTACGGGCTCGAGATCATCGCCGAAAATGTCGAGGATACGGAAAACAACGTGACCCGCTTCGTCGTCCTGTCCCGAGACGAGGAATGGGCGCAACGGAATTCGGCGGAAGAAAAGGTCGTCACCACCTTCGTCTTCAACGTCCGCAACATCCCGGCCGCGCTCTACAAGGCGCTCGGCGGCTTTGCCACCAACAACATCAATATGACGAAGCTGGAAAGCTACCAGCTCGGCGGAAAATTCGTGGCGACGCAGTTTTACGCCGATATCGAAGGCCATCCGAACGATCCGAACGTGCGCCGGGCCTTGGAGGAACTGCGGTTCTTTTCCGAGAAAGTCCGCATCCTCGGCGTCTACAAGGGGCATGCGATGCGAGGCCTGCTTTAAACAGCGGGTCCAGGGGTGCAAGTAGACCCCCTCTGCCCTGCCGGGCATCTCCCCCACAACAAGGAGGGAGATCACAAGTGGGTTGGCCTTCCTGCTCATCTACCGTTTCGCCGTGCTGCAACGCTGATTGCTTGGGAAGCCGGTGCGGCCAGCCAATCTCCCCACCTGTGGGGGAGATGCCCGGCTGGGCAGAGGGGGGCGGATGTGGCACGACGAGATTGTGAGACAAAGCCCCCACAATCAGAGCGCCAAAATTCATTTATCCGGTTCACAGACACGCAGCCGATGCCCATCCGGATCGAGCACGACGAAGGTCGGGCCGAAATCCAGTTCGGTCAGTTCCTGGGCGATCGGCAGACCGCGCTGGCGCCAGTCTTCGTAATGTTTGGCGACGGCATTTTCTCCTTCGACCATGAACGCCACTTCGCCGCGGTTGCCGATGGCGGAGGGTTGCGGCTCGACCTTGCTGCGCCGCCAGAGGCCGAGCGTGAAGCCGCCCTCAAGCGGAAAGGCGACGAAATTCGGCGCTTCCACGGCCGGTTCGCGGTTCAAGAGGTTCCGGTAGAAGCTGGCGCTTTCACCCGGGTCCTTGACGTAAAGAATGATAAGATTGGGGCTGGTCATTTTGGTTCTCCCGTTGTTGTGGAATGGCGCCGCGAGAGATCACCTGCTGACAATGAATGGCAGCAGAGTGCACGGGGCGCAGCGATCGCAACGCCCCGTTCTCGTCGGGTGGAATGTTAATAAGGATAGGCACGGCCTAAAGCGGAAAACGGTCCTCGCGGCGCGGGTCGCGTCCGTCGATGAAGCCGAGGTCGCGCTTCCGGTAATCCGGTGTCGCTTCAAGGTCGAGGCCGGTGCGGTCTCCTCTGCGAAATCGGAAAATGTTCATGATCAGGTGCAGCAGGCCGGAGCGCGCTGACTGGTGGACATCGGCAAAAGTCTCGGCCGAAATGACATCGGCAAAGGACTCGGCCGCAAAACGGTCGTTGGTGAAATGAATGGCTGGAGGCGTTACCATGATCAGTACTCCTTCCTGGTGGATTGGCACTGATAATAACTCCATCTGCTGACAGTTTATGGCAGCAGCGTTCAGTTCTCCATCGGCACGTCCTGCGTCTCGCGCCATTCCTTGAGGAGCACTGTGCGGCGGCGCGGATAACGCACCTCGTGCAAGGCCATGTCGATGATGCGATCGGTACGGAAATGGCGGAAATCCTGGCGCAGTTCGCACCAGGCCATGAGGACGCGCACATGCTCGTAATAGCCGAGCCCGAAGGGCCAGACGCGGCGGCGCGAGATACGGCCCTGCTCGTCGCCATAATGCAGTTCGAGGATACGCTCCAGGCGGATCGCCCTGCGGATGGCCGAAACGTCAGCCTTGTCCTCGTCCCTGCGTTTGGGACCGACGAAAAGTGCCGCCGAATCGATCATCTCGCGCATATCGGCCGGCAGCACGGCGGCAATCTTGGCCAGTGCATCGGCGCCGGCGCCGGCAAGGCGCGGCTCGGCGGCGCGGGCCACCCAGCGCGAGCCGAGCACCAATGCTTCCAGCTCTTCTTCGGAAAACATCATCGGCGGCAGCATGAAGCCGGGCTTCAGCACATAGCCGATGCCGGCTTCACCTTCGATCATCGCGCCCTGGGCCTGCAGGCTGGCAATATCGCGATAGAGCGTGCGCAGGCTGACGCCGGTCTCTTGTGCCAGCACCGTGCCGGTCACCGGGCGTCGGTAACGCCGGAGCGTCTGGAGCAGCGTCAGCAGCCGTTCCGAGCGGGCGATCGGCATGGCGCTAGCGCTTCCACTCCACCCAATCACGCATCAGGCGGTGGGCGATCGCCCCTTTCGGCGGAGAGGCCCTGCCTGTCGCGCTCGGGCGTTCCAGCATCTCGATCGTTTCCTCGCGGGTGAACCAACGGCAATCCTCCAACTCGGTCTCGTCGCGGCTGATTTCGGTGGATTTCGCCTCGGCGTAACAGCCGATCATCAGCGAATGCGGCATCGGCCAGGGCTGCGAGGCGTGGTAACGGATACGGCCGGTGCGGATGCCCGATTCCTCCAGCGTTTCGCGGCGCACGGCGTTCTCGATGGTCTCGCCGGGTTCGACGAAGCCGGCCAAACAGGAGTACATGCCCGGCGCGAAATGCGGGCTGCGCCCGAGCAGGCAGAGATCGCGCTGCTCGTCGACCGTCAGCATGATGACGACGGGGTCGGTGCGGGGGAAGATCACGTGTTCGCAGGCGGCGCAGACGCGCTTGTAGCCGCCGATGTGGATCTCCATCGCCGAGCCGCAGCGGCCGCAGAAGCGATTGTCGCCATTCCAGCGGATGAGGCTCGCGGCCTGGGCGAATTCGCCGAGCAATACCTCGTCGATCAGCATTTCGCGAAACAGGGTGCGACCGTCGGCAGGCTTATAGTGGCTGGTGAGGTCGTCGACGTCGATGCCGACGGGAACGGCAAGGCGCGGCTCGCCGGTCTTGCGGTAACCGAGAAGCACGGTCTCGTCCCAATCCGGCTGCAATTCCTGCAGCTCGTAGCGGGCAAAGAGCGGGTCGAGCACCTGGCCGTCATGCTTCAGCACCAGCTTATCCCTGGTGAAGGCGAAGATATGGGTGCCTTCCTTGGCCAGCGCCTTTTCGACGGATTGTTCGTCGCGATGCTCGGAATCGCGGTTGAGGTCGTTGGCGGCAAAGGCCGTGAGATTGCTGGGTTCCGGATGCGGCACATCCGAATCGAAAAGCGAATGACTCATGAAAGGGCTTCCCGCAGCTTCGCTGTAAATTCGTCTCTCTTTCCGTCTTCGTAGGGCTCCGCGCGCCCGAAGCCCCAGACGGGACCCGGCCAGTTGGCATCGCCTTCGAAGCGGGCAATGACATGAACATGAAGCTGGCGGACGATATTGCCAAGAGCCCCGATATTGATTTTTGTCGCGCCGGTGATCTTCTTCAGCGCCTTGGCGACCAGCTCCGTCTCGAAGGCAAGCAGCACCTGGTCGAGCGGCGTCAGCTCGAAGATTTCGGTGATGTCAGCCCGGCGCGGCACGAGAATGAGCCAGGGCCAGCGGGCGTCCTTCGACAATCTCAGATCGCAGAGGCCGGTGACCATGATGCTGACGCTGTCATTTTCCAGCCTGGGGTCGAGCACGTAACCGTTCAAAGGGCATTCCTCCTGTCTTTTCCTACGACTAGAGCCTTTCCCGGTCAGATTGCAACATTCTGTTGGCTGAAACGGGCCGCCTGATCGACCGGCCGGCGCGCGTCGTAGCCAAGCTCTACGGCCAAGCCGGCCGGTCGATCAGG
>NZ_WIEU01000017.1:0-136488 GCF_012276115.1 Rhizobium leguminosarum bv. viciae | reverse complement strand
GTCTTTTCCATATGCCGTTGGGGAGGGGTCTTCCTCAAGAGCAGGGAGGCACCCATGAAAGCCTTCGCCGACCTCCTCGATCGCCTGGTGCTGACCCCCAGCCGCAACGGCAAGCTGAAGCTGCTGACCGACTATTTCCGCGACACGCCGGATCCTGACCGCGGCTATGGCCTTGCCGCCATCGCCGGCACGCTGGAGGTGCGCAACGTCAAGCCCGCCATGCTGCGCGAGCTGGTGCTGGAGCGGATGGACGAGGTGCTGTTTCGCTATTCCTACGACTATGTCGGCGATCTTGCCGAAACCATCTCGCTCGTCTGGGACAATGAGAGGGATATCGACCGCTCGGCCTTTGCCCAGCCGCGTCTCGGCGAGGTCGTCACCGGCATGAATGCGCTCGGCCGCACCGAAGTGCGCAGCTACGTCCGCGATCTTCTCGACCGGCTGGATTCCTCCGGCCGTTTCGCCTTCATCAAGCTTGCCACCGGCGCCATGCGCATCGGCGTTTCCGCCCGCCTTGCCAAGCAGGCACTCGCCGATCTCGGCGACAAGGACGTCACCGAGATCGAAACCCTCTGGCATGGCCTGCAGCCGCCCTATGAGACGCTGTTCGAATGGCTGGCGGGTGGCGGCGAAAAGCCGGTGCTGGCCACTCCGGCGATCTTCCATTCCGTCATGCTCGCCAATGCGGTGGAGGAGGGGGATCTGACCGGTCTCGATCCAGTAAATTATGCCGCCGAATGGAAATGGGATGGCATCCGCGTCCAGCTCTCCCGCTCCGGCGACAGGCGCAAGATCTATTCCCGCTCCGGCGACGACATATCAGGCGCCTTTCCCGATATTCTCGACGCGATCGATTTTTCCGGCGTCGTCGACGGCGAATTGCTGGTCGGCGGCACCGCCCGCTCCAACAGCCCGACCCGCACCTTCTCCGACCTGCAGCAGCGCCTGAACCGCAAGACGGTGACGTCGAAGATGCTTGGCGATTACCCCGCCTTCATCCGCGCCTATGACCTGCTCTTCGACGATGAGGAAGATGTTCGCGGTCTTGCCTATGTCGATCGCCGCGATCGGCTGACCGAGATCATCGACCGCGCCCCGCACGACCGTTTCGATCTCTCGCCGCTCGTGCCGTTCTCGTCGTGGGAAGAACTCGACGCTCTGCGTGCCGCCCCGCCTGATCCGGTCATCGAAGGCGTGATGATCAAGCGCCGCGACAGCGTCTATCAGGCCGGCCGCATGAAGGGTCCCTGGTTCAAGTGGAAGCGCAACCCCTACAACGTCGATGCGGTGTTGATGTATGCCCAGCGCGGCCACGGCAAGCGCTCCAGCTACTATTCCGATTTCACCTTCGGCGTCTGGGCTGATGACGAGGACGGCGAACAGCTGGTGCCCGTCGGCAAGGCCTATTTCGGCTTCACCGATGCCGAGCTCGAGGTGCTCGACAAGTTCGTGCGTGACAATACCACCGAGCGTTTCGGCCCGGTGCGGGCCGTGCGCGCCGACAAGGATTTCGGCTTCGTCGTCGAAGTGGCCTTCGAAGGCATCAACCGCTCGACCCGGCACAAATCGGGAGTCGCCATGCGCTTCCCCCGCATCGCCCGCCTTCGCCCCGACAAACCCTCCTACGAGGCCGACCGGCTGCGCACGCTGATCGCCATGATCGAGGCCAAGCCGGCGTGACGTTGCAAGCCCTGCGCAACAATGACGCAGGGCAATATTTTCAACAGCATGTGTATTGGCGGCAACGATCTTCCGGTGCAGATTCTGCATGCCGGGAAAATGATGGGTGCGTTATGAGCTCGCGTGAACGAAATTCCCTTTTCCTCCAGCGCCGTGTAGTTTTGGCGGGTCTTGCCGGTGCACTTATCCTGCCGCGCGTGGCGGCCGCTTTCGATGTCCCGGACGAGCCGCGCCTTGCCAAGCGCGACTATGCCAAGGTCCGCCACCAATTCCGCACCAAGCTGTTGCAGAAGGGCCCGGCGCCCGACAAATACGAACCGCTGAATGCGCCAGCCGATGCCGACAAGATCTTCTACCGCTCGGGTTACGGCGAGCTGGAACTGGCGGCCTGGGTTTCGAAATACAAGCGCGAGCGCGCCGCCAGGCCGGCCGTGCTCTTCCTGCACGGCGGCAATGCCATGGGCATCGGCCATTGGCAGCTGATGAAGCCCTATATGGATGCCGGTTATGTCGTGATGATGCCGTCGTTGCGTGGCGAAAACGGCCAGATGGGCAATTTCTCCGGCTTCTACGACGAGGTCGACGACGTGCTCGCCGCCACCGAGCGCCTGGCGCATCTGCCGGGTGTCGATCCCGAGCGCCTCTTCATCGCCGGCCACAGCATCGGCGGCACGCTGACCATGCTGACGGCGATGAGCACTCACAAATTCCGCGCCGCTGCACCGATTTCAGGCAACCCCGATGCCTTCCGCTTCTTCAACCGCTATCCCCAGGACATCCGTTTCGACGATAGCAACGCGCACGAATTCGAGGTGCGTTCGGCGCTGTGTTACGCCCACAGCTTCAAATGCCCGGTCCGTGTCGTCCACGGCACCGAGGAGCCGCACTTCAACGACCGTGCCGATCTGCTGGCCCGCCGAGCCCGCGGTGCCGGCGTTCATATCGAAACGGAAACCGTCGCCGGCAACCATACCTCGGCACTGCCGGCCGAAATCGAACAGAGCATCCGCTTCTTCCACGGGGTGGCGACTTGAATTCCAGCCGCTTCAAATTGAGGGCCATTGGCCCTATATTGCTGGGATGACGACGAACGCTAAGAGCATGCCAGAAAGCATGATTGTGCCGAACGACTTCCCCGAGCTGAAATCGCTCGCCTGGAATCGCGATCCCGCGCGCGCCATGCCCGCCGGCGAGGCCTTCGCGCTTTATGAGCGCAACTGGCGTTTCGTCGATACCGGCAGGCTGAGCGAACGCGAGACGCAGCTGATCCGCGATCTGGCCGCCACCTATGGTAACGGCGTCCTGCTCGTTTCCTGATTTTCCGTTTGTTTATCCCTAGCATCTATGCTTGGCGGAAATCGGGTGACCATTATGGAATTCGGACGGCCGGAACATCGTACCATCGCCGCGGCCCTTAGGCTGATGAAGGCTGATTTTCTTCTGGCCAGCAAATGTTGGTTTGCCGGCGGAACCGCGATTGTCATGCATCTCGACGAATACCGGCTGTCGCTCGATGTCGATTTTCTCTGTGCAGATGGCGAGGGATATCGCGTCTTGCGTATGGCGGCGGTCGAAAGCGGAGCAGGGGCCTTTTTCGCAAAGCCGGTAACCGCGCTCCGAGACTTCAGGACTGACCAATATGGCATCCGCACGGTCCTTACCCTCGATGGGCAGCCGATTCGCTTCGAAATCGTGCGCGAGGCGCGGATTGCTCTTGAAGGTACTGTCGATCCACGGCTGAACGTTCCCATGCTATCGCTGCCGGATATGTTCGCCGAAAAACTGCTCGCCAATGCTGACCGCTGCCAGGACAGGGCCGTCGCCTATCGTGATGCTATCGATCTCGGCATGCTTCTCATCCGCTACATGGAAATTCCCACTGTCGCTGTTCTCAAGGCGACGGAAGCCTATGGGCAAGACATTGAGCGCAAGATCGGTTGGGTCCTCACCAGACTTGAGGACGAGACTGAATTGAGACATGCCGCAAGCGTTCTGCAGATGGACGGCGACCTTGCCGTGCGGGCGATCGCCGCACTTCGCGGTGAAGCCCGACGGCTCTGGTCGTCTTAGCCCCGGCTTTCCCACGCCAACGCCAGCCTCGCGCCAGCCGCGGATGCCATCGTTCCGGCAGATATCGCTGTCTGCCGATCGTTGATAAGGGTGGTTCCATGAATTTTCTGCGCCGGGTCTTCCCGATTGCCGGGCTCGTGATTGCAGTTGCGTCGCAGAGCGGCTGCAACATCCTCATTCCCGATGTCGCCGCCGATTCGCCCGCCCGCTTCGTCCAGGAAACCTCGCCGGTCTTCTATCAGCCGCCCGGCGTCGATCCGCGCCGGGTGCGGCCGATCCCCGATCAGCCGGTGCCGCAGACGCGCGAGCTCTACCAGACGCAGTTCAACCAGACCTATGGCCTGCCGGTTACCAATCCCGTGCATATGGCGATGTATGGTGAGCTTCGTGACGAGGATTTCACCCTGCCGGCGATCCCGGTCAGCCGCGTGCAGCCGCAGTTCCTGCGCCAGGAGGTCGATTATCAGACGACCGAGCGCCCCGGCACGGTGGTCATCGATACCAAGGCGCATTTCCTCTATTTCGTCGAGGGCAACGGCAAGGCGATGCGCTACGGCGTCGGTCTCGGTCGCGATGGTTATGCCTGGTCGGGCCGCGGCGTCATCCAGTGGAAGCAGAAATGGCCGCGCTGGACGCCGTCGGTCGAAATGGTCTCGCGCCAGCCTGAAGTTCGCCCGTTTGGGGTGGAGAATGGCGGCATGAATCCGGGGCTGATGAACCCGCTCGGCGCCCGCGCCATGTATATCTTCAAGGATGGGCAGGATACGCTCTACCGTGTCCACGGCACACCCGACTGGCAGTCGATCGGCAAGGCCACCTCGTCGGGCTGTGTGCGCATGCTGAACCAGGACGTCGTCGATCTCTACGACCGCCTTCCTGCCAAGGCCGAGATCGTTGTGATGTAGTGCTGCAACAGCGCTTCCCATATCGTCTGCTTCTGGCGGGACACGTCTGCGTGAAGCTATGGTTTATTTGGCGCAAGCCGATAGATATTCCTAATATCGTTATCGGCATCGGACGAATCACCGGTTTAACCGGCGTCTTGTCCGGCTTCCCGTATCAAAGGAAATCAGTCTCGCGTCATGAGCTTCGATAGACATCTTTCCCGCCGCAGCTTTCTTTCCTTTTCGGCGTTGACCGCAGCCTCCGCGCTCACCGGCTGCGCCTCCTCAGCGAACACCGTGACATCAGGCGATACGACGATCATTTATCGTTCGCCCATGCGCCTGTTCCAATCGATGGGAACATCGAGCGTGCCGAGCGGGGCCGAACTTGCCGTCATGTATGGCCCCATCGAAGACGGCGGCTTTCTCATTCCAGCCGTTCCCTACGAGCAGATCGATCCGCGCTATTATCGCCAGCGCGTCGTCGATCCCACCGGTCAGCCCCCCGGCACCATTGTCGTCGATACGCCGTCGCGCTTCCTCTATCTCGTCCAGGGCGACGGCATGGCGATGCGTTACGGCGTCGGCATCGGCCGCGAGGGTTTCGCCTGGCAGGGGTCGGGCGTCATCCAGTGGCGTCAGAGATGGCCGCGCTGGAAGCCGCCGAACGAGATGGTCGCTCGCCAGCCCGAACTCGTCAAATATTCGATCGAGAACGGCGGCATGGAGCCGGGTCTGAAGAACCCGCTCGGCGCCCGCGCGCTCTATATCTTCTCGAACGGAGAGGACACGCTCTACCGCCTGCACGGCAATCCCGACTGGCGCTCGATCGGCAAGGCCGTCTCGTCGGGCTGCGTGCGGCTGATGAACCAGGATATCATCGATCTCTACGACCGCGTGCCGACAAAGGCGCCCATCGTCGTCTGGCAATAATCGTCACCGAGGCGGCCGCAATTCGGCCGCCTCGGAATTATCCTTTTCCCGGGCAAGCGAGTGCTTTGCCCTGGGCAAGCTGGCGCTTTGCCCCGGAAAAAGAGGTGCTTCCCCCTGGGGCAAGAGCTTCATTTTGCCCCCTCGAGAGAATTATTTTCCGAAATACCATTGCTTAATTCGGTAAATATCCTACATGGTGCGTATCGAATTGCTTGCGACCTTTGTCCACGCGCTTGAGCGCTCCGTCAGATATCCTCTCAACATCGATACGGCTTGTCGGACATCTTTCCGCAGGCGAACACAAACGGTTGAAAAGGAGATCGTTATGAATTCAGGCGTCGTCAAGTGGTTCAATGGCACTAAGGGTTTTGGCTTCATTCAGCCCGATGATGGTTCTACGGACGTTTTTGTCCATATCTCAGCGGTTGAACGCGCCGGAATGCGCGAACTCGTTGAAGGTCAGAAGATCCGCTACGATCTCGTCCGCGACAAGAAGTCCGGCAAGAATTCGGCCGACAATCTTCAGGCCGCATGATTTGTCATTCGCCTACGCTGACCACGGATGTACTGGCGGCGGGCTGACCAAACTGGCAGCGGGCTGAGTGACTGGAAGAGGTCGGGTTCGAGCCCGGCCTTTTTGCTTTGCGCAGGCCTTGTGATTGACCGATTGAGCAGCCGAAGAGTTGAAGGGACGCTGAAATGGGCAGACAAAACTATAAAGTCGGCGACATGATCGTACTGAAATCCGGCCTCACTCGAACGGCGAAAGCCAACAAGCGGTGCCGGATCTCCAGCATCCTGCCCAACGACCACGGGCATGTGCAATATCGCGTCCAATTCGACGCGGAGAATTTCGAGCGCCGCATCACTGAGGCCGACATCGATACCGGTGAATCTCCGTCGAGGGCTTCCCCCGAGGTGGCGGCCAAGTCCGACGGCGCCGAGCCTTGGCTGACGTTTTCGAGCATCAAAATCGGGAAGTAGTTCCGGGTTTTTTATTTTGGCCCGGGTTTTTATTTTGGACAGTGCGGCCTCGCCGCCGCGACAGGAAGGATATCGTTTTGCAGGTACTCGTCAGAGATAACAATGTCGATCAGGCGCTCCGCGTGCTCAAGAAAAAGATGCAGCGGGAAGGCCTGTTCCGGGAAATGAAGGCGCGCAGCGCATTTGAGAAGCCGTCCGAGAAGCGCGCCCGCGAAAAGGCCGAGGCCATTCGCCGCCAGCGCAAGCTCGCCCGCAAGAAGCTGCAGCGCGAAGGTCTGCTGCCGGCACCGAAGAAGGTTCTCCGCCCCACCCGCTAATCCCGGGCGTGGCATCACGGCCCAACCGTGGCAATCACGGTTCAGCCGTGAATCATGGTTTCTGCCGTGGAGCCATGGCTTACACCGCCGCGCGTCTTTTTGAGACGCGCAAGGAGGCTGTAACACTTTGAATTTCAGCATAATTCCTTGACCGATTCCGATTTGAGGAACTATGCAGTAACGCCGTCATCACCTGGGAAAGGGGCCTATGACCGCCACCAAGGGAGAATTCTTCAATCCCGCCAAGCTTTCGTCTCGCGACAA
The DNA here is from genome assembly GCF_012276115.1 of Rhizobium leguminosarum bv. viciae. Lineage (GTDB taxonomy): Bacteria > Pseudomonadota > Alphaproteobacteria > Rhizobiales > Rhizobiaceae > Rhizobium > Rhizobium leguminosarum_T. The sequence goes on along the minus strand of NZ_WIEU01000017.1, from coordinate 129,356 downwards.
GGCGGAAGCGACCGATCACACGGCGCGCGCCATTATTGCCGCCGAGGCATCGGCCCGTGACAAGAAGACGGAGAAGCTGAAGGCGCTGCGTTTGCAGCAGGAGGCCGAGGCCGAACCTAAGGCGGCGCCTGCAAAGAAGCGCCGGGCGCCGGCCAAGCCGCGGCCCTGATTTCTCGGCGCGCACGCCGGCTCTACCGGGTAAATGCGTTCAGCCGCCGCCCGTGCCGGCACGCCCGAGATTGCCCCGCAGCCGATGCAGCATGTCGCGCATCTCGGCCATTTCCTGAAGCGTGCAGCCCGCGGCTTGCCCGATCGCCGTCATGATCGTATCGATCTCTCCTTTCATTGCCTCACCTCTAGGGGTCAGCGACACGATCACCTGCCGCTCGTCGCGCAGGTCGCGGATGCGCTTGATCAGCCCGCTCTGTTCCAGCCGTTTCAACAGCGGCGACAGCGTGCCGGAATCGAGATCCAGCTGCTCACCGATCGTCTTGACCGGCAGTTCGCCGCGTTCCCACAGCACCAGCATCACCAGATATTGCGGATAGGTCAGGCCGACCCTGTCGAGGATGGGCTTGTAGGCGCGGGTGAAAGCATGCGCCGTCGCGTAGACGGCGAAGCACAACTGCTTTTCCAGTCGCTTCTCCTCTTGCGGTATCTCCATCGTCTTCGTCGTTTGCGCTCTCATATCTATTATCCCTGAAGCCTGATTGTCCTCTTTTCGAATCCGAAATGCAATTTGCAAAATTCACTTGCGTACAATTTAATTGTGCGATAAGGAAAATCCAACCCGATCAAAGGGCCAACCAAAGGAGATTGTCATGCCTATTCTCTATACGACCAAAGCCTCTGCTACCGGCGGCCGCGCGGGCCGCGCCGTTTCCGAAAACGGCGTTCTGGACGTGACGCTGACCGTTCCCAAGGAACTCGGTGGTGACGGCGCGACCGGCACCAATCCCGAACAGCTCTTCGCTGCCGGCTACTCCGCCTGCTTCCTCGGTGCATTGAAATTTGTCGCGGGCCAGCAGAAGGTCAAGATTCCCGAGGACACAACGGTCTCCGCCAAGGTCGGCATCGGCCCGCGTGAAGATGGCGGCGGCTTCGGCATCGAAGTGGCGCTGACGGTCAACATCCCGGGTCTCGATCGTGAAACCGCTGAAAAGCTCGCAGCCGCAGCCCACATCGTCTGCCCCTACAGCCACGCCATGCGCACCTCGACCGAGGTCCCGGTCACCGTCGCCTGATCGATTTTAAAAACTTGGTAGCCGCATCGGCTGCCGCCATCCGCCGGCCGGGCAGCGTACTTTCCGGCCGGCTTCGGCGGTTTTGGCATCATTCATGACAGCGCCTGCAGATCCTGCCGCAGCCGTTCGGCGCTACCATCCGGCAGCTTGCCGTCTATCATTGCATGTGTGCTTTTCCAGATCGGCAGGGCCTTTGCCAGCACCGACTTGCCCTCAGGGGTGAGACACAGCAGCCGGCCGCGCCTATCCCGCGGATTTTCCATCACCGTCACCCAGCCCTTGCGCTGCAGCGGCTTCAGCGCCGCCGTCAGCGTCGTCTGATCCATGGCGAGCAGGGCAGCGACCGGCCCCATCGGCGGTGGCTCGGGCCGGTTCAGCGACATCATTAGCGAAAACTGCCCGTTGGTCAGCCCGGCCGGCCTCAGCGCATCGTCGAACAGCCGGGCAAGCGCGCGCGCTGCCCGCTGCACATGCAGGCAGAGGCAGGTGTCACGCACCATCAGCGTCGTGGAAAAGGGAATCTCGATCGAATTTGACATGCTCCATTTCTATTGATATCAATCTATTTAGTCAAGGAAAAGGAGATGAGCCGGCTTCACCGGTAAGCGCCGGAGGAGGGCGCATTCCATGCAGAACGAGGTTGTTTCCCGCGAAGAGTGGCTTGAAGCCCGCCGTGCCTTGCTGGCAAAGGAGAAGGAGGCGACGCGGCTGCGCGACAGCGTCAACGCCGCCCGTCTGGCGCTGCCCTGGGTGAAGGTCGACAAGGATTATGTCTTCGAAACGCCGGAGGGCAGGAAGTCGCTCGCCGATCTCTTCGACGGCCGCAGCCAGTTGCTGATTTATCATTTCATGCTTGGCCCGGATTGGGAGGCCGGCTGCACCGGCTGCTCCTTCCTGTCCGATCATGTCGATGGCGCCCTGCCGCATCTGAACCATCACGACGTCACCTGGGTCGCCGTTTCGCGCGCACCGCTCGATAAGATCGCCGCCTATAAACAGCGCATGGGCTGGAAATTTCCCTGGGTCTCTTCCTTCGGCAGCGATTTCAATTTCGATTATCACGTTTCTTTCAGCCCGGAGGATCTTGCCAAAGACAAGGTCTTCTATAATTTCACGCCTATGCAGCCGGCTGACGCCAATGACGAACTGCCGGGCCTCAGCGCTTTCTACCGCAACGACAAGGGCGAGGTCTTCCATACCTATTCGAGTTATGCCCGCGGGCCGGAAGAACTGATCGGCACCCTGATGATCCTCGACCGCGCGCCGAAGGGCCGCAACGAGGACAGCACGATGAATTTCGTGCGCCGCCACGACGAATATGAGGAGGCCGCCAAGGCGCCATCCTGCTGTCACTGAGCCGGAGCATCATGCCGAAAAGTGTAAGCGGCTTTGCCGGGAAAGCCTCGAAGTGACTTTCACAGGATGCGGAAAAACTAACACCACCATCATTCAAGGGAGAAGAGGATGATGAAGACCGCTGAAGTGCTGAAGGAACATTCCTTCCTGGAAAGACTGGTCGGCGACTGGACGGTCACCGCACCCGACATGACTGGCGGCGAGCCCTGGACAGAGACCGTGCGCTCGCTGCATGGCATCTGGTTCGTCGCCGAAGGGACCGGCCGTATGCCTGATGGTAAGGAGGCGACCAGCATCCTGACGCTCGGCTACAATGCTTCGAAAGCCAAGTACATCGGCAGCTGGATCGGCAGCATGATGGACTATATGTGGGTCTATGAGGGCGAGGTCGACGCGTCGGGCAATGTGCTTGACCTCTATACGACAGGTCCCGACTTCAACACCGAAGGCCTTGCCGATTATCGCGAGCAGATCACCTTCGTCGACGCAGATCACCGCACCTTCGTCTCCAGCGTCAAGCAGCCTGATGGCTCGTGGAAGCAGTTCATGGAAGCGCATTACGCCCGCAAGATCTGACAATCACGGCGCGCCCCAAACCCCGAAAACGGGGCCTAGGAAAAGCGGCGTCGAAAAAGGGAGAGTATGATGTCCAAGACGCATGGAAAGTTCATCTGGTGCGAATTGATGACCCCCGACACATCGGCTGCGGCGAAATTCTATAGCTCGGTCGTCGGCTGGACCACCTCCGAGATGAAAATGGAGGGCATGCCCACCTACACGATCTTCGAGGCGAACGGCATCGGCGTCGCCGGCCTGATGGAATTTCCGGCCGAACTCGAAGGCAAGGGCATTCCGCCGAACTGGACGGGTTATGTCGATGTCGACGACGTCGACCAGTCGGCCAAGGATTTCGCCGCCAATGGCGGTTCGGTCCGCCGTCCGCCGGAAGACATCCCGACCATCGGCCGCTTCGCCGTCGTCGCCGATCCGCATGGCGCGGTGCTCTGCATCATGACGCCGGCGCCGATGGAGAAGCCCATGCCGGAACTGGCCTTCGACGCACCCGGCAATATCGGCTGGCGCGAACTCTATGCCGGCAATGGCAAAGAGGCGCTGGCCTTCTATTCCAAGCTGTTCGGCTGGACGAAGGACAGCGAAATGGACATGGGCCCGATGGGCGTCTACTACATCTTCGCCCATAACGGCAGGCAGACCGGCGGCATGATGACCAAGCCGGAAAACATGCCGATGCCCTTCTGGTGCTATTATTTCATCGTGCCGACCCTCGATGCCGCGATCGAACGTGTCACCTCAGGCGGCGGCAAGGTCGTCCACGGCCCGATGGAAGTCCCCGGCGGCAGCTGGATCATCCAGGCCACCGACCCGCAAGGCGCCTTCTTCTGCCTGGTCGCACCGAAGCGATAGGGTTTGACGCGACAGCGTGCGGCAGGCGAGCCCCTCATCCGGCTGCCGCCACCTTCTCCCCGTAAACGGGGCGAAGGGGATATGTCGCAACCTCTCCGTTCCCCATCAACCCCTCGCAGGGCACGTTGCCTCTCCCCGCGGGGGTCCGCGACGGGTCGAGACGAGTGGCTCGACCCGGGTAAGTTAGGGTAAGGGGCAGCGGCCCCACGCCACATCCTCACCATCCATCACCCCGCAACCGAAGCAAAGAACCCTTCCGGGCTCTCTACCTCCACCAGCCGCTTCTTCTCGATCAGCCAGAACCGGTTTCCCACCGCCCGCACGAAACTGCGGTCATGCGAGACCAGCAGGCAGCTCGCCTCATGCGCCATCAACTCCCTCTCCAGCGCCTCCTGTCCGTCGATATCGAGGTGGTTGGTAGGCTCGTCGAGGAGGTAGAAGTTCGGCTCCGCCAGCCGCAGCACCAGCATGCCGAGCCTGGCCTTCTGGCCGCCGGAGAGCTGGCCGATCGGTTTTACCTGCATGTCGATCGTCATGCCGGCGCCGGCGAGCAAAGCCCGCGCCCGCTGATCGCCGACATCGAAGCGGCGGATAATCGTGCCGATCGGCGTGTCGGTATCGGCAAGATCGGCAAGCGCCTGGTCGCCATAGCCGAGAACGAGCGAAGGCGTCGCCTTGATGCTGTCCCGCGCCGTCTCCGGTCTTTCGATCGCCTCTTTCAGCATCGACACCAGCCGTGACTTGCCGGCGCCGTTGAGGCCGAGCAGCACGATGCGGTCGCCCTGGCAGATGAATTGCCGGCCGGTCTTGAACAGTAGCGTTCCATCCGGCGTCGTCACCGCCGCATCCTCCAGCGTCACCAGCACCTTGGCATGTGTGCCGCGGTTGGAAAGCCGGATGGCGCCGGCCGAGCGCTCCAGATGCGCCGGTTTTGCCGCATCCTCCAGCTTCTCCGCCCGCTGCTTGAGCTGCTTCGTCTTGACGACGAGCAGATCGCTGCCGGAATTGATACCGATATTGTTGAGCTTCGCCGCCTGCTTGCGCAGTTGCTCCGCCACCTTCATGTCGCGTTCGTAGCGCCGCGCCTCCGAGGCGTCGGCCTCGTCGAGGGCGGCGCGCGCCCGGCTATAGGGCAGGGCGAAGACCGGCGATTGCTCCGGCCGCAGGAACAGTGTCCGGTTGGTCGTCGCATCGAGGAAGGCGCGGTCGTGGCTGGACAGGATAACCGGCACGTCGCGCGGCAGCGCATTCAGCCAGCTCTCCAGCTGCGAGATCTTTTCGAGGTCGAGATGGTTGGTCGGCTCGTCGAGCAGAAGCACGTCGGGCTCGCCAACCCAGGTGCGGGCAAGCATGGCAAGCCGCTGCCATCCGCCGCTCAACTGCTTCAATGGCCGGCCGCGCATGACCTCCGGCACTTCGAGCGATTCCAGCACCACGTCGACCCGCCAGCTTTCGCTTTCGGCCTGATCGGCCGGCAACGCCTGCAGCACCGCATCGTAGAACGGCGTGTCGAAAAGGGCAGGTGGCACATTCTGCGCGACATGGCCGACGGTCAGCCCGCGCGCTTTGGTGATCTCGCCCTCGCTCGGCTCCAGCGCGCCGGTGATGCAGGCAATCAGCGTCGATTTCCCCCGCCCGTTGGCGGCGACGAGGCCAATGCGGTCGCCGGCATTGACGACGAGATTAAGCTTGAAAAACAAGGGATTGCCCAGCGTCACGCCGAGATTGCGGATATTGATGAGTGTCATGATCGTTCTCTGGTCTTGACCGGGTATCAAGCGCGGTCCGGGGCGTTCAGCCATCACGGAATTTCGCGGTTCGGACCCGGGAATGAGAGGAATGCGCGCTGTCATCTACGGCGCCGCATTGGCCACGAAGGGCAGACCAGGAAGAGATGTCGAGAAACGGTCTCTGGTCAGCCCTGCAAACGCATTTGCAGGGCGTTGACGGGACCACGCTGGCGATTAAACCGGAAATAATATTGCATTGCGTGATCCTCCTTTCTCAAAAGCTTGCGAGATTCCAATAACATTGCCCGCAAAAAGAGGCAAGGGAGCTCGCAGTCACCGATATTCCCAGCGCCGCGCCGATGCCGGTAGTTCTGAGGGCGATCCAGACGATTGCCCCTAGCCCTATAGTGGTTTAATATCGGATCAAACAATTTGATATTAAATTATTTGATCGGATATCGGATCAACTGATTTGATATCCGTCTGGAGAAAGATGTGGCACGATCAGAACCTCAGAGTGCAATGCGGGCGCCGCTCGACACCGTGTTCGGGGTCGATTCCAACGTTCGCGTCCTGCGTGTCCTCGCTGCCCATGGCGGACCGCTTTCCAGTTCGGACATCACACGGCGAGCGAAGCTCTCGAAGACCGGCACGCGACAGGGTCTGATCTCCCTGGAGGAATGTGGTGCGATCGTCACCGAAGGTTCGGGGCACAGTCGCCTGCACAGGTTCAATCACGATTATTATCTGGCGCCGCAGATCAAGGCGCTGTTCGGCGCCGAATCCGTCAGGTTCGAGAAGATGCTCGATGCCGTACGTCTCAGCGCGGGAGAACAGACGCCGGATCTTTCGAGTCTCTTTGTCTACGGTAGTGTAGCAAGGGGTGAGGATCACCTCGGCAGCGATCTGGATATCGGCCTTGTCGCCCGCCAGGAAGTCCTTGCGGGAATTGTCGAAAAGGTGAGAGAGAATCTGCGGCAGTCGTCAAGGTCGCTAGGCTTCACTCCTTCGGTCGTCGGCTTGGACCTCGATGACGTTAGTCGCCTCGACCGCGATAGGGATCCTTGGTGGAACTCGATGCTCGAAGACGCCATCGTCCTGCAGGGAGCACGCCCAGAGGATCTTGCGGCACGGGTCAGGGAGCGCGCGGATGGTTAGAACCGGGTCCACGAAGAGAAAGGACGGCACCTATGTTGCTGGACGGCTCGCTGTCGCTCGTGGCTTTCTCAAGGATGCTCGCAACAGCAACGCGGTCGCCGATCCCGGCGACATTGGAAACCCCTCGATATCCACCGTGATCAACTGTGCGATCGCCTATGCAGACGCGGTCACCGCCAAGTTTAAGGGCGAGATCAACCAAGGAGATCATCAGGCGGTCATCAAACTCCTTCGTGGCGCACTGGGCAACGAACTGCCCAACAGACAGGAAGCGAATCTCAAGACACTTCTCGAACAGAAGGACGAAGTGCAGTACGGTTCGAGGGCGAAGACGCGCGATGACGCGTTACGCGCCCTCGAGCGCCTCGAAGAGTTCGCAGCCTGGGCCGAAGTCGTTCTTTCGAAATAACCGCCGTGGTGCCGGCATCGGCGATGCCAGTGGCGGTATATGGCTGGCCGACAATCGGCATGCGTCCGCCTGTCTTTGGCGCAGTTGCGACCCAATTTCTGATTTATCCGGCCGGCTCGCCACCAAGCAGCTCCAGCCGCCGCGTTATCCCGATACTCCTGAGGAATGTCTCGTCGTGGCTGACCACCAGCAGCGCGCCGTCATAAGCGCGCAGTCCTGCCTCGACCGCGGCGATCGAGCCGATGTCGAGATGATTGGTCGGCTCGTCGAGGATCAACAGCGGCGGCGGTGCCGAGCCGAGGACGCAGGCAAGGCCCGCCCGCAGCAATTGCCCGCCGCTCAGCGTCGATACGGTCTGCAGCGCCGCATCGGCCCTGAACATGAAGCGGGCAAGGGCGGCCCGGCAGGTATTTTCATCGGCCTGCGGATTGATCCGGAGAAAATTGTCGCGGATCGAGGCTGACGGATCGAGCAGGCTCACCTTCTGATCGAGCATCGAGAAAGCGGTCATGACGCTGACCGTGCCGGCCCAGGGTTTCAGCGCGCCGGTAACGAGCGCCAGCAAGGTCGTCTTGCCCGAGCCGTTGCGGCCGGTGACGGCGATACGCTCGGGTCCCGTCACATCGAAGGAGAGATCGCGGATAACGGGATCATCAGGCTGGTAGCCCGATGTCACGCCATCCATCTTCAGCACGATCTTGCTGGCAGGCAGCCCGGTCGGCGGCAGGGCGACCGACAAGGGCTGGAGGATCTCGATCTTCTCACGCGCTGCCGTTGCTTCTTCCAGCGCCTGGGCGCGCCGGCGGTCGGCGAGCCGGGCATTGTCGCCACCCGTCGTTTCGCTCCGTTCCTTCATGCCGCCGAGCATGATGCGCGGGATGCCGCCCTTGGCGGCGATCTTCCGCCCAGTGCTGTCCCTGTGCGCCTGACGCTCCACCGTCGCCTGCGCCTTCCTCGCCACCTCGGCCATGCGTTTTTCTGCTTCAGTGAGATCATGCTGTGCCGCGGCGAGCTCGAGCGCCTTGCGATCTCGGAAATGGCTCCAGTTGCCGCCGTAGCGCGTGGCACCGAGCGACGTCAGCTCGACGATCGCATCGACGCTTTCGAGCAGTTCCCGGTCATGGCTGACGATGATGGCGCCGGCCCGCCAGCCTGATATCAGCGCGATCACCGCCTCGCGGCCTTCGCGATCGAGATTGTTTGTGGGTTCGTCGAGCAACAGGAAATCCGGTTCAGTGAAAACAAGCGCGGCAAGCCCGGCACGGGTGCGCTGCCCGCCGGAGAGCACGGCAAGCGGCGTCTCCGGCGGTGCGTCGAGCCCCGTCCGATTGAGCGCTGCGGCGATGCGCGCCTCCAGCATCCAGTCCGCCGATGCAAGCTCGTCGGCCGTTGCCTCGCCACCTTCGGCGCGGCGAAGAATAGCGAGCGCATCGGTCACGCCGAAGAGATCGGCGATCGTTTCCTCAGGCGTCACCTGAACGTTCTGCCGCAGCACGCCGAGGCTGCCGCCGACGGATACCGTCCCGGAATGCGGTTGGATATCACCGGAGACGAGTTTGAGCAGCGTCGTCTTGCCGACGCCGTTGCGCCCGACGAGACCGGTCCGCTCGGCCCCGAAACTCAGGTCGAGATTGGAAAAAAGCGGCCGCCCGTCAGGAGCGGACCATGAAATTTGCGAGAGAGTGATGGATGCGGGCATGAATATGGATGTCCCCGTTGGCAAGGCGAACTGGCGTTGCGATCGGGTTGAAATCCATTGCGGCACACATCCTGTTGAAATGGTCGATGGCTGGTAATTTAGGGAATAAAGGCATCAGGTTCAAGGCGAGGCAGCCAATCGGGCGGCAGACAGCGATCTTGCCGCCCTTCTTCTGCTTGCAGTCGGCGGATTGTCGCTTCAGGCTGCCGAATGTTCCGCGCACGGAGCGCGGGGCTGCCGTATTCGAGTGCTCTGCAGTTACACGATCTGCTTCACGTAGATCTCAGGATCAAAATCAACGCGCCTCGCTTTTCCGTCAGGCGTTTTCAAGACAAGCTCGACTCCGCCTCCAAGAGAATGCATGTACCGCACGATGGACGATAGGAGGACATCGTCGGCGCTTTCGATTTTGGAAACAGTGTTCTGCGTCATGGCCGCACGCGTAGCGACCTCTTGCTGTGTTGCATGCATCGCTTTGCGCACTTCCGCCAAGGCTTTGCCCAGACGACGCTCCTGACGTTTCATGTCGAGCCGAGCACGAACATCTTCTGGAAGTTCGTCGCGTAACGTCTTCCATTCAGTGCTCATTTTTCTTCTCCTTCAGCCACGCACCGAACCGCGCGTCAGCTTTGTTGATCAGTTGTTTGTAAAAGAGCGCTTTATTCATGCCTTGCTTGTCTCCTCCGCAAAGGATGATGGCACTTTGAGCGGGATCGAAGGCGAAAGCAAAACGCCAGACCTGTTTGCCAAATTTGACTCTGATTTCCTTCATATTCGCATAATCGGAACCTGAAAGCGTATCGACCTCAGGGCGCCCTAAGAACGGGCCATCATCTTCAAGGTGGTCGAACACTTCGCCAACCAGTTCTTTCAACCCCATCTCCAGTTCTTTCCATTCAGGGACGAAGTCGGGATGGAATTGAACCTTATATGTCATCGGCTGCCCAAGAAATATATATTTAAAGATATAAAATCAAGATCGAGATCAAACAAGCTGGATTGAGAGACGTGGCTCAACCCAAGCAGCTCGAATGAGGGACAGAACACCGCGTTGCTGCCTTTCACTGGTCGCTCGAGGCGTTCTCGATGATGCTTCTTACCCTTCATCTGCCTGCGGGCATCGTCCTTCGGACCCAGGGAAGAAGAGACCCAGGCTCACCGCTTCAAGCTCCCCAAGATCCCGCGCACCAGCGCCCGGCCGACCTGCGTCGCCACCGTGCGCGCAACGCTTTTCATCGCCGCTTCCACCACCGTTTCGCGCTGATAGCCGGACGCCCGGCCGCGCGACTGGCCGCGACCCTGGCTGTCGTCATTGCTGCCGCCGAAGCCGGGAAGGGTCCAGCCGGAGGTGGTGCCCGGCTGCTGCTCTGCCGCTTCTTCCTGCGCTCGCTTGGCGGCCTCGGCATCGGCCGCCTTCTTTGCCCGCGCCGCCAGCAGCTCGAAGGCGGATTCGCGGTCGACATCCTCGTCATAGATGCCAAGAACTGGGCTCTTGTCCATGATCTGCCGGCGCTCGGCATCCGTCACCGGGCCGACGCGGCCGGATGGTGGGCGGATCAGTGTGCGCTCGACGATCGAAGGCGCGCCCTTGGCCTCAAGCGTCGAGACCAGTGCCTCGCCGGTGCCGAGATTGGTGATGACGGTGGCGCAATCGAAGGCCGGATTGGCACGGAATGTATCGGCCGCCGTCCTCACCGCTTTCTGCTCGCGCGGCGAATAGGCGCGAAGCGCATGCTGCGCCCGGTTGCCGAGCTGGGCGAGCACCGTTTCCGGCACGTCGAGCGGGTTCTGCGTCACGAAATAGACGCCGACGCCCTTGGAGCGGATCAGCCGCACCACCTGCTCGACGCGTTCGGTCAGCACCCTTGGCGCGTCGTTGAAGAGCAGGTGCGCCTCGTCGAAGAAGAAGACGAGTTTCGGCTTTTCGGGATCGCCCACCTCGGGCAACTCCTCGAAGAGCTCGGAGAGCAGCCAGAGCAGGAAAGTGGCATAAAGCCGCGGGTTCATCATCAGCTTGTCGGCGGCCAGCACCGAAATCTGGCCGTAGCCATTATTGCTGGTGCGCATGATGTCGGTGATCTTCAGCGCCGGTTCGCCGAAGAAGTGCTCCGCACCCTGCTGTTCGAGAACGAGCAGCGCCCGCTGGATCGAGCCGACCGAAGCCTTGGAGATCAGCCCGTACTGGTTGGAAAGTTGGCTGGCGTTCTCGCCCATATAGTTGAGCAGCGAGCTGAAATCCTTGAGGTCGAGCAACGGCAGCCCGCCCTGGTCGGCGATCTTGAAGGCGATGTTGATGACGCCTTCCTGCGGTTCGGAGGCATCCATCAGGCGGGCGAGCAGCAGCGGTCCCATCTCGGCGATGGTGGTGCGCACCCGGTGGCCCTTCTCGCCGAACAGATCCCAGAAGATCACCGGAAACTGGTCGAATTCGTAGTCGGTAAAGCCGATCTGCTCGGCGCGCTTCGTCAGGAAGTCCTTGGGCTCGCCCTTGGCGGCGATGCCGGACAGGTCGCCCTTGATATCGGCCGCAAACACCGGAACGCCGGCCCGCGAGAAACCCTCGGCCAGTACCTGCAGCGTCACCGTCTTGCCGGTGCCGGTTGCGCCGGTGACGAGGCCGTGGCGGTTGCCAAATTTCAGGTCGAGATATTCCGGCTTGTTGATGCTGTCATCGGGATTGCGGCTCGCGCCGATGAAAATCTTGCCTTCCTCGATCATTCGGAATGCTCCCTTGGGCTGTGCCGCCATTTATGAGAAGGCGTGCTTCTGCCGCCTTCATCGAACCATCGTTTCCCTGTTATAAGCAGGCATGCGCATGCGGACAACTGTTTGCATTGAAAGCAAAACCGGACAAAGTGCGGCCCGGGGAGGGGCCGGCTTGAGTTGCGGTCGAATCTCGATTAACGTTGACGTTAACGTAAAAAAACAGGAGGCTGACGATGAATGAAATTGTGACCCAGATCGCCGATCGCGTGGGTATTGCGCCTGATCTGGCCGAAAAGGCGCTCGGCATGATGCTCGGCTTCCTGCAGCGCGAGGCCGCCGATGGCCCGGTTGCCAAGATGATCGAAGCGATCCCCGGCGGCGCCGATCTTGTCGCCCAGTTCAACGGCGCAGGGGCCGGCGGCGGCGGTCTGCTCGGCGGGCTGATGAACTCGCTCGGCGGCGGCGGCATCATGGGGCTCGGCCAGCAGCTGATGGGCGAAGGCCTCGGCATGGGCGAGATCACCTCGCTTGCCAAGGAAACCATCGCGATCGCCAAGCAATATGCCGGCGAAGAGGTCGTCGACGAGGTCGTCGCTTCCGTCCCGGGCCTCAGCCAGTTCGTCTGAGACGAGAAATCGGCAGGAGCCTCGCTTTGTTGCGGGGCTCGCTGTTCTCGCCACACCGGGGTGAAAAGCAAGCGCTGCCCCTATCGAAGGAGAGCAGATGACCGTCTGGCGCCCATCGCAGCAGATCAGGGTGAAGGTGATCGGCCTCGCCTGGCGGAAAGACCAGCTGCTTGCTGCCGAAGTGGAGGACGACAGCGGTCGCATCAAGGGCGTTCGCCCGCTTGGCGGCGCGATCGAATTCGGCGAGAGCCGTGAAGAAGCCTTGCACCGCGAATTCAGAGAGGAACTCGAGACGGCGATCCGCATCGTCGGCCCCTGGCATCTGCTTGAAAACATCTTCGAACATCATGGCGCGATCGGTCACGAATATATCTTCGCCGCCGACATCGAACTGGCCGATGCATCGCTCTACGGGCGCGACGAGATCCGCTATTCCGAACTCGACGAGACGGCGGCGACGGCGCGCTGGTTCGGCCGCGACAGGCTGCAGGACGCCGGCATCGATCTCTATCCGACAAGTCTCGACAGGCTGCTGTCGCGCTGGCGCGATTGAGCTGGAGATCGCCCGCTCTGAGGCGCCATATTCCGATCGCCAAACTTTGATCGTCGGCCCCCGCTTCCGGGGAACAATGAGGTCGTCGTGCTGTTTCTGTCGCATCGCTGAAACCATAGGGAATAGCATCATGCGTATGTTTCTTGCAGCAGCCTCGATCATTCTCCTCGGATTCGCCACGCCGGCCTTCTCCCAGGCGCTTGCTGATATGGACTATAGCGGCCGCTTCGGCGGTATGCCGCCCGGCACGGTGCCGGGGGCGGAATCCAGCGGCGGACTCGTGATTCCGTTCGATTCTGTCGAAACCGGTGATATCAACGTCGTCATTCCGCCGGATCGGCCCACATGCCCGCGCCCCGGGACGCGTCAGTACCGCGCGGCCGAGCGCGACGGTACGCTAAGCGACGCCTGCCGCTGACGGGGTAGTCCAGGATTGGAAGGCAGGACCGGCTATTTGTCGTCCTTGTGTAGTATCACGCCGAGTTCATGCCACTGCCGCCTGTCGCGCTGGATCAGTTCGTCGGCTGAGGCCGGTCCCATGCTGCCCGGCGCGTAAGCGTCTGGCACGCTTTGATCCCTAGCCCAGATATCGAGGAAGGGTTGCACCGCCGCCCATCCGGCCTCGATGCCGTCGGCGCGCTGGAACAGCGTCTGGTCGCCGATGAAGAGATCATAGAGCAGTGATTCATAGCCGGTCGTCTTGGCAATATCGAATTTGTCGGCATAGCGGAAATCGAGCGAGACCGGCACGGTGTCGACGGAAAGCCCCGGCGATTTGATCGAGATTTCCATGCTCATGCCCTCGTCGGGCTGCACCTGGATCACCAGCCGGTTCGGCGGCAGGCGCCGCTTGACGTCGGTCTCGCGAAACTGCGCGAAGGGAACCGGCTGGAAGGTGATGACGATCTCGGTGTCGCGCGCCGTCAGCGCCTTACCGGTCCTGAGATAAAAGGGCACGCCGGCCCAGCGCCAGGTATCGGCATAGAGCTTCAGCGCCACGAAGGTCTCGGTCCTGCTGTCGGGCGAGACGTCCTTGGTGTCACGATAGGCCGGAAGCTCAGCACCGTTGAGGGGCCCCGCGCCATAGGCGCCGCGCACGCCATGCGTCTTGGCCTCCTCAGGCGTATAAATGCGCAGCGCCTTCAGCACCTTGCTCTTCTCGTTGCGGATCGCTTCGGCATCGAAACTGTTCGGCGGTTCCATGGCGATCATCGCCAGCAGCTGGAAGAGATGGTTCGGCACCATGTCGCGCAATGCGCCGGTTGCATCATAGAATTTGCCGCGGCTGCCGACATCGACGATCTCGGCGGCGGTGATCTGCACATGGTCGATGTAGCGGCTGTTCCACAAGGACTCGATCATCATATTGGCGAAACGCGCCGTCATCAGGTTCTGCACGGTTTCCTTGCCGAGGAAATGGTCGAGCCGGTAGACTTGGCCTTCCCCGACCTGCGCGAGGATCTGTGCATTGAGCGCCTGCGCCGAGGCGAGATTGGTGCCGAACGGCTTCTCGATGGCGACGCGGCGGAAGACGCCGTCGCTTTCATTGGTTAGCCCATGGGCGGCGAGCTTCTCGACGATCGTGCCGAAAAAGGATGGCGGCACCGCGAGATAGAAGGCGGCATTGGCATGCGGCCCCAGCCGCTTGCCGATCTCGACGAAAATATCGTCCTTGGTAAAATCCCCGGACGTGTAGGAAATGCGCCGGCGCAGGCTTTCCCAGGCTTCGTCCTTCACCGTCGGCGCTTCGCCGCTCAGATGGTTGAGGAATTGGTCGAGCCGCCCACGCAGGAATTCGTCGTCACCCGGTTCGATGCCGATGCCGAGAATGTGGAGATCCTCGCCGACCAGCCGGCTGCGCGTCAGATTGATGATCGCCGGCACCAGCAGGCGGCGCGTCAGGTCTCCCGTGGCGCCGAAGATGACGAGAGTGACCGGCGGGGTAGGGGCAGCGTCCATGTGTCATCTCCGTGGAATTTGCGGCCGACTATACCGCGCGCCGGCTGTGTCGCAACATATGCAGGCGAGGGATAACAGGCATTTGACACCATGCGGAGTGGCCGACCCTCGCGTCACCTTGGTCGGGGCGGACGACTACCCTTTCACCGCCACCATGAAGATCCTCGGAAACCTGAGCAGCACCCGCCCGTCCGACATCTTGGGATAGGCCTTTTCCAACCGCTCCCGATAATCCGCCAGGAATGCCTCGCGATGCTCTTCGCCGGCATGGGCGAGATAGGGCATCAGTCCGGTTCCCTTCACCCATTCGACGATCGCCGCCGCATCCGCCATCGGGTGATTGTAGACCGTGTGCCAGATATCGACGCGCGAAGCTTTGGCGATCAGCCTGGAGTAATAGGTGGACGGCGGCGGCAGCGGCTTGCGGCGCACGCTCTTGGCCTCGAAGGCGGATTTCCACGGGCCGGCATGGGCAGTCTCCTCCATCGCCAGATGCGAGGGTTCGCCGAGATTGTCGGGCATCTGCACGGCCAGCACGCCGCCTTCGGAAAGCCCGTCCATCAGCCGGTCGAAGATATCGAGATGATCGGGCAGCCATTGGAAGACGGCATTGGCAAAGAGCAGGTCGGCGGGTTCAGCCGGGTGCCAGCTGGCGAGATCAGCCTCGACGAAGGCTGTGCCCGGCAGCCGTTTGCGCGCCGCCTCCAGCATGTTCATGTCGCTGTCGACGCCGGAGACGCCGTCCGCCCCATAGCGCTCGATGATCAGCTCGGTCGAATTGCCCGGGCCGCAGCCGAGATCGATGGCATGACGAATGTTTTGCAGCGGCACCTGTGCCAGAAGGTCACGCGACGGTCGCGTGCGCTCGTCCTCGAATTTCACATATTGGCTGGCGGACCATGCCATGGCGGTACCTCCTGGTGTCGGGCCACGTCTTCCATGCGCATCGTGTCGATGTTGCTGCCGTCGAGCTTGACGACACGGGCCAAGCCGTCACCCTCGATCTTCAGACACAAGTATTTTGTCGACGCGCCTCCCGTCGAGATCGATGACCTCGAAGCGCCATCCACCTCTCGTGAAGCTCTCCCCCAATTCGGGCAGATGTTTCAGCTCCTCCAACACCAGGCCGGCCACAGTCTGATATTCCAGATCGTCATCGAGCCTGAGGTTTAAGAATTCAGCGAATTCGTCAATCGGCGTCCAGCCCGACACGAGATAAGAGCCGTCGTCTCGACGAGCGATGGCCTGTTCATCGACAGGTCCCTCCTGGAGAGCCCCCATGATTGCTTCCAAAATGTCACCCGACGAGACAATCCCCTCGAAATGGCCGTACTCGTCGAAAACCAGCACCATGTGAACGGGCGATTTCCTGATGGCTTCAATCACATTGATGGCAGTTGAAAGATCTGAAACCACCGGGACATCTTGCGTCAGCGCCTTGATGTCGACAGTGCCGTGTTCGGACATCGAGTCGTAGAAGTCCTTGACCGGAAGGATGCCGATCACCTCGTCCGAACTGCCTTTTCGAACCGGCAACCGCGACCGCTTCGTCCTGTGCAACTGGGTCCGAATTTCATCAAGGCTGTCGTCAATATCGATAATTTCGACGTCGCGTCGGGGCGTCATAAGCGCTCGGGCGGTGCGGTCAGCCAGCCGCATGACACCCGATATCATCGCGGACTCTTCGCTTTCGATCACTCCAGCCGACTGCGCCTCGGCCAGAACAGTTTTGATCTCTGCGTCAGAGACATTGTCGCCACCTTTTCCTGCCTGGCCCAGGAGCTTCAGCACAAGATTTCCGGAGGCGTTTAGAAGCCACACGAGTGGCAGCGCGATTTTTGAAAGGATCGACATGGCTGGTGCGACCTTGGCCGCAACCGCTTCGGGTTCCCGCAATGCGATCTGCTTTGGAACAAGTTCGCCGATGATCAGCGAAAGATAGGTGATTGCCACAACGACCGAACCTACGCCAATGGTATCAGCGGCCGTCGATGACATCCCCTGGGCTTCCAGCCATCCGCTCAAACGGCCGCCGAGCGTGGCCCCCGAGAAAGCGCCGGATAGCACGCCGACCAGCGTGATGCCGATCTGGACGGTAGAGAGGAAACGACCGGGGTTTTCGGCAAGTTTGATCGCTTGAGCTGCACCCTTGCTTCCATTGTCGGAGAGAACCTTCAGGCGGGCTGTTCGAGAAGACACAACGGCCAGCTCAGACATGGCGAGCACACCATTCAGGATGGTGAGAAACGCCACAATTCCAATTTCCAGAAACACAGGGACCCTATTCGTTGAGGTTGTAATGCCGCATTCGTCAGGCGAAGCGGCGAGGCATTCGAAGGGACGCTCTTATACGCATATACGCATCGCCTGTCGTCTTTCCATTATCGTGTTGACATCAGTTCAGGTTCCATCAGGCCGCTCCTCTGAAGTGAAAGTCAGGGCCATCGGTAAAACCGGCAGGCTGCGGCCACCCGCCATTGACAATGGGAAGCGGCCCTCTCTGCGGGAGCCCTGATAGGCCTGAGGCGAGGCGGAGGTCGTCGCACCGTTTACAATGGTCGCCTGCTTCCTCGGCCGGGAGATCCCGGTTGGAAGGGGCGGAGCTTGTACTGGATGGGTCGCTGTCAGGCATGTCGCAATTTTGACGGTGAAACAGTGCCGACGCAAGAGGCGCCGGGCGAAAATCCTTATAGCGTCTTGATGTGACAGTTTCGCCAACGGCGGTCCTGGTCGAGAAAGCTTTCGCAGGAGCGCGGTATCGAACACCGCCGGAATATCCTCTTCATTCCGAGTTCGCCGCAACGGGTGCAAAGCGTCCCTTGAGAGATTGTTCCAGTTCGTCATCTTGCCAGCGATCGGGGTAGGGCACTTCCCAAGTTAACCGCCGCAAGGTCTGTAGACTGAGCCCGCTATATCCCAATTGCTCGAGGCGAAGCAGGAGTAGACCAGGATCCGTCTGGACCATCAATCGCGCCGAGCCACTGACTTGACGTAAGACGCTGAGCATTGCTGCATATGACCTGAATCCAAACGAGGCAGCCAGTGCTTCATCGGCATGCGATGACCTGATATTGGCGTACTGCTTTCGCAATGCAGTTTTCAGCGCAGTGATATTGGAGGGAGCAAACTTAATTGTAGCGTGTAACATCCGACGATCCGTTGTCTTGGTCGAAGTCCGCCGATTACGCATCGACCTTTATGAACACGGTCGTCTTCAATGGAGAAATCGCCCTTCAACCCGGCAGCAGGTTCGGAGAGGCACCCAGAACCGAATCATAGCAACCGATTCGTAGAGCATCAAGTAAAAGTGTTTGAACTCAAGACTCTGGAGGTCGCGGGGAGGGCGCAGGTAAGCCGTAAACAGCTGCCCAGTCATAAGGAAAGCTGGCGTAATACACCGTAAATTAACAGCCCCTCCGTACTTTCTCTAAATTGCGAACGATTTCCGCGACGTGCAGGCACGTCTTGAAATCAGTTCTCGGTCAGGGGGAAGCCGGGACGGAATAGATCGGTGCGCGATCGACGACCTGCCCGCTCGAGGAGGTTAAGCGCATGCAGTTCAAATCGGCGACCGGACGCAACATTTTTTCAGTGGCGGCCTGCGGCGTTATCGCGACGATCGCGGCATCGGGCGTTCTTTTTTACATCGCCTACAACGATATGCGCAAATCGAGCCTCGACGAGATGCTCCAGATCGCTGCTGCCAATGCGCTCAACGTCGAGAAATCCATGAGCGTAGCGCTCGGCATCGTCAATGCGTTGGAAACGTCGCTGTCGACGATGAAGGATGGCGGAAACGCCAATCGTGCGGCTGCCGACGACCTGCTGAAGAACATGCTGCAGGATAATCCGATGGCGCTCGGTGTTTGGACCGGCTGGGAACCGAATGCCTTTGACGGCAAGGACAAGGATTTCGTCGGCAAGGAAGGCCACGACACGACCGGTCGTTACGTGCCCTACTGGGTGCGCAGTGGCGACAAGATTCAGCACACGCCGCTAGTCGACTATGCCGTATCGGGCGCCGGCGATTACTACCAGCTGCCCTTTACCCAGAAAAAGGCCGTGGTCATCGAACCTTATGTTTACGCGGTCGACGGCAAGGACGTGCTGATGACCTCGGTCGCCAAGCCGATCATGGTCGAGGGCAAGGCGCTCGGCGTCGCCGGCTTGGATATTTCGCTCGCCGACGCCAACAAGGCGATCTCGGCAGTCCACCCGATGGAGACCGGCTATCTCAGCCTGGTGACGGGCGCCGGCAGCATCATCAGCCATCCCTCCGCCGAGTTCGCAGGCAAGAATATCAAGGACGGCGGTGATCTCACAGCCGGCTGGGATCAGTTGATCGCCAAGCCCGGCGTCGCGCAGGAGATCGCAGGCCGGGACGGCCAGACCTATTTCTCGGTCGCCTATCCGGTAAAGCTGACGACTGACCTGAACTGGTACGCCGTCGTCTCGGTGCCCAAATCCACCGTCTTTGCCCAGCTCAACAACATGGCCTGGAGTGCCGTTGCGATCACCGCCATCGCTGCTCTCCTGCTCGGTCTTTCAGGCTGGCTCATCGCCCGCAAATTCATCCGCCGCATTGAGGGCGTGATCGCCGAGACCGATCGCATCGCCCATGGCCAGCTCGACGTGCAATTGAGCGACAGACGTGCCAAGGACGAAATCGGCGACCTCTCGCGTTCCCTCGCCATCCTGCTGGAAAGCAATCGCCAGAAGATCAAGCTCGAGGCCGATGCGGAAAGCTCCCGGTCCCGCGAAGAGATCGAACGGCAGGAGCGTTCCGTCCATCATGCCGCCCGTGAGGATTCGATCAAGTTCGCGGTGAGCGAACTCGGCAACGGACTGGCCGGCCTTTCCAATGGAGACATGACCGTCCGGCTGGAAAAGCCGTTTTCCGATTCGCTTGACGAAATCCGCGTCGATTTCAATGCGTCTGTCGAAAAGCTCCAGGCAGCGCTGATTTCCTTCTCCGAAAACGCCGCCGTCATCCAGGCCGGTTCGGAAGAAATCCGCTCGGGCGCCGACGATCTCGCCCGCCGCACCGAACAGCAGGCCGCTTCCGTCGAGGAGACCGCCGCCGCGCTCGAGCAGATCACCACCTCGGTCAAGGACTCTACCCTTCGCGCCGAGGAAGCGGGCGCGCTCGTCAGCCGCACCAAGGAAGGTGCGGAAAAGTCCGGAGAGGTCGTGCGCAATGCCGTCGACGCCATGACCGGCATCGAGCAGTCCTCGCAGTCGATCTCCAACATCATCGGCGTGATCGACGATATTGCCTTCCAGACCAACCTGCTGGCCCTCAATGCAGGCGTTGAGGCAGCACGCGCAGGGGAGGCCGGCAAGGGCTTCGCCGTCGTCGCACAGGAAGTGCGTGAACTGGCGCAACGCTCGGCGACGGCCGCCAAGGAGATCAAGGCGCTGATCACCTCGTCCGGCGACCAAGTCAAGCGTGGCGTCGATCTCGTCGGCCAGACCGGCAAGGCGCTGCAGGCGATCGTTGCCGAAGTCCAGCAGATCAACAGCAATGTCCAGGCGGTCGTCCATGCCGCCCGAGAACAGTCGACGGGTCTCCTGGAGATCAACACGGCGGTCAACCAGATGGACCAGTCGACCCAGAAGAACGCCGCAATGGTCGAGGAATCGAACGCCGCCTCGCACACGCTGGTGACGGAAGTGTCTGCCCTTTCGGAGCGTCTGGCGCAGTTCAATCTCGGCCAGGCGGCCAACGCGGCTCCTGCCGCCAGGACGACTGCCAGGCCGTTGGCGCGCCCGGTCGCGGCGACGCTTGCGGCGCGCAGACCGGTCCGCGCTTCGGCCACCGACCATGCCAGGCCCGCTCCGTCACCGGCGCGTGCACTCGGCGGCAAGCTCGCAGCCGCCTTCGGCACCTCAGCCGCACCGGCGTCGACCGAGGGCAACTGGGAAGAGTTCTAGACACTCCACACGCGTCCTCGACGGCGGCAGACATTGTTTTCCTCCAGCGGACAGGGCTGCAAGGATAGGACGCGCTCAATTTTGATTTGAAAGCATTCAATATCTCGCGCTAAGGTCACACAAACCAGCATCAGCGCAAAGTCCTCGGAGTTGCCGGTGACGTTTCCCGATCCGCCAATCGCCTTTGACCGCATGCTCATCATGGGCAATGGCGGCGCAGGCAAAACATGGCTCGCCAGTCGTATCGGTGAGCAGCTTCACCATCCTGTTGTCCACCTTGACGACATGCATTGGGAGCCGGGGCGCTACGGCGTCGCTCGCGACAGAGCGTTGCGGGATGAGATGGTCAAGACAGCGGCCGAGCGCGATGTCTGGGTCATGGAGGGCGTTTACGGGCAGCTGGCGAACATGGTCCTCAGCCGCACGACGATCCTGGTCTGGATTGATCTGCCGGAGGAGGAATGCAGCGCCAACATCCAGGAGCGAGGCATCCAGGGCGGCGAGTCCCAAACCCAGTTCGATTGCCTTTTGAATTGGGTGGCCGAATACAGAAGTAGAACGAACAACTGGAATTCCTTCGAGACGCACGCGCGATTGTTCTCGGTCTTTTCCCGTCCGAAGTTTCAGTTATCGAGCCGTGAGGCAGTCACCGATTTTGCCGACCGGTTGTCCACCAGCATCGACGAGGCCGCGGATGAAAGAGCCCATATTTCCGAATGACGAGGGCAAAGAGGCCTGGATGGTCGTCCAGGTGTCTGCGGATGAACACTGGAACGCCTACCACGACATCCGCCGTGCTGTTCTTTTCGAGGCCCGCGGGTTGATTGGTTATGATGCGAACCATCCCGATGATCGAAGGGATCGGCATTTCCCTTTGCTTCTTCTGCTTGAAAATGCGCCGGCCGGTGCGGCTCGCCTCGATCTGATGGACGATGCGGCGGCGTGTGTGCGAACCGTCGCGATCAGGGCGGAATGCCAGGGAAAAGGGTACGGTCGGATGCTCATGACCGGTCTCGAAAAATTCGCATCACAACACGGGGTCGAGAGATTGCTTGTGAATGCGGCGCGAGACGCCGTGGGATTCTACGGCGCGCTCGGGTGGACCGTCGTTGAAGCCGGTGGTGAAAACCCGGTGCTGACTAAGGAATTGCGAACCGGGCCTTAATAGTGAAGTATTGCGCTGGCCGCGAGCTGCTCTGACGTTCTTGTGGAGCTTCTCCAATCAACGCGGAGGTCCCGATGCTCATTATCTTTGGCGGTCTGCCTGGCAGTGGAAAGACGACGATTGCCCGCGCTTTGGCTGAGCGGTTGAATGCGGTCCATGTGCGCGTCGATACCATCGAGCAGGCAATCCGTGCCTCCGGGATAGCCGATGATGCCGGGCCTGCCGGCTATATCGCGGCTTACGGTATCGCCGGAGACAATCTGACCCTCGGCAGGACCGTTATCGCCGATTCCGTCAACCCGCTCCGGATAACCCGGTCAGCGTGGCTTTCGGTCGCCCAAGCGGCTGGGGTGGCGGCGGCGGAGGTCGAGGTCGTTTGCTCGGATAAAGCCGAGCACCGCAAGCGCGCTGAAACGCGCCTCACCGACGTCGAAGGTCTGGTGAAGCCGACATGGCAAGAGATTTCCGAAAGAGCCTATGACGAATGGCACGATGCAATCCTCATCGATACGGCTTCGAAAACGGTGGAAGCGGCTGTTGACGAACTGGTCGACCGACTGAGAAGGTAATTACACCAACCTCCCGCTAATCAACGACGAACCTGTATCGGAATCATGGAATCTCGGATCGTTCTCGTTCGTCACAGTATCCCTTCCATTGAAGGGGATACGCCGTCTATCGACTGGAGCCTAAGTACGGCTGGTAAGGCAGCTGCGATCGAGCTGGCAAAATACCTCTCCGGCTTCCGCGTAAAGGAAATACACAGCAGTCCTGAAAAGAAAGCGCATCAAACCGCTGCCTTGATTGCTGATCGTCTGGCTCTGCCCGTTTGTCTTGATCCCGACTTGCGGGAACACGGCCGATCCAGGGTAGGATATATTGCGCGAACTGATTTTGAAGCAGGCATCACCAGACTGTTGGAGCATCCTCACCAACTCACGTTTGGCGACGAAAGCGCAGATGCGGTTTTCAATAGAATGGACCAAGCCGTGGCCCGAGCGAGAAGAGCCCAACCGAGCGGCGACTTAATGATCGTTACACATGGCACTGCCATGTCGATCTACGCTGCTCGGGTTCTCAGGGTCAATCCGCTGGCGTTCTGGCGAAGTCTTTCCATGCCGACTGCCATTGTGCTGAATGGCAACGAAATGAAGGTTATCGATGTACCGGACACTCCGGCGGACCGATGACCGATTAGGCAACCGCCCAAACATAGCCGGTGTCGTTGACGCTCGCTTCCGTCCGCGGTGCCTATGCTCCGCTAAGCCGCGAGGATGGTGATCCCGTAGGCGTTGGCGGCCGCCGTCATGCGGGCGATGGTCTCCGTCGAAGGGCTGGCCTTTGGGGGCTCGGTCGTACCTTCCGCTTCGATGAATTCGGCCATGTCCCGGTCGACCACCGCGGAAAAGACCACGGGGACGGCTCCGCGGTTGGAATAGCCGTGCACCATGAAGGGCGGGATGGTGACGATGTCGCCGGCGCTGGCTTCGATCTCTTCGGGGCCGCTGTCGCTTAGGCGCCAGATCGTCAGGCGTCCCTCGATGATGCGGAACACTTCGGGGCTCGCATGCGCATGTTTCGGCGTCCGGCTGCCTGATGGCACGGTGACGTCGAAGAGATTGAGCCAGGTTCCGCTGATTCTAAGCCGCCGCTCGACCCGGTCGCCGAGGACGAAAAAGCGCTTGGGCTCGTTGCTCGCAGGCATTTTCACAAATGAGTTGGACATCATGTCTCTTTCTTTTTCTTACGGGCTTTTTCTTGCGGGCGCAGCCGTTAGACCTTTGCAACGCCTTTGACAACCCGCCCTGTTGTTGGGGGTAACATCGCCGAGCGCTTTCAAGGAAGCGCGCTACATCAGCCGAAGCGATGAACAAACGGCTCCGTTGCCAGGGTTCAGCGCCGCTCGCGCGCCACTGCGTCACGAGACTGTCGGGACCGATATTGGTACTTCGTGGCGTTTCCGCAAGGCCCGCCAATGCCGCATCAGCTATGCGGAAATGACTGAGGCCGGAGGAGTTCGAAAGGCTCGGCGCCTGTAATACCGCCGACACAGAAGGGGCGCATAGAACGCGGCGGCCGTTCTTGGGGCCGTCCTTCCACGCCGTCCCGGCATTCACATTGATCATTCACATTGATGGAGCGCATCCATGTCCTCTCTTCCCGTCGTCGGCGCCGCCATGACGCTCGATGAAGTCGAACTTCACCGTGATTGGCTCTTCGAAAAGTCCCGCGATCTCGAATTGCAGAGCTTCATCGATGCCGAGGTTCTGAACGGCGACTGGGCGCCGCTTGCCGCCCGCACCAGGCGGCTTCTCGACGGTCATGGCGGCCGCCTCGGCATTCACGGCCCGTTCTGGGGCTTCACCATCGCCTCGGAAGATCCCGATATCCGCGCCATCGTCTCCCGGCGCCTGCTGCAGGGCCTCGATGTCTGCGCCGCCATCGGCGCGACCCATATGGTCATCCACAGCCCTTATACGTCCTGGTCCTACAACAATCTCGATGACAATGCCGGCGCCCGCGAAGCCTTGCTCGAGCGCACGCACATGACCCTGCGCGACGCCGTCAGGCGCGCCGAGGATATCGGCTGCACCATGGTCATCGAGAACATCGAGGACAAGGATCCGCACATTCGCGTGGCGCTTGCCGAGAGCTTCAACTCGCCCGCCGTCGCCGTCTCGATCGACACCGGCCACGCCCATTTTGCCCATGGCTATACCGGTGCTCCGCCGGTCGATTATTACGTCAAGGCCGCCGGCAATAGCCTCCAGCATGTCCACCTGCAGGATGCCGACGGATATGCCGACCGCCACTGGAGCCTCGGCGAAGGCACGATCCGCTGGCATGCGGTCTTCGCGGCCCTTGCCAAGCTCGAAAGCAATCCGCGCCTCATCATCGAGATCAAGGACAAGTCGAAGATCCCGGCGTCTGCTGCGTATCTCGCCTCGATCGGGCTGGCTCAATAAGGTCCTGGCTCCCTCTTCTCCCCGCTGGGGAGAGGAGACCTGTTGCAGCGCCTTGCTCCCTCACCTTTGCTCGCCACAGGAGGGGAGGGTGGAGCTCCCTCATGAAAACCGGGTAATCACGCTGATCCCCGTGGCCTCAGCCTTGTCGAGCGCAATCAGCGCCGGCACGGCCTCCTCGAGACTGATGCGGCGTCCGATCAGCTTCTGCGGCGCGATCTTTCCGGCCGAAAGCATCGACAGCATGGCATCGTAGCGCCAGGCCTGCATGCCGTGGCTGCCGTAGATTTCCAGCTCGTGGCCGATCACCTGCGCCATCGGAATCGACGGCGTCGCATGCTCGCCGAGCATCAGTCCCACCTGCACGTGCCGCCCGCGCCTACGCAGGTTCTTGATCGAGTTGAAGCAGGTGACGGGATGGCCGAGCGCGTCGATCGAGACATGCGCGCCGCCCTTGGTGATCTCGCGCACCGCCTCGGCAACGTCGGCGACGCCGGAGGCATTGACCGTCGCCACCGCCCCGCACTCCCGCGCAAAGGCGAGTTTCTCTTCCGAAATATCGATGCCGATCGCATTCGCTCCCAGCGCGGTGGCAATCATGATCGCCGACAGGCCGACACCGCCGCAGCCATGCACGGCGATCCATTCGCCGGGCCCGGTGCGCGCCTGGTCGGCGACGGCGCGAAACGAGGTGGCGAAGCGGCAGCCGAGGCTCGCCGCCGTCGCATCGTCGATCGTATCGGGCAGGTGCACCAGATTGGTATCGGCATAATCGATCGCCACAAATTCGGCAAACGAGCCCCAATGGGTGAAACCCGGCTGGAACTGGTTCGGGCAGACCTGCTGGTTGCCGGAATGGCACTCTCCGCAATGGCCGCAGCCGGAAACGAAGGGCACAGTCACCCGATCGCCCACCTTGAAGCGCATCACGCCGCGGCCGGTGGCGACGATCCGCCCGGCAAGCTCGTGTCCCGGCACATGTGGCAGGCGAATGTCGGGATCGTGCCCCATCCAGCCGTGCCAGTCGCTGCGGCAGAGCCCGCTGGCGCCGACGGATATGACGACACCGTCCTCTGTCGGTGTCGGATCGGGCAGGGTACGGATTTCGGGCGCCTGTTCGAAGGCTTCGTAGAACATGGCTTTCATCGGCGTTTTCCTTGCTGCTCATCCGCTGTTCCACCCATCATCGCATGCGGCAGGCAGCCATTCCAACATTCCATTCCATCATTTTTGCTGATGCACCCATCGATGAAGCTGCCATCGCTGCGCACGAATATTGCGGCCTGGCGCCATTCCTCGGCATTTTCTTGCTTCCGTGTTTCCGCTCGGGATTTGTCCTTGACCCGGCTTGCCGCGGCGGTTTTTCCTTCTCCGGCTTCAGGAGAAAACCATCATGGCCGTCGATACATCACCCCGTTCAACCACTTGGACTCATGTCGACGGGGAGTGGCTCCCCGGCAATCCGCCGCTGATCGGGCCGACCTCGCATGCCATGTGGCTCGGCTCCACGGTCTTCGACGGCGCCCGCTGGTTCGATGGCATCGCACCGGATCTCGACCTGCACTGCCAGCGCATCAACCGCTCGGCGCTCGCCATGGGCCTGAAGCCGGTGAAATCAGCCGAGGAGATTGTGGCGCTTGCCTGGGAAGGCGTCGCGAAATTCGATGGCGCCACACCGATCTACATCAAGCCGATGTATTGGGGCGAGCACGGTTCGCCGGGCAGCGTCGTCTCGGTCGATGGGGACTCGACCCGCTTCGCGCTCTGCCTGTTCGAGGCGCCGATGGGCGGCCATGGCGGCACCAGCCTCACCGTCTCGCCCTATCGCCGCCCGTCGCCGGAAACGGCGATGACCGAGGCGAAGACCGGCTCGCTCTATCCAAACAGCGGCCGCATGATCGCCGAGGCGCGCAGCCGCGGTTTCGACAACGCGCTGGTGCGCGACCTGAACGGCAACGTCGTCGAGACCGCTTCATCGAACGTCTTCATGGTCAGGGACGGCGTGGTGATGACGCCGGCCGCCAACCGCACCTTCCTCGCCGGTATCACCCGTGCCCGCGTCATTGGCCTGCTGCGCAAGGCCGGTTTCGACGTGCTCGAAGCAACGCTCTCTGTCGAGGATTTCATGCAAGCCGACGAGATCTTCACCACCGGCAACTACTCCAAAGTCGTCGGCGTCATCCGTCTCGACGACCGCGATCTCCAGGAAGGCCCGGTCACCCGCAAGGCGCTGGAACTCTACATGGACTGGGCCTTCGGCAGAAGCGAGAGGGATGAGTGAGGGTGAGGAGCGGTTCGGCGAAGCCGAAGCAATCGATCCAGTGAATCGATTGCCGCGACGAACGCCCGGAGCGCAAGCGCAGGGCCGGGGCGTTCCCCGGCAGAATCGAGATCCGCGTCACCCCCTCTGCCCTGCCGGGCAGAGGGGGTGCCAGCCACACCCGAGCCCATTCGCAAAAAATGTGAGAGCAGGCCTACCCCCGCACCCTCACGTCATCCACTTCCGATGCTCCGCAAATCTCTCCGCCAAGAGATCGATGAACAGCCGCACCTTCGTCGGCAGATGGCTGCGGTTGGGATAGACGGCGTTGATGTTGAATTCCACCGGCCGGTAGTCCGGCATCATCTTCACCAGCCGCCCTTCGGCGATGTCGTCGAATACCACGAAACTCGGCGCCAGGAAGATGCCCCGCCCGGCCAGCGTCAGGAAGCGCAGCATCTCGGCGCTGTTGGAGACGACATTGCCGCTGATCTTGACGCTCTCCTTTTTGCCCTCGCCATCCTCGAAGCGCCATTCGTCGCCATAGGGGTAATAGGCATACTGCAGGCAATTGTGATCGGCGACCTCGGCCGGCGTCTTCGGCATCGGATGGCTCTCGAAATAGGCCGGCGAGCAGACGAGCATATGGCGCCAGGGCGTCAGCTTGCGGGCGACGAGCGATGAATCCGGCGGCAGTACGGTGCGCATCACCAGGTCGTAGCCATCCTCGATCATGTCGACCATCCGCTCGCCGACGCTGAAATCGAGTGAGATCGATGGATAGAGCTCCATAAATTCGCTGACGACAGGCAACAGGAAACGCACGATGGCGCTGCTGGTATAGACCTTCAGCGTGCCGCGCGGCGTCGTGCTCAGCGCGCCGGCCGTCCGGTCCGCCTCATCGAGTTCGGCCAGGATCTGCGACGAGCGCTCATAATAATATTTGCCGGTTTCCGTCAGGCTGACCTTGCGCGTCGTGCGGTTGAGCAGCCGCACGCCGAGCCGGTCCTCCAGCGATTGCACGTGATTGCCGACCATGGTGACGGACATGTTGAGCCGGCGCGCGGCGGCGGAAAACCCGCCGCATTCCACCACGCGGCCAAACACCATGAGGCTGGTTAGTCGATCCATATTGCCCTCGGATTATCCGCTGAGAGTTGATGATCCTTCCCGATTTAAGCAGATTATCAAAATGAATGTCAGGGTGCATTTTCCTTCGCATCGAACAGGGCCTCTCACAGAGGAGGCAGGGTGAAGGAGAATGACGATGGTCGAGTTGCCCCGCAAAGACGTTTTCGAAAGTGCGAGGGAGGCTGAGCAGATCCTAGCCGAGGAAGCCGCTAGGGCGCCGGCCGCCGAGGCGCCCTCCATGCCTGTCTCCGAAGCGCCGGTCACCGAAGCTTCGGTCACGGGCGCTCCCAAAAAGACTGGGCGCAGGATCGTCAAGCGCGCCGTCCTTGCCGCCGCGCTGCTTGCCGGCGTCGCTTTCGCCGGCGATTTCGGCTACCGCTACTGGACTGTCGGCCGCTTCATCGAATCCACCGACGATGCCTATGTGAAGGCCGATTACACCACTGTCGCCCCGAAGGTCGCCGGCTATATCAGCCAGGTGCTGGTCAACGACAATGATATGGTCAAGGCCGGCCAGGTTCTCGCCCGCATCGACGACCGCGACTTCCAGGCCGCACTGTCGCAGGCGAGAGCCGATGTGAAGGCAGCCGAAGCCGCCATCACCAATATCGACGCCCAGATCTCCCTGCAGCAATCGGTGATCGAGCAGGCGAGGGCGACGATCGATGCCTCGCAGGCATCGCTCGATTTTGCCGTGTCCGATGCCGCCCGCTCGGCCCGCCTGATCACCAACGGCGCCGGCACCCAGTCTCGCGCCGAACAGACCCAGTCGGCTCGCGACCAGGCCGCTGCCGCTGTCGAGCGCGACCGGGCAGCCCTCGTCACGGCTCAAAACAAGGTGCCGGTGCTGCAGACTGAGCGCGAACAGACGGTTGCCCAGCGCGACCGTGCGGCCGCCGCAGCGCAGCAGGCAGAGCTCAACCTCTCCTATACCGACATCGTCGCCGCCGTCGACGGCACGGTCGGCGCCCGGTCGATCCGGGTTGGCCAGTATGTCACCTCGGGCACGCAGCTGATGGCCGTCGTGCCGCTTCATTCAGTCTATGTCGTCGCCAATTTCAAGGAAACGCAGCTGACCTATATCAGCCCCGGCCAGTCGGTGGAGATCAAGGTCGACAGCTTTCCCGATATCTCGATCAAGGGTCATGTCGACAGCGTTTCGCCGGCAAGCGGGCTGGAATTCTCGCTGCTGCCGCCGGACAATGCCACCGGCAATTTCACCAAGATCGTCCAGCGCATCCCGGTCAAAATCGTCATCGACGACGAGGCTCTGAGCGGTCTCTTGCGCTCGGGCATGTCGGTCGAGCCTGAAATCGATACCAAGGCTGCGCAGACCCAAGCTGCCGAGACCAGGGCTAGTCGGACCAAGGCCGCCCAGACCTCTGGGACAGCCGAAGAGGGATTATCCGGCCACGCTGGATAATCCCTTCCTCTCATTCCCGAATGATCCCCGATCATTCCGAATGATCCCGATTATTCCCGAATGATCACCCGAACCCCGTCATGAGAAAATTTTCCGCAAGAGCCGGAAGGAGATAGGTCATGGCCACTCTTCAGATCGCCGCCAACAGCAATGCGCTGGCGCCTCCCGCCGCTGCAGCGCCCGCGACACCTGCCGCGATGAGCCCGCTGCGCATGTGGGCAGCCGTTGTGGGTTCGACGCTCGGCGCCTTCATGGCGGTCCTCAACATCCAGATCGTCAATGCCTCGCTTGCCGATATCCAGGGCGCGATCGGCGCCGGCACCGATGACGGCGGCTGGATTTCCACTTCCTATCTGATCGCCGAGATCGTCGTCATCCCCTTGAGCGCCTGGCTGGCGCGCGTCTTCTCGCTCCGCAACTACCTGCTCACCAACGCCATCCTCTTCCTGATCTTTTCCGTTGCCTGCGCCTTCGCGGCCAATCTGCAGCAGATGATCATCCTGCGGGCCATACAGGGCTTTTCCGGCGGCGTACTGATCCCGATGGCCTTCACCATCATCATCACGCTGCTGCCCAAGGCCAAGCAACCGGTCGGTCTTGCCCTCTTTGCCCTGTCTGCCACCTTCGCACCGGCGATCGGCCCGACGATCGGCGGTTATCTCACCGAGAACTGGGGCTGGGAACATATCTTCTATGTCAACCTGGTGCCCGGCGCGCTGATGGTCGGCCTGCTCTGGGCCTCGCTCGACCGCGCGCCGATGAACCTGAAGCTGCTTGCCAAGGGCGACTGGCCGGGCATCGTCACCATGGCGATCGGCCTGGCAGCCCTGCAGACGGTACTGGAAGAGGGCAACAAGGAAGACTGGTTCGGCTCCGATTTTATCGTCCGTCTGTCTGTTATCGCCGCCGTCTCGCTGACGCTGTTCCTGATTATCGAGCTGAAGACCGCCAATCCGCTGTTGAACCTTCGCCTGCTGGTGCGCCGCAACTTCGGCTTCGGCATCGTCGCCAATTTCCTGCTCGGCATTGCGCTTTACGGCTCCGTCTTCGTGCTGCCGATCTATCTGGCTCGCATCCAGGGCTATAATTCCGAGCAGATCGGGATGGTTCTCGCCTGGACCGGCATCCCGCAGCTGCTGCTGATCCCGCTGGTGCCGCGGCTGATGAAGCGTTTCGACGTCCGCCTGCTGATCATCGTCGGCTTTGCCCTCTTCGCCGCCTCGAACTTCATGAACGTGCACATGACCGGCGATTATGCGAGCGATCAGCTGTTCTGGCCGAACATCGTCCGTGCCATCGGCCAGGCACTCGTCTTCACCCCGCTTTCGGCGATCGCCACGTCAGGCATCGAGCAGGAGAATGCCGGCTCGGCTTCGGCACTCTTCAACATGATGCGCAATCTCGGCGGCGCCGTCGGCATCGCTTCGCTGCAGACCTTTCTATCGAAGCGCGAACAGTTCCACTCGAACATCCTGACCCACTCGGTCTCGGTCTTCGAGGAAGCCACCCGCGATCGTATCGCCAGGCTCACCGGCTATTTCATGAGCCACGGCGTCAGCGATCAGGCGCTCGCCGGCCACAAGGCCGTCGTCGCCATCGCGCTCAAAATACGCAAGCAGGCCAATATCATGGCCTTCAGCGACACCTTCTTCCTGCTCGGCGTCGCTCTGCTCGTCGCCCTGCTTGCAACCCTGCTTCTGAAAAAACCCGGTCAACTCTCCGGCGGCGGCGCTCACTAGCGCCCCGCCTCCCTTAAGGAGGAGAACAGCCATGACAACTGCGGCCTACGCTCCCGATACCGTCAGGCTCCCAACGAAGACCGCCGGCCATGCCGTCAGCGCCGCTGCGCTGCTCTCCATCATCGAGTGGCTCTCCGGCGATGAATGCCACGCGCTCG
The DNA here is from genome assembly GCF_012276115.1 of Rhizobium leguminosarum bv. viciae. GTDB lineage: Bacteria > Pseudomonadota > Alphaproteobacteria > Rhizobiales > Rhizobiaceae > Rhizobium > Rhizobium leguminosarum_T. Next base: position 97,718 of record NZ_WIEU01000017.1, on the reverse strand, counting down.
ATGAAGCGGGTCTCGTCTCCGGCCTCGGCCGCAGGCTTCAGGCGCTCGGCCTGCCTATCGACCGGCTGACGCTGCATCTGATGACGCTGCATCCCGAATTCATCGGCCGCACCATCGCCTGGGCGCCGGGCGAGCCGATCGAGATCCACGACCGGGAGCACGGCGCGCGCGTCGCCATCGCCAATACGCCGCTGCGCAAGGTCATGGAGACCCGCGAACCGCTGGTCGTCGATACCGGCGAAAGCGTGCATGGCCGCTGGCAGCATATCGATGTCTTCGCCGATCGCGGCCTGATGCAGCTCGTCATCGCGCCGCTCTGCAATGTCGACGGCCCTGTCAGCGCCGCCGTCTTCGGCACGCGGCGGCCGGGCGGTTTCACCGCCCCCGAGCGTCAGGTAATCGAGCGCATCCTGCCGGCGCTGCGCAACACCAGCGAGTTGCGCATTCTGCGCCAGGTCGAACTCAGCCTGCTCGACACCTATATCGGCCCGCTGACGGCAAGCCGCATCCTGGCCGGCCGCATCCGTCGCGACGAGATCGAATCGATGGAGGCGGCACTGCTGCTCTGCGATCTGCGCGGCTTTACCGAGCTGTCGAACCGGCTGCCCGGCAGCACCGTGCTCGGTCTGCTCAATGCCTATTTCGACATGATCGTGCCGGCCATCACTCGCGAGGGCGGCGAAGTGCTGAAATTCATGGGCGACGCCGTGCTTGCCTTCTTCCCGGGTTATGATGCCGCCCATTCCTGCGGCGCGGCCCTGGCATCGGCCCGCGCCATCCTCGATGAGATCGACCATTTCCAGTACGAGGGCATCGGCGTGAAAGCCGGCATTGCCCTGCATTACGGCGAGGTCAGCTACGGCAATGTCGGCTCCGGCCGCCGCCTCGACTTCACCCTGATCGGCGGCGACGTCAATCTGGTCAGCCGCATCCAGACCGCCTGCAGCGAACTGGGGGAAGCCCTGCTGATGTCGGCGCCATTTCGCGACGAGGCCGGGGCAGGGGATGTCGTCTCTGTCGGGGCGCACAGGCTGAAGGGGTTTGCCGATGCCGTCGACCTGTTCACGATCGTGCGGTAGGTGCGCGACGCCACCCCCCTCTGCCCTGCCGGGCATCTCCCCCACAAGGAGGGAGATTGGATGGGCGCGATGGCTTCCCCAAACAACTGGCCGTCACGTGAATCGTAAATTGAGGGCGAGGCATGGCTTCTTGCCGATCTCCCCACCTGTGGGGGAGATGCCCGGCAGGGCAGAGGGGGGTGCTGCACCCGCCGAGATACCAAGCCGCCCACTTGCATAAAATGCATGGCAGGTTTGCCCAAAACGGCTTCGTCCTCCCCCATCTTTTCGCCATAGTGGCGCCGAAATTCCGTAAGCGGGGAGGAAGAGGCTTATGACTGTGCTGTTCGACGAACAAGGCGAGATCATCCGCGAACTGGGTGTTGCCGCCGATATCGACCCTGAGCGGGAGATTGAACGGCGAACTGCTTTCCTCAAGGATTATCTCGTCGCCTCGGGCATGCGCGGCTACGTCCTCGGCATCAGCGGCGGTGTCGATTCGCTGACGGCGGCGCTGCTGGCCCAAAAGGCGGTGCGCGAGCTGCGTGAAAGCGGCCATGCGGCCGAATTCATTGCCGTGCGCCTTCCCTATGCTGTCCAGGCGGACGAGGCCGATGCGGTGAAGGCGCTGGAAACGATCGGCGCCGACCGCTCGATGGTGGTCAACATCAAAGCGTCGGCGGACGCGATGCTTGCCGCCGCGCAGGACGGCGGTCTCGCCTTTGCCGATGCCGGCCGTCAGGATTTCATCCTCGGCAATATCAAGGCGCGCCAGCGCATGATCGCCCAGTTCGCCCTTGCCGGGGCGCTTGGCAGCCTCGTCATCGGCACCGATCATGCGGCCGAGGCGGTCATGGGCTTCTTCACCAAGTTCGGTGACGGCGCCGCCGATATCCTGCCGCTCGCCGGCCTCAACAAGCGCCGCGTCCGCCTGCTGGCAAAGCGGCTCGGCGCCCCGGACGAACTGGTGTTCAAGGTGCCGACCGCCGATCTCGAGGACCAGCGCCCATTGCGCCCCGACGAGGAGGCCTATGGCGTCAGCTATGACGAGATCGACGATTTCCTCGAAGGCAAGCCGGTCGGCGAGATCGCCCGCCGCCGCATCCTCGCCGCCTATCGGGCGACCGCCCACAAGCGCGCTTTGCCGGTGGCGGTCAGCGCCCTCTGAGGGTCGTCCAGGCGCGGGATGCGTGCGGGCGCGACCCGGGGTTTACGGCCTGACCGGCTCGCCCGTCCGTCCTGATGAAGCGAGATAGGCATGCGGCGCGAAATAGACGCCGCCGGCATCGAAGGCTTCGAGATCTTCGGCCTGCAGCGCCTCGCGCACCTTCGGCCGTGCCGCCACGCGGGCCATGAAGCCGTGCAGCGCCTGCCATTGCTTGAGATCGATATCGGTCCAGGGCGACCAGTTCAGGCAGACGAAGAGATAGGCATCCGCCACGGTGAACGTATCGCCGGTGAGATAGGGTCCGGCAAGACGGCCGTTCAGCCATGTCAGCCGCTTCGATATCAGCGCGCGGACCTCTCCATGAACGCTGGAATAAATCGGATTGAAGAGCAGCACCATCGGCTTGTGCAGCTCGGCGGTGATGAAGTTCAGATAGGATTGCACCTCGTTGCGGCGAATGTTGCCGACTTCAGGCAACAGGGCTGCCCCTTCGGGCACGCTGTCGGCGAGGAACTGCACGATCGCCGGCCCCTCGGTCAGCACCTTGCCATCGTCGAGCATCAGCGCCGGCACATAGCCGTTGCCGTTGATCGCGAGGTAATCCTCGCCATTGCTCGTCCTGTGGGTTTGCCTGTCGACCTGAACGAGCTCGATATCAAGCCCCAGCTCCCGGCAGATGATGTGCGGCGAAAGCGAGCAGGCCGCGGCGTGCATGTAAAGTTTCATTGCGGTTTCCTCTCCTTGGGGAGGCGGTCAATGCCGCCCGTTGATAGCGTTGAATATCTGTACTATTTCGCATAAAATGACTCTCGTCAACAATTTAATGCGAGACGGTACAAAATATGAAAGAAGAGAAGAAGCGTGGCCGCCCGAGGGCCTTCGACGCCAAGGCGGCGCTCGGCAAGGCGCGCGATGTCTTCTGGGACAGGGGGTTTGCCGCCGCCTCGCTCGACAATCTGAGCGCTGCGACCAACCTCAACCGCCCAAGCCTTTACGGCGCCTTCGGCGACAAGGAGGATCTTTATCTCGACACGCTGGAGGGCTATCGGCAGGACGGCATGAATACGCTCGCCGAAGCGCTCGACCCGTCATTGCCGCTGCGCGACAATATTGCCCGGGTCTATGCGGGTGCGCTGGCGATCTATCTGCATGGCGAAACCGCCGCCCGCGGTTGTTTGCTGATCGGCACGGCGTCGGCCGAGGCGGTCCAGCATGAGCGGGTCCGCGAGGTGCTCGGCCGCAGCCTCAACGATTTCGACGACGAGCTCGAAAAGCGCATGCGGCTTGGCGTGGAAAGAGGCGAGCTTCCGGAAAGCGCCGATCCGCAGATGCTTGCCAGGCTCGCCTCCGCCGTCATGCATTCGCTCGCCGTCCGCGCCCGCGCCGGCGACAGCCGCGAGACGCTGGAAGCGATCGCCCGGTCGGGCGTCGAGCTGATCTGCGGGAGCGCCAATAATCCTTAGAGCGGTCCAGGTTTCGCGGAAGCGCAGAACCGCTCTAAGCTTTTGTTTTTACGCAATTCCGGACGGAAAACCGCTTCGCACTTTTCCTGGAATTGCTCTAGGTCGAGCCCCGAGTCTCCGCATCCCTCGGCCGCACTATCCAGGCATAGGCCGCACCGGCGACAAGCAGCACGGAGGTGCCGAGGAAAACCGCCCGCATGCCGATATGGCCGCCGACAAAACCGCCAAGGATGGGGCCGGCCACCTGGCCGACATATTGCGAGGAAATCGAAAGTCCGAGAATGCTGCCGGCCGCACTATCAGGCACGCTGTGTCGGATGACGGCGGCGATGCAGGGCAGTAGCCCGCCGAGTGCTGCGCCCATCAGGAAACGCAGGATGATCAGCTGCCAGGCGCTGGTGACGAAGGCCTGCGGGATCAGCAGCAGCCCGGCGACGGCGAGCGCGCCCGCAATCACCGGCCAGTGGCCGATCCTGTCGGCGAGTTTGCCGAGCCATGAGGCCGACAGAATGCTGCCGAGGGCAGCCGCCGACATGACGACGCCCGATATCATCGTCACCTGGGATTCGACGGGCACGAGCTGCGCGACATAGACGGTGATGATCGGCTCGATCGACATATTGGCAAACATCAAGAGCATGCCGGTCGCCAGCATCGCGATGACGGGCCGCTTGTCGGCAATGGATTTCCAGCCGCCGCTGGCCTTGGCCGCCTTTTTGCGGGCCGGCGATTTCTCTTCCTTGATCAGGAAGGCCGTGGCGAGGAAGGCGAGGAAGATCATGGCGCCGGCGGCGAGGAACGTGCCACGGATACCGATGATGGGCGGCAGCGCGCCGCCGATCAGCGGCCCGACGAGATTGCCGGCCATGATACCGGAGGAGAGCACGCCTAGCGCCCAGGCCGAACGATCCTTCGGCGTCTGCGTCGCCACCAGCACCATCGAGCCGGAGGCATAGCCGCCGGCAAGCCCGACGAAGAGGCGCAGCGCCACCAGCTGCCAGACATTGCCGGCCATGCCCATCAGCGAGATCGCCAGCGTCATGCCGAGACTGGCGCGCACCAGCATCAGCTTGCGGCCGTAGATGTCGCCGAGCCGGCCCCAGAGCGGCGCGACCAGAGCCGCGGCGAAGAAGGTGGCGCCATAGGCGATGCCCGACCATTGCACGATGTCAGCATGGTCGCTGACGCCGAGTTCCTCGACATAGAGCGGCAGGAAGGGCAGCAGCAGCGTCATCGCCACGATCGTGGTAAAGGAGCCGATCAGCGAGATCGTCAGATTGCGCTTCCAGTAGATCGAGCCCGGCCTGGCGCTGGTGTCCCACTGCGTATCGGTCATTCTCTCGGCCCTGGCATTGATCTGGAGGCACGGGTTCCGCCGCGCCTGATGAAATGATGTGCACGTTGCCGCGGCGAGGAAATCGGCGCGGGTGAAACTGTCCTGAAGATCGAGCTTTTCGCGGTCGAGCGCATAGGCCGTAACGGTGCATGCGCTCGCCGCTTCCAGGGCGGGCACGTGCTGATATAACCGCGCTATGGCCCATCCTTCAAGGTGGCTTCGGGCATCGATCGCCTGTGGACCGTCCCGGACGAAAGTGCTAGAACTTAACCGATTGCATGATGCAATCGGTTAATCTGAGGACATTGCCATGAGCGACATGCGCACATCCCGAGAGCAGACCGTCCGTCATCTCTACGCCGCCTATCTCGACGACCGCAAGGATATCGTCGGCGCCATGTTGACGGAGGATTTCACCTTCTCCAGTCCGCGCGACGACCACATCGACCGGGCGACTTATTTCGAGCGCTGCTGGCCGAAGGAGCCGGTCTTCCGCGGCTTTGACATCGAATTCCTGGCGATCGACGGCGACGAGGCGGTCGTCCGCTACCGTGCCGAAAAACGCGACGGCGGCAGCTTCCGCAACATCGAGAGCTTTCGCTTCCGCGGCGACAAGATCGCCTCCGTGGATGTCTATTTCGGCCGGAATCTGTAACTTCGGCCGAGGCAGTGATCGCCCTGTCTTTTAAAGGAGCCGCATCGCCGAAGTGCCGATGATGATCATCGACACCGCCACCATCAGTGGCCGTACCGGCAGCCGCTTGACGAGGATCGCGCCGAAGGGGGCGGCAATGACGCCGCCGATGATCAGGCCGATCGCCGAATCGAGTTCCGACCAGCCGAGCGTCAGGATGAAGGTCAGGGAAATCGTCAGCGTCACCGCGAATTCGGTGAAATTGGTCGAGCCGATCACCCGCTTCAGGTCGTGACCGCGGCTGACGAGCGAACTGGTGACGATCGGCCCCCAGCCGCCGCCGCCGATCGCATCGAGCACGCCGCCGAAAAGCCCGACCGGCGGCACCATCCAGTCGCGAACATCCCGCTTCGGCGGCGGCCGAAAGGCCTTGTAGAGAATCACCAGCCCGATCGCGATCAGATAGGCCGACACGAAAGGCTCGATCGCCTTGCCATCGATATTGGCAAGCAGATAAGCGCCGATCGCGCCGCCGATCATACCGGCCGGTGCAAGCCGCGCCACCAGACGCCAGTCGACGTTGCGATGATAGGCATGCGAGATGCCTGAGGCGGCGGTCGTGAACATTTCCGCCACATGCGTCATGGCGCTGGCATTGGCGGCCGGCACCCCGAAGGCGAGAAGGCTCGTCGTCGACAGCACGCCGAAGGCCATGCCGAGCGCGCCGTCGACGATCTGCGCGCAGAAACCCACGACGATGAAGAAGAAAAAATCCGATGTCATGCAGTCCCCTCAGGCGAACGGTAGCATCAGAACAAACGACGCGGGGAAAAAAGTTCGGGTTTCAGGCGGCAAGTCCACGCTGCTTCAGCCGGATGATCTTGAAGAAGCCGTTGGGAAAGACCGGCAGGATATCGGTCGCGGCAAAATCGCCGCGGCGCTCGGCCCAGGCGACGATGCGGTGGATGCGGAAGGCGGAGGACCAGCCGATGTGACGCATCAGCGGCGCCACCGCCGTCTCGATCGCGCCCTGCAGACCGGCGCCGTCGCCAAGCTTGCTGGCAAGGATGATTTCGCCGCCCGGCCTCAGCACTCTCGCGCATTCGTCCAGCGCCCGTTCGGGTTCGGGGATGAGCGTGATGACGAAGGGCAGGCAGACCGCATCGAAAGACCGGTCGGCAAAGGTGAGCGCATGCGCATCCATCACCTCCAGTGCCTGCACATGCTGCAGCTTCTCGCGTCTCGCCTTTTCACGCGCCCGCGCGATCATGTGTTCGGAAATGTCGATGCCGGTCACCCGGCAGTGGCGCGGGTAATGCCCGAGCGTCAGGCCGGTGCCGACGCCGATCTCCAGGATGTCGGTGCCGGCACCGGCGGCGAGCGCTGCAAGCTTGCGGTGGCCATCGCGCAGGATGCCGCGATAAACCCGGTCATAGACCGGTGCCCAGCGCTGATAGATTTTCTGCTGATCTTCCGCCCTGCTGCGAAGCTCTGACATGCCGGCACCTCCCCAGAAAATTCCAGGAAAAGTGAAAGCGGTTTTCCAGGAATTGCATAAAACAAAAGTTTTGAGCGGTTCTGCGCTCCCATGAAATAGCGCGAACCGCCGTAAAGCCCAGCCTTTCAACTCCTAAGGGTAGGCTCCGGTTCCCCACGAAATGTGGCGCAAGGCACAGATTCTCACCTGCGACCACCTTGGGCGCGCCTCGGTGCAATCCCTGGCCGCCTATTTTGCCGGCGTCAGACCGAGCGTCTTGGCATCCAGCTCGCTACCGATCTCGACAGCTTTCTTTTGCTTGTCGTAGACGCAGATCTGGGCGATCAGCCCCTTGGCGCCCTTCGGCTTGCCTGTCACCAGGGCAAGCCCGTAATGCGAGCTGCCGAAGGGATCGACGGTGGCGCTGGGCTTCTCGATCGTGACCGCTGCCTTCTTGCATTTGGCCTCGACGTCGGCGGCGAGCTGCTTCCAGGCCTCATCAGAGGAGGCATGCGCCGCACCTGCCAGCGAAAGCAGCGCGGCTGTGGCGAGAAGCTGGATTATATTCCTGTTCATATCGGTCTCCGTTGATCTCTATCCCCAGCAAAGCGGTTTTCGGCGCGGGCATCCCCAGGGATTTGTCCAGGCGATTTGCATGCACGATTCCAGCCTTGCAACTGAGGCAAATTTTCCTCCGGCCGGTCGTTTTTTGATAATTCGCCGGTTGCCTCTCCCCCTTTCCCCTCCTATGTTCCGCCTCACCTGCCGAGACGCAATCTAATGCCAAGAGGAGATCTGACATGGCTTTCGAATTGCCTGAACTTCCCTATGACTACGAAGCGCTTGCTCCCTTCATGTCGAAGGAAACGCTGGAGTTCCACCACGACAAGCACCACAAGGCCTATGTCGACAACGGCAATAAGCTCGCCGCCGAAGCCGGTCTTTCGGACCTGTCGCTCGAAGACGTCGTCAAGAAGTCTTTCGGCACCAATGCCGGCCTCTTCAACAACGCGGCCCAACACTACAACCACATCCATTTCTGGAAGTGGATGAAGAAGGGCGGCGGCGGCAACAAGCTGCCGGGCAAGCTCGAAGCGGCCTTCACGTCCGATCTCGGCGGCTACGACAAGTTCAAGGCCGATTTCGCCAATGCCGGCGCCACCCAGTTCGGCTCCGGTTGGGCCTGGGTTTCCGTCAAGAACGGCAAGCTCGAGATCTCCAAGACCCCGAACGGCGAAAACCCGCTCGTTCACGGCGCCACCCCGATCCTCGGCGTCGACGTCTGGGAACATTCCTACTACATCGACTATCGCAACGCCCGCCCGAAATATCTCGAGGCCTTCGTCGACAGCCTGATCAACTGGGACTACGTCCTGGAACGCTACGAAGAAGCCACGAAGTAAGCGGCACCAGGCTCGCCGCCCTGGCGGCGATGTCCGTCCGCCTCTCAAATTCAGCACCCGGCGCCGAAAACGCCGGGTGTTTCGTTTCCACACGAGGCCGTCACATCCCTGTCATCGGCCGCTCCTAATCACGCCCCATGTCTTGTTCTGCTTCTCCCCTGTTCCGCTTCGGCATCATCGCCGACCCGCAATATGCGGCGATCGCGCCGCATATGGCCATGGATCGCTATTATGCCAACAGCCTTGCCAAGGTCGCCGAGGCGATTGAGATCTTCAACGGTGAGGAGCTGAGCTTCGTCATGACGCTTGGCGATGTCATCGACCGCAGCTTTTCAAGCTTCGACGATATCCTGCCGGTCTATGAGACGCTGAGGCACGAGGCGCTCTTCCTGCTCGGCAATCACGATTTCTCGGTCTCTGCAGGACACTTGTCCGAAGTCGCCGCGCGCCTCGGCATGCCGTCGCCCTATTACAGCTTCTTGCGCCACGGCTGGCGCTTTATCGTGCTCGACGGCAACGAGGTCAGCATCTTCGCGCCGCCCGAAGGCCATCATCATCGTGCGCTGGCCGCTGAGATGCTGGCGGAGCTGCAGGCCAAGGGTGCGAAGAATGCCCATCGCTGGAATGCTGCGCTGAGCGACGAGCAGTTCGCCTGGCTTGGCGATGAAATCGCAAGTGCGGCCGAGGCCGGTGAGAAGGTGATCGTCATGAATCACTATCCGGTGCATCCGCCCAGTGAGCACGGCATGTGGGACAGCGAGCGCATCGTCGCGCTGCTCGCCTCTGAGCGCAATGTCGTCGCCTATCTCAACGGTCACGACCACGTCGGCAATTACGGCATGGCCGGCGCCTGCCACTTCGTCAATTTCAAGGGCGTGGTCGATACCGAGACGGAAAACGCCTTCGCGATCGTCGAGGTTCATGCCTCCAGCATCGAAATCCGCGGCTTCGGCCGCGAGGTGAGCCGCAAGCTGTCCATCTAGCTGATTGCCGGCTCAACCGGCATCGCCTTCATTTCACTGATGTCGCGCTTCGGTGGTGTCCCGAACATGCGGGCATATTCGCGGCTGAACTGGGAGGCGCTCTCGTAACCCACCTGATAGGCCGCGTTTGCGACGTTGAACCCATCGGTCACCATCAGCCGCCGGGCCTCGAGCAACCGCAACTGCTTCTGATACTGCAGCGGCGTCATCGAGGTCAGCATTTTGAAATGCTGGTGGAAGGAGGAAGGGCTCATCTTGGCTGCCGCCGCAAGCTTTTCCACCCGGACGGCGTCCGCAAAATTACCGCGCAACAAGTAGATGGCCTCGGCCACGCGGCGCGTATGGCTGTCGGGTAATGCAAGCTTGCAGATCTCATTGCCATTTTTTCCGGAAAGCAACCAGAAACTGATCTCTCGCATGATTGCCGGATGAAGGATTGGGATCGCTTTGGGCGTCGCGAGCGTCCGGATCAGTCTCAGTATGCAGTCCTGCAGCTCGGGGCCGAATTCTTGTACGAAAACACCCGGCCCGCCGTCGCCTGCCGGCTTCGGCGGTGCACCCATCTCCTCCAGCACCTCGCGCAGGATAGTGACGTCGAGTTCCAGGTTGATGGCGATCATCGGCCGTTCGGCACTGGCTTTCGTCACCTGTCCGAAGGCCGGCATCTCGACGCTGATGATCAGCGCCTGCATGGCTTCGTAATCGAAGAGCCGATCTCCGAACATGAGCTGCTTCGCGCCATCGACGATGATGCAGAGCGCCGGTCGGTAGATCGCCGGTTTCGGCATGGAGAGAGTGCTGGAACGCATCAGGAAAAAACCGTCAATAGCGGTGGCAAAAAGCCCGTCGCCTCCGCCATGGGCATCTATGTACCCGTTGAGCGCCTTCTTCAGATCTGCAGACATCCTGGTCTCCAATGAACGCGGGGTCGGTCTGCCGCGCCGGTGAGGGTGATCTTAATCCCTCAGCCCGTCTGGGCAAGGTGTTTGGAGGAATAGGCAAGAAATTGCAGGGTTTCGGCATTCAGCATTCGGGGCTTGCGGCGCATAGATAGGCCATCAAAACATCAGGAGTACCTGAAATGCCTAACCAGAATTCAACCTCTAAAGTCGCAATCGTTACCGGCGGAAGCCGCGGCCTGGGCCGCAATACGGTCGTCAATCTGGCAAGGAGCGGCGTCGATGTGATCTTGACCTACAACTCGAACCGCGACGAGGCAGACAAGGTCGTCGCTGAGATCGAGGCGCTGGGCCGCAAGGCCGCCGCACTTCAACTCGATGCCGGCAACGTGGCAGCGTTCGATGCCTTTGTCGAAAGTGTACGCGAAATCCTCAAGGGCTGGGGGCGTGAGCATTTCGACTTTCTCGTCAACAATGCCGGCACCAGCTACCACGCCCCGATTTCGGAGACAACCGAGGCGGAAATGGACAAGCTTTACAACCTGCATTTCAAGGGCGTCTTTTTCCTCACGCAGAAGCTCCTGCCGGTGATCGAGGACGGCGGCCGCATCGTCAACCTCTCCAGCGGTCTTGCCCGCATGGCCATGGTTGGCGCATCGGCCTATGGCTCGATGAAGGGTGCAGTCGAGGTGCTGACGCGCTACATGGCCAAGGAGCTTGGCCCCCGCGGCATTGCCGTCAACACCGTCGCCCCGGGCGCCATCGAGACCGATTTCAGTGGCGGCATGGTGCGGGACAATCCGGAGATCAACCGTGCAGTCGCTTCTATGACCGCACTCGGCCGCGCCGGTGTGCCCGATGATATCGGGCCGATGATCGCCTCCCTGTTGAGCGATGCCAACCGTTGGGTCAATGCCCAGCGCATCGAGGTTTCGGGCGGCATGTCGCTCTGAATAATCGCGATTGGGTGAACAGCTAGACGGCGATCGGTTTCTCCGTCCAACCGCTGGTCCAAAGTTCCCGCAACCGGTCGCCGTCGCCCTTGAAGAAATCCTCAGCTGTTGCGCAGCGCTCCACCCGGTCGCTGCGGAAATTGCGGATCGCCTGGCGCAGTTCGCACCAGGCGACGATATTGGCGGTCTGCGAATAATAGATCAGCGCGACCGGCCGGATCGTCCTCTCGCTCGCGCGGCCGAGTTCGTCGCGGTAGCCGAGCATCAGCTTGCGTTCGTCACGGATCGCGCGGCGCACGATCGCAAGGTCGAAGCCTGCCGGCTGCGCAATCGAGCCCCAGGCATAAAGCGCCTTGTTGTCCATCGCCTGGCGCAGCGGCGCCGGCACGGCGCCTGATATCTTCCGGTTGACCCGGCGCGCGGCCTGTTTCAGCTCCTCGTCGGCCGTCCGTTCGAGCAGCGCCAGCGACAGCACGATCGCCTCCATCTCCTCGATCGAGAACATCAGCGGCGGCAGGTCGAAACCCGGCCGCATGATGTAGCCGATGCCGCGCCCACCCTCGATCGGCACCCGCATCGCCTGAAGTGCGGCGATGTCGCGGTAGATCGAACGCACGGTCACTTCAAGCGTCTCGGCCATCGCCGCCGCCGTCATCGGCTTTTTTGCCAGCCTGAGGATCTGAATGATCTCGAAAAGCCTGGAGGCCTTGCGCATTTTACCTCTCCATCCGCCACGCTCCTGACAATACACTGTCAGTTGGGTTTGCGTATAGAGCCGCCTATCGGATTGAAATCAATCAGGGTCTTTCAAAACGGCCCGCAGAACCCAAGGCGGTAACTGACATGAACTACCATGAAAACCTCTGGCTCTTCTTCACCCTTCTCTTCGGCATCATCATCGTGCCGGGGATGGACATGCTCTTCGTGCTCGCCAATTCGCTGACCGGCGGCGTCAAACGCGGACTGGCGGCGACCGGCGGCATCATGGCCGGCGGCGCGGTGCATTCGGCCTATGGCGCGGCCGGCGTCGGTGTGCTCGTCACCATACTGCCGCAGCTTTTCAACGTGCTGCTCTTTGCCGGTGTCGCCTACATGATCTGGATCGGTATCTCGCTGATCCGCAGTTCGATCACCGTCGAGGCGGTCGGGCCGGGAACGGCGCGCTCCGGCTGGCGCGCCTTCCGCCAGGGCGCCGTTACCTGTCTCGTCAATCCGAAGGCCTATATCTTCATGTTCGCCGTCTACCCGCAGTTCCTCAGGCCGGAATATGGTCCGATCTGGATGCAGGGGCTGATCATGGGCGCCATGACTGTCGTCACCCAGTTCGCCATCTACGGCACGCTGGCGATGACGGCCGGCCGCAGCCGCGACTTGCTCGTCGCCAACCCTGATGTCACGGCCTTTGTCGGCCGCTTCGCCGGACTGCTGCTGGTTGCGGTCTCTGCCTTCAGCCTCTGGCAGGGGTGGAAAAGCGCCTGAGCGCCACTGCATGTCGGCCGGAAGTGTGCAGCGGTTCCGGGATAACGACATGCATAAAAGCAGAGAACAGCCTATCACATTGTTTTTATGATGATCCGGCAAAACGTGACTGCCCGGACGCATGGATTTTGTCATGCTCCCGGTGCAGATTGGCCATCGGCCATCTTGGCCGAGGAAAAAGGGAGAGAAATATGAATTGGAAAGCAGTAGCTGCCGCAGCAGCGATGGCCGGCATGACCTTCAGTTCGGTGACCGCCGCCGATGGCACCCATGATTCCCGCATTGCGCTGATGAAGAAGATCGGCGGTTCGGCGGGCGCCATGGCCGCCATCGCCAAGGGCGAGAAGCCCTATGATGCCGAGACGGTAAAGGCGGCGCTGACGACGATCGCGGCAACGGCCAAGGTTTTCCCAGACCAGTTCAAGCCGGGCAGCGATATGAATGATCCCGAGGTCAGCCCGAAGGTCTGGGAAAACATGGATGACTTCAAGGCGCGCTCCGCAAAGCTCTCGACTGACGCCGAAACGGCGCTGGCGCAGCTTCCGGCCGACGCCGCCGCCGTCGGCGCCACGGTGAACACCCTCGGCGCCAATTGCGGCGGCTGTCACAAGGCCTATCGTCTCAAGGATTGATAGGCCGACTGAGCAATTCCAGCAAAAGTGTGCAGCTGTTTTGCGCCCGGAATTGCGCAACAAACGACAGCAAATCCAGCGACGGTGGGCGGCTTGCTTCCGCGTGACGCAGGAGACAACGGAAATGCTCCGGATACGCGATCCGCGCCAGCCTTGCCGCCGGCGCGGATCGCCTTATTCTCCGCCTGCGCGGACCGGTCGCAGGATCGACCGGCGGGGATATCATGGCAATAGGGGAGGCGGCGCATGGTCCGCAGGTTCATCCGGTTAGTGCTCTGTCTGATCGGCGTCGCCGTCCTCGGCGGGGGCGCCTTCTATCTCGTCACCGCACCCGATCCGCTGCCGGAGAGCCATTGGGCGGGTCTCGGCGCGCCGGACCCGGCAAATGGTGAGATGGTCTTCTGGGCGGGCGGCTGCGTCAGCTGTCATGCCGCGCCCGGTTCCGAAGGCGATGCCAAATTGACACTTGCAGGCGGCCTGGCGCTGAAGAGCCCCTTCGGGACCTTCCACGTGCCGAACATCTCACCCGATGAAACGGCCGGCATCGGCGGCTGGACGCTTGCTGAGTTCGGCAATGCGATGAAGCGCGGCGTCGGCCCGGGCGGGCAGCATCTCTACCCGTCTTTTCCCTATGGCTCCTATTCCCGCATGAGCGACAAGGATGTCAACGATCTCTTCGCCTTCCTGAAAACCCTGCCGAAGAGCGCAAACGTCACGCCGCCGCACGAACTGCCGTTCCCCTTCAATATCCGGCTGGCGCTCGGCGGCTGGAAATTCCTTTATCTCAATGACCAGCCGCGCGTCGCCCTCGCCAAGAGCGACGACAAGATCAAGCGCGGGCAATATCTCGTCGAAGGCCCCGGCCATTGCGGCGAATGCCATACGCCGCGTGATGCGCTCGGCGGCTTCAAGGTGGATCAGTGGCTTGCCGGCGCGCCCAACCCGGAAGGCAAGGGCCGCATACCCGATATCACCCCGGCCTCCGAGAGCATCGGCGGCTGGAGCGAGGCCGATGTCGCCAGTTACCTCGAAACCGGCTTCACCCCCGATTTCGATTCCGTCGGCGGCCAGATGGTCGATGTCCAGCAGAACATCGCCCGCCTGCCTGCCTCCGACCGCGAGGCGATCGCCGCCTATCTGAAGGCGGTGCCGGGCCGGTAGCGATGGGAGTGGCTGCCCCGCCGGCACGTCGCAGTGGAAGTAACGGTGCCAATCGCGCGAGGCTCGCGCGCGATCACTTGGTTGCTTGGCGCCTTCTCAAAGGTCCCACGCCGTGTCTACAGGGAGGTGGGACCAGGCATGAGATCATAGGGGTGGCGCCAGCCGGGCATGTTGCTGATCCGATCTTTCCAGGCTGCGATTGCCGGAAAGGCGCTGTGATCGATCCCGGTTTCCTCCGGCATGAAGACGTAGCCCGCCAGAGAGAGGTCAGCGATCGTCAGCCGGTCGCCGACCATGAAGGCCCGGTGCGCCAGATGTTCGTCAACAATGGCATAGGCAGCCTTGGCCCTCAGTCTCAAAAACTCGACAACGGGCGTCTCGCCGCTCTTCTGCAGGCCATACATGAACCTCAGCGTCGCGTAATAGCTCGTGAATTTATGGTTGTCGAAAAGGATCCAGCGCATGACGTCGCGTCGTTCTTCGGCCGTCTGCGCCCCAAACTGACCTGTCACCTCTGACAAGTAGTCCAGGATAATCCCCGATTGGCTGATCTTGGTTTGCCCATGTTCGAGCACAGGCGCCTCGCCCTGTTCGTTGATGGTTTTTCGCCATTCTTCGGTTCGCGTTTCGCCGCCCAGATAATCAACGAAAATGCTTTCCCACTTGATGCCGGCAAGCGCAAAGAAGAGTGCGACCTTGTAACAATTCCCCGAGAGAGCGAAGCAATGAAGTTTGAAATCAGGCATGAAAGCTCCTAACAAAAATAAAGACTTAAAGCGCCGATCAAGCGAATCTGAAAGATCGCGAAGCGCTTTAGGCGATCGACTGCATGTAGCGCATGCCGGTCACCGGACGCGGGGTGAAATCCAGCTGTTCGTAGAAGCGGTGCGCCAGCACGTTTCCGGTCGCAGCGCTGACGGAAAGGTAGCCGCAGCCGGCATTGCGGGCTGTCTCGCGCGCCCGGTCAACGAGCAGCTGGCCGGTGCCGTGGCCGCGATGGCCGTCGCGCACGAACAGATGGTGCAGGTCCATGCCGCGCTTGCCTTCCTGCGCCCTGTAGAGCGGCACGAGAATGGCGTAGCCGATCAGCCCTTCGCTGGCCTCGGCGACGAGCGCATTGATCCAGGGCAGGGGCCCGAAGAGATCACGCTCCAGCTGCTCCGGCGTTGTGGCAGCCGCATCGCCGTGATGGGCGGCAAGCAGGGCGATCATCTCGCCGAGTTCGGGCAGGTCGCGCGGCTTGGCGGCACGGATCGTCACCACCGATGGGCGCATCAGTGAAATTTCGCTGTCTTCGATTTCGGTCATGGTCTTCGCGTCCTTTGATAGTCTGCCGTCAGGACGCTGCCGATACAACAAAGCCGCCTGACGGCGGCTTGTTGACAATATGATCTTGTCCAGCCGCCCTTTACAGGTACAGCCAAAAATACGAGCGGCTCTGGTGCGCGTTCTTGATCATGGGTCATAGATCGTCGGAAACGCAGCCTTTGTCAATGGGGATCGGAGCCCCAACATGGCATTGAGCTCCGGCTTCAGTCTTGATAGCATACCCCCCTATACTATATGAGAACCTATCATGTCCCACACCACCCTGCAGAAAAAGAAGCTCGTTGCCCGCATCAGCCGCCTGAAGGGGCAGATGGAGGCGGTCGAGCGCGCGCTCGAGGCCGAGCGCCCCTGCGGCGAGATCCTGCAACTGCTCGCCTCGATCCGCGGCGCCCTGACCGGGCTGACCGGCGAGGTGCTCGACGATCACCTGCGTGAGCATGTGCTGAATGCCGCTGACGATGCGGCAAGGGCAGAGGCGGTGGAGGAAATATCGGAAGTCTTGAGAACCTATATGCGCTAAGCGCGGCGACGAAGGAGCCTGTCATGAGTGCCGGAATCGACAAGGCTGGAATTGATGCCCTGGAACATGATCACGTCTTCCTCGGCACTGATCATGCGCGCAACGAGCGGCGCATCTGGCTGGTGATTGCGCTGACGGCGGTGATGATGGTGGCGGAAATCGCCGCCGGCACCGTCTACGGCTCGATGGCGCTCGTCGCCGATGGCTGGCACATGTCGACCCATGCCAGCGCATTGCTGATTTCCGCACTCGCCTATCTCTTCGCCCGCCGGCAGGCGCGCAACCCGCGTTTCACCTTCGGCACCGGCAAGCTCGGCGATCTCGCCGGCTTCGCCAGCGCCATCGTCCTTGCGCTGATCGCCCTGCTGATGGCCTGGGAGAGCCTGTTGCGCCTTTCCAATCCCGTGCCGATCGGCTTTGCCCAGGCAATCGCCGTGGCGGTGATCGGCCTTGCCGTCAATCTGGTGAGCGCCTGGCTGCTTGCCGGCGGCGGTCATGTCGCGCATGGCAATCATGCGCATCACGGACATGGTCATCACGGGCATGGCAATCACGGGCATGGCAATCACGGGCATGGCAATCATGCCCATGGCCATCATCATCATGGCCATGGCGACCATGCCCACCACGCAAAGACCGGCGACAACAATATCCGCGCCGCCTATCTGCATGTCATCGCCGATGCCCTGACCTCCGTGCTCGCCATTGGGGCGCTGACGCTCGGCAGTCTTTACGGCTGGCTCTGGCTTGATCCCCTGATGGGCATCGTCGGCGGGCTGGTGATCGCCAACTGGTCCTGGAGCCTGATGAGATCCTCGGGCGGCGTTCTTCTCGATGTCGTCCCCGAAGGCGAGACGCTGCCGGCGGAAATCCGCGGGGCCATCGAGACGGAGGACGACCGGATCACCGATCTGCATGTCTGGCAGGTCGGCCCCGGCCATCATGCCGCGATCGTCGCCGTCCTCACCTCGCAGCCGCGCGACCCGGCTTTCTACAAGGGCAGGCTCTCGGCGCTGGGAGAACTGTCGCATGTGACGGTCGAGGTCACGCGCGCCGCATGAGCGGGGCGGGCCGAGACGCTCGACGGACGACAAGATCGCTCGACGGACGATTAACATCGCTCGGCGGACGATTTACATCGCCGCGGGGACGAGATGCCGCCGCAATCGCTGCTTAGCTCTGTCCTCCTGATTCGCCGGAGGATTTCATGGATCTCAGTCTGACCCGCCGCATGCTGATAGGCTCGGCATTGTGCCTACCGGTGCTGACCCTTCGAGCCAATGCTGAGGAGGGAGCTGAGGAGGGGGCCAAGGAGAGCGCCAAAGCGAGTGCAGGCGAGGGCGAGGACAATATTGAACATCGCCTTGCCGCTTTGGAAAAACGCACCGGCGGCCGCCTCGGCGTCTCCGTGCTCGACACCGAGACGAGCATCTCCTTCGGTTATCGCGGCAGCGAGACTTTTCCGATGTGCAGTACTTTCAAGGCGCTGGCCGCCGCTTTCGTGCTTGCCCGTGCCGACAAGGGCGAGGAAAACATCGACCGGCGGGTGAGCTACGGCAAGGACAAGCTCGTCGATTATTCGCCGATCAGCGAAAAACACGCCGGAACCGATGGCATGACCCTTGCCGAACTCTGCGAGGCGGCGGTGACCGTCAGCGATAATACGGCCGGCAACCTGCTGCTCGAAAGTTTCGGCGGTCCGGCCGGGCTGACCGATTGGCTGCGCTCGATCGGTGACGGCACGACGCGTCTCGACCGCACCGAGCCGACATTGAACGAGGGCCGCAAGGGTGATCCGCGCGATACGACGACACCGGATGCGATGCTCGACACACTCGGCAACCTGACGCTCGGCTCGGTCCTCACCGAGGCCTCCTCAGACAGGCTGATCGCCTGGCTGGTGGCGAGCACGACAGGTAAGGAGCGGCTCAGGGCCGGCCTGCCGGCGGATTGGAAGGTCGGCGACAAGACCGGCACCGGCCCGAATGGATCACTCGGCGATATCGCGGTGATCTGGCCGCCGGATCGCGGCCCGATCGTCGCCGCCGTCTATATCAGCGAGACGACCGTGCCGGTAAAGGAGCTCAACCCGCTCTTTGCCGAAGTCGGCCGCATGATCGTCGAGATGGTGTGAACCAGGAAAATGCGAAGGGCATCATCGACAGCTGTCCGGTTCGCGTCGGAAAACCCCTCCCCAACCCCTCCCCACAAGGGGGAGGGATTAACCTGAGGCGAGATCCTGCCACCAAAATACGCTGCCACACGCTGCACCGTCAGGAACGAAATGCGACGGGCGCCACACGGCAGCCCCTCCCCTTGTGGGGAGGGGTTGGGGAGGGGTCTTTCTCAAACACGGGCAATTCGAAATGCTCCAGCTCAAGCAGTTGGTACGTCGTCCGTCGTCTCGGTGCCGTCATCCTCGATGCCGGCCATCTCGCGCTTGATTTGGTCGGCGATTTCCTTCTCGATTGCGGCGCGCTGGTCGGCCGGCATGGCGGCCAGATCGGCTTCGGACAGATCGTGCTGCTCAAGGTAGCGGGCCCGGATATATTCCGCCGGCGTCATGTTGCCCCATTTGGAGAATTCGTCGACGAGCGCGTCATGCGCAGCCCTTGCCGCCATTTCTTCGTCGGAAGGCGGGTTGATATAAGGGCCTTCGGTGCTTTGAAGTGCCCACATGGTGTTGGCGATCGACGGCGGCGTGCTGCTCGGTTCGAGACCGGGCGCGGCATTGGGCGCCGTTTTGGTGAAGTCCGCCGTCTGCTGATTCTTGGATTTGGCCGGCTGATCGAAAAGGCCGCCGATGCCGTAATAGTTGCGAATATTGCTAGAAATTTCCATAAAAACTCCCCGAAAAACGGGGAGAGAATGGCGCGCTAAACCTGCGCAAAGCTTGCGTGAAGCTTCCCCATCAAGGCAACGTATAGGCGATCACATAATCGCCGGGCTTGGTGCCGACCGAGCCGTGGCCGCCGGCGACCATGACGACATATTGCTTGTTGTCATCAGTCGTATAGGTCATCGGCGTCGCCTGGCCGCCGGCCGGAAGCCGCGCCTGCCAGAGCTCTCGCCCACTCGTCACGTCATAGGCGCGCAGGTAGTTGTCGACCGCGGCACCGAGAAAAGCGACGCCGCCCTTGGTCAGCATCGGCCCGCCGATCCCCGGCACCCCGACCTTGAAGGGCAGGGGCAATGGCGTCATGTCGCGCACGGTGCCGTTCTTGTGCATATAGGCGATCTTGCCGGTGCGCAGGTCGACGCCGGCGACATAGCCCCATGGCGGCGCCTGGCAGGGGATCTGCAGCAGCCCGAGGAAGGGACCCATGAAGACGCCGTAGGGCGCGCCGTCATTGCGGTTCAGCCCCTGTTCGCTGCCCTTCTCGTCCTGGCCTCTCGGCGGAATATCGGCGGCCGGTACCAGCCGCGAGGTGAAGGCGAGATAGGTCGGCATGCCGAACATGATCTGCCGCTCCGGATCCACCGCCACCGAGCCCCAGTTGAAGGTGCCGAAATTGCCGGGATAGACGATCGTGCCTTTGAGCGAAGGCGGCGTGTAGCGGCCCTCGTACTGGTAACGGTGGAAGTCGATGCGGCAGGCCATCTGATCGAACAGCGACACGCCCCACATGTCCTTTTCCTGGAGCGGCTCGGGCGAGAAGGTGAGGTCCGAGATTGGCTGCGTCGGCGAGGTATGATCGCCGGTGACTGCGCCACCAGGCGCCGGGATTTCCTTGACTGGGATGATCGGCTCGCCGCTGCGCCGGTCGAGCACATAGATATCACCCTGTTTGGTGGGGCCGACCAGGGCTGGAACCGCGGTGCCGTCCTGCTTCGTCAGGTCGATCAGCGCCGGCTGGGCGGGGACGTCCATGTCCCAGAGATCGTGATGCACTGTCTGGCGCACCCAGCGCAGCTGGCCGGTGGCGATATCGAGCGCGACAATCGAGGAGGAGAATTTCTCGACATTCTCGCTGCGATTGATGCCGATCTGGTCGGGCACCTGGTTGCCGAGCGGGATGTAGACCATGCCAAGCCCCTCGTCGACGCTGAAGACCGACCAACTGTTCGGCGAGTTGGTCGTATAGGTCTGGCCCTCGGCGATCGGCGTCGTCACATCGGGATTGCCGGAATCCCAGTTCCAGACCAGCGCGCCGCTATTGATGTCGAAGGCGCGGATGACGCCGGATTGTTCCTCGGTCGAATAATTGTCGTTCACCGCCCCGCCGACGATGATCTTGCCCGCCACCGCGACCGGCGGCGAGGTGGAATAATAATAGCCGGCCGGGTTGTAGCGCATGCCGGTTTCCAGATGCAGCACGCCCTGGTTGGCAAAGCTGGTGCAGACCTTCCCGTCCGCCGCATCGAGCGCGATCAGCCGGGCGTCGGAGGTCGGCAGGTAGACACGCTCGGCGCAGGGCTGGCCGGCGGCGACGGCAGGATCGGCATAATAGGTGACGCCGCGGCAGGTCTGATGCTGCCGGTTGGGATTCATGCCGGAGTTCGAGTCGTATTTCCATTTCTCCTTGCCGGTCTTGGCGTCGAGCGCGATCGCCCAGTTATGCGGCGTGCAGAGATAGAGCGTGTCCTTCACCTTGAGCGGCGTCACCTGATAGGTCGTCTCGCCGACATCGTCCGGCCGCTTGACGTCGCCGGTCTGGTATCGCCACGCTTCCTTGAGGGTGGAGACGTTCTCGGCAGTGATCTGGTCGAGCGGCGAATAGCGCTGGCCGAAGGCCGTGCGGCCGTATTGATGCCATTCGCCGTCCGGCACGCTGCCGCCGAAGGCGGGATTGGCGGCGACCGTATCCTTCGGCAGTTCGCCGGCGAGATTATGCGGGTCAGTCGTCATCGAATAAAGGGCGACGAGGATGGCGAGAATGACAGGCACGGCAAGCGGCCAGGGGTTTGCGGCGTAGGTGATGCCCGTCGGGCTGCGCAGGCCGAGCGGCCGGCGGATCCACGGCGTCAGCAACCAGAGCCCGAGCAGGATGATCATGCCGCCGCGCGGGCCGAGCTGCCACCAGTCGAAGCCGACCTCCCAGATCGCCCAGGCGAGTGCTGCGACGACGAGCACCGCATAGACCCAGAGCGCCACTGCCTTGCGCATCAACAGCAGCCCGGCGGTAATCAGGAACATCAACCCGGCGAACAGATAAAAGACGCTGCCGCCGAGCGTGACGAGCCAGAGCCCGCCGCCGCCGAGCGTGAGCCCGATGATGATGAAGAAGATGGAGGTGACGACGATCGCCATAAGGCTGTCTCCCGCTGAGGTTAGCCGGGCTGAAGGATCGGCGGAAAAGTCCCGCCGATCAGCCAGATAGCGCGAAGGAGACGCCTTTCAACGGCCACAATTGCCGCAGGGTGCGGATGCGTCGAACGGGGCGTTGGGCCGGATGGAAGGGGATCGCTGTGGCGCAACTGCCGCACCGAAAACGATCGAAGCGCCCGTCACGTTCCGCAGAAGGTCGCAAGCACCCGTTCGCTGGGCTTCGGCGGCTCCCTATAGGCGGCAAAGCCCGGCTGGTCGTCATAGGGTTTCGAAAGCACGCTCAGCAGCGCCTCGAACAGCGAAAAATCGCCGTCCTCGACGGCAGCCTCGATCGCCTGTTCGACGCGGTGATTGCGCGGAATGAAGGCCGGATTGACGCGGCGCATGGTAACGGCGCGCTCACTGGCCGTCTGTGGATCGCGTGACAGCCGCTCGCGCCACTGCGTGAGCCATGCACCGCAGGCTTCCGGCTCGCGGAAGCTCGCCGCGAATTCAGGCTCTGCGGCGTCATCGCCGGCAAGATCCGACAGTCGCCGGAAGGTCAGGGTGAAATCGGCACCCTGCGCCTGCATCAGCGACAGCAGCGCCTGCACCAGGTCGAGATCGCCGTCCTCTTCGCCGGAGAGCCCGATCTTTTCGCGCATGCCGGCCAGCCAATGCGCCTGGAACCGTTCGCCGTAACTCTTGATCACAACATTCGCCTTGTCGACCGCGCCGTCTGGCTCGGCGTCTATCAGCTGCAGCAGCGTTTCGCCGAGCCTTGCGAGGTTCCACTGGCCGATGGCGGGCTGGTTGGCATAGGCGTAACGGCCATGTTGGTCGATCGACGAAAAGACGGTCGCCGGATCATAGGCATCCATGAAGGCGCAGGGGCCGAAATCGATCGTCTCGCCGGAGACGGTCATATTATCGGTGTTCATCACGCCATGGATGAAGCCGACATGCAGCCAGCGGGCAATCAGCGCCGCCTGGCGGTCTGAGACCGCTTCGAACAGCGAGAGATAGGGGTTTTCGGCCTCTTTCAATGCCGGATAGTGCCGGTCGATCACATAATCGGCCAGAGCCCGCACGCCGTCGGTGTCGCCTCTGGCCGCGAAGTACTGGAACGTGCCGACGCGGATATGGCTGGCCGCGACGCGGGTGAAGACCGCGCCAGGCAGCACCTCTTCGCGATAGACCGGCTCGCCTGTCGTCACCGCCGCCAGCGCCCGCGTGGCCGGAATGCCGAGCGCAAACATCGCCTCGCTGATGATATATTCGCGCAAGACCGGCCCGACTGCCGCCCGCCCGTCGCCGCGGCGCGAAAACGGTGTCGGCCCTGCGCCCTTCAGCTGGATATCGTAGCGCTTGCCGCTGCGGTCGACGACTTCGCCGAGCAGGATAGCCCGCCCGTCGCCGAGCTGCGGCGAGAAGCCGCCGAACTGATGCCCGGCATAGGCCATCGCCAGCGGTTCGGCCCCTTCGGGAACGAGATTGCCGGAAAAGATCGCCGCGCCATCGCGGCGCAACGCCTCGACGTCGAGCCCGAGTTCGGCAGCGAGCGGCTCGTTGAGCTTGATAAGCCAGGGCTCCGCCACCGCGGTCGGCGCTTGCGTCGCAAAGAAGCGTGGGGGCAAGCCGACATAACTGTTGTCGAACGGAAAGGCCGCACCGGGCCGGTTTTTCTGCAGGGCGGAGGTCATGGTTCATAGGTAGGGCCGGGGTGTCTGCGGCGCAAGCCGGACCTTCACGAAGATCGAGCCGATGCAAGGAATTGTGACCTAGCTTTACCTCTCGTCAAAGCAGCTTTGCCATAAAGGACATAGCGCCGCCATGATCGCGGGCGTATAGCAAATCGTCTCCCCTTGGCTTTGCGCCATGTCATCCCCGCGGCCCTGCTGCCTTGTATGCTCCGCCGCGCCACCGCGAGTGATCCCGGACGATGTCGGATCAGATTTACCAGGCGCCGATGGTTCGGCGCGCCACGCCCAATTTCCGGGTGATCGCGATGATTGTCGCGAGTGCGATGCTGATGGAAAACATCGATGCGACCGTGCTTGCGACAGCGCTGCCCACCATGGCGCGCGATTTCGGCGTTGGCGCTCCGGCCATGTCGATCGCACTGACCTCCTATCTCCTCAGCCTTGCGATCTTCATTCCCGCAAGCGGCCGGATGGCCGACAGTTTCGGCTCCCGCACCGTTTTCCGCTCGGCCATCGCGGTCTTCGTCGTCGGCTCCATCCTATGCGCGCTCGCGCCGACGCTGTCCTTCCTGGTGCTGGCGCGGCTGCTTCAGGGTATCGGCGGCGCGATGATGATGCCAGTCGGGCGCCTGGTGCTGATGCGCAGCGTCGACCGCAAGGATATGGTCAGCGCCATGTCCTGGCTGCTCGTGCCGGCGCTGATCGGGCCGATCGTCGGCCCGCCGCTCGGCGGCTTCATCGTCACCTATCTCGACTGGCGCTGGATCTTTTATATCAACGTGCCGATCGGCATCATCGGCATGATCCTCGTCTCGATCTACATCGACGAGGTCAAGGGCAAGGCAAACGGTCCCTTCGATACGATCGGCTTCATCCTCTCGGGCATCTCGCTTGGTTCGCTGCTCTTCGGCTTCGAAATGTCGAGCCATGAAGGCGAGGGCGCGTTTTCGATCTTCCTGATCGCCATCGGGCTGCTTTTCGGCATCGGCTATCTCAGGCATGCCCGCAAGCATCCGTCGCCGATCATGGATTTCTCGCTGATGAAGGTGCCGAGCTTCGGCACGTCTGTTGTTGCCGGTTCGCTGACCCGCATCACGCAAGGGGCGCAGCCCTTCCTCCTGCCACTGCTCTTCCAGATCGGCTTCGGCCTGTCTGCGGCTGCAGCCGGCCAGATCGTCATCGCGACCGCGCTTGGCGCTCTCGCCATGAAGCCGATGGCGAAGTTTGTCTTCCGCCGGCTGGGCTTCCGCAGAAGCCTCATCCTCAACGGCATCCTCGGGACGATTGGCTATGGCCTCTGTGCCGCCTTCCGGCCGGACTGGCCGATGCCGCTGATCTTCGTCGTCCTGGTGCTCAGCGCCTTCTTCCTGTCGTTCCAGTTCACCGCCTATAACACCATTGCCTATGACGAGATCAGCAAGGAGCGGATGAGCTCGGCCACCAGCTTCTACACCACCTTCCAGCAACTGATGCTATCGCTCGGCATCTGCATCGGCGCCCTGGCGCTGCATGGCTCCATGGCCTTGTCAGGCACTGAGACGCCGGCCCTTGGCGATTTCTCGGCGGCCTTCGTCGTCGTCACCATCATCTCGATCACCGCCACCTTCTGGAACCTGCGCTTCTCGCCGACCGCCGGCGAGGAGATCAGTGGCTACAGGGCCAAACAGACGAAAGGCGTCGCCAAAGGCTGACGTCGGCTTTGTGCCGTCGATCGGCAAAGAGCTGGTGGCACCCACCGTCATTTCTCTCTCTGAGCTTTGTGCCGTGCCAGCCCCCCTCTGCCCTGCCGGGCATCTCCCCCACAGGTGGGGAGATCACAAGTGGCTTGAACTTCCTGCCCATCTACCGTCTCGCCGTGCTGGATGCTCATTGTTTGGGGAAGCCAGTACACCCAGCCAATCTCCCCACCTGTGGGGGAGATGCCCGGCAGGGCAGAGGGGGCACACACGGCATACCCTAGCTCCGGATACAACGTCTCCTCCCTCTCAGGTCTGTCATGCCGCCTGCGGCAGGCATGCCTCGCAGATCGCCGCGACATGGCGGTGGTCGGTGCCGCAGCAGCCGCCGAGCACGCTGAGCGCTGGCATGCGGTCGATGAGCTTGCGGTAACGGCGGCCGAGATCTTCGGGATCGCCCGCATCCAGCGTCTCGCTATTGTCGAGCTGCTCATGGCTCATGGTCGAGGCATTGGCGCGGATGCCGGAAATGCGCTTCACCCAGGCGCTTCCAGGATCGAGTGCCGTTTCGAAATGCGTCGGGTGGGCGCAGTTGATCATGTAATAGGCCGGCGCCCCGCCGGTCATCGCATCGGTCGTCTCGATGGCGTCCTGAATGCTGCGGCCCGTCACCAACCTGCCATCCGTCTCCAGCGTGAAGGAGATGGCCGAGGGCATGCCGAGCGCCTGCGCCGCCCGCGCCACGCCGATCGCCTCGTCGATATTGGTCAGCGTGAAGGCGGTCACCATATCCGCCTCGGTGCCGGCGAAAGCCCCGATCTGAAAGGCGTGGTAGTCTTCCGCCTCGGCGGCATCCATGACGCCCGCCTTGTAGCCGTCGCCGCGCGGGCCGATGGCGCCGCTGATGACGATCGGCTGCTCCGGCCGCTGATAGGCGTTGCGCAAGCCGACGAGCAGGTCGACGGCTTCCTCGTTGACCGCCTTCAGGGCTTCGTTCGTATAGCCGAGCTTCTGCCCCCAGTCCGGATTGGCCCGCCATGTGGCGGTGTCGAGCACGAAGCCCGTGCCGTGCCGCCGGGCGACATCGAGATAACGGCGATAGTAATTCCGCAGGCGCTGCCGGCCCTCTTCGGAAGCCAGCAATATGAAGGCGGCGAAATGCGGAAGATCGATCCTTTCCTGGAAGATCATCGTCGTTTCCATGCCGCCATCGGTAATGAAGGTGCCGCCTTTGAGTTGCGGCAAACCGTTTCTGTACTTTGCCATTGTTGAAGCCTCTCCCTCGCGACACCCGATTGGCTGTCGTCGATGAATGATGTTCTGGCGCTTAATTCGCTGCCAAACTAGGCGACTTGCGGTATACTCCAAGCGGTTTTGGTTTTTACAGATTGATTTCAATCGCTTGCTTCGACCGATCTTGCCGGGGGCGGAGGCAGATCTGATCGCGCAACACTGAAAACTGTACCGCCGGTACAGGAGGGGACATGCGAAAGGGCGAGGAAACGCGGACCCGCATCCTTGATGTGGCGGAAGCGGCAGTCTTGCAGAAGGGTTTCGGCGGCACCTCCATCGAGGAGTTGATCGCCGAGACGGGCATCACCAAGAGCGGCTTCTTCTATCACTTCAGGGACAAGAACGAGCTCGCCAAGGCGCTGCTCAACCGCTACATCGAAAATGACGAGCGCATCTACGACGAGATCTTCAGCCGTGCGCGCGAGCTGGCCGGCGATCCGCTGCAATCCTTCCTGCTCGGCCTGAAGCTGCTTTCCGAATTGCTCTCCGACCTGCCGAACGGCCATCCGGGCTGCCTTGTGGCAGGCATCTGCTATTACGAGCGGCTGTTCGACCGGGAGATACAGGAGATCAACCGGAATGCGGTGCTTGCCTGGCGGCGCCGCTTCGGCCGCATGATCCGCGACATCGTGGCCGTCTATCCGCTGCGCGAACCCGTCGACGTCGACCAGCTTGCCGACATGGTGTCCTCCGTCCTGGAAGGCGGTATCGTTTTGTCGAAGACGCTGAAGGAACCGAACACGCTGGCCGAGCAGGTGCTGATGCTCCGCACCTTCGTGAAGATGCTCTTCCTGCCGGTGGCGGAGATGCCGAGGGCCTGAAGCAATTCCAGCAAAAGTGCGAATCGCCTTTGCGTCGGGAATTGCGCTGACATCCTCAGTCCCCGTCCTCCAACGCCGCCGCCATCGCCGCGAGCTTGCGCACGGTGTTGAGATTGCGCGACGTCCCCGGTTTCAGCGCCGGCAGCTTCAGCTTCGAGCGGCCGGAACCATTGGGGTAATGTACATAGATTTCCCGGCCGGCGAGCTTGGCCTCCTCGCCATCGGGCGCCACCATCTTTTCCAGCGCATCGCCGGGCGGCTTTTCGGGCAGGAAATAGACCAGCAGGAAGTTCGGCTTGGCATCCGGGAAGGGCGCATCGGCGACAATGCCTTCGAGTTCTTTCCGGCTGCGCACCATGACGCCCGGCCGCTTGCCCATCGTCTTGCCGAGCGCCTCGTCGAGACGCTCCCCCACCGTCTTTTCCGCTTCATCCGAACGGAAAAGCACGTTGCCACTCTGGATGTAGGTCTTCACGTCGGAAAAGCCGAGGCCTTCGCAGATCGCCTTCAGCTCAGCCATCGGCAGCGAGCCAGTGCCGCCGACATTCACTGCGCGGAGTAGGGCGATATAGACGGGCATTTCTCTCTCCCTTGACCTCGTGCCGTGCCGGCCCCCCTCTGCCCTGCCGGGCATCTCCCCCACAGGTGGGGAGATTGGCTGGGCGCTCTGGTTTCCCCAAACAATCAACGCTGCAGCACGGCGAAACGGTAGATGAGCAGGACGGTCAACCCACTTGTGATCTCCCCACCTGTAGGGGAGATGCCCGGCAGGGCAGAGGGGGTACCACACAGCACACCCCATCCAGCCCTTCACATCTTCCCAGCAACCTTGATCGCAAACGCATACTCGAAC
Organism: Rhizobium leguminosarum bv. viciae; assembly: GCF_012276115.1. Lineage (GTDB taxonomy): Bacteria > Pseudomonadota > Alphaproteobacteria > Rhizobiales > Rhizobiaceae > Rhizobium > Rhizobium leguminosarum_T. The sequence continues at coordinate 69,629 of NZ_WIEU01000017.1, read as the reverse complement.
GCAATCTCTTCCAGCCGCTGGAAGCGGCCCGAGGCGCCGCCGTGGCCGGCGTCCATGTTGGTCTTGAGCAGGATCGGCGCGTTGCTCGTCGTCTTGTCGCGCAGCTTCGCCACCCATTTGGCCGGCTCCCAATAGGTGACGCGCGGATCCGTCAGGCCGCCGAGCGCCAGGATCGGCGGGTAGGCTTTTGCGCCGACATTATCATAGGGCGAGTAGGACGCGATCTGCTCGTATTCTTCCTTGCTGTCGATTGGGTTGCCCCATTCCGGCCATTCCGGCGGGGTGAGCGGCAAAGTGTCGTCGAGCATGGTGTTGAGCACGTCGACGAAGGGAACGGCGGCGATGAGGCCGGCGAACTTCTCCGGCGCCATGTTGGCAACCGCACCCATCAGCATGCCGCCGGCCGATCCGCCCTCGGCGATGATCTTCGCGTAAGAGGTGAACCTCTGTTGATTCAGATAATCGGCCGCGGCGACGAAGTCCTTGAAGGTGTTGGTCTTCTTGTCCATCTTGCCGTCTTCGTACCAGGAAAATCCCTTGTCCTTGCCGCCGCGGATATGGGCGATGGCATAGACGAAGCCGCGGTCGGCGAGCGACAGGCAGTTGGTGTTGAAGCCGGCCGGAATGGTGATGCCGTAGGCGCCGTAGCCGTAGAGCAGGCAGGGGGCGCTGCCGTCGAGTGGGGTATCCTTGCGATAGAGCAAGGTGACCGGCACCTTCTCGCCATCCCATGCCGGGGCAAAGACGCGGCGGGTGACGTAGTCGTCGGGATTGTGGCCGGACGGCACTTCCTGCGTCTTCAACAGCGTACGCTCGCGCGTCACCATGTTGTAGTCGTAGAGCTGCGACGGTGTCGTCATCGAGGAATAGGAGAAGCGGATGATATCCGTGTCGTATTCCGCAGCACCCTGCAGCCCCAGCGAATAGGCTTCCTCGGCGAAGGCGATCGCATGTTCCTCGCCGGTCGCCCGATCGCGGATCATGATCTGCGGCAGGCCGTCCTTGCGCTCCAGCCACAGGAGGTGGCGGGTATAGGCCATGTGGCTGATGATGAGCGTGCCGGGCTTATGCGGCACGACCTCGCGCCAGTTTTCCTTGCCGGGCTTATCAACCGGCGCTTCCATGATCTTGAAATCCTTGGCGTCGCCGTCATTGGTCAGGATGTAGAAGACGTCGCCGCCCTCGGTCAGCGAATATTCGATGCCTTCCTCGCGCGCCGCCACCAGCTTCGGTTCGGCGGTGAGGTCCTTGGTCGACAGCAGCCGGTATTCGCTGGTCTCGTGGTCGTGAATGTCGATATAGATGAAATCGTCGAGCAGTGAGCCGCCGACGCCCATGAAGAAGCCGGCATCCGCTTCCTCATAGACCAGCCGGTCTTCCGACTGCGGCTGGCCAAGAATATGGTGGAACACCTTCGACGGCCGGTGGTTTTCGTCGAGCGCCGAATAGAAGAAGCTCTTGCCGTCGGGCGCCCAGACACCGCCGCCGCCGGTATTCTCGATCCGGTCGGCAAGGTCTTGCCCGGTCTGAAGGTCGCGCACCTGCAGCGTGAAGAATTCCGAGCCCTTGTCGTCGTAACCCCAGATGCCGCGGCTGTGGTCGCTGGTATGGTCGAGACCGGCGAGGCGGAAATAGGCTTTGCCTGATGCCTCCTTGTCGCCGTCGAGCAGCACGGTGCGGATCGTTTCGTCGGCGACATTGCCATCGCGGGCGATGCGGAAAAAGCGCGGCTGTTCACCGCCGGTGACATAGAAAGTGCCGTAGGCATAGGCGCCGTCCTTCATCGGCACCGAGCTGTCGTCTTCCTTGATGCGGCCGCGCATTTCGGCAAACAGCACCTTCTGCAGCGGCTTGGTGTCCTCCATCGCCGCGTTCATATAGGTATTTTCGGCTTCGAGATGGCGGCGGATCTCAGGGTCGAGAATCGACGGATCCTTGAACATCGCCTGCCAGTTGTCGGCGCGCAGCCAGGCATAGTCGTCCGTGCGGGTGATGCCGTGGCGCGTATCGGAGATCGGCTTCTTCGGTGCGGCAGGCGGTGTCGGCAGGCTCTTGAAAACGGACAAGGAATGGCTCCGGGTCGGAATGTCGGGTTGGCAAGAGATAGAGGCGCGCCGCCGCCGGATCAAGCGGTAAGGGTGAGGTAAGGGCGCGCCAAGGGTACAGGTGCCCTTCCACAGACAAGGAGGACACCCAAGCCACCTTGCCTTGATGTCACCACAATATTTAAGAAAGTCCGCTATCTCAGTGAATTTGCACGTGCCAAGCTCCCGGCAGGCTGTCGGCGGTAGGGTGAAAATTGCAGAACAGTAAGGGATTTCTCCGCAATGCCGAAACGTCTGGTCCTGTTTCTATCCCTCGCAAGCCTTGCAGCCCCCGCCTTTGCCGTCGATCCCGCCATCAAGAAGCAACTGGAAAAACTCGATCCCTCGACCCGCCTGGAACAGAGCTGTGACACCGAGGCGATGAGCCGCATCAACAAGGACAGCACCGGCTTCAAGCCCGACAAGGTCATCGCCTATACCTTCAAGGACCCGATTCCCGGCGACAATTCGCTGGAGGCGCCAGGTGCCGTCTTTCGGAGCAAGGGCGACTGGTACCATCTCTCCTACAATTGCATCACCGGTCCGCAGCATATCAACGTGCGCGAGCTCAACTACGAGATCGGCGAGAAGGTGCCGCGCGAGAAGTGGAACAAGTATTACCTCTATGATTGATACGGCCTGTCCGTCCAAGCGGCTGCGGTGACATCCGGCCGCATGGCTGTCAACCAGCCGACCCATGCGGCCGGCGAGGGGGTGGCCAAGGCGCTGGTCGATCTCAAGGCGAAGGGTACGGAGTTCGTTCGCCTCGAGGATGTTGAGGACACCGGTGACGACAAGACGACCGAGTGATTGAAGGCAGGCCGTGGGGGCACCCCCCTCTGGCCTGCCGGCCATCTCCCCCACAAGGGGGGAGATCGGTAAGAAGCCATGCCTCGCCCTAAATCTACGATTCATGTGACGGCCCCTTGTTTAAGGAAGCCATCGCGCCCAGCCAATCTCCCCTCCTTGTGGGGGAGATGCCCGGCAGGGCAGAGGGGGGTGCCCCACGCCAAGACAGTCAATGCGTGACCTTACCTCAGCTCCTTCCCGGCCCGCGCCACATCCTCTCCAAAACGGCGCAAACCCGGCCCATCCCGGTCGAGTGCGAAATCCTCGAACCAGTCGCGATGCATGCCGGCGAGCATGGCGCCGATCATCTGCGCGGCGAGATAGGAAAAGGTGATGCCATTGCCGCCGTAGCCATAGGCTGAGAACACATGCGGCGTCTCCGGCACCGGGCCGATCAGCGGCAGACCGTCGACCGTCTCGCCGAAGGTTCCGCACCAGGCATGGGCAACGCGCGTATCCGCCTTCGGCCACAGCCGCTTCATCTTCTCCTGGATCGCTAGGGTCTTTGCCGGCAGCTTCCGATCTCGTGCCTCGGCATCCGTGGTATCGTCATCCTCGCCGCCGGCGACGATGCGATTGTCCGCCGTCGTGCGCATGTAGAGATAGGGGTGGCTATTCTCCCAGATCAGCGCCCTGTCGCGCCAGAAATTTGCCGGGTCCTGCGGCACGGTGGCGAGCGCCCAGCTCGAACTGACCCGGTGCAGCTTCGGCATGTCGAGGCCCGGCATCGAATAGCCGGTCGCAAGCACGATGTGCCGCGCCTCGATGAGGTGACCTCCGTCCGTCTCCGCTGCCACGTGATCGCCTTCGCTGTGAAGCGCAGTCACGGAAGCGTTGACCAGCCGTGCGCCGCGCCGCGCCGCCATCTCGATCAGGGCCCAGGTCAGAAGCAGCGGATCGCACTCCGCCGAACTCGGTGAATAGATCGCGCCATCCCGGTCGAGCTCGAAATGTGTGAAGAGATCGGGATGTTCGAGATAGACGCCGGGAAGGCCGGCCCGGCGGCGAAGCTGGCGCTCCTCCATGAGGTTGCGCGCGCCTTCGCAGTTGGCGGCGAGATAGAGTGTGTTGCGTGGCCGGAAGCCGCAGGCGATGCCGTTGGCGGCGATCAGCTTGGAAAGGCCGGCGACCGCAGCACCACTGCGGCGGTAGATCCCGGCCGCGCGCTCGAAGCCGTAATAATCCTCGAGTTCGGTGAGCGTGCTGTCGATTTCCCATTGCAGCATCGCCGTGCTCGCCGCGGTGCTGCCGAAACCGGGCACCTCCCGGTCGATGAGCGCCACGGAAAAACCGCGGGCCGTCAAATGTTCGGCAACCAAGGCACCGGTGATGCCGCCGCCGACTACCGCGACGTCGGTGGAAAAGCTCTGCTCGGTCGGCCGCCATTCCGGCCGTATGCCGCTCTTCCCCCAGAGAGAACGGCCGCTCACCATCTGGTCGTGATCGGATTCGGCAAGATCGAGATCAGATGCCACGAACGTCTCCCCGGTTGATCATTTCGGCAACTGCGGCTGCGGCTTTTCCTCGATCAGCAGTTCGTCGATAACGGTCATGACGATCAGTGAAAGCGGCAGCGCCAGCATGGCGCCGACGGCACCCCACATCCAGGTCCAGAACAGGATGGCGAGGAAGACGACGAAGGGATTGATTTCCAGTCGCCGTCCCATCACTGCGGGGAAGATCAGGTTCTCCATGAGGAGATGCACGGTGAAGAAGGCCGCGGCCGGCATCAGGCCGATGATGAAGTCATCATGGGTGAGGATGCCGGCGACGGCGACGGCAAACGTCATCAGCGTGATGCCGAGATAAGGGATGAAGCTCGACAGGAAGGCGAAGAAGCCCCAGAGCACAGGTACCGCCAGCCCGCCCGCATAGGCGATGACGGTCATGACGACGCCGAGCCCGACATAGATCAACGAGGCGGTGGCGAAATAGAAGCCGAGCACCTGCTCGACGGCATTGATGACGCGGATCGCCGCCAGGCGTTGCGTGCGGGTGCGGAAGGTCATGATGATCGTCTTGCGCAGGTTGACCCGGCTGGCGAGAAAGAGCAGCAGTGCCGCAAAGAAGATCAATCCCTGCACCAGCGCCGGCGTCAAGCTGGTCGTCACCACATGCAGCACGTTGCCGGTGTTTTCGAGCAGCGCGCCGATCGACATCGGCCCGCTTTCGAATGTCGCCGGCGTGATATGCAGCCATTCGATGCGCTCGAGATAAGGCATGATGCGGTTGATGGTTCGCTCGGCGAAAGCCGGCCCCTCATTGGCAAGCATCATCAACGGGTCGGCGAGCGAGTTGATCAGCAGGAAGATCACCAACGCGACGCCGCTTGACAGCATGAAGGCGTTGGCCAGTCGAGGCACGCCCATCCGGCTGAGCTTTTCTGCCGCCATGCCGAGGATCATGCCGACGACGACGGCAAGTGTGATCGGGATGAGGATCAGCGACATGAAATAGACGGCGGCAAGGAAGAGAATGCCGAAGATGCCGATGATCGCCCAAGCCATGCTGACATCGAGCCCGTCTTTTTCCAACCGGTGCAACGGCGGCGGCGGCAGTTCTTCCGCAGCTTCCTTTAGCGACTGTGCCCAGGCGCTGGTGTGGCGTTCGCCGATGGCGATCTTCTTTGCTTGTTTGCGGATGCCATTGGCGATGCCCATGCGGTGAGGTCCCCGAAGCCCCATTGCTTCCTCACGGAAACGCGCCGATGCGGTTCCGGTTCCTCAAGGGTGTGACAATGTGGCGCGGTGCGCGTGAAGGCGCACAGGCGCCCTTTGCAGTCCGGCGTGCAACCGAAGCAGGCCGATTTCCGCGGTTATTCCTTCAACCGGAGGGCTGATCCGTTGTTGCAGGAGTTACGCCGAAAGCGTCAGACCGATACCCCATGGATCCCTCAGGAACACGCCGCCATCGCGCTTTTCGCTTTTGATTTCGAGACCGTCGAGCTTGGAGACCGCCGCATCCAGCGTGGCCTTGTCGTTGAAACGAATCTTGTAGTCGGACAGCCCGGTCATGTTGCCGGCGCGTGCCGTCGCGCCGCGGCTGTTCCAGATATTGGCGCCGAGATGGTGGTGGTAGCCGCCGCTCGCAAAGAAACTGGCGCCCGGATAGCGCGCCATCAGCTTGAGGCCGAGGACGTCGCGGTAGAAGGCGTCGGCCTGCGGGATGTCGCCGACCTGCAGATGCAGGTGACCGATCGCCGTCCCCGCAGCCATGCCGTCCCAGCGCTCATCAGGCGCGCTGTTGTAGAGCGCCTGCAGGTCGAGGCGCAGCGTCGCCATCTCCACCATGCCGTCCTCATGGAATTTCCATTGTTCGTGCGGCCGGTCGGCATAGATCTCGATGCCGTTGCCTTCGGGATCGGAAAGATAGATCGCCTCGCTGACGAGATGATCCGAGGCGCCGTCGAGCGCGACGTTATTCTGTGCCGCATGGCGCAGCCAGCGTGCGAGTTCCGTCCGGTCCGGCATCAGGAAGGCGGTGTGGAAAAGGCCGGCGGCATTGCGCGGCGCGATGGTCGCATTCTTTGCGGTCGTCAGCGTTAGCAAGGGCAGGTCGCCGACACCCAGCACTTCGCCGCTCGCCGTCTTCTCGATCACCTTCAGGCCGAGCATCGATTGGTAGAAGCCGGAAACCAGACCGAGGTCGGTCACGACCAGATGCGACTGGTCGATATAGGCGGGCCGTGTCAGCGCATAGGAAGTTTCGGTCGTCATGGCTTGTTCTCCTGCCTCTGAATTGGCCCGTAGGATAGAAGGCGTACCGGCGGCGGCGGCAAACATGCCGCCCGTGGCAAGCCCGAGGAAGTTTCGCCGGTTCATTTGCCTCTGATCTCCCCTCGGCTGCCGTACTTGATCCCTATATGGCGCATTCCAATTGTTCACAGAAGACCCGTTTTTGAGGATGAAGCGTTGAGCAGATGTTGACGATGACTTGCGCCCACTTGATTGCGATCAATGCGCCCATATCTCCATTAGAGGAAAACTTATATCTCAGTCATGGAGGGAAGCCATGTACAGGAAGATCATCGTAGCGATCGCGCTCGGCGGCATCGACAAGGGAGAAAAAATCCTTCGCAAGGCCGCGTCTCTGCTCGACGCAGGCGGCGAGATCATCGCGCTCAATGTCGTCGAGGATGTGCCGAGTTATGTCGCGATCGAACTGCCGGCCAATATGGTCGAGGACGTCATGAGGGATAGCCGCGAGCAGCTGGAAGCGCTGCTCGCCGCAGCCGGTGTTGCGGCAACTGTCGAGATCCGCAACGGCCCGCCCGCCAAAGCGATCATCTCGGCCGCCGAAAGCCACGGCGCCGACCTGATTATCGTCGCCTCGCACGTTCCCGACTTTTCCAACTACTTCATCGGCGCCACCGCCGACCGGGTCGTGCGCCATGCCAAATGCTCGGTGCTGGTCGACCGGCAGAAGGTCTGATTCTTGCGCAACTGCATTTTCTCAGTTGCGCGCCAGCCGCGATAGGCCTTTCCGCTCGCTGTCGAAGGCAGGGCGGGGTGCCCTGCTGCCTGTCACGAAGATTTACTACCTATGCGCTTTGCCGCAGTTGCGCGCCCGTCCGTTCGATGCGACGATTGCAATCGGAGTATGAAACGGATTGGGCGCGCATGGGCGAGTTCAACGGCATTCGCTGGGCTTATGATAGATACGAACTGATCGCCGACGGTATCGTTCATGGCGTCGGTCTCGTGCTGGCCCTGATCGGTGCTACCGTGCTGATCTTCTACGCCACGGTCTGGAGCTCCTATGGCGCGCTCGCTGCCGCCTGGATCTATGGCGTCGGGCTGGTGCTGACGCTTGCCATTTCCTTTTCCTACAACGCCTGGCCGGTCTCGCGCACGAAGTGGTATCTGCGCCGCTTCGATCATTCGGCGATCTTCCTCCTGATCGCCGCCACCTATACGCCCTTCCTCGAACGTGGCGCCGACGATCCGCTGCTCTTGTTCATGCTGGTCGCGATCTGGCTGTTTGCCGCCGTCGGCATTCTCCTGAAATGCGTCTTTCCCGGGCGTTTCGACCGTCTCGCCATCCTGCTTTATCTCGCCATGGGGTGGAGCGGCGTGCTGGTGGCCGAGCCCGTCGCCTCACGCATTCCAGCCGCCTCCATGCTGCTGATTGTCATTGGCGGCGTCATCTATTCGCTCGGCGTCATCTTCCACGTCTGGGAGAAGCTGCGCTTCCAGAACGCCATCTGGCACGGCTTCGTCGTCACCGCCGCGGCCGTGCATTATTCGGCCGTCTTCACCTGTTTCAGCCTGTCTGCGCCAGGCCTCTGAACGACTGATGTGCTGGAGGTCGTCGGTCTTTCGCATCCGCCGTTTACATCTTTGCAGGCGGGGCGTATGCCCGCCTTCGCAAATAATATGAACCCGAGCATCATGACAGACGCTATCCTCCTCCGCGACGCCACCGAAGCCGATCTTTCCGCCATCCGCGATATCTACAATCACGCCGTCGAGCACACGACGGCGATCTGGAACGATACGCTGGTCGATCTCGAAAACCGGCTGGAATGGTTCAGGGCGCGCAAGGCGCGCGGCTTTCCCGTCATCGTCGCCGAACTATCGGGCAAGGTCGCAGGCTATGCCTCCTATGGCGACTGGCGGCCTTTCGACGGCTACCGCCACACGGTCGAGCATTCCGTCTATGTCGACAAGGATTGCCGCGGTGCGGGCATCGGCTGGCGCCTGATGCGGGAACTGATCGCGCGTGCTGCGGCCGGCAATATCCATGTGATGATTGCCGGTATCGAGGCTGAGAACGCAGCCTCGATCAGGCTGCACGAAAAGCTCGGCTTCCGCATCGCCGGCAGATTTTCCGAGGTCGGCACCAAATTCGGCCGCTGGCTGGACCTCACCTGCATGGAACTTCGCCTGCCCGGCAAGGCGGATTGATCTGTCTGCCCGGCAAAAGCCCCGGACGCATGGCAAAGCCCCAGAAGCATCAGGCAAAGCCATCGTGAACGGCGCGCGCCATCTTTTTATTGTAGTCTGAGCTGTGTAAGAATGTGGAAGCAGCCTGCTTCGCGGAAGGCGGCCTGAAGCGTATTGTAAGCGTCATGGGGGTGAATAGTTCAATGGCAATGCAAAGATCGTCGCTCGGTCTCCTTGCCCTCGTCCTTCTGGCATTTCCGCCAATTGCCGCACGGGCCGCCGATTGCAGCAGTCTGGCCGAGCCGAAGCTCGACTGGCAGGAATGCACCAAGAAAAACCTGATGCTGCAGGGCAGTGATCTCGAAGGCGCCAATCTCGTCGGCACCGATTTTTCGCTGACCGATCTCGCCGGCGCCAACGTCAAATCCGCCAATCTGGAGAAAGCGACGCTGGTGCGCGCCTCGCTGGAGGGCGCACACGCCGAAGGCGCCAATTTCGCCAAGATCGAGGCCTACCGATCCAGCTTCGCCAATGTCGCCGCCGAGGGCGCGTCCTTTGCTGGCGCCGAGCTGCAGCGCGCCAATTTCGCCGGCGCCCAGCTCTCCGGCGCGAGCTTCGAAAAGGCTGAACTCGGCCGCGCCGATTTCGACAAGGCGGTGCTGACGGGGGTGAAATTCTCTTTCGCCAATCTCTCCCGCGCCGATCTCTCCAAGGCCACCTTCGAAGGCCCGGCGACCTTCGAGCGCGCCTTCATGTTCCTGACCCGCATCGAAGGCCTCGACCTCTCGGGCGCCGCCGGGCTCGAACAGGCGCAGATCGACCTTGCCTGCGGCGATGCCTCGACCAAGCTGCCGGCAGGCCTTTCGGCACCCTCCACTTGGCCATGCCCTGCCGATCACGATTGATTGCGGCTTTCGCGCGATGCCGAGCGGTTGGTGAGGCCCTATGGGCAACAATGGCTGGGGCACGCAACGATCTGCTGGGACTGTCGGATTCGATTTAGTGCAATCGCAAGTCGCCATTCGTTCGGTCCGATCAGCCGCTGGTGGCTATAGCGAACGGAATGCAGCGGCCTGTTGATCGGTAATGGCTCGGCTGGCGTCGCCATTCGCCGGTCGGGGTCGATGTGATGGATCGCCACGGCAATGTTCAGGTGCTCACGATAGCATGACGGATCGGTGGGGGAGGCGGGTCATCCGCCTTTCCTATTCCGGTTCCTCTTCATCCGAACTCAGCAGATCAACAAGCGCAGCAACCCTGCCTGTTGGCAGAGGCCGGCCTTCACCCATCAAGGCTTCGTCGTTGCTTGCCCACGCAAATGCCTCGGCGAGTTCAGCCTGGGTGGCGCCTGTCGCGATGACCTCGGCCACGAGCGTTTCATCGGCGGGCCCGAGGACGGCGATGACGTCCTTTGAAGTCATTGTCATAACCATTTCTCCTCTCTCAAGCTCAGCCCAGATATGGTGGTGCCTTCGAAGAAAGCAATTTTTCGCTGAGAAATTCTCTCCTCTTGAAACGGTAAACTGCTGAATTATATCAGTATTGTCGATCGCCGAGCAGGGATCGACAGGTCCAGGAGACGCCTGTCGCTCTTGGCGTCTCCTGTATCCATGTTGCTTGTAAGGAGGATATGGCTATGAGGACAAACCTCGATTTCTCTCCCCTGATCCGGTCGAGCGTCGGCTTCGAGCGGATGTTGAACGCACTCGAGGCTGCAAGCCGCGCCGAGACAATCGACAACTGGCCGCCTTACGATATCGTCAAAACCGGCGAGGACGAATACCGCATCGCCATGGCGGTGGCGGGCTTCTCGCAGGACGAACTGGCGATCATCCAAGAGCAGAACATGCTCGTCGTCTCAGGGCAGAAGGCGAACGGCGAAGATGTTCAATACCTGCATCGCGGCATTGCTGGTCGAAGCTTCCAGCGTCGGTTCGAATTGGCCGACCACGTCAAGGTCGTGGATGCCGGCCTCGTCAACGGTCTGCTGACCATCGATCTCAAGCGTGAAATTCCTGAAGAGATGAAGCCGCGCCAGATCGAGATCGGAACTGGGAATGCAATGCCGAAGGCCGAGACCAAGCAGATCGAGGCCGAGACGCAGGCAGCCTGAACCGTCAGGAATGCCCAAGAACCACCAGAAAGGAGTAAGCCATGAGTGTTCGTGATTTGATTCCATGGGGCCGCAGCAACGGCCACCAAGTTCCGAGTCTCCTCCGCGAGGACGACCATGATCCTTTCCTGTCGCTCCATCGCGAGGTAAACCGGCTGTTCGACGATGCTTTCCGCAGCTTCGGCTCTGGCCTGCCGTCACTGCGGGGCGCCAGCGGTTTCGGTGCCGGCTGGCCGAGTGTCGAGATCTCCGACACCGATAAGGACATCAAGGTGACGGCCGAAGTCCCCGGCCTTGAGGAAAAGGACATCGAGGTCATTCTCGATGACGGCGTTCTGACGCTGAAGGGTGAAAAGCGTTCGGAGACGGAAGACAAGGAGAAGCAGTTCTCGGAGCGCTACTATGGCCGCTTCGAGCGACGCATCCCACTCGGGACCGAGGTCAAGGAAGATCAGGTCGACGCCACCTTCAAGAACGGCGTCCTGACCGTCACCTTGCCCAAGACCGAAAAGGCGCAGTCACAGGTCAGGCGCATCGCCATCAGAAGCTGATCGAAGCGAGGGCGGCGGCCGACCATCTGGCGGCCGCCGCTATCATGTCGTCCATGGTGGCACGGAAATTTCCGTCGCGCTTAGCCTCCTCATGGTCGCGGGATCGGCAGATGCCGATCGCAGGTTCAGGCCTATTTCCCAGGCTCGAACACCATGGAGTGGCCGTTGATGCAATAGCGCAGGCCGGTCGGCGGCGGGCCGTCCGGAAAGACGTGGCCGAGATGGGCGTCGCAGCTGCCGCAGCGGATTTCGGTGCGCACCATGCCGTGGGTCGTGTCGCGATGCTCGATCACCGCTTCGGGCGACACCGCTTCGAAATAGCTCGGCCAGCCGCAGCCGGCATCGAACTTCGTGTCGGAGCGGAAAAGTGGCGCGTTGCAGCCGACGCAGCGGTAAAGCCCCGTCTCGAACGAATCCCAGTAGGGGCCGGTGAAGGCGCGTTCGGTGCCGTGCTGGCGCGTGATGCGGTATTGCTCGGGGGTGAGCTGCTCTTTCCATTCGGCGTCGGTCTTGTGGATCTTGGCGGTCGTCGCAGTTTCGGACATGAGGTGCTCCTTTCGCCGAGGGGCGGGTTCCGTTTCGCGAGAAAATGTGGTGCGCCGCATTCACTTCATCAAGTCTCCCGCGGCGCGCCATGAGATTGGCTGCATACCCAATTGGGGGAAGAGGCTTGCTTTTACATCCGTTAGGGGTTTTCTGTTAGGGTTAATGTTGCGTGCATTGGAGAATCACTGGTGTTTGAGGCAGCAATCGTCCTGCTCTACGGCCTTGTGGCCGTGGCAGCCATGGCGGTCACCCTGTTGGAAGGCTGGGCCAACCATGACGGCTTGACGCTTCATCGTCTCGCCGGGCTCCTTGCTTGCCTGCTCTGGCCGTTGACGCTTCTGGTGTTCATCCTGCACGGTTGCATCGCCCGGCTGCTGACGCGCCTTTCCAGATCGACGGCCTGATCGGCTTCGAACATCGCGTGCTTCGCAGGAGCGGTCGAAATCGCTTGAGACACTCCCTCGTTTCGCCTAAGTCAGAAGACAGGTCGGTTTTCTCCGGCTTTTCGTCCGTTGCCTTTACAGCGCTGCGCGTCTTGTCAGATGCGCAAAAGATGCTGTAGCACTTTGAATTGCTGCATGATTTCATCGTTGGATCGATCCCGATCCAAGGAAATATCTTGGTAGAGGAGGAGACATGGCCGATGTCACGGCTTTGACATTTCTGGCCCTGTGTCTGCCACTCGCCGGCGCTCTTGTCGCTCCTTTCGTCATCCGCATCTTCGGCGCCAGTGGCGCTTGGCTCCTGGCGATCGCTCCCTTCCTCGCCTTCCTGCATTTCCTGCGGTTCATTCCTCGGATCGCGCGCGGCGAGGTTGTTGCCGGCGGCTATGCCTGGGTGCCGAGCTATCATCTCTCGTTCTCCTGGTTCCTCGATGGATTGTCGCTGGCTTTCGCGCTGCTGATCACCGGCATCGGCACCCTGATCGTGCTTTATGCCGGCGGCTATCTCAAAGGACACAAGGATCAGGGCCGCTTCTTCTCCTTCATCTTCCTGTTCATGGGCGCGATGCTCGGCGTCGTCGTTTCCGACAGTTTCCTGATGCTCTTCGTCTTCTGGGAACTGACGTCGATCACGTCCTTCCTGCTGATCGGTTTCGATCATGAGCGCGCGGCGGCTCGCCGCGCCGCCCTGCAGGCGCTTGTTGTGACCGGCGGGGGAGGGCTCTGCCTGTTGGCCGGCCTGCTGCTGCTCTGGAACATCTCTGGCGTCACCGAGATGTCGCGGCTCATCGGCGCCGGCGATATCGTGCGCGAAAGCCCGTTCTATCTGGCGGCCCTCATCCTGGTCCTCGGCGGCGCCTTCACCAAGTCGGCGCAGTTTCCCTTTCATTTCTGGCTGCCGAACGCCATGGAAGCGCCGACGCCGGTTTCGGCCTATCTGCATTCGGCGACGATGGTGAAGGCAGGCGTCTATCTGCTGATGCGGCTCAACCCCGTCATGGGGGCGACGCCTGCCTGGGAAATCCTTCTGCCCTTCTTTGGCGGGCTGACGCTGGTGGTCGGCACCGCGCTTGCGATCCGCCAAACCGACCTGAAGCTCAAGCTCGCCTATACCACCGTCTCCTCGCTCGGCCTGCTTGTCATGCTGATCGGCTTTGGCTCGGACCATGCGGTCGAGGCGGCGGCGCTCTATCTGGTGGCGCATTCGCTGTTCAAGGGCGCGCTCTTCATGGTCGCCGGCATCATCGATCATGAGACCGGCACGCGCGATATTACCAGGCTCAGCGGCCTGATGCGGGCGATGCCGCTCACCTGGATGATCGCGCTTGCGGCGGCCTTCTCCATGGCCGGCCTGCCGCCCTTCTTCGGCTTCCTCGCCAAGGAGGAGATCTATACCGCACTCGTCAGTGGCGATGTCCGCGCGCTTACCTTCACATCGATCACCGTCTTCGGCAATGCGCTGATGTTTGCCGTCGCCTTTGCCGTGGCGCTGAAACCCTTCCTCGGCCGACCGGTGGAGACGCCGAAACCGCCGCACGAAGCGCCAGTCCTGCTCTGGCTCGGCCCGGCCGTTCTCGCCGTCCTCGGCTTGCTCGCGGCGATCTTTTCAACCTTCACCCATACCGTCCTGTCGTCGCCGATCGCATCCGCCATCCGCCAGACATCCGTCGACATCGACATTTCGCTGACGCCGCATATCGGCCTGCCCTTGGCGCTCTCCGCCCTGACCGTGCTGCTCGGCATCGGCGTCTACTGGCAGCTCGCGCGCGCCCGTTTCCTGATGGCCGTCGTCCTGCGTTCGATCGGCCATGGGCCGGACCATGGCTTTGATGTCGCTATATCGGGCCTTGTCCGCTTCTCCAGCCGCCTCATGCGTGTCCTGCAACCGGGCCGGCTCGAAATCTATGTCACCTGCACTTTCCTCTGCGTCGCCGCCATCCTCATCATTCCCCCTGTCGTCTATGGGGAACTGCCGCGCTTTCCCGCCTGGCCGGCCGATGTGAGACTCTATGAATGGGCGGTTTTCCTGATCGCCGCTTTCGGCCTTGCTGCCGTGCTCGTCGCCCGCGATCGGCTGACGGCGATCGTCTCGCTCGGCATCCAGGGTTTCGCCGTCGCCATTATCTTCCTGCTGTTCGGCGCGCCGGATCTGTCGTTCACCCAGTTCATGGTCGAAACGCTTTCGGTGGTGATCCTTGCCCTGGTCATGACCAGGCTTCGTCTCTCACCCGACGATCAAAGGCCACTCGGCCGCAAGCTCTTCGACGGCGCGCTGGCGCTTGCCTGCGGCCTCGGCTTCATGCTTCTGCTGATGCGGGCGACCGAGGCGCCGTTCAACGACGCGCTGACGGCCTTCTTCAACGCCTATTCCAAATCGATCGCCCACGGCGCCAACGTCGTCAACGTCATCATCGTCGATTTTCGCGGCACCGACACGCTTGGCGAAATCGCCGTCGTCGCGGTCACCGGCCTTGCCATCCTGGCGCTGATCCGGATTCGCGCCGGCAGCGAGCGCAAGCTTGCCGCCAATGATCCCGCGGCAGAGGGCTGATCGCGTGAACACTCTCATTTTCCGCACCGTCGCCCCGTTCCTCACCGCACTGATGCTGCTTTTTTCGGTCTTCGTGCTGCTGCGCGGCCATAACGAGCCGGGCGGCGGCTTCATCGGCGGGCTGATCGCGGCCTCGGGACTGGCGATCTACGGCATTGCCCGCGGTGTCGGCGCTGTTCGTCGGGCACTGTTTTTCCATCCGCTGTCGATTGCCGGCTTCGGCCTGCTGCTGTCGACCGCAGCCGGTCTTCTCTCCATCCTCTTTGCCGTTCCCTTCATGACCGGCCTCTGGATCTATCCGACGCTTTTGGGCGCCGAGGTGCCGCTGTCGAGCGTCATGCTTTTCGATATCGGCGTCTATCTTGTCGTGCTCGGCGCCATCACCTCGATCGCATTGGCATTGGAAGAAAAGGAGGTGGAATGATGGAGCCGCTTCTGGCGATCCTCGTCGGCCTGTTCTTCGCCGCCGCCATCTATCTGATGCTGTCGAAATTCTCGATCCGCATCATGCTCGGCATCGCCGTCCTCGGCAACGCCGTTAACCTCCTGCTCTTCACCGGCGGTCGGCTGACGCGAGAGGTGCCGCCGATCATCCCGGTGGGTCTCGACAGCTTGCCCGCAGGCACGGCCAACCCGCTGCCGCAGGCCCTCATCCTGACCGCGATCGTCATCTCCTTCTCCTTCCTCGCCTTCCTGCTGGTGCTGACCTACCGCGCCTATCAGGACCTCGGCACCGACAACACCAGCGACATGCGCGCCGCCGAGCCCGATGACCGGCCGCTGCCGCCATTGGAGTATTGAGGATGTTGGTGCGGATGCACACCCAAGCCCTCTCTCGCGATAGCGGAGGCGCCATCTGATGGCCGCCCCCACCGCCACCGTTGATCTCTCCGCCGCCCTGATCACCGCTCCGGTGCCGATCGGTCATTGGCTTGCCATCCTGCCGGTCGCCCATTGCATCACGCTCGGCGCCGTCCTGCTGATGCTGCGCGGCTATCCCCGTCTGCAGGCCTGGCTGGCCATCCCTGGCCTTGCGGCGCTGGCGCTGATCGATGCGGCACTGCTCGCCAAGGTCGCGGCCGACGGGCCGCTGACCATGGTCATGGGCCGTTGGCTGCCGCCCTTCGGCATCGCCTTCACCGTCGATCTCCTCGGTGCGCTGATGGCCTTCACCGCAGCTCTGGCCGCACTCGCCGGCGGCATCTATGCGCTGGCCGATATCGGCGAAAGCGGCCGGCGATACGGCTTCTTCCCGCTGCTGATGCTGCTGATGGCCGGCGTCACCGGCGCCTTTCTCACCGGCGATATCTTCAATCTCTATGTCTGGTTCGAGGTGCTGCTGATCTCCTCCTTCGGGCTGATCATCCTTGGTTCCGAACGTGAGCAGATCGACGGCGCGCTGAAATATGCGGTGCTCAATCTGATTGCCACGACCCTGTTCCTGGTCGGCGTCGGCATTCTCTATGCCGCCTTCGGCACGCTCAATATGGCCGATATCGCCGCAAAAGTTGGGGATTTACGCGGCACGGCGCCGCTGATGACGCTGGCAAGCCTCTTCCTGCTCGCCTTCGGCATGAAGGCGGCAGCCTTCCCGGTCAATTTCTGGTTGCCCGCCGCTTACCATACGCCGCGCATCGTGGTCTCCGCGCTGTTTGCCGGCCTGCTCACCAAGGTCGGCATCTACGCGCTAATCCGGGTGATGGTCATGCTGTTGCCGATGGAGCGCCAGGAATTGAGCTTGGTGATCGCGCTCGCCGCCGCCGCGACCATTCTCGTCGGCGCTCTCGGCGCGCTTGCCGAAAACGATATCCGCAGGCTGTTCGGCTATGTCGTCATATCGGGCATCGGCAACATGCTGGCCGGCGTCGCCCTCGGCGGCCTTGGCGGCATCAGCGGCGCTGTCTTCTATGCGCTCCATTCCATGGTGCTGATGACGGCGCTTTATCTTGCCGCCGGCGAGATCGCCCGGCGCGGCGGCGGCTTTTCGCTGTCGGCCCTCGGCGGGCTCTACAGGCAAAGCGGCGGCTTCACCGCTCTCTCTCTCGCGCTCTTCCTTGCCGCCTGCGGCCTGCCACCCTTTTCGGGCTTCTGGCCGAAAGTCATTCTCGTCAAGGCCTCGCTCGATCTCGGTGTCTGGTGGCTGGCGGCCTCGATCCTCCTCGGCGGTTTTCTGACGACGATCGCCTTCGGCCGTCTCTTCCTGCTCGCCTATTGGCGCCCGGCGCCGATGGCAATGACGCCAATAGTTCTGACGCCGTCTGGGGCCAGGTGGCGCACGGGCCTGCCGCTCGCGGCACTGACAGCGCTGGTCGTCGGCTTCGGCATCCTGCCGGAACAGTTGCTGGCGCTGTCGCAATCGGCCGCGGCCGGCCTGGCCGATCCCCAGGCCTATCTCCATTCGGTCTTCCCGGAAGGGCGCGCGCCGTGATCTTCTTCCTCTTCAACCTGTTGCTTGCCATTGCCTGGATCGCCGTTACCGGCAGCGCCTCGCTGCACAATCTCGTCCTCGGCTTGCTGCTTGGGGCCTTGGCGCTGGTCATCATCCGTGAATCCTTCGGCGGCAAGGGGCATATCCCCCGCGTCCTCCCGGTGCTCTCGCTCGCCGCTCTGTTCCTGAAGGAATTGTCGCTGTCGGCCTGGAGGGTCACGGTCACCGTCCTCTCGCCCGATATGAAGCTGAAGCCCGGCATCTTCGCCTTCCCGCTGACGGTGACGAGCGATTTCGAGATCACTTTGCTCGCAAACCTCATCACGCTGACTCCAGGTACGCTTTCGGTCGACGTCTCTGCAGATCGCCGCACGCTCTATGTGCACGCGCTCGATTGTTCCGATCCCGAGACGACCAAGCGTGATATCGCCAACGGTTTCGAACGCAAGATCATGGAGGCCTTCCGGTGATCACACCTGCCGCCATCGTCGCGGTCGCATCCTCGGCCGCACTCGTCATCCTCGGCCTGGCGCTGATTCTGACCGTCTGGCGCGTCGTTGCCGGTCCGACATTGCCGGATCGGATCCTCGCCCTCGACATGCTGGCCGGCATCGCCATCGGCTTCATCGCCGTCATCGCGGTCAAGACCGGTTTTTCGCTCTATATCGATATCGCCATTTCGCTCGGCCTCGTCGGTTTCCTGGCGACCGTCGCCTTCGCCCGATTCGTACTGTCGCGCGGCAACATCAAATCGAAGCCGCCCGCCGCTGCGGCAAATGGCAACACGCAAAAGCGCCGGGCAGGAGGAAAGAAGCGATGATCGATTATATCGTGGCTGCCATCACCGCCCTGCTTTTGATCGTCGGCGCGCTCTTTGCGCTTGCGGCGGCGATCGGCCTGGTCCGGCTGCCCGATCTCTATACGCGCATGCATTCGGCCTCGAAGGCGGGGACCGTCGGCTCCGGCCTGTTGCTCCTTGCCGCCGGTCTCTATTCAGAGGACCCGGCGATTCTCGCCCGCGCCCTTGCCGGTTTCGTCTTCTTCCTGCTGACGGCGCCGGTGTCTGCCCATCTGCTTGCCAGAGCTGCCCATCGTTCGGGATACGATCTCGGTGCACTCTCGGTCCGTGACGATATCAGGGATCGTTGAGCCTATGCTGTTCGGCGACTTTACCAGATTTATGCAAAACTTATGCACAGGTAGCTGTGAGTAAAGCTTGCCGAAGAGACCCTCAATTCTTCATCTGTCATTTTTTCTCAAGAAAAACGACAAATAATAATTGGCCTTTCGACCAAACGATGGTATTTGAAAATGCAAGTAGAGTTCTGATTGTGGATTGCAATCGTACTGCTTCCAAGTCCCTCAGTTTTGATTTTTAATGTCTAAACTGAGGCCATCGCCTGGGGCATGACGTAGTGGTTTCCAGTCAGGCAGTATAAGAACAGGTCACGCTCTTCGGAATCTAGGGGTGGATTTCGCGTTTTTCGAAACAGAAGGTCGCTTCCTGTGCTTTTGCTGTTCGCTTCTACGAGGCGGGTCTTTGGCGTGTCAGTCAAAGACCGTTTGAGCATGCTAACAGGAGAAAGAATATGACAGATATAGCGACCGGCAGTGCGCCGGAGCTGCTTGTGGAACTGACGGCCGACATCGTGGCGGCCTATGTCAGCAACCATGTTGTACCGGTCAGCGACCTGGCCAATCTGATTTCCGACGTGCATTCGGCACTGAGCAACACGTCCGTACCGCAGCCTGCTGCGGCAATCGTCGAAAAGCAGAAGCCTGCAGTTTCTGTCCGCAAGTCCGTACAGGACGAGCAGATCACGTGTTTGGAATGCGGCGGCAACTTCAAGTCCCTCAAGCGTCACCTGATGACGCATCACAGCCTCTCGCCGGAAGAATACCGCGAGAAGTGGGACCTGCCGACCGATTACCCGATGGTAGCGCCCGCTTATGCCGAAGCGCGTTCGCGCCTGGCAAAGGAAATGGGCCTCGGGCAGCGCCGCAAGCGCGGCCGCGGCTGAGCTTTTTCGAAAGCATCGACGACAAAAAGCCGGGTCTTGTGCCCGGCTTTTTTGTGCCTTAGCAAGGTGAAGAAATACCTTTCGGGTATTTGGAGCCTGTCGGGGTTAGATTGAATCATTCTGTTGGCTCAAACGGAGTCGGCCGATCGATCAGCCGGCCCGTTTCGGCCGGACGCCACGACAGCGTAAGCGATCCCGTCTTATGCTTTGCCGACAGACTTAGAATGTATTCCTATACTATGAGTAAGTGTTAATATACTCGATTGCAGAGCCGGCACCGACCCGCTGGCGTCCTGTGACCCTCAAAGCAGGCCAGCCACGAGCACGGTCAAGCCGCAGCGCGGACTCTTGCCTCTTCGCGGATCCTGTTCACCATCGACCGCAGTCCGTTCGAGCGCTGCGATGACAGGTTCTCCACCAGGCCGATCTTCGAGAATATCTCGAAGGCATCGAGCCCGGCGATCTCGGATGCCATCTTGCCGGAATAGGTGGCAAGCACGATGGCGACGAGGCCGCGCACGATATGGGCGTCGGAATCACCCTCGAAGCTCATGACCGGATTGTCGGGATCGCCTGCCGTATGGGTCACCAGCCACACCTGGCTGGCGCAGCCCATCACCTTGTTCTCCGAGGTGCGCTTCTCCTCGGCCAAGTCGGGCAGCGCCTTGCCGAGTTCGATGACATAGCGGTAGCGGTCTTCCCAATCGTCCAGGAAAGCAAAGTCGTCGATGATCTGGTCGAGGGATGCCATGCAAGAGCCTTTCACTATTAAGACTGCATATAGGTGAAAGACTGGCGGATTTGAACCGCTAAAAAGAAACGCCGTGAAGGATGGGCATCCTCACGGCGCAGCAAC
Organism: Rhizobium leguminosarum bv. viciae; assembly: GCF_012276115.1. Taxonomy (GTDB): domain Bacteria; phylum Pseudomonadota; class Alphaproteobacteria; order Rhizobiales; family Rhizobiaceae; genus Rhizobium; species Rhizobium leguminosarum_T. Next base: position 49,302 of record NZ_WIEU01000017.1, on the reverse strand, counting down.
ATGCTGAATTAAACAGGGCAGGCACGTCAGGCATGGGGCATCTCCGCGTCATGCGGATCACCGATGCAAGCTGGTTGAGGGTCAGGTCGCCGGCTTCGGCGTCGGCAGTGGAATAGCGCCTGTTACCACCGTCTCAGAGGAGGCGTCATCTTCGACCGGCGGACGGTAAGGCATCGGCTGGTTGAGCGCGGCCTTTGCCTCGCGCACCTTTTCCTGGATGGCAGGCGTGGTGAGGGAAGGCATGTTGAGCGCCACCGGCATCTGCGGTTCGGCAAGCTTTGCGGCTGCCGGCGCCTCGTCCTTGAACTGGCTGTCGAGAAGTTCATAGGCAACGCGGGCGCCTTCGCGGGCCCGATAGCCGAGTGCGGTGAGGGTCTCGGTGCCCTTGGCGCAGACCTCGGGCTTCTCCGAGCACATGCCGGTCAAATAGTCATAGGCGCCGCTTGCCGCCGTGAACGCGTCGGAAAGCTGCAATTGCGGGCCGTTGGCGAGCTTGTCGGAACTCTCCGTGCTGAAGACGGAAAGAAGCACGAGCACGAGGCCAAACCAGAAGGATCCTTTGATCAGAAACCACATTGTCGTTGCCCATCCTGTTTTCCCCGTCCGGTTCTTGTCGCCGAATCAGGCCGGTTGTCCGGTGTGTTTTCACCCTACCGCCAAGTTGCGAATGCCGCTTTTCGAAACTCACGCGCATTTGCGGCAAATTTAGTTCAAATTTTAGCGAACGGCATTTGAGCCGCATTTTAGTCGAATGCGAGCGATCGCCGTTAAGCATCAGGGCAGCACCTGCTTGCAATTGCAGGACTTTTGCCGGCTCGCCTTGCCACAGGAGTTAACGCAATGCTGAAATATGAGGAAAATCCGTCGCTTACCCCCTATTAACCACAAAAGGCAAAGAGCCTTCCAGATGCTTCAAAACGAGAATTTCGGCCGTTTCAGGCTGTGAACAGCGCTTTTGCCTTATCCTTTCTTTAAGTCGCCAAGGCCTATTGTCCGGATCGATAGACAGCCTTTCGGGCGGGTATTGCGTGCGTGTATTGAGTAACATTGGCGGCTGGATGACGGCCCTCGTAGACCGGGCGGCGACAAGCTGGCTCTCCCGGACGGGCGGCGGTGAGGCCGTGCGCCAACGCGAGCTCGCGATCCTGCGCCGCCTCGTGCTGTTCTCGTCGGCCGCCCTCGTTGCCGCTCCTATCGGCCTTTCGGCGGTCACCAGTCCGGCCGTGGCGCTGCCGGCCGGTGTCGCCATGGTCTGCGCCGCCTTTCTCTTTTCCGCCGTCGGCAGCATCGCGCTCGCCCGTCAGGGTTCGTCCGCCGGTATCGCCACGCAGTCGGCGGAGGATTTCTTCCTTGCCGCCACCCCGGGCCTCGTCTTCTTCCTCGACCCGCATGGCAGTGTGGCGACCGTCGGCGGCCGCGACCGGCGCGACTTCCTCGCCTGGATGCGTGATCCCAAGGGCAGGGGCTTCCTCGAGCAGGTGCATGTCTCCGACCGCATTCTTTTCCTGCAGGCGCTCGATGGCCTGCGCCGGGGCGAGGATGCTCAGAGCGTCGACCTGCGCCTCGACCGGCCCTCGGTCTCGCGCGATCAACGCCAGTTTGCCTATCTGAGAATGGACATGACGGCCCGGCGCGACACCGACGGCGAACTTGCCGCCATCATTGCCCAGCTGCGCGATGTCTCCGTCGAGCAGCAGCTGCGTGACGAAGCCCAAAACCGCGCCGCCGATGCCGAATCCGCAAATGATGCCAAATCGCGCTTCCTCGCGGCCGTCAGCCATGAGCTGCGCACGCCGCTGAACGCCATTCTCGGTTTTTCCGATATCCTGATCGGCGAATATTTCGGCAAGTTTGAAAACGACCGTCAGCGCGAATATGTCGGCCTGGTCCGCGAATCCGGCGCGCATCTACTGTCCGTCGTCAACACCATGCTCGACATGAGCAAGATCGAAGCCGGCCGCTACGAGCTGATCCTCGAAGCCTTCGATATATCAAGCTCCGTCAAATCCTGCGAATCGATGCTGGCATTGCAGGCCAAGACCAAGGGCCTCACGCTAACGAGCCGTGTCCAACGTGGCCTCGGCGAGGTCGTCGCCGATCAGCGCGCCATTCAGCAGATCCTCATCAACCTCGTCGGCAATGCGATAAAGTTCACCGAGGCCGGCGGCGTCGTCTCGGTCGATGCGGCAGCCCGCGACGGCATCCTCAAGCTGACCGTCAGCGACACCGGTATCGGCATCCCGGCCGACAAGCTGGCATTGCTCGGCCAGCCCTTCGTCCAGATCCAGAACGACTATACCCGCCGCTTCGAAGGCTCCGGCCTCGGTCTCTCCCTGGTCAAAGGGTTGGTGGCCCTGCATGGTGGGTATTTCGCCATCGCCAGCCAACCGGGCGAGGGCACGATCATTACCATCGAGATCGCAATGGACGGCTCGGGTGCCCAGCACGCCGAAGACGCCGGCCATGGTGCGACTGTCGAGTTTCCGCCGCGGCTGAAGGGCGCGGTCAATACAGGCGCAGAATTGGAAGAGGGGCGTTTCGATGGCCGCGCGCAAGCGAAAATCGCCTAAGGGAAAACGGGGACGGCAGCAGCCGGGCCTTCTGATGTCAGGCGCCGCCGCCCTCGGCGGGCTCGGCCTGCAAGGCGCATCCGTGCTCGGCGGCGTCATCGGCCGCAATCCGTCGGTCGCCGGCGGCACGATCACCTTCGCCGTCATCTTCTCCTTCGTCGCCGCCAATGCGCTCTGGTATCAGCCGGGCCTGCATCCGCATCCGATCTTCCGTACCCGCGATCCGCAGTCTCCGACCGTGCTCGGCGCCCGCCGTCCGGCCGAGGAGCAACAGGGCGACGTCACCACCTTCCGGATCGAACGGCCGCAGGATACCGCTACCACCAACGCGACGCCGGCGCCTGCCGCACCCGGCCAGCAGCCGAGCCAGCTCGTCATGGACATTCAGCAGCAGCTGGTGCGCCGCGGCCTCTATAATGGCATTCCGGACGGCATTATCGGCCCCCGCACCAGTGCGGCCATTCTCTTCTTCGAGGAAACCGTCGGCATGACCCAGACCGGCGATCCGACGCCGGAGGTGCTCGTGGCGCTGAAGACCGATGCCGCCGGTCCCTCGACCGTACCCGCCGAAAAGCCGCCCGAGGACGTCAGCTCGAAGGCGGCGGCGGAAGACCCGGTGGCAGCGGCGATCCGCAGCGCCGAGAAGACCGTCAAAACGGTTCCATCAGCCGCAAAGCAGGTTCCATCAAGCCAAATCACCAATGTCGACCTGGTGTTGAAGATCCAGAAGGGTCTTTCCAACATGGCCTATGCCAATGTCGGCGTCGACGGCGTCGCCGGCGAGCAGACCCGCGCAGCCATCCGCCATTTTCAGAAGCACTACAACCTGCCCGAAGACGGCGAGCCGAACCAGGCGGTATTGAAGAAACTCAAGGAAATCGGCGCGATTTAGCCGCCATGATGCCGCACAGTTGGCTTCGCCCTACAACCTAAGTCTAAGGCGTGACCGCTGTTTGCAACTTATTAACCATGTTGCCTGAAGCTTTTCTGATTGGGACGGAGAGCATCGGTCATGCATGCGCTGAAGGCGATAGACGATCTGGCCGGAGAACCGGCGGTCGAAGCGGGAGGGCCTGATCGCGAAGCGCTGCGCCACATCCTGCTGCGTCTTGCCGAAGAAGCCTCCACCCTTGGCATCGATCTCGTCGATATCGCCGGCGCCATCCAGGACATGGCGGGAATGTCGGCTCGGCATGCCTCCGCCTTCGATCATGTCACCCGCACCGCGCTGTCGATTGCCGAGACCAACCGCTCGGTCGCCGTGTCGCTGCGCGAGACCGACCGCACCGCGGCCGAGGCCCGCCACATGCTGAAAGAATCGGCCGACCGCCTGACGGGCTCCGTCGCCGAGATCGGCCACATGGTCCAGTCCTCCAACGAGATCGGCGCTGAGATCGCCGGCTTCTCCAAGTCGCTTGCCGATGTCGACAATATTGCCGAGGAGATCAGCACCATCGCCCGCCAGACCAACCTGCTGGCGCTGAACGCCGCGATCGAGGCGGCGCGCGCCGGCGATGCGGGCAAGGGTTTTGCGGTCGTCGCCACCGAAGTCCGCGCGCTTTCGCTGCAGACCTCGAAGGCGACCGGCTCCATCCAGCAGACGCTGGACGAACTGCGCGTGAAGATCGACCGGCTGTCGGCCGCCGGCAGCGATGCGCGCGACAGTGCGGCCGGCGTGCGTGACAAGTCGGAGGCGATGCGTGGCGCCTTCGAAAGCATGGAGCATGTCATTACCCGCATCCTCGACAGTTCGACTGTCATGGCCAACACCACCGAGGCGGTCGATCAGCAATGCGCCGGTTTCGTCGAGAAACTCGGCGAGATGTCGGCCGAGGTCGCCGGCTCGAATGTCAGGCTGCAGCAGGCGGCAAAACGCGTCGACAGCGTCGTCGGCCTCTCGGAAACCCTGATCCAGCTGACGGCGAGCGCCGGCGTCAAGACCGCCGACAGCCGTTGGATCGAGGAAGCGCAGTCGGTGGCAAGGCAGATTTCCGGCGCCTTCGAGCGCGCCGTCGCCGAGGGTCAGATCGGGCTCGATGCGCTCTTCGACCGACGTTATCGGCCGATACCAGGCTCCGATCCGGCGCAGATGATGGCAGCCTTCACCGAGCTCACCGACCGCCTGCTGCCGCCGATCCAGGAGCCCGTCACAATCTTGGACGAGCGCATCGCCTTCTGCGCGGCGATCGACGAGAACGGCTATCTGCCGACCCACAACCGAAAATTCTCGCAAGCCCAGCGGTCTGGCGACAGCGTCTGGAACACCGCCAATTGCCGCAATCGCCGCATCTTCGCCGATCGCGTCGGTCTTGCCGCCGGCCGCAGCACCGCGCCCTTCCTCGTCCAGACCTATCGGCGCGACATGGGCGGCGGCAATTTCGTGATGATGAAGGATATCTCCGCTCCGATCACAGTGCGCGGACGGCATTGGGGCGGATTGCGGCTGGCGGTCAAGGTCTGACCCCTGAGGTCAAACTCTGGCCCCGCATTGCCGCCACCGGCGCGCCGGTCTATACCGCGCCGATGAGATTACGCGCCGACATCTTCGTTTCAGCCCTCCTGCGCCGCGTCTTCGCCAGCGGCGATTTTGCCGCCGTCGAGAAGAAGGGTGCGGAGGAGGCGGGTGCGATCTTCATCCGCCAGCACTTCCGCGACGGCCTGGAAACGCTCTATGCGCCGGCGCCGCAGACCGCTTTCGACGAAGGCCAGGCCGGCGACCGCCTGTTCGAGATCCGTCTGTTGCGCAGCGAACCGGAAGCTGTGCGTGCGATGCTGGAGCGCGAACGCAAATTCGATCCCGATCTCTGGATCGTCGAGCTGGAGGCGGATGAGCTGGGGGATATGATCCCGCTTGTCAGAGACAGCTGACGGCCAGGCGCGTCAGCTCCTAATTTCAAACAGCTCACCTTGTGGTGAGGTTAGTCATTCCAGCTCAGCGAGACCGCCGCCCCATGACGCGCATGTCGCGCTGCGGCGGCGCTTGGCGGATGAAGCGGTGGTTGGGCGTTTCCTGAGGTGCGGGCACATTGGGTACGTCGTGCCTATAGGTATAGCGGTCGGCGCGCCGCCAGGCTTCGACGCGTTCGTGGCATTCTTCCGGGTCGAGCGCATCGAGCACCATCCAGCCCCGCGTGACGTTGTGCTGCTGTTCGGCAAGGTGCGGATAGAGTCTTTCGAGCACGAAGACGGCATCGAGAAAGCCCATGCCGAGGCTCGTTAGTGTCGTGGCGAGCTGCTGGCCGGAAAGATCGAGCATGATGCGCTCGGCAAGCCAGCGGCTGGCGGAAAGCGCATCGGCAAGTGCAGTCGCGAAATGCGTCGCCTCACGCGAGCGGGCGAAGCGCACCAGCAGCGCCTCTTGAATGTCGGTCAGCGTGCGCAGACCGAGCCTGTCTTCGTCGGCACGGCCGAGATGGCCGGCAAGGCCGAGGATACGCTCGCGCAACGCCTCTTCATTGGCAACCCGCTGTCCCTCCAGCGCATCTGCCTCGTTGGTCTCGGTAGGCGCCGGCGAAAGTGGCACCGCCGGCGATTCCATCACCGGCGCCGATGCGGCCGCCGACCGCGGCTGGCTCTGGCGCAGCGCCACCAAAGCATCGATGACCTTCGGCGAGAGTGAATCGCGGCTGACGATCGCCTTGACATGTGTTGCACCTTGCATGCGCGCGATGGTGATCAGCGTATCGTCGGCGATTGCCTTCGAGGCGGTAAGAAAAGGGGCCGCGATCTCGATCGGCTGGTTGCCGATGAACAGCGCCACCGCGGCTGGCATGTTCTTGCATTGAGAAAGGGCGGCGACCGCCTGGCGCTTGGCCTCGTCGGAGGAGGCCTGGAACAGCGGCATGAAAAGTTCGGCGAATTGGCGCAGTTCGGACCGTGTCGGATGAGACAGGTTCTCGAAACTGCTGACAGTCGCCATCAATACCACGTCCTTTTTCCTGACGGCCAAGGGGCCTTCTAGGTCTCGAAACCGGTCACGCACAAATACACCCCGAAAACGCAGAACAAGGGGACCAAGGACCGATATGCGCTGGCGGAACGCATGTCAGGTCATACGGTTATGAACAAATCCTACACCGGTACGGTTAATGCATGCTGAAGATTTTATTAAAATGCAACAGAAATATACACGCGCAGCGTGCCGCGACATGGTTAGCCGGCAATATAAAATGCGCGGTTTGGAAGGCGTGCTGCGACGATTGCGCATCGCTGCCGTGATGGTGGAAAAACTCAGGCGATCCTGTGATCGCGCAGCGCGTGCAGCAGTTTTTCGCGGCTGTCGTAACCGGCCTGATAAAGGTCGAGTGCTGCGGATGCCGCGAATTGCGCGTCGACGCTTTTGATGTCGATGCGCCGTTCTGTGCACCAGGCATCAAGCGCACTGCGCAGCACGTCGAGATCTTCAGGCGAGAAAGATGAATTCACCAGCAAAGACACCGCTTGCCCTCCGCATCCCGGCAAGAACGTGGAAAATCCCGATCGATCGGAGCCCGGAAACGTGTGACCGACATGAGCGAACATACGCGCATCTGAGCGCCTCGCAATTAAATATTTTCATGATGTATTTCTGCAACATCGCCCTTTTTCTCGGCCGGCGGATTGCAGCGCCGATGTCAACTATATGAATTGTTTCTAATTTTATCCGTTGATCTCCAGCCGACCGTTTGCGCAGGCGGGGTGAAACCAAATTAACTCTTCGAGCGTTAAAGGGAAAGTAACGTGAACTATGTTTGGCATCGGCTGAATATTAGGAAACTGTTAACTGTCATCTGTCTCAATTCGGATAGGAACGACGCGATTTGAGTATTTGGATCGTTGAAACTCCGCATCACGGTATTTCAATCAGGTGCCGTGGGAAAGGCGCGAATGCCCTCGGTCCGGTCATCCCGGCACTGCAGGACGCGCCGGCCCGCACATTGGCGGGCAGGGTGAAATCCATCGCAACTTCATCCGTCTCGGGCAGTGCATGGAGACGAGAATGGCAATAGTAGTCGCATTGGCGGATCGGCGGCCGCGGGCGCCGCGTCGCCCGGACAAAGAGCCCCGCGAAGCCAAGATCCTTTGGTTCACCGGCGTCCGCTACGAGCGGCTCGCCGAGAGCCCGAAACATCGTCCGGCGCCCGCGCCGCGCGTCAACAAGAAGTAACCGCTCTTCAACCTCAGCGAGCGAATTGCTCGCAGCCGGCTTCCGTCAGGAAGTTGCGCGCAGCCTCATCGAAGCTCGCCTGCGGCGCCAGCGTCCGCAGCACGGCATAACCGTCCGGCCGTGCCATTTCCACCAGGATCGCCTGCTGCAGCTCCTGCGGCAAGTTCTTGCGCAGGTCGGTCAGCTGGATCGGACTGCCGGCCAGCACATCGAGCGCGCCGCCGACCGATGTTCTGTCGTTCATGCTGAAGACCTCGTTGGAGGCGCTGTCATAGATCGCGATCGACCAGAAGGGCACATTGCCCTTGGCGGTAAAATGTACCGGCGCGTCCTCGACGTCGAAGGAGCAGACGGCGGTGCGCAGGAAGGGGTCGCCATTGGCAAGGCCGGCCTCGTCATACTGGTCGCCAAGCAGATAGAAATTGTTGAGATCGCCCTCCGCCTCCACGCGGGTCGCCGCATCCCTGCCGGTGAAATGCGGTAGCGACAGGATGATGACGAGATGCAGCAGGGCTGCGCCGAAAAGGCCGGTCAGGACGGCGAAGAATATCCTAAGCATTGCCGCATCCGGTCTTGGTGAGCTTCGGCATGGCGAGGTCGATCACGCCGGAACTGCCGGCTGTCGGTGTGTCGAACAGCGTCAGCACCAGCCGGAAGGTGCCGGCCTCCGGCAAGGCCAGCCAGTTGCCCGGCTGCGCGACGGCTGAGATCTCGATCGAGAAACTGCTGTCTTGATTGCGCAGCACCGTCCAGGAATTGAGCGCTGAGGGATGCCCGGTCTTCACCGCTGCCGGATTGCCGCCATTGTCGGCGGTAAAGAGGGTCCAGAGCCGGGCCGGCGGTGTCTGCCCGCTGATGCGGTAGCGGCAGTTGGCATTCAGCCGTGCGCCCTCGTCGTCGACGCTCGCCGTGAAGGTCAGGCCCTCGGCGCTGCCATAGAGCAGTTTGCCGGCGCGCGCCCGGTGCGACTTGGCGTAAGGATCGGCCTCGACCGTCTGCAACGCCGGAAAGGCCTCCCAGGCGCCGAGCTTGATCGCCCCGAAACCCTGTGTCGCATCCAGCGCATAAAGCGAAATCATGATCCCGCCGCCGAAGGCGACGATCAGCGTGATCGCGATAAAGAGGGGGAATCGAAACACGTTATGACCTTGGAAACCATATCGGATGAAAGGGTTACCACTGATTCTGGCAGGGTGGAATGCCGGGCCGTGACATAGGCGCCGATTGATCCCCGGTTATGTCCATGCGGCAAAGTCGTCATGTCCATGCGGCAAAGCCGTCAGGTCCATGCGGCAAAGTCGTCTGCCAACTGCGGCAACACGGCCTTTCACCCAGAGGTGCCGGCGGGCGGACGAGGCGCAGCTACCGGCGATCTCCTGGGCCGGCTACTCCGCGCTGGCCACCTTTGTCGGCGCGAGCGGGGCGGCATCCTTCAGCTTTTCGCCGAGCTTCTTGAGGATGCCAGTCGATTGAACCGAGAGCATGCGCGGCCGGATGAGCTGCGGCAATCCGTCCTGCGGCTTGGCGGCGGCGGTCTTGGCGAGGTCCTTTTCCGAGGGCAGCGGGTTCTCGACGCCGGGGATGGCGCGCAGCGTGACGCCCTGATGGGCGTAGTCCATGGCGCGCTTGAAGGTCATCGCCGGCAGCGAGCCGCCGGTCATCTCGTTGGTCGAGGTGTAGTCGTCATTGCCGAACCAGACGGCGCAGGTGTAGTTGCCGGTGAAGCCGACGAACCAGGCGTCGCGATAGGCCTGGGTCGTGCCGGTCTTGCCGGCCGTCAGGATGCCGTTGTCGAGGGCCGCCTTGCGCGCCGTGCCGACATAGGGAACGCGCGACAGCATCTGGTTCATATAGGCGTCGGCCTGTTCGGACAGCACACGCTTCGGCGCCGGCTCGTCACGGTCGAAATCGTAGAGCACGTCGCCGTCGTAATCGAGGATCTGGGTGATGCCGTGGCGGCGCGACTGGTAGCCGCCGGCCGGGAAGGTGGCATAGGCCGTCGCCTGGTCGAGCACCGTCACCTCGGAGGTGCCGATCGGGATGGTGACGTCGTCGCGGATCGGCGTTTCGACGCCGAGGTTCTTCGCCATCGCCCGGATCGGCTGAATACCGAGTTTTTCCTTGGCGAGCCGCACCGGCACGGTGTTGATCGACTGGGCGATCGCGGTCTCAAGCGTGATGCGGCCGGCATAGCGGTTTGCGTAATTGTGCGGGCTCCAGTTGCCCCAGTAGATCGGCGCATCGACGATCGTCGTCTGCGGCGTCATGCCGCTCTCCATCGCCACCGCATAGGTGTAGACCTTGAAGGACGAGCCTGGCTGGCGCAGCGCCCTACTGGCGCGGTTGAACTGGCTCTCGCCGTAATCCCGGCCGCCGACCATGGCGCGGACGGCGCCGCCGTTTTCGATCATCACCATCGCGCCCTGCTTGGCGTGATAGGCCTCGCCATATTCGCGCAACGACGTTTCGACCGAATCCTCCGCCGCCTGCTGGATGCCCATGTCGATCGTCGTGCGCACGATCAGCGAATGCTGGTGGAAGCGCGACGAAAGCCGCTGCACCTCGTCGAAAGCCCAGTCGAGGAAGAAATCGGGCGATTCCACCTCGTTGCGGTCGACGACGGTGGCGGGATTGCGCCTGGCGGCGATCACCTGGCCCTCGGTCATCAGCCCGCTTTGGACGAGATTGGTCAGCACTTCGTTGGCGCGGGCACGCGCCGCCGGCAGGTTGACATGCGGTGCGTATTTCGCCGGCGCCTTGAACAGGCCGGCAAGCATGGCGGATTCCGCAAGGTTCACATCGGTGATGTTCTTGCCGAAATAGAATTGCGCCGCCGCCGCTGCGCCAAAAGTGCCGCCGCCCATATAGGCGCGGTCGAGATAGGTGGAGAGGATTTCCTTCTTGGAAAGGTTCGCCTCGAGCCAAAGCGCCAGGAACGCCTCGGTGACCTTGCGGTCGATCGAGCGTTCGTTCGACAGGAACAGGTTCTTGGCGAGCTGCTGCGTCAGTGTCGAGCCGCCCTGCACGACTTCGCCGGCGCGCGCATTCTCGCTCATGGCGCGGAAGAGGCCGATGAAATCGATGCCGAAATGGTCGAAGAAGCGCCGGTCCTCGGTGGCGAGCACCGATTTGATCAGCGAATCCGGCAGCTCGTCGATCGGCACGGAATTCTGGTGGATGACGCCGCGATGGCCGATGACGTTGCCGTAGCGGTCGGTGAATGTGACGGCGAAATCGCCGCGGTTGCGCCAGTCCTCCTTGGTCGCCTCGAAGGCGGGCTGGGCAAGCACCAGCAGCAGCACCGAGCCGGCCGCCCCGAGCGTCAGTCCTTCGCCGACAAGTTCGAAGACCATGCGCTTCCAGCCGCGCACGCGGAAGCGGCGGAAGAATATCGTGATGTCTTCCCAGATCTCGGCGGCGCGGAAGCCGGCGTTCCAGACGGTCGAATCGATCCAGGAATCGATGCGCAGCAGAATGTGACGGCTCTTCGCCGGCCGCTTTTCCGCCGCCTCGTTCGCCGCTTTTCCGGGCCTTTTTTCTGGCCCGTTTTCTGGCCCATTTCCTGGCCCATTTCCTGGGTTGTCCGGATCCTGCACGTCCTGTATTCCCGCCTGATCGCGCTTCGATCACATCCGACGAAAGCGCGAGGCCCGTATTTGGCCGCAAACCTCTCCGATACGAGGAGAGAATTCTCCGAGTACCAGGAGTATACTGAAGGATTGATTGATTTTGCGGCTGATAACAAGAGAGATGCATCAGGGTCACGCGAATTTGCGGGTCGCTGTTGCAAGAAACGAACGATGAACGATCTGCCCTTCTGGAAGAGCAAGACGCTTGCCGAAATGACCGTCGCCGAGTGGGAAAGCCTCTGCGACGGCTGCGGCCTCTGTTGTCTCAATAAGATCGAGGAATGGGATAGCGGCGATATCTATTTCACCTCGGTCAGCTGCAAGCTGCTCGACGGCGAAAGCTGTCGCTGCTCCAGCTATGAGAACCGCTGGGATTTCGTGCCGGACTGCGTGCAGCTGACCAAGGAGAATGTGCCCGATATCGCCTGGCTGCCGCCCACCTGCGGCTACCGGCTGGTCAATGAAGGCCGCGACCTCTACTGGTGGCACCCGCTCGTCTCCGGCGACCCGGAGACCGTCCATGCCGCCGGCATTTCCGCGCGAGGCCGCGCGATCAACGAAAATGAGATCGATCTCGACGATCTCGAAGATTACGTCGTCGATTGGCCGCTGACCGTGGGCGAGGAGAAGGACGAAGAAGAAGCGTAAGCGGGCTCAGGATTTCAGCGCTGCGAGGAAGCGCCGCAGCTCCGTTTCCACATAGGCGGCCACCGGCCCCTCGGCGCCAAAACCCCACCAGATGAGCGAACCCTGCCATTGCGACAGCATCAGCCGGGCGATCGTCTCCGGCGCAGTCGCCGATCCGAAACATCGAGCGATTGCCGCCGTCAGTGCCGTTCCCCAGGCCGCACCCCGGGCACGCAGCATCGGATCGCGAAAATCCTCGCGAAGCACCAGCAGTCCCTCGCCATAGGCGGCGGCATTGTCGCCGTAATCCTGCGACAGGCCGACGAGCAGCGTGATGGCGCCTTCCGGCGTTTTCGGGACGCTCTCGGCAAGCCGCGCCGTTTCCGAATCCAGCCTGTCCCAGGCATAAAGCAGCGCGGCGCGCAGCATCGCCGCTTTCGTGGCGAAACGCTGCACCAGAGTCGAGCCGGAAAGTCCGCTGGCTTTCGCCACCGCCGCAAAGGTCGCCGCGTCCGGCCCCTCGGCATGAATCAGCGACAGCACCATGGCGAGAAGCTGTTCGTCAGACAGTGTGCGGCGGCGCGGCATGAAATTCCTCTTGCATTCATGTTATATATAAACGATCATTCGTTTATAAACAAGGAGCGCCGGCTAATTCCTGGCGTTTCCATTACGGCATGAGGCGTTCTACAGCGCCGCGCCTCTTTAGAGGCGCAAAGGACGCTGTAACACTTTGCAATTGCGTGGAGGATGGAGAAGTGACAGCGAACTTGCGGGAGAAAGTGGCCTTGGTGGCGGGTGCTACGCGCGGCGCCGGCCGAGGCATTGCGGTGGAACTTGGCGCCGCCGGCGCCACCGTCTACGTGACCGGGCGCACGACGGGCGCCCAGCAATCCGAGTATGCCCGACCAGAGACGATCGAGGAGACGGCCGAGCTGGTGACATCAGCCGGCGGCAAGGGCATTGCCGTGCAGGTGGACCATCTCGTCCAGCAACAGGTCGAGGCGCTGGTCGCCCGCATCCGCGGCGAAGCCGGCCGGCTCGATATTCTCGTCAACGACATCTGGGGCTGCGAGAAGCTGTTCGAATGGGACAAGGCCGTCTGGGAGCATTCGCTGGACAAGGGCCTGCGCATGCTGCAGCTCGGCATCGAGACGCATCTGATCACCGCCCATTACGCCCTGCCGCTGATGATCGAGCGGCCCGGCGGACTGCTGGTGGAGATGACCGACGGCACGGCCGAATACAATGCCACCCATTACCGGCTGTCGCCCTTTTACGACCTCGTCAAAACGGGTGTCACCCGCATGGCCTGGGCGCATGCGCAAGATTTGGAAAAACACGGCGCCACCGCCGTTTCGATCACGCCTGGCTGGCTGCGCTCCGAAATGATGCTGGATGCTTATGGCGTTCGCGAGGAGAACTGGCGCGAGGCGACGAAGGTGCAGCCGCATTTCGCCATTTCCGAAACCCCGCATTTTGTCGGCCGTGCCGTTGCGGCGATCGCCGCCGATCCCGACCGCGCCCGCTGGAACGGACAATCGCTGTCGAGCGGCGGAGTGGCGAAGACCTATGGCTTCGACGATATCGACGGTTCGCGGCCGGATTGCTGGCGCTACATGGTGGAAGTGCAGGAGCCGGGCAGGCCGGCGGATGTGACGGGTTATCGCTAAACAATTCCAGGGAAAGAGGCGGCTTTCCCTGGAATTGGATGCAGGCAAAAGGTTAGGGCGGTTCCGTGCTTCGGTGGAAAGCTAAACCGCTCTAACGCCCCGTTATCGTGCTGTAGCAAGCCGCGCCGCGTCGCGAAACGAGACCAGCCGCTTCGTCTGTTCGTCCCACAGCACCAGCTTGACGCAACGCAGGCTTTCCATGAGCGTGATGCGGCCCAGATCGGCAAGCTCAGGATGATCTCGCAGCACCTCCGGCAGCCGGTAGTAAGGCACCCGGCTCGACAGATGATGCACGTGGTGGATGCCGATATTGCCGGTGATCCACCGCAGCACCGGCGGCAGGTCGTAATGCGAGGCACCGTGGAGGGCCGCATGCTGGAACTGCCATTCCGGCTTCTTCGACCAATGTGTTTCCTCGAATTGATGCTGCACGTAGAACAGCCAGACGCCGGCAGCACCTGCCAGAAGCACGGTCGGCAGATGCACCAGGAGAAAGGGAATGATCCCGACCGCCCAGATCAGCAGCGCGGCGGCCACTGCGATGGCAAGATTGGTCGCCATGGTCGAGATCCAGGGCAGGGCGCCGGAGCGCATCATGCCGAAAGGCAGGCGCTGCTTGAACAGGAACAGCCATGCCGGCCCGATCCCGAACATCACGATCGGGTGCCGGTAGAGCCGGTAGCCGAGCCGGCCCCAGCGTGACAGCGCGTTATATTCGGCGATCGTCAGCGTTTCGATGTCGCCAACGCCGCGCTCGTCCAGGTTCCCGGCCGAGGCGTGGTGTTCCGCATGCGCCCGGCGCCAATAGTCGTAAGGCGTCAGCGTCAGGATGCCGATCGTGCGTCCAACCCAGTCGTCGACGCGGCGACGAGCGAAAAACGAGCCGTGGCCGCAATCATGCTGGATCATGAACAGCCGGAGCAGGAAGGCGGCGGCGGGAAGGATGAGGATCAGGCCGGGCCAGAAGCTGTAATGAACCGCTGCCCATGCGGCAGCCCAGAACAGCGCGAAGGGAACGACGGTGACGGCAAGCTCGAAGGCGCTACGTCCGGCCCGCGGCTGGCGATATCCGGCAAGGATCTTCAGCCAGCGCTTTTCAGCGAAAAGCGCCGCTTGCTCCGCGGATCGCTCCGGGTTGTCGTCGGGCTCACCCAAAGGGGCCACTTGGATTTCCTCGCACTCGCTGCGGCGCGTAGATTCGATCACAGAGTGACGCCGTGAAAGGCGGCGATCGCCGAAAAGCCGAGTGCAATCACCACGGCCGAACGAATGAGGAAGAGCGGATAGTCGAAGTGGTACATCGTATGAAGAGTGGTCATGGTTACAGCAATTCCTGTTTTTCTGAAAACATGTCAATGGGTGATGGTGTCACGCCGGAGCGCGGCGCGTTCGACAAGACGCGCTATCACTTGCGCTGTTATGCGCACGGGGGCGGAGCGGGGGCTCGATAAGAGGTTCTATTTCTTTGGAGCACTGCCCTGCGGGGCGGTTTTAGTCGCCGTCTTCATCTGATTGGCGAATGTGCTTTCCACCTTCGCTGCCTGCTTGTCCTTCTTCGGCTTCCGGACCTCGCGATTGCTTCTTACTTGTCCTTTTGCCATCGATAAAATCTCCCTTTAGATCGAAATTGAAAGCCGCAACCTGCGTGGTATTCGCCCCGCTTGTCGGTCGCGATCGGAGATCGCGGGATCGTCATGAGAGGCAACCCGATAACACCGGGCCGCAGGGATGGAATGAAAATGATGCCTGCTGAAACCGCATCGCAGTCTGGAGGCGGATGACCGGAGAGGTCACCGAAAGCCAAACCCGACGTTGAGACGGGACGTCACCATGCTTTCGCGATCGGGAAAATGGCGGGGCCGGAAACCCGGTCACCGCAAATGCCGCATCGGCCAAATCAGCGAGCCCTCCTTATAGAGTAAAATTGAGGTGCCATTAAGGCCACCGCCGCAGGAAAGCCATATTTCCACAGGGGATAAAGCGAGCCGCGCAAAACTGGGCAGCGGTTTAGCGATAACGGCGTGCGAAACAACAGGGCTAAAGCGCGAGGGATGAATCTTCCGACGCGCTTAGTCATTCACGGGAAACAGGCGGATCAGCTTCGTTCTTTCCATCTCCGCGCGGCCTGATGCAGACATGATGCCGCGGGCCAAACAGAGTTCTATGTCCCGTCCGATATCGAGCGGCACCAGCATGCCGCCGGCCTTGAGCAGGCGGTCTGTCATCGACAGAAGCAGATCCACTTTTGCCCGGCAGCCATCGATTTCCAGGAGCGCCACCCGGCGCTCCCTGTCGATGTCGGCAAGATCTCTAGCCTGCTCGCGTTGTTGGTAAGCCCCGAATTGCACCCATCCGAAATAACCGGCCGCTGCGACGCAGATACAAAGCAAGAGGGTTTTTCGCACGATATTCCTTCGGAGCCGGGCGGCTCGTTTGCCGCTAGAACATCAGTGAGAGCATGATGTCGTCCGAAAACCGCTCACACTTTTCGGCATCATGCTCTAGACGGCGGCGCGTCTTTCGCGGGGCAATCCCTGTATTGCATATCGGTTAAAGACGGGGGTTACCGGTTTCGGCGGCGCCTTCAGCTTGCCGAAATGGTGTTCGAGCGCTTGTGAGAGCATGGCCGGCGAGGTGACGCCCTCTTCGAACAGCCTGATCAACAGTATGGCCGCGACGTTGAAGACACGTTCGTTGCCGATCAGGATTTTGGCGTCGTAGCCGGCGTCGTCGAGCACGCCTTGCAGCATGTCGAGATCGGACGAAGTCAGATGCGACTTTTCGAAAGTGGAAGACATCGGTCCTCCTTTCATCGGGGCAAGGGTATAAAAACCCTCAGTCGGCAGCGCCCGTACACTGGCTGCCGAAGTTGCGACCATGCGCCTTTCACCCAGGCAACGCAACGGGATTCTTGCTGCCAATATCGCTCCGGTTCATGAGCAGCCCGCACCGGTCAGGGTGCGGGCCGATGACGGTCATTCCGCCGCCTGATAGCCGGGTCTCCGGGCGGCCGATGTCCGCGGACCGGCGGCTGCAAGCAGGGTAATCGCCACCGCAAGCAGCGCCACGAAAGCGATGCCGGCGACATAGGGGTCCCAGCCGAAATGCGGTGCGGCGCCGAAGACTGCCGAGGCCGCAGCAAGCACGATGCCGCCGCCGATCTGGAAGGAGGCGAAGAGCAGCCCGGAGGCGAGCCCCGACTTGTCGTCCTCCACGTCGGAAAGGGCTGCGACCTGCACCGAGGGGTAGGTCATGGCGTAGCCGAGGCCGAGCGGGATCTGCGAGAACAGCACGAGCAGGATCGGGTCGACATGTCCGAGTGCGGTCACCCAGAAGATATAGCTGAACGCCTGCAGGCCGACACCCGCCGCCATCAGCCCGGTGGCGCCGCGATTTTGCGCAAGCGTCGCAAAACGTGGCGCCAGGAACATCACGAAGACGCCGCCAAGCGCAAAGCAGAAGCCGGTGGTGAAGGCCGACCAGCCGATGACGTTCTGATAATAGAGCGTCGCCAGGAACTGGAAGCCGACATAGGCGCCCTGGAAGAGGGCGGCGATCGCATTGGCATGCCGGAGCTTGGCCCGGCGGAACATGCCGAGCGGCACCATCGGATCGGCATGGCGCGCTTCGACCACGAGGAAGAGCAGGATCAGCACCAGCGACGCGGCGAGCGAACCCCAGGTCGGGAAGGCCTGCCAGCCGGCGGCCGCGGCATTGGTGATGCCGAAGACGAAGAGCAGCAGTCCGGGGGTGATCGTCAGCGCGCCGGCCCAGTCGAAGCTCGGCCGCGGTCCTGTCCTTTTCGGGTCGGCCGGCAGCGCCAGCGGCGCAAGAAGGAGTGTCAGGATGGCGACGGGCGCGCCCATGACAAGCGTCGCCCGCCAGCTGAAGATCGTCGCGGCACCGCCGAGCACCATGCCGAGCACGAAGCCGGTGGCGCCGGTCGAGGCGAAGACCCCGAGCGCCTTTGCCCGTGCGGTTCCCTCGCCGAAGACCGAGAGCAGCAGCGCAAGGGCGGCCGGCGCAGTGAAGGCGGCGGCAATGCCCTTGATCAAGCGGGCGGCAATCAGCGTCGGCCCGCTATCGACGAAGCCGCCGGCGATGCTGGCGGCGGCAAAGATCGCCAGCGACCAGAGGAAGACGCGGCGATGGCCGAAGACGTCGGCGACCCGGCCGCCGAGCAGCAGGAAGCCGCCATAACCGAGCACATAGGCGCTGACGGCCCATTGCAGCGATGTCGCCTCCATGCCGAGTTCGGCCTGGATGGCAGGAAGCGCGACACCAATGGTGGAGACGTCCATGGCGTCGAGGAAATTGGCGGTGCAGAGCAGCAGCAATGCCAGCCCCGCCCCGCTTCGCGATTTGGAAAGCGTCATCGAAATCGTTCCTTCGTTGCTGCCGCCTCATCGGGGGAGTTGCCGGGCGGCAGGGAACGAGAAAATGTACAGCTTCCTTTCCCATTGCAAATTGATAGTAGCCATGCCAGGTATTACTGACGATGATGAATGATGCCACTCTTCGCAAGATCGACCTCAATCTCCTGCTGGCCTTTTCGGTGCTGATGCAGGAGCGCAATGTCAGTCGCGCCGCCGAGCGGCTGCTGCTCGGCCAGCCGGGCCTGTCGGCCGCTTTGCGGCGCCTGCGCGAGACGCTGGACGACGAATTATTCGTACGTGTCGGCCGCGGCCTGCAGCCGACGCCGCGTGCCCTTTCCATCGCCCCGGCGATCGAGGATGCGCTGTCGGGCATCGAGCGCGCCATCCGCCCGCAGGCCGAGTTCGATCCGGCAAGCTGGCAGGGCGAGTTCCGCATCGGCATGTGCGACAATCTCGAATCGGCCTTCTTCGGCCCGCTTGCCGCCCGTCTTCTAAAGCTTTCACCCGGCGCCCGGCTGATCGGCATCGCTTCCGAAAAGCGCGATGCCGCGCGCCGGCTGGACGAGGGCGTCTTCGACTTCAGCGTCTCCGTGCATGACGAACCGGCCTCCTGGCACATCCGCGCGCCGCTGTTCGACCAGGCCTCGATCTGCATTTATGACGACGCCCAGCTCCGGTTGAAGGCGCCGCTGAGCCTCAAGGATTTCGCCAATGTCGCCCATGTCACCGTCTCGTTCGAAGGCAACACCTCGACCGGTATCGACATGGCGCTGAACCGCACCGGCGATGTGAGACAGGTGGTGGCGACCGTCCCGCGCTTTTCCGCTCTGCCGATGGTGCTGAAGGCGATGCCCGCCATTGCCACCGTGCCGGAATCGATCGGTCGCTGCATGGCGCAGTTACATGGGCTGATGCTTTGCGAGCCGCCGCTTTCGCTGCCCGCCGATCCCGTGACGATGCTTTATCGCCGAGTCGACCAGACGGACGGCCGGGCGCGCTGGTTCCGTCGCCTGTTCATCGATGTAGCCAATAAAGCGCTCGAAGCTTCCGGCTGCTGCGTATCCATTCCGAAAGCCGCTGCCTGACGGTCCGCTATAGTTCGCCTTTGTGAAAATACGCTTCGAGGCGGTAGCCGTCCGGGTCGATGATGAAGGCGGCGTAATAGAATTGCCCATAATCCGGCCGCACACCTGGTTCGCCATTATCCGTGCCGCCGGATGCAACGGCCGCCGCGTGAAAGGCATCGACCGCGGCCTCATCAGGCGCGACGAAGCAGAAATGCAGCCCCGATCGCATGTCGGCAACAACAGGCTGCTCGACCTGCATCACCCAGAGCCCGACCCTTTCCGGGCCGTAGCCGATCATGGTGTCGGAATTGGACAGGCGCTCATATCCGAGCGGCGCCAGCGCCGCATCATAAAAACGGCGGGCCCTTTCGAGGTCTTTTACGCCGATGGAGATATGATCGAACATGGACTGCGAACTCCCTGTCTTCTTTCTAATCCCGAAGGACTGCTCACACCCAAGATGGCTCGAGGCCAACATCTTTCAACCTTCATGCTAAGTCAACGAACACGCCTGCTCATTCATGGCCGGCGATCCTGTCCAGCGCCTTGGCGAAGAAATCGGGCGCGCCGAAATTGCCGCTCTTCAGCGCAAGCCCGAGCGGTCCGGAGCGGTCGGCCACGAGAACCGGTACGCCGGGATCGATCTCCGGCCCGATCATCATGTTCTTGAGACCGAGCGCTTCCACCACCGCGCCGGAGGTTTCTCCGCCGCCGACGACGATCTGCCGCATGCCGGCATCGGCGAGCCGCCGCGCCAGCCCGCCAAAGAAGGTCTCGATTTTTCCAGCCACGTCCTCGCGCCCGAAACGCTGCTGCACGAAGCTCACCACTTCGGGAGCGGCTGTCGAATAGACGATCGGATTTTCGGCGGCATTCGCTTCCACCCAGCGTGCCGCGCGCTCCACCGACATCGAGCCGCGCATCAGCACCGCCGGATCGATCGCAAGCCCCGGATGGTTCTGCAGGTGGCAGGCGACCTGGTTCTGCGAGGTCGTGGAGCAGGAGCCGCAGATCACGACGCCGGGACCGTCGACCAGGGGCACCTCGGCCGCCATACCTGAGAGCTTGCCCTGGTTGCGGAAATTCTGCGGCAGGCCCTGCGCAATGCCCGAGCCGCCGGTCACCAGCTTGTGGTCGGCGACCGCGGCCGCGATCGTCGCCAGGTCGCCGTCCTCGATGGCGTCGACGACGACGAGGCGGTGGCCGGCGGTGAGTTCGGCGCGCAGGCCGTTGCGCAAGGCCGCAGTACCCGAGCGCACCACGTCGAGCGCAATGCTGCCGATCTCGCCCTTCGTCTGCTGCTGCAGCCAGCGGCGGATGTCGGGATCGGTCATCGGCGTCAACGGATGGTTCTGCATGCCGGATTCGCTGAGCAGCCGGTCGCCGACGAAGAGATGTCCCATGAAAAGCCGCCGTCCGATCGCCGGAAAGGCCGGGCAGACGACGGCGACGCCGGTGCCGGTGAGGCGCAGCAGCGCTTCGGCCACCGGCCCGATATTGCCTGAAGGCGTCGAATCGAAGGTCGAGCAATATTTGAAGACGATCTGCTCGCAGCCCTGCTCGAGCAGCCAGCGCGCCGCCTCCAGCGACTGGCGCACCGCATCGTCAACCGGCGCCGAGCGCGTTTTCAGCGCGACGACGCCGGCCTCGCAATCCGTCTTGCCGCGGCCGGTGCCGACGAACTGCACGGTCGACATGCCGCCTCTCGCAAGCGTGTTGGCAAGATCGCTGGCGCCGGTGAAATCATCGGCAATCGCCCCAAGCAGCATGTCAGGAAAGCTCCGGCAGGCGGCCTTCGAGCCCGTCCTCGATAGGTACGCGAATGATCTCGTCGAAGGATGTTTCAGCGCTGAAACCGAGCGCCTGCGCCCGGCTCGCATCGAAATTGCCCGGCGCAGCCACCAGCTTGCGGCAGACCATCCCGGCCGCGCCTATGACAAGGTTTTTCATCTGAAGCGGCCCTCCACTCGAAGACATCGACGCCGACTTCCGGCGCGAGTCGGCCCCGAACCGGCAATGTCTCAGTTAAGACAAGGCGAGCGACGCTGTCACGTAATTTTGGGGGGAGGGCGCAGTTCGGCTCGGCGCTGCTGTGGGCGGCTGCTATGAACCGGAAACGGACAGGCAGTCCTGCCTGCGGCAGCCTGAGGCTGGGCATGCCACATCCTGCCCAGGTCTCGTTCTAAACGGCGCCTTCGGCGACGCTTTGCATCTGCTCCAGGTTCGTCACCTCATAGGTCCAGACTCGAAACGCCTTCAGCACATGCGGTCCGAAGGAATTGATGAGCGGTATGTCGGCGGCGTCGCGCCCGCGTGCGACGATGATACGACCGATCCGCGGCGTGTTGTTGCGCGGATCGAATGCATGCCATGCACCGTCGAGGAAGACCTCGATCCAGGCGCTGAAGTCCATCGGATCGACGACGGGAATACCGATGTCGCCGAGATGGCCATTGATATATCGGGCAGGAATGTTGAGGCACCGGCACAACGCCACCGCGAGATGCGCAAAGTCGCGACAGACGCCGACACGTTCGTGAAAGGCCTCGAAGGCTGTCCGCGTAGATCGCGCCTGCATATAGTCGAATTGGATATGGCCATGAACGAAGTCGCAGATCGCCTGAACGCGGCCCCAGCCGGGTGACACGGTGCCGAACATATCCCATGCAATTTGACTGAGGCGATCCGTCTCGCAATAGCGGCTGCCCATCAGGTAGACGAGGCAATCATCCGGCAACTCCGAAACCGGGACTTCCCTGGCGCCTGGCAGCGACCTGTCCGCCTGGCCGTCGTCCTCGATCGTCGCATCGCCCCATATGGTCAGGTCGCCCGCCGGGGCAACCAGCCGAAGACAGCGGTTGCCGAAGAGATCGCGATAAGTCGATGTGGGAACATCGGGCGTCGTGAAGACCGTTTCCGGAATTTTGATGTCGGCCGCACGATCGTCGTGAACCGACAACAGGCACACCAATGCGGTCGGCTGCGGGCAGGTCAGCGTGATTTCATAGCCGTAACGGATCAACATGGAGCGTTCCCGCGCGTCCGGATCCGCCTAGCGGAAATCCGCCGCAGTTAGAGTGTAGAAGGCGCGGTGGCGGTAGGAATAGGCTTTGTGTGCCACGTCCTGAATGGAGTTGCGCAGGGCATCGAACGCCGAAAGCCACCTCGTTTCCGAAGGCTCGGTTCTTTGCAATGCGCTGTCGGATTTCGCCAGAGCGCCAATCTCGATGAAGAACAACACCTGGAACATGCCGTCATGGCCGACGAAGCGCACAGCATTTCTCGCCGCATCGAAGCTGCGGCTTTGGTTCAGGAAGGCTAGCGCCATGGTTGAACCGGCGGAGTTTCACTCCGGGCGGCGTCCGACAGCCTCAGCCATTCCTTCCGGTATCCTATGTTGAGAAGATTGAAGGACATCATGTCTTTCCCGGCCTGCGGACGGCTCTTGCCTGTCACGGCATGCTCGGAGTGCACTGGAGCGTTCGCAGAGACACGATAGACGGTCCACGAACGGGCGGATTCGATCCGGCGGTCGTGTTCGGTCTCCATGGAGTAGCGGCCGGAAGCGCCACATTTGTTTTCCCATGTGCCGACGGCAAAGGCATTTCGTCTTCGTTCGGCTTCGTCTTCATGGCCGTTCACGATGTCAACCTTTCGTCATTCGGGCCGTGGCCATGGCCAAACGTCCTCTCGATCAGTGTTGCGCCGCTGCCGGCGGGCGATAGGTTTACCAGTTCCAGGCTGTCTTCCGTCGCGACCCGCTCATGACGTTCATCGTCGCTGCGGATGCGATATTGCAGCACATTTCCTCTCAGAGGCAGCGTGGCGGTAATGCGGTATGTCTCGGGGAGCTTGGAGGGAACGACCAGGAACCCGTCCTTCACCCGGACGGTCTGTCCCACCTTGAAGATATGCGTTGCTGCCTCGCGCCGGATCGAGCGTCCATTGCGTTGCGGGATGCGCGTAGCGGTCATGACGGTTTGTGGTCCTTTTCGAGCGCGGTTTCGAGATCTGACAGGTGGATAGGCATCATCTGCTGCGTCGAACTCTGCGCGGCGATCGCCGGCAGGTGGATGAAGGCGCCGACCCTTCGCCAGGCAAGCCTGGAAACGCTATCGATCAATTCCTCGTCATAATCGACGCGGTATTCTCCAGCTGGCTGCGCCCCTTCGAAACCGGGCAGGCGGAATGGGGATGAAAAGCGGACGACGGTTTGTGTGGTGCGACTTGTCACGGCTGAGGCCTCCGCAGGAAGACACCGATGCGTTTCCTGTATCGTTGAGATCCGACCCGGACGAACTCGAGGCCGCCGGTACATCCGCGGTCAGCGCCAAGCTCATTCCGGATCGGAATAGGCGAAATCAACGTCGGAACGACGTCAGAGATTGCTATCGAGAATTCAGTGGTGATGGCGGGTCGTAGGTCTCTGACACCGCGAAGCCAAGTCGGCCAAATCGACGAAGTCTATCATTGCGCCTCGATTGAGTTTAAATCAAGATAATTCGGATTTATCTATGGAAAACGCCAAATTAACTCGATGGCCGGTTAAATAAAATCGAACGTGATGGCGTAAAAATTCTATTCATTTGCTGATTATTGTAAAATATTCGCTCAAATTGATTTCCTGAATTTTTACAGAAATTCCCTGCGTGAACAATATTTCTTGGCACTCCTATCAATCGAGTGCCACGGGTGCTATTTATGAATTGCAGCCGCCCTACGCGCCGGCAGCAGAAAGACCTCTATGAAATTCCGTTCACTTCACGACCGCGTCGTCATTCGGCGTGCGGAAGGCGATGTCAAATCCAAGGGCGGGATCATCATTCCAGACACCGCCAAGGAGAAGCCGCAGCAAGGCGAAGTGGTCGCAGTCGGCCCGGGCCTGCGTGACAAAGGCGGCAATCTCGTCCCGCTCGATGTCGAGGTCGGCGATCTCATTCTGTTTGGAAAATGGTCGGGGACCGAGGTCACGATCGATAGCGAAACCCTTCTGATCATGAAGGAGACCGACATCATGGGCATCGTCGAAAAGACCGAAGCGGCTGCCGGCAAAGCCGCCTGAGGGTCGAAAATTTGTGACCCGCAACTCAAGACCGAACTGGGAAGAAATATCATGTCTGCCAAGGAAATCAGGTTCTCCACCGACGCGCGCGACCGCCTGCTGCGCGGCGTCGAATTGCTCAACAATGCCGTCAAGGTGACGCTTGGCCCGAAAGGTCGCAACGTCGTCATCGACAAGGCCTATGGCGCACCGCGCATTACCAAGGACGGCGTCAGCGTCGCCAAGGAGATCGAACTCGAAGACAAGTTCGAGAACATGGGCGCGCAAATGGTGCGCGAGGTGGCTTCGAAGACCAATGATCTTGCCGGCGACGGCACAACGACGGCAACGGTGCTCGCCGCCTCCATCTTCCGCGAAGGCGCAAAGCTCGTCGCTGCCGGCATGAACCCCATGGATCTCAGGCGCGGCATCGATCTCGGCGTTACCGCCGTCGTCAAGGAAATCCAGGCGAGGGCGGTGAAGGTCAAATCGTCAGGCGAGATCGCACAGGTCGGCACCATTGCCGCCAATGGCGACGCCACCATCGGCGAGATGATCGCCAGGGCGATGGACAAGGTCGGCAATGAGGGCGTCATAACCGTCGAAGAGGCGCGAACCGCCGAGACCGAACTCGATGTCGTCGAGGGCATGCAGTTCGATCGTGGCTATCTCTCGCCCTATTTCGTCACCAATGCCGAGAAGATGCGCGTTGAACTGGAGGAGCCCTATATCCTCGTTCACGAGAAGAAACTCGGCAGCCTGCAGGCGATGCTGCCGATCCTGGAAGCCGTCGTACAGACCGGTAAACCGCTGCTCCTCATCTCGGAGGACGTCGAAGGCGAGGCGCTGGCGACGCTTGTCGTCAACAAGCTGCGTGGCGGCCTGAAGGTCGCAGCCGTCAAGGCGCCGGGCTTCGGCGATCGCCGCAAGGCCATGCTGGAAGACATTGCCGTGCTGACCGCTGGCCAGATGATTTCCGAGGATCTCGGCATCAAGCTCGAGAACGTCACGCTCGATATGCTCGGCCACGCCAAGCGCGTGCTGATCGACAAGGAAAGCACCACGATCATCGACGGCTCCGGCGAGAAAGCGGCCATCCAGGCGCGCATCCAGCAGATCAAGGCGCAGATCGAAGACACCACCTCCGACTACGACAAGGAAAAACTGCAGGAACGCCTAGCGAAACTCGCCGGCGGCGTCGCGGTCATCCGCGTCGGCGGCGCGACCGAGACGGAGGTCAAGGAAAAGAAAGACCGCATCGACGATGCGCTGAACGCCACCCGTGCGGCGGTCGAAGAGGGCATCGTGCCCGGCGGCGGCGTGGCACTGTTGCGCGCGAAGTCGGCGCTGACGGGACTGACGGGGGAGAACGCCGATGTGACGGCGGGCATCTCGATCGTGCTCAGGGCGCTCGAAGCCCCGATCCGACAGATCGCCGACAATGCCGGGTTCGAGGGCTCCATTGTCGTCGGAAAACTCGCCGGCAGCAATGACCACAATCAGGGCTTCGACGCACAGACGGAGACCTATGTCGATATGATCGAGGCCGGCATCGTCGATCCTGCCAAGGTCGTGCGCACTGCTCTGCAGGACGCCGGCTCGATCGCGGCGCTGCTGATCACCGCCGAGGTGATGATCGCCGACATTCCCGCGAAAAATTCTGCGCCTGCGGCCGGAAATGGCGGCATGGGCGCTATGGGATACTAGGCCGCGTGGACTCTTGGGATTCCCAAGTTTGAGCAAATCAGATTCAAGACTGTCTTTTGGAGGCAGTCATGGGTGTTTTGGATCGATTGGTGCTGCGGGATGAACAGTGGGAGCGGATTGCTCCCCACATTATTGGTGACGAGCGCACGCGCGGTTCGTCAGGCCGCGACAACCGAATGTTTGTGGAGGCCGTGCTTTGGATCGTACGCACTGGCTCGCCCTGGCGTGACCTACCAGAAGTCTTCGGCGAGTGGAACAGTGTCTTCCGCCGTTTTAGCCGCTGGAGCCAGAAGGGTATCTGGTGGCGCATGTTTGCGGCGATGTCAGACGATCCAGATTTTGAATATCTGATCGTCGACTCCACCATCATCCGCGCCCATCAGCACGCTGCCGGCGCAAAAAGGGGGCTGAAGATCAGGCCCTTGGTCGCTCTCGCGGCGGTCTGAGCACCAAGATCCACATGGTGGTGCGCGGGTTGGGCTGCCCGGTTCGCTTCACACTCACCGCAGGCCAGAAAGGAGATGCACCGCAAGCCGATGCCCTGATCGAGGGGCTTCCCGCCAAGGTCTAACTATTTAATGTAGAACAGGATTCAGATTTTAGACCCGGCCTAAAATCATCCTGTTCTGAGGCCAGCTTGACCCGGTCCGGCGTCGCCGGACGGCACAACCCGAATAACAGACAGGGAGAATTCCAATGTCCGTACAGAGCAGCAGCAAGACATCGATTACCCAGCGTTTCGACAGTTACCAGCCGTCCAAGACGCTTCTCGCCTGGGCCTGCGTCGTCACGGCGATCGCCACGATGATCATCGGCTTCAGCTGGGGAGGTTGGGTAACAGGCGGCACATCAAGCAAAGCGGCAGCCGCTGCCGGCGACACCGCACGCGGAGAACTGGCGTCGGCCATTTGCGTCGAGCGATTCAAGGCGGCGCCGGATGCGAGCGCTAAACTGATCGAGTTCAAGGCGATTACCGAAGGCTACAAGCAGCGTCAGTTCGTTGAAGCCGGCGGTTGGGCAACCATGCCTGGGCAAACCTCACCCGATAGCCGAAGCGTTCAAGGCTGCGCCACGGCGCTTGCCGTCTGACACCGTTTTCCAGAGCGCTCCGATATACGTGCGGAGCGCTCCCACTGTTGAAGCAGGAAATGACCTATGATCCGTTTCGTGAAAAAGAGCGACCCAAAGCCAGCCGCAGAAGACGCCGGCGGCGAAAGCGTCAAGAAAGTCCCTGAGGCAGCCGCCGACGGGCCTAAGAAAGCCGCCAACGACAGCACGCGTCGCCGCGCGCCGCAGGCGCCGGAAGACGACGATCCGCTTATCTGAGTGTGGACTGATGTCCTTGAACATGCCTCCAGCGCAACAAGTGCGAAGCGGGCATAGGGCGCGATCTGAGAAAGAGCCGCGCCGAGGATCTTGAAGACCTAGCGATAATCCAGCCAGACCCCGCCCGCGTCGGCGGACCGCACGCAGTTTTCCACCCAGCGCACTCCTTCCAGTCCGGCATCGGCATCGGGAAAGACGAGGTCTTCGATGCCCGCGGGAGCAAGGCCGCGCTCTTTGTTGATGGCAAAGCCGAATCGGCGATAGAGGTTCGCCCAGGCTTCGAAGAGACCTTCCGGGTGACCGCCGCCGATCCGGTCGTCGATCCTGGCCTCGGGATAGAGATAGTCCATGCCGCGCTCGAGAATGCGGGCTGGTTCACCCTGGATCTCGTAGGAGAGCTGGTTCGGCCGCTCGTCCCACCATTCGATACTGGCCTTCGAGCCGACGATGCGGATCTTCTGGCCATGCATGGAGCCGGCATTGACGGCGCTCGACCAGATGGTGGCGATCGCGCCATTGTTATATTCCATCAGGGTCACCGCATTGTCTTCGAGCGGCGCGCGGCCTTTGACGAAGCTCTGACGGGTGCAGAGCAGCCGCTTGATCTTCAGATGCGGCAGAATGACCTTGGCGAGATAAAGCGGGTGGGTTCCGACATCGCCGAGCACATAGCTGGGGCCTGCGAATTTCGGATCGACGCGCCACCGCGTCGCGGGGTTCTGCTCCTCCACCGCAGCACTATGGAAACCATGGGCGAATTGCAAGTTGACGATGCGGACCTCGCCGAGATCGCCATTCCGGACCATGGCGCGCGCTTGCTCGATCATCTGATGGCCGGCATAACCATAGGTCACGCCGACGATACGGCCGCGCGTCTGGGAAAGCGCCTTCAGTTCCTCGGCCTCGGCGGTCGTGAAGCAGAGCGGCTTTTCGCAGATCACATGCAGGTCATGTTCGAGCGCTGCCTTGCAGATCGCGAAATGGGTGTTGTTGGGTGTTGCGATCGACACGGCCTCGATGCCGTCGGTCCGCCCGGCCTCAGTCGCAAACATCGTCGCATAGTCCCGGTAGCTCCTGGCTTCGTCGAGCCCGAGATCGAGCCCGAAGGCGCGGCCGCGTTCCGGATCGATATCGAAGGCACCCGCCGCAAGGGCAAAGACGTCGTCGCGATGCGCTGCCGAGCGATGAATATAGCCGATCTGGCTGCCTTTGCCGCCGCCGACCATGCCCCAGCGGATCGGCTTTCTCCTGTCATTCGTCATTATCTTTTCCCTAAAAACCAACCGACCGCAGGTAATCGCGGCTTTGCTTCACGTCTTCGAGGCTGCCGGCGACATTGAGCGGATCGCGCTCCTGCTCGACGGTGATGAAGCCGTGATAGCCGATCTCCTCGAGCGTCCGCTTGACGGCGGGGTAATCGATGACGCCGTGGCCGATCGGGCACATCACGCCCTGTCCGCAGGCCTCGAAGAAGCGGATCTTCTCGCCAAGCACACGGTCGAAGACGGTCTGGTCGATGTCCTTGAAGTGGACGTAGTCGAGCCTGTCGGCATAGCGGCGAAGCATCTCCACGGGATCCATGCCGGCATAATAACTGTGGCCGGTGTCGAGGCAGAAGCCTGCGATCTCCTGCGGAATGTCGCCTGCCACCCGCTCGATCTCATCGGCGAATTCGATATAGCCGCCCGCATGCGGGTGGATGACGGCACGCACGCCGTATTTGCGCTGGGCGAGTTCGGCGATCGCCCTGATATTGGCGATCATCCCGGCCCATGCCTTGTCGTCGAGACGCGGCGCACGATCGGAATGGCCGGCGGCATAGTCCCGCTCGTCGTGCCCCCAGTCCATGACCGTGAGGTAGGGAGTCTTGAACCGCTGGCCCGCCACCTGCTCCGGCTGCGGCAGCCTGGTGATGACGGTGCAGATTTCATCCGTCTGCCGCAGCAAAGTCTCCCGATTTTCAGGAGAGACGAGATCGTCGAAGATCGTGCCGGCGACGATGAAGAGATTGCGCTCGGCAAGCGCCTTTGCGACGAGTCCATCATCGAGTGGCACATAGCCGTACGGCCCGAGTTCGAGGCCGCCATAGCCGGCCGCAGCGGCCTCGTCGAAGACGCGTTCCCAGGCGGGAAGGTTTGGATTATTGACGTCATCAACGCCCCAGCAGCAGGGGGCTGTCGTAATCGTGATGGTCACGGTTTTATTCCTGAAAAGTGGGGTGCCGGGCAGATGTTGACGATCAGCCAAGTTTCCCGGGCCAGTATTTGTCGACGTATTTCTGGATTTCGGAGCGCATGAAGCGGCCGGAATCATCGGCACGCTCCTCCCAGCCGAAGACGCAGGCGGTGATGATGCCGTCGAACCCGACCGCGGCGAGCGAGGAGAAGAAGACATCCCAATTGATCTCGCCCTGGTACATATCCATGTGCTGATGGATGGTGACCTTCGCGCCCGGCGGATTGATGATGTAGCGCAGCCCTGACGATGCCTTGTGGTTATAGGTATCGGCCACATGCACATGGGCGATCAGCGGGCCGGCATCGCGGATCATCCGCGCCATGTCGTCGCCGAAATAGAAGGTATGCGGCGCGCAGTAGAGGAATTTGACGTTCTTCGAGCCGATGGTCTTCAGCATGTCGATCGCCGGATGCAGCGTCTCGCACCAGTCTTCCGGATGCGGTTCCATGTTGAGCGTGACGCCCTCGCGCTCGAACACCGGAACGAGCTCTTCTATCGAGCGCCACCAGGCGGCTTCGCTGTGCTCGTGGGTATGCATGCCGCCGCAGCAGCTGGCGCGGTGGCTGCGATCCGGCGACGGTCCGCGGCCGAATTCCGAATTCATCGTATCGCAGCCCATCTCGGCCGAAATCGCGATCGCTTCCTTCCAGTAGCGCACCGCTGCCTGCCGCTCGTCCTCATGCGGGCTCGCCCAGCGGTACATCGGCAGGATCGAAGCGAGCTGGACGCCGTGATCCTTCAGCGCCGATTTGAATTCCGCGATGCGTTCCTTGTGTGCCCGCGGGCGCACCCACCAAGGCAGAAAATCGTCGCGCGGTGAAAGCTCGATATGCTCATAGCCGAGTTCCGCCGCCTTGCGGCAGAGGTCGCGCAGGTTGAGGTGACGGTGCATATGCGGGTCGAGTGCGATCTTCATCTGGTTCCTCCGTCATCCTTCGGCCGCATCGGGCCGGCGGGTGATCCTTGATCTCGTTTGTTTCGGACGGTCCGGTGCTCCTCCCGGATTGCCAGCACGATACTGCTGCAGCGTCCCCATGCTCCAATGCTTCCTTGATCAAATTTGATCATTGACCGCGCAGCAGGCCGATGCTCTGCTGTGTCAGCTTTGGGAGTGAGTGAGCCCTGATGAAGGTGACTTTGAAGGATGTCGCAAGCCAAGCCGGCGTTGGCACCGCGACCGTCGAGCGCGTCCTCAACGGCCGCGGCGGCGTGCGGCCGGAGACGGTGGAAAAAGTCTTCCTGGTGGCAAGACGGCTTGAATACCGGCAGAGCCTGCCGGTCGCCCATCGCGGCCTGATCCGGATAGAGGTGATCCTCGTTCGCCCGGAGACCAGCTTCTATTCACGTCTGAACCGGGCGTTCGAGCGCATTGCCGCCTCGCTCGACGATAGCATTGTCGTTCACCGCACCTTCGTCCGCGAGAACGAGCCGGCACAATTCGCCCGTTACATCGCCAACCCGACGGCACGCCGGTCGGCGCTGATTGTGGTTGCGCCCGACCATGCCGATGTCGTCACCAGCGTGCGGAAGGCGGCCGATCTCGGCATTCCCGTCATCCAGATCATGACCCGTCCGGCCCCCGAACTGCCCTATGTCGGCATCGACAACTATGCTGCGGGACGCACCGCGGCTCACTATATGTCGGGCATGCTGGCGCAGCGCCGGGGTTCGTTCGTCGCTCTCTGCCACAGCGGCGCCTATGAGAACCATAAGGAGCGGATCCGCGGCTTCTCCAGCTATCTCTCAGAGAATGGTTCAAACGAACATCGTTTCATCGAGGTCATGTTCGACCTCGATGACGAGCACAATGCCATCGAACTGCTGCAAGCGGCCCTCCGGCGCGAACCCGGCATCATCGGCGTCTATAGTGCCGGCGGCGACAACAAGGGTGTTGCCAGGGTGCTCGAGGCAAACAAGGCTGGGCGGCCGTTCTGGGTCGGCCACGAATTGACGGGAGAGACGCAGGACTATCTCCGTCGCGGCATCATGTCGATCGTGCTCGACCAGGCGCCGGAGGTGCAGGCGAGGCGATCGATAGACCTTGCCCTGAACAGGCTGGGTCTCATCGAGGTGGAAGTCAGCGCCGAGCCGGTGCGCTTCCTGACGATCACGCCGGAAAATCTCTGAGACGGGATAAGGATGCCGGGAGAACCCGCTCGAATGGGCGCCAGCGACTTTCACGACGCCGGCGTAACCTTACTGCAGCTGCGGTTTCTTAAGAAAGCTGTTGCGGTCGGCGGATTTGATGCGCAGCCAGGCTTCCCGGCCGTTCCTGAGGATCCGCATGGGGATCTCGGCGCCGGCGGGGCCGCTGCTCCAGAGCTTGCGATAGAAATCGGCCAGGCCATCGACCTCTTCGTCGCGGATCTCCGAAATGATATCGCCTTGACGCAGGCCCGCCTGGGCTGCCGGGCCGTCTTCGGCCACGCTCATGACCACCACGCCGCCATTGCTCTCGGCGGAGAAGGCGCCAAGCCAGGGCCGCGGCGGCTTGTTGACCTGGCCCCGGTTCAAGAGATCGTCGAGGATCGGCGGCAAAAGGTCGATCGGCACGACCATGTTGATATCGGCAACCTCGTCGCCATGGCTCATTTGCAGGCGAAGCGAACCGATGCCGAGAAGCTTGCCGTCCGAACCGATCAGGGCCGCGCCGCCCCATGAGGGATGGGCTGGTGCTGTGAAAATCGCCTCGTCGAGCAGATATTCCCAATAGCCGGCAAATTCCTGCCGGGCGACGATATTTGCCTCGACGAATTCTCCGATGCCATCGGCCAGCACGACGGGATCGCCGGGCTTGGCCGTGGCCGCGTCGCCGAGATCCACCGCCGGCGCATTCAGGGCTCCAAGCGCCTGGACCAGGCCGAAGCCGCTTTCCTGATCATAAGCAAGCGCATGCGCGGGAACCACGCGCCCGTCATGGGTCGTCAGCCAGACCTCTTCGGCCTCGGTGATGAGATAACCGATGGTCAGCACCAGTCCGTTGTCGCGAATGACCACGCCGCTGCCTTCCCGGACAGTGCCCAGCGTCTCCGCCGTGAAGGCATCTTCCGGAATAGAGGAACGGACGGCCACGACTGACCGTAAAATCGGATCGATATTCATACTTTCATCCCGATAGACGCCGGCGCGAAAGGCCGAAAGCCGGCGCATTCTTCCTTGAATAGGTAAGAGAATGGACGGCGGGTGCAAGACCGTATCGGACGGAATTTTGGCAGGTCAACGGCGACCTCCCTCCGATGCCTGCACCAATCAAGGTTTCACTGAGCGCCGAGACTATCTCGCATGGCACCGGCGGGCGGCTGAGCGCGACCATATTGCCGCGGCGAGCATCCCATCACTCTCTTGAAAGCGGTGCTGAATGCGCTTTCGGATTCATAACCGAGCGACAGGGCGACACCGGCAATTGCTTCGGCCGAATTTGTCAATCGGTCACCTGCGAGAAGCATGCGCCAGCGCGTCAGATAATCCATCGGCGCAAGCCCGACCTTTTCCTTGAAGTGGAGAGCAAAACTGGACCGGGACATCGAGGCCCGTTCAGCTAGCGACTGCAAGGTCCACTTGCGGGCTGGATCGGCATGCAGGGCACCGATAGCCGCGCCGATCCGTCGGTCGGTAAGCGCGAAAAGCCAGCCGACGCCGCGCGCATTCGGCGATGCGATATGGAGGCGCAACACCTGCATGAGCATGACATGAGCAAAATGCTCCGCCATCAGAAAGCCACCCGGCTGCTGGTCGCGCAATTCGCGCGTCATCCGATCGAGGCACCAGCGCAGCACGGTGGCGTGATCGGAATCCCTCTTCACATGGACGATCGGCGGCAGGATTCCGAGAAGGATGTCCGAATTTCCCCCCGAAAAGGAAAAACGGCTGCCGATCAGGAAGAAATCGCCGCCGCCGTTGCAAGTCGCAATGCCGTCGCGGGCGATCGAATAGATCGCATCGGACGGGATCGCTTCGAGCCCCGGATCGCTGGCGAGACGAAAGGCTCGGCGGCGCGTCAGCAGAAAGCAGTCGCTTTCCTCCAGGCGGACAGCTTCGGCAACGCCATCGACGCTCAGCCAGCAGGCGCCTGAAATCACCGCGTTGAACTTGATGCCATCAGGGGGCGGAAAATCGATCGCCCAAGCGCCGCCAGCGTCAAGCCCCGCGGAAACATAGCTGCGCGGTTTGAGCAATGCGAGAACATCGGATAACGGGTCCATGTAAAAATCCGGACGATGGCGAAGACATATCGGACTTTAGCGCATGGATCGTCTGGAGACCACGCCTTATTCTTGCGACCGTCATCCCGAGCGACGGCAACGTCGCAGAACAAAGGTAATTATCATGAATGACAAACAAGTCCCCATCGGTTCCGGATTTGGAGCCCACACGACGGCCGGCGAGGTTCTGACCGGTCTCGATCTTTCCGGCAAGCGCGCCATCGTCACCGGCGGCCATTCCGGCCTCGGGCTCGAGACCACGCGCGCTCTGGCGGGCGCCGGCGCCAAGGTGACCATCGGCGCAAGGAGCATCGAGGCGGCGCGCAGCGCGGTCGCCGATATCGATGGCGTAGAGATTGATCGGCTCGACCTTTCCGACCTCGAAAGCGTTCGCGTCTTTTCCGAGCGGTTCGTCGCATCTGGCCGCAGCATCGACATCCTGATCAACAGCGCCGGCATCATGGCCTGCCCGGAAACGCGTTTCGGCGACGGATGGGAGGCACAGTTCGCGACCAATCATCTCGGCCATTTCGCCTTGGTCAACCGCCTTTGGCCGGCGATCTCGCCCGGCGCTCGCATCGTTTCGGTTTCCTCCGGTGGCCATCACAACTCGGCCATACGATGGGAGGATGTGCAATTCGAGACCGGTTACGACAAATGGCGGGCCTACGGTCAGTCGAAGACCGCCAACGCACTTTTCGCCGTGCATCTGGACAGGCTCGGGCGCGACACCGGCATCCGCGCCTTCTCCCTGCACCCGGGCAAGATCTTTACCCCCTTGCAGCGCCATCTCGCAAAGGAGGAAATGGTCGGTGCCGGCTGGATCGATGCGGACGGCAACCCGATTGATCCGACATTCAAGACGCCATCCCAGGGGGCG
Source organism: Rhizobium leguminosarum bv. viciae (assembly GCF_012276115.1). Lineage (GTDB taxonomy): Bacteria > Pseudomonadota > Alphaproteobacteria > Rhizobiales > Rhizobiaceae > Rhizobium > Rhizobium leguminosarum_T. Next base: position 14,820 of record NZ_WIEU01000017.1, on the reverse strand, counting down.
GCCACGCAGGTTTGGGCGGCGACCTCCCCGCAACTCGACGGTATGGGAGGCCTGTATTGCGAGGACTGCGATATCGCCATCCGCGCAACGGATGGAGAACCCGGCGGCGTCAGCGACCATGCAGCCGATCCCGAGGAGGCGGCACGCCTGTGGATCTTGTCGGCAAGGCTGACCGGCATTGACGCTTTCGCAGCGTACGCCTGAAGCCATAGCGCGCGGCAAACCCTCGTTAATTCGCGCTGAAGACGCAGCCGATTGTCTTGCCGTCCTCGCGCCTCAGCCGGGCCTTCTCGGGGGAAAGCGTCATTGGCGCGCACGCTGCCGAAATCGGCCTGCGACAGCGCGGTCGCCGTGCCGCATTGTATTTGCGCAGATAGCAGTCAAGTCCGGCGACAATCCGTCATTAAAACGTATCAAGGCAAGCGCAAAAGCTGCGCCATTCCGTCCTGCGTCGTTCTCCGGACTTGGCGCGCGACATTTTTCGTGACAGCGGCATTGTGCAACAATATACGGTCAATCTCATCAGGAATCAGACCGACACGGATCATGACATGAAAGACTGGCATCCCGATCTCAGCCGCAGCAGCAGCCCGCGTTATATGGCGATCGCCGATGTGATCGAAATGGATCTGCGCAGCGGACATCTGGTGGTTGGGGACCGGCTGCCGCCGCAACGCGAACTCGCCAAGCGGCTGAACGTCGATTTCACGACGGTGGCGAGAGGTTATGTCGAGGCGCAGAAGCGCGGGCTTGTGGATTCGCATGTCGGCCGAGGCACCTTCGTCACCGGTGGCGCGGACAAGGAGCGCCAGGGATTCGCGCCCGACGCTGCGCCCGATCCCCGCCGCGCCTCCATCGTCGATTTCTCGATGAACATGCCGCCGGAAACGGACGACCCCGAGCTGGTCGCCCGCATGCGCGAGGGCATGTCGGCGGTGACGGCGAACCTCATTCCGCTTCTGCGCTACCAGGGCTTCGGCGGCTCCAGCATGGACAAGGAGGCTGCTGCCTCCTGGCTCAGCCGTCGCGGGCTGGTGCCCTCGCAGGAGCGCATTTTCGTCACACCCGGCGCCCATCCGGCCCTGCTGGCGATCTTCGGCCTGCTGGCAAAACCGGGCGAAACCGTGCTTTCGGAAATCATCACCTATCCCGGTATGCGCTCGATCGCCGCCCAGCTGCGGCTCAATCTGGCCGGTCTGCCGATGGACGAGGACGGTATCCTGCCGGACGCCTTTGCCGAGGCCTGCGAGAGATTGAAGCCGAAGGCGCTCTATCTCAATCCGACGCTGCAGAACCCGACGACGCTGACCATTCCGGCCAGGCGCCGCGAGGAGATCTGCGCCGTTGCCCGCAAATATCACGTGCCGATCGTCGAGGACGATGCCTATGGTTTCATTCCGCAGCACGGCCCGGCGCCGCTCGCCGCAACAGCGCCCGATCTGACCTGGCATATCGGCGGACTGGCGAAATGCATCGGCGCGGGTCTGCGACTTGCCTATGTCGTGGCGCCTGACAGTAAGGCCGTGTGGCCCTTCGTCAGCGCCATGCGCGCCAACAATGTCATGGCCTCGCCGTTGACCGTGGCGCTCGCCACCCGCTGGATCGAGGATGGCACCGCCGATACGATCCTGCGTTTCATCCGTGCCGAGGCCGCCGCCCGCCAGCAAATGGTCGCCGCCATCCTGCCGGCCGGCAGCTACCGCGCCGATCCGATCAGTTTCAACATCTGGCTGCCGCTCTCCAACGGCTGGACCCGCTCCACTTTCGGTAGCCATACCCGTTCTTCCGGCATCGGCGTCGTCGCAAGCGATGCCTTCACGGTCGAGGGCACGGCACCCGAGGCCGTGCGTGTCTGCCTTGGCGGACCGATCACCCGGGAGAAACTGCAGGGCGCATTGGAATTCATGGCCCATGCGCTGGAAGGCCCGCCGGAAATGGCAGCGTCGTTCTTCTGACGCGGAACCCAGCTCCGGGCTGGTCAGGCCGGACGAAAGCCGGAGGCGGTCGAGATCAGATCGTCCGAGCCCAGATCTGTCCGGGCATGGGCGAAGCGTAACCGTCACGTTCACCACCATGTTCACGTCTGATTCGCTAGACTGTCATGCCTGGCTGCGGCCCCAAATGCTGCTTGATAAATCTGCAGTCAGCTTGCTGCCGGCATGTGCTGGGGAGCTCTGCGGCATTCTGGCGAATTGACTGGTAATTTCCTCATAATGTAATTATATTGCATGCAGTCATTGCAGATATTTGATCGCATCAATATTTGCGAAGCAAGAAAGCGAGATCGTCATGGACACGGAATATCCCCCACTTCCTCCGATGCAGACCGGCATCAAGGGACGCTGCCCGCGCTGCGGCCAGGGCCATATGTTCAACGGCTTCCTGACGTTGCAGCCGGAATGCGAGGTCTGCGGTCTCGATTATTCCTTCGCCGATCCGGCCGATGGTCCGGCCTTCTTCGTCATCTGCTTCGCCTGCATCCCGAGCGTGCTGCTCGGCGTCTGGCTGGAGGTGGCCTTTTCGGCGCCGATCTGGGTGCAGCTTCTGGTCACCGGTCCCTTCATGCTCGCCACCTGTATTCCGCCGCTGCGGCCGCTGAAGGGCTGGCTTGTCGCCAGCCAGTATTTCTACAAGGCGGAAGAGGGCAAGCTCGCCTAGGACTTGTTCAGCGTGGCGCGCAGGCGTGGCGTCGCGAAATCGAGCAGCGCCCGCAGTTTCAGGGGCACCAGTCCCTGCGCGGGATAGACGAGATGCACCGGCGCCGGCGGCGGTTCGAAATCTGGGAGCAGCGGCACCAGCAGCCCGGCCATCTCGGCGCGCGCTGCCTGGTAGGAGAGCACGCGGGTAATGCCGAGACCGGCGACAGCCGCATCGACCGCGGCCTCGGCGGTGTTAACCGCAAGGCGCGAGCGGATCGGCACGGCGAGATCATGTTTCCCCTCGATGAATATCCAGCTCAGCATCGAGGCCATGCCCTCGAAGGTGACGCAGTCATGCCGAGCGAGATCGCCTGGATGCCGGGGCAGGGTGTGCCGCGTCAGATAATCCGGGCTGGCATAGACCGTGCGGCGGATCGCGCCGAGCCTTGTGGCGATCAGGTTGCTGTCCGGCAGGTTGCCGATCCTCAGCGCCACGTCGATATGATCCTCGACGAGGTTCGATACCCGGTCGCCAAGCATCAGCCGCAGATTGATATCGGGATAGGCTTTCAGGAAATCCACCACGACAGGCAGGACATGCAGCCGCCCGAAGACGATCGGCGCGGTCATCGTCAACTCGCCCTTCGGGGCGCTGTATTCGCCGGCGGCCGTCCGTTCCGCCTCTTCCACCCGATCGAGAATTTCCCGCGCCGCCTCGACATAGGAGCGGCCGGCCTCCGTCAGCGTGATCTTCCGGTTGCTCCGCTGCAGCAGCTGGGCGTTGAGATGGGCCTCCAGTTCCGAAACCTTGCGGCTGACGGTTGCGAGCGGCGATCGCAGATGCCGTGAGGCGGCCGACAGGCTGCCCTGTTCGACAACAGCAAGAAGCACGGTCATGGCGTCGAGGCGGTCCATTCTATCCTTCCGTGAATTGGTAACATGCCTTCCAGATTAGCATTCTACTGCAGCCAGGTGGAAGGCAATAAATTACACCGCAGATGGTTCGAAGCGGCCATCGCCAACCGCGTCCCGTCGATTAGAAGATCAAAGGAACCATCATGAAACTCTACCATCACCCGCTATCCGGCCATGCCCACCGGGCTCACCTGTTCCTGTCGCTGCTTGGCGTACCCTATGAACTGGTCGAGGTCGACCTGGCGGCTGGCGCTCACAAGGCGCCGGACTTTCTGAAGCTCAATCCCTTTGGCCAGGTGCCGGTGCTCGACGACAATGGCACGGTCATTGCCGATTCCTCCGCCATCCTCGTCTATCTCGCACGCAAATACGGCCGCACCGACTGGCTGCCGGAAGAGGCGGTGGCTGCGGCGCGGATACAGAAATGGCTCTCGGTTGCATCAGGCGAGATCGCCTATGGGCCCTGTGCTGCGCGCCTGGTCACCGTCTTCGGCGCCGATTTCCGCACCGACGAGGTGATCGCCCGGGCGCACCGCATTCTGGCGCTGATCGAGGCGGAGCTCCACGGCCGCAGCTTCCTGCTCGGCGACAATCCTGTGATCGCCGACGTGGCGCTCTACAGCTACATCGCCAATGCGCCGGAGGGCAATGTCGATATCTCGGCCTATCCAAGCGTTCGCGCCTGGCTTGCGCGCATCGAGGCGCTGCCGGGTTTCGTCGGTTTTCGCAAGACCAAGATCGGCCTTGCCGCGTGAAAACCCGCCGGGGCAGCGATGTTGCCCGGTTCCCCAAATGCTGCCCCGAAGGAGGCCGTTATGCTGGAGCAGACAAGACAGGACGCCACATCGCCCTGGCATGCGGGCGAACTCGCCATGCAGCGCAGCGTCGGTGTCGCCGAACGCATGGACGGGCCGGGCCGTAATTTCGTCCGCAAGGCCATGCCGGAGCAGCACCGCGCCTTCTTTCCGATGCTGCCTTTCGTCGTGCTCGGCGCCGTTGATGCCAAGGGCGATGTCTGGGCAACGGCCAGGGCCGAGCGCCCGGGTTTCATGGCCTCGCCGGAGCCGGAGATTCTCGAGGTGCACCTACCGCGCGACGCGGCCGATCCTGCCGATGCCGGCATGGAGGATGGCGACGCGATCGCGATGCTCGGGATCCAGCTCGAGACCCGGCGGCGCAACCGGCTGAACGGCGTGATCCGCAGGACCGACGCTGGAGCATTCCAGGTGCGCGTCGGCCAGAGCTTCGGCAATTGCCCGCAATATATTCAGCTTCGCTCTTCCGCCTTCATCCGCGATCCCGATATGCCGACTGCAGTGCCGCCGCTTCATTCCGGCCAGCTCGACGATCGGGCGCTAGGGATGATCGAGGGCGCGGATACCTTCTTTGTCGCCTCCTATGTCGACCGGGAGAATGGCGAGCGGCAGGTGGACGTGTCCCATCGCGGCGGCAATGCCGGCTTCGTGCGTGTTGGCGCCGACGGCGTGCTGACCGTTCCCGATTTCCCCGGCAATCGGTTCTTCAACACGCTGGGTAATTTCCTCGTCAATCCGAAGGCGGGGCTGGTCTTCATCGATTTCGAAAGCGGCGACATGCTGCAGATGACGGGAAAGGTTGAGGTGCTGCTGGATTCGCCTGAGATCGCCAGCTTTCAACGGGCGGAACGGCTGTGGCGTTTCACGCCGGAAGAGATCGTGCTTCGCCCGGATGCCCTGCCGCTGCGGTGGAGCCTGCCTCCCGGCCTTTGAGAAATACCGTCTCGAAGCGGCTTGCCCATCATTGTACCGATCGGTACAATGATGGGCATTCAGTACAGGATCACCCCGGAGAACCCATGTCCAGCCTCGCCCCGCCTTTCACCCTTGAGACCGCCACCCAGAAAGTCCGTCTTGCTGAGGACGGCTGGAACAGCCGTGATCCCGAGCGCGTCTCGCTCGTCTATACGCCGGACAGCCGCTGGCGGAACCGCGCCGAATTCATCACCGGCCGCGCCGAGATTGTCGCCTTCCTCACCCGCAAATGGGCAAAGGAACTGGATTACCGGCTGATCAAGGAAATCTGGGCCTTCACCGATCATCGCATCGCCGTGCGCTTCGCCTATGAATGGCATGACGATAGCGGCAACTGGTTCCGCTCCTATGGCAACGAGAACTGGGAATTCGACGCCGCCGGTTTGATGCAGCGCCGCTTCGCCTGCATCAACGACCTGCCGATCCGGGAATCGGAGCGCAAGTACCATTGGCCGCTCGGCCGACGGCCGGACGACCATCCCGGTCTGACCGAGCTCGGCCTCTAAACAAGCCAAGGAAGTTCGCCGGTGAAAACTGTCTACGAACGCGCCGACGTCGTGCCGCTGCTCGCCGAAATCTTCCGCGAGCTCGGCTATGAGGGCACGTCGCTCAGCCGCATCACCGAACGCACCGGCATTGGCAAGGGCAGCCTTTATCACTTCTTTCCCGGCGGCAAGCAGGAGATGGCGGGCGCCGTTCTCGCCGATGTCGATGCCTGGTTCGAGCATGCGATCTATCAGCCGCTGAGAAAGGACGACGCCGATCGGGCGATCGCCGCGATGTGGACGAATGTGAACGATTATTTCCGCTCCGGTCGTCGCATCTGCCTCGTCGGCGCCTTCGCGCTTGACGAGACCCGCGAGCGGTTTTCAACAGTGATCGGCGATTATTTCATCCGCTGGATCGATGCCTTGCGTTCGGCGCTGATGCGGGCAGGCTGCCCTGAGGGGGAGGCGCAAACGCTCGCCGAGGAGGGCGTCGCGGGCATTCAAGGCGCGCTGGTGCTGTCGCGTGCGCTTGATGATAGGATGGTTTTCACCCGGTCCTTGGACACGCTGGCGAAACGGCTTGATGCTGTACTGCGATGAGGGGCGGTCAAACCGCTGGGACGTTTATTGTACCTATGAAAAAATCACCCGGCCACCAGTGACTGGCCGGGGCATTGATCGGGCGCTGGGCGGCGCTCGAGCTTCCATCGGTAGCGTTTTGCGTCTATTTCAGCGTTGTTGTTGAGGCTGTTGGGCCGGACGCGTATTTTCCCGTTCAGGGCGAACCTGGCGCCATTCGTTTTCCATCTGATCGACGACATGCTGGGGAATGGTGGTTTGGCTATTGGCGGGCGTCTGCATCGGAAGTCTCCTCTGTTCGTGGTAAGGCTTCGGGGCAAGAAGATGCATTGCATAAGACAAAAGGCGTGTAAATCAGTGGCTTAAACACTTTAAACGATTAAATGGAATTTAATCGATTAAGACGGTTTTAACCATGATATTTCGAGGGAAGCGCGGAATGGTTGTCCACATGGACCGGGCATTCTTTTTCGATACGGTACGGCACCGACTCTTCAAAGGAAACCTGACTCAGCCTCAGGTAGTGGGCATCACGGCGATTCTCGACGCCTGGGAAGAACGGTTTGCCGATGCCGACCGGCGGTGGCTCGCCTATATCCTCGCAACCGCTTATCATGAGACCGCCTATACGATGCAGCCGGTGCGCGAGACGCTGGCGGACAGCGATGCGCGCGCGGTCGAGATCCTCGAGACGGCCTTTGCCGCAGGCCGGCTTTCCTGGGTGAAGACGCCCTATTGGCGGCCGGACGAGGATGGTCGCAGCTGGCTCGGCCGCGGCCTGGTGCAGCTTACCCACAAGCGGAACTACGAGGCGATGAGTGTGCTGACGGGGATCGATCTCGTTGCCGACCCCGACCGGGCGATGGAGATGGGTGCGGCGGTGACGATCCTGATCGAAGGCATGCTGCAGGGCAGCTTTACCGGCCACAGGCTCGCCGATCATCTGAATGCGACGACCGCCGATTGGGTGAATGCGCGCCGCATCGTCAATGGCACCGACCGGGCGGAAAAGCTCGCCGCCTATGCCATGGTCTTCGATGCGGCGATACGTCCCGATGCGGCCCGTGGCATGCTCGCGCGGTTGAAGGCCTGGGGCGCGCATGTTATCGCCCGGCTGACACTTGGAGCGCGGCGCGTTCGATAGGATGCGCCAAGATCGCTCCATCATTTGGATAAATCTGACAGGAGCTTCCGCGTGATCCGTCATATCGTCTTCTTCACCGTGCAGGAGGAACATCTGCAGGAGGTGAGGGCCGGGCTTTCTATACTGACCGGCATTCCGCATGCGCGGCTGCTGGAAATCGGCACCAATGTGAAGACCGATCAGCTGGGCACCGAGATCGATCTCGTGGTCTATGGCGAATTCGACGACGAGGCGGCCCTTGCCGCCTATAAGGCGCATCCCGATTATCAGCTCTCGATCGATCGCGTGCGGCCGCTCCGGGAAAAGCGCATCGCCGCCGATTACGACAGCCGCACGGCGGAGACGCGGCCGCTCTGAATTGCCCAAGCATTTAACTGCCAAGTGAGATTCAATTGAAATTTCAAATGGATGACTGGTTGTCCGGATTCGGATCGTTGCGAAGCTGACTCAGCTTCTGAGCCACCGAACTCTACTTTCGAAAAAGCGGCGGCAAGCGATTCAAAAGATTCATCAAAAGCGGCTGCTGGTTCATGGTCTGGCTGCCGCAGCGGTTGCGGCGCGCCGGCGAAAAGCCGCTCTCGTCCATGCGTGGATGATAATCAAGAGATATTAAGAATGGCTGATTCCGACGCACGGGCGCCGCGTATCAGCGCCATCAGCATCAGCACGAAGATGAGCGACAATGCCGCCAGAACGGCGCAGGCGGCGAGCGCCGGGCCGGTGCCGGCGCGGTCGAGGATGGCGGTGAAGATGACGGGGGCGATGGCGTTGGCGAGATTCTGCGGCAGCGACAGCCGGGCCGATTGCAGTCCGAATTCGCGCGGTGAGAACAGCGCCAGCGGCAGCAGCGCGCGGGCGACGGTCATGACGCCGGTGCCGAACCCGTAAAACAGGACGAAGGTGACGAGCAGCGGCGTCGACGGGCTGGCAACCAGCATAATGAGGAAGCTCATCATCATCAGGCTGATGCCCATTGCCGCGCTGAGCACGGGGTTGCCGCGCCGGCCGAGTAGCATGTCGAGGAAGCGTGCCGATATGCCGAGGATGCCGCGCGCCGAGCCGAGCTGCAGTGCAAAGGCCGGGGAGGCGCCGGACTGGCGGAAAATCTCGAGCAGCGATGGCGAGATGCCGAAAGTGACGAAGGTCGAGATCGTCGTCGCCGCGGCGATCAGCAGAAAGGCTTTGCGCTGCTTGGCCTTCGACAGCGGCACCGGAGCGATTTCGGCTGTGCCGCCGTCGACATGTATTGCGATCGGCTTCGGCAGGGCGAAAAGATGCAGCGGCAGGCAGACGAAGAATTGCAGCGCCGCACAGACCAGGAAGGTGAGGCGCCAGCCGACCGCCTCGTTGAGGAGGCTGAGGATCGGCCAGAAGATGGCGCTCGAAAGCCCGGTGAACAGCATCAGGATGGCGATGACGCGTTTGCCGTTCGCTCCTTCGCGCTCGACGACGGCGGTATAGGCCGGCGCCGAGAGGCCGAATGCGCCACCGATGCCGATGATGATCCAGGCGCTGGCATAGAGCATGATGCCGTTTGCGGCAGCAAGCAGAAGCAGGCCAAGCGCAAAGGTCAGCGAGGAGGCCGAAAGCACCCGGGCAGCACCATAGCGGCCGAGCCAGCGGCCGGTTGCCGGACCAACGATGGCGCTGACCACCATCATGATCGTCAGGCCGGCAAACACCACTTCGTTGGCCAGGCCGAGATCGGGCGCCACGACGCGGCCCATGACCCCGAGCATGTCGAAGGTCGTGCCCCAGCCGATCAGCTGGGTAACGGCAAGGACGGTGACCGTCTGCGCCGAGCGGAAGCGGGAGGATTTTGGCATAGGTGCTGAAACGGTCTGAAATGTGGGGCAGCAAGGGCATAACAGTTTCAACCGGCCGGTGAAAGCTGCGGGCGGCAGGAAAGAGAAGAGCCGGCCGATTCGCAGACAAAGACTGTGGTGTCGGTCCCGCCGGCTTCCCGCCTTTACCGGAGGTGATGAAGAATGCGTGGATACCAAGGTTGAGGGTATCGTTTTTGGACGCAACGGCCGCCGCCGGAGCTTGCTGCGGCGGCAATTTAGAGGCGCTGAAACCGGCTGTCCCGAACAGTCGAGAACAGTTCTAAACGCCCTGCATTACAGCGCATTCATTTGCCATTCAGGTCGCGTGAGTACATATTCGGGGCAAGTTGGCATTACCTTGGAAGCATAACACATGGCCTTTCCTCTGAGCGTCGCAGCATTGGCCGCCGGACTGGTGGTATCGGCGCCCTCACCGGACGCCGCGGGCACTTTTGTCGTGCGTATCGGAGGCGATTGCAGCGCCGCTGCAGCCCAGGTCGTCGAGCAGACGGGCGGCCAGCTCCTGTCCGTGCAACCGGTGGGCGATACCTGCATCATCACCGTTCTCGTGTCCGGCAATGGCCAGCGTCCACGCAAGGTGACGGTAAAGGTTCCGATGTAGGCGGAATCGGCTTATTCAGGACATTGAACGATTTGAAGCGGACGAAGGCGGACCGATGCGCATCCTGGTAGTCGAAGACGACGTTAATCTGAACCGGCAGCTGGCCGACACGCTGAAGGAGGCGGGCTATGTCGTCGACCAGGCGTTCGACGGCGAGGAAGGCCATTTCCTCGGCGACACCGAGCCCTATGACGCCATCATCCTCGACATCGGCCTGCCGGAGATGGACGGGGTCACCGTTCTTGAAAAATGGCGCGGCGCCGGCCGCGGTGTGCCGGTACTGATCCTGACGGCGCGCGACCGCTGGAGCGACAAGGTCGCCGGCATCGACGCCGGTGCCGACGACTACGTCACCAAGCCCTTCCATGTCGAGGAAGTGCTGGCCCGCATTCGGGCGCTGATCCGGCGCGCGGCCGGGCATTCCTCATCCGAGATCATCTGCGGGCCGGTGCGGCTCGATACCAAATCCTCGAAGGCGACGGTCAACGGCACGACGCTGAAGCTGACCTCGCACGAATATCGCCTGCTTTCCTATCTCATGCAGCACATGGGCGAGGTCGTCTCGCGCACGGAACTGGTCGAGCATATGTACGACCAGGATTTCGACCGTGATTCCAACACGATCGAGGTCTTCGTCGGCCGCCTGCGCAAGAAAATGGGGGTCGACCTGATCGAAACGGTGCGCGGTCTCGGTTACCGTATCCAAGCGCCGAAACATGCGAATTAAGTCGCTCACCGCACGTGTGTTGTTGCTGACCACGGTCTGGTCGACGGTGGCGCTGGTGGTGATCGGTCTGCTGATCTCCACCCTTTACCGCAAGAGCGCCGAACGCGGTTTCCAGGATCTGTTGCGGGCGCAGCTCTATAACGTCATCAATTCGGTGACGATCGGCGATCAGGGCGCGCTCAGCGGCAGCCCGCAGCTCGGCGACCTGCGTTTTGCCCAGCCGAAGACCGGCTGGTACTGGGTGGTGGAGCCGCTCGGCACCTATACGACCGCACCGCTGGTGTCGCCTTCGCTCGGCTCGGCGCTCATTGCGGTTCCCTCCGTCGTCGAAGCGCCCTTCGACAAGAATTACGAGCGCTACTACCAGGTGACGGATGTTTCCGGGAACCGCGTGCAGGTGGCCGAAACCGAAGTGGTGCTCGATACCGACGGGCGCGCGGCGCGCTTCCGCGTCACCGGCAACGTCGATGTCGTCGAAGACGACGTGCGCACCTTTTCCCACAGCCTCTATCTGGCGCTCGCCGGTTTCGGCGTCGGCAGCCTGATCGTCAACGCGCTGGCGATTCTCTACGGCCTGAAGCCGCTCGACAAGGCACGCGCCGCGCTGGAGCGCATCCGCGCCGGCGAGAGCGAACAGCTGAAAGGCGACTTCCCGCGCGAAATCCTGCCGCTCGCCAACGAGGTAAACGCGCTGATCGACAGCAATCGCCGCATCGTCGAGCGAGCCCGCATGCAGGTCGGCAATCTCGCGCATTCGCTGAAGACGCCGATCGCCGTGCTCCTCAACGAGGCGCGCGTGCTCGAAAAATCCCATGGCGAGCTGGTGCGCAGCCAGGCGGAATCGATGCAGGGGCAGGTGCAGTCCTATCTCAATCGGGCGCGCATCGCCGCGCAGCGCGAATCCGTGCTCGCCCGCACCGATGCCGAGCCGGCGCTTGAACGGCTGGTGCGCGTCATGCGCCGGCTGAACGTCGATACCGAATTCGATCTCGTCGTCTCGCCACCGCATCTGGCCGTTGCCATGGAGCAGCAGGATCTCGAGGAGACCGTCGGCAATCTCCTGGAAAATGCGGCGCGTTTTGCCAAGAGCAGGGTGCGGCTTTCGGCCGTCGAGGCCGGCGAGGATGTGAAGGGGGTAGAGGCGAGCGCGCGCCGCCACTGGGTGGAGCTCGCCGTCGAGGATGACGGGCCGGGCCTGGAGCCGGACCAGATCCGCGAGGCGCTGAAGCGCGGCCGCAGGCTCGACGAAAGCAAACCCGGAACCGGGCTCGGCCTTTCGATCGTCACTGAGATTTCCAACGAATACCAGGGACGGCTCGAGCTTTCCCGTGGTGAATGGGGCGGGCTGAAGGCCAAGCTTATCCTGCCCGGCGTCACAAAGGATGTTGCATGAGCAACTGCTTGATGTCACAAAGATACTGGCAAATGTATAGCATGCTTTGCCTTAATGCTGACACGGGGACGCTGCACTTCGATCGGCTGAAATTGACCCCTGATCGTGGTTCGACGCAATGATTTTACGCTCGCAAGGCATGATCGTTTCCGCTCTTCTCGTCGCCGTCGCGCTGTCCGGCTGCACGACGACGAAGAGTGCTGCTTCGCGCGGCATTTTTTCGAGCAAGCCTTCGGCATCAGCCGCCTTCATCACCGCGTTGCAGGGCGGCATCGTCGGCCGCAGCGGTGTGACGCTGAACGACAGCGACAAGCAGCGGGCGCTAGAGGCGGAATATCGGGCCCTGGAAGGGGCCGCCGTCGGTCAGCCGATGCTCTGGACCGGCAAGGACGTGACCGGCAAGGTCGTGGCGGCTGCGCCCTATCAGGTCGGTTCGCAGAACTGCCGGCAATATACCCACACGCTGACCGTCGACGGCAAGGACACGGTGGCGCGCGGCGCTGCCTGCCGCAACGACGACGGCAGCTGGTCGCCGCTCTGAATTGCGACCAATAGAGCGCCGCGCGTCCGACAGGACGCGCTAAGGACGCTCTATCGCTTTAGATGGCGCATAATCCTTTCCGAAAATCGATTCCGATTCTCGGGGTTATGCGCTAGCCTCAAATCTTCGTCATTCCGGCTTTGGCAGTTGGAATGAAGGCGCGCTTAACGTATTTGGGCGACATGCTGTTCTGGATTCTCGTTGCCGTTATGACGGCAGCCCTCGCCGTTATCCTGCTCTACCCCCTTCTGCGCGGAGCGAAGGCGGCGGAGAATATCCGCGCGGGCGAGGCGGCGGTCTATCGCGACCAGTTGCGCGAACTTGACCGCGACCTCAACGGCGGGCTGATCACCCCGGAGGAGGCCGATTACGCCAGGGCAGAAATCGGCCGGCGGCTGATCGCAGTCTCTGCCGATGAGCCGGCTGAGACGCCGAAACCCGCACGGCATCACCGTTTCACCGAGGCCTTCGTCCTTCTGCTCCTGCCGGTTCTCGGCCTCTGTCTTTATTTGACGACGGGCAGGCCGGACCTGCCCTCGCAGCCGCTGGAAGCGCGGCTGGAAAACCCCGGCAACGACGTGGCGGTGCTGATCACCAAGGCGGAACGGCACCTGGCTGAGAAGCCCGATGACGGCAAGGGCTGGGACGTGCTGGCGCCGATCTATTTCCGCACGATGCGCGTCAACGACGCGCAACTGGCCTATCGCAATGCTATCCGGCTTCTCGGCCCGAGCCCCGTCCGGCTCGATGGCCTTGCCGAGACGCTGATGGCGGCCTCGGACGGCGTGGTGACGGAGGAGGCGCGGCAAGTGCTGGAACAATCGCTGACGCTCGAACCTGACAATCCGCGTGCCCGCTTCTACATCGCCCTCAGCATGGAGCAGGCGGGACGGCCCGATGAGGCGCGCCAGGCCTTCGAGGCGCTGGCGAAACAATCGCCTGATGATGCGCCCTGGCTGCCGTTGGTCAACGAGCATATCGCCATGAACGGCGGCGCGAAGCCAGGCGCCAATCCGGCTGCCCCAGGCGCCAACCCGGCTGCCCCAGGCGCCGGTCCGGCTGCCCCGGGCGCCGGTTCGGCTGCCCCCGGCAATCCTACGCAGCAAGATGTGGCGGCGGCCGAGACTATGAGCGCCGGCGACCGGCAGCAGATGATCCGCGGCATGGTCGAGAGCCTCGACGCCAAGCTCAACGAAGATCCGAACAATTTCGAGGGCTGGATGCGGCTCGTCCGCTCTTACGCCGTATTGAACGACAAGGATCGCGCTGCCGGCGCCCTGAAGCGCGGGCTTGCGGCCTTTCCGCCGCCCGGCGAACAGGGCAGGCAATTGCTGGCGCTTGCCAGGGAACTCGGCATAGCCACGGAGGGAGCGACGCAATGACGCGCAAGCAGAAGCGCCTCGCGGTGATATCAGGCGGCATGGGCTTCATCATCGCCGCCGTGCTGCTGGTCATGTTCGCCTTCAGCCAGTCCGTTGCCTATTTCTACATGCCGGCGGATCTCGCCAAGACGCCGGTGGCGCCGGAAACCCGCATCCGGCTCGGCGGGCTGGTCGGCGAGGGCAGTGTCGTGCGCGGCACCGGCTCGACTGTGGAATTTGCCGTTACCGACGGCAGCACTAATGCCGTGAAGGTCAAATATACCGGCATTCTCCCCGATCTTTTCCGCGAGGGCCAGGGTGTCGTGACAGAAGGCATGTTCGCCGCCGGGACGAACGTCTTCGTGGCCGACACCGTGCTTGCCAAGCATGACGAGACCTATATGCCGAAGGACGTGGCCGACAGGCTGAAATCCCAGGGGCTGTGGAAGGAAGGTCAAGGCCAGGAAAACCCTGGGAAGGAAGCTCAGGGCCAGGAAGTGAAAGGACAGCAAGTGAAGGCGACGCCATGATCATCGAGATCGGCCATTACGCGCTGGTGCTGGCGCTGGCCACGGCGCTCATACTCTCGATCGTGCCGGTCATCGGAGCCCGTCGTCACGACCGGGCGATGATGGATGTGGCGACGATCGGCTCGCTGGCGATGTTTGCGCTTGTCACCTTCTCCTTCGCCGTGCTGACCTATGCCCATGTCGTCTCGGATTTCTCGGTCGAGAACGTCTGGGAGAATTCGCATTCGCTGGTGCCGCTGCTCTACAAATATTCCGGCGTCTGGGG
>NZ_WIEU01000016.1:0-150623 GCF_012276115.1 Rhizobium leguminosarum bv. viciae | reverse complement strand
TCCAAACTCGCGCCCAGAACACAAACCAGCAATCGCCAATCCGCTTGAGTTTCTTTAGAACGAAAGACTTCGTCGCCAGCAGCGCCGCCGCCCTCGTTCAGTGAGTGGGCTTATAGAACTAACCCTCCCAAACAGTCAACACACCCAACCAAAGTTTTTTGACATTTTTGTAACAGGTTGATTCGGCTGGTATTTTTGTCGGTCGCTATTATCCACAGGGCGCCCTTTCGGGACGGATTCCCGAAAATTCCTTTACCGGCTGGTCAAAAATCCATCGGAACGCCGTTCTCAACGACCGAAATATAGCGAGAAAACAGGATCTTGCGCGAAATTATGGTTAACGGAGGATTAAAGCGCCTCCGACCGGCAAGCTTTAAATTTCCGTCACAAATCAGCGGCTGAGATTTCGGAACCTATCACCGAGTTGGGTGTTGTCTTTCCCATTGAAGGAAGGAGACCGACATGGCTGCCAATACCGATGATATCAGAGCATCTGTCAGCAAGGACATCGCCGCACTCCAGCAGGAAGTCTCGCGCCTGCAGAAGATGATTTCCGCTCAAGGCGCCGAAGCCTATTACGAAGTGCGCGGCCGCGCCGGCAAGGCTTATGACGAAGCCCTGCCCCGGGCAAAGAACGCCGTCGCCCAGATCCGGGCCGAAGGTGTGGCTGCCGCCGACGCCGCCCGCGAGCATCCGACAGCAACGACCACTGCCCTGGTGCTTGCAGGCGCCATTGGCTTCCTTGCCGGATACCTGCTTTCCAGCAGTCCGCAGCCGCAGCCTCGCCATTGGTGGCGCTGAACCGCCATATCACTCATAAACCAGTCTTTTGCGCACCCGCCGATCCGTTTTTCGGCAGGGTGCGTAAATGCTTATGTCTTAGAAAAACCAATTTTTAATGCCAGCTATGGGAACATAAAAAACGAAGGGAGGACTACCATGGAAAACAAGAGGGCCAACTGCATTATCGAAGTCAGTGTCGACAGCGCCAATGGCCGCTATGCGGTCGGCATCATGAATATGCGCCAGGCACTCGATCTGCCGGAAATGCCTAGTCTGTCCTACACCCACCCGGACCCGGTCAAGGCCGCCGCCGGCATCGTCGTCAGCCGCAAGGAACTGGCCGGCTTCATGGCCTGCCGCTGAGGCAGCACCATCCTAACAAAGCCGCGACGGCGCTTTATCCAAAGCGCTGAGCCCTTTTTGCGGCGCCTGTTATTCCCCTCGTTTTTTATTCA
Organism: Rhizobium leguminosarum bv. viciae; assembly: GCF_012276115.1. Classification (GTDB taxonomy): domain Bacteria; phylum Pseudomonadota; class Alphaproteobacteria; order Rhizobiales; family Rhizobiaceae; genus Rhizobium; species Rhizobium leguminosarum_T. The sequence goes on along the minus strand of NZ_WIEU01000016.1, from coordinate 149,385 downwards.
CGCAGCTGGCATCCTTCTGTCGTTCATGCCAAGAAAACGGCATCAAAAGCAGGATAAGGATGGCAGATGAGGGAGCGGCGCCCACCGCACAAGATGCGTGAACGGACAAAGCCCGCCGATAACGCCGCGGCCAAACGGGTTACCCTTCCCCGTGCCCTTTCCAAGCTCGGTTATTGCTCCCGCACGCAGGCCGAACGCCTGATCGCCGAAAACCGTGTTGCGGTTGACGGCCGCACAGTCAGCGATACCTCCGCATGGGTCGATCTTGCCACGGCAAGCATCAGCATCGACGGCCTTGTCATCGCTGCCGAAGCGAAAATCTATCTGATGCTCAACAAGCCCCGCGGTCTCGTCACCACCCGCCACGATCCCGAAGGCAGGCCGACGGTCTACGATTGCCTCAAGGATTTCGACATCCCGCATCTCTCTCCGGTCGGCCGGCTCGACAAGGCGAGCGAGGGCCTGCTGCTTTTCACCAACGACACCGAATTCGCCCAGATCCTGCTCGATCCGGTCACGCATGTGACGAAGACCTATCATGTCCAGATCGATCGCATCATGGACGACGAGGACATTGCCGCCATGACATCGGGCATCCGCCACGACGGCGAGCTGCTGACGGCAACCGCCGCGCGGCGCCTGCGCCAGGGCGACAGGAATTCATGGATCGAGGTCGAGCTCGACGAGGGCCGCAACCGCCAGATCCGCCGCATGCTGGAGGCGCTCGGAACCGAATGCCTGCGCCTCGTGCGCGTCGCAATCGGCGGGCTCGAACTCGGCGAACTGCCGAAAGGCGCCGTGCGTGCGCTGAGCGAACCGGAATTGCAGGCACTGCGCCGGAAAACCGGCATGGAGAGGACGAGACGCAATTGACTGCTGTGACGGAGATGGCACCGCACGATTTCTGGCAGGAGCTTCACCCGCAAGGCACCTTTGCCGGCGATGGGGAATTCACCTCCTTCTATGTCACCACGCTCGAAGACGGCCGCCAGCTTCGCCTGCCGATCCGTGAGTTGGCGGATGGCGATCATGCCCTCGCCTCGCTGATCGTCAACCAAGCGAGCTTCGCCGTGCTTGATGCGCTCGCCGAAAGCCTCGCCGAAAAGATCAGGCCCATGCGCATTGATGTCGTCGCCGGTCTGCCGACACTCGGCCTGACGCTGGCCGCCGCCGTGGCGCAGAAGCTCGGCCACGACCGCTACGTTCCGCTCGGCACCTCGCGTAAATTCTGGTATCGCGACGAGCTCTCCGTCGCCCTGTCTTCGATCACCACCCCGACACAGCAGAAACGTCTCTATATCGATCCGCGCGTGCTGCCGCTGCTTCAGGGACGACGCGTCGCACTCATCGATGACGTCATTTCCAGCGGCGCCTCGATCGTCGCCGGTCTTCATCTGCTGACAGGCTGCGGTATCGAACCCGTCGTTATCGGTGCCGCCATGCTGCAATCGGAGCGCTGGCGCGATAGCCTCGCAGCCGCGGGGCCGCAATGGATCGCGCGCACCGTCGGCGTCTTCGCAACCCCCATTCTGGAGCGGAACGCCAGAGGCCAGTGGCAGGCACCACCAGCCTGACGCGAGATATGAGGATTGTTCAAATTTTGCCTGAAGGCGCCTCTGTACAGCGTATGAGGAACGATTACAGTCCCGCCTGATCGATGAAACAAGGGACCCGCCCATGTCGTTCGAGCAAGCATCCCTGCTGATCCTTCTGCTGGCGATGCTCATTCTCTTCTCGTGCGATCGCATCCGCATCGAGGTAGTCTCGATCGCCGGCCTGCTTGGCGGCCATGCGCTCGGCCTTTATCCCGCCGAGCAGATCTTCACCGGCTTCGCCAGTCCCGTCGTCATCACCGTCGTCGAGATCCTGCTGATCGTTCAGGTGCTGGCGCGCGCCAGGCTCTTCGACAGTCTCGCCGCCCGTTTCGCGGCTGCAAGACCTTCGGGCTTCAAGGTCATATCAGGCACGTCCGCGCTCGCCGGCTTGATGTCCATCTTCATGAACAATATCGGCGCCTTTGCGATCACCTTGCCGGTCGCGCTACGCTTGGGCACGGTCCTGACGATCCCCCGCCGCCAACTCGTCATGCCGGTCTCGTTCGCGGCCCTGCTCGGCGGCCTCGTTTCGCTGATCGGCACGCCGGCCAACCTGCTCGTCAGCGATGCACTCGCCAAGGCGACCGGAACCGGCTTTCACTTCTTCGATTTCGCCTATGTCGGCCTGCCGGTGGCCATCGCCGGCATTCTGCTCATCGCCTATCACGTGCAGCACCTGTTTCCGGAACCGGACGAAACACCCGCAACGATCTCCCCGGCGGCGCGGCGCATCGTCGTCGAGCGTCGCATCCCTGACGTCTCACCGCTGATCGGCGTGCGGCTTTCCGATTGCCCGGCACGGTTCGCCATCAAGCCGTACGCGCTGATCCGTGACGACAACTTTGCGTTCGGTCCGCTCGACCAGTTGGTGATCGAACCCGGCGACGTGCTGCTTGCCGAAGGCGCCGACGCGACCTTTGCCGATCTTGCCGCCACACGGGCGCTGATGGCCGACGCCCACGCGCTTGGTCTGCAGCCGGATTTCACCCGTATCGAAGCCGTGGTCATGCCGGAAAGCACGCTGGTCGGTTCGCGCGTCCGCTCGCTTGAAGTCTTCCATTCTCGCGGCGTTGCTGTCACCGCCCTTTCCATGCGCGCGCCACGCATCGAAGGCCGCTTCCTCGACCTGCAATTGTCGATCGGCGATATATTGACGCTGGAGGGACCGCGTATTGCAATCGGCGAAGCGTTGGAGGAAAGCGAGTGCCTGCCGCTCGCCTCGACAACACCGAGCGAACCGGCGCTCCTATCCTGGCGGCCCTTCGCGCTCTTTGCCTGCGGCGTCGCCGCCTCGGCGGCCGGCCTGCGTCCCGACGTCGCTTTTGCCGGCGTCGTGCTCGTGCTCGCTCTGCTCAATCACCTCAATATCCGTCATGCGATGGCCGATCTCAATTGGCCGATCATCATCATGCTCGCGGCGATGATCCCGATCGGCCAGGCGGTGGCAAGCACCGGAGCGGCCGAAACCATTGCCGGCTGGCTCAGCCTCGTCGTGCCGATCACCCACCCGCTCTTCGGCATCGCCCTCATCCTCTTCCTCGCCATGGCATTGACGCCTTTTGTCAACAACGCGACGGTCGCAATCGTCCTGACCCCGATCGCACTGGAATTTGCAAGAGCCGGCAGGCATGCGCCGGACGCCTATCTGATCGCGGTGGCCGCCGGAGCGTCGCTCGATTTCCTGACGCCCTTCGGCCATCACAACAACACGCTGGCAATGGGCATCGGCGGCTACCGCTTCCGTGACTTCATGCGCGCCGGCTGGCCGCTTGCCGTCGCAAGTTATGGTCTCGCCCTGCTTCTTACCGGTCTGTTCTGGCTGTGATGCGATACTCGATCGGCTTGACTTCCCCAGCAATGAAACTAGAGCAGGAAGTCTTCACCCAATAATTAAGGACAGTCGAGCGCCGTGCGAATTCTTTCCGAAGCCCATTTCCCGGAATTGCCGAACTATTATCGCGGCAAGGTGCGCGAGAATTACGATCTTCCGGACGGACGCCGCATTATTATCAGCACCGACCGGCTGAGCGCTTTCGACCGCATCCTCACCTGCATCCCCTACAAGGGCGAGGTACTGACGCAGACGGCGCGCTACTGGTTCGAGGCGACGAAGGACATCTGCCCGAACCACGTTCTCGACTATCCCGATCCGAATGTCGTCATCGGCAAGCGGCTCGACATCCTGCCGGTCGAGATCGTCGTGCGCGGTTATCTCGCTGGCACCACCGGCACCTCGATCCTGACGCTTTATAAGAAGGGCGAACGCGAGATGTACGGCATGCGTCTGCCCGATGGCATGCGCGACAATCAGATCCTGCCGGAACCCGTCATCACGCCGACCAGCAAGGAATTCGACGGCGGCCACGACGAGCCGCTGACACCCACCGAAATCGTCACGCGTGGCCTTCTGACGAAAGAGCAATGGCAGACGCTGTCGACATATGCGCTCGCCCTCTTTGCCCGTGGCCAGGAGATGGCGGCGAAAAACGGGCTGATCCTGGTCGATACCAAATACGAGTTCGGCACCGATGGTGACGGAAACATTATCCTCGCCGACGAGATCCACACGCCGGACAGCAGTCGCTACTGGCTGGCCGAAAGTTATCCGGCAAGCTTTGCCGCCGGAAAACGCCCGGAAAGTTTCGACAAGGATTTCGTCCGCGCCTGGGTGGCGGAGCGCTGCGACCCCTATAAGGACGAGATCCCGGAAATTCCCGCCGAACTGATCGAGCAGACCTCAGCCGTCTACATCAAAGCCTACGAAGCGATCACCGGCGAGCGCTTCGTTCCCGATGATAGCGGCGAGACCCCGCTTGCCCGTGTCCGAAACAACCTCGCTCCCTATTTTCCTTGAAAAGGCGACAAGCGAAAGCCGCCTGCCCGATCATCAGCTTGCGGCATTCCTTCCAATCGCGCTAGAGCGCCGCGCGTCCAACAGGACGCGCTAAGGACGCTCTATCACTTTGAATTGGCGCATAATCCTTTCCGAAAATCGATTCCGATTTTCGGGGTTATGCGCTAGCATCGAAAAAAAGGGGTATCGGGCTCAGCCCGGCGGGGAACAGATGGTAAGAAGGCCAAGACGCAAGGCCGAGGAAACGCGGGAAGACATTCTTTCCATGGCGGAGATGCTGTTTCGCGAGCGCGGCTTTGTCGCGGTGTCGATCGCCGATATCGCCGGTGCGCTCCACATGTCGCCCGCCAATGTCTTCAAGCATTTCCGTTCCAAGGTCGCGCTGGTCGATGCGATCGCCGGACGCCATCTCGACGATGCCGCCGAGCGCTTCGCCGCCTTCGATGAGAAGCTGCCGCCGAAGGAACAACTGCTCCGCTTCATCCTGCGCCTGCTGGAAAGCCACCTGCAGGACATCCAGAAGAACCCTTATATCTTCGAAATGGTGCTTTCGACGATCGAAGCCAAACTCGAGGCCGGCAATCGTTATCGCGCTCGCATCGAGGCAAAGCTCGGCGAGATCATCCGCGAGGGCGTGGCGGAGGGAAGTTATCATTGCCGCGATCCCGAGAGCGCGGCGCGTACCGTTGCAGATGTCCTGGCCTGCGTGCTGCACCCTGTCCTGATCGCTCGCGACGACAAGGAGACCCTTGTGCACCGCGCCGAAAAAATCGTGTGTTTCGTCGATGCCGCACTGCAAAATAGCGCTTGCTAAGTGATGATTGCTGAATTACGTCACTTCGTAAAGCTTTTCTTAATTCGGATAACGGCATTTGAAGCCAACCCAATCCTGACGCTTATATCAGCCTGCGCTCGATCAAGCCGAGCCCGCACGCCCGAGCTCGTGGATTGAACGGCGATTGCCACCGCACAGGAATTCAGCATGATACGGCGTGCCCTCCTCATCTCCTCGGCCCTGGCATTCGCAGCCCTTCTCGCCGCCTGCAGCGACAGTGGCTCCAAGCCCGCCGGCAATGCAGGCGCGGCGCAGCAGGCTGCCCCCGTCGGCGTCATCACGCTGACGAAGGGCAGCTTCCCGATCACCACGATCCTGCCCGGCCGCGCCGAGACATTTCAGACCGCCGATATCCGGCCGCAGGTTAGCGGCCTGATCCGCGAGGTCGCCTTTAAGGACGGCGGTGAGATCAAGAAGGGCGACCTTCTATACCAGATCGAGGATGCGCCCTATATCGCTGCCGTCGAGCAGGCCAAGGCGGCGATCTCCAAGGCTGAGGCCAGCGTGCCGAGCGCTGAAAGCAATCTCGACCGCTACCAGCGCCTCGTCGGCAGCGGCGCCACCCAGATCGAATTCGAAACGGCCAAGACGACGCTGCTCCAGGCCAAGGCCGAAGTCGAGTCGGCGAAGGCCGCGCTTTCCGCTGCACAGATCGACCTCGACCACACCAGGATCGTCGCCCCTTTCGATGGCATCATCGACCAGACGGCCGTTAATGTCGGCAACGTCGTCTCTGCCAACCAGACGGCGGCGCTGACGACGATCCGCCAGCTTGATCCGATCTACATCTCTCTGACGGAATCGAGCACCAACCTCTTGAAGCTGCGTGATGCGATGGCCGCCGGCGACATCAAGGGCGAAGCCAACGTCGTCTTCCATCTGATCCTGGAAAACGGCAAGGAATACAACCAGCAGGGCAAGCTCGACATGTCGAAGCAGGTGGTCAGCGAGACGACCGGCACCTTCATCATCCGCGTGCTCTTTCCCAATCCCGACCGTATCGTTCTGCCGGGCATGTATGTCCGCGCAACCGTCGAGCTCGGCGCCGAGGCCGGTTATGCGCTGCCGCAGCTGGCGACGAGCCGTGACGCCAACGGCCGGCTGACGGCACAGTTCGTTTCCGCCGACGGCAAGGTCGAAACCCGCGCCTTCGAGAACAGCTCGCCCTCCAACAATTCCTGGCTCGTGACCGAAGGCATCAAGGACGGCGATCAGCTGATCGTCAGCGGCCTGCAATCGATCACCTCAGGCATGCCGGTGAAGCCGGTCCCGATGAAGATCAACGACACCGGCGTGGTCGTGCCTGCCGAGCAGCCCGCGGCCGGTGACGCGCAGAAGCCCGCAGCGAAATAATCGCCGCAGGCCTGCATCGTCACCGTCTCAGCCGCACAGGAACAACCGATGGCCAAGTTTTTCATCCGACGTCCGATTTTCGCCTGGGTCATTGCGATCACCATCATGCTCGCCGGCCTGCTGGCGATCTTCACGCTATCGATCTCGCAATATCCCGACATCGCCCCGACGACGGTTCGCATCAACGCCACCTATCGCGGCGCCAGCGCCGAGACGGTCGAGAAATCGGTGACGACGATCATCGAGGACGGCATGACCGGCCTCGACGACCTCACCTACATGACCTCGACCTCGTCGACGGGTTCGGCCAGCATCCAGCTCACCTTCGGGACGAGCGCCGACCCCGATATCGCCCAGGTGCAGGTGCAGAACAAGCTGCAGCTGGTTCAGTCGCAGCTTCCAAGCGACGTCATCGATGCCGGTATCAGCGTCACCCGCTCGACCTCGAGCATCCTTCTCGTCGGCTCGCTCGTTTCAACCGACGGTAAGCGCAACTCCGTCGACCTCGGCAACATCATGTCGACCTCGATCGAGGATCAGATCCAGCGCCTGGAAGGCGTCGGCAGCATCAATGTCTTCGGTTCGGGATACGCTATGCGCGTCTGGCTCGATCCGTTCAAGCTGCTGAAATACCAGTTGACACCGAGCGACGTGACGTCAGCCATCCAGGCGCAGAACACCCAGGTTTCCGTCGGTTCGCTCGGTGCTCAGCCGACGATCCCCGGCCAGCAGATCAACGTCACCATCACCGCCCAAAGCCAGCTGACCACCGTCGCCGATTTCGAGCACATCATCCTGAAGGTCGAAAAGGACGGCGCGACGGTGCGCCTGAGCGACGTCTCGCGCATCGAGATCGGTCAGGAAAGCTACGGCGGCAGTTCGCGGTACAACGGCCAGCCGTCGACCGGTTTCGCCGTCAACCTTGCGATCGGCGCCAACGCCATCGATACCGCCGCCCGCGTGCGCTCCGCGCTCGAGGTTATCGGCCGCGGCCTGCCGGCAGGTGTCGAGATCACCTACCCCTACGACACCACGCCCTTCGTGGAACTGTCGATCGAGAAGGTGGTGCACACGCTGATCGAGGCGATCGTGCTCGTCTTCGTGGTGCTGCTTGTCTTCCTGCAGAATCTCCGTGCGACGCTGATTCCGACGATTGCCGTTCCCGTGGTGCTGCTCGGCACCTTCGGTGTGCTGGCGGCCACCGGCTATTCGATCAATACCTTGACGATGTTCGCCATGGTGCTGGCGATCGGTCTTCTCGTCGACGACGCGATCGTCGTCGTCGAAAACGTCGAACGCATCATGTCCGAAGAAAAGCTTTCGCCGCTCGAGGCGACGGAAAAATCGATGGGCGAGATCACCGGCGCCATTGTCGGCATCGCGCTCGTCCTCACCGCCGTCTTCATTCCTATGGCCTTCTTCGGCGGTTCGACCGGCATCATCTATCGCCAGTTCTCGATCACCATCGTCTCGGCCATGCTGCTGTCGGCGCTCGTCGCCCTCGTGCTGACGCCCGCACTTTGCGCCACGATGCTGAAGCCGGTCGGCGAACACAGGAAGCACCGCGTCGGCGACTGGTTCAACCGCAACTTCACACGCTCGACCAACGGTTATATCAGCGCCATCGGCTATCTGCTGAAGCGGCCGATCCGCGTCATGCTGGTCTTCCTTCTGGTCGGCGCCGGCTGCGCCTATCTCTTCACCCGCCTGCCGAACTCCTTCCTGCCGCAGGAAGACCAGGGCGTGCTGCTGACCATCGTCACCACGCCGCCGGGCTCGACCACGCAGCAGACCCAGGCCGTCGTCGAAAAGGTCGAGAAATATTATCGTGAAAACGAGAAGGACGCCGTCGATTCCGTATTCGGCGCGCTCGGTTTCGGCTTCAGCGGTTCCGGCCAGAACAGCGCCATCGTCTTCACCAAGCTCAAGGATTTCGCGCTGCGCACCGATCCAGCGCTGAGCGCCCAATCGGTCGTCAACCGAGCGCTTGGCAATTTCTTTGCGATCCGCGAGGCGCAGGTCTTCGCGCTGCTGCCGCCGGCGATCCAGGGTCTCGGCGTGTCGAGCGGCTTTTCCATGTATCTCGTCGATACCGGCGGCCATGGCAACGACGCCCTAATGGCCGCCTCCAAGCGGCTGATCCAGATGGGCAATAGCTCGGGCCAGATCGTGGCGCTGCGCAGCAGCAACAAGGAAGTCGAGCCGCAGATGCGCATCGTGCTCGATCAGGAAAAGATCGGCGCCATGGGCGTCGACATTACCTCGGTCAATTCGATGCTGTCGATCATCTTCACCGGCCGCGACGTCAACGACTTCACGCTGAACGGCGAGATCAAACCGGTCTACGTCGAGGGCGATGCGCCGTTCCGCATGCAGCCGAGCGATCTAAACCATTGGTACGCCCGCAACAATGACGGCGAAATGGTGCCCTTCTCCGCCTTTACCCGCACGGAGTGGGTGAAGGGGGCGCCCTCGCTTGCCCGCTTCAATGCCGTCAGCGCCATTCCGCTTGACGGAGCGTCTGCGCCCGGAGTTTCCTCCGGCGATGCGATGAACGAAATGGAAGCGCTGACCACTGAACTCGGCGGCGGTTATACGGTCGCCTGGCAGGGCATCTCCTATCAGGAGCGGCTGTCCGGTTCGCAGGCACCAATGCTTTACGCGATCTCGGTTCTCGTTGTCTTCCTCTGCCTCGCAGCGCTTTATGAAAGCTGGTCGATCCCCTTCTCGGTGATCATGGCGGTGCCTGTCGGTATTCTCGGCGCGCTGGCGGCGGCAACCCTCTTCGGCCAGGCGAACGACGTCTATTTCAAGGTCGGTTTGCTGACCACCATCGGGCTGGCGGCGAAGAACGCCATTCTGATTGTCGAATTCGCCAAGGACCGCATGGAAAGCGGCATGGGGCTCTACGCGGCGACATTGGAAGCGGCGAGATTGCGCCTGCGGCCGATCATCATGACCTCGCTTGCCTTCATTCTCGGCGTCGTGCCGCTGGCGATCGCGACAGGCGCGGGCTCGGCGGCACAGAATGCCATCGGTATCGGCGTTCTCGGCGGCATGCTGGCGGCGACGATGCTCGGAATTTTCTTCGTGCCGTCGTTTTTCGTCGTCATTCGACGCATCTTTGCCACACGCGCCAAAAATGCGGCAGGACTGTGATATAAATGCACTGTGATAATGCAGTTCCCGTTGCTACATTGCGCCCGACTGCTTCGGTGTGTTTTTTTGGTATGACGAGGCGCGGCGGCCGATAGTGAAGCATGAAGCTTCGGACAAGAATTGACTTGCTCGAGTACAGGATGAAATGAATGGTATCTCTTCGTTTTGCCACACCGGCATTATTGTTATTGTTGTCGGGCTGCGTTGTAGGCCCGGATCATGTTCCTCCTGAGATGCCGCTGCCCGCCAAATTCGGAGAGGGTGGGACCAAGAGTGATGGCGATGTTGCTACGGCAGCATGGTGGACCGCCTTCAAGGATTCAAGACTGAACGGCTACGTCAAGGCCGGCCTCGATCAGAACCTGACAGTTCAGCAGGCGATCGAAAGAATCAATGCAGCTTCCGCAAACGTCACCACCGCCGGCGCCGGCGCCCTGCCGAACCTGACGGTCGGCGCCTCGCAGACGGTCAGCGGCCAGAAGGGCGAGCTGCGCACGCAGCTCGACACGCGCAACACCAGTGCCGGCGAAGTCCAGCTGAGCTGGCTGCTCGATCTATTCGGGCTCTACAAGCGCAATACGGAGAGCGCGCTTGCCTCGCTCGATTCCGCTTACGCATCGGCAGACGTTGCCAGGCTGACTCTCATACAGGACCTTGTCTCGAGCTATATCGACGTTCGCTTCTTTCAGCAGCGCCTGGCGCTTTCGAAGGCCAACCTGAAGTCTCGCCAGGAAACCTACGAACTCACCAAGTTCCAGCTGGAAGCCGGCGCCGCCTCGCGTCTTGACGTCGTTCAGGCCGAAGGTCTCGTGCAGTCGACGCTCGCCGAAATTCCCGGCCTCGAAACCAATATCCGCATTTCCGCCCATCACATCGCGACGCTGCTCGGCCTGCCGGCTTCGGCTCTTGTCGATGAATTGCTGAAGGGCTCCGGTCAGCCGGTATTCCGCGGCGGCATCACCTCCGGCATCCCGGCCGACCTGATCCGCAATCGTCCGGACATCCGCGTCGCGGAACGTGATCTTGCCGCCGCAACGGCCAATATCGGCGTTGCCCAGGCGCAGCTTTATCCGAGCATCTCGCTTAGCGGCTCGATCTCGCCGACCTACATCAACCAGCGCGGCATCCATGGCGGCCTCACGCCCTGGTCCTTCGGCCCGACCCTCAATCTGCCGATCTTCGACGGCGGTACCCTGCGCGCCGGCGTCAAGACGGCGCAGTCCAATGCCGCCAATGCCTATCTCAACTGGAAATCGACGGTGCTGACCGCGATCGAACAGGTCGAGAATGCGCTTTCGGCCGTCCGGCGTGACGCACAAACGGTCGCGGCGCTTCAGGCCCAGGTGAAGACCACGCAGGAAACGCTGGAACTTTCGACTGCATCCTACAAGGACGGCGCCTCCTCGCTGCTCGACGTTCTCGACGCGCAGCGCCAGGTTTCGCTGGCCCAGGCAAGCCTTGCCGCATCCGTCCAACAGATGGCCAAGGACTATGTCTCGCTGAACATCGCAATCGGCGGCGGTTTCGCCCCCGGCGGCAAGACCACCGCACCGGCGGTGAAAGCTGTAGCCGTCAAGAGCTGATCTGCGTTTCGCCCTTCTGGAAAATACAGAGCCCCGCGATCATCTCGCGGGGCTTTTTCGTAGGTGCCGCGTGCCGCCACCGATAACTGCGCATAGGATGAATTTGGATTCGACAAGCTTCGATCTGCCGCTTGCCAGCGCGGCAAGCTTCAAACGGTTCGGGTGAAATCATGGGCGTCTGGATCGACACGGACATGGGCTTCGACGACATCGCCGCCATTCTGGTGGTGGGACAGTCGGAATTCGAGATCGACGGAATATCACTGGTCTTCGGCAATACGCCGCTGCCGCAGGTGAGGATAAACGCCGCCGGCGCCGCCAGCGCCTTCGGCTGGACGTTCCCAATCCACACCGGCCGCGCCATGCCCGTGCTCGGCAAGCTCGAAACCGCTCAGGCGATCCTCGGCGAAACCGGCATCCCGACATCAGGCAGGAGCCTGCCGCAGGCGGCTGCTGCCCTTACCGAAAGCGATGCCTTTGCAGCACTCTGCCGCTGGCTGGAGCGCAAAGGCCAGCACCGTATCCTGGCGCTTGGCCCGCTCACCAACATTGCCGCCGTGGCACTCGCCCGGCCGGATCTTGCCGCCCGCATCACCGAACTCGTCTGGATGGGCGGCGGCGTCACGTCAGGCAACCATACGGCCTCCGCCGAGTTCAACGCGCTCGCCGATCCCGAGGCCCTCTCGATCGTCATCGCCCATGGCCTGCCGCTGCACATGGTCGATCTCGACCTCTGCCGCAAGGTGCTGGCCAGGCCCGAAGACGCCGAGCCGATGCGCAATGCCGGCGGCGCCAATGCCGAGCTGATCGCTGACATGTTTTCGGGTTATATCCGCATCGGCACCAGCCGCGGCCGCCCGGCCATGGCGATTTACGATCCTTCCGCCGCCGTCGCCTTCGTCGCTCCGGATATCGTCAGCTTCCGCCCTGCCCGTATCGACGTCGAGCTGCAGGGCGCCTTGACCCGCGGCCGTACCGTCGTCGAGACCCGTGCCACGCATGCGACCTTCAATGCTCAATTCGCCGCCGACATCGATGCCGACATGGCGCGTGTCATCATTCTCGCCGCCCTGGTCAACGAGGCCCGCAAATGAACGTCACCGCTCGCCAAGAACCCGCCGATCTCAACGATCCCGCTTTGCGCGCCCGCGCCGTCACTGCTGCGCGCGGCGATACCCCCTTCGACATGCTGATCACCGGCGGCCGGCTGCTCGATGCGGTGACGGGCCTGATCCGGCAAGCCGATATCGGCCTCGTCGGCGCGCTGATATCAAGCGTTCATGCCCCGGCGAGCCGCACCGATGCCGCCGAGATCATCGATGCAGCGGGCAGTATCCTGACGCCCGGCCTGATCGACACGCACATGCATATCGAAAGTTCGATGGTGACACCCGCCGAATATACGAGCGCCGTCTTGCCACGCGGCGTCACTACGATCGTCTGGGATCCGCATGAATTCGGCAACGTCCATGGGCTCGACGGCGTGCGCTGGGCGATCGAGGCGGCGCGCAGCCTGCCGCTGCGTATGATCCTGCTCGCGCCGTCCTGCGTGCCCTCCGCGCCGGGCCTGGAACTTGCCGGCGCCGATTTCAATGCTGCGGTCATCGCCGAGATGCTGCACTCCTCCACCATCGGCGGCGTCGCCGAAGTGATGAATATGCGCGGCGTCATCGACGGCGATCCGCGCATGACTGCTATCGTCAATGCCGGCCTTGCCGCCGGCAAGCTCGTCTGCGGCCATGCCCGCGGCCTCGAAGGCGCCGATCTCAACGCCTTCATGGCGTCGGGCATCACCTCCGACCACGAACTTACCTCCGGCGCCGATCTCCTCGCCAAGCTTTCCGCCGGCCTGACGATCGAGCTGCGCGGCTCTCACGATCATCTGCTGCAGGAGTTCGTCGAGGTGCTGAATGGTCTCGGCCACCTGCCCCCGACCGTCACGCTCTGCACCGACGACGTCTTTCCCGACGAACTCCAGGAACGCGGCGGCCTCGACGACGTCATCAGGCGCCTGGTGCGCTACGGCATGAAGCCGGAATGGGCCATCCGTGCCGCGACCTTCAACGCCGCACAACGTCTGAAGCGTTCCGATCTCGGCCTCCTCGCCGCCGGCCGCCGCGCCGACATCGTGTTCTTCGAAGACCTCGCGGAATTCCGGGCGCGGCTCGTCATATCAGGCGGCCGCATAATTGCCCGCAACGGCAGCATGCAGGTTGCCGTCCAGCAGATCGATACGGCACCGCTTGTCAATTCGGTGAAGCTGCCGCCGCTGACCGAGAATGACTTTCGCATTCCGGCGAAGGGCGAGCGCGTCCGCGTCGCCACCATCGACCGCCCGCGCTTCACGCAATGGGGCGAGGCCGAAACCGAGGTCAGGGACGGTTTCGTCGTGCCGCCGGCCGGCAGCGCCATGATTTCAGTCGCCCATCGCCACGGCAAGACCGATGGCATCCCGCGCATCGGCTTCCTCACCGGCTGGGGCGAATGGCGCGGCGCGTTTTGTACCACCATTTCGCATGACAGCCACAACCTCACCGTCTTCGGCGGTAATGCGGGCGACATGGCGCTCGCCGCCAACGCCGTCATATCAGCCGGCGGCGGCATGGCCGTCGTCAAGGATGGCCGGATCGAGGCGATGCTGCCGCTGCCGCTCTCCGGCCTGGTGACGGATGCATCGCTGAAGGACACGGCGCTGGCCTTTGCCGGCATCCGCAGGGCAATGGAAAAGATCGTCACATGGAAGCCGCCCTATCTGGTCTTCAAGGCCTGCTTCGGCGCCACGCTCGCCTGCAATGTCGGCCCGCATCAGACCGATCGGGGGATTGCCGATGTGGTAACAGGCAAGGTGCTGGAAAACCCCGTGCTGAAGGTCTTGTAAAGGCCAGGGGCGCACAAGTTCCGTCATGAGGGCCTGCCGCCGTGAGCCCCTTAAACGCCTAACCGATCGAACCATGCGCCGTTGCGGCAATCCCGGTAGGTTGACCGCAGCCAGCCCGTCGGATCCTCCTGTGATCATTTTTCGGCCTCTCGTTCGGATCATTGTTGCAATTCATTCTTAATTGCACAATAGTCGAAGCAAGGGTCGTCAAGCATTTTTTGCAAATCATTCCGAAGCGCAACTTGTTCGACTCTCCGCGGCTTTTGCAATTCGGTCGTAATAGCAGCAAGAGGAGAAACATATGTTCTATGGGGAAAGACGGTCGGTTTTGGCCGGACTGATAGGGGTGGCATTCGCAGCCGTGCTGGTAGCCTTTCCCGCCGCTGCCCAACAGACAACCAATTCGAAGTTCAAGGTGGTGACGACCTTCACGGTAGTTGCCGACCTGGCAAAAAACGTGGCCGGTGATGCCGCGATCGTGGAATCGATCACCAAGCCGGGCGCGGAGATCCACAACTATGCGCCGACGCCGGGTGACATCCAGCGAGCACAAGGTGCACAGCTCATTCTCTGGAACGGCCTCAATCTGGAGCGCTGGTTCGAAAAATTCTTCCAGAACCTGCACGACGTCCCCGGTGCCGTCATTTCCGATGGCGTCGAACCGATGGGCATCTCGGAAGGCCCCTACGAAGGCAAGCCCAATCCCCACGCCTGGATGTCGCCGAAGAACGCCCTGATTTACGTCGACAATATCCGTGATGCCTTCGCAAAGTATGATCCGGCGAATGCGGAGACCTACAAGGCCAATGCCGAGGCCTACAAGCAGAAGATCGAAGCGACGATCACTCCGATTCGCGCCACCCTCGACAAAATTCCCGAGGACAAGCGCTGGCTGGTCTCAAGCGAGGGCGCCTTTTCCTATCTCGCACGCGATTTCGGGCTGAAGGAACTCTATCTCTGGCCGATCAACGCCGATCAGCAGGGCACGCCCCAGCAGGTCCGCAAGGTGATCGATGCGGTGAAGGAACACCAGATTCCTACCGTCTTCAGCGAAAGCACCGTTTCCGATAAACCGGCCCGGCAGGTGGCGCGCGAAACCGGCGCGCATTATGGCGGCGTGCTTTATGTCGACTCGCTGAGCGAAGCCGACGGCCCGGTGCCAACCTATATCGATCTTCTGCGCGTGACCTCCGATACCGTCGCGAAGGGTCTTGCCGATGGGTTGTCGCAATGACCGTGCTGCTTGGCAATCTTGTCCGTCCCGCATCCTCGGATGCGGGATCGGGGATCACGGTAAAGGATGCGACCGTCACTTACCGCAACGGACATACGGCCCTGAGGGACGCGAGTTTCCAGATCCCCACGGGCACGATCGCCGCGCTGGTCGGTGTCAACGGTTCCGGCAAGTCGACGCTCTTCAAGTCGATCATGGGTTTCGTGCGTCTCGCCAGGGGCCACATTCGCGTGCTTGGCATGCCGGTCGAAGAGGCGCTGCGCAGGAACCTCGTCGCTTATGTGCCGCAATCGGAAGAAGTCGACTGGAACTTCCCGGTGCTGGTCGAGGATGTGGTGATGATGGGCCGCTACGGCCACATGGGCATGATGCGCATCCCGAAGGCCGCAGACCACGAGGCAGTTGCGTCCGCGCTCGCCCGCGTCGCCATGAGCGAGTTCCGCAAGCGCCAGATCGGCGAACTCTCCGGCGGTCAGAGGAAGCGGGTCTTTTTGGCGCGAGCCCTGGCGCAGGACGGCCGGATCATTCTGCTCGATGAACCCTTTACCGGCGTCGACGTAAAGACCGAGGACCAGATCATCAAGCTCCTGCGCGAGCTGCGGGATGAAGGCCGTGTCATGCTCGTCTCCACCCACAATCTCGGCTCCGTGCCGGAGTTCTGCGACCGGACCATTCTGATCAAGGGGACGGTGCTCGCCTACGGCCCGACCGTCGAGACTTTCACGCAGGAAAATCTGGAAAAGACCTTTGGCGGCGTGCTGCGTCATTTCGTGTTGAGCGAAGCGCAGAACGGTAGGCCAACGTCGATCGGCGTCATAACCGATGATGAGCGCCCCTTGATCCTGCAGGGTGGCAAAGCGACCGCCCGGAGGTCCGATAGTGGCAATGGGGGCGGGGAATGATAGCCGACCTCCTGCAGCCCTTCACCTATGAATACATGCTCAATGCGATGTGGGTGTCCGCCCTTGTCGGCGGCGTCTGCGCTTTCCTCTCCTGTTATCTGATGCTGAAAGGCTGGTCGCTGATCGGCGACGCGCTCTCGCACGCGATCGTTCCCGGCGTTGCCGGCGCCTATATGCTCGGACTTCCCTTTTCGATCGGAGCCTTCTTTTCCGGAGGGCTCGCTGCCGCAGCGATGCTTTTCCTCAACCAGCGCACCAAGCTGAAGGAAGATGCCATCATCGGCCTGATCTTCTCCTCTTTCTTCGGGCTGGGCCTGTTCATGGTTTCGCTCCAGCCGATGGCGGTCAACATCCAAACGATCGTGCTCGGCAACATTCTCGCCATCACGCCCGAGGATACGCTGCAACTCGCCATCATCGGCTTCGTGTCACTCGCTGTCCTGCTCGTCAAATGGAAGGACCTGATGGTCACTTTTTTCGATGAGAGCCATGCCCGATCGATCGGTCTCAATCCGACCGCTCTCAAGGTCATTTTCTTCACGCTGCTGTCCGCCTCCACCGTCGCGGCGCTGCAGACAGTCGGTGCATTCCTCGTCATCTGCATGGTGGTGACGCCCGGCGCGACCGCCTATCTGCTGACCGACCGCTTCCCGCGGCTGCTTGTGATCGCCGTCATCATCGGATCGATGACCAGCTTCGTCGGCGCTTATGCAAGTTACTTCCTCGATGGCGCGACAGGCGGCATCATCGTGGTGCTGCAGACGGCAATCTTCCTGATCGCGTTCTTCTTCGCACCCAAACACGGCATGCTGGCGGCGCGCAGACGCGCCGCGCAGGCGCTGGAGGCAACGCCATGAACGTGGTCGAAACGCTCCTTTCGCCTTTCCAGTTTGGCTTCATGGTCAACGCGCTGGTGATTTCGGTGCTGGTCGCAATCCCGATGGCGCTGTTGTCCTGCTTCCTGGTTCTGAAAGGCTGGTCGCTGATGGGAGACGCCATCAGCCACGCCGTCTTCCCCGGCGTGGTCATCGCCTATATAGTCGGCATACCCTTCGCGGTCGGCGCCTTCGTGGCCGGCATGTTTTGCGCTATCGCCACCGGCTTCCTGAAAGACAACAGCCGTATCAAACAGGATACGGTGATGGGCATCGTCTTCTCCGGCATGTTCGGGCTCGGCCTGGTTCTTTATGTCAAGATCCAGTCCGACGTGCATCTCGACCACATCCTGTTCGGCGACATGCTCGGTGTCTCCTGGCGTGACATCGGGCAGTCGGCCGTCATCGCTGCGATCACGGCTGTCATTCTTGGTGTGAAGTGGAAGGACTTCCTGCTGCACGCCTTCGACCCTGCCCAGGCGAGAGCGGTGGGCCTCAGGATCAACCTGCTGCATTACGGCCTTCTCGCCCTCATTTCGCTGACGATCGTCGGTGCCTTGCAGGCGGTAGGCATCATCCTTTCGATCGCCATGCTGATTGCGCCGGGAGCCATCGCCTTCCTGCTCACCCGCAGGTTCAGCACGATGCTGCTCCTCTCCGTCGCCATTGCGGTGATCGGTTCCTTTGTTGGCGTCTACCTGTCCTTCTTCATCGACAGCGCGCCGGCGCCGACCATCGTGCTTGTGCTGGCGATCGGATTCGTGCTCGCCTTCATCCATGCCACGCGCGGGACGGCCCGGGTTGAGGAATCGCCGATCGACTGATGGACGTTGACGAAGCCGCTGCGCGGAAGGCAATTGTTGCCAATGCAGAACGCAGAGAGGCGCGCAACGGTCGCTTTTGAATTGCTGCCTAATTCCTAAAATCGATTCCAGTATGGGCAATTAGGCAGCAGATAATCAAACCTTCAACTCCCGCTCGACCAGCGCCACCCAATAGGCCGCCCCGTATCCCAGCGCTTCATCGTTGAAATCATAGGCCGTGTTGTGATGCAGAGTCCCGTCCACCGCCGGACCGTTGCCGCGCCAGACATAGCAGCCCGGCGCGTTCTGGGCGAAGAAGGCGAAATCGTCGCCTGCCGTCGACGGCGGAAAGCTTGTCTGCACCTTCCCGCCGAAGACCGAGCCGGCCACTGCCAGCGCCCGTGCGGTCGCATCCGCGTCATTGATGACAGGCGGAATCCGCCGCTCGAATGCATAATCCACAGCGATACCGTACATGGCCGCAGTGCCATGCGCCAATCGTCCGATCTCGGTCTCCAACTGGTTGCGCACATCGGGCGAATAGGCCCGCGCCGTCCCACCGATCTCGACGATATCTGGAATGACGTTCAGCGCCTTCGAGTCGCCCGCCTGCAGGAAACAGGCGCTGACGACGGCCGGCTGCAGCGGATCGACCACCCGTCCGACGATCGTCTGCAGCGACGACAGGAAGGTCCCGGCCGCCGTGATCGGATCGCGGCCGAGATGCGGCTTGGCGCCGTGCGTTCCGGTCCCACGGAAGGTGATGCGCCAGCTGTCGGAGGAGGCAAGCTGCGGCCCCTCGACCACGGCGATCTCATCGACCGCAAGCCCAGGCATGTTATGCAGCCCATAAACGGCATCGCAGGGGAAAAGCTTGAACAGCCCCTCCTCGACCATGCGCCTTGCTCCGCCCCGCCCTTCTTCAGCCGGCTGGAAGATGAAATGCACCGTGCCGGAAAAATCCCGCGTTGCCGCGAGATGCCGCGCGGCGCCAAGCAGCATCGCCGTATGGCCGTCATGGCCGCAGGCATGCATTTTTCCGGGCACGGTCGATTTATAGGGCCGCTTCGCCATTTCAGGCATGGCTAGCGCATCCATGTCGGCGCGCAGCCCGATCCTGCGTGTGCCGTTGCCGAGTTGCAGCGTGCCGACCACGCCGGTGCCGCCGAGACCGCGATGCACCGTGATGCCTGCTTCTTCGAGGAGCCTCGCGACGATGCCGCCGGTGCGCTCCTCCTCGAAACCGAGTTCGGGATGGGCGTGCAGGTCGCGGCGCAAGGCGGTCAGAAACGGCAGATCGTCTTTGATCCGGGCGGGAATGCTCATCGGGCAATGCTCCTGGGGCCTGGATATCCCGTCATGCGAAACGGGCGCCCAACCGGCGCCCGCATCAGATCATTCTTTGTTCATCAAACGGCCTACAAGTTCAACCCCCTCAGGCCTCCTCGACGAACACCTCCTCGCGCTTCTTCTTGACGCTCGGCAGGAAGACGACAATGAGGACGGCGACCGCAATGGCCAGAAGAATGGCGCTGATTGGCCGCGTGACGAAGGTGGTCGGATCGCCGCGCGACAGGATCATGGCGCGCCGGAGGTTCTCCTCGAGCAATGGTCCGAGCACGAAGCCGAGCAGAAGCGGCGCCGGCTCGCAGCGAAGCTTCGCCAGCACATAGCCGATGAGCCCGAAGAAGGCGACGGCGTAGAGATCATAGACGTTGGCGTTGACGCTGTAGACCCCGATCGAGCAGAAGGCCATGATGATGGGGAAGAGCACGTAGTAAGGCACGGTCAAGAGCTTCACCCATAGCCCGATCAGCGGCAGGTTGAGGATGACCAGCATCAGGTTGCCGATCCACATCGAGGCGATGATGCCCCAGAACAGCGCCGGCTGCTCGGTGGCGACGTTCGGACCGGGTACGATGCCCTGGATGATCATCGCCCCGACCATCAGTGCCATGACGGGATTGGCCGGAATGCCGAGCGTCAAGAGCGGAATGAACGAAGTCTGCGCGCCGGCATTGTTCGCCGATTCCGGTCCCGCAACGCCGGCGATCGCGCCCTTGCCGAATTCCTCCGGCGTCTTCGACATCCGCTTTTCCACCGTGTAGGAGGCAAAAGCAGCGAGAATGGCGCCACCACCCGGCAGGATGCCGAGCGCCGAACCGATTGCCGTACCGCGAATGACCGGCGCAATCATCTCCTTGAATTCCTGGCGGGACGGCAAAAGGCCGGTGACCTTGGCCATCAGCACCGTGCGTGTCGACTCGCCCTCGAGGTTGCGCAGGATTTCCGCCACGCCGAACACGCCGACGGCAAGCGCCACAAAGTTCAGCCCGTCCGCATATTCACGGATGCCGAGCGTGAAACGTGGTGTGCCGGTGTAGATGTCGGTGCCGACGAGGCCGAGCAGCAACCCGAGCGCGACCATGGCCAGCGCTTTGACGACCGAGCCATGCGCGAGCGCGATCGAGGAGACGAGGCCGACGATCATCAGCGAGAAATATTCCGCCGAGCCGAATTGCAGCGCGATTGCGGTCAGCGGCGGTGCGAAGATCGCGACGAGGAAGGTCGAGACCGTGCCGGCAAAGAACGAGCCGAGCGCCGCGATCGCAAGCGCTGCGCCGGCCCGGCCCTTGCGGGCCATCTGGTAGCCGTCGATCGCGGTCACGGCCGAGGAGGATTCGCCCGGCATGTTGATCAGGATCGCCGTCGTCGAGCCGCCATACTGCGCGCCGTAATAGATGCCGGCGAGCATGATCAGCGAGGAAACCGGTTCGAGCTGGAAGGTGATCGGCAAGAGCATGGCGATCGTCGCAGTGGCGCCGATGCCGGGCAGCACGCCGATCAGCGTGCCGAGCAGCACGCCGATCAAGCAGAAGAGCAGGTTTTCCGGAGTGCCGGCTGTAGCAAAGCCGAGCGCGAGATTGCTGAAAAGATCCATCATCGTCTCCTAGAACCGGACCCAGGGGCCGAAGCGTTCGAACGGCAGGCCGAGCCCGTAGCTGAAGACCCCAACCGAAAAGATCGTCAGGAGCAACGACAGGATGATCGCGAAGAACACGTTCATCTTTTGCGATGCGAAGCAGGCGATGAAGGCGGTGAGGAACAGTGACGGCGCAAATCCGAGCCCGCGCACCGTCAGCCCGAAGAACACCGGTGCCGGCAGGATGAAGAGCATGCCGCGCCAGGCAAACGGGTCGATCGGCTCGCCCTCGACGCGGAGCGCCTGAATGAAGATGATCGCGCCGAGAAGCACGAGCACGCCAGCAAGCACCAGCGGGAAATAACCAGGCCCCATGCGCACTGTCGTGCCGAGGTCGAGCCCCATGGACTGGATGGCGAAAAAAGCACCGGTCGCGACGAAAAGCGCGCCGCAGATCGCATTGGTGGTATCGAAACTGATGGATTTCATGGTGTCTCCTGGGGAGATGGTTCGTGACGCTGCTGCTGCGATTGCCCTCATCCGTCTGCCGGCACCCTCCCACCGCCGGGAGAAGGGAAAATGCTGCAAGCCCTTCGCCCTTTGCCGCCGTTGAGTGACCCAAGTCCCCTCTCCCCGTTCACGGGGAGAGGGTTAGGGTGAGGGGCTCATCCGGCATGTCCTGACGAGGATAATCCTCAGTCGGCATATTCGCCAGCGGCCTCAATCACCGTTTTCCAGCGGGCAATCTCGCTTTCGAGTTTGGCCTTCAGCGCAGCCGGCGTCGCATCGGCGTCGGAGGATGGCGCCGTGCCGAGCTCGGCGAAGCGGGCGCCGACATTCGGATCCTTCAGCGCCACCTGCAGCGACTTCGACAGACGTTCGTTGATCTCAGCCGGCGTGCCCTTCGGCGTGTAGATGCCGTGCCAGATGCCGACTTCAAAACCCGGCAGACCGGCTTCGACTGCCGTCGGAATGTCCTTCATCACCTCGAGGCGCTTGGGCGAGGTCACGGCATAGGCCTTGATCGTGCCGCCCTTGATCTGCTTCGTCGTGTTGGTCGTCTGGTCGCACATGACGTCGACCTGACCGCCGAGCAGATCGGTCATGGCAGGGCCGGTGCCCTTGTAGGGAACGGTCGTCAGCGGCGTCTGGATGGCGCTCATGAACATCATGCCGCAGAGATGCGAAGCCGCACCGATGCCGGCATTGGCGACCGTCACCTTGTCCTTGTTGGCCTTGATATAATCGATCAGCCCCTTGAGGTCGGCCGGCTCCATGTCCTTGCGGGCGACAATCGTCATCGGCACCTCGGTGACGAGGCCGACATAGTCGAAGGCGCCGAGCGTGTCATAGGCGAGCTTGCGATAAAGCGTGGCGCTGGTCGCCATGCCGATATGGTGCAGCAGGATGGTGTAACCGTCGGGATCGGCATTCGCCACGCGGCCAGCGCCGAGCGTGCCGCCGGCGCCGCCGACATTTTCGACGACGATCTGCTGACCGAGATCCTTCGACATGGATTCGGCGACCAGGCGCGCGACGGTATCGGTCGGGCCGCCGGCCGCAAAGGGAACGACCATGGTGATGGTGCGCTCGGGATAGGTCTGCGCCGAAGCGGCGCCGGCGAGAAGAGAGACCGCGGCAGCCGCGGTCAGGCCGAGCATGGCCTTCAGAATTTTCATCGTTTCCTCCCTGATGAAATAAGCGAACCCGCCGACACATCCTCCGCGCCGGTTCGGATCACCTATTTGCCGCCTGGAAAAATCGACCCGCAATCATTGCAGTCGCTTTCGAAAGACGATTTTACGACAGTGCGATGCAGCATGGGTCGATTTGGAAACAAACGGCCCTGTCGGCGGGTGGAAATCCACCCATCGCACCGCGAGATTGCAGCGTTGCCCCAGCACCCGGCTAGCTTTCGGTGGTCAGCATGCGCTTGTCGAGACCATACTTCTGCATCTTTTCGTAGAGGGTCTTCCGGGAAATGCCGAGCGACTCATAGACCGGCCTGAGGCTGCCGCCATGTGCCACCAGCGCGCTGGCAATGACCCCGCGTTCGAATTCGGCGACGCGCTCCGCAAGCCCGGTTGCCTCCTCGGCTTGCCGCCCGCCATTATCGAGACCGAGGACCAGGCGGTCGGCGGCATTCCTCAGCTCACGCACATTGCCGGGCCAGTCGCGCTGAGCAATGTCGGAAATAACGTCTGGCGGCACGGTCATCTCGTCGCGGCCGTAGCGGGCCGCCGCTTCCCGCACCAGCTGCAGGAAAAGCAATGGAACATCCGCCCGCCGCTGCGACAGCGACGGCACGTGCAGCGTCGCGACGTTCAGCCGATAGAAGAGGTCGGCGCGGAAGCGCCCCGCCGCCACCTCGGCCTCCAGATCGACCTTGCTTGTCGCAATGAAGCGCACGTCGAGCGCCACCACCTCGTTCGAACCGAGCCTGGAGATCACCCGCTCCTGCAGCACCCGCAGGAACTTCGCCTGCAGGTCGAAGGGCATGGAGCCGATCTCATCGAGCAGGATCGTGCCGCCGCGCCCGTGTTCGAATTTTCCATAGCGCGGCCTTACCGCGCCCGGAAAGGCACCCGCCTCATGGCCGAAGAGCTCGCTTTCGATCAGGTTCGCCGGCAGTGCGGCACAATTGATCGCGATGAACGGCCGGCTTGCCCGGGCGCTGATGTCGTGGAGCGCCCGCGCCACCACCTCCTTGCCGGCCCCGGTCTCGCCGACGATCAGCGTATCGGCATCGCTCGCCCCGATCGCCCGGATGCGGTAGCGCAGATCCACCATCACCTGCGTGCGCCCCGGCAGCCGCGCCTCAATATCGTCGCGCTTGCCGGCGACCGCCTTCAGCAGCCGGTTTTCGAGCACCAGGCCGCGCCGCTCCATCGCCCGGCGGATGACGCCGGCGAGCATCTCCGGCGTGAACGGTTTCTCGATGAAATCATAGGCACCTTCACGCATCGCCTTCACCGCAAGCTGAACGTCGCCGTGGCCGGTGACGAGAATGACCGGCACCTCCGGGTCGAGCTCGCGGATCTTCTGCATCAGCGTCATGCCGTCGATGCCGGGCATGCGGATATCGCTGACGACGACGCCGGGGAAGCTGTAGCCGATCAACTCCAGCACGTGGTCGCCGTTCGAATAGGTCTCGACACTGAAGCCGGAGAGCTCCAGCGCCTGCGCCGTCGAGCGGCGCAGTTCCTCCTCGTCGTCAACCAGCAAGATCTTCGCGTCGTTCATTCCGCTGCCTCCGGCATCAGTCCTGCCGCCGATTGCAGCTCGATGCGGAACACCGCGCCCCCTTCGGGATGATTGGCAGCAGTAAGGCTACCGCCGAAATCCTTGATGATGTTGTAGGAGATCGAAAGCCCGAGGCCGAGCCCCTTGCCGACGCCCTTCGTCGTGAAGAAGGGATCGAAGATGCGCTCGGCGATCGCCGCCGGCACGCCCGGTCCATGGTCTCGCACCGTCAGCATCACCTTGCCGGCCTCCTCGAAGGCAGAAACCTCGATGCGTCGATCATCCAGCCCCTCCACCGCATCGGCCGCATTCGAGATCACGTTCACCAGCACCTGCTGCAGACGCACCGAACCGGCGCGTACCGTCGGCGGACGAGGCCCGAGAGCGAGAAGCAGTTCGGCATCCGCCGCCTTCAGCCGCCAGGCGATGATCTCGAGCGTATCGCGCATCGCCTCGTCGAGGGAAACGGGACCGAGCTTCTCGTTCGGCTTGCGCGCGAAGTTGCGCAGGTGCCGGCTGATCGCAGCCATACGGTCGATCAGCCCGCCGATACGCCGGATATTGTCCCGCGCCTCCTCCGTCCGCCCACGGTCGATGAGAACGGAGGCGCTGTCCGTATAGGTCTTGGCGGCGGCGAGCGGCTGGTTGAACTCGTGCGAAAGGGCAGCCGACATCTGCCCCAGCCCGGCAAGCTTGCCCGCCTGGATCAGATCGGCCTGCGTCTGTCGCAGCTGCTGCTCGGTCAGCCGCCGTTCGGCGATTTCTTCTTCTATGCGGCTGTTGACGCGGGCAAGATCGGCTGTGCGCTCCTCGACGCGCCGTTCCAGCTCGTTGCGGGCTTCGGCTTGCATCTGCATGCGCTCGGCAAGCCGCGCCCGCCTCTGGCGCAGAACCGCGACCGCGAGCCCGGTGATGCAGAGGAAGAGAAACACTGCCACAAGCGCCGTGCGTGCCTGGGCTCGGATGGAACTCGTCTCCATCAGCACGTTCACCGTCCAGTCCTCGGCCGGCATATAATGCGAGAGCACCAGATATTCGCTCGAACCGCGCTCGCCGGCCAGCGTCATCAGCTCATGCTGCTCGAAGTGGTGACGCGTCACCGGCAGCGCCGCCAGCCTGGCATTGGCATAACGCCGCGACGCCTCGGTGCGGGCGACGCGGTCGGCCGTCAACGGCAGAATCGCGCCATAGAGCCATTCCGGGCTGCCGGACATGAAGATGATACCCTCCGGATCGGAGACGAAAATCTTGTATTCGCCGCCGCCCCAGGAGGATTCGATCATGTCGATATCGACCTTGAAGACGATGACGCCACGAATATCCGCGCCGGTTCGGATCGGTGCGGCAAAATAATAGCCGCGCTTCAGAGAGGTGGTCCCGAGCGCGTAAAACCGTGCCTGCCGGCCTTCGATTGCATCCTGGAAATAGGGCCTGTAGCTGAAATTCTGTCCGACGAAGCTTGCAGGCCCATCGTAATTGCTGGCTGCGATCGTCTCTCCGTCTGGCTTGACCACATAGATATCGGAGGATTTCAGCAGCCCATTGATCTCCTTGAGATAGAGATTGGCCGCATCGCGCAGCGCCGCATCTTCAGGCGCGCTCACCAGTTCCTTGATGTCGTCATGGTCGGCGATCAGCGCCGGCAGCGCCTCGTAGCGGTTGAGATGGCCGCTGAGTGCCGAAACGGCAAGGCGCAACGCCGTTCCCGCCTGCGCCGAGGCTTCCTCCATATAGGCGCGCGTCGCAATCGCGCTCCCATAGGTGAAGAAGGCGAAGATGATCAGCGGCACCACCAGCAACGCCGCTATCGCGCGATATTTCGAAGACAGAACCGGCTCCTCCCCTTTTCTGCCTCCACTCCCCAGCGAGGCATACCCAACGGACCGAGTTTAGAGGGGTGGGTAGGGATTTCCAAGGGGCCGCCGAAACTTGACACCCGGCAGGGGCGGATGTCCTATTGCTGCACCGCAAGGAGGCCCCGCCCATGAGCGACGACCAGACGCCCGCCGACAGCAAACTCACCACATCCAAGCGCCGCTGGGCGGCAGAGGGCAAGTTCCTGACCGGCCGTATCAGCCGTCCCGAAGCCGAGCGCCTGCCGCCCGGCCAGCACCTTGTCAAGAACTGGCCGGTGCTCGATCTCGGTCAGCAGCCTGTCGTCTCGACCGAGACCTGGCGGCTCGAGGTGCGCGGCCTCGTCGAAACGACGCTCACCCTCACCTGGGCCGACTTCCAGGCGATCGAACAGAGCACCAGCGTCAGCGATATCCACTGCGTCACCACCTGGTCGCGCTACGACAACAAATGGAAGGGCGTTTCGACGCGCGATCTGCTCGACCTTGCCATGCCGAAGCCGGAAGCGGCTTACGTCATGCTGACGAGCTACGACGGCTATACCACGAACCTGCCGCTCGCCGATTTCGCCGCCGAGGATGCGATCCTCGCCACCGCCTGGGAAGGCCTGCCGCTGACGCCGGAGCATGGCGGCCCGATGCGCCTCGTCGTGCCGCATCTCTATTTCTGGAAAAGCGCCAAATGGCTGCGCCGCGTCGAGCTGATGCCCGCCGATCAGGCCGGCTTCTGGGAAAAGAACGGCTACCACATCTATGGCGATCCGTGGCGAGAGCAGCGCTATTCCGACGACTGAACTTTCGGCCGCGAGAAACGGCGAAGCGCAAACACGCCAAGGCCGAACAAAGAGGCAAGCCCCGTCAGCGACGCCATGCTGGCGGCATGGAATGGGATCCCGCTCCAGCGCGGCTTGACGATATCGGCGGTGTTGAAGGCTTCGCCGCTGAAGCGGCAGCTGATCAGCGCAAGCCCGCGCCGCACCGTGTCGGCGTCGACCGCGGAAATGATTTCACCCGCCGCAGCAGCCTCCCGCGGCATCTCGCGCATCGAAAGCAAGACCGCCTTGGTCGCGGCGAGATAGGCATGGGCGCATTCGTTGAACGGGCTTGCTTCATCCGTCACGCTGCCCGGCATCCGGCCCCACAGACAGTAGGAATACTGGATCTCGGCATAGTTCAGCACGCGCCGGAACGGCTCGTTCGTATCGACGGCGCGGGATGCAAGATTAATGATCCGACCGCGATAGTCAGACATGACAGCCATCTCGCCGTGGGATATTTGCGGGATATCCAGCCCGGCATGGCTGCCGCCGTCGCTGCGGCTATGGGCAAAAGCACTTCCGGCAATGAATAGAAGCAAGGTCGCGCTGAGACCGAGAAAGGCAAGTCGTCTATGGGGACAGCGTGCCATCCCTGCAGCTTCCCTCATTCCTGTCCTTGTGACAGGAATCCAGCCACGGCGCGTCCGCGCCGTGAATGACTCCTTTGCCGAGAGAAAATCTCCCGCGCCCAGGGACCTGGGCGCACTGGATTCCTGTGACAAGCACAGGAATGAGGCAAGTTTATTGTTGCGCCGGATCACCGAAACGCTGGTCGCAGCCCGCCCTCAACGGCAAGCCGCTTTTCCGCCAGCGCCCCGAAGGCGAGGCCGAGCGTTGCCCAGAGGATCGCATGCATGCCGAGCGAGGTCGTGCGGAAGCCCCAGAGCACCATCGCCGAAAAGTTCTCCGGCACCTCATTGATCGGCGGCAGCAGATAGAGCACGAGGCCGATGAAGACGAGATAGGCGATGCCGGCGATGGTCGCGCCGTTCCAGGGACCGAACCGCTCGGAGAGACGACGTGACAGCGCCACCGCGGCAATGAGTGCGGCAAGCGAAACGACGATCATCAGGAAGAACAGTTCGGTCCTGACGCCGATCGTGTCGGGATTGCCGACCGCCGGCGGAGTGGCGGGATATTTGATGCTGGGAACAAGCACGACCGCCACGAAGGCGGCAATGGCGATGACGGCCGAGGTGCCGCGCGCCGAAAGGCGGCTGAAGCGACCATGCACGAAGGCGAAGGCGAGCGCGAAGAGCCCGCCGACGGCGACGCTATAGGCCATGACGCCGGTGAAAAGGCCGAGACCGGCCTGCGTGGCGCGGCTGACGATTTCAGGTTCGGCAGCTTCGCCGGCCGCCTGGGCGCTCGCCTCCTCGAAGGCGATCGCCGCATCGACCAGCGGATCGCCGAACGTATGGGCGAAAGCGAAAACGAGGATGCCGGCAATCAGGCCCGCGAGCATGCCGCGAAGCAGAAGGTTTCCAACCATGTCAGGAACTCCGATCGCGAAGCGCTTTAGTGGCAGGGAAAGCCGAGGAGATGGCGGCCGTCATGCACGAATTCGTGCACATACATGCCGTTGAACAGCGCCATCGCGCCTTCCTCGGTGCCGACGAAATAAAGGACGATGAGCATCAGCAGGCCGCCGAAGATCGCCCAGGGCAAGATTTCGCCTACAGGGATCGGCCCCGGTACTGCTACGGGCGCGAAAGTGGTGTCAGACATGTATTCCTCCGGGAATGACGCGTTCAGTCGAAAGAGTGCTTGTGCAGTAGGGTCTGACTTCCAACGCGAAGAGCTTTCGACACGCTGGTCACAGTGGCGCGACCGCGCCGGACTTACACCGGCTTCCAAACCCGCAACAGCACGGTTATATCTGCACGCCGAAGAGACTGTCAACGAAACTTCACAAGCCGGCGAAGGACGCTGTCGCCGGATTCCGGGAGACAAGAACGACCGTGAACACGCGCCTCACCTGGATCTGCCATGGCGCGACGGCAGCAAGCCGCAAGGCCCTGTTCCCGCTCGACGAACCGCTTGAGGACAAGGCAGTGGAGGAAGCCGGCAGGATGATTGCCCCGCCCCGCGCCGACCGTATTGCCACGAGCCCCGCCTTGCGCGCCCGTCAGACTGCTGACGCGCTCGGCCTCGAAGCCCAAATAGATCAGGCGCTTTGCGACTGCGACCATGGCCGCTGGGCCGGCAGGTCGATCACGGCGATCGGGACCGAAGAGCCGGAGAACCTCATGGGGTGGATGAGCGATCCGGAAGCGGCCCCGCATGGCGGCGAGAGCCTTCTTGATCTGCGCACGCGCATCGCCGGCTGGATGGATGGCCTGACCGTCCTCGACGGCCACGTCATTGCAATCAGCCACCCGGCCGTCATCCGGGCAGCGATCGTGCATGTGCTGCAGGCGCCGCTCTCCTCCTTTTGGCTGAGCGACGTCGAGCCGCTTTCCGTCATCCGCATGACCAGCAACGGACAGCGCTGGTCTCTGCGCTTCCAGCATTAGAGACTGCTGATCTTATCCAGCTTTGCACAAGCAAATCGCGTCATCTTTGTTGAACCCGGCTTTGCGGGGACTACTTCCTTGTCCCAAGGAGATGGAAGAATGACATATGATTGGAGTGGCGAGCGCACGCGACGCCTGCGTTTCATGCGTGTCGCCACAGTCACGGTTCTGGTCGGTCTCATCGTCAGCGTTCCGCTGCTGATCGTCACCGCCTGAAGCACTGGAAAGGGCGAGCGATGCGATGAGCACGCTCGCCTTCGTCTTTTCCCGCATCAGCCGGTCCCCGAACCACGAAGGGGCTCGCGCTGACAACGACGCCGGGTTCCCCACAAGCCCTGTCGGGTCTCTCTGCGGCACAGCAACAGGCTGCCGCCTCCGATAATTCGCCTTCTGGTTTCAACAAACATTTCAGACTTTCGTGATATTTCCGCGAAGGTGGAGATGGAGAAGGCATAATGCCGGTGTTTTTCCAAAGCAGGGCCGGACGGCAATGCGTGTCGATCGTGGTGTCTGGCGTGACCCTCTGGCTTCTCGGCACGCTGCTGCAGCTCGACGACAGCTTGGTCGCCTTCATGACCGGTTTCGGCGAGTACGGCGCCGACAAGCTCGTTCTGGCGCTCGGCATCGCCGGCGCCATGAGCTTCATCTATTCGGTGCTGCGTATCGCCGACCTGCGCAAGGAAACGGAACTGCGCGCCGCCGCCCAGGCAAAGGCCGATTGGACCGCAACCCACGACCATCTGACCAAGCTGCCGAACCGCTACGCCTTCGAGCGCAAAATCCTCTCGCGGCCGATCAAGGACGACGAGGCAGAGATCGAGGAGTGGGACCGCAACGTGACTATCTTCTGCGTCGACCTCGACGGCTTCAAGAAGGTCAACGATCTCGTCGGCCACAAGGGCGGCGATGTCCTGTTGATCGAGGTTGCCAGACGCATCTGCGCGCTCGGCAATGCCGATTGCGTCTATCGCTTCGGCGGCGACGAATTCATCATCGTCGCCTTCGCCCTGACGGCGCAGCGCGAGGAGCGTTTTGCCAAGCTGCTGATCCAGGCCGTCACCCGGCCCATCCATATCGATGGCTTTGCCGTCGAAGTCGGCGCCAGCGTCGGCTATGACCGCTGGGCCGAGGGAGCCGAGCCGCTGGAAGATGCCGCCCACCGTGCCGACCTTGCCATGTACGAGGCGAAATCACGCGGGCCGAACCACTATTTCGCCTTCGAACCTTCGATGCAGGACAAGGTAACGGAACGCGCCGCGCTGGAAACCAGGCTGCGCGCCGCAATCTCCAACAAGGCGATCAAGCCCTTCTATCAGCCGCTGATCGACCTGAAGACCGGCCAGCTCTGCGGCTTCGAGGCCTTAGCGCGTTGGATCGGCGACGACGGCGTCAACATTCCACCGCCGGTCTTCATCGATATTGCCGAGGAAACCGGCATGATCACCGCGTTGTTCGAGGATCTTCTTGCCCAGGCCTGCTGCGACGCCCTCACCTGGCCGGAGCATGTGATGTTGTCCTTCAACGTCTCGCCGGTGCAGATGGAAGACAGATTGCTGACCTCCCGCATCCTCAAGGTCCTTTCGGCTAGCCGGCTGCCGCCGCGGCGCCTGGAAGTGGAGATCACCGAAAACGCGCTAATCCAGGATCCCGCCATCGCCGCCCTCATTCTCGACGAGCTGCACGCCGCCGGCATCCAGATCGCCCTCGACGATTTCGGCACGGGCTATTCGAGCCTCGCCCAGCTTGCCCGCTATCGTTTCGACAAGATCAAGATCGACAAAAGCTTCATCGCTACCTATCGGGACGACGAGCGCCAGGAAAAGATCGTCCGCGC
This sequence comes from Rhizobium leguminosarum bv. viciae, assembly GCF_012276115.1. Lineage (GTDB taxonomy): Bacteria > Pseudomonadota > Alphaproteobacteria > Rhizobiales > Rhizobiaceae > Rhizobium > Rhizobium leguminosarum_T. Next base: position 118,127 of record NZ_WIEU01000016.1, on the reverse strand, counting down.
CATGCTCGGCCTTGGCAGGAGCCTCAACATCAAGACGACCGCCGAAGGCATCGAGGAGCACGGCCAGCTCGCCTTCCTGCTGCAGCTTGGCTGCGACATCGGCCAGGGTTATCTCTTCGGCAAGGCGATGCCCGCCGCCGAGGCGGGCATCTTCATCAGCGATCGCAATGCCAGCCTGGCCTCCACGGCCTGACGAAGCGCTCTAACCTTTTGTTTTGACGCAATTCCCGGCAAAACCGCTTCGCGCTTTGCCGGGAATTTTCTCTAAAAAACCTGGCGCAGGATCACGAACAGCACGAAGGCGATCGCAATCCGAGACCGGCAGGCCGAGATGATCGGCCGAAGCGATGGTGACCATCGCCACGACTTCGGCTGCCGCATCATAGGTCAGATGTGTCTCGCCGATCTTTTCGCTGACGGTGACGACGATGCGCTTCCAGCCCAGCAACAAAACCCACGGGTGGGTGAACAAATACCTTTCCGTCAGAAGCCCCGGCACTAAGTTCGGCTATCGTCACGCCCGCACGGAGTCTTGAAAACATGGCATCGACCGACCTGCTGCTGACCTTCAATGCCGGTTCCTCGACGGTCAAGATCGGCATCTTCGCGATCGACGGCGCCGAGGCGCATCGGCAAGGGCAGTTGCGCGCCGCAACCCTTGCGGGTGGCCTATACACCTTCAAGCCGAACCTTCTCCTTCATGCGCCAGACCCGCGGCGTTTCTCCGGTGTATTTAACGAAGAAGCGCGAGAAATAGGCAGGGTCGGCAAAGCCGAGCCGAAATCCGATCTCCTGAACGCTGCCCAGCGTAAAAACCAGCTGGCGTTTCGCCTCTTCGACGAGTTTGCCGGCGATCAATTCATGAGGAGTATTGCCGGTCATCGACCGGACGATACGAGTAAGATGTGTCGGCGAAAGCCCAAGCTCCCTGGCGTAGAAGGACGCGGGCTTGTGTGATCGGAAATGTTGCTGGATGAGCTCGCTCAGCATTTCCATCCGCCGCTCGTTCTCGTTTGCCGGAAGCTCGTGCGCATTCCCCTCATGGGAAATCCTCGCCGTCAGCCGCAGCGCCAAGGCGACATAGGCGGCCAAGGCCTCGTTGCGGCCGCTGCGGCGGTTTTCGAATTCGTCGCCCAGCCGTCTCAACGTCTGCATGACATAGGCTGCCTCGGCATTATCGGGATCGAGCGGCGTCAGATGTGGCGTCGCCAGCCATTCGCCGAGGTGGCTTCGGTCGCCGGGCGGATGGCTGAGATGGGATCTCAACAGGGTGATGACCAAGCCGTCGATATCGCGTGAAAAACGAAAGCCGTGCTTGAGCCCGGGCGGCACGGTAATGATTGCCGGCGGACGGATGGCATGGCTCCTTTCGCCGAAGATCGCATCGCCCGAACCACCTTCGATGTATAATATCTGAAAGAAACTCTCGTGACGGTGCGGGCGAATCTCCCAATGATGCAAGCTGCTGCGGGAGCGAATTGTTTCGCAATGCAACCAAAAATCGGGCTTTCGCCCGGTATTCTCACCGTAGAGTTCGTAGGTAGGGACATGTCTGCTCATCGGGCTGCTCCCGCACCAATGTTCGATTAGTGCAATTTTTCGGCCGGAATGTCCATTGCTGCGGCAGGGACGACACGGCAGAATCTGGCAAAACGCAAAAATGCAGGGAGGAAGCAGTTGCGAACGCAGGTCGCCATCATTGGTTCGGGACCATCCGGCCTGCTGCTCGGCCAGCTCCTGACTGAAGCCGGCATCGACAATGTCATTCTCGATCGTGTGAACAAGGATTACATCCTCGGCCGGGTTCGTGCCGGCGTTCTGGAGGAAGGCACCGTCGGGCTGCTGGATCAGGCAAAAGCCGGGACGCGGCTGCACACGGAAGGCCTGCCGCATGATGGTTTCTCACTGGCCTTCGACGGACGCGACCATCGCATCGACCTCCATGAATTGACCGGCGGCAGACGCGTGACGGTTTATGGACAGACCGAGGTGACGCGCGATCTCATGGAGCGGCGTGAAGCGAGCGGCTCCCTGTCGATCTACGATGCCGTCGATGTCGCGCCGCATGATTTCGACGGCCATTCTCCCTTCGTCACCTATGTGAAAGACGGTGTTGCCAAGCGCATCGATTGCGACTTCATCGCCGGCTGCGACGGGTTTCACGGCGCCAGCCGCAAGGCCGTCCCTGAACGGGCGATCAGGAGTTTCGAGAAGGTCTATCCCTTCGGCTGGCTGGGGGTGCTTGCCGATGTGGCGCCTGTCAGCCATGAACTGATCTACGCCAACCATCCAAGGGGCTTTGCGCTCTGTTCGATGCGCTCGGCGACCCGCAGCCGCTACTACATCCAATGCGCGCTCGACGAGAAGATCGAGGACTGGAGCGACGATCGCTTCTGGGACGAGTTGAGACGGCGTCTGCCGATGCATCACGCCGAGGCCTTGGCGACCGCGCCGTCCTTCGAGAAATCGATCGCGCCGCTGCGCTCCTTCGTCACTGAGCCGATGCGTTTCGGTCGGCTTTTCCTGGTCGGCGACGCCGCCCATATCGTCCCGCCGACCGGCGCCAAGGGATTGAACCTTGCCGCCAGCGACGTTCATTATCTTTTCTCCGGGCTGATCGAGCATTACCGCGAAGGCTCGAATAGTGGCATCGACGCCTACTCGCAAAAGGCGCTCGCCCGCGTGTGGAAAGCCGTGCGGTTTTCCTGGTGGATGACGACGATGATGCATCGTTTTCCGGATACCGGCGATTTTGACCAGAAGATCCAGGAGGCGGAACTCGACTATCTGACGCATTCACGCGCCGCCTCGACGGCGCTTGCAGAAAACTACGTCGGATTGCCGTTCTGATATGAAGATCTGAGACTGAGGCGAGCCATGAAGGCCGCATTTTAAAGTGGAGGAAACTAACATGAAAAAGCTTGTATTCGCCGCCGTTGCGGCGGTGCTGCTCAGCAGCACGGCCTATGCCGACACCATCAAGGTCGGCGTCATCGGCCCGTTCTCCGGTCCGTTCGCGCTGCAAGGCAAGAATTTCAAGGCCGGTATCGACGCCTATATGGCGGTCAACGGCAACACGGTCGGCAGCGATTCGGTGGAAATCGTCTATCGCGACGTGCCGCAGGCCGATCCCGCCCAATCCAAGGCGCTGGCGCAGGAACTGATCGTCAAGGAGAAGGTCCAGTATCTTGCCGGCTTCTACTTTACGCCCGATGCGATGGCGGTGACGCCGATCCTGAAACAGGGCAACGTGCCGATGGTCATCATGAACGCCGCCACCTCGGCGATCGTCACCAAGAGCCCGCTCGTCGTCCGCACCTCGTTTACCACCTGGCAGACCTCGACGCCGATCGCCAAGGTCGCCGTCGACGCCGGTGTCAAGAAGGTGATTTCGGTCGTCAGCGATTACGGCCCCGGCATCGATGCCGAGAACGCTTTCAAGGCCGGCTTCGAAAAGGCCGGCGGCCAGGTGATCGAGGCGATCCGCATGCCGCTTGCGACCAACGATTTCAGCCCGATCATGCAGCGCATCAAGGATTCCGGCGCTGAGGGCGTGTTCGCCTTCCTGCCGTCAGGTCCGACGACGCTCGGCTTCGTCAAGGCTTACAACGACAATGGCCTGAAGGCTGCCGGCATCAAGTTCTTCGCGCCGGGTGACCTGACGCAGGAATCCGATCTGCCGGCGCTCGCCGATGCGGCACTCGGGATCCAGACGACCTTCCACTACGCCGTGTCGCACGATTCTCCCGAGAACAAGGCTTTCGTCGAGGCGGCGACCAAAGCAATCGGCAACAAGGCCGAACTCTCCTTCCCCGCAGTCAGCGCCTATGACGGCATGTATGTCATCTACAAGATGATCGAGGCGACGGGCGGCAAACAGGATGCTGAGAAGGCCGTCGATGCGGTCAAGGGCCTTGCCTGGACAAGCCCGCGCGGCCCGGTTTCGATCGATCCGGAAAGCCGTCACATCACGCAGAACATTTATCTGCGCGAAGTCGTCAAGGCCGATGACGGGACCTACATCAACAAGGAGGTCCAGACTTTCGAGAAGCAGGGCGATCCAGGCCTGGCGGCCGTCAAGTAACATAGAGCGTCAAGACAGGCGACGGACTTGGCCTGCGATCAGGCCGAGCCCTTCGCTTGGAAGCAAGGGATTTCCATGCAGACAGTCTTCAGCATAGCCGTCGACGCTCTTGCCTATGGCATGGTGCTCTTCGTGATCTCGATCGGCCTTTCGGTGACCATGGGGCTGATGCGTGTCGTCAACCTCGCCCATGGCGCCTTCGCGATGATCGGCGGCTATATCGCCTCCTATGTCGCCCGCGAGCTCGGCCTCGGTTATGCCGCGGCGGTCATCGCTGCCGTTGTCATCACGATCATCGTCGCCATTCCGATCGAGCGTTTTCTCTACCGCCGGATCTATGGCGCGCCGGAACTGACCCAGGTGCTGATGACCATCGGCATCACCTTCTGCGTCATCGGCATCGCCAATTATGTCATGGGGCCGACGCTGAAGACCATACCGCTTGCCGGTGCGCTGCAGGGGTCAGCCGATCTCGGCTTCCGCACCATTCCCGTTCACCGGCTTTTCGTCATCCTCTGCGGCCTCGTCGTGGCGCTCGCCCTCTGGTTTACGATCGACAGGACCAGCTTCGGCGTCAAGCTGCGCGCCTCCGTCGATGATGCTGCAATGGCTGCAGCACTCGGCGTGCGCACCGAGATCATCTATGCGGTGAGCTTTGCCGTTGCCGTCGGTCTTGCCGCCTTCGGCGGCGTGGTCGGCGCCGAACTCCTGCCCGTCGAACCCTATTACGCGCTGCGCTACATGGTCACCTTCCTGGTCGTCGTCTCCGTCGGCGGGGCGGGCTCCATTCCAGGCGCCCTGATCGCCTGTTTGCTGTTGGGCGCGATCGATACGACAGGACGGTATCTGATGCCCGAATTCGGCGAATTCTTCTTCTATCTCGCGGTGATCGCAATCATCTGCGTCTTCCCGCGCGGCCTTGCCGGAAGGGCGAAATAAGATGGCGCTTGTCATGAATGACGAAACCGAAGCTCTCCAGCATCGTCGCAGGTTCATCGGCCGCGATCTTATCGGACTAGCGGTCATCATAGCCATTGCCGCGATCGGCTATTTCGCCTTCCCCGATAATCTCGCCCTTCTGACCCGGATGATCACGATCGCGCTGCTCGTCCTGTCGCTCGATCTCGTGACCGGTTATTGCGGCGTCGCAACGCTCGGCCATGCAGCACTTTTCGGCTCCGGCGCCTATGCCGCCGGGATCATGTCAGCGCATTACGGCATCAATGACCCGCTGCTGATGATGCTGGCCGGCATATCAGGCGGCGCTGCTGCCGGGCTGCTCTGCGGCGCCATCATCCTGCGTGCGCATGGGCTGCCGCAGCTGGTGCTGTCGATTGCGCTGATCAACCTCTTCCATGAATTTGCCAACAAGGCCTCGTCATGGACAGGCGGCAGCGACGGACTGTCCGGCATTGCGCCGGACCCGGTCTTCGGCCTCTTCGAATTCGATCTCTATGGTCACACCGCCTTCTTCTTCGGAATGGCGCTGCTGCTGATCGTTTTCGTGCTGCTACGGTTCCTGGTCCGCTCGCCCTTCGGCATGCTCTGCCGCGCCATCAAGCAGGACCCGCTGCGCATCCGCGCCATGGGCGCTTCGCCGAAGGCAGCTCTGATCAGGATGTACGCGATATCAGGCGCCGTTGCCGGTGTCGGCGGCGCCTTGAATGCGATCTCGACACAGGTCGTCGGCCTCGACAGCCTGTCTTTCACGCAGTCGGCCGAAGCGCTTGTCATGCTGGTGCTCGGCGGCACCGGTTCTCTCTTCGGCGCGCTCTCCGGCACTGTTATCTTCATGCTCTTCGAAGACTATGTCTCCGCCGCCAATCCCTTCCACTGGCTGACCATGGTCGGCGCGCTGCTGATCGCCGTCGTGCTCTTTGCGCCGAAAGGTCTCTATGGCACAGCCGCAGCCTTCGTTGGCCGCCGCGGGGAGCAGCGCTCATGAGCCCGGTCTTCGAAGTCGCCAATCTCAAGAAAGCCTTCGGCGGCCTTGCCGTCACCAATAATGTCTCGCTCACGATGTCGCCTGGCGATCGCATCGCACTGATCGGCCCGAACGGCGCCGGCAAGACCACCTTCGTCAACCTCGTGACCGGCAATCTATCGCCCGACTCCGGCGAGGTTCGCCTCGGCGGCGAGGTGGTGACGAAGGTCGATGCGATCGGCAGGGTCAGACGAGGCCTTGTCCGCTCCTTTCAGGTGACGCGGCTCTTCCAGGACATGACGCCGGCCGAACATGTGGGACTTGCCGTCCTTCAGCGCGATGGAAAGACCGGGCATATGTTCGGCAATTTCCTGCGCATGCCCGATGTCATGGCGGAGGTTGACGATCTCCTTGGAAAACTCGGGCTGGCTTTCCTGATGCATCGCAAGGTCAGCGAAATCGCCTATGGCCAGCAGCGGCTTCTCGAGATCGCCGTGGCGCTGGCATTGAAGCCGAAAGTGCTGCTGCTCGACGAACCCGCAGCCGGCGTTCCGCAGAGCGATACCGGCCGCATCGAGCAGGCGCTGGCCGATCTGCCCGCCGATCTCGCCGTGCTGATGATCGAACACGACATGGATCTCGTCTTCCGTTTTGCCAAACGCGTCATCGTGCTTGCATCAGGCACGATCATCTTCGACGGCCTGCCGGAAGACGTCACCAAGGATGCGCGCGTGCGCGAGGCCTATCTCGGGAGCTATGCCAATGCCAGCCATATCGCTTGAGGTCGAGAATCTGTCGGCTGGATATGGACCGACGAGAGTGCTCGAAGGTATTTCCTTCACCGTACCGGCAGGCGCTCGCCTTGCCGTGCTCGGCCGCAACGGCATGGGCAAGACCACGCTGCTCGCGACGCTTGCCGGGCAGACCAGGCGATACGAGGGCAGCATCCGCCTCGGCGATTCGGATGTCACGACGGCACCGAGTGCTGCACGCGCGCACAAAGGCCTCGGATATGTGCCGCAGGCACGCTGTGTCTTCCCGACGCTGACGGTCGAAGAAAACCTTTTCGTCGGCTTGAAGGCGCGGCCGAAAACGGCGCTGGAGGAAGCCTATGCGATGTTCCCGCGCCTGAAGGAGCGCCGCCGCAACCTCGGCAACCAGCTTTCCGGCGGCGAGCAGCAGATGCTCTCCACGGCCCGCACCATTCTCGGCCGCCCCTCCGTCCTGCTGCTCGACGAACCGCTGGAGGGCCTTGCGCCCGTTATCTGCGAGGAACTGATGGCGGCCTTCGCCGACCTCGCCAAGACGGGAGACATGACCATCCTGCTGGTCGAGCAGCGCATCCAGAGCGCGCTCGATTTCGCCGATCAGGTCGTCATTCTCGAACGAGGACGACTGGCCTGGACCGGAACGCCGGAAAATCTCACCAGGGATCACGAGGCTGTCGAGAGCCTGCTCGGGGTCGGCGGCCTGCATTGACGCATGGCCGGCGGAATCATCGGCGTTTCCGGATCCCTCGCTTCCTCCTGAAAGTTACGCTTGGCACGCCGAGCAATTCATGCAGTATATCGTCATTATGACGTCATCGTTGACCTGTCATTATTATGCTGTCGGGAACGTTTTCTGCCGACGAAAGTGGTAATCGTCTGAAGAGGCCGGAAATGCCATGACCGACGAGGCGACGGCGGCGTAAGACAGGCGTAAAATCTTGGATGATAGGCAGGATCGGCGTCGATTCCGGCCTTTTTACTTGGATGTTGGAGTTATAGCCAATCGGAATTTGCTGGCCTTGATGGGTTGGAATTATCCGATGCTCCATCGATTTCTATTGTCAAGACACTCGATAAAGTTGCACACTGAAACAGCCTATCAAACGGGGGGATAGAAATGGCAAACCACAAGCCGGTCGCAGGTGATGTATACCAGCCTATTTTCAACATCGACAACCCGATCGACGGCAACATCCTGGACAATACCAGTTCGGTGGATGCCGACGGAGATCAGGTGCGTCTCAACTTCGTCAATGGACAGCGAATTCCGCAGCCGGCCGATCCGAACGGGCCTGCCACGACCACCACAGTCGAGGGAAAATACGGCACTCTGACCGTCTACTCCAACGGTAACTACACCTATGAGCTCGATCACACCAACCCGGTGGTATCAGCGCTCGGCCCGGGAGACCAACTCGTCGACCAGTTCAATTTCAAGATCTCGGATGGCAAAGGCGCCACCGACTTCGGCTTGCTCAACATCGCGGTCGACCTGCCGGAACGCGGCGACGTCTTCGTCAATTTCGAGGATGTCGGCAACCACGACTTCCCAACGGGCTACAAAGGCTTCGATTGGGGCGCCTGGTACGATGGTGACGACGCGACTGTGCGGGAGGAAGCGGATGGCAACCACTATCTGGGAGGAGGCGTGTTCTGGACACCCATCCAAGCCGCCGATGGCGGCAACTTTCAGATCGAGCAATTCAGTGTCGCCAACGGCACATCGGACTACGACAACGTTCTGACGATCGAAGGTAAGCTGGATGGCGATACCGTATTCTTGGTCACGGTCAACGTCACCGCCGACAGCATTCATGACCCGCAAGTGATCGATCTCAGCGCCTACGGCGAAATCGACCAACTCGTGCTCGACACCGAACCCGTCATCAACGAAACGAGCGGCCCGGATTATTACGGCGCGCAATACGACAACTTTCATTTCATCGTTTGATTGATGGGGAAAGGGCGCCGCATCACCGAAATCTGTGCACCTTCACCGACTGCGCTCTGCGGCGCCTATCTGGATACCAATTTCTTGCGATAGCTGACGGGCCTGCATCTTGGTAGCATTGGATCGTTCGAGGGGGCACGATTACGCTGGGATGGAGGAAATGATGCAGCCAGTCGGGATCAGGTTAGCCGCGGTCATGTTCTCGCTTGCCGTATGGGCTATTATTATCGCTGTCGCAGCCCACCTTTGGGCGACGAAGATGCCTCTGTTGCTTCTGACGCTCTACAGATAGGCCTGTCCTCAGTGTTGGCGGGGATCCTGCAGATCAGGGCCGAGTTTTTCGCCTCGTTCCGCGAGCTTATCCACAGCGTCGACGTAATCGGCCACCTTTCCGCATTGTCGACGCGGATGCTCGAGTTATTCCCCAGGAGCAATTCAGTCCGGTTATCCCTGACGATCGGCACCGCTTCCCGGATACCCTCGGGCAGGTTGTCGTAAGGGTATTTGACCTTGTCCCGAAAGATGGTCTGCGCATCGCCAAGAGTGTGCACAATCGTGCCGGCGCAACACGCAGGCATCAGCATGAAGATCTGAATGAAGGTCGTGAGACCGAGCTGGCGGGCTTTCAGCAGCACATTCAGGTAATGCATCTGCTCGAAGAAGGTCATCTGAGCCCAGCTCCTTTCAAACGCGACCCGTTTACCTTCCTTGTCCGTGATCCAACAGAGGTTGTTCAGACGCCAGCGCCAGTCCGAGAACTGATCAACTGCCGCTTGGAAGTCTGCGGGTCTTGCCATTGATAGCTTCCAGCAGCTGCGACACCTCACCCGTCACGCCGTGTTCCAGTTCGACCTTGGCGCCATACTTTTTCGGCTTCAGCTTCTCGGCAATCCACTGCCGGGTCGAGACGCGGAGCTGCGAGCGTCGAAGAGCCTCGCCGTTCTCCTGCCAGCCTGTCGTTTCACTGTCGGCGTTCTTCTTTTCCATCCAGTCGTTCGTGCCGTCGTCGGCAACCTCGACCATCTCGTCGACGAAGCCGTCGGCCTGGATCTCGCGCGCCTGCGCATACTTGGTCCGAAAAGCGGCCTTGTCGTCATCAGCCAGCCAGGCGAGCACTGTCGACTTAGCCGGCATCGCCTCGTCCCTGCAGATGGTCGGAGGCTTTCGCCATCAGCGATGCGTTCGCAGATGATGCCGGCAAGGGAATTTGGTAGGTCTGCCTGTATGGTCCTGCCTTCTGATCGGCCGGGCTGCTGTAGCGTGACGTCACGTGACGTCACAGTGACGGAATGTGACGCTTGGAACAGCGCTACGATGTTGAGGCCGTGGTCCCGGTCAGCGCCACGATGGCGGCGTGAACAGGCAGGATCGTTCCGGCGGGTACGTTCTTGAATACGATGGTGTCCATGTCCCGACGCGGCGCAATGGCAACATCGCCCACCGTGCCGATGTAGAGGGCTCGCGCGCCGACAATGGCGGTATCGTTCGGCGTCACCGCCGCGGCTCGGGAGGCCGGAGCAATCGAGGGGTCCATATTAATCTCCTTCTAGAGTGCCTTTGTCGCCGTTGCCTTAGGCAGCCAGTCTACCGCCTGCGCAATGGAAGGCTCTCGACTCTGAGTAGTTTCTAATGCAAGCTTGAATTGTCCGCCGACGCCAACTTTGCTGCGGCAGACAGGGGGAGGAGATGTTTGAAGCCATACCGTACATTGGTAGTGGTCTCGCGCTGGTTGCCTTCATTGTTGCTGTCAGCTTTTACGCCTACCGCGAGATCCTGAAAACACAGCGCGATAACGTCCGGCATGCTCAACCGAGCGATGTTGACGACGTTATCGCTACTGCAAGCGAGTACATAAAAGTTGACATCTCTCAATTGCCTGAAGGTCAGCGAAAAGACATTGTCATTCGCCAGTTGGACATCAAGGCAGCGCGCGAAAGCCGCAAAATCTGGGCCCTTGTGCTTTGCGCATTCATGATAGCCGGGTTGACCGCACTTGCTATTCTGACCTCCAGGCCGGCAGGTTTGGGATCTCCAACGCAGTCCTCCGAATCCGGGCCTGTTGGTGCGACGGCCGAACCTGTGGAGGATGTTACCCCCTCAACACCAACTCTCCTACCGAACGAACCCTACATTGAGCCGGTAGTCGAAACTACCGTCGCAGCCGCACCTGATGATCAACAGATCCTCGCATCAGCACCGACTGAGCCATCCGAAAATCTCGAGAATCTACCTGAAGAACAGCTGGCACTACCGGAATCAGAACCTTTGCCAGATCCGGAGCCTATTGGGTGGATTTATCTTGGAACGCTGAACAGCGACAACACTTGGACTCAACCTCGCTCCGATTCACTATCGGGCCAAGCGGCAGAAGATGTCGTTGGGAAGTCTCTAGTTCTTAATCAGACGGTTAACGTTCGTGACGGACCTTATCTTAGCACGTACAAATCGAATGGCGGCTGCTCAAACACCCCTTCAAATCAGATCGGAAGAGCGCTAGCCGCGGCGTCAACGGTGAAAATAATCCAAGTACAGCGCGTGTTGCCGTGTTGGCCAGAATTCGTCTGGGCGCAAGTCGCGGTCGAGTAACACCGGGTGTCTCGGAATAAGGGAGCAGGCGAGATGGGCGAAATGATCAAGTTTGGCGTTACGACCGCGATAGCCGTGATTACAGTCGGGCTGGGTCTTTTTCAATTCGCCAGCACAAGTGCCCTTTCGGTTCGCGAGCCATTCGTCGAGGAGCAAACGAGGCTTTGTATCGAAGCCTCTGAGCACGCAGCAAGGCTTGCGAGTACCATCGATCCAGAAACGTGGAAGAAGTCGCGTGAGGAATTCTGGATGCTCTATTTAGGACCCCTCGCGATGGTCGAAGACGTCGAGAGTCAGTCGCAGTCGCGTGTCGCCAACGAGATGGTAAAATTTGGGAATTTATTAAACGGGCGAAACGAAACGGCCTTGCCCATGAACTCTCTGCGTTCGCCAGCACTCGCCATCGCCCATGCCTGCCAGGCATCGATACGATCAAAATGGGATGTTGGAATACTTTCCTGGTTCATTTAGGTTGGCGGAAGACGCTGGTTCCGCATGCGCGCCAAGGCAGACTCGAGGCGTCGACGGCCAGGTAACAACTGCCACCAATATTCTGGGGGCACTGCTGGTTCGCTAAACCACGATGGATGTAAGCTCATGCTCCAGCGTTACGGTCAACAAAGGCTGCAGGAATAGACGCCTCCACATGCGGACATAGTTTAGCCGCGCCGGTGTCCCGGTGTTCGAATTTCCTCAAGGGAAAGGGTTCGATTGCAGCTTCACCGTTCGGCCCGCTCTATGAGCTGCCGGCGGCGTTCGTTGCGCCAGTGAGCGTGGGCAAGAACCTCACCCCTCACTTGCTCCTTCTGGTTGGTCACTTCGACATCGCGCCAGGCCGTGGCGCATTTCTTCGAAGCTACCGTTTTGAGGTGGGTTTTAGATCGATTTCCGTCACCTCGTCAAAGGCCACTGTCAACCGGAGGCGGTGCCTTTGGTTGAGATTGTTCGCAATGCATTGACAATCCGATTGAATCCGTTACCCCAGCCGTAGAGGCAGTCGAGCAATACTGTGATTTCTGTGTACGTGAAGCTGAATCCTTCATGCGTAGATGAGATGCTGAAATACTGGCTAAACGCTCACCCCGCCTTCCGTCTTTGGGGCACGCACCGTCAAGATCACTTCTGCCGAAAGATGATTCATTTGTCGTCTATCTCCAATCCTTTGCGAGATGGGACTGCTCCATAATGAAGGGAAGCTTCTCAGCAATGACTTCGGCGGTCGACGAATTCACCGCCCACTCCTGAGCATATTGCGTCCCTCGGACAATCAATACCGCTCCAAGGTCAACTAGGCCGTTGCCATCCGCCTTTTGCACGGAGGTTTTTGTGTCGAAAACCAACCACGCTTCCAATCCGGGCTTTGCGAAAAGGCAGTTTTCGAGACCACACCTCTGCTTTTCGAAGCCGAGCTTCTCAAAATACTCGATTATACCAGGAAGCGTGCCATCAGACTTCAAGTGCTGAATTTGAGCTTCCGGCACACGAAAATTAATCAGACGCATCTCGTGCGCGCTTGATTGCAACATCCAATTTGGCGGATCGCGCTGCACCCTTTGCAGTGTACCAATGAGCGCCTGAGCCTCGCCCCGCAACGAGCTCGCCATTTTGTTGATTTGGCCATCATCGTCGACCGAGTAGAGCACGATCAGCGAAATACCAAAATCGTTCACCTCGAAGCAGCGAACCTCGAAGCGGTAGTCTCCCGTGTTAAACGTCAGGTAAGTGACGTCGTTAGAGGGGCTACTGTCAACAAGGGTATATCCCGACTTTTCACCCCAGGTCTTTACGAAATCAAAGCAGAACTGCTGATTGCGGTAGGGCAAATGCACCGTGGCGGAATTTAGATATCGGCTACCGCTCCAAATATTATCTTCGTTCAAGTATTCATCGAGAGACGAAACGCTCTATTTTAACAACACTTTGATTCTACTGGCACTAAACGTGACGATATCAGCCTTAATAGCTAGAAGTACCGCGATTAAAACCGCACCAATGCCGGCAACGGCTTTGTGTTTCATAAAAATATTCAAGATTCTGCGCATATATTTTCTACCTTAGTTGTATTTCGAAAATTAAAGCCTATTCGATAATATAACCCAAAGACATTTTCACTGAAAATGCGGCATGCAGATCGGGACAGATCTTTAGTATTTACCTTCTGCGTCCTTCGCAGCGAGGTACGCAGCCGGATCTATACGTTTGACTTCAGATGCCGGGCCAAACGTCCCAAGCCGATGATCGCGAAACTTTCTGATCGCCCGTGGATCGAATTTAGCGGAGGCGATGTTTCGCACCCAGCCCAGTCGAAAAAGATCGAGCGCGACGTCGTTGACGGATTTGCGGGAGATGTTCGCCGACGCATCGATAATCGACGCCTATGTCGAGGAATACAAAGCCGAGAGCAAGCGAATAGCCGCCGAGCGCCGGAACAGCCTGGAGAAAGGGAACGAGCGCTGGCGGACGTCCAGGGCCGAATAGCGCGACTTATTGATCAAGTTTCGCGGGGAGCGATCGACGGGGATGACGTCGCGATGATGCTGCCCACTCTGAAGACCGAGCGCGAAAGGCTGAAATCGGACCTTGCCTCAGGAGAGCGCCAGCCCCAATGGCCTCTACAATCTGTCGAAGCTGTCGGTCTGGTGGCTGAGGCTCGGCATCGGCATCGAGCGCATCAAACCCGGTCACCCGCAGCAGAACGGCCACCACGAGCGCATGCATCTGACGTTGAAGAAGGAGGCCACCCGCCCGCCCGGCAGGACGATCCTCCAACAGCAGGCACGCTTCGATGACTTCATCCGCGAATTCAATGAGGAACGCCCACATGAGGCGCTGAACATGCGGCATCCGGCAGAGATTTATCGGCCGTCAGACCGCCTCTATACCGGCCTGCCCGAGATCGAATACCCCTTCCATGACCGCGACGTGCTGGTCACCAATTGTGGACGCATCTGTATGCACCGCAAGAAGATCAATATCTCAACCGTCATGGCCGGACAGAAACTCGGCATCAAAGAAATTGATAACGGCATTTGGCTCATAAGCTTCATGCACTATGATCTGGGATATATCGACCTGGAGCAGAGAACCTTGCAAACCATCGACAACCCGTTCGGCACGAGGTTGTCAACTATGTCTTAGTACGTTCCATTACCTATGTGTCGGGAATGGACACTCTTCTGATGGTAGCGGAGGAGGGATTTGAACCCCCGACACAAGGATTATGATTCCTCTGCTCTGACCTACTGAGCTACTCCGCCACTGGTCAACGATACCCACTCGCGAAGCGATGCCGGTTCGTGGGATGAGCGGCTTATAAGGTGCGCTTCGGCTTTGTGTCAAGCGCATGATCGAGAAAAACGGTGGGCTTTGCCGCCTCCCCTTTCCGATGGGTTTCAGGCGGCGACGGGGCTGGCCAGAAGGGCCTTCAGGCAGGCTTCCGCCGAAGGTTCGCGCTCGGAGCGTTCGATGAAACCGCCACCAAAGACGCGGGCGTTGTCGCCGGGCGCCGAATAAAGCGCGCAGGCCTGGCCGGGCGCGATGCCCGCCTCGCCGACCGTCAGGTCGACATAGGTCCCTGTTGCATCGATATGCAGCACGGCGGGCGCCGGCGCCCGTGTCGAGCGGACCTTGGCGTAGCAGGCAAAGCCCTTGCCGGCGGCGGCTTCCTGAAGTGTTTCGTCGCCCAGCCAGTTGATGTCGCGCAGGTAGACGCGGTGCGTTTCCAGCGCCTCCTTCGGTCCGACGATGACGCGGCGCGAACGGGCGTCGAGAAAGACGACGTAGAGCGGCTCGCCGGTAGCGATGCCGATGCCGCGGCGTTGGCCGATGGTGAAGTGCAGGATGCCCTCATGGGTTCCGAGCACGCGGCCATCGAGATGGACGATCTCGCCGGCAAGCGCCGCATTCGGCTTCAGCTTGGTGATGACGTCGGAATATTTACCCTGCGGCACGAAGCAGATGTCCTGGCTGTCGGCCTTCTTTGCAACGACGAGGCCCATCTCTTCGGCGAGCCTGCGGGTCTCGGCCTTCGGCAGGCCGCCCAGGGGAAAGCGGAGATAATCGATCTGTTCCTGCGTCGTGGCGAAGAGGAAATAGCTTTGGTCGCGGTCGGCATCGGCCGGGCGGAAAAGCGCGCGGCGGCCGGGATTGGCCGGCGAGGGGTTCAGTCCCGAGCGGATATAGTGACCGGTCGCCAGCGCATCGGCGCCAAGTTCCTTGGCGGTCGCCAGCAGATCGGCGAATTTGACGGTCTGGTTGCAGGAAACGCAAGGGATCGGCGTTTCGCCCGCCACATAGCTCTCGGCGAAGGGATTGATCACCGTCTCGCGGAAGCGCTTTTCGTAATCGAGCACGTAATGCGGGATGCCGAGCGTTTCGCAGACGCGGCGCGCATCGTCGATATCCTGGCCGGCGCAGCAGGAGCCGGCGCGGTGAACGGCTGCGCCATGATCGTAAAGCTGCAGCGTGATGCCGAGCACATCGTAACCCTGTTGCTTGAGAAGGCCGGCGACGACGGATGAATCGACGCCGCCCGACATGGCAACGACGACACGGGTCTCTTCCGGCTTCTTGTCAAAATCCAGTGTGTTCAACGATGGTGCCAATTCTGCGCGGTCACGATCCGCCTTTGCGCTGCAATTGCGGCGGATTGCTGATCTCCGGCGGGATCGACCGCCGTCTCTCGATGAGGCACCGATATAGAAAGGATTGTCGCGGGACGCAAGGGGCGGCATCGGCGCCGGAGTGTTTTGCATTCCCGCACCAAAGAAAGGCGCAGCCGAAGCCACGCCCTGGAGCGGGGGGTGCGGCTCAAGTGCCGATCAGCTTGTTGCAGGCGAATGCGATGCCCGGATTGGTGACAATGGCGGTTACAAGCGCCAGTCCGATCATCGAGAATGAATAGCGTTTCATAGACATCCTCCTTTCCAGCCCGCGACAATTATGCCGCTTCTGCCGCCGTTCTCAAAATGACGAATGCTTGATGGCATCAGGCGGCATACCTCTGCCGGACGGCTGATCCCAGCTGCCGCGCAAGCACGCCTATCTACAAGACTTAGCAGCCCTCAGCGCGCGGCCGTGGATCAGCGCCTCCGCCTCGTGCTGCGGCATCGGCCGGCCGAGCAGATAGCCCTGCACCTCACTGAAGCCTTCGGCGCGCAGCTTCTGTAACTGCTCCTCCGTCTCTATCCCTTCGGCCAGCGTCGTCGCATTGAAGCCGGAGCCGATGCCGACGACGGCACGCACGATGGCGAGATTGCCCGCATCCGTCTCGATGCCCGAAACGAAGCTGCGGTCGAGCTTGATCTTGTCGAAGGGGAAGGACCGGAGATAACTCAGCGACGAATAACCGGTGCCGAAATCGTCGATGGCGATGCGGAGGCCGAGATCCTTCAATGCGCGTAGCCGCGGCAGGCTTTGGTCGGCATCGGTCAGGAATACGGACTCGGTGATTTCGATTTCAAGCCGGTCGGTATTGAGGCCGGTCTCGTCGAGCGCCGCGACCACGGTCGAAAGCAGACTCGCATGCCGAAACTGGCTGACGGAGAGATTGACGGCGATCCTCAGATGGGCGGGCCAGCCGGCGGCCGCGCGGCAGGCTTCCCGGATCACCCAGTCGCCGATCGGCACGATAAGGCCGGTTTCCTCGGCAAGCGGAATGAATTCCATCGGCGCCACCAGCCCGCGCTTGGGATGGCGCCAGCGGATCAGCGCCTCAAAGCCGCCGATGTCGTCATTGTCGAGCTGCACGATCGGCTGGTAATGCAGCTCGAACTGGCGCTTCTCCAGCGCTTCCCACAGCTCGGCGGTCATCACGTGCCGGCGCTCGGCGGCAAGCCGCATCTCCGTCTCGTAGAAACGATAGGTCGAGCGCCCGTTCTCCTTGGCAGCATAGAGCGCCAGATCCGCATGCCGCATCAGCACATCCGCGTCGCCGGCATGATCGGGCGCCAAGGCGATGCCGATACTGCAGGTGACATGCTCCCGGGCGCCGTCGAGATCGAAGGCACGGCTCAGCGCCTTGAGCAGCCGCTGCGCAAAACGCCCGGCCCGCTCCGATCCGTCGAGCTCCAGCACAACGGCGAATTCGTCGCCGCCGAGACGGGCGACGAGATCGCCCTCCTCCGCCAGCTGCAGCAGCCGCTCCGACACCTGGCAAAGCAGCGCGTCGCCGGCGGCATGTCCCTTGCTGTCGTTGATATGCTTGAAGTGATCGACGTCGATATAGAGCAGCGCGATCGGGCTGTCGGTGGTCGCTTCGACCGCCCGCTGGTTGATACGCCTGGAAAATGCCGCCCGGTTCGGCAGGCCGGTGAGCGAATCGTGCATGGCGAGATGGGCAAGCTTTGCCTCGACGGTCCGCTCCTCCGTCACGTCCTGCGAGATGCCGAGCAGATAACGCGGCGCACGGCCCTCCGGCGTCGGCAGGGCGCGCTTGACGGTGCGCAGGATGCGCGGCACGCCATCGGCGCGCTGCATCGTCTCCTCGAAGCTGATTGCCGCATTGGTTTCGAAGGCCCGGCGATCCTGCTCGCGGAAGGCGTCTGTCTGGCCGGCGGGAAACAGCGCCCGGTCGGTTTGGCCGACCACGTGCTCCGCCCTCATGCCGACGATATCGCCGCAGGCCTCGTTGAAGAGAACGTAGAGCCCGTCCGCTTCCATGTCCTTGACGAAGACGCCGACCGGCAGGTTGTCGACGATGCTGTCGAGAAGCGAGCGCGTATCGCTCATCTGGCGTCTGGCGGCATTGACCTCGCTGCGATCCTGCACGATTGCCAGGATCGCGGCCCGGCCCTCGAAACGCACTTCTCGGCCATAGGTCAGCACTTCGAAGGTCTCGCCGCTCGCCTTGAGGTGAACCCAGCGTTCCGCCTTTTCCATGTCGGTACGGCCGCTGACGGCGTCGATCATCCTCTCCCGCTCATGCTCCGGGCGGATATCCAGAACCGTCATGCGCTGGTACTCGTCCGCGCCGTAGCCGTAAAGTGCTGCCGCCGCCTCGTTGACGATGAGAAAGCGCAGCGATGCCGGATCATAGACCCACATCGGCGACGGATGCGTTGCAAACAATGACCGGAAGTCGTCGTTTGGTGCTTCGGTCTGCTCGGTCTTCTGCAAGGGGGCCATGGAACTTCGCGCGCGGTTGATGCCGATGTCAGGGGTATACCGAGAAAAGTTAAATAAAATCAGAATCATACACAGGGTTAAACTTTAGGCTTTCGCCTTCAGAATATGCAAAAGCGGCGGCTTGGCATGGCGGTCTCGGACCTCGATGAAATAATTGGGGCACCATGGAACAATTCTCTCGATCGTGCATTCCCAGGCATCGAAGTCGCAAGCCAGTTGCTGAGGAGGGTTTCATGGGCAGGTTCGGCACGACGACGGATTACAGCAGGATCAGACACTGGATCGAAGAACGTGGTGGCCATCCCGCCCGCATCAAGGACGCGAGCGATAGCGAAACCGTCCGCGTCGATTTTTCCTCGGAAACACAGGAAGAGATTTCCTGGGACGAATTCTTTCAGGGCCTCGACGGCAGCAGGCTCGCCTTCCTTCACCGCACCAAGGCTGAAGACGATGTCGCCCGTTTCGGCAGGCTCGTCCGCCGGAAACGCCGGCACCGTTAATTTATCTGTTCCTGAAACAGCAAAAACCCGGCGCCGTTTCCAGCGCCGGGTTTTTCATTTCCTTGGGAGGAAAAACTCAGTCGATATTGAAGGTCAGCAGCTTTGCCTGGCGTACCGCCTGATGGGCGGTCAACTCAGCAAGCACGGCGTCATCAACCTTGCCGTCGACATAGAGCAGTGCGATAGCGTCGCCGCCCTGCTTGTCACGGCCGAGCTGGAAGTTGGCGATGTTGACGCCGGCAGCACCAAGCGTCGTGCCGATGAAGCCGATCATGCCAGGGACGTCGGTATTGGTGATATAGATCATGTGCGAGCCGACATCGGCATCGAGGTTGATGCCCTTGATCTGGATGAAGCGCGGCTTGCCGTCCGAAAACACCGTGCCGGCGACCGCGCGTGTCATGCTTTCGGTCGTCACCGTCAGCTTGATATAGCCGTCGAAGACCCCGGTTTTGTCGCGCTTGACCTCGGAAAGCACGACGCCCTTTTCCTTGACCATGATCGGCGCCGAAACCATGTTGACGTCGGCGACCTGCGGGCGGATGAGGCCGGCGAGCACAGCACTCGTCAGCGCCCGCGTGTTCATGTTGGCGGTGATGCCGTCATAGAGGATTTCGATTTCCTTGATCGGTTCTTCGGTGACCTGGCCGACGAAGGCGCCGAGAACGTCGGCAAGACGGATGAAGGGCTTCAGGATCGGCGCTTCCTCAGCCGTGATCGACGGCATGTTGATGGCGTTGGAGACGGCGCCGTTGACAAGGTAATCCGCCATCTGTTCGGCCACCTGCAAAGCGACGTTTTCCTGCGCCTCGGTCGTCGAGGCACCGAGATGCGGCGTGCAGACGACGTTCGGCAGGCCGAAGAGCGGGCTTTCCTTGGCGGGCTCGACCTCGAACACGTCGAAGGCGGCACCGGCGACATGGCCCGACTTGATCGCCTCGGCAAGCGCTGCCTCATCGACCAGGCCGCCGCGGGCGCAGTTGATGATGCGCACGCCGGGCTTGGTCTTCGCCAGCGCTTCCTTGTCGAGGATGCCGCGCGTCTTGTCGGTCATCGGCACATGCAGCGTGATGAAATCGGCGCGGGCGAAAAGCTCTTCCAGCTCGACCTTGGTGACGCCCATCTCTTCGGCGCGCTCCTTGGAGAGGAACGGATCGTAAGCGACGACGTGCATTTTGAGGCCGATGGCCCGGGCGCAGACGATCGAGCCGATATTGCCGGCGCCGATGACGCCGAGCGTCTTGCCGGTGATCTCGACGCCCATGAACTTCGACTTCTCCCACTTGCCGGCCTGCGTCGAGGTATCGGCTGCCGGAAGCTGGCGGGCGACGGCGAACATCAACGCGATCGCGTGTTCGGCCGTCGTGATCGAGTTGCCGAAGGGTGTGTTCATCACGATGATACCGCGGCGCGAGGCGGCCGGGATATCGACATTGTCGACGCCGATACCGGCACGGCCGACGACCTTGAGGTTCGTCGCCCCCTCGATGATCTTTTCCGTCACCTTGGTGGCGGAGCGGATGGCCAGGCCATCATACTTGCCGATGACTTCGAGCAGACGGTCTTTGTCCTTGCCGAGCTGCGGTTCGAAATCGACTTCGACGCCGCGGTCGCGAAAAATCTGGACGGCGGTTTCCGACAATTCGTCGGATACGAGAACGCGAGGTGCCATGAGGGCCTCCTTCAAAAGTGTTCAGCGATGAATGAATCAGGAATGCTGGCTCCGCCCTGTGGCGGAGCCGGATGCGATCACCTCAGGCTGCCGCCTGAGCGAGCTGCGCCTTCTGCGTTTCGAAAGCCCAGGAAAGCCAGGGCATCAGCTTCTGCATGTCGGATGCCTCGATCGTGGCGCCAGCCCAGATGCGCAGGCCCGACGGAGCGTCGCGGTAGTGGCCGACGTCATAAGCGACACCTTCTTTTTCCAGGAGGCCGACCAGGCCCTTGGCGAAATTCGCCTGGCCGTCGTCATCAAGCGCTGCGATGTCCTTGTCGACGATCTTCAGGCAGACGGAGGTGTTGGAGGCCGTTTCCGGCTTGACGGCGAGATTGGCGATCCAGTCGTTTGCCGCGACGAAATCGTGGATGACCTTGGCATTGGCATCGGCACGCGCGATCAGCCCCTTGAGGCCGCCGAGTTCCTTCGCCCAGACAAGCGCATCGATATAGTCCTCGACGCAGAGCATCGACGGGGTGTTGATCGTCTCGCCCTGGAAGATGCCCTCCGTCAGTTTGCCGCCCGAGGTCATGCGGAAGATCTTCGGCAGCGGCCAGGCTGGCGTGTAGGTGACCAGACGCTCGACGGCGCGCGGCGAAAGAATGATGACGCCATGGGCACCCTCGCCGCCCAGAACCTTCTGCCAGGAGAAGGTCACGACGTCGAGCTTGGCGAAATCGAGTGCCTGCGCGAAAGCGGCCGAGGTGGCGTCGCAGATCGTCAGACCCTTGCGGTCGGCTGGGATGAAATCGGCGTTCGGCACACGCACGCCCGAGGTGGTGCCGTTCCAGGTGAAGACGACGTCGCGGTCGAAATCGACGGCGGAGAGATCCGGAAGCTCGCCGTAACCGGCTTCGAGCTTGCGCACATCCTTGAGCTTCAGCTGCTTGACGACATCGGTGACCCAGCCGGCACCGAAGCTTTCCCAGGCGAGCATATCGACGCCGCGTTCGCCGAGCAGCGACCAAAGCGCCATTTCGACGGCGCCGGTATCGGACGCCGGAACGATGCCGATGCGGTAATCCGCCGGCACTTCGAGAATTTCACGGGTAAGGTCGATGGCCTGCTTGAGCTTGGCCTTACCGACCTTCGCGCGGTGCGAACGGCCAAGGGCCGCGTCGGAAAGGGCTTCGAGCGACCAACCGGGGCGCTTCGAGCAGGGGCCAGAAGAAAAATGAGTATTCTGCGGACGGATGTCCGGCTTTGCGGTCTTCGCCATGATGCTATCCTCTCAGATAGAAAGCCCTTCGTTGGGGAAGGGTGTCCCGCCGCCGTGTGTATGGATCCGGCGCGTCATAGTCAAGATCGAAGTGTCGCGGGCGGAACATATTTTGACGCAGGGCTGTACGGCCGCAATACAAAAAAGCCGCCCGGGTCGGGGCGGCTTTCAGATGTCAGGGGATCGGACTTACTTGTAGACCGGCTGCTGCAGCGGGATTTCCGGCGGCGGTTCGTAGCTCGCCTGAGCGCAGCCGCCGAAGAGATAGCGGGCGCCGACGCGGGCTTCGTGGGCGCTCAGACCCTTGTCGCGGCCCGGGCCGCCATTGTCGGCATAGCCGAACATGTTGCCGCCATCGATATGCAGGTAACGGTAGCCGACATCGGCCTTGATATTGCAGGTCACGTCGATCGAAGCGCCGGCCATCAGGGCGTAGGTGAAGCGCCAGTTGCCCTTGCCGCCGTGGCTGACTTCGTCATCGCAGAAGCTGCCGTCATCGGCGCAGGCGACGTTGCTGAGGTTCTTCCACTTCACGTAGGAACCGCCGATACCGGCGCCGACATAAGGCGTGACGTAGCCGTAGGTGCCGAGATCGACATAGGCGTTGGCGAGCAGCGTATAGGCGGTCAGCGAGGAGGAATCGCGCGAGGTGCAATCCACCAGGGGGAAGCCGCACTGCCCGACCGTCGAGCCATTGAAATCCGCCTCCGTCATGTAGTCGAAAGTCAGATCGGTGCGCAGATAGCTGTTGATCTGATAACCGACACCGCCGCCGATCGTCCATGCGTCATCGAGATCGGCGTCGTCGAAATCGACTTCCGTGGCGTTGCTGCCCTGGAAATAGCGGGCGCCGCGCAGATCGGTAAAGGCATAGCCGACATCGCCGCGCAGGTACCAGCCGGTCGCTTCCGTGACCGTCACCTCGGGCGGCTGCTCCGGGATAGGCTCGGCAGGGGCGAAGTCCGCGGAATAGGCGTTTGTCGCGATCAACAATACGGCGAAGATGCCGGACAAGCTTCTTTTCATGGATCCCACTCCAAAATTCCGTTGCGTCGGCAGGCTCTGTCGCTGCCAATCTGGTACGCTTCGGATGGATAATGAATGGGAAACGTTAAAAGCTGCTTAACCACGATTATTTACCTTGATGCCAGGCATCAAGGCGGCCCGAAACATAGATCGGTTTGGATCATCGGGATGGTTTGGCCGCGGCGATCAGCTCAAAATAGTGCGCATGCATAACAAAAAAGCCGGCCCTTGCGCACCGGCTTTTGACATCTCGTCCCGAAAAATCAGGCGGCAGTCCGGACGTTCGAGATCGTGCCTATCAGCTCGTTGACGATGCGCTCGATCTGGGCGCGGTCGTCGCCTTCGGCCATGACGCGGATCAGCGGCTCGGTGCCCGAGGGGCGGATGACGAGGCGGCCGTTCCTCGCAAGCTCGGCTTCGGCATCGGCGATCGCCTTCCGCACCTGGATATCCTCCAGCGGCTTGCCACCGCTGATGCGGACATTGCGTAGCAGCTGCGGCACTGGCTCGAAGCGACGGCAGACCTCGCTGACGGTCCGGCCGGTGCGTTTGACCGCAGCCAGGATCTGCAGCGCCGCGACGAGACCGTCGCCGGTCGTGCCGTAATCCGAAAGCACGATGTGGCCGGACTGCTCGCCGCCGACATTGTAATTATGCTGGCGCATATGCTCGACGACGTAACGGTCACCGACCTTCGTCCGGGCAAGGCCGAGGCCCTTGTCATCGAGGAAACGCTCGAGGCCGAGATTGGACATGACGGTCGCAACGATACCATTGCCGCGCAGCTGCTGGCTCTCGGCCCAGCTCTCGGCGATGACGGCCATCAGCTGGTCGCCGTCGACGATCGAGCCGTTCTCGTCGACGATGATGACGCGATCCGCATCGCCATCAAGCGCGATGCCGATATCGGCGCGCACCTCGTCGACCTTCTTCTGCAACGCGACGGGGCTGGTGGAACCACAATTGAGGTTGATGTTGATGCCGCTCGGCTCGTTGCCGATAGTGACGACCTCAGCACCGAGTTCCCAGAGCACGGCGGGCGCCACCTTGTAGGCGGCACCGTTGGCGCAATCGATGGCGATCCGGAGACCCTGCAGCGTGACGTCGCGCGGCAGCGTGCGTTTGACATGCTCGAGATAGCGATAGATATCGCCATCGACGCGCTTGGCTCGGCCGATTTCCTCAGCCTTGGCAAGCTGCCCCGATAGATCCTTCTCGAGCAGATCCTCGATCTGCGCTTCGATGTCATCGGAGAGCTTGTAGCCGTCCGGACCGAAAAGTTTGATACCATTGTCTTGGAACGGATTGTGCGAGGCCGAAATCATCACCCCAATATCGCATCGCAGGGAACGCGTCAGCATGGCAACCGCAGGTGTCGGAATAGGGCCGAGCAGGAACACGTCCAGTCCAGCCGCGGTAAAACCGGCCACGAGGGCATTCTCCAGCATGTATCCTGACAGGCGCGTGTCCTTGCCGATCACCACACGATGACGGTGGGCGCCGTTACGGAAAATCGTTCCTGCGGCGATGCCAACCCGCATCGCAAGGTCCGGCGTCATCGGGAAGACGTTGGCCTGGCCGCGAATGCCGTCCGTACCGAAATAGCGTCTTTTCATCTGCACTCCTGCGCTTTCCGCGCGCCATTCAGGGCAGCGCATCGTTCCAAGCGAATCCGGCTTCAGTGGAATGTCGTCAATCCAGGAGCGTGATTCATGCTTGCCTCAATTCAGCGGAATGCCACAAAATGCGGCGATCAGCACGTAAATTAGCAAGAAAAATGATTATATCCCGTTACCAATGGAAAAGGCCGGATCTCCCACTTCGGAAATCCGGCCTTGTTCAAGGGAGTGCCGCTGTTCAATGCGGCTGCGGTTCGAGGCCGGCTTCGGGCTCGTCACCCTTGGTGGCAGGCCGTGCGCCGGCCTTCGGAACGGCTGAGCCGCGGCTTGGCGGCGAATCATCACCGAGATCGCGGGAAGGCTTTTCGCCGCGGATCAGCGCCTTGATCTCTTCGCCGGTCAGGGTCTCGTATTCGAGCAGACCTTCGGCAAGGGCGACGAATTCATCGTGCTTTTCCGTCAGGATCGTGCGGGCCTGCGTATAGGCTTCGTCGATCAGCCGGCGCACTTCATTGTCGATCTTCTGCGCGGTTGCTTCCGAAACATTCTTCGACTGCGAAACCGAATGGCCGAGGAAGACTTCCTGCTGGTTCTCGCCATAGGCGACCTGACCGAGTTGATCGGAAAAGCCCCACTGCGTGACCATGGCGCGGGCAAGTTTGGTCGCCTGCTCGATGTCGGAGGAGGCACCCGAAGTGATGTTCTCCTTGCCGAAGGTGAGCTCTTCGGCGACGCGGCCGCCCATCATGATGCAGAGGCGCGAGACCATCCACTTGTAGCTCATCGAGTAGCGGTCGCCCTCGGGAAGCTGCATGACCATGCCGAGCGCACGGCCGCGCGGAATGATCGTCGCCTTGTGCAGCGGATCGGCGACGGCGACATTGAGCGCGGTGATGGCGTGTCCGGCTTCATGGTAAGCGGTGAGCTTCTTTTCCGCCTCGGTCATTGCCGAGGAACGGCGCTCGGCGCCCATCATGATCTTGTCCTTGGCGTCCTCGAATTCCTGCATGGTGACGACGCGCTTGTTGCGGCGGGCGGCCATGAGAGCGGCTTCGTTGACAAGGTTCATCAGGTCGGCGCCGGAAAAACCGGGCGTACCGCGGGCGAGGATCTTGAGATCAACATTCGGCGCCAACGGAACGTTGCGGGCATGCACCTTGAGAATGCGCTCGCGGCCGACAATGTCGGGGTTCGGCACCACGACCTGTCGGTCGAAACGGCCGGGACGCAGCAACGCCGGATCAAGAACGTCGGGACGGTTGGTCGCAGCGATCAGGATCACGCCTTCATTCGCCTCGAAGCCGTCCATTTCGACCAGCAGCTGGTTCAGCGTCTGCTCGCGTTCGTCATTGCCGCCGCCGAGACCGGCGCCGCGATGACGGCCGACGGCATCGATTTCGTCGATGAAGATGATGCAGGGCGCATTCTTCTTGGCCTGCTCGAACATATCGCGCACGCGGCTTGCACCGACGCCGACGAACATTTCGACGAAGTCGGAGCCCGAAATGGTGAAAAAGGGCACGTTGGCTTCGCCGGCAACCGAGCGGGCGAGCAGCGTCTTGCCGGTGCCCGGAGGGCCGACGAGCAATACGCCGCGCGGGATCTTGCCGCCGAGACGCTGAAACTTCTGCGGATCACGCAGGAATTCGACGATTTCTTCGAGATCCTGCTTGGCCTCGTCGACACCGGCGACGTCTTCGAACGTCACGCGGCCATGCGCTTCGGTGAGCAGCTTGGCTTTGGATTTGCCGAAGCCCATCGCCCCGCGTGAACCGCCCTGCATCTGCCGCATGAAGAACAGCCAGACGCCGAGAATCAGAAGCATCGGCAGCAGTGTTCCGAGATAGCTCAGAAAGCCGGAAGAACCATCAGTCTCCGGACGCGCGGTGACGGCCACGTTCTTGGCCTGCAGGCGGTCGAGCAGACTGTCGTCGATCACAGGCGAATAGGTCTGGAAGGTATTGTTGTTCTCCAGATATGTCCCGGTCAACCGGTTACCGGTGACCACGACATCCTTCACGCGGCCCGCATCCACCTCACGCAGGAACTGCGAATAAGGGACTTCGCGGGAGCCCGTTTGCACCGGCGCCGTCTGAAACATACTGAAAAGGGCGATCAGCAGAAGCGCTATGATCGCCCACAAGGCGAAATTTCGTAAGTTAGGGTTCATTGAACTCCCCAGCATGGAACAGCCGCCTCATGGCGACCGTCTTATTCCTCTCTAACATAGGGTTGCGCCGTGCGATTGCCAAGGCGACACTCCAGGTCAGATGGTTTTTCCGTCAATACTTCTTAAAGGCAGCCTCGCATAGGGCGCCGTCGCGAAAACCGCCGAAAGCCTATTGGCAAAGATGAAGTCAAATCGTGTCAAAAAGCGGTCGAAGGGTGCGAAATAGGGTGTTAGTTCGACCATGCGGGCGGATTCCTCAGATAAAGGGTTTCCTTCGGCAGATAAAACCGGCGCCGCAGCCATGGCGCGCTTCCATGCACCCTTGGGAAGGCGCCCGTCCGACCCTCCCTCATTCCTGTCCTCGGACTTGATCCGAGGGATGTCGCAGGAATCCAGCGCGCCCAAGTCCTTGGGCGCGGGAGACTCTTCAAGCATTATTGAGTCATTCACCGCGCCGACGCGCGGTGGCTGGATTCCTGTGACATCCCTCGAATCAAGTCCGAGGACAGGAATGAGGGAGTGTCCGGCCTGGGCTTCCACCCCTATAATCGTTCCAGACCTATTTACAGCCCCGAACCTGCCATCCCAAACCCCAGCCTCTCCCGGCCGCAGAACCAGGGGCAATATCCCCCGGCTCTCGCGCGCCAGATGAAGCCCGTCACGTCTGAGATCGAACACTACCCTGCCGGCGGTCATCCGTCCAAGCCTGCTGCCGGTGACAAATGTAAGAACCCGGTCCATCTGTGCCCTGCCCGGCACGAAAGGTTGCCCACCGAAGATGGCTGTCAGACGGCCGAGTGCATAATCAAGGACTGCCCGATCCTGCCGCAACCCGTCAGGCGTCACCTGTCCGAGCAGACCTCCGTGAAGCGTGAAATGACGATCCAGCCAATCTGCTCCCCTAGCCGAAAGAGCCAGCCGTGCTTCCCAAGCCGCGCGGATATTCCTCTCGGCACCTGCATCGGCCGAAAGCTTCCGGCGTGTCCGCACGCGCTCGTAAGTCACATCTTCGTTGCTCGGATCATCGATCCACGGCACGCCCCGCTCTTTGAGGAAAGCGCGGATATCTGCCCGGCTGGAAAAGAGAAGCGGCCGTAAAATCCAGAAGCGCCGGTTGAAGAGCACCGCATCCGCAATGCCGGTCGAAATCTGCTCCGTTCGCATCCCACGCATCTGCAGTGTTTCGCGCTGGTCGTCGAACGTATGGCCAGTGACGATGAGATCGGCTTCGAAACTTTCGGCCGCCGCCGCAAGCAAGCCATAACGTGCCTCTCGGGCCGCAGCCATGATACCGGTTTTCGGCTTGTCGCCCTGCCAGATCATGATGATGTGGGGAATGCCGAGCGATGCGCAAAGGGCTGCGACTTCACGCGCCTCGTCTGCGGAGCCGGCACGCAACGCATGATCGACGGTCGCAGCGCAAAGAAAAATCTTGAGATGGGGCGCGGCCTTCACGGCTTCATCGAGCAGAAGAAGCAGGCCGGTGGAATCGCTGCCGCCTGATATCGCGACGAGAATGCGCGCGGGGCTTTGAAGCGACGTGAGAAACTGGAGGATCGCCCGTTGAGGCGATGCGGCATCCGGAGACATTCCGGAAGGCCTTAGCAGGAGAGGCGCTTCTGTTCGCTCGCAACCTTACTTATGACGGCACGCGAGGCCTTCGGATAACGCTTCGACACTTCGCGCAGCGTTGCACAGGCCGTCTCGGTATTGTCGAGGGCTGCAAGCGACATGCCGAGCTTCAGCAGCATTTCCGGCGCCTTTTCCGATGTGCCGTATTTCTGATGCGCATTGAGGAAGGTCTTGGCCGCCTCATTGTACTTGCCCTGCGAATAGAGCGCTTCGCCGAGCCAGAAATTGGCGTCCGCCGCCCGCGCGCTGCTCGGGTATTGGGTGATGTACTGCGTGAATTCCTGTTCGGCCGTGCTGTAATCACCGGATAGCACGTGGCCGTAGGCGGCCTTGTACTGGTCGGCCTCGCTGCCGAGCGAGGCGGTCTGCTGCGGCGTTTTGCTATTGGCATCGGGAAGTGGCCCGGAACCGATCGTGGCATTTTCGTCGACGCTTCCGCCGATCGGATTGCCGTTCTGATCGAAATCGATCGAGCCGAGCTCCTTCGGCGGCTGGCCGAGGCCGCTATTCTCCGGCACGCTCGTGGAGGGAGCCGTTTCGGCTCCCTGCGGTGCTTGGATCACCTTGGCAATGTCGTCCCCGCCGGAGGCTGCCGGAGCGGCATCGGTCTCGCTCTTCTTGACAGGGGCCTTGGCGGCACCGCCGGCACCGGTCTTTTCAAGCTGCTGGAAGCGGAATTCATTGTCTTCCTGCTGCTTGCGGATCGTCTCCTGCATCTGCAGAAGCTGGAAGCTCATCTCCTCGATCCGGCCGTTCAACTGCCGCAACTGCTCTTCGAGCTGCTGCACGCGAACCTCCGCATCGCCGCTCTGCACTTTGACGACGGGCGGCGCCGCCTGGTTTTCCGCGGATCGGCCGCCGAGATGTAGCCCGAAGAACGAGGCCGAATAGGCCGCCCGTTCGCTTCCGGTCACAGCCGCGAGGCACAGCATGCCTGCCACGACAAATTTCTTCATATGTATCGTCCTGTCCCAGTGATTCTTCGCACCTCGATGGCACGAACAGGAGATTTTTCCAATTGCTTTCAAAAAGCAACGGAGTCTGGCCAAAGTGTGGTCAAAAAGAAAAGGCGGCCCTGAGGGGACCGCCTTTCGAAAAAGCGAATTGTTGCTCGGCAATTACATGCCGGCGCCGCCAAGCACGGTAACCGCGCGGCGGTTCTGCGACCAGCAGGAAATATCGTCGCAGACGGCGACCGGACGTTCCTTGCCGTAGGAGATCGTCTTCAGGCGCTGCGCCGGGACACCGCGCGAAGCGAGATAGTCCTTGGCGGCAGCCGCACGGCGGGCGCCGAGCGCGAGGTTGTATTCGCGCGTGCCGCGTTCGTCGGCATGGCCTTCGACGGTGATCTGATAGTTCGGGTAGCGGCCAAGCCACTGTGCCTGACGGTCGAGCGTCTGCGAGGCATCGGCGCGGATCGACGAGGAGTCGGTGTCGAAGAAGATACGGTCGCCGACATTGACCGTGAAGTCCTGGGCCGAGCCCGGCGTTGCAGCACCTGCACCGCTGCCGAGGCCGAGGTCGCCGGCGCTGTTCGGCGGCTTCTTGGCGCAGCTTGCGAGCGCGAGGCCGGCGATAAGCGCGATCATGACGGGGTTGCGGGCGAAATTCTGCATGCGGCTCATTGCCGGGGTATGAATTCGGCTCATGGCCGGTCTCCTTGCGATTTCATCAGGGTTTCCGGACAGTAACCGCACTCGGTTAACCGCCCCTCAAAGATTATGGTTAACAATTTGCTACTTTGTCCCTTGGCCGCTCGGTTCCATGACTTTGGGGCGACAAGAAGGCAGCAGCGCATCGCCTACTCCATAAGCGGCGACCAGGCCGGGTCGGAGCCGTAGGTCGGCGTCTTCACGAGCTGCTCGTTGTAACCGGTCAGATCGATCGAATAGAGCTGCGGACCGCCCGACCCCGCAGCCTGGCGGAAGAACATCAGCACGCGGCCGTTCGGCGCCCAGGTCGGGCCTTCATTGTGGAAGCCGGTCGTCAGGATGCGCTCGCCGGAACCATCCGGCTTCATCACGCCGATCGAGAACTTGCCGCCGGCCTGTTTGGTGAAGGCGATGAGATCGCCGCGCGGCGACCAGACCGGCGTCGAATAGGAGCCGTCGCCGAAGGAAATGCGGGTCTGGCCCGAGCCATCGGCGTTCATCACGTAGATCTGTGGCTTTCCGCCGCGGTCGCTTTCGAAGCTGACGCGTGCTCCGTCAGGCGAATAGGAGGGCGACGTGTCGATCGCTGCCGTCGAGGTCAACCGCGTCGTCGTGCGCGAGCGCAGGTCCATCGTATAGATGTTGGAATTGGCATCCTGCTGCAGGCTCATGATCACCTTCTGACCATCCGGCGAAAAGCGCGGCGAGAAGGTCATGCCGGGGAAATTGCCGACGACCTCGCGTTGCCCGGTTTCGAGCTGCAGCAGATAGACCCGCGGCTGCTGGTTGGCAAAGGACATGTAGGTCACTTCCTGCCGGCTCGGCGAGAAGCGCGGCGTCAGCACGAGATCGCTGCCATCGGTCAGCATCCGCACGTTGAAGCCATCCTGATCCATGATCGCCAGCTGGCGCTTGCGCTGCTGCTTGGTGCCTGATTCGGAGACAAAGACGACGCGGGTATCGAAATACCCCTCTTCGCCGGTGATCTGCTTGTAGATCGCATCGGCGATGATGTGAGCCACACGGCGCCAGTTCTCCGGCTGCGTATAGAACTGCTGACCGGTCATCTGCTGTCCGGCAAAAGTATCCCACAGGCGGAATTCGGCACGAAGGCGGCCATCCGCTTCCTTGGTAACCCGGCCGGTGACCAATGCCTGGGCATTGATGACCTTCCAGTCCTCGAAGCGCGGCGAAGCGTCGGGATTAGAAATCTTCTCGATGAAGGCGGTTTTGTTGATGGGTGCGAAAAGACCGGACCGCTGCAAGTCGGCGGCGATGACTTGCGAGACTTGCGCGCCCATGTCGCCCTGGAAATCAGTCACCGCGATCGGAAGCGGCTGGATATTGCCCTTGTTGATATTGATCTCGACAAGCGCGTTCGCCGGAGTCGTAAAGACTGCGGCCCCGACTAGACCGGCAACGACCATCAGGGCGCGGATGAGGGAACACTTGACCATATCAAAACAAGCCTTTCAGCACTTTATAGGTTCAGTTGGCTGGCGTCGAAGTACAAAACGACTTCCTTCCAGGCATCGTATTTATCTTTTGGTAGCATCGCGTAAGGAGCTGCACGGACAATTGCGCGAAGAGCTGCGTCGGTAATGATTTTACGTGTACGTTCGCTGCCACCACTGACCTCCGCGTCGGGTGTTCCGATAATGCGACCGTCCCTATCGAGGCGCACACGGAACCTTAAATGAACGCTGGCGGCATCCTTCAGGCCCGCAGGAAGGACAAAACGATTTGTGATGGCATTTCGCATCGCATCGATAACGGGCATACTTAAAATCGTTGCTTTTGAGTCAGTTTTTTCCCGACTCATCGCCTCCGCATGTCCATCAGGCGGCAGTGAGAAAGCAGCCATTAACATCGTCAGCGGCCCGATAGACTTCGCGAAATGGGATAAGCTACTCAACATTTAGATTCCCAGATCGCTGGCATCGAAGTTGAGATCCATCTCGTTCCAGCCGTTTTCTCCCTCATATTTGTCTGCAGGCAAATTTTTGAGAGGAGATGATTTCATAACAGCGCGGTAGACACTGCTCTTGAGCGCTTGACGTGTTGAATCCGGCCCGCCTGAAGCAATGACCTCGGGATCGCCAACGACATTACCGGCCGGATCAAGTTGAACACGAACCTTAAGATGAACCTCGTTAGCGCCCGCCAACCCGGAAACAACCGTCCAGTTGCCAGAGATCTGGCCGCGTACGGCATCAATCTCGCTCTGGCTAAGGGAAGCACCACCATTGCTTTTCTTCGCACCAAGTGATGCTTCCTGAGTCGAGCGCTTCGCCCCCCCAGCGGAAGGGTCGGTCTTATTCAGCAGCGCAGCAACCTCGTCGGCATTGAAGTCGCTCTTCATCGATGAGGCGGATTTCGCCACTTCCTGCTTCTTGTCCGCCTTCTTCTTGTCGGTCGGTGTGTCGGCGGTCTTCGGCTGATCCGCAGTCTTTTCCGGCGGCTTTTCGACGGGCTTCTGTGGTTCCGGCGGCTTCACCTGCGGCTTGGCGACAGGCGTCGGTACATTGTCCGGCAGCGCCTCGGCATCGGGCTTCGGCGGTTCCTCCGGCTTGGCCTGTTCTTCCGGCGGTTTTTCCTCGGGCTTCGGCGGCGTCACTTCGACAGGCTTCGGCGGGGGAATCGAGGCGACCTCCTTGGGCTGCTCGACTTCCGTTTCCTCCTTGACGATCTCCTTCACGTCATTCGGGACAGGATCGGTCTTCGGCATCGGCTTTTCGCTCGAATTCGCCGCGGCAGCTTCGCTATTGCTCGGCTTGGCGTTCGGGACTGGCGGCGTTTTCATGTCGACATTGTTGTCACCGGCATTCTCGGCCGGCTGTGCGATCGGCGGCCGCGTCGTCGGCACGGGCGCGGAAGTCTCCTTCTTCGGAGCCTTCTTGTCGCCCTGCTGCATCTGGGTAATGGTTTCCACCGGCACGAGATCGACCGGCATCGCCTCGAAATCCTCTACCTTGAAGGATTCCGGAGCGCCGAGCGATACCATCGCCCAGGTGAGCACCAGGCCGTGCAAAACAGCAGATGTGATGACACTGGCCTTCATATTGAGCGCTATTGGTCCTTCTTCTGCTGCGTCACGAGGCCGATATTCTTGAAGCCAGCGCCCTGAATACGGGCCATGACATCGGCGATGACGCCGTAGGGCGCTGTCGCGTCGCCGCGCACGAAGATACGTTCGTTATAGCCGGTAGTGGCGATCGCCTCGAGCTTGGCGGCGATCTCCGCGGCCGGGATCGGTGTTTCCTGCAGGAACACCTCGCCGTCATTCTTGACGGAAATGGTGATCGGCTGCGTCTCGGAATTCAGCGCCTTGGCCTGCGTTTCCGGCAGGTCGATCGGCACGCCGACGGTCATCATCGGTGCCGCGACCATGAAGATGATCAAAAGCACCAGCATGACGTCGACAAGCGGCGTCACGTTGATTTCGGAAATCACGGCCTTGTTCCGACCGCCGCGACGGCGGCGTCCGCCGCCCCCGCCGCCATTGCCTCCAACAGCCATACCCATGTCAGAATACTCCGTTGCTTACTGAGCGGCAGCGCGCGGCTGCAGTTTCTCGTCGATCTGGCGCGAAAGTATGGCGGAGAATTCATCCGCGAAACCTTCCATGCGGCCCGAGAGTTTGCCGGCATCAGCAGAGAACTTGTTGTAGGCGATAACTGCCGGTATAGCGGCGACGAGGCCGATCGCGGTGGCAAGCAGCGCTTCGGCGATACCGGGCGCTACGACCGCAAGGTTGGTCGACTTCGAGCCGGCAATCGCCTGGAACGAGGTCATGATGCCGACGACCGTACCGAACAGACCGATGAACGGACCGGCCGAGCCGATGGTCGCGAGCGATCCAAGGCGGGCGCCGAGAAATTCGGTCTCACGGGCGAGCGTCACGTCCATCGCGCGGTCGATACGCATCTGCAGGCCGATCGGCGAGCGGGCGCCGCGTTCGAAGGATTTCTTCCACTCGCGCATGGCGGCCACGAAGATCGCCGCGAGCCCCGTATTGTTGCGTTCCGACAGCGAGCGGTAGAGTTCTTCCAGCGACTGGCCCGACCAGAACACCTGTTCGAACTTGTCGAACTGGCGCCGTGCACGGCCATAGGCCAGGTATTTGTCGATGACGATCGCCCACGTCCACACCGAGGCCGCGATGAGCCCGAGCATGACGAGCTTGACGACGATGCCGGCCTGCATGAAAAGCGACCAGAGGCTGACGTCCGTCGTTGCTGCTGCCAATCCTACTTGTTCCATTGGTCCAAAATCCCCGAATCCAAACGCCCGGTGCTGGACCGGGCGGCACAAACTGATCTCGCAAGAAGTGTCCGGCGGCCGCCGCCCAAAGCCCTGGTCAAACTTCCAAGCTCATCTTCCGCCTTCTTGCCGTCAAATTTGGTCAAAGGAAGGCGTGCACCGCACAAACTCCGACTTTCCCAGTAAGACACTATTATGGTTAATAGATCGTTAGTGCCGGACTGTGACAGTAAGCCTGTGTTTGGAAGATTTCGTTCCATGGATTACTTGACCGGAGCAAGGTCCGGCTGCCGAAAGAGCGCTCATCCTGCGGCGCGGGAATTCCTTCACATAAAGTTCAAGTTTTGACAAGACCTGAATTTCAAGCGATTCTGACTTACAACGGCGTGCTGCCCTCCAGGAATTTCACCGCCAGCGTTTCCGGCAGCCGCCTCGGCCGCCCCCGGGCGTTGATGACTGCGATGATCACCTTGGCGGCAATCAGCAGCGTCTCGCCCGAGCGAATCTGCTGATTGAGCACCATCTTGGCGCCGCCGGCTTTTTCCGTATGCGTCAGGATCGTCAGCACATCGTCCATGCGCGCCGGGCTCTTGAAGTCGATCTCCATGCGGTGGACGACGAAAACCAGCCCCTCCTCATCGGCGCTGACGAGTTCGCGCTGCTCGACGCCGAGGCAGCGCAGATAATCGGTGCGGCCGCGCTCCAGGAAATGCAGGTAGCGGGCGTGATAGACCAGGCCGGAGAAGTCCGTATCTTCATAATAGACCCGCTGGACGAGGCGGTGTCCGGCCTCCGTGAGCTCTCCCGAAATGGAAAAAGGGCGTTCCGTCATAATTTTCTCCAAACTCAGGTGCCCTGTTTGGCGCAACGCTTCCAGACAGGCAAGCATTGAATGCCAGACCGGCAAGCATTGAATGATTGTCACAATTCCTAACTATTCCCGATAATGAGCGACCAATCAGGAGACGATGCGATGAAGATTGCGGTTATGGGCGGAGACGGTTTCATTGGTTGGCCAACGTCGCTGCATCTCTCCGATGCCGGGCACGACATCCATATCCTCGACAATCTCTCGCGCCGCTGGATCGACACCGAACTCGGCGTGCAGTCGCTGACGCCGATGGATTCGATCCAGGAGCGCACACGCATCTGGCATGCCGAAACCGGACGCCGCATCCACTTCAATCTGATCGATCTCGCCAAGGATTACGAACTCCTGAAGAACTGGCTTTCCGAACATCGCCCGGATGCCGTCATCCATTTCGCCGAACAGCGGGCCGCGCCCTATTCGATGAAGAGCGACCGCCACAAGAACTACACGGTCAACAACAATGTCAGCGCCACGCACAACCTGCTGAACGCGCTGACGGAGCTCAATCTCGATACCCATCTCATCCATCTCGGCACCATGGGCGTCTACGGCTATTCGACGGTCGGGGCGGCGATCCCAGAGGGTTACCTGCCGGTCGGCATCGAGACCGCAGGCGGCGAGACGGTCAGCCAGGAGATCCTCTATCCCTCCAATCCCGGCTCGATCTATCACATGACCAAGTGCCTGGATCAGCTTCTCTTCCAGTTCTACGCGCGGAATGACGGCCTGAGGATCACCGATCTGCACCAGGGCATCGTCTGGGGCACACATACCGAGCAGACGCGACGCCACGCGCAGCTGATCAACCGTTTCGACTACGACGGCGATTATGGCACGGTGCTGAACCGCTTCCTCATCCAGGCGGCGATCGGCTATCCGCTGACGGTGCACGGCACCGGCGGCCAGACCCGCGCCTTCATCCACATCCAGGATTCGGTGCGCTGCACCGAGCTGGCACTGAAAAACCCGCCGGCCCGCGGCGCCCGCGTCGAGATCTTCAACCAGATGACCGAAACCCACCGGGTGCGCGACCTCGCCGAGATGATCGCCCGGATGAGCGGCGCCAAGATTGCCTGGCTGCCCAACCCGCGCAAGGAAGCCGCAGAGAACGAGCTGATCGTCCGCAACGAAAAATTCCGCGATCTCGGCCTCGAGCCGATCACGCTGGAAGCCGGCCTGCTCGGCGAGATCGTCGACGTCGCGAAGAAATTCGCCTATCGCGTCGACCGCTCGCGCGTGCCGGCCGTCTCCGCCTGGACCAAGGACATCGCCGCGACGATCAATCACGATCCGGAAGGCAAGCGGCTGAAGTCGGTTTCATGAGTGCTGCAATATGACGAGCGCCAGCGGCACACCAGCCCGTTTCGCCTATGTCACACTCGTCACCAATGTCGACTACGCCATGGGCGCGACCGCGCTTGCCCGCTCCCTGCGACGAACCGACACTGGGGCTGAGATTGTCATTCTCCACACCGGCGGCGTCGATGCTGCTGCCCTTTTGCCCCTGAAAGCGCTCGGCTGCCGCCTCATCGAGGTCGAGCACCTGCCGCTCTCCGCGGCCTTCAACGAGCGCCACGCCCGTGGTCAGCTCCATTCGACAGCTCCTTTCACCAAGGGCCGCAAGCCGGATTTTCATTCGCCGCTCGACAATTTCTGCAAGCTCAGGCTCTGGCAGCTCGTCGAATACCAGCGCTGCGTCTTCATCGACGCCGACGCCCTCGTGCTGAAGAACGTCGACAGGCTCTTCCTCTATCCGGAATTTTCCGCCGCCCCGAATGTCTACGAAAACCTCGCCGATTTCCGCCGGATGAATTCCGGCGTCTTCGTCGCCACGCCCTCGCATGACACGTTCCGGCACATGCTCGAAAGGCTCGACAGGCCGAACGCCTTCTGGAGGCGCACCGATCAGACCCTTCTCGAGACGTTCTTCCCGGATTGGCACGGCCTGCCGGTTTATTTCAACATGCTGCAATATGTATGGTTCACCATGCCGGAGCTTTGGGACTGGAAGAGCATTTCGATCCTGCATTACCAGTATGAAAAACCGTGGGAAAAGGATCATCCCAAGGCAGCGCGACTACAACCTTTGATCGATCTGTGGCACCGTTTCCATGATGGCGGCGACGTGCCTGAGATCACGGCGCTGGACAATCCGGAAGGGGCAGCATGAAGGTACTGGTATCGGGTGGAACGGGTCTCGTCGGCCGGTATGTCGTCGAGGAGCTGCTGGCCGCCGGATATCAGGTGATCGTCGGCGGGCGTCGCGCGCCGTTGCCCCGCCTCTTCTCCCGTCCGGTCGAGTTCGCAGCGCTTTCGCTCGATCCCGACAAGGATCAGATCGATGTCTTCGATGACGCCTATTTCTTCGTCCACGCCGCTTTCAGTCATGTTCCGGGCAAATATCGCGGCGGCGAAGGCGACGATCCCAAGACATTCCACAGGTTGAACCTCGACGGCACCGTCCGGCTTTTCGAAGCCGCCAAACGCGCCGGCACGCGCCGCTGCGTCTTCCTGTCCAGCCGCGCCGCCTACGGCGAACATCCCGAGGCAACCGAACTGGCGGAGACGATGCTGGCCAAGCCCGAAACACTCTACGGCCAGGTCAAGCTCGATGCCGAACGCGCGCTTGCCCATCTCTCCACGCCGGGCTTTGCCGGCGTAAGCCTGAGGGCGACCGGCGTCTATGGCGATCTCTCGCCGAACAAATGGGACGGCCTCATCGCCGATTACCTCGCCGGCCGGCCGGTTGCTGCCCGTTTGGGAACGGAAGTTCATGGCCGCGACCTCGGTCGGGCGGTGAGACTGATGCTGGAGACGGAAAGCACTCGCATCTCCGGCGAGGTCTTCAACGTCTCGGACATGTCAGTCGACACGCGCGATATCCTTTCACCCATCCGCCGCGAGACGGGCTGTCGGCACGCGCTGCCGGCCCCTGCCGATAGCGCCGCACTCAATCCCATGAACACTGCGAAAATCCGTGCGTTCGGCTGGGCGCCCGGCGGCGCGCCTCTGTTCGAGGAGACGATGCAGCGGCTGGCCGCTGCGCTGCCTAAATCCCCAAGACACAGGTCCACGCAAGTCTGACGGTGCAGAATGCGCCAGAATCGCAATCGGGGCCTGAATTAAAAATCAGGGAATTGTTCATGCAGGTCGCAACCACGTCTGCCTCCATCATCTTGCGCGGCGCGTCTTCGACAGCAGCCATTACAGCCGCCGGAAGCGAGACCGATCAGGGCGTGCTGAAGCTGCAGCGCGCCACCCAGGCGCTGCAGCAGATGCGCCAGACCTTGGCGAACTCGGGAGACGAGGCCAAGGCGAAGGCACAACGCAAGCTCGAAGAGGCAAAACAGCAGCTGGAGATGCTGCGCAGCTCCAACATGGCGCCTGAGGTGGTCGCCCGGCTGGCCGCCGAACTGGCGCGCAAGGTCGGCACCGCCGCCTCCGAATTCGCATCATCAGTCGCGACCGGCAGCCCGGCAACGGCTGTTCCGGTGGATGCAACCACGGGCGCTGAGGCCGTCGCAACGAGCGGGGCCGCTGCTGCGCTGACGGATACTTCGGGAGAAACTGCGGCCGGCGAGACCGGCTCGCAGGAACCGGACGCCGCCGCCAACGCCCGCAAGGCCTATGCGAGCGTCGCCGAGGATGCGCCGAAATTTTCAGGCATTTCGACCGATGATCGCGAAGCGATGGAAGAATTCAAGGCGGTGGTGCGCGAACTCAAGCAAGTGCTCGAAAAGGCGATGCGCGAGTTGCGGCAGCAGGACCGGCAGGCCGGGGCCAATATGGCAGGCTTCTCCATCGCCACGGCGACAATACCGACAAGCATCGTCGTCTGACCACCGCTGCCGCCGGCGGCCGAGGCGTGAAACGAGCGTGATACCGTCGCATCCGGCATTTGCATCGGACATCCCGCCGTCTATGCTCGGTCAAATCTCTCAGAACCGGCAGATCCAATGACCGCGAAAGAATTGAAAGCGCAGCTGCGCGACGAACGGCTGTCCGCCCGCGACGCTATCCCCGCCGAGAAACGCGCCTCCAAAAGCCTAGCAATGGCCGACCATGCCGGCGAGGCCGTCGGTTTTGCGCTGGATACGATCGTCTCCGGCTTCCTGCCGATCCGTTCGGAAGCCGATCTCAGGCCGCTGATGGCTCGCTTTGCCGTGCGCGGTGCGCGGCTCTGCGTACCGGCGATCCTCGATCGGCAGACGATCGTCTTTCGCGAGCTGGCGGAAGGTGCGCCCCTCGTCGATACCGGTTTCGGCACGGTCGGCCCCGGCTCGGATGCCGCCATTCTTGATCCCGAGATCATGCTGGTGCCGCTTTCGGCCTTCGATGCCCGCGGCCACCGCATCGGCTACGGCGCCGGCCACTACGACCGCGCCATCAGCCGGCTAAAGCAAAAAGGCCTGCATCCAAAGCTGATCGGCATTGCATTCGACTGCCAGGAAGTGGCACATGTGCCCGACGAGCCGCACGACATAAGCCTGGATGCCATCCTGACAGAAAGCGGCCTTCGCTTTTTTGCCTCTTGGATTGGATAGGGAATGCGGCTGCTTTTTCTGGGTGACATGGTCGGCAAGACGGGACGCACGGCGGTCTGGGACCGCCTCCCCGGCCTGATCTCCGACCTCAAGCTCGATTTCGTCATCGTCAACGGCGAGAACGCCGCCGGCGGCTTCGGCATCACCGAGGACATCTTTCTGGAAACGATCAATGCCGGCGCCGACGTGGTGACGACAGGCAATCACGTCTGGGACCAGAAGGAAGCCGTCGCTTTTGCCGGCCGCCACGATCAATTCCTGCGGCCGGCCAACTATCCGCAAGGCACGCCCGGCCGCGGCTCCGGCCTCTTCTATGCCAGGAACGGCGCGCGCGTGCTCGTCGCCAACGTCATGGGCCGGGTCTTCATGCATCCCGAACTCGACGACCCCTTCAAATCGGCGGAAGTCATCCTCGACGCCTGCCCGCTGAAGGAGCAGGCCGATGCGATCATCTTCGATTTCCATGCGGAGGCGACCAGCGAGAAGCAGTGCTTCGGCCATTTCGTCGACGGCCGTGCCAGTTTCGTCGTCGGCACCCACACACATGTGCCGACCGCCGACGCACAGATCCTGAACGGCGGCACCGCCTATATGTCGGATGCCGGCATGTGCGGCGACTACGACTCCTCCCTCGGCATGGACAAGGAGGAGCCGCTCAATCGCTTCATCTCCAAGATGCCGAAGGGCCGCATGGAAGCCGCGAACGGCCCCGCGACGATCTGCGGCGTCGGCGTGGAAATCTCGGATGCGACGGGACTTGCCGAAAAGATCGCGCCGCTCCGGCTCGGGCCGCGGCTGGCCGAGACGGTGCCGGAGTTCTGGCGGTAACAGGCGACGAGCGGCCATCCAACACGCAATTGTGAGCATCCGCCGTCTGGACCCCTGTGGCCTCATGCCGCATCCTCCCGCCACTCGCGCATAACTCCGAATATCGGAATCGATTTTCGGAGTTATGCGCCGATCGAAGGGTGATAGAGCGCCGGAGGGGTGGCATGAAGCCGCGATATCTTGTCCTCGCTATCGCATACCTTGCGGCCTTCGCCGCGCCGAATCTTGCCGGGGCACAAGAGCAGCGGCCACCGGTCAGCCAGTGCCAGGCGATCGCGCAAACCATCCCCAAGGTGACCTTCGCAAGCTTTTCCGGCGCCCCGCCGCTGGTGCCTGCCGTCTCCGAGGGCGAGGACGTCAAACTGACCTTCCTCGGCCATTCGACCTTCGAGATCGATACGCCCGGCGGCATCGTTATCGCAACCGACTATAATGGCTGGTACAGGCCGGCAACGCCGCCCGATGTCGTGACCATGAACAAGGCGCACACGACCCATTATACCCTGACCCCCGATCCCGGCATCAAACATGTGCTGCATGGCTGGAGCGACGTTCCGGGCGAGAAGGCCGCTATCAATCTCGTCGTCGGCGATGCTTATATCCGCAACGTCCCCACGGATATCCGCTTCAGCTACGGCCTCGGCGGCGCGCATGAGAACGGCAATTCCATCTTCATCTTCGAGATCGCCGGCCTCTGCATTGGCCATCTCGGCCACCTGCATTATGAGCTGACGGATGCCCATTATACCGAGATCGGCCGCCTCGACGTCGTCATGGTCCCGGTCGATGGCGGCCTGACCATGGGCGCCGACAGCATGAGCCGCGTCATCAAACGGCTACGCTCGTCGCTAATCCTGCCCATGCACCGGCGCGGCCCGCCGGTCGAAACCTTCGTCTCGATGTTCGGCAAGGATTTCGACGTCGCCAACGCACCCGATGACAGCATCACCGTTTCGATGCGCACGCTGCCGAAAAAGCCGCTGATCTATGTCTTCAATGGCGTGCGGTAGTAAAAAGGCCCGGCGGCGCCGGGCCTCGCGCATCAGGCGAACTGCAGGTGGCGCTTGATGCCGACATCCGGCATCTTGTCGTCGTCGAGATTGGCCTTGGCGATCTCCCAGCCGAATTTCAGCTTGTTACCTGTGGAAACCCAAATCTCGGCATCGTCGACATGGAGGGAGAGCATGGTGAGCTTGGGGTCCTTCTTGCCGCCGTCATACCAGGCCGCGACGATCGAGCTCCAATATTCCTCGATCTTGGAAGGGTCGGGGCGCACGTCGATCACACCGGCGAGGCAGGCGTGATAGTCGTGATCCTTGCCGATAACGCAGAAATGCGCGCGGCTGCCGGGCTTGATGGCGCGCACGATGTTGGCGTCGGTCTTGCTGTAGAACCAGATGGTATTGGTGGTGGGATCGGCATGCGGCGCCATCGGCTGCATGTGCATATCCAGTCCGGAAATTCCGAGCATGCCGGCATGAACATCGTTGACCTGATCCCAGAGCTGACGTGCTGGATGTTCCTGCGCCTCGCTGAGACTTGCCATGACCGTTCCTTTCCGTTGGATGAAGTTCGGTTGAAACGTCATCCCCCCGCCTTTGTTCCAAACTGCTTTTTCCTTGAACGGGTGCCGTTTCGCTCTTATAAGGCGGCCCATTCCGAACAATGAGACGTGAACAGGGGTGCCATGGCTGGCCATTCACAGTTTAAAAACATCATGCACCGCAAAGGCCGTCAGGATGCCGTGCGGTCGAAAATGTTCTCCAAGCTTGCGCGCGAAATCACCGTTGCCGCAAAGGCCGGCCTGCCCGACCCGACGATGAACGCCCGCCTTCGCCTGGCGATCCAGAACGCCAAGGCCCAGTCCATGCCGAAGGACAATATCGACCGCGCCATCAAGAAGGCAGCCGGTGCCGACGGCGAAAATTATGATGAAGTCCGCTATGAAGGTTATGGCCCCGGCGGCACGGCGATCATTGTCGAAGCCCTGACCGACAACCGCAACCGCACCGCCTCCAACGTCCGCTCGAGCTTCACCAAGGCCGGCGGCGCTCTCGGCGAAACCGGCTCCGTTTCCTTCTCCTTCGACCATATCGGCGAAATCACCTACAAGCTTTCCGTCGGCGATGGCGACAAGGTGATGGAAGCCGCGATCGAAGCTGGCGCTGACGACGTCGAGTCCGACGAAGACGGCCACTACATCACCTGCGCCTTCG
The DNA here is from genome assembly GCF_012276115.1 of Rhizobium leguminosarum bv. viciae. Lineage (GTDB taxonomy): Bacteria > Pseudomonadota > Alphaproteobacteria > Rhizobiales > Rhizobiaceae > Rhizobium > Rhizobium leguminosarum_T. The sequence continues at coordinate 75,433 of NZ_WIEU01000016.1, read as the reverse complement.
AAGCCCTCGGCGAAGTGGCAAAAGCGCTGGAATCGAGCCTCGGCGAAGCCGAAACCGTCAAGGCCGTCTGGCGTGCCCAGAACAACGTGCCGATAGACGAGGAAAAAGCCCAGTCGCTGCTGAAACTCATCGACAGCCTGGAAGACGATGACGACGTGCAGAACGTCTATTCCAACTTCGAGGTCTCGGAAGAAGTGCTGGCGAAGCTCTCGGCCTGAATTTCCTCAGACGATCGTCGATGGAAAACCCGGCCGTGACGCCGGGTTTTTAGTGCCAGTGCGGGTTTTTAGTGCCAGTGAATGTCCGCGTGCATAAGATGCCCGAGGCGCCGCCGGAAACCCTATGCGGCGGCCCGCATGAAATTTCCGAGCCCTGCAAAAAGCTCCACGGATTTCAGCCGCGCCTCGATATCGTGGATCGGCATCGAGATGATCACCTCGTCGGCTTGCGTTTCCCGCAGAAACTCCGTCAATTTCGACTCCGCCGTCTTCGGCGAGCCCACCACGGCATAACGTAGCGTGTGTTCGACATTCATCTTCTCCATCGGCGACCAGAAGCCCTCCATGTCGGTCACCGGACGCGGGAACGGGCCGCGGACATTGCGGCGCAGATTGACGAACTGCTGCTCTGCGGAGGTGAAATGGTAGCGCGCCTCCTCGTCCGTCGCCGCCACCGCACCCATCACGCCGACCATCACATGGGGTTTGTCGAGCGTCGCCGAGGGCTGGAAGCGGTCGCGGTAGATCGCGATCGCATCGAGCAGCATGTCGGGCGCGAAATGCGAAGCAAAGGCATAGGGAAGCCCCAGCATGCCGGCAAGCTGGGCGCTGTAGAGGCTGGAGCCGAGCAGCCAGATCGGGATATGTGAGCCATTGCCGGGAACCGCGAGGATCGCCTGGTTCTCGACCGGCGTATCGAGAAGTTGCTGCAGTTCCACAACGTCGTTGGGGAAGCTGTTTGCGCCGGCCTCGAGGTTGCGCCGCAGCGCCTGTGCCGTACGCATGTCCGTTCCCGGTGCGCGCCCGAGGCCGAGATCGATACGGCCGGGGAAGAGCGCCTCCAGCGTGCCGAACTGCTCGGCGATAACAAGCGGCGAATGATTGGGCAGCATGATGCCGCCGGAGCCGATGCGGATGCGCTTGGTCGCAGCGCCGACATGGCCGATGACGACTGATGTGGCAGCGCTGGCGATCCCCGGCATGCCGTGATGTTCGGCAAGCCAGAAGCGCTTGTAACCGAATTCCTCGGCCTTCACAGCCATCCGCGCCGAGCCATCGAGGGACTGGCGCACGGTGCTGCCTTCGGCAACGGGGGAAAGGTCGAGTATGGAGAAGGGAACCATGGGAAACCTGCCGGGCAGTTGAACGATGCCGTCTATGTAGGTTCGCGCCCGCACCATTCCAAACCATGGACGCAAACAAAAAGGCCGCGCGAGCGCGACCCTTCTGTAAGGTCAGAAACGATCGTTTACCGGTGACGGCGCAGCACATGCACCTCGGCGCTCGGCTGGTGGTGGCCGGGCGGCAGCGTGAAATTGCCGAGCTGGCGGTCCATTTCCAGGGCTTCCGTCGCCAGCCGGTGGATCGCCGCCGTCGTCTCTTCGACCATCGAGGCGTTCTGCTGCGTCATCGCGTCGAGTTCGGCAACGGCGTTATTGATCTCGCGCAACGTATTGGCCTCCTCGCGGGTCGCACTCATGATCTCGTTGATCTGCCCGTTGATCGCCTCGACATGCGCGCCGATGCCCGTCAGGGCAACGCCCGCTTTTTCCACGAGCGTAACGCCGCTTTCGACCTCATGCGTCGATTTCTGCAGCAGGCTGGAAATCTCCTTGGCCGCACTCGATGAGCGCTGGGCCAGCTCGCGCACTTCCATGGCGACGACGGCAAAGCCCTTGCCGGATTCGCCGGCGCGCGCCGCCTCGACACCGGCATTGAGCGCCAGGAGGTTGGTCTGGAAGGCGATGTCGTCGATGACGGAGATGATCGTGTTGATCTGGCGCGAAGAGGCCTGGATTGCCTCCATCGCTGCGATCGTCTCGCGCATGATCTGGCCTGAGCCGGTCGTCTCCTTCTTGGCGTCGCGGGCGATGCGCTCGGCCTGCTCGGCTCGCTCGATCTGCCGGCGGACCGACTGTGTGATGGCGCTGATCGCATTCGCCGTCTCGGTGATCGAGCCGGCCTGGCGCTCGGTGCGCCCGGCAAGTTCGTCGGCGCCGGTGCGCATCTCCTCTGAGCCGGCGCGCACCGCCATCGAGTTGCCGCCGATGGCGGTCATGGTTTCGCTGAGCGTCGCCAGCGCCTCGTTGAAATTGACGCGCAGGCTTTCAAGCTCGTTCGGGAAGCGGGTATCGATCTGATAGGCGAGATCGCCGTTCGCCAGATGATGCAGGCCCTCGTCAATCGCCTCGACCACCTGCTGCAGCGTCTTCGCCTCGGCCTCGCGCTCGGCCAGATTCTGCTGGCGGTCCTGCTCGGCCTGCAGGCGCGTCTCTTCGCTGGCGGCTTCGAGTTCACGGCTTTCGATCAGCGAGTGTCGAAAGCGGTCGAGCGCATTGGCCATCGTGCCGATCTCGTCCTTGCGGTTCAGGCTACCGATCTCGCTGTCGAGCTTGCCGTCGGCGACATCGCGGGTGACGCCGGCAAGCCGCGCAAGCGGCGAAAACAGCAAATTGGTGACGAGCCCGGTCGTGACCGCCATGACGACGAGCACGCCGATGCCGATCATCGTCAGCAGGGTGGCGATCTCGATCGAGCCGGCATTGAGCTCGCTCAACAGCACACTCTCGACCACGAGGAAGCGGTCGCCGCGATAGTCGATGCCGCGGACATAGGCGCGGGCCGCTCCGTCCGCCCGGTCGAAATCGGCAACCGTCATCGCCGAACTGGCAAGCGCGCTCTTGATGAAGGTGAAGGGCGTCGCATCGAGCGTCGCAAGCTTGCCGCTTCCGTCGAGGCCGACGGCGGAACCATCGCCGGAGACGATCGCCGCTCGCGCCGTGCTGCCCTGGACGATGCCCTTGGCGAGGATGCCGGTGACGATATCGTCGCGCACCTTGAAGAGGATGATGCCCTTGGCCGCCCCAAGTTTGACGATCGGCACGGCATAGAAGATCGCCGACTTGCCGCTGCCGGCATCGACGCGAAGGCCGGAAAAACCTGTCGGCGCGGCGTCATCGGTCGCCTTGGCGGTATTCTCGATCGCCTTGGCGAAAGCGATGCCGGCGCCGGTCGCCTTCCAGGCGTCCGACTTCAGATTTTCGGCGAAATCGTCTTGCTTCTTATAGGAATAGAGCACGGTGCCCTCGAGATCGACGATCAGCAGATCGCTGAAGGCGGTATCCTCGAGGTCGCGGGCGACTTCGCCCTGCGTCTTCTCATGGCTTGAATAATAAAAGCCGCTTGGCCCTTCCGGCTTGATGAGCTTCTCGCGCTGGTCGGCGGGGTTGGGGTTGCCTGCTATGAAAACCTTCTTCAGCTCGGCCCGGGCATCCCCCGCGGTCTTCTCGATGGTCTTCCAGCCGCTCTTCAGATTGGTGATCGACATCTGCAGCGCCTCGATGCGCGCGATGGAATTGGCCTGGTTTTCAAGCTGCGTCAGCTGGTCCTGCAGCATGTCGCCGCGAAAGATCAGCACGCTTTCCTTGGCCTTCAGCGCCTGCTCGTCGGAAATGCGGCTGCTGGCGAAATAGGCAAGCACATCGATGACCGCGATCGACAGCACGGTCAGCAGAATGAATGTGGCGATGACCTTAAAGGACAGGGATTGAAATCTCCGAGCCATGTACGACGAACCCCTTCTGAACACGCCTGCCAAGCGCGGGCACGCAGCGCATGCCTGATCAACTGACCTATAAACAGAACATCGGGGGCTTAAATCCTCGCGAAAAGAAGCCCCTCTCGTATTCAATGACTAGAATTCAGGCATCTGTTTTAATTCGCGGTAAATGGCGGGGCCGAAATTCGGGAATGTTTTTGTTTTGTTCACATATCAATGGCAGTTATTTCGCAATCGCTATAGGTTGAACCATGCAAAATACGATTCGCATCGTCGGTATCGATCCCGGGCTTCGCCGCACCGGCTGGGGAATCATCGAGACATCAGGCAATTCCCTGCGGTTTGTGGCATCCGGAACCGTGACCTCCGATGGCGACATGGACCTTGCCTCCCGCCTTTGCCAATTGCACGACGGCTTGGCGGAGATCGTCCACAGCTATAAGCCGGATGAGGCGGCCGTCGAACAGACTTTCGTCAACAAGGATGCAGTGGCGACCCTGAAGCTTGGTCAGGCCCGCGGCATTGCCATGCTGGTACCGGCGCGCGCCGGGCTGCCGGTCTCCGAATATGCCCCGAACGCCGTGAAGAAGGCCGTCATCGGCGTCGGCCATGGCGAAAAGCAACAGATACACATGATGTTGAAGATCCTGATGCCGAAGGTTGAATTCAAGGGCAACGACGCCGCCGACGCCTTGGCGATCGCCATCTGCCATGCGCATAATCGCGGCAGCAACCGGATGCGGCAGGCATTGGCCGGATAGCTTGTTCTTGACTTGTTCCATCGGTAAGGATAATTCTTACTATGAAGGAGCAACAAGATGCGAGTTACGTCCAAAGGGCAGGTCACCATTCCTCGTGATCTCAGGGAACTTGTCGGCATCGAGGCCAATAGCGAGGTCATTTTCTCGATAGAGGGCGGCAAGCTCGTTCTTTCGCCGAGGAACGGCAAGCAGGAGATCGAGGATCGGGGCCGCCTGGATCGTTTCATACAGACGATCCGTCGTCTCGAGGGCACGGGCGATCAGGAGATCGATGCCGAAGACCTTATGTCGATGACCCGTGATCGCTGATGGCCACACTTGTCGATACGAACATACTTGTCGATCTGGCCGTGGTCGGTTCGGACTGGCACGGTTGGTCGCGTCGAAGGATGCTTGACGTCTTCAAAGACGGTCCTGTCCTCATAAACCCGATCATCTATTCCGAATTTTCCGTTCGGTACGACGACGTGGACGAAGTCGATCGACTGCTGCCGCAGGATGAATTCCGCCGCGAGAATCTGCCTTGGCCGGCTGCATTCGCCGCTGCTGCGGCCTTCCGGCTTTACCGTCGCGCCGGCGGTGGGCGCGAACGGATACTGCCCGATTTCTTCATCGGCGCGCATGCGGCGATAAGGGGCTACAGAATTTTGACCCGCGATCCCAGCGGATACCGCTCCTATTTCCCCTCCGTTGACCTTATAACCCCCGAAACGCATCCTTGAGAGACCGCGACCCATGATCGGCAAGCTGAAAGGCACCATAGACGAGATCGGCGAAGACTATGTGCTCGTCGACGTGCACGGCGTTTGCTACGTCGCCCATTGCTCGGCCCGCACCCTGTCCAAGCTCGGCTCGGCCGGCGAGGCCTGCGTGCTGTTCATCGAGACCTATGTGCGCGAGGACCAGTTGAAGCTCTTCGGCTTCATGACGGCGCTGGAGCGGGAATGGTTCAACCTGCTCCAGAGTGTCCAGGGCGTCGGCGCCAAGGTGGCGCTCGCCGTGCTCTCGACGCTGACGCCAGGCGAACTTGCCAATGCGATCGCCCTGCAGGACCGCGCCGCCGTCTCGCGTGCGCCAGGCGTCGGTCCCAAAGTGGCGATGCGCCTCGTCACCGAGCTCAAGAACCGGGCGCCGGCCTTTGCCGGCGAAGCGATCAATATCGCCCTCAAGCAGGAGCTCGGCGAAGGGGTCGCGGCCGCGCCTGTCGCCGATGCGGTTTCCGCGCTGACCAACCTCGGCTATTCCCGCGACCAGGCGGCAAATGCGATTGCCGCGGCAATGAAGACCGCAGGCGACGGTGCCGACAGCGCCAAGCTGATCAGGCTGGGATTGAAGGAATTGGGGCGGTGATCTCCTTGAATATATCGCAATTCCTTACTAAACTCGAATAGTAAGGAGATCCGCATGAATATCTACTACGGTACGATGACATCGAAGGGCCAGACAACGATTCCGGCTGAAGTTCGTGAATTGCTGAATCTGAAGTCCGGCGACAGAATCCGCTACATCAACCGCGATGGCGAAATCATCATGAAAGCCAAGAACAAACGCGCCATCGACCTTGCAGGCAAGTTTCACGATCCGAACCGACCGACGATCACTTTGACGCAAATGGACGAGGCGATTGGGGAAGCCATCGCCGATCACGTGACTAGTGCAAGATGATTGGCCTCGACACCAATATTATGCTGCGCTTCCTCCTGAAGGACGATGTCGTCCAGACGGAGACGGTCACAACGCTCTTCGCGAGCCTGTCCGATACGGCACCCGGCTATATCAGTTGCATCACGCTGATGGAATGCGCGTGGTTCTTGAGACAACGGATCAAGCTGAAAAGAGAGCAGATCATGGAGGCGATTTCGGACTTGTTGGACTCGGCCGACCTGATCCTTGAAGATGAAAGAGTAGTCGAGGAGACGCTCGCAATCATGGTGCGGACGAACGCAGAATTCGCAGATGTCTTCATCGCCCTTCGTAATCGTGATGCGGGCTGCGTGACAACCAGGACATTCGATGCCCAAGCCGCAAAAACCATACCTGGAATGGAACTTTTGACATGAGCGAATCCGCCCGCCTGATATCGCCGGAAAAGCGGGGCGAAGACCTTGATATCACGTTGCGCCCGCAATCGCTGGACGAGTTCACCGGCCAGGCGGAGGCGCGCGCCAATCTCAAGGTCTTCATCGAGGCGGCGAAAAACCGCGGCGAAGCGCTGGACCATGTGCTCTTCGTCGGGCCGCCCGGCCTCGGCAAGACGACGCTGGCGCAGATCATGGCCAAAGAGCTCGGCGTCAACTTTCGCTCGACGTCGGGCCCGGTTATCGCCAAGGCCGGCGATCTCGCTGCCCTGCTCACCAATCTCGAGGAGCGTGATGTGCTCTTCATCGACGAGATCCATCGCCTCAACCCCGCCGTCGAGGAAATCCTCTATCCGGCCATGGAAGATTTCCAGCTCGACCTCATCATCGGGGAAGGCCCTGCCGCTCGCTCGGTGAAGATCGACCTGTCGAAATTCACGCTGGTGGCGGCCACCACCCGCCTCGGCCTGTTGACGACGCCGCTGCGCGACCGTTTCGGCATTCCGGTGCGCCTGAGCTTCTACACCGTCGAGGAGCTGGAACTGATCGTGCGCCGTGGCGCGCGGCTGATGAACCTGCCGATCACCGAGGAGGGCGCCCGCGAAATCGCAAGACGCGCCCGCGGCACCCCGCGCATCGCCGGCCGGCTGCTGCGGCGCGTGCGCGACTTCGCCGAGGTGGCAAGGGCGGAAGCCGTCACCCGCGAGATCGCCGACGAGGCGCTGACCCGCCTGCTGGTCGACAATGTCGGCTTCGACCAGCTCGACAAACGTTACCTCAACATGATCGCCGTCAATTTCGGCGGCGGCCCGGTCGGCATCGAAACCATCGCCGCCGGCCTTTCCGAGCCGCGCGACGCGATTGAAGACATCATCGAGCCCTATATGATCCAACAGGGTTTCATTCAGCGCACGCCACGCGGCCGTGTTCTGACCGCAATTGCGTGGAAACATCTGGGAATGCAACCGCCCAAGGATATGGAGGCTGCGCAGTTCCGGCTGTTCCAGGAGGACAACTGAGTGATCACCCGCCGCGGATTTTTCAAGGTTCTGGGCGGCAGTGTCGCAGGCGTCATGTCGCTCGGTGGTTACGCCTTCGCTTATGAACCGCTCGCGCGGCTCGCCATCACCCGCTATCGGCTGACGCCGCCCGGATGGACGCCAGGGCTCAAGCTCCGCGTCGTCGCGCTCGCCGATCTCCATGCCTGCGAACCCTGGATGTCGGCAAGCCGCATTGCCGCGATCTGCCACAGGGCGAATGAACTCGAAGGCGACGTCACCGTCCTGCTCGGCGATTACGCCGCCGGAATGAACATGGTGACGCAGTACGTGCATTCGAGCCAATGGTCGAAGGCGCTGGCCACCTTGCGGGCCCCTCTCGGCGTCCATGCGGTCATGGGCAACCATGATTGGTGGGAGGACAGGACCGCCCAGAAGAACGGCGGGATGGAAACATTCGGACACCGGGCCCTCGCCGACGTCGGCATCCCGGTCTATGGCAACCGCGCCGTTTGGCTCGAAAAGGATGGCCGCGGCTTCTGGCTGGCAGGCCTCGAAGATCAACTGGCGCTGCTGCCCGGCAGGAAGTGGGGTCGCACGCGCATGCTCGGACTCGACGATCTCGATGGAACGATGGCTCAGGTTACGGACGATGCGCCCGTCATTCTGCTCGCTCATGAGCCCGATATCTTTCCGCGCGTGCCCGAGCGTGTCTCGCTGACGCTATCGGGCCATACCCATGGCGGACAGATCCGCCTCCTCGGCCGTTCGCCGATCGTCCCCTCGCGTTACGGCAACCGCTATGCCTATGGCCATATGATCGAGGAGGGGCGTAATATCATCGTTTCCGGCGGCCTCGGCTGCTCTATCGCACCGGTGCGCTTCGGCGTGCCGCCGGAAATTGTCGTCATCGATCTTGGATAAGAATGGCATGGCCAAGCGCACTCTCATCCGCCTGAATGCGGGCGCTGAGCGTTTCAACTATCGTATCGCCGGCCTCGGCTTTCGCGACGGCCACGTGCTCGTCCATCGCGCCGTGCATGAGCCTTTCTGGACCTTTCCAGGCGGCAGGGCGGAAATCGGCGAGACGTCGGAGGAAACGCTCAAACGGGAGATGGTGGAGGAACTGGGCGTTGAGGTGACCGTCCATCGGCTGCTGTGGATCGTCGAGAACTTCTTCCGCTACGAACAGCGCGACTGGCATGAACTCGGTCTCTATTACTTGATGGACCTCCCGCCGGAATTCCCCTTTTTGTCCGGCGAGATCATCCATCGGGTCGAGGACGGCGATAACCATCTCGAGTTCAAATGGGTGCCGGCAACGCGTAATGCCCTGTCCGCACTCGACATCCCGCCCTATTTCATCGCCGATGAAATCGAAACCCTTCCCGTTGTGCCACGTCATCTCGTCTGGCGGGACGGCGATCTCGACGGCAAAGACTGACGCAGGCAATTCAAGGTGTTACAGCGTCCTTTGCGCCTCAAAAGGCGCCGGTGCTGTCGCCAAAAGCGCTTAAAGAGGAGATGCGCCGATGCCGACCTTCGATCCTGTCAGGCCATTCCGCAAACTTGCCTATAACAACGCCCTTGCCAACCGCCGGCTGCTTCAGGCTTGCGCGACATTGAAACCCGGCGAATTCGAAGCGCCGCGCACCAACTTCTTCCCCTCGATCAAGGAAACCTTGAACCATATCATCACGGTCGACTGGTTCTATGTCGACGGCCTGGAAGGCGGCACGCTCGGGCTCAAGGCCTTCGAGGTAGACGAACCATTCGATGACGTTTCCTCGCTGGCAGAAGCGCAGGCGAAGGTCGATCAGCGCCTGACGGCGCTTTGCGAGGCCCTGACGCCGGAGAGGCTCACCTCGACCATCAGCCTCCATCGCGGCGACCGCATCCAGGAGGAGCGGATGGAGGACGTGCTCGCCCACCTCTTCCAGCATCAGACCCATCATCGCGGACAGGTGCATGCGATGCTCTCCGGCACCAGCGTCGCTCCGCCGCAACTCGACGAATTCATCGTTGCCAACGATGCCCGGTTCCGCGGCAGCGAACTCGCCGCGCTCGGCTGGAGCGAAGAAACGCTGATGGGTTAGCGCCGGGGCGAGCGCTTGAAGTCTCTATCTGATGACTGTCGTGGTCCCAAAACCGCTGCACAGTTTTGAGCGACATGCACTAATTCTGCAGCCGCCTCTTCAGCCCGTCGACGATCGTCTTGGTGAGAAGGTCGTAATTTTCGTCGAAATGATGATCGCCGGGCAGCTCGATGACCTCGGCGCCGCTATCCCTAACCGCCGGACAGGCGACATCGTCATCGTCGTCCTTGCCGTAGATGCATTGCACGAGCTTCGGATCGATGTTCTTCAGATCGCCGACGGGATCGCCTCCCGCCCCTTCCGTCTTCTGGCCGAGCCAGCCGAGAACGGAGATGACGTAGTCCACTTGGTGCGAAAGCGACAGCAGCGACAATTGCGCCACCGCCGACTTTTCCGCTGGTTTGAGGAGCTGATAGGTGGCGGGCACGACATCGGCACCGAAGGAATAACCGACGAGCAGCACGTGCTTCACCTTCCACTGCTTGCGATAGAAATCGATGATCTTCGAAAGATCGGCAGCGGTCTCCTCCGGCTTGCGCTCGGACCAGAAATAGTGGAGCGAATCGACGCCGACGACCGGAATACCTTCCTTCTGCAGCGTGCCGCCGACCTCCTTGTCGATGTCGCGCCAGCCGCCGTCGCCGGAATAGATCACCGCCATCGTATCGAAGGCCGGCGTTGCCTCGAGCACCGCCAGCGGCAGGCCAAGCGGGTTGCCGAAAGCGCCGGAGGCGGTGACGAGATCGTCGAGCGTATCGGCAAACGCCGTCTGCGCATCGTCGGTGGAATCGCGGATCTCGATCTCGTCATGGGCCTTCTTCAGCGCCTCGGCGTGCGCCCGGCCATCCTTGTTGGCATCAGGCGTAAAGACGGTAATGATCGGGTCCGGCAGGATGCCGTCGCTAAGACCATAGACCGTGCGTTCGCCGACCACCTGCTTGGACGCCGGCGTGCAAAGCTCCTTGGCAAGCGGAATGCCGGCGACCGGATTAACGGCAAGTGTCTGGCCGATGGTCGCATCCGGTGTTTGCGCGGCGATCGCCAGCGCCAAGGCCCCACCCTCGCCGATGCCGGCGACGATCGGCAGGTGATAGGCGCTGTTGCCGGTCGCGCGCTGCACCTGCTGGCTCAGCGATTCGATGTCCGACACCATATAGACGCAGCCGTCGTTGAGGCTGACGTCGTAGCGGCTGAGTGCCTGGATATAGGATGGAAAGTCGACGCCGATGACGACGGCGCCTTCGGCGACCAACCTGTCGGCTTCGCCCTTCTCATAGTCGCCCCAGCCAGCGGCATCCGAGATCAGCATTACCGTGCCCTTCACCTCCCCTTCCGGCAGGAAGATGTGCGGCGACGGGATGAGCCCGGTTTCGAAGCTCTGCGTGGTCTCCTCGGCGGCATCAGCCGGTGCGGCCGCGAGCATGCAGGCGCATGCCGTGGCAAGAAGGATTGTCCTGATCATTTTCTCACTACCCCTTTCAATCCGCCCCCAATCAGAAATGTCGCGTCCATCAACGCGATCATCGGATTGCCTCCTCCGGAGACCGCAAGATAGCGCGGTTGCCAGTGCGGATGAAACTTGGATTTGAATGCCCGAAGGCCTTTGAAGTTATAAAAGCGCTCGCCGTGTTCGAAGACGGTGCTGCCGATGCGGTCCCAGACGGGCGCCGCCTCGCGTTTCGACATGCCGGAGAGCGGTGCCATGCCGAGATTGAAGTGGGTGAAACCCTGCCCACGCAGATATTCCATGATCTGCACGAAGAGAAAGTCCATCGAGCCCTTCGGCGCGTCCGGCGAGAAGCGCATGAGATCGATCGTGCCCTCCTGTCTGGATTCGGTCACGAGGATATTGGCGAAGGCGACAATCCTGCCGTCCTTTTTCAGGATGCCGACCGGCTGCGAGGAGACGTAATCGGAATCGAAGGCGCCGAGCGAGAAACCCTTTTCCTTGGCATTGTGATGCTCGAGCCAGGCCGTCGAAACGGCGGCCAGATCATCGATGACCGACGGCACGTCCTGCGGTTCGACGACGGCGAATTCCAGCCCGTCGCGCTGGGCGCGGCTTGCGGTCTGGCGAAGGTTCGCCCATTTGCCGCCCTTCATCTCGAAGGTCCTGAGATCGGCCACCGCCAGTTCGCCGAGCTTGAAGGCGCGAAGGCCGGCATCGGCGCAATGGGACAGCAGCGCCGGCGATATCTGGTAGAACACGGCCCGGCAGCCGGCGGCACGCGCCGCTTCGACGAAACGCCAGACGAGTTCCTGCACGGCGCGATGGTCGCCGACCGGATCGAACAGCGCGATCCAGGAGCGGCCCTGTCGGCCATACATGATGAAGGCATCGCCGTTTTCCGAGAACATGATGCTCTTGTCGCCCATGCGCACCAGATTGGCGTCGGCATTGCCCTGCTTCATGACGATCTCGACGGCACGCGCCAGCGCCTCGTCCGTCGCCTGCTCCGGTCGGAAGGCGGCCGGCCGGAGCAGGCTGAAGACGGCGATCACCGACGAGATGATGGTGATGCCGAGCACGGCGCGCAGCCCGCGCGGCGCCTCGGCGGTGAATTCGAACTGCCACCAGAGCTGGTTGCTGTATTCGACGTCGCGATAGACGAAGAGCAGGATGACGATGGCGCCGACGACGATCACGGCGATCGCCATCAGCCAGGACGCCGTCAGCGCCTGGTTGAGCAGCGAGGCCTGGCGGGTAAAGAGCCGGCAGCTGACGAAGAGCCCGAAGATGAGGAAGGCGAGAAAAGCGGCTTCGACGAGCGCGACCGCCTTCAGCAGCGACAAAGTCAACGCGGCAAGCGCCGAAAACACGGCCACCCACCAGGCGCCGTCGAGCCGCTGGCCGAGGCCGCGCGCGGCGACAACGAGGGCCAGTCCCAGCAGGCTGGAGAGAAAATGCGCTCCTTCGACCATCGGCAGTGGCAGATAGTTGGAGAGGAATTCGAGGTTCTGGTCCGGCGTCGGCGTGACGCTTGAAAACACCAGCATGACGCCGAGCAGCAGTGCGAGAGCCGACAGCAGTTGCGGCATCAGCCGCCCGCCGATGCGCCGCATGCTGGAGGCGGCCGGATGGTCGACGAAGCGCCGCAGCTCCGCCGCCGAGACCGCGAGCACGGCGATCAGCAGCGGCAGCACATGGTAGACCAGCCGGTAGAGCACCAGCGATCCGAGCACGGCATCGATGTTCACCGCGCTGCCGAGCGAGGCGATGATCACGGTCTCGAACACGCCGAGCCCGGCCGGAACGTGACTGAGCACGCCGAGACCGACGGCGATCGCATAGACGGCAAGGAAGACCGGCCAGCCGATGGCCGTCTGCGGCAGCAGCACATACAGTACCGACGCCGAGGCGGCGATATCGAAGGCTGTGACGAGGAACTGCCGCGACCAGGTACGCGAATCCGGCAGGCGGATTGCCACAGGCCCAAGATCGAGCACGCGCCCGTCACGGCCGATAATCATCACCGCGCCCAGAATGGCGACGATCGAACCGGCGATCAACCGCAGGAGGAAGGCGCTGATCCCGATCAGCGGACCGATCTCGTCGGCGATGACGATGAGGGCGATCGCCGCAACGCCCGCGAGCCCGAGACCGAAGGACAGCGTGACGAAGGCGATGATGCGGCCGATATCCTCCGGCGAGAGCCCGAGGCGGGTATAGGCGCGGTAGCGGATCGCACCACCCGAAAGCGCGCCGAAACCGGCGGTATTGCCGACGGCATAGGCACTGAACGCCGTCAGCGCCACATGCGGAAAGGGCAGCTTCTTGCCGATGTATTCGATGGCGTTGAGATCGTAGAAGATCAGTGCGAGGAAACTGAGCGCCGTGAAGAACAATGCAAGCAGGATCGCGCTCGGCCTGGTCGCCGCTAGCGCACCGACGACGTCGTCATAGCGCACCTCGTTGGTGAGCTGCATGATCGCATAACCGACGAGGCAGAAGACCACGAGCGACGCGGCGGCCAACAGCGGCGTTCTGTACCGTCTGAAGAGCCCGCCAAAAGAAAACCCGTCCGTTTCTTCAATCTCTTCCAAATTGCCGTGTCCCGACATTCGTGTACCTTGCTGTGACTGCCAGCTTGGCGGGAATCATTTCAGATGACGTAACATGAGAGGCATAGAAGCTCTATGAAGCCATGCCGCCGCTACCCCAGCCCCGCCGCCTGCGCCTCAATCATCCTCAATTGGGGCGGATTTGCGCAGGCGGGCGTCGCGGCACATTGCATTTTCGTAAGCTTCGGCAGAGCCTTGCGCTCGATGGAGAGTTGAGAGGCGGGAGAAAAATTCGATATGCAGGATGGCCCGGCCTTCGTAATACTTGCCCTCGGACGTCTGCTGCTGGGCGGCCTCTATGTCGCTGGCGGCATTCATCATTTTTTCGTCATCGTGCCGCTGACTGACGCGATCGAAGCCCGCGGCGTCCCTTTTGCGAAAGGGGTGCTGGTCTTGGGCAGCATGTTCCAGATCGTCGCCGGCATCCTGCTGATGCTCGGCCTGTTCGTCGCGGCAGCGGCATTCGGTCTCATCGTCTTCACGCTGGCCGCCACCGTCATGCTGCTGAATTTCTGGGACATGCAGGGAACGGCGCGCGACAGCGCGATCAATACCTGGAAAACAAACCTGGCGATCATCGGCGGCCTGCTGATCGCAGCAGCCGGCGCGATGTAAGGCGGTTCATGCCGCCGGCTCGGCGCGCCCGCCCGCACATGCGCGGCGTAGCGCGCGACGGCAGCATCCACCTCCGCGTCGCGATCGCCCGCCACCTGCACCGTCGGCTCGGCTATGATGGCGGGCGCTCTACAGCGCCACGCGTCTTTTCGAGAGCCGCAGGGCGCTGCAGCACTTCATTGGTTTAGGATTTCGCGGTTGGTTTTTCCACGTGGCCGCCGAAGCCCGCGCGCATCGCCGACAGCACCTTGTTGGCGAATTCGTCATTGTCGCGCGAGGAGAAGCGACCGTAGAGCGCAGCGCTCAGCACCGGCGTCGGCACGCTCTCGTCGATTGCCGCCATGATCGTCCAGCGGCCTTCGCCGCTGTCCGAGACGCGGCCGGCATATTTGGCCAGTGCCGGATCGGCATGCAGCGCATCGGCCGTGAGATCGAGCAGCCAGGAAGTGATGACGCTGCCGCGGCGCCAGACTTCGGCGACATCCTGCAGGTTGAAATCATACTGGAAATGTTCCGGATGGGCGAGCGGCGCAGTCTCCGCATCCGCCTCGTGCGAGGCAGCGCCGATATTGGCATGTTTCAGAATATTGATACCTTCGGCATAGGCGGCCATCAGGCCGTATTCGATGCCGTTATGCACCATCTTGACGAAATGACCGGCGCCATGCGGGCCGCAATGCAGGTAACCCTGTTCCGCTGTGCTGACCGCAGCCGCTTCGGCGCTCCGGTTCGGCGAGGCTTCGGTCTTGCCGACGCCGGGCGCCAGCGTCGCGAAGATCGGGGAAAGGTGTTCGACGATGCCCTTCTCGCCGCCGATCATCAGGCAATAACCGCGCTCGAGGCCGAAGACGCCGCCGCTGGTGCCGACATCGACATAATGGATACCCTTGGTGATGAGGTCGGCGCCGCGGCGGATATCGTCATGATAATAGGAGTTGCCGCCGTCGATGACGATATCGCCATTCTCAAGCAGCGGCACCAGGCTCGCCAGTACCTTGTCGACGATCGCCGCCGGCAGCATCAGCCAGATCGCGCGCGGATGGGCGAGCTTCGAGACGAATTCCGCGAGCGAAGCACTCCCGGTCGCGCCGAGGCCTGCGAGCTCGGCAACGCTTTCCGGCCTTGCGTCGTAGACGACGCATTCGTGACCGCCTCGCATCAAGCGCTGGACCATATAATTGCCCATGCGGCCCAAACCAACCATGCCAAGCTGCATAATGAATCTCCTGGAAACCGAAATGAAGTGTCGAATCCGGAAATTAGCACCCGCAGTGTGACAGGCAAGCGAAGTCTCGGTCATATTGACGAATGCGACTATTGCGCCGCCGATCGTCTTGACACCGACGCACTCGTTCAAACATCAGGCGCGCTGGCCGGCTCGCCCTTCATTTCGCTGAGGAACATGCCCTCGCGCAGATTGATGCCATATTCGACGAAGGCCTTCATGCTGCAGAGCATCTGCGTCCAACCTTCGCAGTTGAGATAGGTGCCGCGCCGGCCGGCCTCGTCCTCGCGCCAGCCGCTCTCGGCAATCGTCACCAGCGTGCCACCATCCTCCAGCGCTTTGAAGTCCATCTCCACCAGCGTCTTGTATGTCGCCTTGTCTTCGCCGGTGCCGCCATCCCAGCGCAGCACGATGCGGCTTTCCGGCACCAGATCGACGACCTCGACCGGCGCATCCTTCCACCAGGTCACCGTCGTGCCCTTCACGAGCGGCGCGCTCGCTCCGCCGATCGTGGTGAAGTAGCTGCTGAGTTTCTTCGGGTTGACGACGGCGTCGAAAACCTCTGCGACGGGGCGGCCGATACGGCCGGAAACGCGGATTCCAAGAGACATGACACTTCTCCTCTTCTCCATTGTGCCTGTTCCATTGTCCTTGGCACTATTATGTTATAAAAACATAACATGTCAAGCGAATCAACCGACGACCCCGTTTTCAAGGCGCTGGCGCATCAGCGCCGCCGCGAAATCCTCGATCTGCTCAAGGATGGCCCCCGAACCACGGGGACCCTTTGCGAGATGTTTCCCCAGATGGATCGCTGTACGGTGATGCTGCATCTGAAGGTGCTGGAAGAGGCTGACCTGGTCATCGCCAGGAAGGAAGGCCGCGAGCGCTGGAACCACCTGAACAGCCTGCCGATCAAACACATCTATGACCGCTGGATCAGCGCCTATGCCGACCATTCCCTGTCGATTCTCGACCGGCTGAAAGGCGACATCGAGGGCCAGCCCGAATAATGATCCAACCGCCCAACAGCTTGCCGGTCGGCCAGCCGAAGCCTTATGCTGGCCAAAACGGCACGGGATCAGGCAGATGACGATATCGGGCGCCGGCATACGCCGCATGCGGCTGCTGCGCAGCATGAAGCAGGAACATCTCGCCGAACTCCTCGGCGTCAACCAGGCGACGGTCTCGCGCTGGGAGCGCGATCAGCTCGCTCTCTCGCCCAAACAGGCCATCAAGCTGGAACGAATTTTCGCCTCCCCGCAACATGCAGCAGTCGATGCGGCGCTGAAGCGGCTGGTCGAGGATTCCGTCCGGCCGGTGCATCTGATCTGCGACCACACCCACCGGCTGCTCTCCGCCTCTCGCCCACGACAGGCGGAGTGGCGAGCGCCGCTCGGCGCCTTTCTCGGCCGTTCTCTGTTCTCCTACGCCTCCGCCGAAATCGCCGCCGCCGAGCAGTCGCTGGAGGAGCGCGGCTGGCATGAGGGCAGGCTCTCGTCGTTGACCCTCGATACCGGCGCCAACGGCAATGCGCTGCTGCCGATCGCCGCCGGCCGCGTGACCTGGGAACGGATCATGCTTTCCGATGGCAGCGCCGGCCGCCTTGTTACGACCATCGGCTGAGTCTCAAGCTTTCCTGCACGCCCATGCATAATTTATGCGTTGTCCGGAAACGTCGGTCTTTATAGCGTCCGCCGCCTAAACGGTCAGGAGACGATGTGATGACGATATTGGTGACGGGAAGTGCCGGCCATCTCGGCGAGGCGCTGATGCGGACCTTGAGGGCGGAAAGCCGCTGGGTGCGCGGCATCGATATCAAGCCCTCGGCTTTCACCGACATGGTCGGCTCGATCAGTGATCGCGCATTCGTCCGGAAGGCAATGTCAGGCATCAGCCACGTCATCCATGCCGCAACGCTGCACAAGCCGCATGTGGCAACCCACGGCAATTACGATTTCCTCGACACCAATATCGCCGGCACCCTCAGCCTGCTGGAAGAAGCGGTCACTGCCAACGTTGCAAGCTTCGTCTTCACCAGCACCACCAGCACCTTCGGCGCGGCATTGACGCCGGCTGCCGGCGAACCGGCGGCATGGGTGACCGAGGATGTGCTTCCTGTCGCGAAAAACATCTACGGCGTGACGAAACTCGCCGCCGAAGGTCTGTGCGAACTCTTCGCCCGCAAGTCCGGCCTGCCGGTGGTCATTCTCAGGACTTCGCGTTTCTTTCCCGAAAACGACGACGATCCTGACATTCGCAACGGCTATTCGGCAGAGAATGCCCAGGCCAACGAGCTTCTTCACCGCCGCGTCGATATCAGCGACGTGGTCGGCGCCCATCTGCTGGCGCTCGAAAAGGCGCCGGCAATCGGCTTTGGCCGCTACATCATCTCCGCCACGACGCCGTTTTCGGCAAATGATCTTGCCGCGATCCGGCGCGATTCGCCTCACGCTGTCGAACGACTGTTCCCGGGTGCAGGCGCCCTTTACACATCACGCGGCTGGAAGATGTTTCCCTCGCTCGACCGTGTCTATGTCAACGAACGCGCAAGGCGGGAACTCGGCTGGCGGCCGCGATATGATTTCCGTTTCGTGCTCGATTGCCTGCGCGACAACAGGGAGTGGCGAAGCCCTTTGGCGCTGAATGTCGGCTCCAAGGGCTATCACGACGAGGTCTTCGCCGAAGGGCCGTATCCGGTATGCCAAGGACAAGACGACGATCGCCGCTGAGAGCGAAATCGTTGCTCTTTCCGACAAGACCTTCCTAATGCTCGCTGTCGATCCGGTGTCTTTGCTGAAAATGGAAGGAAAGGGTGCGATCCACGACCACCGATGGATGTTTACGATCCTGGGTGCCTACAAACGTAGGTGGGCGCCGTGTGTCCAGGCCCACGGGCCTGGCCAGGGACAGCTCCCTTTGGATCGAGTATGGCCCCAGGGATTGTGGTTCCTGTCGAGAGGCGCAGACCGCATGGCGATATATAAGGTCGTTTGTGCTGGCGCGCCAGTGGCGACGGAAGGCCGCCCCTATTTAATTGAGATCAATTGAGTTCGGGGGCAGACCGGCCGTTCAGCTTGTCGGTGATGCCGCGAATGCGGCTCGACACTTCGCTCAGCGCCGCCGCAAGATTTTCCTCGGTGCGGGCGGTCGCTGCAAGCACCGTATCGCGGTTGCCGCGCAGCGACTCGAGCTCGGATTCCAATCCAGCGACGCGGCGCGTGAGTTCGGAAATTTCATCCACAACCATGATGCCGGCCATGACGGTGATCCTGAGATCGCCGATTTCCCCGAACTGATCCTTGAGATGGCCGACATAGCGGTCGAAGCGGGTAGCGAGATCGGTCAGGTGATCCTCCTGCCCTTCCTCGCAGGCCATGCGATAGGCCTTGCCGTCGATCGTTACCGTCACCTGCGCCATGCCACACTCTTTCTATCAGCGATCCAGAACCGCGCGGATCGTTTCCATGGCCGTCACCAGCCGCCGCGATACCTCGCGATTGACCTCTTCCAGCCGGTTGGCGCGGAATTCGGCCTGGTCGAGCTCCTGCGCCAGCCGCGAACGGTCGGCATGCACACGCCGCACCTCGCCCTCGATCTCGCCCTGCTCGCGCTGCCGCTCGACGCGCATGTCGACAGCGTTTTCGAGGCTCGATATCGCCTGTCTCAATTCGTTGAGCGCTGCTTCCATGGTTTTGCCTGTGGGCATCATGTCTTTCCGATTCCCGCGCAGGATCCGCGAATCGGCACGCCGCGCCGATCCTGCGTTTTCAAAAGGATATGCCGCTCGTAAACGGCCCGTCAATAAATCCTGTCACTTGCCCACCGGCCTATCCTGTGGATGAGCGTTTTACACATGTCCGTCACATCAGATTCGTCATTTGTACAATCGCGCGATCAAATGTCAAAAATCACCGTCGACGGCCCGGATTTGGCCTGCCATTTATTGACTTGCCCGTCCCAACTGCTATGTCTCTGCCGCTTTCACTCGATGGTCTTGGAGGCTCGAGGCCATCCCCCGACACCCGGAACTTGCGGAAAAGCCATGACCTCTCCCGAACAACACGACCGGATGGCGAATGCGATCCGTTTTCTCGCCATGGACGCCGTTGAAAAGGCGAACTCCGGCCACCCGGGCATGCCGATGGGCATGGCTGACGTGGCGACGGTCCTGTTCACCAAATATCTGAAGTTCGATCCGAAGAAGCCACACTGGCCGAACCGCGATCGCTTCGTGCTGTCGGCCGGCCATGGCTCGATGCTGCTCTATTCGCTGCTGTATCTGACCGGCTACCCTGACATGACGATCGAGGATCTCAAGCAGTTCCGCCAGCTCGGTTCGAAGACCGCCGGCCATCCGGAATACGGTCATGCCACAGGCATTGAAACGACGACCGGTCCGCTCGGCCAGGGTATCGCCAATTCCGTCGGCATGGCGATTGCCGAACGCAAGCTGCGCGAGGAGTTCGGCTCCGACCTCCAGGATCACTATACCTATGCGATCTGCGGCGACGGCTGCCTGATGGAGGGCATCAGCCACGAAGCCATTGCGCTCGCCGGCCACCTGAAGCTCAACAAGCTCGTCCTGTTCTGGGATAACAACTCGATCACCATCGACGGCGCCGTCTCGCTGTCGGACTCCACCGATCAGGTCGCCCGCTTCAAGGCCGTACACTGGAACACGATCGAGATCGACGGTCACGATCAGGCCGCCATCGCCGCCGCGATCGAAGCTGCCCACAAGTCCGACCGCCCGACCTTCATCGCCTGCAAGACGATCATCGGCTTTGGCGCCCCGAACAAGCAGGGCACCCACAAGGTCCACGGCAACCCGCTCGGCGCCGAGGAAATCGCTGCCACCCGCAAGGCGCTGAACTGGGAAGCCGAAGCCTTCGTCATCCCCTCGGACGTCCTTGACAGCTGGCGTGCAGCCGGCGCCCGCTCCGTCGAGCTCGTCAAGTCCTGGGAAGACGGCCTCGCCAAGGCTCCGGCCCGGGCTGAGTTCACCCGCCGCATGGCAGGCGAGCTGCCGGAAGGTTTCGACGCCGCGATCAGCGCATACAAGAAGAAGCTCGCCGAGACCAAGCCGACGGTTGCGACCCGCAAGGCTTCGGAAGACGCGCTCGAGGTCATCAACGGCTTCCTGCCGGAAACGCTCGGCGGCTCCGCCGATCTGACGCCGTCGAACAACACCAAGACCAGCCAGATGCATTCGATCACCCCGACGGATTTCGCCGGTCGTTACATGCATTGGGGCATCCGCGAGCATGGCATGGCGTCTGCTATGAACGGCATTGCGCTGCATGGCGGCCTCATCCCCTATAGCGGCGGCTTCCTGATCTTCTCGGATTATTGCCGCCCGCCGATCCGCCTTGCTTCGCTGATGGGCATCCGCGTCATTCACGTCCTGACGCATGACTCGATCGGCGTCGGCGAAGACGGCCCGACGCACCAGCCGGTCGAACAGCTCGCCGGTCTGCGCGCCATCCCGAACCTGATGGTCTTCCGTCCGGCCGACGCCACGGAAACGGCGGAATGCTGGCAGATCGCTATCAAGACGCACAACCGTCCTTCAGGCCTTGCTCTAACGCGTCAGAACCTCACGGCGGCCCGCACCGAATACAGCGAAAAGAACCTCTGCGAACAAGGCGCCTACACGTTGGCCGGCAATGCCGACGCCAAGGTGACGATCTTTGCTTCCGGCTCGGAAGTCGAAATTGCCGTTGCAGCCCGTACGGCGCTTGAAGCCAAGGGCGTCACCGTCCGCGTCGTATCGGTTCCCTGCACGGAACTGTTCTTCGAGCAGCCGGAAGCCTATCGCAAGGAAATTCTCGGCAACTCGCCGGTCAAGATCGCCGTCGAAGCTGCCGTTCGCGAAGGCTGGGATGCGTTCATCGGACCGGAAGGTACCTTCATCGGCATGAAGAGCTTCGGCGCTTCCGGCCCGGTCAAGGAAGTTTACAAGCATTTCGGCATCACCGCCGACGCCGTCGTTGCGGCCGCCGAAGCAAAGCTTTAATGAGGGCGCCTTGAGGCGCTCTCCATCTCCTCAATTCCAGGCCCTCGCTATCGGGCCCTACTCTATCGGGAGTGAATGAACATGACAGTCAAGGTTGCCATCAACGGTTTCGGCCGCATCGGCCGCAACGTCCTTCGCGCCATCGTCGAATCCGGCCGCACCGACATCGAGGTCGTCGCCATCAACGATCTCGGCCCGGTTGAAACCAACGCCCACCTGCTGCGCTACGACTCGATCCACGGCCGCTTCCCGGCAACGGTGAAGGTCGAGGGCGACACGATCATCGTCGGCAACGGCAAGCCGATCAAGGTCACGGCGATCAAGGATCCGGCAACGCTCCCGCACCGCGAGCTCGGCGTCGACATCGCGATGGAATGCACCGGCATCTTCACCGCTCGCGACAAGGCTGCCGCTCACCTGACGGCCGGCGCCAAGCGCGTCATCGTCTCGGCGCCTGCCGATGGTGCCGATCTGACGGTCGTCTTCGGCGTCAACCATGATCAGCTCACCAAGGAGCACTTGGTCATCTCCAACGCGTCCTGCACCACTAACTGCCTGGTGCCGGTCGTGAAGGTTCTCGACGACGCCGTCGGCATCGACCACGGCTTCATGACGACCATCCACTCCTACACCGGCGATCAGCCGACGCTCGACACGATGCACAAGGACCTGTATCGCGCCCGCGCGGCCGCCCTTTCCATGATCCCGACCTCGACGGGTGCAGCCAAGGCAGTCGGCCTCGTTCTGCCGCATCTGAAAGGCAAGCTCGACGGCACCTCGATCCGCGTTCCGACCCCGAACGTTTCGGTCGTCGACTTCAAGTTCGTCTCCAAGAAGGCGACCAGCGTTGGCGAAATCAACGAAGCCATCATGGCTGCTGCAAACGGCAAGCTGAAGGGCATCCTCGGCTACACCGACGAGCCGCTCGTCTCCCGTGACTTCAACCATGACAGCCACTCCTCGATCCTCGCAACCGATCAGACCAAGGTCATGGAAGGCAACTTCGTGCGCGTCCTGTCCTGGTACGACAACGAGTGGGGCTTCTCCAGCCGCATGTCCGACACGGCAGTCGCTTTCGCCAAGCTCATCTGAGCGCTCTTGAGGCATCGACATGCAAGCGGCCCGGGAAACCGGGCCGCTTTTTGTTGCCGTGTCTCCGAACGAAACCGCCCTCCCGCATTGGCATCTTTTCGCCCATTGCCCGGATGAGATCTGTTAGAATACGTCACCCTGGACATTCCAAAATGCCCAGTTTCCTCACGCCGCATCGGCCACCGGCCAGGTGCGGAACGCCAATACCGTGCGGCAGCACTGTCGCCCGCATGAAAATGAGAGAGATGGATGGATTACTTTACCGTTGAAATCGCCGGCCGTGCCGTTGCCAGTTTTCGTTCGGAAAATCATCAGGAAGCGACGCATTTCTTCGAGGCGGAAGACTTTCGCGACGATCTGACCGTCCTGGAATCCGAAGGCAAGCCTCTTTGGGACCGCAAAGCGGCCCTGAGCTTGCGCAAGGCGACCACCGAGGAAGCAAGCGAAGTCGAGCACGCCTATGAATTCGACGACGATCCCGAACGGACCATCGAGGACGAGTTCGTCGTTTTCCTGGTCCCGGTCGCGGATCTGACCGCTGGCGAAGACGATACCGTCGAAGACTGATCGACGATCCGCATCTTTTTCCGGTTTCGAGTCATATCGAAGCGGCGGGTTCGATATGACGCCGCCGTTCGCAGGACAGGATGTCGGTGCAGTTGAGGCTGCCCCGGGTTCGAATTCGACAGGCTTCCCTACGCGAAACCATCGCCGACGAAATCCCTGGCTGCACGGATGGATCACGGGTTGGCAATCCGCCGGCCAAGCGTGCTAGATTGAGGAAATGCGCAGCGCTGCACAATGGCTAAAATGAGCCAAGTGGAGGTGATAAATGGCAGAGGCACAAAAACGCTTGTCCCACACCACCCTCAAACGGCGGCAACGGTTTCACCCCAAGCGGGACGTCAGACCTGCCGTGTTGGCAAAGGCCAATCGTCTGGTCATCTGGGTCGCCGCGTTCATTGGCCTCTCCTTTCTCGCCATCATCATACTTCAGGCCGTGTTGGGATAGCAGAGCAAGGGCCGGCCGCTTCTGGCGCAAAACTACAGCCGGTTGCCCTCGCTGGGCGGCCGGCATTTCCACCCGATATCGAAATATCTCAGCGCTCCCCTCGCCGCATCCGCGCCTGCAATCCAATCTTCCCGTGATTGGACAAGGCAAACGGGCCGCGTGAAAGGAGGAGCGTGTCTTATGTTGTTGCCATTCGCAGATACCGGCAGGAAAAATCCGTGCCTGTCTCTTTTGCCCTGCTCTCGCCTGATTTTCCTATACATTCTTTATACAGACTTTCTCCCGTAGCATTCCGTGTCGGTTGGCCGTCCGGCAGCCGTTCAGCAGCATGAAGCAGCATCGCGACGAGGTTAAGCCGCAAGGCCTACCCTTCTCTGAAGTTTTGCCGTTTACTGACGGATCGCCGCGCGTGACGGAGGGGTTGAATAAAGGCGGATCGGCCGGGGCGGCTGTGTTCGCAAAGCAGTCGATGGAAAGGGGTGGGCATGGAAGCGTTCTATATCGTGGTGCTGGTTTCGACGGCACTCGTGCTTCTTGCCGCTTTTTCGAGCCTGCTCGCCTTCCGCTTCGGCGCCCCCCTGCTGCTGCTCTTCCTGATGATCGGCCTTGCCGCCGGCGTCGATGGCCTCGGCATCGAGTTCAGCAACAATTATCTCGCCTATATTCTCGGCTCCATCGCGCTGGCCGTCATCCTGTTCGATTCCGGCTTCGGCACGCCGATACAGGCCTTCCGGCTGGCGGCCGTGCCCTCTCTGGCGCTCGCCTCGGTTGGCGTGCTGATCACCGCCTCGCTCTTTGCCTTCGCCGCCATGTGGCTTTTGAATTTCACCTGGCTGGAAGGACTGCTGCTCGGCTCGATCGTCGCATCGACGGATGCCGCCGCCGTCTTCTTCCTGTTGCGCATCGGCGGCATCAACATCCGCGACAAGGTGCGCTCGACGCTGGAAGTCGAATCCGGCACCAACGACCCGATGGCGATCTTTCTCACCATCGCCCTCGTCGAGGTGCTGGCGAGCGGCGAGCGTTATGCCGGCATCAATATCGGCATGCTCGCCATGTTCGTGCAGCAGATGGGCCTCGGCGTCATTCTCGGCCTGCTCGGCGGCATGATGATCGTGCTGATCGTCAGCAAGCTCGATACCGATCGCGGCCTGACACCGATCTTCGTGCTGGCGCTCGCTCTTCTCGTCTTCTCCTTCACCGGCGCGGTTGGCGGCAGCGGCTTCCTCGCCGTCTATGTTGCCGGCATCTACGCCGGAAACCGCAAGATGCAGGCGATCGGCACCATCAAGCGCTTCCAGGACGGCATGACCTGGCTGGCGCAGATCATCATGTTCCTGGTGCTCGGCCTGCTCGCCACGCCGTCGCAATTCCCTGCCATCATCGTGCCGGCCATCCTGCTCGCCCTCTTCCTGATCTTCGTCGCCCGGCCGTTGGCGATCTGGCTGTCGCTGCTTCCCTTCGATTACACGCAGCAGGAAATCGGCTTCGTTGCCTGGGTCGGCCTGCGCGGCGCCGTCTCCATCCTGCTTGCCATCATGCCGATCCTCGGCGGGCTTGAGAACGGCCAGATCTATTTCAACACCGCCTTCATCATCGTGCTGGTCTCGCTGCTCCTCCAGGGCTGGACGATCAAACCCGTCGCCAAGAAGCTCGGGCTGATCATTCCGCCGCGCATCGGCGCCGTCGACAAGGTCGAGGTCGACCTGCCGGGCGCGGCCAACCACGAACTGCTCTCCTACCGCGTCATCAAGGATAGCCCGGTGCTGCGCGGCGAGCGCATTCCGCGCTGGGCGACCCCCTCGCTCGTCATCCGCGACGGCAAGTCGATGCGCTATCAATATGCCGGGCGGCTGCGCGAGCACGATCTCGTCTACCTCTTCATCGTGCCGAGCTATTCCCGCCTGCTCGACCGGCTCTTCGCCAGCCGGGCGCCTGTCGATGACGACGATGCCGAATTCTTCGGGGCCTTCGCGCTCTCTCCCGCCCGCCCCGCCGCCGATCTCGACGCCGCCTATGGCCCCGGCCTGCTCAACGAATCCGAAAAGGGCCTGACGATCGCCGAATTGATGCGGCAGCGTCTCGGCGGCAAGGCCGATTATGCCGACCGCGTCCGCCTCGGCTCGATCATCCTCATCGTCCGCGATCTCGACGAGCACGATCACATCACCTCCGTCGGCATGTCGCTCGAAGCAGTCGAACCGGCAATTACGCTGCCGATCTTCCTCAATCTCAAGGACATCATCCAGCGCATCCGCGACCGGCTGAACGGACGCCGGAACCGGGAAACCGCAGCTTCCGAAAGCACGCTGAAACCGCCGGCCGGACGCGACGAAGGCACACGCGAAAACGGCCGCTGAACGCCTTGCGTCTCGAATGATCCTTGCTATGTTCGGCGCAACTTTCGCCAACCACGACAGGATCCTCCCCATGCCTTCTTTCAAGACCCTCGACGATCTTTCCGACATCCGCGGTAAGCGCGTTCTCGTCCGCGTCGACCTCAACGTCCCGGTGAAAGACGGCAAGGTCACCGATGTGACGCGCATCGAGCGTGTGGCGCCGACGATCCTCGAATTGTCCGAAAAGGGTGCCAAGGTGATCCTGCTGGCCCATTTTGGCCGGCCGAAGGATGGCCCTTCGCCGGATCTGTCGCTGTCGCTGATCGCCCCTTCCGTCGAGGAAGTGCTTGATCATGCCGTGCTGACGGCCTCCGACTGCATCGGCGAAGCCACCGCCTCCGCCGTTGCCGCGATGAATGACGGCGATATCCTGCTTCTGGAAAACACCCGCTTCCACAAGGGCGAGGAAAACAACGACTCCGACTTCACCAAGGCGCTTGCCGCCAACGGCGATATCTACGTCAACGACGCCTTTTCGGCGGCCCACCGCGCCCATGCCTCGACCGAGGGTCTTGCCCACCACCTGCCGGCCTATGCCGGCCGCACCATGCAGGCCGAGCTGGAAGCACTGGAAAAGGGCCTCGGTGATCCCGCTCGCCCTGTCGTCGCGATCGTCGGCGGCGCCAAGGTCTCCACCAAGATCGACCTGTTGATGAACCTCGTGAAGAAGGTCGATGCGCTCGTCATCGGCGGCGGCATGGCCAATACCTTCATCGCCGCCCGCGGCACCAATGTCGGCAAGTCGCTCTGCGAACATGATCTCGCCGAAACCGCCAAGCAGATCATGATCGAGGCGGCCACCGCCGGCTGCGCCATCATCCTGCCGGAGGATGGCGTGATCGCCCGCGAGTTCAAGGCGGGCGCCGCCAACGAGACGGTCGATATCAACGCCATTCCTGCCGATGCCATGGTGCTCGATGTCGGCCCGAAATCCGTTGAGGCCATCAATGCCTGGATCGAGCGCGCCGCAACCCTGGTCTGGAACGGCCCGCTCGGCGCCTTCGAGATCGAACCCTTTGATACCGCGACGGTCGCTGCCGCGAAATACGCCGCTGGGCGCACCGTAGCCGGCAAGCTCACCTCCGTTGCCGGCGGCGGCGATACCGTCTCGGCGCTCAACCATGCCGGCGTTGCCGACGATTTCACCTATGTCTCGACCGCCGGCGGCGCCTTCCTCGAATGGATGGAAGGCAAAGAGCTTCCCGGCGTCGCCGTCCTCAACGCCGCCGGATAGTCGGCGCGACTGATTTCGCAGATTTTACATGTGGATAGACCGTGGAAGAAAAACAGCTTCCGCGGTCTTTTGCTCAGAGGATGAAAAAAATCCCAAATTTTCAAACGATTGAATTGAATTCAATCGTTTCAATGACTTAGCCTTCCATTTTCCTCGCTATAAACTTCTGTTATCCGCGTTCTATATTCCTGAAGTGCCGATGTTTATTGTTGTGGAGAGAACGAAATGAGCGAACGACTGGAAGACATTGCAGTGCAGATGGTTACGGGCGGCCGGGGGCTGCTCGCCGCCGATGAATCGACCTCCACCATCAAGAAGCGTTTCGACACGATCAACCTCGACTCGACCGAAACGAGCCGGCGGGACTACCGGGAGATGCTCTTCCGCTCCGACGAGGCGATGAAGAAATATATCTCGGGCGTCATCCTTTTCGAAGAGACGTTGTTCCAGAAGGCCGCGGACGGCACGCCTTTCGTCGATATCATCCGCGCCGCCGGTGCCATCCCCGGCATCAAGGTCGATACCGGCGCCAAGCCGATGGCCAAATATCCCGCTGAAACCATCACCGAAGGCCTCGACGGTCTCGGCGAGCGCCTTGCCAGATATTATGATGCCGGCGCCCGCTTCGCCAAATGGCGCGGCGTCATCGCCATCTCGTCGACCTTGCCGACCCGCGGTTCCGTCCGCGCCAATGCTCAGGCGCTTGCTCGTTATGCCGCACTTTGCCAGGAGGCCGGGATCGTTCCGATCGTCGAGCCGGAATGCCTGATGGACGGCAAACCAGGCGACCACAATATCGACCGCTGTGCCGAAGTGACCGAATCCACACTGCGCATCGTTTTCGAGGAA
The DNA here is from genome assembly GCF_012276115.1 of Rhizobium leguminosarum bv. viciae. Lineage (GTDB taxonomy): Bacteria > Pseudomonadota > Alphaproteobacteria > Rhizobiales > Rhizobiaceae > Rhizobium > Rhizobium leguminosarum_T. Next base: position 47,216 of record NZ_WIEU01000016.1, on the reverse strand, counting down.
CTGGCCGATGCCCGCGTCAACCTCGAAGGCATGATCCTCAAGCCGAACATGGTGATCGACGGCAAGAACGCTCGCAAGGCCTCGGTCGCGGAAGTTGCCGAACGCACCGTCAAGGTGTTGAAGGCGACCGTTCCGCCCGCCGTTCCCGGCATCGCCTTCCTCTCCGGCGGCCAGACGACCGAAGAAGCGACTGCTCATCTTTCGGCGATCAATGCCGGCGGCGACCTGCCCTGGTTCGTCACCTTCTCCTACGGCCGCGCCCTGCAGGACAGCGCGCTCAGAGCCTGGAACGGCAAGCAGGAAAACGTCGCTGCCGGCCAACGCGAATTCACCCACCGCGCCGAGATGAACAGCCTCGCCGCCAAGGGCAGCTGGAAGAAAGACCTGGAAAAGGCCGCCTGAGCTTTTGGAGCTTAGGTATTTGGGGAGGTGACGGCAAACGCAGCGTCGCAGTTCTTGCTCTTTCCTCGCCTCCCTCATTCCTGTGCTCGTCACAGGAATCCAGTGCGCCCAAGTCCTTGGGCGCAGGAGAATTCTTTCCTTGTATGAGAGTCAATCACGGCGCGGACGCGCCGTGGCTGGATTCCTGTGACAAGCACAGGAATGAGGGAATCTGGAGGGGCGCCATCCTTTCCCATCCGACGAACCGCCAGGGAAAATGCGTAAAAACTCAGTCCAGCGCGCAAGACACCCACCCTCATTGTCACGGCGACAAGAAACCACTTCGTTCCCTCGAAAACCGTGATTACTCATAGCGCCCTGTCACAACAGGAGCCGCCATGAACACCCTCTCCTACGTCACCGTCGATGTCTTCACCTCCACCTGCTTCGAGGGCAATCCGCTTGCCGTCATCTGCGATGCGCGCGGTCTGAGCGATGCGGCGATGCAAAAGATCGCCACCGAGTTCAATTATTCCGAAGTCACCTTCGTGCTGCCGCCGGAAAACCCGCAAAATTCCGCCCGCGTGCGCATCTTCACCCCGACGATGGAAATACCCTTTGCCGGCCATCCGAACGTCGGCACCGCCTATGTGCTCGGCCAGCAGGCGGAGATTTTCGGCAAGCCGGTCGGCGATACGCTGCGTTTCGAAGAAAAGGCCGGCATCGTCGAAGTCAGCCTGAAACGCAGCGGCGGAAAGGTTGCTGCTGCCGCCATCCGCGCGCCGCAGCCGCTGACGATCGGCGACACCATCGCCGCGGAAACCATCGCCAGCTGCGTCTCGCTCGACCCCGGTGTCATCGTCAGCACCACCCATGCCCCGGTCTTTGCATCCGTCGGCCTGAATTTCGCCGTTGCAGAAGTGAACGGGCTCGAGGCGCTGGCCGCCGTCCGCCCAAACCTTGCCGGGTTCCAGGCAGCTGCCGGCCGCCAGACGACCAGCGGCCACGACTTCTCGCTCTTCCTCTATGTGAGGACAGCCGAAAATCCATGGAATATTCGCGCCCGCATGTTCGCGCCCCTCGACAATGTGCCCGAGGATCCGGCAACGGGCAGCGCTTCAGCCGCGCTTGGCGCCTATCTCGTCTCGCTTGCGCCGGAGGCCGATATGAACGTCCGCATCACCATTGAACAGGGCGTCGAAATGGGCCGCCGCAGCGTCATCACCCTTGATGTCGTGAAATCCAACGGCATCGTCACCGATGTCGTCATCTCGGGAGGCTGCGTTTCCGTCATGCGCGGAAAAATTAGCTTGCAAGACTGACGGTCGCAGCCCGGACCGTACCCATGCGTTACACGTAATCCGGGGCTACATCAGGAAATCGCGCGAAAGCAGAGCCATTGCCCAGACGGCGAAAGCGATCAGCGCGAGCTTCCAGAAATCCATTCGCCGCCTGAGGCCGGGAAGCCCGAGCGGCTTGATCACTTGTATCGCCATGGCAAGGATGAGCAGCAAGGCTATCAGCTTTGTCATGCTTTATTTTTTCCGTTTTTCGGAATGTCACAGGACGGACATTTTTCCGCGCGAACAAGAGGATCTCGACACGCCGTAAAGACATTCCGGGGCACAATCAATCATCTTGAGGCTGGGCTGACGCAGGTCCTGCCTTATGTCATTGCAAATCGCTAAGACTGAGTCTGGGGAAATGAAGAGAAATCTGCTGTCCGTCGCCGCGCTGCTCTTTGGCACGCTCTTCCTTTTCATGGGCAACGGCCTGCAGGGCATCCTGCTTCCCGTGCGCGGCAATCTCGAAGGCTACGGAACGACGACGCTTGGCCTGCTCGGCACCTCATGGGCCGGGGGCTTCGTCATCGGCTGCCTGGTTGCTCCGAAGATCGTCCGCCGCGTCGGCCATGTGCGTGCCTTTTCCGGCTTCATCTCGATCATCGCCATCATCGCGTTGGTCAGCGGCATCATCATCGATCCGGTCTGGTGGGTGGTCCTGCGCGCCGTCACCGGCTTCTCCACCGCCGGCACGTCGATGATCATCGAAAGCTGGCTGAACGAGCGCGCCAGCAACGAGAGCCGCGGCATGATCTTCTCGCTTTATATCGGCATCACACTCATTGGCGTCGTCGGCGGCCAGATGATGATCCCGCTCGAGGATGTGCGCACACCGGTTCTCTTCATGATCTGCGGCATCTTCTATTGCATCGCCATGCTGCCCACGACGCTGTCGACCGCCGCTTCGCCGCAGCCGTTGAAGGCGGTGCGCCTCGACCTGCCGGCGCTCTATCGCAACTCGCCGGTCTCCTGCCTCGGCATCTTGCTCGTCGGCATCGCCAACGGTGCCTACGGCACGCTCGGCGCCGTCTTCGGAGCCGGTGCCGGCCTCTCCGACACCAGCATCGCCGTCATGATGAGCGCCACCATTTTCGCCGGGGCGGTGATGCAGCTGCCGGCCGGCCGGCTTTCCGATCGCATCGACCGGCGCTACGTGCTCGCTGCCATGTCGGGGATCGCCGCCCTTGCCGGCCTGCTGATCTTTCTGCTCCACCCGACGTCCCCCACCTTGCTGATCGGGCTCGTCGTCCTTTACGGCGCCGTGGCGAATACGCTCTATCCGATCGCCGTCGCCCACGCGAACGACTTCGCGGCATCGGAGGACTTCGTCAAGGTCTCCGGCGGCCTGCTGCTGCTCTATGGCATCGGCACGGTGATCGGCCCGACGCTCAGCGGTCCCGTCATGTCGGCGATCACTCCGCATGCGCTTTTCCTCGTTACCGCCGTCGCCCATGTACTGATCACCGTTTATGCCATCATCAGGAGCCGCATCCGCGCCGCGGTCCCCGCCAGCGACCGCGACGCCTACACGACGATCCCGACCGGCACCTCGGCGATCCTGACACCGGAAAGCATGTCGCTTGCCGATCGCGGCGCCGGCAAACCTCCCGAAACCGGAAAGTCTCCCGAAAGCGACGATCCTGCTGTAAAGTTTGGTTAGGCAGCGAACGGAGGACGAACCATGAGCTTCATCGATGATGACCGGCCGCAGAAGAAAGTCGCCCACGAGATCGGCGCCGATCTCTCCATGCTTTCGGTCGACGAATTGAAGGCGCGGGTGGAATTGCTGAAGACGGAGATCGCCCGTCTCGAGGCCGAGGCTGCCCGCAAAGCCTCCGGGCGGCAGGCGGCGGAAAGCTTCTTCCGCTCGTGATCCGATAAAAACCCCGAAAAACAAGGCTATAGGCGGATAAAATAACACGCCTCAAGTCTTAATCCGGCACAGTGTTAATAAAATATTAAGCTTTATAAGGTATTACTGTATTCATCCGGATTTCCTCTGGATCTCAGACAGTTTTCCAAGCGGTGAATTGGTCTGATTTTTCTCCCTGTTTTACCTTGAGAGCCGCGTTTGCGGCTCTTCTTTTTCCTATGGCCGGCGCACTTCCACGAAACTGTGGAGATTAACCCTTTCTTAAGAAACGGCTTGCGCATTTGGGCTAATGATACCATCTTAAAGTCATAAAGACCGGGCCTGGAAACTTTTCCGTCGGCACCGGCGTTACCTGACTATATGTAGCTGCGTGCGAACAGGGACTATTGCGATGTCGGAAGTTGGATTGAACACGATCAGTTTTGCAGGCCGCGCCGCTGCATCCTCGCAGTTCAAGGCACTTTATGCGGAAGGCATGTCGCTGGTTGAAGAGACTGCCGCTTATCTCGACGGTCAGGGCCGCGCCGCCTCCAAGGTTCTGCCGCGGATGGCCTCGGTTCTCTACGCCGCGGAATCGATGCGTCTCACCACCCGCCTGATGCAGATGGCCTCCTGGCTGCTGTTGCAGCGCGCCGTCAACAATGGCGAAATGTCCCGTGACCAGGTGCTGGCTGAAAAGAACAAGGTTCGCCTCGACGGCTTCAACGTCGACCGCGCCGCACCCGGCTGGGGCGACCTGCCAGAATCCTTCCGCGACCTCGTCGAACGCTCGCTGCGTCTGCAGAACCGCATTGCCCTGCTTGACCGCGAGATCTACCGCCCGTCCGAAGCGGTGATTGTTCATGACAATCAGAACAGCGTCCAGGCCCAGCTTTCCCTGTTGCAGACCGCCTTCGGCAACAACTGAACGGACTTGCAAGAATTCGAATACAAACCGGCTGCGTCTTACGCGGCCGGTTTTTTTGTTTTGCCGCTGAACACCGGCATCCCTGGAGCGTCCTTTGCACGTCAGAAAAGACGCGCGGCGCTGTAAGCTATTGCGAACGCAAAAAAGCCCGGCGAAACCGGGCTCTTCAAATTCCGTCGAGCAAAAGCGATTAGAGGCCGAGGCCGCCGAAACGCTTGTTGAACTTGGAGACGCGGCCACCGCGGTCCATGAGCTGCTGGTTGCCGCCCGTCCAGGCCGGATGCGACTTGGAATCGATTTCGAGGTTCATGACAGCGCCTTCCGAACCCCAGGTCGAGCGGGTTTCGTACTCAGTGCCATCGGTCATGACCACCTTGATCATGTGATATTCGGGATGGATGCCTGCCTTCATAACAATCTTCCTGCGATACCGGAGTTCAATTTGCCGCATGCAGTTGCGGCCAACGAACCGATTGAATAAATGAAGCCGCAGTCGGATGGCTACGGCTTCCCATTAGGATGCGGTGCCTATACATGAAGGACGCCTAGATAACAAGAGCCAACAGGCCGCATTGCGCGGGTCCTGCGGGCGATCGGAGACGATTTGGCAAAGCAGGCACGGGCTGAGGAAAACAAGACGCGATCGCTGCGATCGCTCGGCAGGCTGACGCCCTATGTCATGCGTTATCGCGGCCTGGTGGCCGGTGCGCTGATGTCGCTGGCGCTTGCCGCCATCACCTCGCTGGCGCTGCCGCTCGCCGTGCGTCGCATGATCGATCACGGCTTCACCCAGTCCGACGGCCGCTTCATCAACAGCTACTTCGCCATGCTGATGGTCATGGCCATCGTGCTCGCGGTCGCCAGCGCGCTGCGCTATTATTTCGTCATCACCATCGGCGAGCGCATCGTCGCCGATCTTCGCCGCGACGTCTTTTCCCATGTGACCCGGCTGTCACCCTCCTTCTTCGACGTCAACCAATCCGGCGAGATCGTCTCGCGGCTGACCGCCGATACGACGCAGATCAAGTCCGCCGTCGGCGCCACCGCCTCGGTAGCGCTGAGGAACTTCATCCTCTGTATCGGCGCCATGGGCATGATGATCGTCACCTCGCCGAAGCTTTCGAGCCTCGTTATCGGAGCGATCCCATTGATCGTCTTCCCGCTCGTCGCCTTCGGCCGCTCGGTGCGCAAGCGCTCGCGTGCCGCCCAGGATACGCTGGCTCATGCCTCCGCCTTCGCCAACGAGACGATTGGCGCAATCCGCACCGTCCAGGCCTTCAACGGCGAGGATGCCGCAGCGACGCGCTACGGCACCGCCGTCGAATCTGCCTATGAGGCGGCCCGCGCCGCCATCCGCTCGCGCGCACTGCTAACCGGAATCGCCATCACGCTGATCTTCGGCAGCGTTGTCGCCGTGCTCTGGTTCGGCGCCCACAGCGTGCTTGCCGGCACGCTTTCGGCCGGCACGCTCGGCCAGTTCCTGCTCTATGCCGTCATCTCCGCCGGTTCGCTGGGTGCGCTGTCGGAAGTCTGGGGCGAACTCTCGCAGGCAGCCGGTGCTGCAGACCGGCTGACCGAGCTTCTCGACGAGGTCTCGCCGATTACAGCCCCCGCCAGCCCTGAGCCGCTTCCGTCGCCCAGCCGTGGCCGTGTCGAATTTTCCGGCGTGCACTTTGCCTATCCCTCGCGCCCCGGCAAATCGGCGCTGTATGGCTTAAGCTTTGCGATCACGCCAGGTGAGACCGTCGCCATCGTCGGCCCTTCCGGTGCCGGCAAGAGCACCGTATTCTCGCTGCTGCTGCGCTTCTACGATCCGCAGCAGGGCAGCGTGAAGATCGACGGTGTCGACGCGCAGCTGACAACGCCTGATGAACTGCGCCAGCGCATCGCCATCGTGCCGCAGGACGTCACCATCTTTGCCGCCTCGATCCATGACAACATCGCCTTCGGCCGTCCCGGCGCCTCGCGTGACGAGGTCCGCGCCGCAGCCCTTGCCGCGCAGGCCGACGAATTCATCGCCCGGCTGGACCAGGGCTATGAGACCGAGGTCGGCGAACGCGGCATCACGCTCTCCGGCGGCCAGCGCCAACGCATCGCCATTGCCCGCGCCATCCTGAAGAACGCGCCCGTGCTGCTGCTTGACGAGGCAACCTCCGCGCTTGACGCCGAAAGCGAGACGCTGGTGCAAAAGGCGCTTGACGGTCTGGTGGACGGCCGCACGACGCTCGTCATCGCCCATCGCCTGGCAACGGTGCTGAAAGCCGACCGCATTCTCGTCATGGATCAGGGCCGGGTCGTCGAAGAGGGCACGCATCAGAGCCTGATCCGCCACGGCGGCATCTATGCGCGGCTAGCGCGGCTGCAATTCGACGCCGCCAACGAGGATGTGCTCGCTGCCGCGAAATAGCCGGCGAGCACTTCTCCCGCCAACAGCGACTAAAGTTGGAACCCGCCGCGCTTCTCTGCGGTTGTCTTTCGCGCGTCCTGCCCTAAGCTCTTCATTCCCCGGGTGGGGATATTGCTGCTGAAATCCTTGGGAGGAGATAGGAATGGCGCTTTCCGATATGACGCGACGTGCGGGCCTTGCGCTCAGTTTCGGTGCGCTTGCGGCCCTTGCCGTCGGCGCGTCTGCCGCTGCTGCGGATTTTCCCGATCGCGCGATCACCATGGTCGTGCCCTTCGCGGCCGGCGGCTCGACCGATGTCGTCGCCCGCATCGTCGCGCAGAAGATGTCGGAGGATCTCGGCCAACAGGTGATCGTCCAGAACGTCGCCGGCGCCGGCGGCAATCTCGGCGCCGGTAACGTCGCCCGCGCCGAACCGGACGGCTACACCATCCTGATGGGCACGGTCGCGACCCACGCCCTCAATCCGTTGATCCTGAAATCGACGCCATATGACGCCGAAAAGGATTTCGCACCGATCTCGCTGCTCGTCGTCGTGCCGAATGTGCTGGTCGTCAATCCGGAACTGCCCGCAAAGACCGTGCAGGAACTGGTCGCCCTGCTGAAGGCCGAGCCCGACAAATACAGCTACGCCTCATCGGGCAACGGCACGCCTTTGCATCTTTCCGGCGAACTCTTCAAGTCCATGGCCGGCGTCAGCATGCAGCACATCCCCTATAAGGGTGCCGGTCCGGCATTGAACGACGTCATTGGCAACCAGGTGCCGATCATGTTCGACAACCTGCCCTCCTCGTCGAGCCACATCAAGGCCGGCACTCTGCGGGCGCTGGCGGTGACCACGGCCGAGCGCGCGCCCTCCTTCCCCGACGTACCGACCGTCGCCGAGTCAGGCATTCCAGGTTACGAGACCTATACTTGGAACGCGCTTTTCGCCCCGGCCAAGACGCCGAGCGAGGTCGTGACGCGCCTCAACGCCTCGGCTAAAAAGGCGCTCGCCGACCCAGCCGTCGCGGAACGGATGAAAGAATTCAGCGCCACCATCGTCGGCTCGACGCCGGAGGAACTCGCCGCCCATGTGAAGGCCGAACTCGCCAAATGGGGACCGGTCGTCAAGGGCGCGAACATCCAGATGGAGTGACCCAGACTGTATAGGCGCCGGCGCCCTCATTCGCTTGCGTCCAATGGAAACGGTGGCAATTGGACGCTAAGCAACCCAATCCTGATTAAGGCAGTGGAAAAGCTCGCCATTTTGATCTAGCTTCCGCTAAGCTGATGGTTGCAATTCAGCGTTTTGGGATTTCGGGAGACATCTATGTATAAATTCGAAGTCTATAAGGATAAGGGCGGGGAGTTCCGCTTCCGCTTCAAAGCATCGAACGGGGAAGCCATGTTCTCCTCCGAGGGCTACAAGGCGAAGGCGTCCGCCATGAGTGCCATCGAATCCATTAAGAAGAACACGCCAAGCGCCGAGATCGTCGATCAGACGAAGGCCGAATTCTGAGCAGACCGGCAGCGGCGGCGTGATTGCCGCCCTGCCCTTTCGCGCCCGTAAGCAGCGCCGGTGCCCTTGAGCCCGGCCCGCTTGCTTGCGATTTTCGGCGCCATTTTTCTTTTTCGCGTATTTTTTTGAAAGCCATGTCGAAAAGACCGGTGGCCGCGCCTCATTGTTTTGGAACGGCTCCGCCGCTCCGCCGGGCTTCACGGCTTTCGGGATATCGGTCCCCGATGCCGGCATGCCCGGATCAACGTCAGCAACGAGATCAGGAGTTTTCCATGCAATATGCTCTCATCATTCGCGAAGCCGCCGAGGATTTCGCCCGCCGCAGCGATCCCGCCTATCGCGACGGCTGGGTCGCCTACAGCCAGGCGCTCGCTCAGGCAGGGATCATGACTGGCGGCGCCGGGCTGACAGGCCCGGAGACCGGCACGATCGTGCGCCGCAAAGGCGAGGACCACGATGTGCAGGACGGCCCCTATCCGGACGGCAAGGAACAGCTCGGCGGCTTCTATCTGATCGATGTCCCCGACATGGACACCGCGCTCGAATGGGCAACCCGGGTTCCGATCTCCGACAAGGGTTCGGTCGAGGTGCGCCCGCGCCTGCAGATGTGAGGTGGTCATGCCGCCCGATGCCGGACGCGCCGCCGAAAAGGTGGCGCGTCAGTCCTACGGCAAGCTGATCGCCTTTCTCGCCGCCCGCTCGCGCGACGTGCCGGCGGCAGAAGATGCATTGTCGGAAGCGCTGGCTTCGGCGCTTCGCGTCTGGCCGGAGCGCGGCATTCCTGGCAATCCGGAAGCCTGGCTGCTGGTGGCTGCCCGCCGCAACCTCATGCAGGCTGCTCGCCACCGCACTGTCGAGGCCAATGCACAAACGACGATATCGGTTGCCTTCGAGGAGGCGGAGGAACGCATGAATGCGGCGGGCAGTGCCGTCTTTCCCGATGAGCGGCTCAAACTGCTCTTCGCCTGCACCCATCCCGCCATCGACAGCTCCGTGCATACGGCGCTGATGCTGCAGACCGTTCTCGGCATCGAGGCGAGAACCATCGCACGGACCTTCGTCGTTTCGCCGGAAACAATGAGCCAGCGGCTGGTGCGGGCCAAGGTGAAGATCCGCGATGCCGGCATTCCCTTCGCCGTTCCGCCTCGCCCCGCCTTGCCCGGGCGGCTCGCCACGGTGCTTTCGGCGATCTACGCGGCTTACGGTCTTGGCTGGGACGGTCTCGACGGCGAGGAAGAGCGCCATTCGCTCGCCGGCGAGGCGATCTGGCTCGGCCGTGCGCTTCTGGCGGTGCTGCCGGATGAACCGGAAGCGATCGGCCTGCTGTCGCTGATGCTCCACTGCGAAGCCCGCCGCAGCGCTCGGCGCGACGATAGCGGCCGATATGTGCCGCTGGACGAGCAGGACGCGGCCGCGTGGAACGCGATCATGATTGCCGAGGCGGATGCACTGCTGCGCAAGGCCAGCGGCTTCGATCGTTTCGGCCCCTTCCAGTGCCAGGCGGCGATCCAATCCGTGCATGCAGCGCGCCGGCTGTCGGGAACGACCGACTGGCAGGCGCTGACGACACTTTACGCAGCGCTGGTGATGATGAAGCCGACGCTGGGTGCGCGTGTCAGCCAGGCTGCGGTGATCGGCAGGGCCCTGAGCGCCGCTGCCGGCCTGGAGCGGCTCGACAAGCTCGATCCGCGCGACATCGCAAGCTACCAGCCCTACTGGGCGGTGCGTGCCTTTCTCCTGACCCAGGCCGGCGATGATACCGCGGCAGCCGATGCCTATATGACAGCCATCGGCCTTAGCGACAGCCCCGCCGTGCGCGATTTTCTCACCGGCCGACTAAAGGAAGCGCGGCAGGCGATATCAAGTTAATCACTTCTCGGTCAGCTTCAGCTCGATGCGGCGGTTGGTAGAGCGCGCATCCGGCGTATCGCCAGGCGCGATCGGCTGGAATTCGCCGAAGCCTGCGGCAACCAGCCGGTCGGCCGGCACGCCCTGTGCGATTAGGAACTTGACGACCGAAATCGCGCGCGCCGAGGAGAGTTCCCAATTGTCGCGATAGCGGCCCGTTCCGCCAAGCGGCACATTGTCGGTATGGCCATCGACGCGCAGCACCCAGTTGATCTCGGGCGGAATTTCCTTGGCGAGATCGAGAAGGGCGGTAGCAAGCTTCGCCATCTCGGTCTGCCCCTCCGGGTTGAGATCGGCACCGCCCGAGGGAAACAGCACCTCCGACTGGAAGACGAACCGATCGCCGACGATGCGGATATTCTCGCGGTCCGAAAGGATCTCACGCAACCGGCCGAAGAAGTCGGAACGGTAGCGGTTCAACTCTTGAACGCGCGCGGCGAGCGCCACATTGAGGCGGCTGCCGAGATCGGCGATCTTGGTCTGCGAGACTCGATCTTTCTCCTCCGAGGCCTGAAGGGCTGCTTCGACGGCGGCAATCTGGCTGCGAAGCGCTGCGATCTGCTGGTTCAGCAGTTCGACTTGGCTGAGCGCCCGCTCGCTCACCTGCTTCTGCTCGTCGAGCTCCTGCGTCATCGAGCCGATCCGCTTTTGCGCCGCATCCTGACCGCCCGAACCGGCATTCAGCAGCGCCTGCAGCCGCGACCGGTCACCTTCGGCGCTGGCAAGCGAGGCCTGCAGATTGGCGACCGAATCCTGGAGATCCTGATTGCTGCCCTTTTCAAGCGCGAGAAGCTGCGTCAGCTCGTTGATCTGGCTGTTGAGACGACTGAGCACCTCATCGCGTCCGCTGATCTCGCGGCTGAGGATGAACTGCCCGACGACGAAAACCGTCAGCAGGAACATGATGGAAATGAGCAGCGTCGACAGTGCGTCGACGAAACCCGGCCAGTAATCCACCGTGCGTTCGCGGCGCCGGTTGCGGGCAAGAGCCATGGCTTACTTGCCCTCGCTCTTTTCTGCCTGGCTGGCACGGTCGCGCAAACGCTCGCCCCTCTCGCCGCCGCGCTCCTGCACGCCGATGCGTTCGGCAAGCCGGTCGAGCGTGCGACGCATCGCCTTGGCCTCGTCCTGCTGCGCCTCGATCCAGTCGCGCAGCATCTGCTGCTCGTTGCGCATGTTCTTGACGAGGCCCTGAATGCCTTCGGCAAGGCTTGCCATGGCGGCGACGGAGCGCTGGCTGCCGGCGCCGCCCTCTTCGGAAACTTTGCGCAGATAATCGGAGAGCGCGCGCATGTCGTCCGAGGAAGCGCCGGCAACGGCGTCGAGAGCCGGCGCAAGATCGGAGCCGACATCCGTGACCGAGGACAGCCAGTTTTCCAGCTCCATGTAGAAGCGGTTTTGCGCGCGGCCGGCCTGCAGGTCGAGGAAGCCGAGAATGAGCGAACCGGAAAGGCCGAGCAGCGAGGAGGAGAAGGCCTGGCCCATGCCCGAAAGCGGCGTGGAAAGCCCTTCCTTCAGCGCCGAGAGCACGTCTCCGGTGCCGTTCGAGCCGGCATCGAGGGACTGGATGACAATGCTGATCGAACCGATCGTGCCGATGAGGCCCCAGAATGTGCCGAGCAGGCCGAGGAAGACCAAGAGGCCGATCAGGTAGCGCGAAACGTCGCGCGATTCGTCGAGGCGGGTGGCGATCGAATCGAGGATCGAGCGCAGCGCCGTCGTCGACAGTGCCAGCGAGGACTTGCGGCTGCCGAGCAGCGCCCGCATTGGCGCAAGCAGCCGCGGATTGCGGTTGACCTTGTCGGCGCTGCCGGCGGCGCGGAAGGAATTAAACCAGCGCACTTCGGGTCGAAGCGCCAGTACATGATTGAAAACAAGGATGATTCCGACAGCGAGAACGCCGACGATCAGGCCGTTGAGGCCCGGATTGTGCATGAAGGCGGTTTGCGTCTGCCGGAAGAGGATGGCGGCGATAAAACCGACGATGACGAGGAAAAGCAGCATCGTCCAGAGGAAGGGCATGGGGCTCGAAAGCCTGTAGGCATAAGTGCCCGCCGTCTTTTCGGTGGAGCCGATCTCCGCCACATTCACATTTTCCATAGGTTACGCAGCCTCCGGATTCCCTGCTGGCGGAGACTAGAACAACATTGTGCCGAATTGAAGTATGCCGGGGAGAAAACCGTGACTTTACAACAGCCAGATTTTCGTTCGGTCACTTGGCGGGAACCGGCCGCTTGACGACTTCGATCAGCGCCTTGTGGATAATCTCGTTGCCTGCGACGATCGTGCCGCTCTCCAGCATCGTTGCGCCACCGTCCCAGTCGGTGGCGAAACCGCCGGCTTCGCGGATGAGCAGGATGCCGGCCGCCATGTCCCACGGCGCAAGCTCGGCCTCCCAGAAACCGTCGAAACGCCCGGCCGCGACATAGGCAAGATCGAGGGTCGGCGAGCCCAGGCGCCGGATGCCCGCCACTTCGCCCATCACGTGGCGAAGCTCGACCAGGAACTTGCCGTGATTGCGCTTGCCGAGCGCCGGCACGCCGCAGCCGATGACGCAATCCGACAGCGCCCGGCGCGCTGCGACGCGCAGGCGCCGGTCGTTAAGGAAGGCGCCGCCGCCGCGCTCTGCGGTATAGAGTTCGTCGGTCGCCGGATTGAAGACGACGGCGGCAACGATCTCGCCATTGCGTTCGAGCGCGATCGAGACAGCGAAGGCCGGGATGCCGTGCAAAAAGTTCGTCGTGCCGTCGAGCGGGTCGACGATCCAGCGATGCGCGCCGTCGGTGCCCTTGATTTCCTCGCTTTCCTCGCCGAGGAAGCCATAGGTCGGACGCGCCTTGAGCAGCTCTTCCCTGACGATCTTTTCGGCCTTGCGGTCGGCGGTGGAAACGAAATCGCCCGGCCCCTTCACGGAAACCTGCAGGTTCTGCACTTCGCCGAAATCACGTCCCAGCGTTTTTCCTGCCTTGAGGGCAGCCTGAACCATGACATTGAGAAGAGCTGAACGGGCCATCGGCGCATTTTTCCTTGGGACTGATACGGGGCGCGCGCGCTGCCAGGGGCGGGAAGTGTCCCTGAACATGCATGACAGGCAGCGCTGCGAAGATTGGCGGCCTCAAGACCACAAAATCAGGGAAATTTCAAGGGGAGGCGCGCATGGCTGCCCTGCGGCGCCAGAAACCTTTAATTTTATTCTGGACAGATCAGTCCAATAAGCGTAGAAGCCTCGCCATGGCACGACACAAGGAATTCGATCGCGACACCGCCCTTCATGCCGCCATCGGCGTATTTTCCGAGCACGGCTATGAAGGCACCTCGACCGAGGAATTGCTGACGGCGATGAAGATCAGCCGGCAAAGCATGTACGACACCTTCGGCGACAAGCGCGGTCTCTATCTGGAAGCGCTGAAGCGCTACAATCTGGAGAGCATAGACAAGATCATCGCCGATCTTCGCCGCGAAGACCGGCCGATCGAGGCGCTGGAAGGCGCTCTCGTCGCCTTTGCCTCGCGTCCCGCTGCCGAGGCGCGGCGCGGCTGCCTCGGTGTCAGCGCCATCTGCGAATTCGGCCGCACCGATGCCGAGGTCGCAGCTCTTACCGACAGCGCCGGCCACGCGCTTCACGCGGCGATCGAGAGCCTTCTTGGTGAGGCTCGCAGGACCGGAGATCTCGCAACAGATATCGATATCGCCGACGCCATTCCGTTTCTCGGCGCTGCCCTGTCGGGCATGAAAGTCAGCGCCCGAAACGGCGCCCCACCCGCGACGCTTCGCGCTATCGCACGCATGGCAATCAGAAGCCTACGCTGACGAGAACAACTCCGAGCTGACTTTTCCATGAGCAATTCTAGACTGATCGATCCAAAAACAAAGGAAACCTGCATGTCTCAACACCTTTCCACCAAGATCGCCCTCGTCACCGGCGGCTCGCGCGGCATCGGTGCCGCCATCGTGCGAAGGCTCGCCGCTGACGGAGCCGCCGTCGCCTTCACCTATTCCAGCTCCGAGCACAAGGCGAAGGCGATCGTCGCCGAGCTGGAGGCTGCTGGCGGCAGGGCGCTGGCGATCCGTGCCGACAGTGCCGATGCGAAAGCCGTACAGGATGCCGTCGCGCTGACAGCCGAGACCTTCGGCGGTCTCGACATTCTCGTCAGCAATGCCGGGATTCTCATCCTCAACCCGCTCGACGACTATTCGCTCGAAGATTTCGACCGGATGTTCGCCGTTAATGTCCGCGCTGCCTTCGTCGGCATCCAGGCAGCGGCAAGACATATGAAGGAAGGCGGCCGCATCATCACCATCGGCAGCGTCACCGCCGATCGCAGCGGCTTTCCGACCTCCGCAGTCTACAGCATGACGAAGGGCGCGATCGCCTCGATGACCCGCGGCCTCGCCCGCGATCTCGGCCCACGCGGCATCACCGTCAACAACATCCAGCCCGGTCCGACGGCGACCGACATGAACCCCAATGAGGACGATCATGAGCGCCTCAAGCCGCTGATGGCGCTTGGCCGCCTGGGTGAGGACCGCGAAATCGCCGGCCTCGCCGCCTATCTCGCCAGTGCCGAGGCCGCCTTCGTCACTGGCGCCAGCCTGACGATCGACGGCGGTTATCTCGCCTGAACAGAAAACCTGCACGGTGATATCAAGAAACGGTCCGGTTGTTTCAAACAGCTCCTAGAACTTCTGCTGCGTTATCAGCACTTCGCGAGCGATCTGATCGAGCGGCAGAATACGGTCGACGCCGCCCTTGGCGATCGCCTCCTTCGGCATGCCGAAAACAACGGAACTCGCCTCGTCCTGCGCCACCGTGTAGGCGCCGGCCTGGTGCATTTCCAGCATGCCGCGCGCGCCGTCGTCGCCCATGCCGGTCATGATGATCCCCATGGCGTTCGAGCCGGCCGAGCGCGCCGCCGAGCGGAAGAGCACGTCGACGGAAGGCCGGTGTCGAGACACCAGCGGCCCGGTCTTGACGCTCACATAGTAGCGCGCACCCTGGCGCTCGAGCAGCATGTGCTTGTCGCCTGGCGCGATCAGCACATGGCCGCGCAGCACCGGATCGCCATCGACGGCTTCCTTGACCTCGACCTCGCAGAGCCCGTTCAACCGCTTGGCGAAGGCGGCGGTGAATTTCTCCGGCATATGCTGGACGATCACCATGCCAGGTGCATTGGCGGGTAGTTCCTCAAGGAACTCGCGCAGTGCTTCGGTGCCGCCGGTGGAGGCGCCGACGCAGACGACCATCTCCGTCGTCTTCGCCATGGCCCGCCCCGTCGGCGGCGGCAGCATCACATCCGCCGTCAGCTTCTTGGCCGGCCCTTCCACTGAGGCGGAGCGAATGGTTCCGGCGGCGCGGCGGACGTTGGAAAGCCGTGCATGCGAGGCGCTCTTGACGACTTCGCGAATGCGCATCGCATCGTCGGAAAGGCTGTCGGCGGCGCCGATCTTCGATTTCAGGATGACGTCGACGGCGCCGGCCTCCAGCGCCTGGAGCAGCGTTTCCGAACCCGCTTCCGTCAGCGACGAACACATCACGACAGGGATCGGCCGCTGCGACATCAGCTTGCGCAGGAAGGTGATGCCATCCATGCGCGGCATCTCCACATCGAGCGTGATGACATCGGGGATCTCTTCCTGCAACTTCCGCGCCGCCATGAAGGGGTCGGATGCGACCGCCATGATCTCGATATCGGGATCCTGCTCCAGCACATGGGTCAGCGTCTGGCGGATGCTGGCGGAATCGTCGATGATGAGAACGCGGATTTTCTTAGCCATGAGTGCCCCTAATGCATGCCGTCCAGAAGTGCGCAGCGGTTTTGGGATGACGCGATGCGCTTTAGATACGCTGAAACACCGTATTCGAGACCTGCTTCAACGGCAGATCGAAGCCGGTGATCGATTCGGAGTGACCGATGAACATGTAGCCGCCCTTGGCCAGGCAGGCGCAGAGGCGGTTGAGCACACCGGCCTGGGTCTGCTTGTCGAAGTAGATTAGCACGTTGCGGCAGAAGATGACGTGCATCGGTTCACCGATCGGATATTTCTCGTCCATCAGGTTCATGCGGGCAAAACCGATCTTGCTGCGCAGTTTCGGCGTGATGCGCACCTCCCGCCGACCCGGCTGCTTGGCCGTCAGCACGTATTTGCGCTGCAGATCGCGCGGCACGGGTGCGATCAAGTCTTCCGGATAGATGCCGCGGCGCGCCGTCTGCAGCACGTCGGTGGAAAGATCGGTCGCCAGTACACTGTAGGAGACGTCGTTGCGGCCTTCGGCGAATTCCGCCAGCACCATCGCCATCGTGTAGGGTTCCGCCCCCGTCGAGCAGGCCGCACTCCAGGTGCGGATGGTCCGCACGCCGCTATTGGCGATCACCGGCAACGCCACGCTCTGCAGATAGTCGAAATGCTTGGCTTCGCGGAAGAAGTCGGTCTTATTCGTCGTCACGACGTCGATCAGGTAGACGGTTTCCTGGGCGAGGCCATCTTCATTGAACAGGAAGTCGCAATAATCGTCGAAGGTCGCGTGGTTGGTTGCGCGAAGGCGGCGCCTCAGCCGCCCTTCGAGCATCGTCAGCTTGGTCGGCGGCATCTTGATGCCGCTATAGTCGTAGATGAACCGGGCAAGCTTGTCGAAATTGCGCTTGCTGATCCGGTCGCCCGGCAATTGGGTTTCCACCGCTGCTGCCATACTCATAGAATGCAGTAACTCCGAGTTGATGCGCGGATCAGGCCGCCGATTGCAGTACCGAGGCGTCCTCGCGCGACAGCAACCGTGCAAGATCGATGATGACGACGAAGCCGTTTTCACGACGAACGACGCCGGCGATATAGTCCGAGCGCCAGCGCACGCCGATATCAGGCGCCGCCTCGATCTGCTCGCGCCGGAACGGCGTGACCTCGAAGACGCGGTCGGCGACGAGGCCAAGCGTCAGCAGCCGGCTTTCCATCGGTACGTCGAGCACGAGCACACGCGTATGCGGCGTCGGCACGGTCTTCGACATGCCGAGCTTCAATCTGAGATCGATCGTCGGCACGCCCTGCCCGCGCACGTCGCGCAGGCCGAGCAGATAGTCGGGACCATTCGGAATTTTGAAAGCTTCCGCATAGTCGAGGATTTCCCGTACGACCTCAACCGGCACGGCGAAAATCTCGTCGCCGAGGCTGAAGGTCACGAATTGCGCTTCCAGGGAGGTCGTGGCCATGATCATGCGCTTTCCTTGAATTCGGCGTCACCATCATCGGGACCGCCCATGGAGAGATCGAGAGCGAAGCCTTTCGCCCGCGCCTGCTGACCAGCGACGCTATTGGCTGCCGACTTCTTGGGCGCAGGCTTGCGGGCGGCAGCGGCTGGAGCCTGGCTACGGACAGTCATCCTGGCAGCCGGTGCACGCTCACGGCGCCCGCCTGCCATGTCGACCTTGAAGAAGGCGATCGACGTCTGCAGCTCCTCGGCCTGGGAGGCGAGCTCTTCCGAGGTTGCCGACATCTGCTCGGAGGCGCCGGCATTCTGCTGCGTCACCTTGTCGAGCTGCTGGATCGCCTCGTTGATCTGCGAGGCGCCGATATCCTGTTCGCGGCAGGCAGCGCTGATCTCGGAGACCAGCTCCGCCGTCTTGCGGATGTCGGGCACCAGGCGGCCGAGCATGTCGCCCGCTTCCTGGGCGGCTTTGACAGTATCACCGGACATCGAGCCGATTTCCGCAGCCGCCGACTGGCTGCGCTCGGCAAGCTTGCGCACTTCCGAGGCAACGACCGCGAAGCCCTTGCCGTGCTCGCCGGCACGTGCCGCTTCCACGGCGGCATTGAGGGCAAGAAGGTCTGTCTGGCGGGCGATCTCCTGGACGATACCGATCTTCTGCGCGATCGTGCGCATTGCATCGACGGCGCGCGTCACCGCTTCGCCGCTCGCTTCGGCATCCTTGGCCGACTGGCGGGCGATCTTTTCTGTCTGGGCAGCGTTGTCGGCGTTCTGCTTGATGTTGGCGGCCATCTCTTCCATCGAGGCGGATGCTTCTTCGGCCGATGCGGCCTGTTCCGTGGCGCCCTGCGACACCTGCTCGGAGCTCGAGGACAGTTCCTGGCTGCCGGCCGAGACGTTTTCGGCAGCTGAGATCGCATCGGCGACGACGCCGCGCAGGCGCTCGACCATCTGCTCCAGCGCGATGCCGAGCATATCCTTCTCCGAAAGAGGCTTCGGAGAGACAGTCAGGTCGCCGTTCGAGATCTGGTTGGCGATCGTTGCGGTGGTGCGCAAGTTTGCCGTCATCCGGCTCATCGAATGGACGAGATCGCGGATTTCGTCGTTGCTCTTGTGCTCGATAGTCTGTTCGAGATCGCCGATGCTGACGGCATCGGCAAGGTTGACGGCGCGCTTTAGGCCGCGCGAAATGTTGAGCAGGATCCAGATTGCGGCCGCCGACGAGACGATGATCAGGCCGATCGTCATCATGACAAGCAGATTGCGTGACTGCGCATACTGGTCGTTGGTGGCGGCGTCGGTTTCCGCGACATTGCCGGTCACGGTGTCGTTCAGCTTGGTGAGGATGCCGAGAAGCTGGGTCGTCACCTGCTGGCCTTCGCCCATCGAGATGGCGCCGGCCTGAGTGTTGGACTCCGTCGTATTCTGCGTGGCGAGACCGGCGACGCGATCCTGCAGCGCTGTCCACTTGCCGTAGAGATCGCCGAACTGACCCATGCCATTCCTGATATCAGGGTCTTCCGAAGCAGCAAGGCGAGCCTGCAATGTCTTGATCTGCTCGCGCTGCTGCGAGATCTCATCGACATAACCGGCGATCTTGGTCGGATCGGTGTTGATGATCGCATCCTTTTCGGCGCGGATCGAGCGCATCACGGCATCGGAGAGATCGCCGGAATCACGCAGATTGGCGACCGGACCGGCAACCATGATCGAGATCTCGCTGTTCAGCGACGAGAGATTATAGATCGAAAGACCGGCCATCGCACAGGTCAGGAGAACGATGAAACCGAACACCAGGCTCAGTTTGAGTTTGATCGTGAAGCGCATTCCAAAACCCCTTTAGGACTGCAGCGGATATCCCGCGAATTGACACATTGTGCCGCCGTGAAAACGCTTCATGCGTTACCGGCCGAGCCGGTGTGTCCCGGCGCGTCCATGCGCCGGCCATAACGGGGCCGCTGTTGTCGCGGCCCCAATGCCTGCCTGCCGGGAAGCGCTTATGCGCTTTCCCGGAAATCATCATCGGCCGTATCCGGCCCTCCCATCGACATGTCGAGGGCAAAGCCCTTCGCGCGGGCCTGCTGGCCCGCGACGCTGTTGGCGGGAGCCGCCTTGCCGGCAGGTTTGCGCGTTGCGGCCGGAGCGGGGCTGCGGACGGTGAGTTTTGCAGCCGGCGCACGCTCGCGGCGCCCGCCCGCCATATCGACCTTGAAGAAGGCGATCGACGTCTGCAGTTCTTCGGCCTGGGAGGCGAGTTCCTCGGAGGTTGCCGACATCTGCTCGGAGGCGCCGGCATTTTGTTGCGTCACCTTGTCGAGCTGCTGGATCGCCTCGTTGATCTGGGCTGCACCGATATCCTGCTCGCGGCAGGCGGCACTGATCTCGGAGACCAGCTCCGCCGTCTTGCGGATGTCGGGCACCAGGCGGCCGAGCATCTCGCCGGCATCGGCGGCTGCCTTGACCGTATCGCTCGTCTCGCTGGCGCATACCGGCAGGGAACTGCGCAAGCACGTCGCCGACATGCAGGAGACGATGCGTTATCTGAGAACCTTCGCGGTGACCGTGAAGATCACCGGTGCCGGCCTTGCCGAATTCGCCGGCTTCGCCCAGGAGATCCTGGAGCGCATCTATTCCGGCACCGATGAGGTCAATCGTTTCGCCACGCACCTCGACAGTCTCGACAAGGAGGTCAAGCTCGCCGCCTCCTTTGGCGCCGGTGTTTCCAAGAGCTATGCCGATACTGTTCCGGCCGTCGCCGGAGCCCTGCGCGATGATGCTGCCAAGATCGCCGGACATCGCAAGGATCTCGGCGTCATCGCCCGCGAGGTCGGCGCAATCGCCCGCGCCGTCCAGAGCAAGGTCGCCTCGACGCTGTCTGCCCTGCAGATCGGCGATATCACCCGTCAGCGCATCGAGCATGTGCAGGCCACCTTTTCTCTGCTTGAAGATTTCTTTGCCGGCGAGGATGGCGCCAGACTCGACGCCGGCACGCGTCAGCGCCTCCAGAACGTCATTCACCATCTGACGGCGGCGCAGATGAGCGACATGTGCGCAAATTTCCAGCGGGATTCCGAGAACGTCGTCAAGACGATCGCCAGTTTCGACCACGACATGCGGGAGATTCTCAAGCTGCGCGATCAGATGAGCGGTCAGAGTGGCGAGGCCGGCGGCAACTTCATGCGCGCGTTGGAATCCAGCGTTTCGGCCGCCCATGAAATCGTCAAGCAGGTCGATACGGCAAGCCGCCAGGCCGACCAGGTGAGTCAGTCGACGATCGGTACGGCGGCCAAGCTCTCCGAAGCAATCGGTAATATCCGCGCCGTCAAGACCGACATTCACTATATGGCTTTGAATACCAACCTGCGCTGCAGCCGGCTCGGCGAGGAAGGCAAGTCGATCAACGTCGTCACCGCCGAGCTGCGCATCTTCGCCGGCAAGCTCGACGATTCCGCCGACGCCATCGTCAACGGCCTGCCGGCGCTCGAAGCTGCGGCCGGGCGCGTCGCCCCCGCCACGGATGCCGGAGCCGGCAACCTGGGAGAGAGCCTGACCTCGGCCGTCGGCAACATCCGCTCCGCAGCCAACGTGATGGAAAACGAGCTGAAGGTGCTCGCCGAGAACGGTCGCGAGGTCGCCACCAAGATCAGCCTGCTGATCGGCAAGCTCGATTTCCAGCATAATCTAGGCGAAGTCCTTGCCGGCTGCGCCGATCTGCTCGAAGGCGTCGCCGGCACCGATGTCGCCGATATCTCCGATCTCGCTGAGACGATCGCGCCGCTCGATCGCAAGATCTTCAAGCACTATACGATGGTCCAGGAGCGCAGCATTCATCGCGGCATCATTCCGGCGAGCGAGGACAGCACCTCCGCTCCCGCCGAAACCGCCAAAGCCGAAAACGATGAAGACCTCTTCGCCGATGCGCTTTTTTAGGTTGGAACGCTACAATGCCGCACGTCTTTTCAGACGCGCGAAGGATGCTGTAGCCGCATGATGCCTAAATCGATTCAGATTTAAGGGATTATGCAGGAGCCCGTCCGCCTCGTCGGCCGGGTCGCCAAGCGGCCGCTATCGCCGCCGAAACTTGTTGGCGGCGTCGATCGCCGCCTTCTGCTGGGTGTCCTCGATGCCGAGGTAGAAATCCTCGAGCGCCGGATCGGCGAGCCCGGCCCGGCGCGACAGCACGTACCACTTCGCCGCCTCGATCGGATTGGGCGCCGTGCCGATCGCGTTGATATAGAGATGGGCGAGCTTGTTCTGCGCGGCGACATTGCCGCCATTGGCGGCAAGTTTCAGCCATTCGAAGCCCTTGACGTAATCCTTCGGCCCGCCGACGCCGTTGACGAGCCAGATACCGAGATCGAGCTGGGCCGTGTCGAAGCCGGCGCGCGCCGCGCGTACCATCCATTCGCGGGCGAGCTTCTTCTTTTCCTCCGGCAGGTCCTTCAGCGTCGCATAGATCTGCGCCACGGCATATTGCGAATCGGCAATGCCCTGCTCGGCCGATTTCTCGTAGAATGGCAGCGCCAGCCTCAGTCCCTTTTCGCCGGGATTGTCGGCGATGAGAAGCTGTGCCCAGTTGAATTCCGCCGAAGGATTGCCCGCCTCGGCCGCCTTGTGCATGTAGTCGTCGGCCTTGACCTTGTCACGCGGCACGCCCTCGCCTTCCATCAGGATCAGCGCATATTTGAACATCGCCGCCGCATCGCCGCCTTCGGCCGCCTTGCCGTACCAGAAGGCAGCGTTCTTCACGTCCTTCTTGACGCCGAGGCCCTGCGAGAGGATTTCGCCGATCAGCGTCTGCGCCGCCGGATCGCCGAGCTGGGCGCGCGGCAGCGCCTTGTCCATTGCCGTCAGGTAATAACCGCGCTGGAAGGCGCCGTAAGCCTCGTCGATCGGCCCCTTGTAATCCTTCTCCGGCGGCAGGTCCGGCAGCTTCGCGCCCATGCGGTCGAATACGCCGACACCATCGGAGGGCTGCACGCCCGGGCTGGAAGGCCGGTCGGTGCGGAAGGTCGAAGCCGGCCCCGTGCCCGGCTGGCTGATGACGCTGTCCGGCACCTGCGCCAAGGCAATATTCGGCCCGGCCGCAAGGAAGGCGGCTATACCGGCGAGGAGATATTTCAAAAGACGGGCGGGCGGGATCGGCATGAGCGCGATTTCAATCCTCAAACCGTGGCGCTTTTTCGTCAAGCAACGCATTGATCTCGGCGACGACGGACGGCGCCCGGGCGGGCTCGCCAAAGACCGCCAGCCGCATCGCCACGAACTCCGCTCCGGTCTCGGCGACGGCGAGCGCCGAGGCTGGATCGGTGCCGCCCATGACGATGCAGGGAATCTCGATCATTGAGGCCCACCATTCGCCGAGCGCCAGGTTCTTCGGATGCGCTTCCGGCTTGATGTCGCCGTCGAGTTTGCCGAAGAAGATATAGTCCGGCCTGACTTCGCCGATCTCCAGCGCATGGTGCCGGTCGGCCGCGTTGCCGCCGCCGACGATCAGCTTTGGCGCATGTTTGTCGATCGCCTCCGAAAGGGCCTCCGCGTTGCCGGAAAGGTGCAGGCCGTCGGCCTTCGCCCGGCCTGCGACACGGCTGTCGCCCGCAATCAGCGCGGCGGCGCCAGCGTCCTGGATCAGCGGCACCAGCTTTTCGGCATGTTTCTGGAAGGTGCCGTCGTCAAGCCCGTATTGCGGCACGATCACCGAGGCGACATCGCCGCCCTTCAGCGCATCGGCGACGATCTTTGCCTGTTCATCGGCATCGGCGATATCGGCTACGATGAGCACAAGGCGGCAGCGGTTTTCCGGTTCGGTCATGGGGTCTTTCCGTTTCCTGCGAATTCCCCTTCGAAATGAGGGATCCGCACTCGTTTTGTGTGAGTAGTTCCGTTAGACGAGGCTTGCAAGAGGAGGACGTCGAAAGCATGCCGCAGGATTTGTCATTCTACTACGCCGCCGTGCCCGCCGTTCTGCTGGTGGGCCTCGCAAAAGGCGGCATGGGCGACGCTTTGTCGCTGATCGGCTTGCCCTTCCTCGCCCTCGTCGTCTCGCCGGTCGAGGCGGCCGCCATCCTGCTACCGATCCTGGTCTTCATGGACATGATTTCGCTTGTCATCTGGCGCAAGCATGGCGACTGGGCGACGCTGAAGATCATGCTGCCAGGCGCCTTCATCGGCATCGCGCTGGGCTGGGCGACCTCGGCGCTGGTTCCGGGCAACATGCTGCGTATCGTCATCGGCGCGGTGACCATCCTCTTCTGCCTGCGCTATTTCTGGAGCAATTTCGGCCCGGGCGCCGGCAAGGTGGTGCCGCCGCGCAGCCAACGGCCGGTGGCCGCCAACCTCTGGGGCACATTTTCCGGTTACGGCAGCTTCGTCGCCCATGCCGGCGGCGCGCCCTTCCAGATCTATGCCCTGCCGCTCAAATTACAGCCACGTGAATATACCGGCACCAGCGTGCGCTTCTTCGCAATCCTCAACGCCATCAAGCTGATCCCCTATTTCGCGCTCGGTCAGCTCGGCACCCAGAACCTTGCGACCTCCGCAACGCTTCTGCCCTTCGCCCCGCTCGCCACCATCGCCGGCGCCTGGGGCGTGCGCCGCATGAAGCCACAGATCTTCTATCCCTTCATGTATGCAATGGCGCTGATCGCCGCCTTCCTGATCGTGCACCAGGGCCTTGGCTGGTAAGGGGCCCTACTGCGCCGCGCGTCTCTTCAGACGCGCAAAGGACGCTGCAGCACTTTGAATTGCTGCATAATTCCTTAGATCGATCTCGATTTAAGGAATTTTGCGGCAACACGCTGCAATGCACAATTTCCTTGCTGGTGCCGCCGGTTTGACGTAGCGTTCCCGCCATGTCGAACACGGACCCTTTCTCTGCGATTGCCGATCCGAACCGGCGGTTTCTGCTGGAGGAATTGCGTCGGGCGCCACGGACGGTCAATGAGCTCGCCGAAGGCCTGCCAATCAGCCGTCCTGCTGTTTCGCAGCACCTGAAGGCGCTTCTCGACAGCAATCTCGTTTCCGTGACCTCGGAAGGCACCAAACGCATCTACGCAGTCAATAACCGTGGCTTCGACACGCTCAATTTGTGGCTGGATCAGTTCTGGGCCTGATGCATGTTCCCGTAAGATCTGGGGATACGATGCGAATCATAAGAATGCGATGTGAGACGTGACAGATCCAAAAGCGCCAGCCACGATGCCGGATGCATCGGACTGGCGCAAATATGGTGTCAAATCACCGGTTCTTGCAAATTTTTGGTGGAATGGATGGATTTACCTTGTTGCGCAAGATGATCGCCCGGCGACCCTTGGGAAGATTAGTGGACGGATGACTTAAGACGCTGAATCTCGTCCTTGATGCGCAGCTTGCGGCGCTTGCATTCGGCAAGTTCCGTATCGGAAATAGAGGGAGATGTTCTGAGCGCGTGCAACTCCTCCTCGAGAGCGACATGCTTTTTTTGGAGTGACTCAAGATGAGCTTGAACAGTCATATGACCCTTCCTTCCTCTTACCCTCCCCGGCCAACATCGTCGGGGATCAAGGTGTCAACGGGCGGGACTGTGACATATTTTTGACGGCTTGTCGAAGGCCAAAAGATGAAGACTGCATGGCAATTTCATGATCAAGACTAACTAGCCGTTACCTGTATTTGGTGATAGGAGCTTGCGGAAATCATCGCCAGATCGGACAAGGTCCAAGGACGATAAACGGGGAATGTATATGGCCGATCAGGAACAGGCGGAAATCAGGCTCATAGTGGCGCGCCTGCGCCAGGAGCACGAGGATTTCGACGCCGCGATCAACGCCATGATTCAGACCGGATGCGATGCTCTGCGGATCCAGCGCATGAAAAAGAAAAAGCTCGTCATCAAGGACAGGCTCTCCAAGCTGGAAGATCAGATCATCCCTGACATCATCGCCTGAGAGGGAATAGCAGCAACGATGACAGACAGACCACCCGTCGCCATCATCATGGGCAGCCAGTCCGACTGGGAGACCATGAAAAACGCCGCCGACACGCTGGAGGCGCTGGAAATTCCCTATGACGCGCGCATCATTTCGGCGCACCGCACAGTCGACCGGCTGGTCAATTTCGCCAAGGGTGCACGCGCGGAAGGCTTCAAGGTCATCATCGCCGGCGCCGGCGGCGCCGCCCACCTGCCGGGTATGACCGCCGCGATGACGCCGCTGCCGGTCTTCGGCGTGCCGGTCCAGTCAAAAGCCCTGTCCGGCCAGGACAGCCTCCTTTCCATCGTGCAGATGCCGGCCGGCATTCCTGTCGGCACGCTCGCCATCGGCAAGGCCGGCGCGGTCAACGCCGCCCTTCTCGCCGCCGCCGTGCTTGCGCTTTCCGACGAAGAAATTGCCGACCGGCTCGACGAATGGCGCGAGCGCCAGAGTGCTGCCGTCGCCGAATACCCGATGGACGATCTATGACGGCAAGAACGATCGGCATTATCGGCGGCGGCCAACTCGGCCGCATGCTGGCCATTGCCGCCGCCAGGTTGAATTTTCGCACGGTCATCCTCGATCCGCAAGCGGACTGCCCAGCCGCCCAGCTCGCCAACCGGCAGATTACCGCCGCCTATGACGATCCGGCGGCACTGACCGAACTCGCCGATATCTGCGACGTCGTCACATACGAATTCGAGAACGTGCCCGTCGTAGCTGCCGAAACGCTCTCGGCGAGTGTGTCCGTCTATCCGCCGCCGAAGGCGCTGGAAGCAGCCCAGGACCGCCTCGTCGAAAAGCGCTTTCTCAATGGCTGCGGCATATCAACTGCCCGCTTCCACACGATCGACAGCCAGACCGACCTCGAGACGGCACTGAAGGATTTCGGCGGCCAGGGCGTGCTGAAGACCCGCCGTCTCGGTTATGACGGCAAGGGCCAGAAGGTTTTCCGCTCGACCGCAGACAGCCCGGATGGCGCCTATGCAGCGCTTGGCGGCGTGCCCCTCATCCTCGAAAGCTTCGTCGCCTTCGAGCGTGAGGTCTCGATCATCGCCGCGCGCGCCACCGACGGTACGGTCGTCTGCTTCGATCCCGCCGAGAATGTGCACCGCAACGGCATTCTCCACACCTCGACGGTTCCCGCTGCGATCTCTGCGCCGGCGGCGGACACCGCGCGGCAATCGGCCGAGAAAATCCTTGCTGCATTGAACTATGTCGGCGTCATCGGCATCGAATTCTTCGTGCTTGCCGATGGCGGTCTGATCGCCAACGAGATGGCGCCGCGTGTCCACAACTCCGGTCACTGGACGGAAGCCGCCTGCGTCGTCAGCCAGTTCGAGCAGCATATCCGCGCCGTTGCCGGCCTGCCGCTCGGCAATGCCGAGCGGCATTCCGACTGCGTCATGCAGAACCTGATCGGCGACGATATTCTTGCCGTTCCCGACTGGCTGCGGCGCCCCGATACGCTGGTTCATCTCTATGGCAAGACCGAGTGGCGCCCCGGCCGCAAGATGGGCCATGTCACCACCCTGACGCCGAAATCGCCGGTTTTGGCCTGAGAAAACACCCCTGCGCCTTGGGAAAAACACCTTCATGTGGTTGACACGGAAAAGGTGACGGGGTATCTGCTCCCCACCTAAACAGCGCGCCCGATGGCGCGCTTTTGATTGTTAAAGATACGGGCGAATGTGAATTCCCCCATAGAGATCGCGGATCAGAAAAATGAAGATCAAGAATTCGCTCAAGTCGCTCAAGGCTCGTCACCGTGACAACCGTCTGGTTCGCCGCAAGGGCCGCATGTACATCATCAACAAGCTGAACCCGCGCTTCAAGGCTCGTCAGGGCTGATTTCGCACGTCGGATCGCCCTGCGTATGAGTTTGCGCGGGCATATATATCCGGTGGGTCGCTGCGGTGATCACGTCAAATTTGTTTGATCTTCGGCGCTGGCGGGCTAATATGTCCGCCATGCGCTTTTTTGCTTTGACATCAGCGGCGCTGCCGCTCGCTCTCATCCTGTTCGCCTCCCCCTTTCCGGCTACCGCCGCGGAGCAGCCGGCCGCCGCGGCGAAAAAGGACGTCATCGTCGAGCAGACGGATGTCAACAATTCGCCCAAGCAGCACCTCGACCAGCTCTTCAGCCAATTGAAGCGTGAACGCGATCCCGAGAAGGCCAGCGGCATCGCCAATGAAATCCGCATGGAATGGAACGATTCCGGTAGCGCCACCGTCAATCTGCTGATGCAGTGGGCCGACAAGGCGATCGAGGAAAAGCGCAACCCCGCCGCCCTCGATTTCCTCGATGAGGCGATCGCGCTGAAGCCCGATTATGCCGAAAGCTGGAACCGCCGCGCCACGCTGAATTTCGTCATGGGAAATTATCGCAAGTCGATGTCCGATATCGAACGTGTGCTCGATCTCGAGCCGCGCCATTTCGGCGCTCTCTCCGGCATGGCCGCGATCCTCAGCAATTCCGGCAACGACCAGCTGACCTTGAAGGCGTGGGAGCGTTTTCTCGATATCTATCCCGCCGAACGCACCGCCCAGGAACAGGCCAACACGCTTGCGGAAAAACTTGCCGGCAACCGCACCTGATTCCCGGTCAGCGATCTTGACGTCGGATCACGCTGCACAATTTTAGAATAGAGAGGGAACGATGTGGCGGTTGTCCGCCGCAGGATGTCCCGCAATTGTCGCTCGTTGAGATCATGCTTGCAGAAGTTTCCGCTCTTCTCGCCCCGCTCGCCGCAGCCATCGGTTACTCCACCTATAAGGCGCGGCAATTCGAACACGTCTATCCGAATATTGGCGAACTGACGGATGTCGGCGGTTACTGCATGAATGCCGTCCACGTTGCGCGTCCCGAAAATGCGGATCTGCCGGCGCTGGTCTTCATCCACGGCGCCAGCGGCAATCTGCTCGATCAGGTCGTCGCCTTTCGTGCCGCGCTCGAAGGCCGGGCGGAAATGCTGTTCGTCGATCGTCCCGGTCACGGCTATTCCGAACGCGGCGGCCCTGAGAACGCCGTCCCCTCCGGCCAGGCAGATGCAATCGCCAGGCTGATGGAGAAGCGTGGCATCGGGAAGGCGATCATCGTCGGCCATTCCTTCGGCGGCGCGATCACTGCCGCCTTCGGCCTGCGCCATCCTGAAAAGACCGCCGGCCTGCTCTTCCTCGCGCCCGCCACCCACCCCTGGCCAGGCGGCATCGACTGGTACTATCATGTGGCAACCGTGCCGATCGTCGGCTGGCTCTTCAACCATGCGATCGTCGTGCCGCTTGGGCTCAGCCGGCTGGAGCGCGGCACGCTGAATGTCTTCCGTCCCAATCCTCGCCCGGCCGACTACATCGAAAAAACAGGTCCGTCGCTGGTGCTGCGTCCCAGCGCCTTCCACAACAATGCCGCCGATTTCAAAAGACTGCTCGCCTATGTGAAGGAGCAGTCGCTGCTTTATTCGCAGATCACCGCGCCGACCGTCATCATAACGGGCGACCGCGACGAGATCGTCTGGGAACACCTGCATTCGCGCGGCCTTGCCCGCGATATATCAGGCTCCGAGCTCATCACCGTTCGTGGCGTCGGCCACAAGCCGGATTACCTGGCAACCGATGTCGCCGTCGCCGCCATGGAGAAGATATCAGGTAAGCCGCGCGACCTGCAGGCGATCGCCCGCAAGGCCGAAGAGAGGCTTGCCGCCACCTCACGCGATCGGACGGTCGCAACCGCGCCGTCGCTGGCGCCTGCAGCGCCGCGTGTCTTTTCAGACGCACAAAACACGCTGTAACACCTTGAGTTGCATAACTATCCGGCCAAGAACCGCATGTCCTTCGACCGGCCTGACGCTGACCAAGCCGGCCGAAGATGAAGCTCATCGTCTATACGCCGCTCGATAACGCCGACACCAACTGGAAACTCACCGAACTGCTGACGCTTTGGGTATTGTTTTGACGCATGTCGTTGTCGCAAACCGCTGCATACGTTTGCATGACATGATTTAAAGCCAACCCCTTGCATTGCCTCGGGCCGTCGCAGTCCCATATGTTTTTCCATCATTGTCCATAAGAGGGGAAGTCATGGGCCGCCTGCATATCGGGATGATCTCCGTCATATCAGCACTGTCGCTGAGCCTGACCTCGGCTTTTGCCGCCTCGCCTGCGCCCGTCGAAGCCGAACACGGCATGGTCGTTACCGCCCAGCATCTGGCGACCGATGTCGGCGTCGAGGTGCTGAAAGGCGGCGGCAACGCCGTCGATGCGGCGGTCGCCGTCGGTTATGCGCTGGCGGTCGTCTATCCCTCGGCCGGCAATCTTGGTGGCGGCGGCTTCATGACCATCCGCCTGAAGGATGGCACCAAGACCTTCCTCGATTTCCGCGAACGCGCGCCGCTTGCCGCCACCAAGACCATGTATCTCGACGCCAAGGGCGATATCGTGCCGCGTGCCAGCCTCGACGGTTATCTTGCCGTCGGCGTGCCGGGCTCCGTCATGGGCTTCGAGACTGCGCGCGAGAAATACGGCAGCAAATCGCGCGAAGAACTGATCGCGCCGGCGCTCCGCTTCGCCAAGGAAGGTTTCACGCTGGAACAGGGCGACGCCGCAAGTTTCGCCGCCTACGCCAAGCGCCTCGCCAAAGATGAAGCCGCGGCAAAGATCTTCCTGAAAGCGGACGGCAAACCCTATGCATCAGGCGAAAAACTCCAGCAGCCGGATCTTGCGTCAGTCCTTGCAGGCATTTCCGAAAAAGGCCCCGACGCCTTCTACAAGTCGGCGCCCGCCGAGGCGATCGTCAAGGCGAGCCAGGCCAACGGCGGTATCCTCGCCAAGGAGGATTTCGAGCAATATGCCGTGCGTGAGCTGAAGCCGATCGAGTGCAATTACCGCGGCTACGACATCATCTCCTCGCCGCCGCCGTCTTCCGGCGGCGTCATCATCTGCGAGATCCTCAACGTTCTGGAAGGATATCCGCTTTCCTATCTCGGCTATAACTCGGCCGAAACCGTGCACATCATGGTCGAGGCGATGCGCTATGCCTATGTCGACCGCAATGCTGCACTCGGCGATCCCGATTTCGTTGAGAACCCGATCACAAAGCTGCTCGACAAGAAGTATGCTTTGGAGATCGCCGCCAAGATCGACCCTTACAAGGCCGACACCTCGGCGAACCTGAAGCCGCTCGGCGGCAAGGAAAGCACCGAGACCACGCATTACTCGATCATCGACGACGAGGGCAATGCGGTCGCCGTCACCTATACGCTGAATGGCTCCTTCGGTGCCGCGGTCGTAGCGCCCGGCACCGGTGTGCTGCTCAATAACGAGATGGACGACTTCACCTCCAAGCCCGGCGTGCCGAACCTCTACGGACTGGTGCAGGGCGAGGCCAATGCCATCGCCCCGAAGAAGACGCCGCTCTCCTCGATGAGCCCGACGATCGTCACCCGGGACGGCAAGCCCTTCATGGTGATCGGCAGCCCCGGCGGCTCGCGCATCATCACCATCACGCTGGAAGCGATCCTCAATGTCGTCGATTTCGGCATGGATATCAGCCAGGCGGTCAACGCCCCGCGTCTTCACCACCAATGGCAGCCCGACAAGGTCTTTCTCGAACCCTATGCGCTTTCGCCGGATACGGAAATGACGCTCGCCGCCATGGGCTACAGCTTCGACGGCGGCAATGACGCGCCGCAATGGGGTCACGCCGCCGGCATCCTCGTCGGCGGCAAAAACCTTGCGGCCATCGAAAAGGGTGGCGGCGCCCGCTACAATGGCGCCATGGACAGCCGCGCAACGGAAGGATCGGCAAGCGGCTACTGACGCTTCGGGAATCGCCTGGCCAAACAGTCGATGGAAAGCGCAACGCGGCTCAAGATGCAGGAGTGGCACCATTCATGTCACCGTGACAAAATCGCCGTTCACAATTGGCTTGCCTCGCCCTATGCATGGGCGAACCCGCAAGCAGAAAGATTCCCGAATGGCCAGCATTGAAATGATTGTCGCAGCTCGCGCCCGTCTGCGCGGTCATGCAAGGCGCACGCCGCTTCTCTCCTCTCCTTTTTTGAATGAGATTGCCGGCCGGCGTCTGTTCGTGAAAGCGGAATGTCTGCAGCATTCCGGCTCGTTCAAGTTTCGCGGCGGCTGGTCGGCCGTCTCCGGCCTCGATGCTGCAGTACGCTCGAAGGGAGTCATCGCCTTCTCCTCCGGCAACCACGCTCAGGGCGTTGCGCTTGCGGCCAAGCTGCACAATATCCCCTCCGTCATCATCATGCCGAGCGATGCGCCGAAGCTGAAGATCGCCAACACGCGCGCCTTCGGCGCCGAAGTGGTGCTCTACGACCGCGTCAACGAGGATCGCGACGAGATCGGCGCCAGGCTTTCGGTCGAGCGCAGCCTGACACTGATCAAGCCCTTCGACGAACCGCTGGTCATCGCCGGTCAGGGCACGACCGGTCTCGAAATCTCCGAACAGGCGGAGGAGGAAGGCGTGACATCAGCAGAAGTCCTCGTTCCCTGCGGCGGCGGCGGCTTGACCTCAGGCATTGCGCTCGCCCTCGAAGCCAGCGCCCCCGGCTTTCGCGTCCGCCCTTGCGAGCCCAAGGATTTCGACGACACCACCCGCTCGCTCGCCTCCGGCAAGATCGAACGCAACACGTCGGTATCAGGCTCGATCTGCGATGCGATCGTCACGCCGCAGCCCGGCAACATCACTTTCCCGATCCTCAAGCGCCTCGCCGGCGCCGGCATCGTCGTCACCGACGAGGAGGCGCTGCGCGCCATGGCACTCGCCTTCACACGGCTGAAGATCGTCGTCGAGCCCGGCGGCGCCGTGGCCCTTGCCGCCGCCCTCTTCCATGGCGATGCCCTGGAAAGCGACACGATCGTCGTGGTCACCTCCGGTGGCAATGTCGATTCCGATATCTTCGCCATGGCTCTGGAGCGTTTCGGCTGAGACGTCACGCCGGCGGGTCTTCGGGAGGCATCCGGCCCCTCGAGCCGGATGCCAGATCAGCGGTCAGATGGAGTGATCGTGAAGCGCGCGCCGGATCGCCGTCTCGACCGGTGAATAGGCGTCGTCCTCCCGTTCGAGCCGAAAGGGTTCGGAAGGTGCAAGGCCGGGCTGCGCCATAAAACGCGGCTCCTTGCCGCGATGCATCTGCGCCGCATGGATGAGGAACGGATGGCAGAGATAGACCGTGCCGGCCCGTCCCGTCGCCAATGCCAGCGGCCGCTCCTCCCCGACATGTTCCAGCCAGAGATAGGCCATCCCCGCCTCACCCGCTGGCGCCAGGAGGCGGGCGATATCCTTGTGCGAACCGACGCGGATGCGGGTCGGCGCATCCTCCTCCCCGACATCCGAAAACAGGAAGAGCATCAGCAACGCCCGCCCGCGAGACGTGATGTTCACGCGCCAGGCGGAAAAGTCCCGTTGCTCGTTCGGATCGGAATCCTCGCCGGGAAAGCTCAGGTCGACATGCCAACCGGCATCGCCGGGATCGTCGGGATGGGGAAAGCGGACCGGGAAACTGCCAAGCCCACTGCGTGGCTCCCAGCGCCCCTTGCCGACGAGCTGGTCGAAGGCCGAATGCAACACCGGCGTATTGACGGCTTTCTCGAATGGTCCGCCGCCATAGCCGGCAAGTCGCACGACTGGCTGCGTCCACGTCCTTGGATCATCCGCATCGAAGGGAATGTCG
The DNA here is from genome assembly GCF_012276115.1 of Rhizobium leguminosarum bv. viciae. Taxonomy (GTDB): domain Bacteria; phylum Pseudomonadota; class Alphaproteobacteria; order Rhizobiales; family Rhizobiaceae; genus Rhizobium; species Rhizobium leguminosarum_T. The sequence continues at coordinate 14,062 of NZ_WIEU01000016.1, read as the reverse complement.
CGCCACATGATGGCACGCGCTTCCTTGGCCAATGCGCGGGGAAAAGCGTCGTCGATCCTGACGAAACCGTCCTCGATGAATTGCTCGATCTGCGCAGCACTCAGTGCCGCCGGATAAACATCTGATGTCATCATATATCTCTCTATCGCCAAACCTGCCGGCTCTTTCCTTGGCCACATGCAGGGTGGTTACAGTTCACGGCGACGCGCCAGCAAGAAGGCTGGTCGGTGGCCGCATCTTCTGATGCCCGAAGGCAGAGCCTTAGAGGCTCAAGAAGAAGACCGAAGCGATATTGAGGGTGAACGTCTTCATAGCGGTTCGAGGCTATAGGCTTGCGCCCGAGGGGTCAATGCGGCGATGTCAAGCCAACACCTCGCGCAGCGCTCCCTGCACGGACTGAAGCACGAGCTCGGCAAGCCGGGCCGCAGCCGGCTCCGGGTCGGCTTCCGCCCGATGCAGGACCAGACCGAGCTTTGGCAAATCCGGCAAGCCGATGGTCTCCTGCACGAGCGGCCGGACCTTCGCCGGCAGGCCGATCGGCGTGCGGATGGTGAGACCGAGGCCTGCCGCCGTCGCGGCCCAGAGACCGCCGAGACTGGGACTGACGAAGGCGAGCCGCCAGGAGATTCCCGCCTGATCCAGCGCCTTGGTCGCTGCACTCCGCAGCAGGCACGGCGCCTCCAGCGAAGCGAGCGGCATCGGCTCGCCGCTTGCGGCTTGCCAGCCCGGCTGCCCCTCGGCAGGTCCGATCCAGCGCATCGGCACTTCCCCGATCCGCTCGCAATGCGCCGTCAGCGTGCCGTCACTCCAGGCAAGCGCGAGATCGAGCTTGCCTGATGTGACGCGCTCGAGCAGTTCGGCATTGCGCACCACCCGCGCTTCGATCCGGACCTTCGGATGAGCGCGCGCGAAGCGGCCGAGCACATCAGGCAAAAGGGTCTCGCCAAAATCCTCCTGCAGGCCGAGCCGCACCCAGCCTTCCAGCTCGACGCTGTTGACGGCTGCTGCCGCCTCGTCGTTGAGCTCCAGCAACCGCCTGGCATAACCGAGCATCGTCTCGCCGGCATCGGTCAGCGCCAGCCCACGCCCGGCCTTGCGGAAGATCGGTGTGCCCGCCTGTTCCTCCAGCTTCTTCAGCTGTGCGCTGACCGCCGAGGTCGAACGCCCGAGCCGCTCGGCCGCCTTGGCGAAATTGCCAAGCTCCATGCCGGTCGAAAAGGTTCGAAGCACGTCGAGATCGAAGATCGTCCGTCGCATTACATAATCCCATTTTTCAGGATCATTCATCCATAAAATTCTGATTTTCAGCATCATCGTGCCGTGCGATGGTTCTGCTGTCAAGGCCGACCGACGGCCTGAACCGTGGAGATCCCGATGCCCTTCGTTCGCATTTCCCTTCGCAAAGGCAAGTCGCCGACCTACCTCATGGCACTGGCCGACAACATCCAGCGCGCCCTGGTCGAGACCTTCGACGTGCCCGAAAGCGACCGCTTCCAGGCCATCCACCAGCATGACGGCAACGAATTGATCTTCGACCGCAGCTATCTCGCCGGCCCGCGCTCGGACGACTTCGTCTATATCTCGATCACGATCGGCAGGCCTCGCACCGGCGAGATGAAGGCGGCGCTCTATCGGCGGCTCGCCGATCTCCTGACGCAATCACCGGGCCTCCGGCCCGAGGACGTAATGATCGTCATCAGCACCAGCGCACCGGAAGATTGGTCCTTCGGCGACGGCATTGCCCAGATGACCGACCCCGACTGGCGGCTTCGTGCGCTCGGAGGCCGGCGATGATCGCCATGCAGTACAGCTTCACCCTGCCCGCCGATTACGACATGTCGATCATCGACCGCCGCATTCGCGACAAGGGGCCGATGCTCGACGGCTTTCCCAATCTCGGCTTCAAAGCCTATCTCAGCGCCCGCAAAGGGGAGTTCGGCAGCCGCAACAATCTCTATGCGCCCTTCTATCTCTGGCAGAAGCCGGAAGGGGCGAGCGACTTCCTCTGTGGTCCGGGTTTCGAGGCTCTCACCGACGCCTTCGGCTGGCCGCGGGTGAGGACTTGGATCGTCTGGCGGTCGGAAGTCTCATCCGACATCGCCGCAGCCAGGTTCGCCACACGCGATATCCTGCAAACCGAACCCTACGCACCGCTCGCCGACATTCGCCGCGCCGAAAGCACGGAGGCCGAAGCCGACCTGGCGATGAGCGGTGCACTCGCCTCCGTCTCCGGCTTCGAACCGACGAGCTGGACGCGGGTACGCTTCAGGCTTTGGCGGGAGCTTTCCGAGATCGGTGACCAAACGCAAGCCTATCGCGTCGGTCATCTATCTCTGGCTCGACCCTGAACTCAGACAGTTGCCCGGCGATAAAAGGCCAGTGAGCCGGCAAGCGCCAGCAGCGCGCCGCCGCAGGCCCGCTCCAGCCACATGGCGCCCGAGGTTTTCAGGAAACGCACCGCCTGCGAGCCGAAGAAGGCGTAGCCGAACATGATGAGGAAATCGAGCGCGGCAAAGACAAGGGCGAGCAGCATATATTGCGTCGCCTGCGGCATGGTCGGATCGATGAATTGGGGCAGGAAGGCCGAGAAGAACAGGTAGCCCTTCGGATTGGTCGCCGCGACCATAAAACTCTTCAGTCCGATCGAGAAGGGCGATGTCGCACTCGCAGGCACTCCGGACTTCAAGGCCGCATCGATCGTGCCCTTCGAGCGCAGCAGCATGATACCGAGAAAAGCGAGATAGGCGGCACCCGCCCATTTCAGCACCGAGAACCAGAATTCCGATGCCGCGAGCAGCGCCCCAAGCCCGATCGCGACGGCGCCGATCAGCACAAAATCGGAAAGGACCGCACCGATCATGCCGGCGGTCGCGCGGCGCAGGCCGTGGCGTGAACCATTGGTCAGCGCCAGCAGCACCGTCGGCCCTGGTGTGACGATGCCAACGAAGGAAACGGCAGCAAAAGCGACAAGCGTGACGGTGTCCATGATGATCCCCCTCAAGTCGGAGATCGAAAACTTGCACGCGGCGCAGCCCTTGGCAATGCTATCCCCTCCATGAAAACGCCCGCCGCCTCCTTGAGGCAGCGGGCTTTCGAAGGGATGCGATTGGATCAGACGCCGCTCTGGCCGTCGGAGCCGATATAGGCGATGCGGATCATGTTGGTGGCGCCTGGTGTGCCGAGCGGCACGCCGGCCGAGATGATGATGCGGTCGCCCGGCTTGCCGAAGCCTTCGTCCGCGACGATGCGGCAGGCGCGGTTGACCATGTCGTCGAGATCGGTCGCGTCATGGGTGACGACGCAATGCAGGCCCCAGACGACGGCAAGACGGCGCGCCGTCTTGATGATCGGCGACAGCGCCAGGATCGGCACTTGCGGACGCTCGCGCGAGGCACGAAGGCCTGTCGTGCCCGACGAGGTGTAACAGACGATCGCCGACAGCTTCAGCGTTTCGGCGATCTGACGGGCGGCAAGCGAGATCGCATCGGCGCCGGTCGCTTCCGGCTGGGCACGCTGGGCATAGATAATGCCGGGATAATGCGGCTCACGCTCGATGGCGGTGGCAATCGACGCCATCGTCGTGACGGCTTCGACGGGATAATCGCCCGAGGCCGATTCGGCCGAGAGCATGACGGCATCCGCACCTTCGAAGACGGCGGTCGCGACGTCGGAAACTTCGGCGCGTGTCGGCACCGGCGCAGAGATCATCGATTCCAGCATCTGCGTGGCAACGACCACCGGCTTGCCCGAACGGCGGCAGGCACGGATCAGCTGCTTCTGGATGCCGGGAACCGATTCGAGCGGCATTTCGACGCCGAGATCGCCACGGGCGACCATCAATGCGTCTGACAGTTCGATGATTTCCTCGATGCGCTCGAGAGCCTGCGGCTTTTCGATCTTTGACATCAGGCCGACGCGGCCACGGGCGATCTTGCGCACTTCGGCAAGGTCGTCGGGACGCTGGACGAAGGAAAGCGCCACCCAGTCGACATCGTCGGTGGCAAGCACGGCGTCGAGGTCGGCGCGGTCCTTGTCCGTCAGCGCGCCAACGCCGAGCAGCGTGTCGGGAAGGCTGACGCCCTTGCGGTCGGAGATGCGCGTGCCCGAAATAACAGTCGTGACGATGCTCTTGCCGTCGCATTTTTCTGCGCGCAGCGCGAGCTTGCCGTCGTCGATCAGCAGACGATGGCCGGGCTGTACCGATTCCAGGATTTCGGGATGCGGCAGATAGACGCGGTTCTGATCGCCGAGCGCTTCGTTGTTGTCGAGGGTGAAGGTCTGGCCGGGCCTCAGGTCCACCTTGCCGTCGACGAACTTGCCGACACGCAGTTTCGGTCCCTGCAGGTCGGCGAGAATGCCGATCGGCCGGCCGGAGCGCGCTTCGACCGAGCGGATGCGCTGGATGAGCGTACGCATCATGTCGTGGCTCGCATGGCTCATATTGATGCGGAAGACATCCGCACCGGCCTGGTGCAGCTTCTCGATCATCGATTCCTCGGAGGAGGCTGGCCCGAGGGTGGCGAGGATTTTAACTTTGCGATTACGCTTCATCAATTCTGGCTTTCTTGCGTCCCTGGGGTGTCGGAGAGTTGAACCATCCAGCTACCCTGGCGGCCCGTATCATATTCCTTGAATCCCATTTTCTGGTAACCGCGGGCATAACAATCCTGCACACCCGCGATCTTGAATTCGTTTTCCGCAACGCACATCTGCACGTCACCCGTCCATCGTCCACCCCGGGCGGCGTCCTCTGCGTAGAGGTAATAATAGCGCGACTGCAATTCTCCCTCGATCAGCGTGGCGCAGGTCGTTGCCGGCACCTGCCACCAACCCTCCGTCACCCAGCCATCCTTGGCCCGGTATCCGATCGCGACGCCGACGAGATTCTGCGTTCCGTTGCAGACGCGAAAATCGGCGCGTGCGGCATCTGCGATGAAAAACGGCATGGCGGCTGCAAGAGCGAACAGAGCGAGACGGACCAGCGGTCCGGACCGCGTGAGGAAACTTGGCGCGGCTTGGATCAACACGGCTCCCAAATAGCTCCACGGTTATTCGTATCCGTGTCTTCTTGCGCCGCCGTCAAGCGAAAGTCAACGCAATGCTAATCGATTATATTTCCTTTCATAACCCATCCGTCGAGGGTCCGGTTCAACCTCTCCCTCGTGCCGCGCTTGAACCCGCCGCAGGCGCATGCGATCACTGCGCCCGACGGCGCAAATGACGAACGGCAATTCCTGATGGACGACTTCCAATCCTTCGAAATCCTATCCGGCAAACATGACAAAGGCATGGTGATCCTCGCAGATCACGCGATGAACCGCCTTCCCGCGCGATATGGCCGGCTCGGACTGCCCGACGCGGCCTTCGCCCGCCACATCGCCTATGACATCGGCATCGAGGGCCTGACGCGGCAGCTTTCGGCGAAACTCGGCGTTCCCGCCGTGCTCGGCGGCTTTTCGCGCCTGCTGATCGATCCGAATCGCGGCGAAGACGATCCGACGCTAATCATGAAGATCTCCGACGGCGCCGTCGTATCAGGCAATCATCCGATCACGCCGCAGGAGTGGGACTACCGCATCGAAACCTTCCATCGCCCCTATCACCATGCCGTCGCCGCAACGATCGACAGCGTGGCGAATGCCACCGGCAGGGCGCCGCTGGTGCTGTCGCTGCACTCCTTCACGCCGGCCTGGAAAGGCATTCCCCGTCCCTGGCACGCCGCCGTACTCTGGGATAGCGACCATCGCGCCGTCGGCCCGCTGCTCGAGATGCTGCGCGCCGATCCCGATCTCGCCGTTGGCGACAACGAACCCTATGACGGCGCGCTGAAGGGCGATACCATGTACCGCCATTGCATGATCACAGGCATTCCGCATGCGCTGCTCGAGGTGCGCCAGGACCTGATCGGAGACGAGACCGGCATATCAGCATGGGCCGAACGCCTGGCGCCGATCTTTGCGGCGATGAATGCCGATCCCGCCTTGCACGGATACGACGTTCATCTGTCGCGCTCCGGCCCCTATTGAACGAAGGCCCCCATTTAACGAAAGGCCTCACTTTAACGAAAGGAAGCGAGATGACCGCGCTCAGCAAGGAACAACAGACCGAATTCGAAGCTGCCGCCTTCCGCCGCCTCGTCGCACATCTTCGCGAACGCAGCGACGTTCAGAACATCGATCTGATGAATCTGGCCGGCTTCTGCCGCAACTGCCTGTCGAACTGGTATCGCGAAGCCGCCGAGGCCGAAGGTGTCCCGGTTACCAGGGACGAATCGCGCGAGATGGTCTATGGCATGCCCTATGAGGACTGGAAGAATCTTCACCAGAACGAGGCCTCGCCAGTGCAAAAGGCTGCTTTTGAACTGAACAATCCACACAAATAGCATGGCTGGCCGCGAACAGGCTTGACCGTGGCGCCGCTTCGCGGCAGTCACTGGCATCCAAAATTGATCACCGAAAAACCAGGAGAACACGATGTCTGATGCTCATGGCGTCGCCCGCGATCAGCTTCGCGCTTGCATCGAGCGCATTGAACGGCTGGAAGAAGAAAAGAAGACCATCAAGGACGCCTATGGCGAGGCCAAGGGAATGGGCTGCTAAACCCCCGCGAATCGTATGTTCTACGTGTAGAATCAATGACTTGAAAGCAAAATACATGGCCGCGACGATATGCGCAAGCGCCTTCGACGGCCGGACCGACAAAGAGGAATTCAAAGCAAATGAGCGAGATCGAAACCAGCACCGAGAACGTCGCCGCCGCGGAGCTGCGCGCATTCATCGAGCGCATCGAGCGCCTTGAGGAGGAGAAGCAGACCATCGCCGACGACATCAAGGACGTGTTCGGGGAGGCGAAGGGCCGGGGTTACGATACAAAGGCGATGAAGACGATTATCCGGCTAAGGAAAAAGGACGCCAACGAGCGCATGGAGGAGGAGTCGATCCTGCAGACCTACATGAACGCTCTCGGCATGGAGTAACGATAGAACCTATGTCCGGAAGCGGCTGCTCGCTCAGCCGGTCGCCCTTCGTCGTCAGCGGCACGATGACAAAGGATTCAGCGGGCAGTCCATGGCAGGCGCATAGGCGCGCGGCCACCTCCGATGCCTGGGCGATGGCAGGCGGGCTTGCGCGGGTGCCTATCCTGAAAGGTTTGCCGAGTCCTTGACGTGCGCTCATCACGCCGCATTCCTTTCGACTGGAAGCGACGCCGGAGCATCGAACTGCAGCTCCGCAAGCCTTGCGTATGCGCCGCCCTGGCGAACGAGCGACGAATGCGTCCCTTCTTCGACTATTCGGCCTTCGTCCATGACGAGGATGCGATCAGCCTTGAGAACGGTGGCAAGCCGGTGTGCGATGACGATCGTCGTGCGATTCTCCATAAGCTCGTCGAGTCCCTTCTGCACCAGCATCTCGCTTTCGGCGTCGAGTGATGACGTGGCTTCGTCGAGAAGAAGGATGGGAGCGTCCTTCAGGACAGCTCTTGCGATTGCGATTCTCTGGCGCTGCCCGCCAGACAATGTAAGACCGCGCTCGCCTACGACCGTGTCGTATCCGTTGGGAAGAGCGGAGACAAAGTCATGCGCCTGCGCCCTGGCGGCGGCGGCCTCTATTTCTTCCGGGATGGCCTCCGGCCGGCCGATCGCTATGTTCTCCTTGATGGAGGAGGCGAAAATCGTGATGTCCTGAGGGACGATGGCCATCTGTTGCCGCACTTCTTCCGGAGAGAGAGTAGCGACGTCGCGACCGTCGATTGCGATCTTTCCATCGCCTACGCCGTAGAAGCCGAGAAGGACGGAGAATAGCGTGCTTTTACCAGAGCCCGATGCTCCGACCACGGCCACGGTTTCGCCCGGAGAGACCCGCATCGACAGTCCCCGCAAGACTTGGCGATCTGGCGCGCCCGGATAGGCGAAGCGCACGTCCTCGAATTCGATCCGACCCGCGACAGGCGTTCGCAGCGGCAGCGTCGCACCTGCTTTTGGCCGCCCGTCCTCTTCGTCCATCAGTTCGAATAGCCTGCCGGCCGCACCTGCCGCCTGTGCGAGCTCGCCCCAGACCTCCGAAAGCGAACCGAGCGATCCTGCCGCGATCACCGCGTAAAGAAGGAATTGCCCGAGATCTCCTGCGGTCATCGCGCCGGACAGCAGGTTCTGCGCTCCGATCCAAAGCACGCCGACGACGCTCGCAAAAACGAGGGCGATCGCGAAAGCCGTGAGGAAGGCTCTCGAGCGCGCGGCGCTCACCGAACTGGCATATGACGCCTCGATTTCGCGGACGTATTTGCGTTGAGCGGCTTCCTCACCGTTGAAGGCTTGTATAGTCCGGCTTCCTGCGACGATCTCGCTTGCAAAGGCCGACGCCGCGGCGAGCGCGTCCTGTGCGGACCTGGATTTTTGCCGGACTGACCGACCGAACACCACCAGGGGCACGACAATGAGCGGGATTGCTCCGACCGTGATTGAGGACAGGCCGGGACTTGTCACGAACATCATGGCAAGGGCGCCGACGCAGAGAATGGAGTTCCGAAGCGCGACGGAGGCAGCAAGGCTCACGGCGGACTTGATCTGCGCCGCATCGGCGGTGAGCCGCGACGAGACTTCGCCGGAGCGGTTCGCATCGAAGAAGCTTGCAGGAAGACGAACGACCTTTTGAAAGACCTGGAGACGAAGATCGCAGACCAGCCGCTCGCCAAGCGCGGCGACGAAATAGTATCTACAGGCACTTGCGACGGCGAGAGCGATCGCCAGCACGACGAGCATGAGGAAGTAGTGGTCGACGAATGCGCCGTCGGTGCGGGCGAAACCCCGATCTATCAGGCGCCGGACCGCTGTCGGCAGCGCGAGGGAGATGAGAGCCGCGGCCGTAAGGGAGACGACGGCGCCGGCCGCCAGCCACCGGTGGGCGCGCAGAAGAGGCGTCAGCTTTCCAAGTCCCGCTAGCGACCTGCGGGAGCGGTCTTCTCTCGCTGCGCCGAGGTCCGTAGCCTCCGTGCAACATGCAGGCGTATCGGCGAGGCGGTCGTGCTTGGCAATCATCAATGCCGTGAACTCCTGGTTTGCATCGACTGGTCTTTTCACCCCAATTCAGTGGTCAGTCTTTGATCGCGATCAACAACGGAGCGATCTTGATCGACTGGACTTCCTGCGTCGACCCGCACTGTGGCAGCGATGATATATGCCGGGAAACACGCCGGAACCCGAAGGAGAAACAAGAAACTACTGCTACCGCACGCACCGCCAACAAGAACTTCTGTGCGGTTCGGGGTGATCCGCTTTGGGAAATCGTCTGTCAGCATCACCGCTCTTCATCGATCCGGCGGAAAGCGCCTCGCCGAATACCGCCGGTTCCGGGGCCGTCTTGCGAGCGGCCCGTTCAATCGCCGCATGTATCGGCGTATCGCCAAGGGGTCACCTTGTCGGTTCGCGTCGGCATCTCACGGCCGAGATCTCCGCTATCTCAGGTCGATAGGTAGAGACGTTGAGCCCGATTGTTGGGATGCAGAGGAGCGATCATCGAAAATCAGGCGACGTGCCTTGCCAGCGCGCAGCGCGACCAGAGCGAATGCAGCGCCTCGACCAGATGGGCGATATCGGCGTCGGAATGCAGCGGCGTCGGCGTAATGCGCAGGCGCTCGGTCTTCTTCGGCACTGTGGGATAGTTGATCGGCTGGACATAGACGCCGCAATTGTCGAGCAGCAGGTCGGAGATCCACTTGCACTTGGCCGCATCGCCGACCAGCACCGGCACGATATGGCTCGGATTGGACATATGCGGAATGCCGCGCTGGTCGAGCAGTGCTCTCAGCTTGCGGACCCGGTCCTGATGGCGGGCGCGCTCGAACTGGCTGACCTTCAGGTGCTGGATCGAGGCGACGGCCCCGGCGGCCAGCGCCGGCGGCAGCGCCGTGGTGAAGATGAAGCCCGACGCAAACGAGCGGATGAAATCGCAAAGTGCTGCCGAAGCGGCGATATAGCCGCCCATCACCCCGAACGCCTTGCCGAGCGTGCCTTCGATGACGGTCAACCGGTCCATCAGCCCTTCACGCTCGGCAATGCCGCCGCCGCGCGGGCCGTACATGCCGACGCCATGCACTTCGTCGAGATAGGTCATCGCCCCATATTTGTCGGCGAGGTCGCAGATTTCCTTGATCGGGGCGATATCGCCATCCATCGAATAGACGCTCTCGAAGGCGATCAGCTTCGGCGCCTTCGGATCGGCGGCCTTGAGCTTGGCTTCGAGATCGGCCACGTCATTGTGCTTCCAGATCACCTTGTCGCACTTGGCATAACGGATGCCCTCGATCATCGAGGCATGGTTCAGCGCGTCGGAGAAGATGATCAGGCCGGGGATCTTGGCGCCGAGCGTGCCAAGGGCTGCCCAGTTGGACACATAGCCCGACGTGAAGATCAAGGCTGCTTCCTTGCCGTGCAGATCGGCAAGCTCACGCTCGAGCATGACGTGATGGTGGTTGGTGCCAGAAATATTCCGGGTGCCTCCCGCACCCGCGCCACAGTGGTCGATGGCGTTCTTCATCGCCTCGATCACCTTGGGATGCTGGCCCATGCCGAGATAGTCGTTGGAGCACCACACCGTGACTTCCTTTTGGCCATCTGCGGTGTAACGCGTCGCGCGGGGAAAATTGCCGCGGTGACGTTCGAGATCGGCAAAAACGCGGTAACGGCCCTCGCTATGAAGCCCGTCCAGCTCGTTTTTGAAAAACGCTTCGAAATCCATGCACATGCTCCTTCTGCATGGGAAATCACTAGCGGTCAGCCAATCGCCTGTATTTGATCTCCGTCAAGTTGGGACGAACTTTGGGCACCTGCAAGTCTGCAAAAGAACCGCCCCGCCCGCCCAAACATCGGCTGTTTGATCCGGATCAATTATCTCGCGCTCGCTCCGCGCTACTCCTCCGTCCATGATCTCTGTCTCAAAGTTCTCGAAGGGCGTCGTCGCCCTCGCACAGCCGTCCCGCTTCGTCGAACTGGCGAACAGGACAATTCCGATCCTCGCGGCCGCGACGCTGATCGCGTTCGCCACCGGGCTCTGGTTGAGTTTCAACTCTGATGGAGACTACCAGCAGGGCGAGACTGTCCGGATCATGTACGTCCACGTTCCGGCTGCTTGGATGGCGATGCTCTGTTACAGCGTGATGACCGCGAACGCGATTGGGTCGCTGGTCTGGAAGCATCCGCTCGCCGACGTCGCGGCCCGTGTCGCCGCCCCGCTCGGCGCCGCCTTCACGTTCGTCTCCCTCATCACTGGAGCGATTTGGGGGAAGCCGATGTGGGGGACGTGGTGGGTTTGGGACGCACGTCTGACCTCGATGTTCGTGCTGTTCATCATGTATCTCGGACTTCTCGCGATCAATCGCGCCGTCGACGAGCCCACCCGCGCGGCAAGGGTCACCGCCGTGCTGATCATCGTAGGATTCGTAAACATACCGATCATCAAGTTTTCGGTGGAATGGTGGAACACCCTCCACCAGCCGGCCAGCGTGGTCCGCCTTGCCGGACCGGCTCTGGACATCGAGTTCCTGCAGCCATTGCTGGTCATGGGGCTCGCCTTCGCGTGTCTTTTCGCCACCCTCTACGTCGCCTCGATCAGAAACGAGATCTGGCGCAGAAAGCTGATCTCGCACTACAGGCTGGCCGCCAGGGCAGCGGCTCACAAGGAGGATTGAATGACACATCAAGCGTACGTCTACATCGCCTACGCCCTTACTTTCTCGGTCGTCTTCGCGACATCAGCGAAGGTATGGATCACCGGAAGATCATATCGTCGTCGCGTCGCCGCGCTCGCGCCCGTTCGTGCCGTTCGAACGAACGGCGGCCGTTGAATGGCCCGCCGCCTCATCGCCGCGCTACCTCTCGTGGCCTTCCTCGGATTTGCCGGCGCAGTGGCGAACAACCTGTACCGCGAAGCGACATCGGGCTACTCTCCGTCGGAGCTACCGTCCGCGCTGATCGGCGAGAACCATCCTCCGCTCGCACTTCCCGGACTTCAAGGATTCGAGACCGCTGCCCTGGACGACGAGGCTTTGAAAGGCGAGGTGACAATCGTCAACGTCTTCGCCTCCTGGTGCGTCCCGTGCCATCAGGAGCATTCCCAGCTCGCCCAGGATCGGCGGGTGAAGATCGTCGGCATCGACTACAAGGACGATCCGGCCGACGCCATCGCCTTCCTCCGCGCGAACGTCAATCCGTATTCGGCCATAGGCATCGATCGATCCGGGCGACGATCCATCGACTGGGGAGTCTACGGGGTTCCTGAGACCTTCCTCGTCGACCGGGATGGCCGTATCGCCTTCAAGTTCGTCGGGCCGCTCAACTCATCCGCCTTGACCGGCAAGCTCCGCCCCTCCATTGAACGGCTCCTGGCCGATTCGGCATCTCGTCGAGATCGACCGACTGTCAGCCGCTAACGCCTGGCAGTATCCGGTTCGCCTCCGGAATCCGCGCTGAAGAAGCTGCACGAGTCGACGCCTGTCACGCGCACCGCCTCCTCTCCATCTACTCGCCTTTCGACAGCGTGGAGAAGGCTTCGCCTTGTAAAGAAGGCTCCTAGCCCTCGAAATAGGATTGGCAATCGGATGAGCGAAGAGGACGCGGAACTCGCGTCGACTCTGTGTGGTCACATGTCGAATTCGTGGCGTGCGCACCATGTTCGCCGCGCCTGCCGTTATTTTTGCAAGCGGAACTCCAAACCGGCAAGGATTCCGCATCTACCTGAAAGCGCGCCGGTCAGGTCAAGGGACGCGCGCTGTTTGATCTGCGTCAAAGATCCCAAATGGGCTAAGACGTATGGTCCGCCTGCGAGTCGGAAGTTCCGTGTCAAATGGGGAAACTTTGACAGAGGCCTCGTTCAGGTGACATCCCGGACGGGCCTCCTCGCCTCTTACAATGCCGCGATAGGATGGGAGGAGCCTGACCCAATCGGGGATGTCCGCTCGTCGCCACGACGTCGTGCACCTGTTCGGAAACGAAGCTGAAGAGGGCGCTCGTAGCTGGAAGGAGCAAGTCTTCAAAGAAGGACGGATCGCGAAACGTCTAGGAACCGTGTTCCTCCGTCACGGACAGGCAGTCCTTGTACCCTCCGATTCCCAAGCTCTCGACGAGGCTGCGCACTGCCTTTCGCTTCAGTTCCGACTCAACCAGACCCTCCAGCGTAACTTGGCCGTTCTTCACCGTTACCTGGATCTTCTGGGGCGTGAGCCCGAGGTCCGACCGCAGCCGGGTGCGTACGGCGAGCTTGATGGACTCGTCCTCGCGGGGAATCGGCGTCGTTGGAGCGTCGAGGATCAATCCCAGAATGTCGCGGCGGCTCACTATTCCCACAAGCTTGCCGTTCTCCACGATCGGCAGCCGCTTGATGCGATGAGCCTGAAGGCTCTCGGCTATGTCTGATATCTCGCTGTCGGGCCGTGCGACGATGACGTCCGGTGACATCACGTCCGCCACCGACCACCCGTTGCTGGAAATATATCTCTCCAGGTCGGTCTCGGAGATCATCTCCGGCCCGCGAGGCGTGCGAGGCGAAACGCGGATCTCTCTGCGAAGCAGAAGGTCTCCCTCTGTCAGCATTCCGCGAACGCGGCCCTCCTCGTCCACGACCGGGAGGCCGCTCACACCGTTCTGCAACATGACGGCAACGGCGTGGCGGACGCCGACCTGCGGGCTGATGGAGACGACGTCTCGTGTCATGATGTCCTTGGCCTGCATGTTCCTCGCCTCACGTTCGGATTTGTTGAATGTGAACGGTAGACGGCTATCGAAGGCTCGGCTTTGATCTCCGTCAAAGTTCGCGCCGGTTTAGAAGATCATCCAGCCTGGCCTGCTCGTCCGCGCTCAGGCGGCTCCCAATCGGTCCGCCGGCCCTCTTGCGCGCAAAGACCAGCAATGACAGCCCGCCGGCGAGCACCAGCAGCACCGGTGCGCCCCAGAGCAGCACCGTCTTCATGCTGACACGCGGCTTCAACAGCACGAACTCGCCGTAGCGCGAGACGATATAGGTCAGCACCGCCTCGTCGCTGTCGCCGTCGGCGATGCGCTCGCGCACCAGCA